>NZ_QTMI01000009.1:0-10584 GCF_003603115.1 Coprococcus sp. AF19-8AC | reverse complement strand
CTAGCAAAGGACGGGTGGAGTCTGAAAGAAGTATTACTTGTGAGGGTGGAAGTAAGACAATTAATCCTAAAGAAATAAGATATAGTCAATCGTCTGTAAATGGTTCAAGTGAGATTATAGATAGCATGAAGAAGAATGGGTGGAAGGGTGACCCGATTGATGTGGTAGAAATGCCTGATGGAATATATACAACAATAGATAATACACGTGTTGTATCTGCAAGAGAAGCTGGTATTAATGTTAAAGCTAATGTGCATGGATATAATGATATTTTACCTGAGGAATATATCGAGAGATTTACAACTAAGAAAGGTGTTCCTGTTACATGGGGCGATGCAATTAGTCTAAGAGTTGGAAAACAAAAGGCATCTTTTAGAAATAGTAATCCATTTGGAGCGTTTGATATGGATACAATAAAGTAGGAGGCAAACATGGAAATATATGATGTAAGTAAAGTATATCAAGAATTTAATTATCCCAAAGAGTTTTTAAAAATTGTTGAACTAAATCTGGTGGACTTTGATTTTTGGTACTTAATGAGCAAAGAACAGGTTGAAAAAAGAATTAAAGGATTAAAGGAACGTTATCCAGATAGAGAACTTGTTCCTTTTGCTAGAAGAGATGATAGTGATGATATAGCTTGTTTTGATATTAAAAAAAATAGTAAAGTCCAAATTATTCATGATTTTGCAAGTGCTGGATATGAACAGAGAAAAGAGTATAATACTTTCTGGGAATGGTTTAAGGAAGCAATACAGGAAATGATAGATGAGGAAGAAGCAGATGATTAATTATGAAGAATTAAGCAAAGAAGTATCGTATGCACTTCGTCATGCACCTTGGGAATATGAGTTGGAGATGGATGAAGAAGGTTGGGTGTCAGTAGAACAATTAGTGGATGCTCTGAATAAGGATATGAAATGGATAGGTACATCAGAAGACGATTTATTAGTTATGATAGATAAATCAGAGAAGAAGAGACATGAAATAAGCGGTGGAAAAATCAGAGCATTTTATGGTCATTCAATTCCGATGCACATAAAGAAAGAAAAAATGATACCTCCAGATATTTTATATCATGGTACGGCTAGAAGATTTTTATCAAGTATAAAAATTAATGGCCTATTACCTCAAGGAAGACAATATGTTCATTTGTCACAAGATATTAGTACAGCACAGAGTGTTGGATTAAGACGTGATAATAAACCATGTGTTTTGCAAATTGATGCAAAAAGAGCTTGGGAAGATGGAATACTTTTTTATTTTGGAAATGAAAAGGTATGGTTAGCTGATGTAATACCAAGTAAATATATAACAGAAATATAGTTGATAGAAGCCAGTAGATTTAAGGGTGGAAGTCTATCTGTACAACATGCAGTTGGAAGTGCAAATCAAGCGCAAAGTGTTTTAAATGGTATTGATCCACAATTTTTTAATAAAGGAAGTAGATTCGGAGGCGGATTTTATGTAGGTGCAGATAGCAATACAATAGTTGCAGAATTAGCGGAACATGGAAATACGGCTAAATATGCAATTAGTTACGATATAAATTTATCTGGTCAAAAGGTATTGGATTTGACAGATGCAACAATTGCTTCGAAATGGGGATATGTGCAAAATCTTACTTCTACAGAGGCATGCCAAGATATAGGAACATTGGCAAGAAATCAAGGATATAAGTCAGAAAATGCAATTTTAATATTAAGAGATGATATTGAGGAGTGTGTTCTAAATGCATATAGGATTAATGATTTAAATAATTTATTGTTTTTAGACGATTATTTCGTTGGGATAGAATTTAAAAATTTGAATCAAGAAGAAATGAAAGAAATTAAGAATTCGAAATGTTTATTATAAAATATTGTTTTTAAATTATTAGATTAAAGGAGCAGTTTTAAAGATATTTCAACAAATAGGATGGTATATTTATAATCCACAAGAGAAGCCCCAATATCTGCCAATTGGTGAAGACGAAGAGTATGATTGGCAACGTGACGAGATAGAAGACATGATTTTAGTCAATAGATAATAAAATTTATGGTTTGTAAAAATACATTGTTTACTTAACAACATTTGTTATGAAAACAATGTATTTTTTTATAATTAAATAGAGAAAAACTAAATGACTGTTGACAAAAATAATTGATGATGCAATACTATTGTTTGACAATAATGTAAAGGAGATGGTGTTGTGTCGCGGGAAGATGATGTTGGAGCTGCGGGCGTTGGAGAAGCTGCGAAGGATAGCAGAGATGAGCTTGAAGACATTTTAAAAGCACTTGAAGCTGGTGATTCTGACAAGCATGGACCCAATATGAAGATCATCATAGGTGTAATAGCTGGAATCGTATTGGTTTCAGTTGTGTTAATTATCATGATGGTTAATAGGAAATCTGTTGTGCCTGATTTTGTTGGGCACACAACGGCGGAGGCAAAACAAATTGCCAGAGAGTCTGGTGTAACGCTTGAGGAGAAAAAAGAATACAGTTCTGAGGTAGAAGAAGGATGCGTTATCTCACAGGATATAGCCAAGGGAATGAAGGTGAAACGTAAGGCTTCAGTTGGAATAACGGTCAGTAAAGGCAAGGAGATGACAGTTGTGCCGGAATTTGTTGGTGAAATTCTGGATGATGCCAGAGCTATGGCTACAGAGGCTGGTATAGAGCTTGAAGAAACTGAAGAATATAGTAAGGATGTTGCGGCTGGCTTGATAATTGAACAGCAGGATACACAGGGAACCAGCATAGAAAAGGGGAGTTCTGTAAAGGTCACAGTAAGCCTGGGAGAGCAGACAGTAAAACTTCCTGACTTTGTAGGTATGACCTTGAATGATGCAACTATACAGTGTTCAACCCTTGGAATCACCTTTAGTACCCTCCAGGAGAATTCTGATACCGTTGATGAGAATGTGATCATCAGACAAAGCGTAAAGGCGGGAACTGAGATGACTGAAGATACTCAGTTGTATCTGATAGTGAGTAAGGGCAAGAAGACAAGCTCGTCTGTGGCTGCAAGCTCCGGTTCAGCAGGTGGTGGATCGGGATCATCTGGTGGTTCGGGAACAAATGAACAGGCGGACAGCGGAACATCAAGCGTAAATGAAGATGAGTTTATAACAGAAGAAGAAGAGTGGGGTGATTGATCATGAAAAAGGAGTTAAAGAGAAGGATAATTACAGTAATTGTAGGAGCAGTGATTATGTGTATGGTCAGCCTTGTTCCAGAAATGGTACAGGCATATGCTTCGACGAATGCAGTGTCGGAGGATGCTGGAATCAGGGCTGAATATAATGGTGACAGTGGGGTGCTGACATTGGATGTTTCCACAAATAAGGCGATGATTGACTTTGGACTGGAGGACAAGAAGCCGTGGACTAATTTCAATGTTATAAAGGTTGTAGTAAAGCCTGGAGTTACACATATAGGTAACAATGCATTTTCAGGATGTACAAATCTGGAGTCTGTGGTTATAGAGGGAGACGAACCTCTCACTATAGGACGAAGGGCTTTTTATGGATGTACTTCTTTAAAGTCTGTGGAATTTTCGAAAGGAACTTTGTCGGTGGGGGCGTATGCATTTGCCAGATGTTCAAGTTTGAAGAATGTAGACATGTCTGGATCTCAGATATACGAACTTGGTCAGTTTGCATTTGGAGAGTGCTATAGCATAACCGATTTGAAATTATCAGAGTATACCAAGAATCTGGGAGACTATTGTTTTCAGGGCTGTAACAGAATAAAGAACATAGATATTCCTGATAATTTATCAAGTGTTGGAAATTGTGCCTTTGCGGGATGCGAATTGTTAGAGCATCTGGATTTTTCGGAAAGACTGACAAAACTGGGCGATTTCTGTTTTATAGGGTGCAAAAATCTTCAATATGTTAGATTGTTAAGAAGACCGGCGGATGCGGATTTTGGAACCGGCTTGTTCAAGGAGGGAAATCCAACCGGAACATATCTGTATACATATGAGGCTGGTAACAACATATATACTCCGGATTCTGATGAGAATGTGATTATCAGGAGGGCTTATAGGTTTGATGAAAACAGTATGAATGTAAGTATTCCGGCTAAGAGTTATTCTTATACGGGAAAGCCTATAAAACCGGTAATTAAAGTTACGGATAATGATGGCTCTGTAGTAAATGCAGATGCATATGATGTTACATACTCGAATAATAAAAATGTCGGAACCGCTGTTATAAAGATTACAGGAAAAAATGAGAATATCGGCACACTCACAATGAAATTCTCAATAGTTCAGGCAGCATGCAAGCTTTCTGTTAAGAAGGATGGTAAGCAGGCCGCAGGTACATATACGCTTCTTCTGAACAGTCGTGGAACAGCATCTATGACCCTGGCAGCTACGACTTCAGGAAATGAGAAGATAAGGTACACAAGTTCAAACGAGAATGTACTCAAGGTCAATGACAGAGGAGTCATAACAGTCACAAAAACGGGTACAGCCAAAATAACAATATGCGCTAATAATAAGACAAAGTCAAATTATAAGCCATGCTCAAAAACAATCACTGTGAAGGTAAGAAAACCTCAGAGCATACAGGTTAAGAGTAAAAAGACACAGTATAATTATAAGAAGGGCGTGAAGAGAAGCATAGGAGCCTCAGCAAAGGGTGGAGTCAGACTTACATATAGTTCATCCAATCCTAAGGTTATTTCTGTAGCGAATAATGGAAAGATAACAATAAAGGGTGTTGGTAAAGCTATAGTTACGATAAAAGCAGGTGATAATGGTGTATATGAGCAGAAGGTAAGAAAGATTACATATTATGTAAGACCGGTGATGTCATCTGTGTCAATTGCCCATAACAGCAAAACACTAAAAGTAACAGTAAATAATCCTACTCCGAATTCAAAGGTTATCGTAAAAGTGTATGAATCGTCAAAGATGAAAAAACTATATGGTAAGCCACATATAAAAACTGTAAAGAAAGGCAAGAAAGTAGTTATTACTGTGAATGTATCAAAGTATAGCAGATACTATCCTGTAATTTATGTGAAGAAAAATGGCGTTGAATCACAGAAGGTTACAAATAGCAGAGGAGATATAAGGAAGTAAAGGGGGCATTTCAGATGACGAGAGTAAAAAAACTTATAGCGGCAGTGATGATTGTCTTGGCTATATGTTCATTTGGTATGGTGCAGGCACACGCTGATGAGTCGGATTCGACTGATGCGGTAAAAACCTATTATTGCATAGCAAATTATCCAGTTGGAGTAAGATTAAGTACATCACCAAACGGAAGAGCGCTTGCATGGATAACCATGACCGAGTCTGAAGCAGCGGATGCGTATGTGTATGGAAAAATAGATTACAGTGAGGATAAAGACGAGCTGAAGATACGTGGACTTACCGCACAGTCCATGAGACTCTACTGCGAAAAACTGGCCATAGGCAGTGAGCCATGCAAAATAGACAAGATAATCTCATGTGGAGGCAGTATCATGACTCTTGAGGTTAAGTCTGGTTCATATCTAAAGTGCAATGAAGTCGTGGGGGCTCACCGTTTTGATATTGCTCCAAGCGGACAGGATAATAATGTGTACAAGCCTTCAGCCTTGAATTTATCAGAGGACAGTGCTGAGGTGATCATTTCAGATGATAAACCATATGTATATACAGGCAAGGTGATAGCTCCGACAGTACAGGTCAAGTATGAGGGAAGAGTTATTGAACAGGGTACAGACTATAAGGTCACCTATAAAGACAATATTAATGCAGGAACACAAGCAAAGATTGTGGTGACTGGATGTGGAGATTATGGCGGAGAGATCCAGAAGGAATTTACAATTAAGCCTGCAAATGTGCAGTCTGCATCGATAGATGTGGCATCTTGTGTATATGACGGAACAGCAAAGTTACCAAAGGTTACAGTGAAGCTGAATGGTGCGGTAATGGGTACTGATAACTATAAGATTACTTTAAAGAATAATGTATCGGCCGGAAATAAAGCGGAGGCAGCCATAGAGGGTTGTAAGAATTTAACTGGAAAAGTAAGTAAGACATTTACAATTTCTCAGGCGGATATAACAAAAGCGACAGTGACATTAGCTGCTAATTCTTATACATATAGCGGAAGTTATTTCAAGCCTGCAGTTACAGTTGCGTATGGAAGTGCAAAGCTGAAGGCATCAGATTATACAGTACAATACGCAAATAATAAAGAGCCTGGTACAGCGACAGTTACTGTTACGGCAAATGGTTCCAACTGTGTATCAGGAAAGAGAGTTGTAAAGAATTTTAGAATTGAAAAAAAGGTACCGGTGATCTCGTTCAAGAGTCCTATATCAACAACATGGCACAATGCAAATGGAACACATGGCTTTGAGTGTGTTGCACCTAGTGATTGTCAGGGTACATTTAGCTTCAAATCAAGTAATCCTAAATTGCTTGCGATCAATGCGGCAGGTGGAAGAGTTCAGGTTATGAATAACAAAGCATTTGGCAGTGTAGTGATTACAGCTACCTTTACACCAAAGGGAGCGGATGCTGCGCACTATAGTACAAAGTCTATCACCAGAACTATAAAAGTGGTGCCAAACATAGTTAAGATAGCGAATACAGAATCTAAAAAATCAGGACAGTTATATATACAGTGGTCTAATAGTAAGAAGGAGTATAATGCCAGCGAATATAGGATATATTATTATGGCTACAAGAAGGACAGTGAAGATTGTGGACAGATGTCACTATATAATTCAAAGAGTAAGATAACGGGTACCAGTACAACCATAACCGGACTGAAAGCTGGAAAATATTATATTAAGGTTGTTCCTTGCTATAAGTCAGGCGGAAACGTGCAGAATGGTGCCAGCACAAGTGCTGTAAAGTGTGTTATTAAATAGTCGAAAGAGGAAATCTTATGGAATTTATGACTCCTGTGGATAAATATATGATATCGGGTGTCCATCGTATAAGAATAGGAAGTCTTGACGAGAATGAGATTGTGGTGAGAAGCCCGGAAATGATTGGTGTTCAGACCGAATTTGTGGAAAATGGAAATGGATGGATTATATGTGATACTGGCAGTCGTAGCTTGACCGTGGATGGCAATCTGGTACAGTCAGGATACAAGCTCAAATGTGGAGATATTATAGAACTCGGTGCTTTAAGGATAATATATTGTGTGCAGATTATCGGTGTGATTATACAGAACGACTTAAAAGACAGTATTATTGTCAATCTGCCATACTTGGATTCAGAGGCGCTTAAGTATGAGGATGTTCAGGGAAAAGACAGATTTTTTCACAGATCCCCCAGAAATACGAAGGAGCCGGTTATAGAGTCTGTGACAATTGAGAATCCACCGGCAAAACAGCAGATAGAAAAGAAACCGCTCTTGATGGTTATAGGACCAACATTTACGATGATGATCCCTATGATGCTTGGAGGAGTTCTTGCTATGTACAGCTACAGATCATCAGGGAGCAATTCTGGAATGCTTATGTATACAGGTCTTATCACTGCTGCTGCATCTGCGGTTATAGGAGTGTTATGGGCCTTCATCAATATGCATTATGATAAGAAGAGAAATGCACAGGGGGAGCTTGACAGGAGATCTGGGTATGCCAGATATCTGAGGCGGCAGATAAAACAGATAGCTTCTAATCAGAATACTATAAAAAATATGCTCGGAGATATGTACAAATCTCCTGATGTTATAACGCAATATACAGATCAGTCAACTGAATTGTGGAATAGAAACAGGAATCATAAGGATTATCTGGTGGAGCGAGTTGGCCTGGGAACATTGGATGTGTCAGAGTATATAACTGTTCCTAAGATACGAATGGAACAGTCTGATGATGAATTGATACAGATTCCGGGCAAAGTAAAGGCTGTATATTCACGAATAAAGGATGTTCCGCAGGGCGTGGATCTCGGAGCTACAGGTATAATAGGTATAGTTGGAGTGGGAGATAAGAGCAAAGCATTTGATGTGGCAAGAACCATGATTGCACAGATAGCAGCGAATAATTCTTATCGTGATGTAAAACTTGCATTTGCATTCGATTCTGAAACTGATAGCAGTGAATGGATGAACTATAGGTTTATGCCGCATGTGTGGCTCGATGATTATAGTGAGAGACTGATGGCGTCAGATAGAAGCTCAGTGGACGACCTGTTTTTCAGAATTATTGATATTCTGAGAGACCGGGAACAGAAAGATTATACTATAGAGAAGCGACAGTTTACTCACATTGTGTTGTTTGTTGCTGATACTTCTCTGCTGGAAGGGCATGCGATAAATAAGTACATAACAACAGATGCACAGAAATATTCTTTCACAGTGGTAACCTTGGCTGATAAGGAATCGCAGTTGTTGAATGACACTACTTATGAGCTTATAATCGACAAACAGTTTTCGGGAATCCATAGGATGAAGACGGATGAGTATAGCCATGTAGATTTTGATAAGGTGACAGAAAGTCAACTGGCAGCTTTTGCCGACAGAATAGCAGTTATAAAGGTGAACGAAGATGTGGAGGCTGGCGGTATACCCGACAGCCTTACATTTTTTGATATGCTGGGAATACAAAGGCTGGAAGAATTGCGGGTTCTCGACAGATGGAAGACAAACAAAAATTACAACAGTATGCGGGCTGTCATAGGTCAGTCGGCTGGTGGCAAGGACTGTATTCTTGATGTACATGAGAAATATCATGGTCCCCATGGGCTTGTTGCGGGAACTACAGGATCGGGAAAGTCGGAGACGCTGCAGACATATATTCTCTCAATGGCGATAAACTACAGCCCTGATGATATAGGCTTTTTCATTATTGATTATAAGGGCGGAGGAATGGCAAACCTGTTTGATGGTCTTCCACACATGATAGGAGCAATATCGAATCTGTCAGGAAGTGCGATAAAGAGAGCTATGGTGTCCATAAAGAGCGAGAATATGCGAAGACAGAGAGTCTTCAATGAGGCCGGAGTGAACAATATTAATAATTATACCAAGCTTGTAAAAGCCGGTGAGGTAGAACTTCCGGTACCACATCTGTTTATAATAGTGGACGAGTTTGCCGAGCTGAAGCGAGAACAGCCGGAATTTATGAAGGAGCTTATAAGTGTTGCACAGGTTGGACGAAGCCTTGGTGTTCATCTGATCCTTTCTACGCAGAAACCAGCAGGAACAGTCGACGAAAATATCTGGTCGAATTCCAAGTTTAAGCTGTGTCTTAGAGTGCAGGATAAGCAGGACAGTAAAGAGATGCTGCACAAGGAGGATGCTGCTTTTATAACTCAGGCAGGAAGGGGATATCTGCAGGTTGGAAATGATGAAGTGTATGAGCTATTCCAGTCTGGCTGGAGTGGAGCTGAGTATCGGGGAGATGCGGTTTCTGGTGAAGATACACGAACTGCGATACTTTCAGCTTCTGGTTCGGAGATTATAAGAAAGAAGAAAATTGCCAAAGTGTCAAATCCGGCAAACAGCGTAACGCAGTTGGATGCGGTTAAAGAGTATTTGGCCAAGGTAGCAAGAGAAAATGGATATAACAGAGATTATAGTTTGTGGATACCACCAATAGCTAATCCTATATTTATAGACGATATAGATGATGAATATCCGATAAATAAATCAGATGATGCATATTCATTGGTGGCAACTATAGGAATGTACGATGATCCATCAAGGCAAAGTCAGAAACCATATAGGATCGATATTGCGGATGCTGGAAATATTGCAGTATGTGGAACGAATGTAAGTGGTAAAAGTACCTTTGTTCAGACACTTATTGCATCATTGATAACCAGATATAAAGCTTCAGAAGTAAATATATACATAGCAGACTTTAGCAATAAATCTTTGCGGTGTTTTGAACAGGCTCCACAGGTTGGCGGTTTTGTTAGCGAGGATGATGATGACAGAATTAGGAAACTGATATTCTTAATAAACAGGATTATATCTACAAGAAAAAATATTCTTGGTGGAATAAGCTTCAACTCCTATAAAAAAGTTAACAAAAACGATATGCCTGCAGTAGTGTTCATAATAGATAACTATGCTGGATTTCGTGAAAAAACAGCAGAAATATATGATGATAATATGCAGAAGATTGTTCATGATGGTACTGCATATGGAATATATACGATTGTAACTGCAAATGGATTTGGTAATACGGGAATACCTGGAAGGATAGAAGACAATATATCTGAAACAGTGGCATTGAGCCTGAATGAAAAGTATATGTACTCATCGGTTCTGAGAACAGGAAGAGTGGAGCTTGAACCGGAAAATCTAAAGGGAAGAGGACTCATAAAGGTCGATGGAGAAGTAATGGAATTCCAGACAGCGATAGCTACGGATAGGTGCGATGATATGGAACGTATAGAGTTACTTCGCAATATGTGTGCATCTATGGCTGAAGGAGCTACTGAGGTAGCGGAAGGTGTTCCTGAAATTCCAGAAAAACCTACGTGGGAGATATTCAAGAGGCGTAATGATGTTGCACAGATGTGTAATGGATATATGCTGCCGATAGGATATGACAGTGTAAGTGCGGAGGGATATGGAATAGACCTTAGGAGAACATTCTGCTATACAATTACGGGCAG
>NZ_QTMI01000008.1:0-21604 GCF_003603115.1 Coprococcus sp. AF19-8AC | reverse complement strand
ACTGTCCAAGTGTATCATATATCTTTGATAATCTGTAAGGTTCATCTTCAAGCCTGCCAAGGTCTACATACAAAAGAACTCCTCTATTTTCCATTATTTTCCTCATTCAGGTATTTGTCAACAAATTCAAACTCTTCCGGGTCCTGAAATCCAACAAAATATACCCGTTCTATCTGGTCATGATCAAACATATACGTCTGTTTTGTAGATATATTTCCCTCTGGATAAAGGCATCCTATGTAATCCCTTACGCTATCTGAATCCTCTGCCTTCTGCAATCTTCCATATATCATCAGCCTTTTATTTGCGTTCTTTAATAACACAACCGAACCGATCGGCAGATATTTCTTAAACTCAATCATAATAACCTCCTCAATCTCAAAATGCCATCTCTGATAGCTATCAGAGATGGCACTTCTTTCCTACGAAATAATATTTGCTGCAAGCGATTCCGTTGCCGCTGCATTCTTTTTCTCTGTTGTCGTATATTCTTTAGCAAGTTCTGTAAGATTATTTACATGTTCATTAATCATTCGGCCCATGGTATCCATATCCGTCTGCAGTTTTCTAAATTTGTTTATATACGATGCAGACGCATCTCCTGTCCATGATGATGAAAGTCCAGTGACATCATTCATCATATCATCTGTCAACGATTTCGTCTGAGTCATAACTGATTTAAAATCAGCAGCCTTAGCCTCCAATTCCGCCGGGGTGACTTTCAAATTCATATCTGACATATCTGTATTTTCCTCCCTTTAATACTTTCTCTGAGCCACTGTATTTGCATTTGTGGCTTCTGTAGTTTCATAATTAGCTATTATATTGTCCAGCGCTGAACAATACTGTTCTATCAGATTACTAAAATTTGTCATCTGTGAAACATCACTCTCAACTGCAGAGCTGAAAGCTTTTTTCGCGCTACCATCCCATGTACTGTTCAGAGCCTCCTTACTGTCTCTGAGCTTTGATATCTGCTTCTTAAGAGACTGATTTTTCGAGCGAAGCTCTGTTGTTCTTTTCGTCATCTCTGACGATGTTACTGAAAATGCTCCCATACTTGATCCTTCCTTCTATTATTGATTTTGGTATATATTTGAAGCCTCCCGGCTCATACCCACGCCTAAATTTTCAAGTGCTGTACATGTATTGGATATGTCATTGTATACACTTTCGAGTTTTCCAATATATTTGTCACTTGCATCCCCTTTCCAGTTTTTTCTTATAGTCTCGACTTCACTTCCCAAATCAGATAAAACATACTGCTTTATACTTGCTTCTGAATTCAAGTAGCCATTTATAGCCGCTGCTATTTCTGAATAGTCCAAATCACTAATCTTTTTTTCCATGTGCTTACATCCCTTCAGCGAATTATGTTATCTGGTAACGATGAGGTCATATCACCATTCACAACTTCAGCAGTGATGTAGTTTCCTATAACCTCACCCAATGTATCACCATACGAATACATATCCTCCATAAATGCCTGCATAGTATCCATCTTCGATACAAGATCAGAATAAATATCTGCCCAGCCTTCACTCTCCCAATATTCCTGTATCTTGCCACAGGTTGATATGATCGTATCATACTGATTTCCCAGATCTGTTGCCCCCTTGATCAAGGTATCATGAAATGTTTCCAGTTTATTTATCGGTACTTTCACCGTCTCAACATACATACTTTCCCTCCGTTATTAAGCACCCTAGCCAATCAGAGCAATTACATTTTTTTCACAAGTCTCAAACGTATTGCATACATCAAGCAATGAGTCCACTTTCTTTTGAAGATCCTCATACATGGATTTTACTTTACTATCGCTGTTCTCAAATTTTGTATTAAATGAGTCTGCTGCAGGGCCTTTCCATTCTTTAATAAGATCTTGATAATCATTCTGGATGTTTCGTCTGTCAATTGTGCTTTGATCCAGACAGTCCTGTATAATCACAAGATCTGTGTGCAGCTTCCTTGTATCGACATTTATCTTATCCGACATAATCTTTCTCCATTCAATTATTTTGTATTTTTAGTATTACATCTTTTAAACCGTTTTGTCAACAATGGTTTTGTTTTTCTAAATTTATTTGTTTATATTTTTGTAACTAACAGCCACATTTTGACAAAATTTGTTTATTAATGTCAAAAGCATTATTGATTTTCTGATATTTTAGTATAAAATAATATTAGTTCATATTGAAATTGTATTAAAAGGAGAATGAAAATGAACACCAACTCAGCCAACTCAGCATATGAAAAAAACGAAAAAACTGTAGATAAGTATATTAAAGCTATTAAAAAAGAGTTTCCAATATACAGAAAGGGGGAAAAGAGATATTTAAAGATGCTGCGTAGTTCTATGTATGATTACGCAGTAAGTTTTGAAGGCGAGTTGATCACAGTATCACATCTGTCTAAAAAGTTTGGAAGTCCCAAGGATTGTGCCAATACATATATTGAATATTTAGGCACAGATACTATATGCCACAACATGAACGGAAAGAAATATGGAAAATATATTTTCATTACCGCGCTTTCTGTTATACTGGGTTTTGCAATATGTATATCAGTTATGTTGTATAAGGAATGGCAGATATCCAGACGTAGTGATATTGCATCAACTACTATTGTCATTCAAGAGGGTGTAACGCCAGATGATTTATCTGATAAATCACGGATAGATTCTGCTGAAGACGCACAATTAAATAATAGCTCGGAAACTCAGAATAATGATAATAACAATAATACTGATACGGAGGAATAAATATGAATAAAAAATTACGTAGATTATTAGCTATATGTTGTATGATCTTCATCTGTTTGTCTACAATAAACGTTCCAACTGTTAAGGCCGCAGAAGAAGATACGAGCGATGACTCTCTTACATTTGTGGAAGTTATCGAGGAAATGCCATCTCAGCCATCTCTGAGTAGAGCCACAAAAACCAAAAGTGCTTCCAAAACTATATACTGCAATGATTCTAACGGAAACGTTCTCTGGAGTCTTCAGATTGCAGCAACATTCCGTTATACAGGTTCTTCCAGCACATGCACATCCGCTAAAGCTGTAGCAACTTCTAATAGCTCATACTGGAAGGTAGCCACACCTTCTTGTTCAAGATCTGGCAACAAAGCAACTGCTAGTACAGTTGGGAAAAAGTACTCCTCAAAAGGCGTACTGCTTCAGACAGTTACTAAATCAGTTACTATATCATGTTCAGCTAACGGAACCATTTCCTAGTTAGTTATACAAGATAAAGAACAAGGCCACATACCACACGAAATATCTTACAGATTTTTCATATGGTATGTGGCTTTATTTTATCTGTACCGGCCAGACACCCCTACTAATGCAGATCTTATAACCAGCTCCAACGCAGTAGCAACAACGTATAATGCTATGCATATTACCAACTTCACGCCCGTAGAAAGCTTCTCACTTTTAGCAACCATAAACGTCACAACTGCCGCAGTTCCGAGCAGCAAGCCTCCTATGGCACCACCCATTATTCCCCAATATTCTATAAAATATAATACATAAAATACTACTATCCAGGCAGGAGCTTTTTGATTAGCTCCTGCACCATCTGGATATGTTCCCAGATCCATTCCATCCATAATGAGACTGATACCACTCACTGCGCTTATAACCAGATTCAGTTCTTTTCCTGCTAACGGAACTGTATAGCTCAACTGTTTATCTTTTCTTAAGGTGCCTGTTCTCTCCAGTGATCTGAGCTTGAAAGCCTCCCCACCATTAATAAATATACTTCCTTTCATGTACTCCACCAGATATTGAACACCATCTATCTGTACATTCCAGCCATATTTCTTTGTATCTGCCATTGTTTTAGCTCTCCCTTTTCCATTAAATTATTTCTCATTTTGTTTTTTATAAATTTCGGATGCCTGCTCACTCATACTCATTGCCATATTATATGCTGCGGTATTTGTGTCACTAATTGCATTGTATAGCAGCTCAAGTTTACCTACGAATAAGGTCTCCGCTTCGCCCTTCCAATTCTTGTTAAAGCTTTCTGCCGATTGAAATAAACTATCTAGAATATATTGACTTATATTATTTCGGATTCCCAATATACCATTTATAGCGGATTCTATTTGAGCATACTCATAATCTGTTATTTTTTCCAACACAAATCACCTCCCCGCAATGTTTTTATTTTCACTCTTCATGTACTTTATATATTTATCAAATTTTTGCTCTGATAATTTATCAAATACCACCGGCATACATGAACCATCTGACATAGAATAGACTCCTGAAAATTCCGATGAATCAACAAGTGCATATTCAACATTTCCCGGAAGCTTCTCTATACAATCCTCCACCAAAATAAATGTAAATGCACAGACACACAGATCATCACGCAGTGCTTCCACAATTCTATGATTTTCCAATAAAGCCATATCATCTACAAACACTATGTACCGCGGTTTCATATTTTCTACGCCGACTCCATTCAAAGCCTTTCTTTCCTCGATTGCCTGTGCCAGCATGTCTAATACTTTTCCTCTTTTTTCAGGAGTGCCTGCTACAAGACTAATGCCCGTCTCCATCTGAGTTCTCGTAAACGACTCATATTTATTCCACCCCTTACTATGAACACTATCATACACAAATGCAACCTTAAGATTCTCTGGCACTTCACTTACCAAAATCTGCGTAGACAATGCCCTAACTATATCGTATGCCTTCCTCTTGTCACCTTGTCCTACTACACCAAGTAATCCCACCTCGTCCAGACTTATAGCTTTTGGGATATCATGTATTATTCCGTATTCTTCTTTGAGTTTTTTACAAGTTCTCTTTAACTTAATATTCTGTGGTGTATTTACCATATTGGGAAGTAAGATATGCTCTGATATATCCAGATCACCTGTTCCTAGTCTATATGTAAGCATTACATCTCCCTGATTGCGAATCTTTTTCTCTCCCCTCATAATTCTAGCTATCAAATTTTCAGCAGGTACGAATTTTTCATTCATCCACCCCAAAACAGCTTCTCTGTAAAAAATTATCTGTTTGCTAATACCCTCTATATATTTTGTTCTCTGTCTTTTTATTTCCTTTCTGGGAATTTTTTCTTCTTTTCTGATGCGAATATCAATGCGTAGGATTCCCCAGGCTACAATTATTCCTTCAACCGCTGCTGCCAAAGCCTTAACAAACATATTTAGCGTATAGCCCCCCAACGGTCTTCCTGTTTTCGGATTAAAATGTACGTAATAGCCACGCAAGCATAACACAGCAAAAGCCATTAACATCATTGTTATAATCCCTATGTCTCTCTTTACATCATTGCTATATCTATTGAATTTGGGAATATCCTGTAATTTTAGATCACTCTCAACGCCCGAAAATTTTGTAAAAACCTTATTATTCATATTTTCTTTAAACATTACTCACCTGATAAATCTGATTTCAACATCACTATCTAATGCACATTTTACTTTCGTATACAGTTTTTTTAAATCACTATTTGCTATACGTCGTCCCCTCGCATCAATAACTATTGTCTGCTTTGTTCCTTCCGGTAAATTATCTTTCATTTTCTGACTTCTGATCGTAACGTCTTTGATAAGCCTTGCCCTTCCACTTTCATTTTGAATATTATAACTTCTGACATCAATGCAACTTCCATCCTTATACAAAGTCGGACTTATGCTTCCCTGAGTATTACGTATTGCTTTTTCCCCATTCAAAAAAGTCTGATTCTGTTTATATCCTTCACTTTTACTTGTAATTTCTCGAACACTTTTCTCTTTTGATGCAATTTTACCAATTTCACTTTCTTTATTTCCATTAGTTTTCATTTTTGATTTTGACGTTTTCAAAGCTTCTACACCATTTACAAATGAATCTGTATACATCTGCTCCTCTAAAGATTCAAGCACTTGGCCATTATAATATTTCGCAGATTCTTCAAACGAAACATTTCTACAATGTGATTTTTCCCTATCACTATATAATGCCGTCGATATAGCCGAATTACCTCCAATCACTGCCAAATTAACAGCATTTACATACCCTGTTATTTTATATGGGGTTAAAAAGGCCGCAGTATTTGTCATTGTCTTTGCGCATCTAACTACAATTGCAGCCTCACCCACCCCTTGCAATGCACCATTTAACATTCCTTCTTTAGCTCCCCACATATAGCTATCAGCAAAAGCTGCCATTGGATCAGTTCCATTTTGACATGCCTCTAAGCATGCCTCCTCTGCTGATATCATCGCATTTGACGCAGAATAAAACGCCATATCTGCCGTTACTGTCTCTATCATAGTTGCTGCTGTTGTACTTGTCATTGTGCCAGTAGACATCGCTGCAGCAGTAACCTCTGGTGCTACAATAGCAATCACCAGCAATCCCACTATTATGCTCGTTCCAATGACTATCTTTCCTTCATTTGTCTTTGTCCACGGGGTAATTGCATATTGATTTCCAAGATCTATACCCATCTGAGTATATGTATCATTACACGTCTTATACTCTTTGTATATATCTTGCAAAGCTTTTGAAAACTTGTTCAACCGATCAGCTTCTTCCACAAACTCATCATAAGTTCTTATAAGTGCTGGCATGTCATATAACTCATCTGCCATTTTGCTGTATCGTATAATATCCATCTGCCTTTTATACATATCTATGTAATCCCCAAAGTTTTTACTGACGTTATTAAATTGTTCTACTTCGTCCTCCAGCTTCTCAAGATGTACATATAGTTCTATACCAGTGCCGTCCATCATTTACCCCTTAATATTACTTTTTAACCCAATATTCCTTTTAGTTAATTACGTCTCCCGACAAAGATTCTCCAATATCCACATTAATTGCTTCCACAGCATCATAGCTTTCTGTAATATTTACAATATCCTTATAGTAATTAGTCATATCGTCTACGATCTCATTCATACGATCTGATTTGTCTGCCATATCTTCATAAATCTCTGTCCATCCATCACTTTCCCAATAACCATTTATTTTGTTGCACGTTTCTATAATACTTCCAAATCGTACAAGCATATCCGCATAGTTCTGCGCAAATAGTTTTTCAAATAGCAACATTTGCCTTAATGGCACCACTATTATTTCTGTATCGCTTTTCACATAACCATTCCTTCCTGAATTTTGCTCGATCAGAGTTCCTGAATCCTATCCAATACAGAAGCTTCACACTTCTCAAACAATTTACACATGTCATAAACGCCATCTATCTTATCCTTAAGATCACTATATAAAGCCTTCATATTGGTCATAGCATTTCGAAATCCTTCATCATAAGTTTTTGCGGCCGGCCCGCTCCACTGTGACGCAAGTTCTTCATATCCACACTGAATAACAAGTCTTTCGCGCATACTCGCATCAATATCGTCCTTCAACGCCTTTATATCCGCATGTAACTGTTTTGTATTAATATTTATTTTTGTCGCCATACTCATCCTCTCCATTTATGTTATATACAGTATCTTACTTTTGGATATAGTTGTCAATATGTATTTAGATAATCTATTTTATGTTGATCAGTATTTATTGTCATCGTTTTTTGCATACAAAAAGCCCCACACCCTACGCAATATCCTGAAGATATCTCATAGTGGTGTGGGGCTTTTGTGTGACTGATGCTCAGGTCAACCGGCTTTTATACGTAGCTTGTTGTGTTGATCTTTACACCAGGGCCCATTGTTGAAGCAATTACAACGCTCTTAAGGTACTGACCCTTAGCAGCAGCTGGCTTTGCCTTAACAATAGCATTTATTAAAGTCTGGAAATTCTCGTTTAACTGTTCCTCTGTGAAAGAAACTTTTCCCACTGGCACATGGATAATGTTGGCTTTGTCAAGTCTGTACTCTATCTTACCAGCTTTGATATCTGAGATAGCCTTAGCTACATCCATAGTAACTGTTCCAGCCTTAGGGTTTGGCATGAGACCCTTTGGTCCAAGTACACGACCAAGACGTCCTACAACGCCCATCATGTCAGGTGTTGCAACAACAACGTCGAAGTCTAACCATCCCTCGTTCTGGATCTTTGGCACGAGCTCGTCTCCACCAGCGTAATCAGCGCCTGCTGCAAGAGCCTCGTCAACCTTTGCACCCTTAGCAAATACGAGAACCTTAACAGTCTTACCTGTTCCGTGTGGAAGAACTACGGCACCACGAACCTGCTGATCAGCGTGACGTCCATCAACACCGAGTCTGAGGTGTGCCTCTACTGTCTCATCAAACTTAGCTGAAGCCATCTTCTTAACTAAAGCAACTGCCTCAGTTGCCTCGTAAGCAGCGGTCTTATCATAGAGCTTGCTTGCATCTACATATTTCTTACTTTTTATCATTATTATAAACCTCCTGTGGTCATATCGGGAGCGACCCTCCCACTAAATATCTGTATTACTCTTCAACTGTAACGCCCATTGAACGAGCTGTTCCAGCGATCATGCTCATAGCTGACTCAAGGCTTGCAGCGTTCAGATCCTTCATCTTAAGTTCAGCGATCTCCTGAACCTTAGCCTTAGAAATTGTTGCAACCTTAGTCTTCTTTGAGTTTGCAGAACCTGACTTGATGTTACATGCCTTCTTGATAAGAAGTGATGCAGGTGGAGTCTTTGTAATGAAGCTGAAGCTCTTATCCTGGTATACTGTGATAACAACAGGAATGATCATGTCACCCTCATTAGCTGTTCTTGCATTGAATTCCTTTGTGAAAGCAACGATATTTACACCGTGCTGACCAAGAGCTGGTCCAACAGGTGGTGCAGGAGTTGCCTTTCCTGCAGGTATCTGTAATTTGATGTATCCTTCTACTTTCTTTGCCATTTTAGCATTCCTCCAAAATACTGTGGTACAATCCACTTGATAATTACAACTTCTTGATATCAGCAAACGCAATATCAACAGTATTCACACGACCAAACATTTCTACTTCGATGGCTACGGTCTGTTTTGCAGTATTAATTGCCTTAATTGTTGCTACTGTGCCTTCCCAGGCACCTGAAGTAACCGTTATTGAGTCTCCCACTTCAACATCGATGACAACCTCCTCTGAGGTCTGATACAGATTGCTCAGCTCCTCATCAGTGAGTGGTACAGGCTTTCTTGGATCTGATCCGACAAATCCTGTAACTCCTCTGGTATTACGTACAACATACCATGTAACATCGTTCATGATCATGTTGATGAGAACGTAACCAGGAAGTATCTTTCTCTCGATCGACTTTGGCTTACCATTCTTAATCTCTGTGGCATCTTCAACCGGAACGACTACCTCTAAAATCTGGTCTTGTAAATTTCTGTTTTCTTTTGTTTTCTCAATATCAGCCTTTACTTTGTTTTCATATCCTGAGTAGGTATGAACAACATACCATCTTGCATTCTCTGCCTCTGACATATTCTTCACCATCCTTTACCCAACTATGAAATTCAAACCAATCTGGATCAACCAATCTACGATAGCTATGATACAGCCGAGTACGACTGAGGAAACAACTACCGCAAATGACTGTCTTGCAAGGGAGCTCTTGTCAAGCCATGTAATCTTTCTGAACTCTCCCTTTAATTCCTGAAACCAGCTTCTCTTGAGAGTATTTGACTTTTCTTCTTTACTAGATTTAGACATAACTCTATTCCTCCTTACTGGTTCAGACTATTTTGTCTCCTTGTGTACTGTATGAGCCTTGCAGAATCTACAGTACTTCTTTGTTTCCATTCTGTCTGGATGCGTTTTCTTATCCTTTGTCATATTGTAATTACGCTGTTTACAATCCTGACATGCCAATGTTATTTTAACGCGCATTTCCACTTACCTCCATTGTTATTTTAAGGCACAAAAAAAAGACCTCTTTCATCGCAAAGTCTACAATAACACAATCGACCTATGCAAGTCAAGAAGTCTTTTATATAATTTCTAGTATATTTGATCCTGTCCGTCTATCTTCCGTTTGTACTCATGTCTTTTATGACATCTATGAGATCCATGTCGGAATCTGTGAGCTTCACATTGGTACAAATGGTCTTGCCCTCTGTATCTGTGATCTTCACTTCTATTATATAGCCTTCCTTTATTCCTGTGGCAGCGGCTGCTCTGAGGAACATAGGGAACTTTGGATGATTCTGGACGAACCGCTCCCAGGCTCCTTTGATCTTAAACATCATTCCCGGATTAAATGCCATATTTATCAACCTCTCTGTAAATCTTACTTATATCAGTATTATTTCAAAAGACCTATCGCTCCGAACAATCCTATACTTCCAAGGTACATGATCACTCCTGCCATGATCACTCCCAGCATGACCATGATAACGCTTTTCTTCCAGTCAAGCTCAAGGAAGCTGGCTGCCAGTGTTCCTGTCCACGCCCCGGTTCCCGGAAGTGGTATTCCCACGAACAGCAGAAGTGCGATATACACTCCAGTGCCGGACTTTGCCATGAGCTTCTGTCCGCCGTGCTCTCCCTTCACAAGACACCATGTGAAGAATTTGCCTATGAATCTCTTGTCTTTTCCCCACTCAAGCACACGTCTTGCAAACCAGTATATAAATGGAACCGGTATCATATTGCCTATGACGCACACTATAAATGACGGTATACTCGGAAGTCCAAAGCCCACCGAATACGGTATGGCGCCTCGAAGCTCAAGTATTGGTACCATGGATATAAGAAATATAGTCAGATATTTTTTTAACATAACGATCCTCTCATTTAATTTTCAAGTCCGGCTCTAACATAGAACGGCTCTGTCACCTCTGTCACTTTCTTACCAAGCATGTTGTCTGCTCTGACCAGTGCCACCTCGATGCCAAATGAATGAGGCTTCATAAGAGGTATGAGTCCGGCAAATACAGGCTTCTCGTCTCCGTTTACCTCAAGAGCAACAAGATACTTATCCTCCTGTCCCTGCTCCTCCATCATCTGTATATACGCTCTGTCAACATTCTCTTTGTCTGCCAGATACTCTCTTGCAGCATCAAGCATCTGTATCGGCTGATACTTTGGTGTTCTGAGCTTGACTGTTGCGCCTGGCTTGATCTTGCTCTGTACAAGTCCTGTACGTGAGCGCTCTCTGTACTGACGGATAAACTCTCCTGATATAAAGCAGTTCTCAGTGAAAGGATTCATAGCTATTCCGCTTATGTTTCCATTTGAATTGAACACAAGATCCTCAAGCTGCTTATATGGAAGTATTATTCTCTGGAAGCCATCGTTAAACTGCGATGAAGCCATCGACTCATAATCTGTGAAGCATGGAAGTACCTTGTCTCCCTGCTCATTTGTCAGAAGTGAGAAGTTGATCTTCACTCCGTCCTGGAATGTAACCTTTCCATTCTCATCAGGCTTTGGCTCCTGGTCAAACTTTGCAGGAACTATAAATACTGCATGAACCACTGACTCAAAGAGCTGCTTAAGTGTATCCTTGTTCTCATTTTCTCTAACTGCGTGCATAGCCTCAACAAGCTCCACGTTCTCAATCTTTTTTCCAATGTCTTTTACGTCCATCTCGTTATCCTTTCATTAATTAATTGTGTATTATCTCTTCTCACCGTAATGCTCGTTGTAAAGCTTCACCGCTTCCTCATAGTGCTCTTCATCAGCCTTTGCCTGATCTGATCTCTTGGACAACACAAGATCCGGTCTCACATCCGGCATGCTCTGACCTATCCTTGAGGTAAATTCCGTAAAGAACTCCTGGCCACCTGCATATGATGCCATCGGTATAGCCACCATTCCATTTGAGGTTGCAAATATGTATCCTCTGTTCACATGATAGAACGGCTCTACAACGCGCTCATTCTCTACTATATCATCTATCTCGTATTTTCTCCACATAAATGGTATCTTACTGAAATATATCGCCTTGTCATCCATCTTCACCGCCGATGATACCGCTATCCTGCAGAATATCGCAAGTATAGCGCTCACACAGAATGCAAGTATGACTGCAATCCTTCCCATACCTTTATTGAGACTGTCCACTCCAAATACAGCCACCACAATGAGGAACAATATGAGCAGGCTTACTATGAATACCATAGGTCCAACTGTGGAATAACCTCTCATAACTCCGTTCTTATTCTTGCGGCATTTTCCGTAGTAGCTTATTCTTGAAGGCTTCATACCGAGATCCTCTCCACACAGAGGACAATACTTCTGGTTGACCGTACAGTTTGCCGGTATTGATTTGCCGCAGTGCGGACATCTGAAGAATATGGTGTTTATAATGCCTGATATAAGCGCAAGCACTACGAACAGAATCCAGCCCATGCTTATATTTCCTGCAAATGCAAATCCAAATATACACAGCACTCCTACTATTGGCAAAGCTGTAGACAGTAACTTTGATATATAAAGCTTCATCTTTCTCCTCCAAATCTGACAGTGGCATCTACACTGTCACCATCTCTGACCTGTTAAGTATAACATAATTCATCTTTTTTTCAATATTCCAGCGAAAAGAGCTGTCTGCACAGCATTTTGCCGGATTCCGTGGCAAATATATTATCGTATGCCGTCCTTATAGTATCTGCGTCCGCCTTATCCTCATACATGTTGACGAGGAAATCGGCCTCCACCAGTATCTGATAATCCAGACCGTCTATATTCCTGTAGGTGTGGTGATGTGCCACCAGATAACATGCCCTCTCCACTGCGGCATCTTCTGCACCTGCCTCTCTGAGCAGCCGTCTTGCCTCAGGTGGTCCCTCCTGTTCCTGCAGCTTGCCATTATTATATCCATATTTCAGTTCTGCGTTCTTTATGCCTATATCGTGGGCAAGTGCTGCGATCTCCAGGACCTGCATCTCGTCGGGCTCCATGCCCTCCATCTCAGCTATCAGCTTCGCAAATGAATGAACCTTCAGGAAGTGATGTACCCGTCTGGAATCCCCGGCATAGTATTCAATCATTTTCTCTTTTACTATAGAAACCAAATCTCGTGCCATGTCATCATCCGCCTTTCTTTGTGACTCGTATCATTCTAACACCACTATTTGTGAATAGTCTATACAGTTTATAAACATTTAATCTTCCTTACGCTCGGATTTTCTGTTACTTCTATAATATATACTTCCGTAAGTTGTTTTTTATTGACTATAATAGTATAATTTTAGGTTGGAGATAAACTATCAATACAAGTGATACAAAACATTGGAGATTTTATTATGGACACACGTTCAATTGGAGTATTCGACTCAGGGCTCGGCGGAATAAGCGTTCTACGGGACATCGTGGAACTCATGCCCTGTGAAAATTATATATATTTTGGCGATTCGGCACACGCACCTTACGGAACAAAGACCAGAGAGGCTATTCTTGAGAGATCGGAGCAGTGTACCAATTTTCTTCTCGCAAAGGATGTGAAGGCGATTGTCATCGCCTGCAACACCGCCACAAGTGTTGCAGCCTCGACACTGAGACAGCAGTATCCTTCCATACCGATCATCGGTATTGAACCGGCTCTGAAGCCTGCGGTTCTGTGGAAGGAGCACGACAAGGTAGCTGTCATGGCGACGCCTGCCACACTGGCTCTACCTAAATTTCATGAACTCATGAAACATTATTCAAAGGAGTCCGATATCTACCCGGTTCCATGTCCGGGCCTTGCAGATTATGTTGAGAGAGGAATATTCGACGGTGAGGAGATCACTGAATTCCTGAAGGGACTGCTCGCCCCATCTCTGGAGAAGCATGTGGATGCAATCGTTCTCGGCTGCACTCATTATCCTTTTGTGGAAAAGGTTATACAGCGCATAGCAGGACCTGACGTGAAGATCTTCAACGGAGCCCACGGCACCGCCCTGGAGCTTCAGAGGAGACTGCGCATCGCTGAGCTTCTCACGCCTTCCATAGAGAAGGGCACTGTGGAGTTCTACAGCAGCAGCACAAACCCTGAAACCATTAAACTTTGTCACCAATTGTTTGAAGCGTAATTGACGGACGGCTCAAAACATATATCCAACATAAAAAAGTCCGTGTATGTACATGGTCAATCACGTTCTACAGCTGTCGCTTCAAGCATTTCTATATGCATGCGGCTCCGCACGCGATAAGGGCGTTTGCGTGCTATGCCTTAGCACAGAAATGCTCGAAGCTCGGCTGTATTCACTACCGATTGTCCATGTACATACACGGCTTTTTTGCTGAATATATGTTTTGAGCCTGACTACGACTTATTATTCAAAGCTGGTTCTCAGAATTGTTAAAATGCATATGGGTGATCCCACACTTTGAGCTTCGTGCCTATATCATGGACAAGGGCATAGGTGTAACATTCATATGCCCAGGCGACATCCTCTGTCGGCATGCCCTCTATGGATACGAGGATGATCTCGTCGTCAGATTCACGGCCGGGCTTCTTGCCACGGATTATCTCCCCGAATGTAGTAAGGGAATCCCTCTCTATCAATCCATCCTGCACCATGTATACGAAGTCCTCTCCCATGCAGCCTGTGTGGAGTCTGTTGCCCTCCGCATCATATCCAACATTATCTTCCTCTGCGTAGTTCTCGTACATTCCGTAGTTGTCTATGACTTTTTTCAGGTCAACAATGCTCTTATGCTCCATATTGAAGGTACTTGTAGAGATGACCAGCGCTCCGGGCTTGAGCCACTCTCGCTTGTACTCTGGCCACTCGCCCTCCTTACATGAGACTGCCTCGGTTATGATGTCGGCATCCTTAAGTGCCTCCTCCATATCCTTGCACAGAACTATATTTTTTACCTGAGGATAATTTTCCTCTATGTACTCTTTCATCTTGATCGCATTTGCCGATGTCGGTGAGCTGCCCTTTATCTTGATGGTGTCTATGTCAAATCTCTGTGACATGATGGCACTGAGACTTGATCTGCAGGCATAGCAATGAATCTTCTGTCTCTTGCATTATTGACAGGAAAATTCTCTATAGGCGACTTCTTAGGGAAATATAACATAAGTCCATGGGCATCATTATACGGGCCGCCCATGAGGAAATCCCCATCCTCCATGAGTCCCATTGTCTCTTCCATCACATCAACGCATCTTCCAGGATGAAGCACTCCTGACATTTACGACCTCCGCCTCGCACACCTCATGTCCATCACGGCCAAGTGCCACTCCCTTTGTTCCTTTCTCAGGAATAGGCAAGAATTCATACGGAAGTGTAACCGTTCCATAGCCATCCCCGGTATCCTCGTCCACCAGGAATATCGCCTGTCCTGAACAGCTTGCAACACACATACCACATCCTATACATGGATTCTCCGTCACCGTTGGAAGTGATGTAATATTTGCGCCTATGCTTATACATCCCTTCGGGCACGCATCCTGACATGGGTTGCACGGAATGTATGTGGTCAAATACATGCAGAGCCACAACACCAGGATCGACGCCATAGGAGCCTGCGACTGCTATACACTTGACATCCCAGGAAGCAATCCCAAGTCCAGGTATTACCGTACCAAGAACGTATTCTTCTTCGCCCCATACCTTGAGAACTCGGACTGCAACTATGTACTTCCAGCAGGACGATACCTCTCCATGACATACAGGGGTGACCTGACCAAGACAAGGGAACTGCTGCCACTGCTCACTCTATTCTCTAAAAATTGTATCTACAGATACTCACCCATGAACAGCTCCGTGTCGTATGGGGTTATCACCATTTTATCACGCTCATTCTCCACTGTGTCATTATTCAGATACAACTCAGTGTCAAACACAATGTCAGCATCCTCCCTGTTGTCCACCAGCACTCCTCTGCCCATGACATTGAGCGCGATAAGATCATAGAGATCTGGTTTCTTCACATTCACCATGGAATAGCATACCGCCGCAACTCCAGATAGATTGCTCTCCAGATTATTACCACCGATATTCGCATGGATGCCACTGAGCGACATATTCATGTCACACCAGATGAACTCCCTCTTCACACAGTCAAATATGACAGGAATGCACACCATGCTGTCCGCCGTCAGATCAAGCTTCTGTTCCACCGTCTTTGGCTCATATATCTCGCCCGAATCCACATCAGCTCTCTCCATCCAGCCAAACATTGCGTGAGGCATATCCGCATAGGTCTGACAGGTAAAGCTGTACACCTGGTACACCACATACCTTGCCCCACATCTCACAACGGAATCCACGTCCACATCAAGGAACTCACTGACACCATCACCATCCACAGGACCGCCATTTACAATGTCTCCCGAATGACATGCCTTATACTTCTCAGATTTCAGATTGGTATATGACACATGCTCCATGTAGTTCCAGTTCTCGTCAAATATAGCCGCCGACAGGTCTATGTCGACTCTTCCATCGTCATACGACCCCAAATCACATTTGTCCATATTCGTCCACCATATAAATGCCCTCACAGCATTTGTCTGCGAAGCCATAGGGAGTCTCGAGCCTCTGACTATAGTCTTAAACGCCTTGCTGGCACTTCTCTGGCTGAATGGAACCACATAATTCCTGTAATCATCAGACAGATACACCTTGCCCATAGGCTCCCTCTGTCCATAGATCTTCACAAGGGCATTTTCGCAGATTCGAACAACTTCCTGACAGTACCTCTCATCTATATCTGGCAGATCGTTTCGCTCGCTGTGGCACTTTGCAAGGCTCCCCTTTGGGAAGAACACTCTCACATCTGCATGCTCAGATCTGTGCAGAAAGTGCTCTCTCACCTGAAGCAGTACTGGTGTTGACACCTTCTCCGCCACAGACGCAAAGCTCCTTATAACAGACTCTTTATGTGCCACTCTGAGCAGCTGATCCAGTCTCCTTGCCAGTTCACCTGGTCTCTTCACCAGTTCTGCAAGCGCACTTTCATACTCACCGTAAGCAAGGTCAAACTCAACCTTTCCCGCAAATGTCTCTATCTTCCTGTTATTTCTCAGCTTGTCAAATGCATTTATCGCCCTGTCATATGCCAGAGTATATCTGCTGCAGTCAAACTCAGAAGGATGGATCCTCTCTCCAATCCTGATCCATCTCTCCTTATATCTCAGCATGTCCCCCTCTATATTCGGACATCCCGACAGAAGCTCCATGATCATCCTTCTCTGTCTGCGGGTAAAACTCTTATATCTCGTATTCTCCGCAAGGCTCACATCACCATCGCTCATTGCTGTGACGAGTCTCAGCACATCAGTTGCTGTCTTTATATACTTTCTGAGCCCGCTGACTCTTGCCAGAGGATTCTTCTGCAGATAGAGCGCAGAGATGTACGCAGCATTCTCCTTGTGTGGTATGTTATCAGGCAGCTTCATATTCTCAGTCTCGAATAAATATGCTACATCCTCCCTGTCAGTTCTTGATATGGATGTTCTCGACGTACAGATATTGTCAAATATCTGTCTCACATCAGCCTCACTTCCAAGCTGCAGAACTTTGACCTTCGTCTCATCAAAAAGTGGCAGTCTGTCATTTACACGCTTTCTGTGATTCTTTGGATACAGGATACCATCCGACCAGTAATGCACCATCGCATTTATATACAACTCAGAAAAATGTGCATCCATAACGCCCTTAGGGAAATCGGCATACATAGGCATATACACAACATTTGCACCTTTCAGCTTCATAAGCGCAGCTTTGAGTTCAAGATAAAATTCTGTCAGTTCATTGACGCTGTATGTTCTGAGAACGTCAAACACCTCCCTGGAAAATGTATATCCAAGTTCTTCGATGTTCTTCATAATGGTCGTTATGCAACGGTCATTTGCCACCTTTGCAGTACCAATGCCAAGTATCACTTTGTTTTTACGCCTGAGCAATATCTCGTTCATAGCTTTTCTCCTTATTAATGAGGAAACCGGTGGCGGTAAGCTTTTACATTTATCATCCCAATTAAGAAGGAACCACCACCATAGCCTCTTATGATCCTGTATTCAGGGCCTCAATAACTTATGAACCCAATATATCAAACCATGATCGTCAAATCAATGAACCGCTAGTTTAGAAGTCACGCAGTGGGCTATCCCTCAAGCGCGACCTTCACAACCTTTTTCTTTCTGGGAAGGCAGAGCTGGAGCACCACCGCTATGGTTGCACCAACTGCAGTACCTGATGACATGAAGTAGTTCAGGAACTGAGGCATTGCGTTCATCACATCTGTAGGAATGACTATAGTTGCCACAGCAGCCACGACTGAGATTCCAACGATAAGTGATGATCTCTCATCAAGAGGCTCACTCTGTATGATCTTGATTCCATTTGATATGAGCAGGATACATACAACCGCAAATACACCATTTACGACAGGTGTCGGTATACATGATATGACGGTCATAAGCTTTGGACATACGCCGAGCACCATGAGTATCATACCACCCGCAATGATCGCCATACGGCTTCCGACCTTTGTGATCGCAAGGACTCCGGCATTTGAAGAATAACCTGTCATTGGCGTTCCGCCGAACAGTGAACCAACAAGACATCCAACACCTTCACCTATGGTAGCACGATCTATTCTCTTATCGCTGAGATCCTCACCTGTGATGGCGCTGATCGTCACCCATGTTCCTGTTGTATCGAGAAGTACGATAAGGTAAATGAACATCATGAGTATACAGGACTTGATCTCAAACTTTGGAAGTCCAAAGTGGAAAAACTCCGGAAGCTCGAACCATGCTGCATCGTGTACAGAGCTGAAGTCCGCAGCTCCCATTGCTGCAGCAACCACGGTTCCGGCAACCAGTGCAAGTATTACTGATACCATGTGAAGTATCCTGTTATGCTTAAGCTTGTACTGAAGTATCATACATACGATGAGCACTCCTGCAGCAGTAAGACCTGATGCTACATTTGCACTTAAGTTTCCATCTGAGCTTGCGATCCCTTTGGCCGCTGTAGGTGTCAGTGATATTCCAACTATAAGTATGATGATACCACCGATAAATGGAGGTATTGCCTTTCTCACAAATTTTGAGAATCCCTTGAATATACCCAGCAATATGATCATGATCGCTCCGGGGATCAGACTTCCTATCATTGCACTGACTCCCATGGTCGCGCCTATCGTACACAGAGCTCCAAGCGGTACATATGATGGACCCTGTATGATAGGGTACTTCATGAAGAATCCCGCCTGGAGTATAGTTGCAATTCCACATGCAAAGAAACTCATCTGAAGGAAAAATGATAACTCTCCTCCGGCAAGTCCTATCGCCGCTCCAAGTATCAATGGCATGATATACAGATCCATTGACAATACATGCTGCATTCCGAGAAATGCCGCCTTGCCACAGCTTATCTTTTCATTTACGCCAACTATGAGCTGGCTGTCATTTTCTACTATCTTCTTATCTTCCATATAAATGCGCCTCCTTATCTGCTGTTATATAATTCGAATTTCCATTCTATAATTTATCTGCAAGCTGCTTTCTGAGAACCACAAGCTCGCTGTTTATTTCATCTATCAGGCTTCGCTCATCTATGCCACAAGTGAACTTTCCTCCCTGATATACAACCTTTCCATTTACTATCGTTGTATCGATATTTTCCTCGGATGACGCATATACGACCGTCGCCTTTGCATCATGCATAGGTGCCGACTTCAAATGATTAGGGTCAAATATTATTAAGTCCGCATTCTTGCCGGACTCCAATGTTCCCAGCTTGTCAGCCATTCCTATTGCCTTTGCTCCCCCAGCCGTCACCATGTGTATGATATCGTCTGCGCTGATGACTGCCGCATCTCTGTGTATTCCCTTCTGTATGAGAGCCGCCAGCTTCATGCTCTCCAGCATATCCGTGCTGTTGTTGGACGCCGCACCATCCGTTCCTATAGATACATTTACCCCGGCTGCAAGGCTCTCTGGAATAGGTGGTATTCCTGAACCAAGATAAAGATTAGGTGCTGGATTGTGGCTTATCGACACTCCATATTTTGCAAATCTCTCTATGTCATGAGGTGTGAGGTTTACACAGTGGACTGCCAGGAATTTGTCTGTCAGGAATCCTATCTCCTCAAGCATATCCACTATATCCTTGCCGTAATATCTTCCGCACATCTCATTGTCGACCTCGGTCTCTTTGATGTGCATTGAATACCTAACATTCTCGCTGAGACAATACTCAAGCATCTCCTGATAGCCTTCCTTTGTGGTTGACCAAGTGACATCCGGACCTGTCCAGATCGAAAGCATATCATTTTCTTTATAAGCTTTCTTCAGTGCATCGACTTCCTTCATGGCCTTGCCAGCAGGCTCAAGGAAGCACTTCGGCATTCCGTATTCCTCTCCGGTATCCTGAAATGTTCTGATAAATACACTACGGATACCAGTTGATACCATTCCATCTATACAGGAATGAGCCAGTTCAGAATCCTGATTGGTGTAGAAGAACTCACTCATGGTCGTACATCCACTCTTTATTGCCTCCATACATGCAAGCTGTGCTGCCAGCTCATGCTGATGTGGTGTCATATACTGTCCATATGGGAGTGCTGAAAGATTCAACCACTCTATCAATCTGTGATCAGCTCCAAGACCTTTCAGGAAAGACTGGAATATATGTATATGTGTATCTATAAATCCCGGAAATACTACCTTGCCCTCGGCATCTATCACACGTCCGGCGCCCTCACATTCCTGAAGCTCATCCGGTGTCAGCTCGTTCATTTCCTTTATCAGAGTTATCTTCTCTCCCTCTATTCCTATGATTCCTTTCGCATACACTTTTCTGTCCTCATCCATTGTGTGTATCTGCGCATTTTTGATTATCAGATCATAACTCTTCATAGCTCTTTCCTCCTGACTTTGAATATCCACTAAAAAAGGAGTCCTTCCCCAGCAGTGTGTGTTAAAACATTCCACACAAACTACTTTTGAAAAGACTCCTTTGTCCTGTTCTAAATCTTCTGTATTACATTTTCATTTTCCGCGGTATAAACAAAAAAAGAACCATACAGCTATCTGTTTTGGTGTTAAGGAAAACAGATAAAACTTTTGGTCCCTGATGGCTCGTATCTTAGCACTATCCCGTCAAATGGTCAATACTCATAACCTCTGTTGTTATATTTTTATTTTTTTAAAGGACTTTACCTTAATATCTTATGTTTATGCCATTTTTGCTTAATATTTTAAGGTAAAGAAAAAAGCCTGAACCCCTTGATTTTCCTTAGGTTTCAGGCTTTTAATTTAATGCCGGCGACCGGAATCGAACCGGTACGGGAGGTTAGTCCCGCAGGATTTTAAGTCCTGTGCGTCTGCCAGTTCCGCCACGCCGGCATTCTGCACCTTATTAAAAGGTTTAGAAAATGGGACCTATAGGGCTCGAACCTATGACCCTCTGCTTGTAAGGCAGATGCTCTCCCAGCTGAGCTAAGATCCCATTTGTTAAAAAGTATTCTATTGTGAATACAGCGCCCCGGATGGGGTTCGAACCCACGACCTCCGCCGTGACAGGGCGGCGCTCTAACCAGCTGAGCCACCAGGCCATATTCATTGTTTCTTATTATTAGTAAGAGTGGACGTTCGGGGACTCGAACCCAGGACCGATCGGTTATGAGCCGATTGCTCTAACCAACTGAGCTAAACGTCCTCATTTAAGTGGGACCTATAGGGCTCGAACCTATGACCCTCTGCTTGTAAGGCAGATGCTCT
>NZ_QTMI01000007.1:0-39830 GCF_003603115.1 Coprococcus sp. AF19-8AC | reverse complement strand
ATGTTTCTGACACCGTCTCACGCGACAGCTTTTATAAGATACCACCATCATTTTACAATGTCAAGCATATTTTTTCTTTTTTCTATTTTTATGTTTTTCCTATTATGTATTTTCTTATTCTCTTCTTATTTTCTTCTTATTTTCTTTTTATTTCTTTCTTTTATATTCCTCGTTATAATCAGATTTTAAGATACTATACCTGTTAGTTTCTCCGTTTCCTTTATACTCAGCTTATATTGTATCTATACGCTTTGCCTATACCAGCTCAAGTCTTTCAATTATAAAACCTTCATTCTCCATGTGATATACGGTTCCGCAATATGGGCAGTTTCTCTGACGGACAGAATCAAAGCTTGCTCCACAATTCCTGCAATACACAGATGTAATGGAGAATCCAGGAGGTTCCATGTAAGCAACATTTCTCCGAAGTGTAACGTCTATACAGTCTCCGCACCTGTTGACGCGTCCATTCTTCTCACTGTAATTTATCCACCATGTTCTGAGTGTCATGCACAGATGACTTCCCTCCATATGTATATCCTGCACTGTCATAGCCTGCATATATGTCATTTCTATAATATCCTGAAAGTATGGATTTAATGTTCCACCACAATATGATGCCAGATTCTCCGGGTGGTCTGACATAATCGCCATACGGATAAGAGATATGATCTGTCCCTCAAACTTCTCAAATGAAAAATACGGATCATATGGTGCAAATGCACTTTTGACCTTTCCTTTTGTTGTCACATAGGACCAGAACGGTATTCTCTTTCGTCCATCCCTGTTGAACTGTTTTGTCATAAATATAATAATAGAAATTATATATCCAAATATTCCGCCCATAATAAGTGCTACAAAAAATGACATTAACAAAGCCTGCGGTATTGGAGTTTCCCGGTCGAGAAAAGAAGGTATAAAACATGCAAGGAAGAAAACCAGCATGGTTATCCCTGTGGTCTTTCCCATCTTCTTCTGATTCTTTGTAGAAGCATTCTCCCGAATAAAAAATATATTTGTTACACGGGGAAACAGATCACTGATACGAAAAACCGTACGACAATAAGGGCAGCCTTCCGTGAGAGCTGCCACAGGGCTAACTGCACCGCAGTTTGGACAAGTCATGGACATACGTGTAAGTTCCTGCTCATTTGGAGTATGGACAACTGTCTCGTACATCGTATCTTCGGTTACACGCTCATATATTATGCCGGTTGAATTCTGGAATTGCAGATGCCTGTCAACCCCCTCATACATGAGATCAACTGTGTACCAGGATGTCTTTCGAGGCACTCTTGTAGTTCCCATCGTTTCTCTCTTCACAGGTGATGTATGCTGTATCATACGAATGCCTTTCCGTGCCATTCTATCCTTCTGAAGGCGAAGAATATATGATGTGTCTCCATCACAGCTGCGTGGACGCATGTCAGAATCATACCAATGATTTAATTCTATGGCGAAATCATCAAATATACTTCTGTGTTTCTCCCATGTCGGAGTATATTTCTTAAATGCTGTCACCTGTTTTCCATAACAGATCAAAGAAATTATACCAGCTATGATCAAAGCCGCTCCAATACATAGAAAAATAAGAGCCGGTGTCTTGTCTATATCTTCAATTGTGTAAACTGAGGCACCAAGGAGTCCCAATGCAAACAACACTATCCCCCTCACGAGCAATTTTGTATCTGGCGCTGGCACCTCCAATTTACGTTTTTTATTTGAAAGATTTGATATATCTGAAAGTATTGACATCTTTTTCTCCCACAAAATCCCATTAAATATATGTTGTTATTGTATCTTTGATACTATGCCATTTTCCGTAAGTGTCTGCAGACATTCCGACGCACTGTCATCGTGCATCATCTGCCACACCTGTTCCATTCCTGGTGCAAGCGGTTTTCGCAGGAACTCTTCTCCCGATATCCAGTACACTTTGCCCTCTTCTGAAGATATAAGTTTCCCCTGATACTCATCCGTCTTGTACAGAAATCCGACATTTCTCACAGCTCCGGTCATCCAGTGATATATTCCGGTGAGCTTTGGATTGCTTATGGTCAGCCCGGTCTCCTCATATATCTCTCGTATCACCGATTCTGTGAATGTCTCTCCGGGTTCCACATGTCCACCAGGGAATGTCGTTCCGGAATAGCTTTTCCCTACTTTATCGAGTGCAAGTACACGCCCAGCGTGATCATATACCATGCACATATTCATAAATATTACTTTCTCTATTTCCGCCATTTTCTCCATCCTGTTGTTTCTATACATTCTGTATGTATTCTCCGGTCTATGGATTTATATCGCACTCTATATACTATATATCATAATGTGCGAGTACGATAACACGTTACTATCACAACGAGCTTAATTATCTGATGCTCTTTTTCAGAATGTCATATTTGTTATCTACATCATTTTGTATATTCCCCGAGCGCAGCCTTCAGATACTCATACCTCTGTCTTTTCTCTTCCTTAGCAAAATGTACCTCTCTCTGCTGTTCCGGATTATTCTCATAATCCAACACTTCATCGCCGAACTGCTCGCTTGTGAGATCAAAAGCGCAGTCACCTATCACATTGTAACAATGATAGTTTCCGCCTGGTCTCTTTATACCGTACACCTTTCCACCAAATATATCCTGTGCCAGAAAAGCAGTGATGGAACACTGCCCCAGCGTCATGTTATCCTTTGTCCATCTGTCCCTCATCCTCGGCGCACAGGTGTCTGCACACCAGATATGACTCAGCGCATCGTATAGATCTGTTGGGGTATTTATCCCCGGATATTCATCTGTGATGGCTGGTACATCTGCATGCTCCCAGCCCCAGAAATTGTATGTCTTTTTTCCGTTGTTCATCCATCTCACCTTCTATACTACATTATTCCACAGTGTTTTCAAGCACTCCGATATTTTCTATCTCACATCTTACCACACCGCCGCCCTTAAGGTACAGTGGTTATCATATATCCGTCAAGGCTCTTGTCGAAACAAAAAGCCACCCGGATATAAATATCCATTCGCATTCAACCGCGAATCATATTTATACCCGAATGGTCTCTATATATTCATATGATATTGTCACTTGCGTTATCTACTACAGCCCTACTGAAGCTTTCCGTACTCCTCATCCGTCACAGGCTCGCACCATTCATTTGATGTCTCCTCACCTGGAACCTCGATTGCAAGATGGCTGAACCAGCTGTCAGGAGCTGCGCCGTGCCAGTGCTTTACCTCAGCAGGAATGTTGATGCAGTCGCCTGGATTCATCTCAACTGCAGGCTTGCCCTCCTCCTGATAGTATCCGCGTCCACCGACACATACAAGGATCTGTCCGCCACCGCTCTTTGCGTGATGGAATAGCATTCTGAAGATGGATCTTCAGCGATGAGTCAGTGATTCCCTGTGCCATAAGTGCCACAACAGTTATGATACTTCTGGTCTTTACATCGATGTCATTGTTGTTCCAGTTCTCCCCAAAGAGAACATCGTCATTAAAATGTGCAAACTCAGGAGCGAACTCTCCGAGTGCATTTCTTCCCGCTGTCTGTACTATCTTTGCCATTGTTTTTCTCCTTCCAAATGTAACTCTGTTTCATATATTCGTTGGATGTATGAAAGTTATTATCATCCTTCACTAATTTGTCATACATCTATTCTTTACGCGAGGGTTTTATCTACCCACTTCTCGATCTCCTGTCTGTTTGCCATGTTGAGCAGTCCGCCTTCTACAAACTCAGCTCCCGGTGCCGACGGCTGGAGTTCCTTGATCGTGTTGCCAAATCCGCTTCCACCTGATGTTGCGAACAATGTGATCTTCTTGCCTGTGAAGTCGTACTTCTCAAGGAATGTATTGATGATCGTCGGAGCCACATACCACCAGATAGGGAATCCAAGTACAATCTCATCATAATTCTCAATATGTGCATTTGAATCATCAAGCTCCGGTCTAAGTTTCTTGTCGCTCATCTCGACGCTGCTTCTGGATTTCTTGTTCATCCAGTCAAGGTCAGCCTTGGTGTACAGCCCCTTTGGTTTGATCTCGTACAAATCTGCGCCTGCTGCCTCCGATATCATCTCTGCAACATTTTTCGTGGTTCCACTTGCGCTGAAATATGCTATAAGCTTTTTTGACATTATGTAAACCTCATTCAACTAAACGTCATCCCATTCTAATCACCTTTGACGTGGAATGATGCTACATGTCAAGTCTTCGTCAATCGGTCGCTTAATGATAGAAATTTTCAATTAACTCATTTAATCTTCTGGTCGCTTGATTTTGCAAATCCCATGTGATATAAAGTAAACATTGTTTACCAAATAGTAAATGGAGGTGACTATCATTCGGGAAAGTACAAAGGAAACAAGGGCAGCAATACTGAAAAGTGCCATGGAAGTCTTTCTTGAAGTTGGATATCAGGAGGCGTCCATGCGTAAGATCGCTGCAAGGGCCGGTATAACCGCAGGCGCAATATACAAGCATTTCTCAGGCAAAGAGGAAATGTTTGACGAGATATTTGAGGAAAGCGGCAGAAAGCTCATGGAAGTCACTGAATCCATGATCGGAATAGACTTCACTGCCATGTCAGATGACGAGCTGCTCAAGGTGTTGTATTCCAGGGTATCGGTGCAGATCTTCGATATGCTTGAGGGCGACATGCAGCTCTTTCATATGCTGCTGAAAAATGACTCAGGCAAATGTCTGGAGAAATTCCGCAGTATCTATATAGAAAGAGGTGCTGGCTTTGCGCTTAAGTATTATGACGAGTTATACAAACGTGGGATTGCAGTCAGGAAATTATCTAAGAAAACAGTGTATATGCTCTCTCTGGCTGAGTTCTCAATGGTCTGTGAAATAATTGCAGATGACTCATGCCAAAGTGGAGTCACATCAGAGATGAAAACTGCATTTATGGAGGCTATGAATGTTCTGCTGCACGGCATAGAGGCAGGACTGCAGATAGGCAAAAAGCCTGATAATCAGGACAAATAACACTATCGCACTTCATCGGGCTGCCACGTTCACATAAGCGAAAATGACGACACATCTTATAGGAGGAAAGAAAATGGGAAAAAAGAAAATCGAAAAAGGCTCTGTCCAGGAAACTCTTCTTCTTCCACTGTACGGAAGAAAGCGTGCCATGGAGATGTATCCGGGAAACTTTAATGATCTTGACTGCCAGAGAATATACAACGAGGTCGAGATAGACTATAACAGGAAAGGTATCATGGAGAAAATCGGTGCTATCATGGCTGCCACCAGACAATATGATCTGGCATCCGTCTGCCGATCGTATCTCAAGGATCATCCAAGAGCCTGTGTTGTGAACCTCGGCTGTGGTCTCGACACAACATTCAGCCAGGTGGATAACGGACAGGCACGTGCGTACAATCTGGATTTTCCTGACGCCATAGCTGTCCGCAATGAACTTTTAGGTGAGCGTGAACGCGAGACAAATATCGCCTGTGACCTCAACAATCTCTCATGGTTTGACAAGATAGATTTCCGCCCTGAGGACGGGATCGTATTCTTCGCATCGGGGGTCTTCTACTATTTCAAGACTGAGCAGGTTAAGACTTTGTTTGCCGCCATGGCTGAGCATTTTCCTGGAGGCAAGCTGGTATTTGACGCGACGAAGAAAAAGGGTCTTAAAAACATGCTGAAGACATGGCTCAAGGACTGTGACGACAACATCGGTGTTTATTTCAGTGTCGATGAACTCTCGGAGCTTAAGAGCTGGAGTTCTTCATTCAGTTCAGTCGTCAGGAAAGGATATCTCACAGGGTACAGACCTCTTGACAAACGATATGGATTTGTCCTCAACACTGTTTTCAAGCATCTGGACAAATCATGCATGTGTCAGATAATCGAGATCGTCTTTAAATAAATCGTCAGGCCCATGATTGACCTGTATTGATAATTTGAATGGTGTCAAATAGAAAGGATATGTAACTATGAAATACAGATTTACACAGAAATTATTTGGTTATTTCTTTCACAATTCATGCATGAAGCAGGCAAAAGCACAGCATCTAATCCTTGACAGCAAGGCTATAAAGAACGAATACAAGGCAGTCCTTGAGCGTGCCGATGACATAGGAAAGTCGCACCTCATGAGCTCATACTGCATGGGCGCATATTTCATCGCACTAAACAGAAAGACTTCTCTTTCACCGGAGGAATGTTTCAGCCTGTACAAAGACGGGCTGTACAACAATAAACTTTTTCATATGGTTATTGGAAATGCAGACAGCTATCTCGATGAAAAAAAGCTTCCGGGAAGGAAGAAATGGTCTGAGGAATCTCATCTGAAGCGCTATAAGAATGACTGGGTTCTTGACATCATCGTGGGCGGACCAAACGATGACTTCGTACTCGGATATGATTATCACAACTGCGGGATATGTAATCTCTGCCGCGACGAGGGGTGCTTTGAACTGGCAAAGTATCTGTGCCGTATGGACTACGTGCTCGCTGACATGATGGGCATGAAGCTCACAAGGACACAGACCCTTGCCGAAAATGGAGCTTACTGCGACTTCCGCTATGGACGGAAGTCACAGTAATTGATCTATCTTTTATAATCAAGTTCTCCCACTGCCATAGGATTCAGATTCAGTGTCACCCATTTGACCGAAAGCTCTGTGAGTCTGTTTATATCCGTCTCATCGGCATCCTTGATGCCGTTTATGAGTCCGGCAAATTCTCTCTGCTCGTCCGCGTCAAGTGGTGTGCCCATACATATGTATCGATACAGGGCATTTGCCATGCTCTTGAAATCTGAATCCCAGTTGCAGCATCCGTTATCTAGTATCTCATAGGCAAGTTTTCCCGATATACGGATGACCTCGCCCTGAACTGTGCCCGCATGTCCCGAACCAGGCACAAGAAGATTCCACAATTCTCCATGCTGCTTCTGCCAGCGCTTCTCATGAATGACGATCGGCGATGTGCCGTCATATTCTACCCGTCTTGGAACAGGGGCAACTCCGAGCAGTCCATACAGACTCTCCATCGTCCTGTCAAGCTCCGGCATAATATCAGGACTCATATCTTTCCTGCGAAACTCTATATCCTCAGCCGCGCTTCTCATATATGTTCTTATTTTATCTGTGACCGGAACTCCTATCCCGATCAGATACTCTGCTACCGGCGCAAGCTTTATCAGATCAAATGTCCTTGCCCAGTGAAACGCTCTCTCAAGTGGAGTCTCCCCTGATCTGGATGTCACTTCTGCATCTGCTCCCGCCTGTATCAGACATTTGACAAGCTCAAGATTGCCAGTCTTCACAGCCACATGCATAACGGTCTCTCTGTCAAGACCCTGGGTGGCTGTTATGTCTGCGCCCAACTTCACCAGCGCTATAGCCTGTTTCTCTGATGCCATTCTTCCGGCATGATAAAGCAGCGGTGTGTAGCCATACTGGTCAACATAGTTGATGTCGATCCCCTGCCCTATCAGCCACCGCATCATCTCCTCTGAAAGTGGAAATTCCAGTGCATTTCCCTTGTTGTATCCGCCATATGCATTGATGTCGCATTTGCCAAATACCTTCTTGATGTCCTCATCACTTGCCGTCTGCACAAGCTGCTCAAAATCCTTTGGCAGTGTTTTTCTCTTTGCCATGTGTGTACCTCCCATATTCTATTCTACTTACCCCTGATCTTCCTGACATTCCTGTTCATCATATGCCTTCCCCAGTTTCTGTACAGGAACGCCTTCACCCTTGACATCTCCTGATGGTGTTCTTTTAACAGCCCATCCGGCGAATCATACACTCCGAAATCCTGATTGATACCTTCGCTCTGGATATATGTATTATTCCTGTCAAAATCTATAACAGGATTCTTAAAGTCCTTAACTGCCACTCCAAATCCGCAAAATGCACCCGTACACTCACTGTATTTCGCCTGCAGCTTTTTTAGATATCCCATATCCAGAATAAACGCCTCAAGCTCATACCACCTGTTTTCAAAATACACTTCTACCCAGCTATGGAATACATTCTGTGGTGCATTTCTGTATACGATTCCTGTCATAGCGCCCTTCTGTAGCTTTTTATCAATGGTAAATCCATGCACTCTGCACGGGATATCGCAGGCTCTAAGCAGCGCCATGAACAATGTTCCCTTGGTGTTGCACTGTCCATAGCCATCCCGCAGCACCCTGGACGCCGGGACACTGTCATCCACATTATATCCAAACAATATCTCATCCCTGACAAATGTATAAATGGCCTTCAGGCGTTCAAACTCTGCCATGTCACTCCACTTTCTCTCTCTGATGAACTGCTTGATATTCTCATTTGAATAGTCGAGCATCTTTGTCTCTGTCAAATAATCGTGCATCCCTTTTACCTCTTATCCGAAAAATTGCATATCTGTATCGGTGTGCCACCTTCCATAACGTGGAAACCGTGTCTCTCATAGAAAGCGACATTCTTGCTGTCCTCCTGCATTCCCTCTATGTACAGATAATTCTTATATTTATCTCTAATATATTCTACCATATTTCCGGCTATTTTCTGCCCCTGATATTCAGGATGCACAAGAACATAGTGTACAAATGCCACCAGCTCTGAATCATCCAACACTCTTGCAAGTCCGACAAGGCGCTCACCCACCATCCCATGCGGTAAGAACAGTCTGTGAGTTCATAAGTGCTTTGTGAAGTCTCTGTGGGTATTCTGCCGAGATCCACCCAACCGACTTAAAAAGCTCCTGTACCTGATCCTGTGTAAATGTTTTCTCTTCTGTATATTTTATCATTATGTCTACCCCCTATGGTCACATTTCTGGCACTGTGTCATCTCGTTTTCGTTGTCTTCCTTGTAAAAGGTTCCTGACCACTGACAAATACTCTTAAGTATCGGTACAACGGATCTGCCCTTATCTGTAAGTGAGTATTCAACTCTCGGAGGAATCTCATCATATGATCTTAGAAAACTTTGGTTTTCCATATTCGGAAACATATTTCTCAATGTCAAATTGATTTTTCTTGTCAAAATCCGAAAGCTCTTTGTACATCTCGTTTGCGGTTATATCGACCTTATCTGAAAAGAACGGTCTTACTCCACGCACCTGCAATATACATTTGCCGCCATCCATAAGAGCCAGGCGGTCTTGGCTCATAAGCTCCCGCCCAAGTTTCTGATAGTTCAGACCATAGGACTGAGATGTTCCTCTGGTATCAGAGGTGTTGTACGTGTCAATCGTTTCCTTACCCAGCACTTCCGACAGATCTTTTAATGTTGACTTCTCCTTGCCACCTAAAAACAGAAATGTATCGCAGTTACCCTCGATCGTCTCTGCGTTATCCTTATAAATTGACTTTAACTGTGCCTTAGACTGTAGGATAATGGATGCCGATATCTCTCTGCTTCGTATGGTTGCAATCAGCTTGTCAAACTTCGGAATCTGTCCGATGTTTGCGAACTCGTCCAGGATACACCGCACATGTACCGGGAGCTTTCCATGGTATTCATCGTCTGCAATCGTGCAGAGCAGATTGAAAAGCTGTGTGTACATGATTGATACCCAAAAATTAAGGGAATCATCTGTATCCGAAATAATGACAAACAGTGCTGTCTTTCTTCTACCGATGTCCCCTAAGTCGAGTTCATCATATGCTGTTATCTCCCTGACTTCCTTGATGTCAAATGGTGCAAGTCTCGCACCACAGGAAACCAGAATACTCTTGGCTGTCTTACCTGAAACAAAATGTCAAAGACTTTTTAGTACCCATACATTTCATTGCATGAAAAAAGCCACTGTAGATTTCTCCACAATGGCTATAAAGTCATTTTTATTCACTTTTGATTTTCGGCAACCTCATGCCCAAACTGGAATAGGTTTGACACTTTAATCGGGACTGAACTCCTTATCGGTAATGACATAATGAAATTCATCTGCACCAAAGGTATCTTTGTCCAGATCTGTAATAGTAAATGTAGTTCCATCAAATTTCATATAGCCGCTGGTGCCGTCAACAACAACGCCATCTTTTACAATGTCCAGATAAACAATTCTATCGATGCTATTCAACTCATAGGCCTGCCAACCGTCCACACCCTGAAAATAGGCTGTAACATTGGCAAACGGTTCATCGTTTTCCTTCTTGCAGACAAGATAACTGGCACTGTCCTCCGATACCCAGGTGGCAGTCATTCCCCAAGGACCTTCCGTTGATACATATCTCCCAAATTTATGGTCGTTGGTACGGTTAATTATGAGTCCTACAAAAGAACCAACAACGAGTACAAGAATAAGCACAACGACACCAACAATGATTTTTACATTCTTCCTCATGATAAATTCACCCTTCCATAAATTCATCTGTTAAGAATATTCTTATTTTTCGCTCTTATTGAACATACTAATTATACCACAATATATGCAAGTTTTCCATATGCTTTTCTACCTATGCCGTATGCTGATTTGCCCTAACATCATTCTCAATCAGCCTCTTTATCTTGTCCTTCATGCTTTCTTCGGCATCCTCATTGAAATGCACTCTCACAACATACATTGTGCCACCTATCTGCTTTCTGAGTGCTACCGGTGTGTGTGATTTTCTATTCTCCATTTGTGTTCTCCTTTATGTCTGCCTGGTAAGGAAGAGCCTCTTTCAGCTGACAACCGGAAGCTGACAACCGACCTCTAAAAACTCTCAATTCCTTTTATTTATAGTTACTTTTCCTAAATTTACTTTTTCTCAAATATTCCGTTGCTTTCGTTGTCAGAACTATATATATCCCTTAAAAACATAGTAAATATAAGGTTTTATAGAACATAGAACCGACAACGGGGTTGGCAACGGGATAGACAACCAGCCGACAACCTATCAGGCATTTATCTCTCCATCCACTCCGGTGGCAATGATAACTGCTCCATCTGCTCCTTGGTTATCGGTTGAAAATCCTGACCTCTGTTGTCAGGCTTCTCCCATCCTTTCTGCCTGCGGTATGGTTCAGGAAAATGTCTTGGATTACTAAAGGCAATCCAATTACTGCAGTTATTCATAATGTCATTAATCTCACGAATTTCCCATTGTGCCGGATTTCCGTCATTTCCCAATGCCTCAGAATATAACTGCCTTGAACATACCATGCTTCCCTCGTAATGCTCCAAATAGTCAAGAATCAGCTCTTTCTTGGTATCTTCCTGCATAAACTGCTTCTGATACTCACAAAGCTCTTTTTCCATCTCTTTCGGAAGCCTCAGCTGGCATTTGCCACTCCTGTAGATTTCCATAGCCTCTGCCCACATCTGGTCGATATATTCCCTTGATGTCTTTTCATCATCGAGTATATGAGTTTCCGCCTCTTCCATATTGCAAAGAATAGGCAGAAATCTTCGGTTTCCCGACCTGTCCATAGGCAGGAAATCCAGCGAATTTGATGAACCGGCAAACACGCACTGCCTCTTGTGGTCTTTGGGATGCCTGTCGTATGGGGTCTTGTAAGTGTCTTTCTGTCTGCTCATAAAGGACTTGGTATCTTCCACATTCTTGGCATTGAGAATTGCCACCATTTCAGGGAACTCTATAATCAGATGCCCCTGTATTTTTCGGTATACATTATCATCATCCATTTTCTTCAAGTCATCCGTAAACCAGTCATCTTCCATGGCAAGGAAACGCAGAAAAGTGGATTTACCGGCTCCCTGACCACCTACCAGGCAGAGCATTACTTCAAACTTGATGCCCGGGCATGAAATTCTTGCTATCGTCCCTATCATAAAAAGCTTCATTACCTCATAGGTGTACTCACTGACCTCTGCCCCTAAGAAGTGATGCAGTGCATAGCGTATCCTCTCCCAGCCATCCCATGTTATGGAATTGATGCGGTCAAGAACCGGATGGTATCTGTTTTCATTTGCCACGACCTTTATCACATCCTCAATCCGCTTTTCGTTGGATAATCCATAATGCTTTTCAAGGTAGACAACAAGGAATTTCAAATCAACATCCGTCAGGCTGTCGCTTTCACGATACCATCCCAAATCCCTTGTAATGTCGATTTTATCCGTAAACATGTTCAGACGGAATGCACCCTGCAGATTAGGGTCATTCATCAAAATCAGACGATAGTTACCGACTGTTTTCCTGACTTCTCCCTTTTCTGTGCTCTCCAGCATCGCCCTGACTTCTCCGATACTCTTCAATTCTTCCTGCAATCGACTTCACCCCCTTTCCAATGTCAGAAACAACAGAAGCTCTGTCAGGGATATCCTTTTCAAGGAGAGTATCAAGCTGATATTCCACTTTACTGATATTCTGCAGAGCTTCTACAAAGCAGGGATGCCATTCCTCATCCATGCTCTTCGGTGCATATTCTGTTTTCCATTTCCTTAACAGATGATAATAGTCTGACAGAACACAAAAACACTGCTTCTGCTCTTCATCCAGTATCTGCTCCGGTGTTTTCTTTGGTGCCATCTTTTTCGGTGGTGCCCGGTTGGTTGTGTCATAATTCAGTCCAAAGTCAGATGCAATCTTCATTGCAGCTTCCTTTGGTGCAAGCCCGAAATATTTTGCCACAAAATCTATCGCATCTCCGGTATCTCCACAGCCGAAACAATAGTATCTCTTATCAATCTTCATGCTGGGAGTCTTGTCTTTATGAAACGGACAACAAGCCAGCCCACTCCGGTTGATTTTGATGCCATACTGCATAGCCACCTGCCTTGCAGTGACATTTTCTTTCACTACTGCAAATACATTCATGCTTATCCCAATTCCTCTCCCCTTGCTTTTTTGTGTGCTGGTGTTTCTGCCACCTTTGCTCTCTGCTCCTCTACAAGCTTCCTGTTTGCCTCAAGAAGGGCACGGACTGACTTCCTTGCATGTTCCTTTACCTCAGACTTCTTTTGCTCCTTTATGCGTGGATTTTGCAATGTTTCCATTACTTTCCCGGCTACTTTCTGTGCCATGCCCCTGAGCCTGTTTTCCAAATTATCAAGACACCTTCCGACAAAATCCCGCTTGTCCTTTGGTGTCTTTCTCTCATCCGAGGTCAGCCACTTTTTATATCTGCGAAGCTCCTCAATATCTTCCGCCCTGGTCTGCTCTGCCATTGTATCAGATACTGCCTCACACGCTTTTTCATAGGCATCCTCAGCTACCTGTTCCACAAAATTCTCCATATCCAAAACTCTCATGGTAATCTCATCCAGAACTGCCTGCTTCTCTGCAATTCGCTTTTTCTGATTTTCAATTATAAAGTCCTGCTTTTCAAGATAGCCTGCACCGCCATAAACCGGCTCACACTCCACCTGCACTCCGTTTCTCTGTGCTATCTCCAAAAACAATTTTCTGCATTCTGCATCAAAGTTCATTTTCCGGTTATTGTATTTCCCTTTCTTTTTTGCTGGGTCAGGCAGTTCAAAGCCAAGCTCTTCCAGTGCCTTATCCTGCTGGGGACATAATTCTCCATATTTGTTTTTTGCGTCAAATACATGCCTCTCATGAATATGCGGGGTTGCCTCATCCAGGTGCAGTGCCCAGTCCAATATATGAATGTGGGAGCCATATCTTTTATTGAACTCGTCAAAGAACTCTGCTGATACCTTAGCTAGCACATCCGGTGTAACCGCATGGTCTATATTGCCAAGCTGTATCACGCTTTCTTCCGGGCAGGTCTTATTGTTTTTCAGTACATCATCAATCGTTCTGTTTCTCTCCGGATGCCTTGCCTGCTCATTCCTCTCATTCTGTGCATCCACAAAATCTGAATAATGCTCATAGTAATAGGCACGCTCAATTTCTGTAAAATTAAACTGCCTCTCTTGGGAACTGCCCGCAAAACTGTAACCCTGATAGCAGTCCCAGTAAACATTCTGCTTTGTTCTTTCCGAATCAATATGTTCACTGTGCTCCACATCAAAATCCCTGTCATTATGCTTTACATCATAGACTCCATGCTTTCCACTTCTGCCATTATGCCTTGAAGCTTTCATTGTCTTTTCTCTCCTCTCCACTGTTTTGTTTTTTTGATGGCGGAGCCGATAAACCCTTGCGTTTGCGGCAAGTAATACCCAGTACTTATTGTCGCTACGACAATAAACTGGGCAGGGCTTCTGCCCTTGACCTGATGAAGGCTCTGCCTCTCAACTCCGACAAAGGTTGCACCTCTGTACTCTGCTCCGAAGGAGTTGAAATCTGTCATCCCACAGGACGGATAACACAGTTCAACTTCTCCGGTTGCCCTGCATTTCCTGCGGAAATTTGAGCATGAAAAAAGCACCCAAGACTTCTCTCAAGTGCTTTCTGCGAAATCCTATTCAGGCATTCCAATCGTCGGTTCCAATGCAAGACTGCCTGCCGTTGCATAGACTCCGTTCTCCCTGTCCTGCCTGCGGATTTCTTCTTTCATTGCCTGCATTTTTGCACGCTTTTCATTTTTTACACGCTCTTCATATTTCCTCTGCCATCCACTTTCTTTTCTTCGTAAATACTGCTGATGTCTCCTGTCCTTGATTCTGTTAATCCGGTCAATCTCAGCCTGCTCTTCAACAGTAGGTTCTGTCATCATTGCCGGTGGAACATACCGACCAACAAAATTGAAATAGATTTCAATCTCCTGCGTGGTTTGGATGCTCCCCTTTCTGTCTCTTTCATGCACCAGCACCTTATCAACAAATTCATTTACCATTGCCGGTGTCAGTTCCTCGAACTTCTCATATTTATCAATCAGTGCAATAAACTTGCCGGCAGAATTTCTGCTTTTCTCATATTCTGTGAGCTTCGCTTCCAGCTCCTTAATCTCTGCATCCAGCTCCGCTTTTTCCCTGGCATACTGCTTATCAAGAACCTCATATCTGCTGTCCGGTAGTTTGCCGAGAATATTGTCCTCATAAATACGGCAGATTAGCTTCTCCAGCTCCTCACAGCGATTTCCAGCCACTGCGATTCTTGCCCTGACCTTTTTTACCTCTGCATCCTCCTGTGTTGACTGTGCCATTGTTATGGTGTCTATGAACTCGCTCCGGTCATACTTTGCATATTCAAAGATTGCCCTGAGTGTGTCTCCTATCAGTTCCAGCACCACTGACTCGTTAATCCTGTGCTGTGTCTTGCACAATGTTCCGCAAGGTACCTTGGTATAAGCAGAACAGGTATACTGGGCAATCCTCTTTCCATTGCTTGTCCGGTGCACATACATTTTTGCACCACAGTCAGCACAATACATAAGACCGGTAAGAACATGATGCTCTCCCCATCCGTCCGGGTATCTCCTTACATTTTCCCGTAATTTCTGCATTGTATCAAAGGTCTGCTGGTCAATAATCGGCTCCTGCGTATTCTCAAATATTACCCAGTTGTCCTCTGATACATAATGGCTCTTTTTATCCTTAAAATGCTTCTGTGTTTTAAAATTGACCGTGTGACCTAAGTATTCCCTTTTCTTCAATATCCCGACTACTGTAGAAGAACCCCATCCATAAGGGTCTTTCACTTTCTTGTTTCTGTTATTCCCCTGCCCGAAGCGTGCCATATGCACTGCCGGTATTTCCACTTTTTTCTCCTGCAGAAGTTTTGCTATCTGATAAGGACCCAGCCCATCAATAGTCCATTTGAATATCAGCCTCACAATTTCGGCAGCTTCTTCATCCACAATCCAATGGTTTCCGTCATTTTCATCTTTCAGGTATCCGTATGGTGTAACACTTGCCACATGCTTTCCGGATTTTCCCTTGGATTTGAATGTGGATTTTATCTTTTTGCTGATATCCTTGGCATACATTTCATTCATAACATCCCTGAATACAAGGAAATCGTCGTCTCCATTGTAACTGTCATGATTATCGTTAATTGCAATCAGACGAACTCCCTTTTTGCGAAAGAACTCCCGGAGCTGACCTACCACAAGATAATCCCGCCCTAACCGGCTCATATCCTTTAGAATAATGGTTTCCACTTCTCCATCTTCCACAAGCTGTATCATAGCCTTAAAGGATGGTCTGTCAAAGGTTGTGCCGGATATACCATCATCAGTGAAGTGCCTGAACCTGGTCCACCCTTTTTCTCTGCAATAATCTTCCAGCAGCTTCTTTTGATTTGATATACTGTACGACTCCCCAAGGTTCTCATCCTCTCGGCTTAATCGTTCATATAATACAATTATTTTCTCACTACTCATGTTCTGCTCCTTTCCTCTGTATTTGAGCCAAAAGTAATAAGCTCAAAGAGAATCTTTAATCTGTTAAGGTACTAAAAAGTCTCTTTCATCTTATTACACCTGCCGCAAGTTTATATTTATGATACTGTCGTACTGCAAAAGAATCCGGATCAGCTTCTATGCCCTCTTCATCATTACCAAATTCTATGTCTTTGAACATAAGGTCAATGGCATTCTCAAAGTCCTCATCCTCTTCTCTTGTCTCCGACGCATCTATCATGGCTAAAAGTGAGACAAAATTTCTCTCACTCTTCTTACAGTATTTCACAATGTACGCCACATACGCTGTGAACAGTAACCTCTCGGCTTTCACCCAGAAATCTTCTCCGCTCTGTGCGCCCTCCCCCTTTGTATTTGCAATCAGCGTATTCACAAATTTGAGCACATCCTGCTCCGTATGAATATATGCAAATGGGTTATAGTGCATGGACTTTGCGAAATTGATTGTGTTGAATACCTTTATCTTATATGGTGTCCTCTTATAGATCACCTTGCCGGATTTGGTCTTTAAGACCTGTCCGTTCTTGCCGACCTTCGGTACTTTGTTACCCTTGTCGTCAAGCTCCCATGCCCCTCTTGCAAGCATGGTACCCACTTCTTCAAGTACAGTTCCCTTGGGATCAGTCACTACATACGAACACTGCATCTGCATAAGTGACGGTTTCACAAATCCTCTTGTTTTTCCTGCTCCGGAACCTCCGACAATCAGGATATTTTTGTTTCTGTCGTACTTTGGGTGTTCCGGTCTCGTCATTCTGAGCCATTCTGTCGCAGTCAGCGGAATGTTGTTCCACTTAACCGGGTCTGTATATGGTTCAAAATCCTTATCCGTCCCCCACTTCGCAGAGCCATATTCCTCTCTTGGACGGAACTGCTTGGCATTCTTCTTTCTGGAGTTCATGAAAAGCTTGAATGCCACACCTGCTCCGATACCACAGATAAGCGGTGTAAGCTTAAATGAAGGTGCAAAATATGGTTTGACCTGGAATATCAGCGAAAATGCTTTGACACACTTATCCAGCATATCGCCGCCATCTGCTGATACCACCGCCTGTACATACTTATTTATCACATAAAATATGATTACAAACGGGATTCCATCAATCGCTACCTTGTTCGCATTCAGCTTTCCATTCTTGTAATACGGTTTCAGTATCTTCTTAGGTAATGCCTTCAGGTCATCAAGTACGGCACCGCCGATATTCTTTTTCCCCATAAGCACCACCTACAAACTTGTATCCCGGCTCTTTTTCTTCGTTTTCTCACGCTGCCGGTTCTTGTCTTTCTGTTTCTTCTGTGACTGCTCCTTCTTGTCCTTGATTCGCTCCGTAAGCGACTTATCCTTCTTCGGATTATGCTTTCTCGCCGCTTCCTTGATTTCCTCCTTTGCATTTGGTGTGATACTTCCAGATTCCAGGACTTCATTCTTGTGATCCTTGATCTCAAATCTCGTAGAGAATTTTGACAGTGTTTCCACATCGTCTATATTTATCTCACCATTATTTACAAAGTCAGCCGACATAACCTCCTTGCCCTTATCATCGTAAAGCACAAGTGTCTTAGTCATTTCCTTCTGCTCCTCAAGTACCTGTTCGGAAGCCATCTTCAGTAATGCTGCCACCTGATCTATGCTTTTCACTTCACAGAATGCAGTGTGCGTGATAGAACCATCTGCTCTCGTTACCTCTTTCATATCCATTGGAATATGACTTTTCTTACAGGCTTTCTCCAAAAGTTCCGCTGTTCGCTCATCATTCACATCAATATGCGTGACATCCTTGCCCTCTCTGTTAAATCCCTTTAATGAGCCATGAGTTTCCTTATAATTCGACATTACCTTATCGACAACCTTGCCGAGCAATGTCTCCTTCTGTTCCTCACTCATACCCGGATTCTGCTGTTCAGACCGCTTACACGCATCCGCAATGGCAGTAATCAGATCTACGCTGACAGTCACAATCGCCTTTCCTGTCTGGAACGACTCCTGCGTCAATTCATCGACCATTGTTCTGTCCTCCCGATATTATTTTCTCTGTGCTTCCTGTCGTGTGTGGGTGGTCTTACCCATCGAATACCATTTTTGTTGTACATTTGTTATCCTCCTTCTTTTCAATTTGAGCTTCTGGACAATTTGTCCAAAAGCTGCTTTCCTTTTTTGTCCTCGAAAGGACAAAAAAAGAGCATTTATGCTTTTTACACATAAATGCTCTGACGCTGTTTTATTATAAAATTGTCTTAGCTGTTGTTCCCTACAAACTGAAATTTAATAATTAGTTTTTTTCGCAATCAAAACTCCAACAGGAGCTAAACCGCCATCCACCAAATTCACTTTGACGACTGTAAAGCCATAATTCGTAATAAACTCACAAAAATTTTCCTTGTTCCATTCTTTGTATGCTTTAAATCCTGTAATAGACATCAATCGCTTTCGTAAACCACTTGATTTTTTCTCTGCCCATAAGAAGGTTGGTGCGTACAAAATACCATCTTTTTTTAATACTCTACGAATTTCCTGCATTGCTTTTTCAGGCTCTGGCATAATGTGCAGTGCATTTGAAATTACTACACAATCAAAATTTTCATTCTCATATGAAAGTGCCGTTGCATCGGCTACGCAAAAACTAAGTTTTTCTGTTGTACCTCTCTTTTTCGCTTGCTTAATCATATTTTCCGAAAAATCGGTTGCCGTCCAGCTATTAGTACAATCGGACAATGGGAAAGATAGCTGCCCTGTTCCACAAGCTAATTCTAATACATTCATATCAGATTTGAGATAATCTCTAATATATCCGCAGATTGCATTATAAAACTTCTTATCTGACTCCATCAAAGGTGCATATATTTTTGCAAGTCGTTGCCAATAACCCTTGTTTGCCTTGTCTTTCATATCAAAATCTCCATTTTATTCAATAATACAACTTCAAATTTGCTTATTTTAACCAAATCGGACCGACAATAAATATTCCCCAAAAGAGAACTGTAATAATGACTAAGGCTTCAGATACAGACCAGTAAATGATTTTATATTTTTTTACCGTAAGAGGATATATAAAATATATCAGTACAACTAATAGCTGTAAAATGATAAATAGTATTGTTTCCTCAACCGTTGCAGATATGAAAAAGTCAGCAGCGCCCTTTGCTACACCCTTACCTATAAGCCAGATATTGACTGCCAAAAAAGAAACGATTGAAAGAATTAGCTTTACACCAAATCTATTCATGTTATTCCCCTCCAAATTCCGATTGAGATTTCACCTGTTTTAAGAAATTTAATAACTGTTATATTTTATTATTAAATTCTTCGCAACCCCTTGAAAACACTGGATTTGTCGCAGGTGAGCTTTCCCTTATTATTTCCCTTGTGTTATATCGTCCCATCAGTGTTTATGCACTCTGATAAGGGCAAATACAAGGGCAAGAAAAATCTATAAGACAGTATAACACAAAATAAAAGTGACATGGTGAACTGATTGAAATGCTTCTTAATTTTTGCTACTACTGATTGATTAAATGATAAGGAGATGGGATACGATGAGAACAATATTTGCAGAATACAATCCACAGTGCAACAGCATTGATGTATATACTAATACGGGCTATATACTCCGTATTGATTGTTGGGAAGCAGAAAAAAATTTAAGAACCACACCTGGATCTGATTGTGCTTTGACATCGCTTGCAATCGATGAGCCATTAGAATATGCAAGGTTATATCTTGATGGGAATTTACAGATGTGGGTAGATGCTGAAGATTCATTAGAGTTATGATTATTCCAATCAAAATCTACTAGAATTTATTAAAAATTAGCTTCATAATTTTAAAAGGACAGCCCTATTGCTATGAGGCTGTCCTTAAAAATACAATAGATAAACCTAGATTATTCTTGCTACTATCTGATTGTTAAATTTTCTGTATTCCATATTGCAAATCTCCCTTTTCGCAATATTTTATTAGTATGAATGCCAGAATCGCTGAAAAAACACGTGCCAATACCGTACTCCACCATATCATAATCTGTCCACCAAATAAAGGTGGTAAAACAAGCATAAATATCAGCATCAATACTGGTTCAATGAATGTAAGAATGTATGACAATCCACTTTTTTCAGTAGCATAAAATCCAGCTGTCGCTATTCTGGTAATCGCAACAAATGGTAATGACACTAAAAATATAGGTACAATTTTAGAAATCTCAATACTTACTTCATAAGAAGCTCCGAAAACCCCTCCAATATTTGCTCTGTTTACATACATGATAATTCCACCACAAACAGCAAGAATTATTGCAAAAATGTATGCCATTCTCTGAACTCCTCTCAGGCTTTCTTGATCCTTCTCACCATAAAAACGGCTCATTAAAGGTTGACTTCCATCACCTACGCCCTGCAATATGAGATATATGATACAGATAATATAGGATACACATGCATAAGTTGCAATAGCTTTTTCTCCCCCATAAGAAGCGGAGAATCGGTTTATAAACACCAATGAAATATTAGGAGTCAATGCTAGCCCAAATGGTGCAAGACCTACTCTGAATATAGCGCCACACATTTCTTTTACATTTTTTAAGGATACATACACATAAAACTTTTTATTATATAATGCGTATATGATTGCAATTGCTGCAGTCACACCCTGTCCGGCTATTGTAGCTGTGGCTGCACCTTTCATGCCCATTTCATATATCCATACAAAGATAAAATCCAGAACAATATTGGTTATGAATCCACCAACCATCGCAAACATTGACCAGAAAGAGTTTCCATAATTTCTAATGAATGGCATCATTCCAGTTCCAAGAATCTGCAATATTGCTCCAAGTGCTATAATTTTGATATAATCTGTCGCATTTGTTAATATAATTCCATCTGCTCCAAGCAATCCTAAAATTTTAGACGAAAAGGAGTAAATAATTATGGTACTGATAACACTTACTATTACAAGAAGCCACCAGCTTGTAGCAATAAATTCTTCTGCCCGTTTTCCTTTCTTTTCTGCTGCATTAATTGAGTAATAAACAGCTCCTCCCATACCAATTCCTGTTCCAAGAGCCTGAATCAAAGCCACAATCGGATATGCAATATTAATAGCCGAAAGTCCAGCATCTCCTATGGTATTGCCTACAAAATATCCATCCACTATCGCATATATTCCTGATAATGCAAATGCTATAATAGATGGAATAACATATTTAAAAAATAATGATTTATGATTCATTTTTCTTACAATCTCCTTCCTTGAAAAGTCTGATAAACAACTCTGTATTATCATTAAGACTTTCTATATTCTCTAATCCCATTTTTTCGATTACATATATTTCTTTTGAGTGCAGTTTTTCTATGATATCTTTCGTATATTCCATTCCTGATTCTGTGAGGCATATCAGCTTATTTCTCTTGTCTGAATCATCAGATACCATATTGATGTATCCTTTTTTCTGAAAATCTTTTAGTATCGTATTTACCGTTTGCTTAGGTATATTCCATTTTTCACTTATCATTTTCTGCGTGCATCTTCCATTACTTTCATAAAATGAATACAAAGCAAAAACTCCATTTGAAGACAGTCCCTGATCCTTTGACCATTCCTCATACATTGCTGTACATTCTTTCCATAAAGCATAATATCGTTGCAACTGTATTATCATATTATTATCTTTTCTCATCTTTTTCCTCCTTAAATTAGTACGAATCCAGACTTTTATATTATAGTCCGAGTTCGTACTAATTGTCAAGATTTATTTATATACTTTTTCTTTATATAAACAATCAATAGTCCCTTACTAAGGACAGGAAGATTATGAAATTTCCCTGTCCTCTTTTAATAATATCCTCGTTCTTCCATCCAGTCTTTCACATAACATCTGATTCCAATATAAATAATATGCGACAGTAATAGCAATACAATAAGATTTATCGGATTAGCGTTTTTAATCCATTCTCCAAAGTAAATTACAACAGCTGTACTCGTTATCGCTACCACGATACTGATGATATCCCAACAATATTTCCGGTAGATTTTTCCTACCTGATAACCAATCCCGATTATCAGCCACCCGGTTATTACGAATAAAATTGCCATGACAGTACCGGCAATCAGCCAGTACACAATCCCGGAAAGAATACTGTTAGGTATTCCACTGCTTAACTGTCCGAAAGAGTCTGCACCTGTCACAAACTCCCGAAATAAACTTCCCATTCCTTTTCCTAACGCACCGAAAAAGACGATACAGTCGTTAAGGAAAACCGGCGAAAGAATCGCAGTAAACAGTGTTGTTGTTATGCTGTACCATGCCAGTAGAAACAAGATACTTTCATAACCAATCGTCATATTTTTATATTTCTTTTCTAACTGGCTTTTACGGCTATCGCATTTTTCTTTTGCTTTCCGGTAAGCAGTACGGTCACATTTTTCACATTTCTCATAAGGCACTTTTTTCTCAACAGCTACCTCTACCGTCTTTTGGTGTGTCTGTGCATAAAGTTTTTCCTGCTCTGCTTTTTCATACTTAAATTTCCATGCCACGGCTTCTGCGTCGGCTCTTTTCCTGCTGTCTGTCTCGCTGGTCAATCGTTCCTCTGTTTGCCTTAATCTTGTCCGCAATGCTTCGATATTCTCGGCTCTGTTTTCGCTGTTCAATTTCTCGTTCAAGGTCAGCGATTCGCTTAGCTGCCTGTTTAGTTCCTGGATTGTCTGGTCTTTCTGATCCAGTTCGTCCTGCATCTGTTCGGTCATCAGCAGAAGTTCTTCCACCTGCCCGACGTTCTCTAAGTTTCTGCATTCGCTCATCGATCTCCCTCGCTTTCTCTATCTGCTGTTTAAGGTCAGCAATTCGCTGTTCTGTTTCTGCAATAAGCTGTTCTCGTTGTTCAGCTTCTGCGTTAATTCCTGCCATTGCTGATTCTCGTTTTCCAACTGTTCGATTCTGGTTTTCTGTTGCTCGATCTGTGAGAGCAGTTCTTCTGTATCTGGCAAAAGATTTAGCAGCCTGGATAATTCGCTGTTTAAGCTTTTTAAACTCTGGTTCTGCTCCTGAAAAGACAGGAGCTGCCTGTCCCGTTCCTGCAATTCCTGTACCATCTCTGCCATAAGATTCTGCTGTTCCTCGATCTGGTTTATCATTGTCTCCATCATGGGAATGACTTCCCGGCTTTCTTCTAATGTCACGCAATCGCTCCTTCCATTGTGTTAATGCACTGGATACTTTTCCAAAAGAAATCTGTATTTTATCCAGCAGTGCATTTTGTCTTTTTATGATCTGGTTTTCCTCTACTTTCCATGAAGTAGAGGATGTCTGTCCGTTTTGAAATTTCTCGTCAATTTTTCTGGCATCTGCGCCCTCATGGATCGTCGGTATCTCTAATTTTCCCTGCCTTGCATAAGAACGGTGGTCAATGTGATTTTCCGTTTTCAAATGTGCATTACAGACGTTTGCCCATTCGCTCCGCCATAGCTCACAATTTTTCGGATTGTTCCACCCGGTAGCATCGGTTAATACACGTTTCCACTGTTTGCGGTTCCTTGTCCCGACTTTCTGGACTCCATTTTCATCAAGTACGGGGATTCGGATTCCATGACGGTCAGGGTTCTTTTTATCCTGCCACCAGTCCGGATGGGATTCATCCACCACAATATTTCCATTTTCATCTCTGACAAACTCCCAATCCTTGATTTCTTTGTTACCCCATGAGTGGTCTGAATTGAATGGTCGCATCGTCACCAGTAAATGCACATGGGGATTACCATCTCCTTTATCGTGGATACTCCAATCCGCACACATTCCCTTATCTACAAAGGTCTTTTGAATATATTCAGTTGTATAATCAATCTGTTCCTGTCGGCTCCATTCTTTCGGAAGTGAGAACTCAAATGACCTGCCGAGTTGTGCATCTGAACTTTTTTCTATCCTCAAGACTTCATTCCATAAACGCTGCTTCTGAAAAGTAAGTTTGAATTTTTCCAGTGCAGCATTTTGGTTATCTGCCCTTTTATATCGGACAGATTTCTGGAACCGTCTGATATTTTCAGCAGGTACATTCTGCCATTCCTGTGGTGCATTTTCACACATCAGCAGGCTGGTATAAACGACTTCTTTTTTTGAAGTATAGTAGCTGATCCTGCCTGTTTCTTCATTTTTCATCACATCGCCATTGAGATAAGCAGACGCCGATATGATGGATTTTCCTTTGCTGCGTCCAACAATCTTTACTGTATAATGAAAAATCGCCATGCTCCGTTTCCCCCATTCTGCCGTATCCGGCTTTGATTTCCGGCAGGTAACGTTTTTCCTAAAAGAAAATGGTATCTGCCGGAGCACCCTCTGCGTAAGAGTGCCCTGTGCATAACAGCCTGCATGGAATGTGCCCCTCTGGCGAAGAGTGCCTCCTGCGGCATGAGCAGGTCTGGCTGAAAGCCCCGCCGACGGAACGAGCCCGGCAAGCGTAAGCGCAGACCGGTTGCCACCTGTGGCAAACTTATACGGACGACCTCTGGTTGTCCATAAGTGCGCCCTTCATAAAAAAGCAATGAAGGGAATGGAAACTCCACTCCCTCCGGCATTACACTTCCTCCGTATTTGCAACTGGCTCTTTCTGCATTGCCTTTGAGAAGAATTTCCCATTTGCTTCCTGCCTTTTTAAGAAGCCGATCAGCTTTGGGATATCATCTTCCTCAATCGCAGAACCCAGTACCGATTCCACTGCACCGCCAATCTGGCAGAGCCTGTGTGTCCGTTTTTTGGTTTCCACATCTTTCTGACGTTTCTTCAGTTCCCGTTTCTGTGCTGCATACTGTTTTGCTTTCTCAAGGCTTTCCTGTTCTTTCTTTTCCAACTGGAGCATACGCGCCTCATAACTCTTTGTTGATCTTGCCATAAATATCATCGTCCTTTCTTTTTTTCCAAACATAAGTTTCCTGTTGTCTGTCAGACGAAGTACATGGTATAATCTGCTTGCGTGTAGGTATATCATGACTCCGGTCTGATAGAACCTTTGGCGGTTTCTTCGGGAACCGCTTTTTTAAGTTGAACCGTTTCTTGTGACTGCTTTCACATTTCCCTTATCCCTCAAGTCCCTGCCCTCGTTGGCTTCCATAAAAAGTTCCAGCATATCCGTTTTGATCAGGACTTTTCTCCCAACCTTCAATACCGGAAGTTTCTTCCACTCTACCAACTTTCGCAGGGTGTTCCTGCCAATTCCCGTATAATCAGCAGCTTCCTCAATAGATAAGGCAATCTTTCTTTGCGTCATATGACCACCTCCTTTCGAATTGCATTATGCAATTTCATTTGTGCTGTCAGTATAGCGTGTTTATATTGCTTTGTCAAGCATTATGAAATTTTGCTGCTTTTCCCAAAATTGCATATTGCAATATATTTTGTTGCGTGGTATAGTAATGACATACCGAAAAAGGAGGCACATCAGCATGAAAGATAAAGAACTACGCAAGCTGATCGGCAGCAGGGCAAAACAGCGCCGTCTGGAATTAAATCTGACACAGCCTTATGTCGCAGAGAAGATGGGAGTTACCGCTTCCACAATCCTGCGTTATGAGAATGGTTCGATTGACAATACCAAAAAGATGGTACTGGAAGGTCTTTCGGAAGCACTTCATGTATCGATTGAATGGCTCAAAGGGGAAACCGATGAATATGAAACTGATATTACGGATAAGAAAGAATTGCAGATTCGTGATGTGATGGGCGATATTCTTAAACAGTTACCTCTTGATCTTAATAAAACAGAAGACGCTTTTTCTAAAGACTTACTGCTGTTAATGTTAAAGCAATATGAACTGTTTCTGGATTCGTTTCAGTTCGCCTGTAAAAATTACAAAGGCAGTACTAAAGATGCGGACATTGCTAAAGTAATGGGATTTGAATCGAAAGATGAATATAATGAGATTATGTTTCTCAGGGAGATCACACATACTGTCAACGCATTTAACGATATGGCAGATGTTGTAAGGCTCTATTCAAAGAAACCGGAAGCGGCAGAACAAAGGCTTGCAAATCTTTTATCCGAAGTTATGTATGACGATTCTGAATCGGTATAGTAAGGCAACCGGAGTTGTGATACAATGAGCACAAGCGAATCAGGCTGTTTACAGATTTGACGAGCGGCGAATTGGCTTATGGACTTGTCCATAAGATGCCTACACGCAAGAAGCATTTCAACAGTTCCGATTGTCTGATATCGAAAGGAGACATACGATTATGGCAAAAGGATCTGTTAGAAAAAAAGGAAAGAAATGGTACTATCGCTTCTATGTAGAGGACGCAAGCGGAAAAATGGTTCAGAAAGAATATGCCGGAACCGAAAGTAAAAGTGAGACGGAAAAGCTTCTCCGCAAGGCACTGGAAGACTACGAAGATAAGAAGTTTGTTGCAAAGGCAGATAATCTTACCGTAGGGGAACTTCTGGACATGTGGGCAGAAGAAGAACTGAAAACTGGGACACTCAGCAACGGTACAGTGGAAAATTATCTTGGTGCAATCCGATGTATCAAGAAACACCCGATTGCAGACCGAAAGCTGAAAACAGTTACTGCCGAACATTTACAGGGTTTCCTCGACCTGCTTACATTTGGTGGTGAGTTTCCAGATGGGAAAGTAAGAAAAGGATACAGCAAAGATTATATCCATTCTTTTTCCGCAGTGTTACAGCAGTCATTCCGTTTTGCAGTATTTCCAAAACAGTTAATCAGTTTCAATCCGATGCAATATATCAAGCTGAAACGACAGGCAGAGGAAGTTGACCTCTTTTCCGATGATGAAGTGGAAGAAAGCACACAGCCGATTTCACACGAGGATTATGAGCGACTTATCAAGTATCTGGAAAAGAAAAACCCACCTGCCATTCTGCCGATTCAGATTGCGTATTATGCTGGACTCCGTATCGGGGAAACCTGTGGTCTTACATGGCAGGACATTAACCTTGAAGAACAATGCCTGACCATAAAACGCAGTATCCGCTACGACGGCATGAAACACAAAAACATTATTGGACCAACGAAACGGAAAAAAGTAAGAATTGTTGATTTTGGAGATACTCTGACTGAAATACTGAAAGCTACCAGAAAAGAGCAGCTCAAAAACCGGATGCAGTATGGCGAACTCTATCACCGCAATTACTACAAAGAAGTGCATGTGAAAAACAGGGTCTATTATGAATACTATCATCTTGACGGTACACAGGAAGTCCCGGCAGATTACAAAGAAATCTCCTTTGTCTGCCTGCGACCGGATGGCTCCCTGGAACTGCCGAGTACACTCGGCATTGTATGCAGATCAATGTCAAAGAAACTGGAAGGATTTGAAGATTTCCATTTCCACCAGTTACGTCACACCTACACCAGCAATCTGCTTTCCAATGGGGCTGCACCGAAAGATGTACAGGAACTGTTAGGACACTCTGATGTCAGTACCACAATGAATATTTACGCTCACTCAACAAGAAAAGCAAAACGGGATTCCGCAAGACTTCTTGATAAAGTAGCGAGCAATGCTTAAATCAAAATTGGTTCACTGAACCAATTATTGATATGCAATGCAACAAAAATTCCCCTTATTTCCCTTGCGGATTCCGCATAAGGGCAAAAATAAGGGAAAATACATATCATTTCACTATTTAATGGGCTGAAAAGCCTGTAAAATAAGGAAAGTTCAGGAAATCTCTCCACAAATTCCGATTTGTAAAACTGTAGCATTGATTATATCAAAGAATCATACTTGCAGCAATCCCCTTAAAACGAGAGGCAGGTGTGCCCTCCTGCCCCTCAAAAGGAAGGGAAGGTGAAAAATATATAGTCAACTGCTGTTTCCAGCAGCTATGAATCGTTACTTACCATAGAAGTCATGGTTTACTTCTGCTTTATAGTAATTACTACATGTTACAGGAGCATTATACAGTGTCGTGAGCATATAGCTTCGTATGTTGCGTACCTTTGTAGTATTATTCCGCAGGCATTCCAGCACATACTCCATCGTATGAAAATCTATCTTCTCCAATCTGCTCCGAACAACATCATATGGGAAATCATATTTATTGATACGGATTACTGGCTGTTTAACCGCTATGGTCTCAACCATCAGCTCCACCAATTCGTTTATGTCCATCTTCTCTGTAGGATGGCACTGAAGCAATACGTCATAATCAATATTGTCTTTGATAAATGAGCGCACTTCATCCATCCTATCCATCGTATCAGTTTTCACGCCTGTGCCTGATGGAATGATAGGATAGGTAATCTCCTCCGTATTCTCTGTAGTATTCTCTGTAGTATTCTCTGTATTTGTCTTACAAAATTTTGTAGGAGGGTCATACAAAGTTTTGTATGAGGAGGTACAAAATTTTGTAACAGGCTTATTTGCTTGGTTTTCAGCCTGTTTTTGTATTTCTTCCCCTGTGTTTTCTACATCTTCGTCATCTCCTGGTATGTCCAGATATGTACATGTGTAAAGTCTATCAACGCATAGATCAATATACATGACATTATTTAAAACCATTCCGCTATTTGTTTCTATGTTACGGAATTCACGACGGATCACACCGATTTCCTCTAGTCTGTCAAACGCTGCCTTCACACTTCTCCGTGATTCTCCAAACTGCTCGGCAAAATCATTGTAGGTTTTCTGTAGCAAATCCTCTCGAAACTTTTTTCTGTAACCAATTGTCATGCCGCTATGCTCGTCCCGTACTTCCACAGGACGATACCAATACACGATTTCCGACAACACACAGATAGCGAGAAGGTATGGCTTGCCATTTTCACGCAAAATTGTTTTATACCAATTTACCGGTGTAACATTGCCACTAATGCTCATCTCTGCCAGCGCATCCACCGACGCATTACCGGTATTTACAATATTAGTCATGCCCTCTCACCTCTTTTCTTCCATTCATCTAAGAGGTTTATTATAACCTCTGTAATCTTTTCTTCCGTATATCCTTCATCAAAGTAGTCATCCAATCTGTCTGCCTTGAACGTTACCTTTCTCGGCTTTGCTAACACCTGTTCCGGAAGCATGATGTTCCTCACTTCTTCCTGTGTAAGCATATTTTCCCGGCAGGATGCCTTTAGTCTTGCCGACTGCTCTATATTAGGGAATATATTCCTGTCGAGTATTATATCGAGTACCCACTGCTGCTGCTCCTCGTTCAGATACGAAAGATCAACACCCTGAATAAAACCAATCTTTTTCCTGTCAACAAAGTCAAGCAGTTCATCCCTGACTATCCGCATCTATAAGTAGTACCTTCTTGCCTTCTCTTACCAAACCTACATCTAAGTTCACTGTTGTCGTAGTCTTTGCTACTCCACCTTTTTGATTCACGATTGCTATTACTTTACACATACCGTTGTACCTCCATTCCCTATCGAATCACCATGCCACTTCCTACATAGTGACATTTTTCTTCTACCTGCATAACGTTACTTGGTTTCTTACCAGAATCCTTTTTCTTTCTTGATACTTCTGCATACACACGTTTATATTTATCTGTTCCAACATTATCGAAAAAAGTTGAAACATTATTCACGTCAAATCGCTTATCTCTCTGAAGTAAACGTACAAACCAACGTATGTCATTTTTTGTCCCTTGAAGCCTTATCTTTAACATATAGACACCTCCTTGAATAGAAAAATAAAAGGCAGGGATATTCAATATTTGTAATTAAATATCCCTGCCAAATTGGCTATTTTATTCACTTTTATTCATCAAAGAATATTGTGTCCCTCGTGTCGACTCTATAGCCGACAACGACATGAATTCTGTCCACTATCTGCTTTTTATGCCTTTTCACATCGGTTCTGCCGAAATTGAAAAAGCTGCAAAAGTGCGTAAATTCAAGGATTTTCACGAATCTGTACGACGTAGCCCTATTATAGTCTCCACAAGAGTTGTCTCAAGGAACACATCACCAACCACAAGCTTGCCATACTCTGTCACATCCTTGAATGCAACAGGCACAACATTCGGCTAACCATCTGAGCATGTGGCAAGATCCCACATTTCATTTTTTAATAATTTTATCACTGATTCTGTAAGCATAAGCACATCTCCTTTGTTTTTGATGCACCCATGATATTATATCTGCTCCCATCTGGTAAGATATCAGCAAATTTATGAGTTACTAATAAATTTGATAGCTTACTGATATTTTAGCATTTCCATAATCCATGCAGGTTACAATATGCATATACTTCTTCTACCTGTTCACCATCGCAAAGGCAAAAATCTGCTACCGGCTCCTGCCCTGGATTTAACTGTTTTCTGTATATTCCCTGGTTTGTATTTAATGTAATCCACTCAATGAAATGCTCTTCAAGCATTGGATGTTTTGTCTCTCCGACCACGACATGAACATGACTGCCTTCTATAGTATATACAGGTACATGCTTCTCGACAGCAGCATCTGTCACTCCGGCTTTTAATTCCTGCATAGGTTCTCCGCAACAAATTACAGGTACACCCTTATCCTTTACCTTTTCAACAATGTTTCCACAATGCTTACATATATAATACTTTACTTCCATGCCTTTTTCTCCTTCCATGTGTAAAATTTATAATTCAATTGTCTCCATAATCTTTTTCAATGAATCTGCAGATTCCTTAAGCTTTAACGCTTCCTCGCCACTTAAATTAATAGGTATATCAGACTCAATACCATCTGCACCTACAATAGCTGGCATACTTAACGATACTCCGTCAATATCATATACTCCATGAATCATGTGTGATACAGGAAGTATTGATTTTTCATCTCTCATAATCACTTCGCAGATTCTTTTTACAGACATTGCAATTCCATAATATGTAGCGTGCTTTTTGTTTATAATCTCATAAGCACTGTTCTTGACTGCTGTAGCTATTTCTGCCGTGTTTTCCTTGTGCTTGTAATGTCCACGCATTTCACACATTTCACTTAATGGAACACCAGATACATTGGCTGATGACCATGCTACAACTTCGCTGTCTCCATGCTCACCTACTATAAATGCATGAACACTCCTGCTGTCCACAGATAAATGCTCACCAAGCTTATATCTTAATCTGGCACTATCTAACACAGTACCCGATCCAATAACCCTGTTTTCTGGAAGTCCTGATAACTTTATGGCTACCTGAGTCAGGATATCTACCGGATTCGCAACTACAAGCATGATACCTGCAAAATTTCTCTTTGCTATTTCAGGAATGATTGACTTAAATATTGCTACATTTTTATTTACGAGATCAAGCCTTGTCTCTCCCGGTTTCTGTCCCGCTCCGGCAGATATGACAACAATTGCAGCATCAGCCACATCATCATAATCTCCGGCATATATTTTCATCGGACTCGCAAATGGAATACCATGACTGATATCCATCGCTTCTCCTTCTGCCTTATTCTTATCTGCATCTATAAGTACAATCTCTGTAAACAAGCCACTCTGCATTAAAGCAAAGACTGACGCAGAACCGACAAAACCACAGCCTATCATTACTGCTTTTTTTGAATTAATCACTTGCTTTTTCGTAATAATCTCATCTCCTTAATAATTCTCTTCATGTACTTCAAAATAGCTCTGTGGATGATTACATACCGGACATATCTCAGGAGCCTTTGTTCCTACCACGATATGTCCGCAGTTACGGCATTCCCATACCTTAACTTCACTCTTTTCAAATACCTGTGCAGTTTCAATATTCTTAAGAAGTGCACGATATCTCTCCTCATGATGCTTCTCAATTTCTCCTACTGCTCTGAATTTTGCTGCAAGCTCAGGGAAACCTTCTTCTTCGGCTGTTTTCGCAAAGCCTTCATACATATCTGTCCACTCATAATTCTCGCCTTCTGCAGCTGCTGCCAGATTTTTCTTTGTATCACCAATTCCTGCTAATTCCTTGAACCACATCTTTGCATGTTCTTTCTCATTATCTGCGGTCTTTAAAAATAATGCAGACATCTGCTCATAGCCTTCCTTTTTCGCTACAGAAGCAAAATAGGTATACTTATTTCTCGCCTGAGACTCTCCTGCAAATGCCTCCTGTAAATTCTTCTCTGTCTGTGTTCCTGCATATTTGTTTACTGCCATCTCTTTTACCTCCGTTTTCTTTACTATTTTTCTCCCTGCATTTCGGGCAAATTCCTTTAAATGAAATATCATAATCCAAAAATTCAATTCCATGAATGTTACGAATTTTTTCCAGCAAATTCGGTAATTTCATCCATATCCGCAGCAAAAATCTCACTGCACTTTACGCACCTTTCTCTACCAATATATCAAGATTTTTTTGAATGGCATTTCTCCTGCTTGTCGACACTTGTTATTGGGATCAGTTCTTAATAAGGATTATATTCTGTTTTTATTTTATTGTCAAGAAAATAGTAATAATTCTCATTCTCTGACTTTCCTCTTTGCATTTTCTTAATCTCAGAGAAGGGTATGATGAAAAAGAATTGAAAGATGCAATCATGGATAATTCCCCAAAAATTCTTCTTGAATTAGATCGTGAATTTGCTTTTGTCAGCAAAGAATACCCTTTTTTGTCGGAGATGCTAAAAAATTTATTGATATGCTGTTCTACAACATATAAAAACACCGTTATGTTTTAATTGAAGTCAAGACAAGGGCATTGATTCCGGAGATATGGGACAATTAGGAACTTACATTGACAGTCGCTTTCGCCAGTGCTAGTATCTGTATTAGTTAGGTATGTCTAACGCACTTGATTTTAGCACATTAACAAACAATCGGGAGAATATTTTTATGAAAATTTACGAATTCGGGGATAAAAATAAACCGAGCATCATGCTCTTTCCTGGCACCTGCTGCTATTGGAAAACCAACTTTGGACACGTTCTTGATGGGCTTCAGGAGCACTTTCATACTCTGGTTGTCAGCTATAGTGGATTTGACGATACGGAGAATTCTACATTTATTTCAGAGCTTGACGAAGTTCTGAAGGTTGAGAACTACATCAAGGATAAGCTTGACGGAAAGCTGTTTGCAGCATACGGCTGTTCCCTCGGAGGTTCATTTGTCTCTCTCCTGATTGGGCGTCAGAATATACATATAGATCATGGGATCATTGGTTCCAGCGACATGGATCAGGCGCCAAAGTGGCTGGCAAAGCTTGAGACAGCCATCATGATGCCTATGTTCTATCCTTTTATCACCGGCAAGGAAAGCGGTCTTATTAAAAAAGTATTTGAGAAGAAAATGAACGAAGGAAATGACAGTTCTGAATATATGAAGAAATTCATGGAGATCATGGGCAAAGGAAGTGGAATAGACTTTTCATTCATATCCAAGGAGTCCATGAAGAATCAGTTCTGCACCGACCTGTACACAAGCGTTGGAGAACACATAAACGTACCCGGAACGACTATCCACGTATTCTACGCCAAGAAAATGGGGGAGAAATATCTTGAGCGTTACAGGAAGTGTTTCGCCGATCCGGATATCTGTGAATTTGATCTGCAGCACGAAGAACTGCTGCTAGACGCCGATCGCTGGGTTCATGAGGTCTGCAGGGTGTGCGGCATAAACTGATCTGCTCCTTTCTTAGGTCTGAATAAATCTTTCATATCTGTTTTCTCTATCTCCAGCAGTTTGATCTTCTTGTCTATTCCACCTGCATAACCGGTCAGACTTCCATTTGTACCAACTACTCTGTGACACGGGATGACGATTGATATTGGATTGTGACCAACAGCACCGCCAACCGCCTGAGCAGACTTTTAAAACAGATCACCCCTCTTGAAGCATTTTTCTCAAATCGCCCAATGTCTCGGATGCAGGGGCAACCCTGACATTTCTCACATCATCTTCTGCCTCAGCCAGAATTTCTAGCAGTTCTATACGAACATTCATGTTTTTATATTCTTCATATGACATAACCACATCATCTCCTCTGACACAACCTCAAATCAATATTAATCTGAGTCTCTCCTACTTCTTAACAACCCAATGCACGGCCCCTGCAAATGAAAGTACAATGATCACCACATATACGATCAGTGTAATCAAGTGTCCATTCTGCCAGTTGTCCACCGCAAGCAGAGTCCATAGTGCACCCTGAACCAACTGCGTTGCAATCTGTATCTTCTTATTACCCTTATTCTTACAGCTTATTATAAGTAATATTATGTAAACAACAAGACCTATACTCAGTAAAATGCTCATCACAAATATAACCACCTTTCGTCTGTATACTCATCTAGTTAGTTTTTCCTAACCAACTTCATTTTAGCACTAATTATTTTAAATTCAATCAGACAAATTCATAAGTTATATTAAGTATGATGAACAGCACAAATTTAAGAGGATGGTGTATTTCCTCAGTAATACTCCCACCCTCTAGTGACTGATTTTTCTGTTGTCCGAACAACGAGACCGACCCTTACGTTCGGCATTGGAGCAAAGTTTTTCGCTGCCTGCCAGCGTCCTGTATCTTTCGCAACAGGATAGGTCACAAGTAATGTAACCTCGGATTGAATCGTGTCAGCCCACGTTGTTCTCATTATGCACTGACACCCAGCGAAATTCAATGAACCTGTAATTAAGTTTTGCCATTTCATCATAACTGCACACAAAGAAAGCCGGTCCAAGCACAAAGAACCGGCTTTATATAAGTGGAGGAAGGTTTTCTATCCACTTATACGCTATATTATAAAATCAATACGAAGATAGTTTCTTTAAATATTACCATCCCAGCTTCTGGCAGATCTCAGTCCAGGCTTCATCGTCTATCTCCTCATCACGGAAAAGTTTTCTCTTATCATCCTCTGTGATCATGCGAAGTACCTTACATGGATTTTCCGCTGCAACTGCCCAGTCTGGGATATCCTTTGTAACAACACTTCCTGCACCAATTATGGCGTTACTTCCAATATGCACGCCAGGGCTGCCGCCAATCCACATGTTATCTCCAATGGTCACTTCCTTGCCATACTCCCACAGAGCACTGCGCACATCAGGATATATCGGATGACCCGCTGTGTATATCTCTACATTTGGCGCCATGAAACAATTGTCACCTGTGGTCACCTTTGCAACATCAAGGATTGTACAGTTGTAATTTGCAAAGAAGTTCTTGCCCACTTCTATATGTGAACCGTAATCGCAGTAAAATGGTGGGTTGACACAAGCTCAATCAGACTTGCCAAACAGCTCCTTTACAACCTCTGATATGCCGTTGAAATCCGAGCGTTCCATGAAGTTTAGCTTCTGCAATTTCCAGCCTACATAAGGATGGAACAGCTATCCCTCTATCCCGACTACAGAGGTGTCAGCCACTGGCATGAGTGGCATACGCCTGTGGATTTTCCGGTACGAGCTATTTCTGTGAGTTGTTTCACAGGCACTATGGGATTACGCCGAATGAATATAGGAAAGAGAATTTATAGTTTTATGATTCTCTTTGCTCTCCCAACAGTAAACTGAATTATCGGCCCCGATACAATCACAGTAACAACCGTACACACACCGAACTTTCCCCCAAGGATCACACCTATCACAACCATGGCGGCATCAAGTATCATTCTGACTTTTTTCACCTGCCAGTGATTCTTCTCTGCAAGCGCAAATGTCACGGCCTCATATGAACCACGCCCAATGTCTGCTGCCGCATACAGTCCTGTTCCCACCGCAAACAGCACAATTCCGACGAACATGAGCAGCATATTGAGCCATATGTATTTGCTGTAGACATGCATTTGCGCAAACAGATCAACACACAGACTGTAAACGATCTGGTAAAGTATCGTTCCTATATGTATCTGCGATCTGTCATATATGAGCACAAAAAGTATCATTATCACCGCCACGATGAACGATGCTGCTCCAATACTCACTTGAAACGTACCGGATATTCCCTGCCATAATACCGCAAGCGTCGCACCGCCAAATCCGGCATACAATGCCAGGGTTATACCATATGCGGCAATAACTGAACCAATTATTATAACAGCTATCTTCTTTATCCACTCTCTTTTACTCATACAACCTCCTGTTGCCAAATAAAAAGACTATAGATAAAACTGTTATGTTCAGAAACAGCAAAATCTATAGTCTTCTTACGTGCCTAGACAAGCGCTTTTTAATTGTTGCTATATTAGATCATTTACAACTTTTTGTCAATAACTGGTATTTCATTCCCTACCACCTGGATACAAATTCAAGAGTCTTGTCAATTAAATTCTCTCCTATGCCTGAAAAGCATTTATTTCTTCTATCATCTTACTGACCGCCAGGGAATATGGAATGTTTCGTCTCCAGGCAATCACAGTACTTGTCGTAATTTCAGGAAAAATTTTTCGTTGTACAAGAATGTCATCTCTCCAATACTTTGCAGCACCTTCGATTGATATCGGATACCCCAATCCATTTGCTGCCATGACTCCGGCATTGGTTCCAAGATTACTCGTAAAAGCAATCTGCAGTTTCGAAAAGTCTTTTCCAAACCAATTGGCGAGTTCACTTTGAACATTTCCTCTTTCGGGCAGGATCAATGTTTTTCCTATGAGATCTTCCTTTTTTATAAACTCTTTTTTGGCTGGGTAATATGCAATTGTTCTGCTGCTTTTGTAAAGCTCTGTTCCTTTGCTACTGTCAGAAAATAGCGTAATAGTCTTAATTCCATATCATTAAAGTCCTAATCTTCCCTTGTTTTTTTCAAACCTTTTAATCAATTCTTTTCCCGTTACTATAATTTCATTTCGCCAGGGATGACCAAAGATTCCACAATTCCATGTGCTATCAATAAAAAAATAATAATCTCCATCCGGATAATATGTTGGAAAATACACTTGACATTGTCTATCAGGATCATAATAGTTATAATTCATAGAAATATCTTCCATTGGCGAGAATTCAAAACAATCATGATTCCAGTCTAAGGCATACATTTTTTCCAGTCCTAATTCCTTCAAAATTGAATTGATTATCTTCTCTTGTTCTTCACTCCAGGGAGTCGCTTTATGATACTTTTTTGTATCGCCTGGTATTATAATCCATTCGCCAGTTATGTCTGTTCCCGGCTTAAACTTAAATTCACTATTTAATTTATCCCATAAAATGATTGCTTCATCTTTAGATATAACTCTCAATATATATTCCCCTTCACACATAAAATAAGAATTTACCGTAGAGCAATACTACACCCGCTTTGTTATTTATCATAGCATCACGCTATGACAAACTGATCATCCATTTGCGCTTTCTAAAAATAGCCAGCGATACGGCTAATCTGAATATTTCTTCCGTAGTGAGCAATGTGTACACGCCTATAATTCCCCATTCGAATACATATGCCGCGAGCAGACACAGCGGAATTCCGATACACCATGTGCCAACAACATCAATGATCATGATGATTTTTATGTTGCCTCCACTTCTTATGATTTCTCCTCCAAGTATCAATAAATAATTCAGCCCTGTGTTTACAACAACCGCACCATCGCGCATTGCCTCAATGCATTCTATAGCAGTCTTTGCCCTGAGGGATGCATCCTGATGAATCGTCGTAAGTGCAGGATTACTTTCTCTGCTTGCCATATTGTCATCAAATCCAATGATCTGGATATTCTTTGGAGTTTTTATGTTCTTTCCCTGTAAGAACCGCATAAACTCAAGCGCATAAAAATCTGACACTGCAAAAACAGCCGTAGCCCTGCTCTCTAAAAGCTCTGGCAATTTGTCCTGATAAAAGCGAGTTCTCTCTTTTTACGTCTTTGGAATCTCCCATATCATGGTAACTCCCGGCTCAAAGGCTGCACAAAACCCTTCTATTCGCTATTTATCCATGCATATAAAATTATCCGCTATACTGTCTATTTTTATATCTATCAACCCCTTAAATTAGACATCGACCTTATATTTCTCATGAAATAAACTCTCTCCTCTTGTCCCTAATTCTCTCATAAATATCAATCGCCTTGTTAAATCCTTTGCCCAGTAATTCATCACATGCTTTATTCAACGCATCTGGAAAAGCATTTGCCAAATAATCAAACCGCTTCATAGCCATTTGCTCTCCTAGTCCAATGTTAGCCGCTTCTCTTCTAAATGAATCTCTGGTGATCTTTTTAATATCATACTCATTCCCAATACTAAATGCCATATCTCTGGTACTGCTTGTATATATTACCGTACTCAATATGTCATATGCCGGTGCCAAGCGTACTGTTTTCAACTCTTCATCATAAAGCAATGAAACATTTTTGATATGATTATCTGTATTGCCTATTAGGTAATTGAATATACATATATCCCACATTTTCAATTGATCTGCTATTGGGTTGAACGATTTCTGTCTTATGATCTCAAACATCATTTTTAAATATCCGGCATTATCACTCTCATATTTGTTATGCGCCGAAATTCCCATCGCTTGAGAGAAATCTTCCTGATGTAACCTGTACGGAACACTTAACCCATTGATTTTTTTTAATCCGTCCTTTATTGCACGATCATATCTTTTAGTTGCTAGCAAAACTTCCTCATCTCTGCCATCTCCGACATTGACTATAAAACTTTCAGGAATCTCTATTCCCATATTTCCTGCCGTCATCATACACAACTGCTCATTTGTAACTATTCCGTCAAGCCTTACATGACTCTGCTTTACTATATGTGTACTTGGCGCTGCCCCTTTGGGTAAATACCAAGCTTTATTATTTTCATCATAATATAACCCAACCTTTCCAGATGCTCCTGTAAGTGACAAATGTGACTTTGTGACTAACTCCGCAGTCTCCATTGCTCCTTCTCTTGCCAACTGACTAACCTCATCAATTGTCAATTTCTGATAATCTGCATTTACTACTTCGTTATTCTCATCTGTAATTTTTATTGCTCCCAGACACTCATTACCTAACCCGGCTAATAATGACAAATAATTATTTGCGTCTGTATGCAATAACCCAGCCACACATCTTCTGGTAAATCCTTCAGGTAACAAACCTTCAAAAAAATTCCTTGTATCATCAACGGAAAATGTATTTTCAGATAATGGCAAATGAATTGATATCGGTCTGGCTATGTTACCAGATAAATACTCTTCTGCATATGAGAATCTAGCATCTTCTTCTTTTTCTCCAATTATACGACCTACATATGTCTGCAAGCCACCAATCTCTATCCAAACCCCCAAATTTCTCATATTCTAACCTCTCTTTTCTACGAGAATATCCATTCCCAGTAAATTGATAATTGTAATTGCCTTTCCGATTTCTGCTGTAGCCTTACCTCTTTCCAAATCCGAAATAAAACTTACACTAAATCCTGTAAATTCTGCTATATAAGCCTGAGTATATTTCAGTTCTTTTCTTCTTATTCTGATTGCCTCACCCAAAGATTTTGAATCTATTATTTTCATACATATTCCTCGTCTTTCTATATCAAATTATCAACACATAACTTCATACGCATCATATGGCCGTACGGTTAAATTATATATATACGCTTTGCAAATAAGCCGTACGGCTAATTTTGTATAGTTCTGATTATACAATAAGCCGTACGGCTAAGTCAACTTTTCTTATATAAATAAAAACGCCAGAAGCCTTGTAAATTCAAGGTTTCTGACGCTTATTATCAGCAGGGGATGAGAGAATCGAACTCCCACCAAAAGTTTTGGAGACTCCTATCA
>NZ_QTMI01000006.1:0-132529 GCF_003603115.1 Coprococcus sp. AF19-8AC | reverse complement strand
GGATAATCAAGTATTATCAGTCATTTAGGGGAAAATGGGAGGAAGAATACCATGAATAAAACAAAATGTTTATATATATCATTGGGGGTTCTTGCTATAATCGCTACCATAGTGGGATTTAGAGCATATAATAATATATGGGTTGGAGTGCTTTCAGCAGTTATAGTTGTAATTCCATCTATATATTCGGTAATTCCACTTATTATTGAACAACACAAATCAAAGAATGCTAGAAAAAATAGATTGACTGAATCAATATTTACTGATAGAAAAAACGATTTAGAGGATATCATCCGCATTTTAAACATTAATGAACATTGTGTTGAAATAGCAGGAAACGAAGAACAATGCGGAAAAAGTTGGATGGCTAAAAGACTGTGTGATTTTATTAATAATCCTAAGGATTCAGAATTTAAAAATATACAGTACAAATGTCAATATATAAAGGCAGATTATTTGGATATGGATAGTTTAACAGCTAAAGAATTTGACAAATATTTTATAGATAATATTATTACAAGTAAGAATGTATTAATCTTTGATAATGTTGAAAAAATTAGTGCTATTTTAGACAAACAAAAACAGTTCCATTTTCAAATGATTTATATTTTAAAAAATAAAATTAATTTAGCACTGACAACACATACTATGTCTGAATTTCCACAAAATAATATTAATGAATTGCAAAATAAAATAAGCAAAATATATCCTAATATTAGTACACTTACACAATTAGAAATCAATACACTTTTCCAATTAACAGATGGAAATATTGGACGAATCACAGCATTGCTTAGTGAACAAAAAGGTGTATCATGGATTAAAGATATATCAAATAAAACACCAACTGAATATGAAAAATGTCTTCATAAGATAGAAATAGATATTATTGTAGGAAAGTATCAAATAGCTAGAGATAATTTGAGAAAGTTCGAGGTGGAATATAAGAATAATTTTAGTAATAATATGCATTTAACCTATAAATATAACCTTATACTTTCAAACTGCGAGCATATGTTAAACCAATATGAAACAGCACTAGCAACATTATCTATTATTGAAATACCATCATATAAAAAATATAATCAAAAATATGAAATTGAATTACATAAGGCACATTATAATAAGCACCTATGGCATTGTAATGAAGCACTTGAAATATTAGACAGTATTAAAGACAATTCTTTTGCAGCTTTAGTTGATTCACTTGGTATCTTGGCAGCTAAATATTTTATAAATGATTTAAGCGTTCCATATTCTTCCGATGATTCACTTAAAGAATTTAAAAAGAAATTTTTCAATGCATCAAATAGTTCTTTGAATTGTACTGATTTTGACAATTATAAATTAAAACGCTATAAACCGATATTTATTTTCTATGATAAAAAGCCGTCAAAAGAAGAGATGTTAATTCAATGCATTGATGAAGTTATTAAAGTATATGAGGGAGAAAATAATCGACTAAGGGCAAATGCGTATTTTATTAAAGCTGAAATATATAGATTGTATAAACAATATGACAAATCTGTGATTGAATACAAACATTGCATGGATGTAACTATCGATAATAATATTCGTCTTCAAACTAATTTGATTATGTATTATTTAATCAAAGTAAAGGGACTTAATTTGGATTATGAATTAATGCCTGATAATGAAATTAATAATCTATGCCAAGATAATGCATATTCTTGTATAGTGCGGCATAGGATAAGAAATATTGAATTAGGGGATCCAAATGCCGCAGAAATACAAGAACAAATAGATACAAGAATTATGCCTATTTTATAGATATATCCTCAAATGTGAAAGCTGGGGTTTTCAATAAAATTAATTTATTTCTGTAATATAGAATATCTTTCTCATTATGGTTTTTTATAGCATATAATAGTTGTGCCAGCATTTTAACATCACCAAATTTCCAATTATAGCGAGCAATTTCCTGAGTACCTATTCTTATGCCATCATTAGCAAATAAACGTTTATGTTTTTTATTTAATGTAATATTATAGTTTTCAGCTGTTTGATAAAATTCATTAGTATCTAAACTATTCATCAAAATAAATAATTGATGCGTATATGTATATTTGTTACTTTTCAATTTTGCAATATTAAAACCTAAATTAGAAAGTTCTTCAGCAAGTTGATTTGCTATTTTTACAGTTAAATTTTGATAGGATTTTCCAAACTTTTCTTGTTCAATAAGTGCAAGTAATAAAGCCGCTATATGATTTGGTTGAGTATTTCTTAAATAATTGGGAGTAATATTTTTTTGCAGTTGTTGTTGGTAATTACTACAATTGGTCATAATAAGTCCACATGCAGGTGCAGGTAATGTTTTGTGTGTGCCACCAATTAATACTATATTATTGATATATTCTAAGGGATTTTCCAACACCCCAGCGGCAATAAGACCAAGAGTTTGTGTTCCATCATAAATAATTCCCATTGAATCAGGTAATGATATTTTAGACATATCAGGTGGATTAATAATATCTGACTGACAGAATATTAAGAATTTGTATAATCCAGATTTACATAAATTATTTAATTCTTTGTAATTAATTTGATAATTATCATAATCATAAGGAATTGCTTCATAATTAACGCCAAGTTTTTCTAGAATAATAGGTATAGAGGCATGACCACCTTGATCTGGAGTGGTTATAAGAACGGAGTCAGTATTCTTTAATAGCGACATTGCACATATGGTAAAACAATTAATTCCTGTCACTGTATCTGCATTAGTATACTTAGCATTAAATAATAGCTGACATTCTTTCTTTAATAATTCATTTAATCTAAATACATATGTTCCTCCGATAAAAGAATTAGTGCCATTTGAATCTACAAATGAATATTTCCCTTCATAATTAGAAATTAGTGCCTGTTTAGAAAAATCAGAAATGTATGTTTCAGCTGCACAAAGTGGAATTTTATTCTTTTCAAATTCATTCAATTCTCTACATAGTTCTTTATATTCTTCAAGTATCTCGCTCATTTGCATTCCTCCCATTTTCCCCTAAATGACTGATAATACTTGATTATCCGTATAAATACCACCGCTGCCGAGGTTGATTAAAGGCGCAAAATGAAAACAAAGCATATCCCTCGAAAGATAATATGCTTTGCTCACATAACTAAATATTAAAATTATTTCTCGGATGTTTAGTTGCCAAAATACTTCGCTGTTTAGCCAACGCAACGTGAGTATAAATCTCAGTGATGTTGATGGAGCTGTGCCCCAGCATTTCCTGAATATAGCGGATGTCCACATCAGCTTCCAGCAGACTGGTTGCAAAAGTATGTCTGAACATATGTGGAGTTATGTGTAGATCGATTGCGGCAAGAGCGGTATATTTATTTATCATTCTGCGGACAGTCTGATCGGTCAGTGACCGACCGGATTGATTTGCAAAGAAGTGATTGCAATTCATTATCTCGGAATGAAAATCAACTTCATATTTGTTCAGTATACTTATGACAGACGGATTTCCTATCTGAAGTCGGCGCTCTTTATCACCCTTGCCATATATAAGGATGCTTCCATCGTACAGGTTGATATCGTTGACTTTCAGCGCACAGAGTTCAGAAATTCGCATGCCGGTTGCAAATAAAAGTTCAATAACGGCTGCGTCTCTCAGAGAATTCCTTCTTTGATAGATAGTTTTGGCACAATTAAGCTGTTCATAAATGGTGGACAAAATTGTTTCAACGGTGTGAAGTGGAATGGTCTTGGGTAATATTACGGGCTCTCGAAATTTGAGCTGCAGTTTATTGAACGGATTTCTATCCAGGATTTCCTTGTATTCAAGATAGTGAAAAAATGCTTTTGCAGATGCAATTTTACGTTTTACGGTCTTGGGCTTGTATTTATTATGAAGTTCACCGATGTAATTCTCCAATATACTGGTGGAAACGTCGGTGATGTCAGATGAGCAAAGATAGTCTGAGAATTGCTTTAGATCGATCTTATACGCTTTCAGAGTTTTTTCATCAAGGCATTTCTGTTTACCACAGTATTCCAAATAGTTTTTTATCAATGTTTGCATGTTGTCCATAGTTGATCTCCTTTGTATGTATTTGTCAGAATTATATGGTACAGGAAAAACGTAGGAAAGTAATTGAGACTGCTAAATTTGGCGTAAATAATAAAAAATACGGGAATCAAGTAGTGCTTAAGGTGTAACTATGATAAAATTATTATGGTAATTGTGAAGATATCAAACATGTTTGTGAAGATGGAAGTGAATATTGGAGTGCGAGAGAACTTGACCCGGCACTTGATTATGTACAGTGGAGAAATTTTGAAAAGGTAATAAAAAGAGCGATGATTGCATGTGAGAATAGTGGACATAGGGTTTCTGACGATTTTGCTGAGGTCAGCAAAATCGTTGAAGCAGGAATTACGTCGAAACCAACCTCATAATGCTGGAGTAATAACAAATGAAGAATTTGCTTTTTCCCAAAATGCAGGTTATATGGGTCTGTATGGAGGACTTGATGTAGACGATATCCATTCAAGAAAACAGTTAGAAGTTGGGCAAAAAATACTTGACTATATGGGAAGTACGGAGTTGATCGCCAACTTGTTTCGTATATCTCAGACAGAAGAAAAGTTGAGGAAAGACAAAATACAAGGCGATGATAAGGCAACATCAGTTCATTATAATGTTGGAAAAGAAGTGCGCACTGCAATAGAAAAGATTGGTGGCACGATGCCTGAAGATCTTCCAACGCCAGAAAAAAGTATTCAACAGATCGAGAAAGAACAAATGGAACGATTAAAGTTGAAGGCGAAGAAAGGAAAGCTAATGCTTGATGAATGAGCGCTGGACTATTTGGCGATATTGGAAAGCACAAGCATTATATGTCCTGACCAGACATTTACTCAGACTTTACTTTCAGATGGTGTTGACATTTACAGAAATAAGTCTAGTATATGTTCGATATGAAGTATGATATTGGAGGATAGATATGGGCAGTTATGTAATATCGGACATCCACGGATGTTATGACGAGCTGATCCGGATGCTTGAGAAGATAAATTTAGAGGACAGTGACACTCTGATATGTGCCGGGGATTATGTAGATAAGGGGCCAAAGAACGCCGAGGTGCTGGAATGGATAATGAATGTCCCGCCAAATGTCATTCTGCTGCGCGGCAATCACGATGAGGACTTTGCACAGAATATAGAGGCGATGAGGATCATCAGCTACAAAATGGATCTCGACAGGGATAGCCTGCAGGACACGAAAACTTTGTACCGGTCGATGAAAAAGCTTGCGAAAAAAGATGACAGCGTAAAGTTTGACCGCTGTGAGACGGCATATGAGCTGATAGAATCCGGATATACTTTCGAACAGCTTTGCATATGGGCGGATCGGATAAAGAGCATGCCGTATCTGTATGAAACAGAAGTGTCTGGCAGGAAATGCATAGTAGTTCATGCCGGATACATCAGGAGGCTTGACACGCCGGAACTTAAGGCCAGGTACAGCTCAAGGGAAGAGTTCTATATGAATGCCAGGGGTGATGGATTTACAGATGGTGGCATCATGTACGGCATGGTAGTGGCGGGGCATACTCCTACGACCAAAGAGGAAGAATTTGCGTATAACGATGGACAGGTATTTCGAAGGTATGATGAGGAACGGGACTTTTTGTTCTATGACATTGACTGTGGATGTTGGATGAGAAACATAGGAAAGGAGAACGCCAGACTTGCGTGTCTCAGGCTTGAGGATGAAAAGGTGTTTTATGTGTGAGGGTGTGAAGTCCTGATTTAGTGGACTTCACAATTTTTTCACAAAATTCATTAGCACTCGGTATTGACGAGTGCTAACAGAAGTGATATAACATAATTAGTCAAAGGAAAGAGCTTCTAAATAGAAATTAACGATAAGCCTTGAAGCGATCCTTTGAAAAGGAAACGAAATTATTAACATGTATATACCTGATGCGATAAAGGCAGAGGGGATAGATATTGGAAGGAGAGATGACTTATGTTAATGCCTAGTATTATTGGAGATAGCTTTTTAGATGATTTCTTTGGATATCCTGAGAGGACTTATGCAGCACCAAAGCAGACTCAGATGAATGGATTTATGCAGGCTGATGTAGCCGAGAGTGAGGATGCATACACAGTTGAGATGAATCTCCCAGGAGTTAAGAAAGAGAATGTGAAGATTGAGCTCAAGGATGGATATCTGATCGTGAACGCTTCTACAAAGAGTGAGACTACAGAGGAGGATAAGAAGACAAAGTACATCCGCAAGGAGCGTTACAGTGGCTCGGGCAGCAGAACCTTCTATGTTGGCAAGGATTTGACTCAGGAAGACATCAAGGCCAAGTTTGAGGACGGGGTGCTTAAGCTCACAGTTCCAAAGATTGAGAAGAAGCCTGAAGAGCCAAAGTCAAAGTATATAACAATTGAATAAATATACGATAGATGATTACTTTCATTTGTATATAAAAGTCCGGCGCAGGAACCTCCCTCCTGTGCCGGATTTTTTTGTGGCGTCATTGTTGATTGACAACCTTAACTCACAGATTATAATGGGAATAAGCATAAATACAAATATGACAAGGAGATGTACGACATGAGATATAAGGCAGCGATATTTGATATGGACGGAACAATACTTAATACTTTGGAGGACCTGACGGACAGTACCAACTATGCGCTTGCTCATCACGGATTTCCGGAGAGAACTATAGATGAGGTTAGAAGATTTGTTGGGAATGGCATACGAAAGCTCATTGAGAGAGCTGTGCCGGCGGGAACTGATGTGGCAACGATAGATAAGGTGTTTGATACATTTGCTTCTTATTATAAGGAGCACAGTGCCATCAAGACCAGACCATATGACGGAATACATGATGCCATCGCAAAGCTCAGGGCAGCAGGTGTGAAGACTGCGGTCGTGTCCAACAAGGCAGATTTCGCAGTCCAGGATCTGTGTGTTGACTATTTCCCGGGAATGTTTGATTTCGCACTTGGTGAGAAGTCTGGCATAGCCAAGAAACCGGCACCTGACATGGTGGAGGAGTGCCTCAGAACGCTTGGTCTTGAGAAGAAGGATGTCGTATATATAGGTGACTCTGACGTGGATCTTGCCACAGCAAGAAATTCGGGAACAGATGTCATCATGGTCGGCTGGGGATTCAGAGACGAGGAGTTCATCATGAGCCTTGGCGCACCATTTGTCATACATGACACACAGAAGATCGTTGATATAGTATTGGGAGAGTAGTGGATGCTTACATATTCATTTGACGACAGAGGGATGGATTTCCTCTATGAGCATTTGTACAAAGAGATAAAAAATGACATATTGATGGGAAATCTTAAAGCCCATGAGAAGCTGCCGTCAAAGAGGACACTTGCAGCTCATCTGAATGTGAGCGTGGTAACAGTGGAGAATGCCTATAGCCAGCTCCTGGCGGAGGGGTATATTTATTCCAAGCCGAAGAGCGGGTTCTATGTGTGTGATGTGAAGGCCGAGGATGCGGATGTTGTGGGAGTGCGCAATGCCTGCTATACCAGTGGATCGGAAGACCATGTGACAGAGCATTCTCATGTGATCAGGGAACACGCAGAATCCCCTGACCAGAACAGGTTCTTTGCCGACTTTGTGAACAATTCCACCCTCAGTGAGAACTTCCCATTTTCGACATGGACGAAGCTCATGAGGGAGACGATGATGGATGACCGGGAAAAGCTTATGAAGAGATCGCCGTCTGGTGGGATATTTGAACTCAGAAAGGCCATTGCGGATTATCTCTATCAGTTCAGGGGGATGTCTGTAAGCCCAAACCAGATCATAGTCGGCGCGGGAACGGAATATCTGTATGGTCTTATCATACAGCTTCTCGGCAGGGACAGCGTATACGGTGTGGAGAATCCGGGATATCAGAAGATACAGCACATATACGATGCATATCAAGTGAAATGCTGTTATATAGACATGGATGAGAGCGGTGTCAACATAGATTCGCTAGAGCGGTCCGGGGCTGATGTGGTGCATATATCACCGTCACACCATTTCCCTACGGGAACTGTCACTCCGGCGAGCAGGAGATATGAACTGCTGGGCTGGGCGGCAAAGCAGAAGGGCAGATATATCATAGAGGATGAATATGACAGTGAATTCCGTCTGGTGGGCAATCCGATCCCAGCACTTCAGAGTATAGATGCCTCAGATAAGGTCATATACATGAATACATTTTCAAAAAGTTTGTCATCAACCATACGAATAAGCTACATGGTATTGCCAATACCGCTCATGGTAAGGTATAATCATGTACTAAGCTTTTATGCGTGTACGGTGTCGAATTTTGATCAGTATACACTCACAAGGTTTATCCAGGAGGGGTATCTGGAAAAGCACATCAACAGGATGAGAAAGTTTTACAGGAACAGCAGGGACAGGATACTTGGTTGTATCAGGAGTCACAGGCTGTATCCACAGGTAACGATAAAGGAAGAGAATGCAGGTCTTCATTTCCTTATGGAGATCGACACGTCATACACGGACAGAGAGATGGTGGACAGGGCTGCCGCGGCAGGAATCAACATATCCAGCCTCAGCCAGTACTGCCACGGAAAAGAGCAGGAGGACAGCCACACGCTGGTTATCAATTATTCGGGTATAGAAGAAGATATAATAGAGGAAGCCTGTGACAGACTTCTTGAGAGTGTGGTGCGCTTGACGACATAGCACGCAGACGCCGCGCGGAGCGTATTATATGCGTTTGCAGGATTTTTTCGTATTTTTCGTAAGGAGGACAACAGATGAAGATATCATTCGATTCACTTGAGGAGCAGAATATTCAGAACTTTAAGGGCGGTGAAGGCGTATTCAAGCCATGCATGCACGTAGGCAATTACAACAAGATCATGAGGGCAACACTTCCAGCAGGAAGCTCCATTGGCCTGCACACACATGACACCAACAGCGAGATCATATTTATCATCTCAGGAGTTGGAACCATGGAGTATGACGACACCATGGAGATACTCAATCCGGGCGACTGCCATTATTGCCCACCGGGACACAGCCATAGTCTGAAGAACAACGGCGATGAGGATCTGGTGTTCTATGCTGTAGTGCCAGAGCACAACTAGTTGGAACAACAATATATTTAAAGAAACAAAGGGCGTTGATATGGAACTATCATCGTCCTTTTTCCATACCACTTTACTCTGGAGATGACAGTCCTTGGAACATCAGCTTTTTATGAATGACATGGATGGACTGCGCAAAAACAGCAAAGGCATTTGCTTTCTGCGGTCAGATATGTTAGAATCTGTAAAAATCAAAGATAAAAATAACGTGCAGATTACGGACCGAAAAGGATAACGACTGTGCATGCTTTGGCATGCCGGCTGTTATCCTTTTTGTGTTTTATAGTGATTGCGGATAAGGAGAAGTGCATGTATCTGATGATAGACAATTTTGATTCGTTTGTATATAACCTGAAGGCGTATTTTGAGGAAATGGGAAGATGTGTGACCGTAAAAAGGTGCGATCGGATATCTCTGCATGATGTGGAAGATCTGGAGCCGGAGGGCATAATACTTTCACCGGGACCCGGGCGGCCATGGGAGGCAAAAATGTGTGTGGATGTTGTGAACATGTATAAGGGGAAGATTCCGATACTTGGAGTCTGCCTTGGACATCAGATACTTGGGTATTGTGCGGGCGCCATTGTTGAAAAAGGAAAGATGCCAATGCATGGAAAGGTGACAGAGATACATACCTGTGGAACAGGTCTGTTCGCGCGGCTGCCGGAAAGCTTTCATGTCACAAGGTACCACTCATTGGTAATAAATGGAAGTAGTCTGCCGGATGATTACCGGGTGGATGCTATATCCGAGGATGGTGCAGTTATGGGAATATCACACAGAAGGCTGCCGTTGTACGGGGTGCAGTTTCACCCGGAAGCGGTACTTACGGAGTATGGTCATGATATATTGTATAATTTTTGTATAGCGGCGGAGAAGTTTAATTGCAGATAAGGAGTCATATATGAGCAGTATGAGGCGAGTGGTAAAAAAACTTGACAGATATGTGTGTGCAGCTGATGTTTTTGAAATATATGAGGATGAGACAGGAATAGCATTTCTTGACTCATCCCTTGTGAATAATCTGGGACACTATTCGATCATTGGGAGATGCCCATATCTCAGGCTTGTTAAGAATGGGGATACATTTGAGGTTAATGGAGATTCTGAAAAGAATATAACATTTGAAGAATATATGAGACAGTATCTTGTACAGCATATGGATACGAGCCCGGAGAATTTGCCGATCGTATCAGGCGCGATAGGGTATGTATCCTACGATTATGGAATGGACAGGATGGGGATTGACTCCATCAATGAAGAGCTTGTGTCTGTTCCAGATGCAGTCATGACATTCTATGACTGTTTTGTTGTTGAAGATTGCCTAAAAAAAGAGACATATCTTGTGGCAAATGGGATAACAGGTGATGCACAGTCAAATATTGATGTAATGGAGAATGATATAGAGAAGTATTGCAACAGGGATGATCGGGAAAATGGGAATATAATTGGCAGGACGAGTGAAGATGTACAAAAGAGGAAGAAGTATAACTTGAATGTGTACGAAGAGTGCAGCAGGGAAGAATATGAGGACTCTATAAGAAGGCTGAAGGATCATATAACCGAGGGTGATGTATATGTTGCAAATATGACAAGGCATATGGTTATCGACAGTGATAAAAAGCCTCTGGACGTGTTCCATGACCTGAGAGTCAGCAATCCGTCGCCATTTGGTGGATATCTTGATCTGGGAGATTATCAGATAGTGAGCGCATCTCCTGAACGGTTCATGCAGATAAAGGATCGCCATGTGTATACCCGGCCGATAAAGGGGACGAGGAGACGAGGAGAGACTGTCAGGGAGGATGAGGCGCTCAGGAGGGAGCTTGAGAAATCACAGAAGGAAAAGAGCGAACTTCTGATGATTGTAGATCTTGAGAGAAATGACCTGAACCGTGTGTGCAGACCGGGAAGCGTAAAAGTGACTGAACTGTTTTCGATAGAAGAATATGCGACTGTTTTTCATCAGGTGGCAAATGTAGAAGGCGTGCTGCAGGATGGAGAAGATGTGATGTCTCTTCTTACTGCGGCGTTCCCGGGTGGTTCTGTTACAGGGGCGCCGAAACGCAGGGCTATGGAGATCACAGATGAACTTGAATGCGGAAAGAGAAATATTTACACCGGCTCCATTGGTTATATTACATTGGATGGAAAATGTGATTTTAATATAGTGATAAGAACTGTATTGTACAGAAATGGCAGGTATTATCTTGGCGTTGGAGGCGGTATTACTGCCGATTCAGATCCTGGTGCAGAGTATGAAGAGACGCGGGATAAGGCAAAAGCAATACTCAGTGCATTGCAGTAGCATTTGAAAATGATGAAAATGGGAGAAATGTAAAATGAATGTAAAAATGGATGATTGCTTTCAATTTGGTCTTGGAGCATTTGAAACTATAAGTGTGGTTGACGGCAGGCCGATATTTCTTGACAGGCATCTGAGACGCCTGGAAGATGCTGCAAGATTCCTGGATCTTGGCATGCCAGCAGAACGGGGCATAGACAGGATAACTGTGCTGAAATATCTGAGAAAGTGGATGAGTGAGCATGATTACAGAGATCGATCAGGTCATATGAGGCGATGTGCGTTAAAGATTATGCTGACTCAGGAAAATGTGGCTTTTTCAATGAGAGATAATCCTTACACCCCGGATATATACGAACGGGGGTTTGCAATGGACATAAGTAATGTTAGAAGAAATGAGACGTCGCCGTTCGTATATCATAAAACCATGAATTACGGAGACTGCATTCTTGAAAAAAGGCGGTCTGGCAAAGCTGGAATGGATGAACGGATCTTCCTGAATACAAAGGGACAGATATGCGAGGGTACGGTGAGCAATATATTTTTTGTGAGAGATGGCAGGATATACACACCCGCGATAGACTCAGGTCTTCTGCCTGGAACAGTAAGGGGGTATATCTGTGAATCAGAGGCGGTCACGCAGACGGTGATATTCCCTGATGAACTGTCATCATATCAGGAATGCTTTGTGACCAATTCCTTGATGGGGGTCATGCCGGTGAAACTACTGGAAAATATCAGCTTTGAGGAGAGGAGTGTCACTGCCAGGATGATGAGAAAATATCATAATTTTTCAGCTTTATGCCGGTAAAATGCCTTTTTGTATTATTGTGATCCGGGCTCAGCCAATTCGCATATGGTAAGAGTGTCACCAGATATGGTAAACCTTATATCGTATCCGCCGTACAGCATTCCATAGCGTCTGCCAGGTTCATCCTGATAGCCAGGCCTTGGATCCTGTGCAAGTATCTCTTTCAGGGCCTTGATCTGTGCACTTGAAAATATTGTTTCAAGTTTGACGGCGATATCGTCAGAGAAACACACAGACAGCTCCGGAATATCAAGAGAGTCTGTCCATCCCCCGGTCGCCTCTGGGTGGCTGTCTGTGTATGGCAGATAAGGCTTGATGTCGTACACAGGTGTACCATCCAGTATATCGGCTCCTGACACCACAAGCCCGTGTACACAGCCGGTTTCTTCATTATATATAACGTCCAAAAGCTTCACCGACGACAGTCCGATGTTGTTCGGCCTGAAAGGCGATCTGGTGGCAAAAACCCCCATCCGCTGGTTACCGCCCAGCTTTGGGGGTTTTACTGTTGCGGTAAAACCATTCTTGTGAGCCCTGGAGAAGTCCCACAGCAGCCATATGTGGGAGAATCCGTCAAGCCCTCTGAAAGCCTCTGCCTGATTGTACGGTGGAAGCATCTCTATAAAAGCGGTGGCGCAGTCTGTCAGACCGCTCTGCCTTGGAATGCCGAACTTTTCTTTATAGTCACATCTCACATATCCTATTACTTCTAAACTGGTATTTGTCATGTATATTTATCCCACTTTCTGGTTGTAATTTATAAGTTATGGCAGATTATTTACTGTACATTCAGCATGCATTGATTAACGCCGACTTTACATTCAATTTACATTGCGCTGGTTATGTATTTTACTTGTGCCATTTATCATAGTGCAAAGAAAAGAACGAAAGGCGCGCGAGTTCTTTTCCGGGAAATAAGCAAAGAATGATATGTCCCAATAATACAATATTTGCAAAGACCGGTTCAAGAGATAACCGGCACATGTAACAATTTTCGGAGAAAATTGTTATGCAGCATCAGCCATCGCCGATAGGCGATTTTGCATGGCTGATGTTCCAGAATACATGTAACAATTTTCGGAGAAAATTGTTATGCAGCATCAGCCATACCATAAAGCGATTTTGCATGGCTGATGTTCCAAGAAAGAATATGGACAAAGTAAGGAGAAGAAGAAAATGGTTAAATTAAAGAAAGTATTGGCAGTAACACTTGGAGCAGCACTTATGGTAGGAAGTCTTGCAGGCTGTGGAAATAATTCATCAAAGAGCGCAGATGGCGGATTCGATGCAGCACAGGATATATCAGTAGTATCAAGAGAGGAAGGCTCAGGAACAAGAGGAGCATTCGTAGAGCTCACAGGAGTTGAGGAGAAGGATGCAGATGGCAATAAGGTCGACAACACAACAACAAATGCCATCACATGCAACAGCACAGAGGTCGTACTCACAACAGTAGCAGGAGATGATTATGCAATCGGTTACATATCTCTCGGAGCACTCAACGATACAGTAAAGGCACTCAAGATCGGTGGAGTTGAGGCAAGTGAGGACAACATCAACAACGGTTCATACACCCTCTCAAGACCTTTCAATATCGTTACAAAGGATGGCATCAGCGATGTTGCACAGGATTTCATCAACTACATCATGAGCGAGGATGGACAGAAGATCATCTCAGCAAATAAGTACATCGAGGTTGCAAACAGCGGAGCATTTACTTCAACAAATCCAAAGGGCAAGATTGTTGTTGCAGGATCATCTTCAGTAACACCTGTTATGGAAAAACTTATCGAGGCATACAAGGCAATCAACACAAACGCTGACATCGAGCTTCAGGAGAGCGATTCAACAACAGGTATCACATCAACATCAGATGGAACATGCGACATAGGTATGGCATCACGTGAACTCAAGGATACAGAGACAGCACTTGGTCTCAAGGCAACAGTAATAGCAATGGACGGAATTGCAGTTATAGTAAATAACAACAACCCTGCTGAGGACTACACAGTAGATCAGGTCAAGGACATATTCACAGGTTCAGCAGCAAAGTGGGAGGACGTAAAGTAATCAGCTTATGCATAAACTTAAAGAAACAATTATGCATGTAGTATTCCTGATAGCGGCACTGGTATCCATTGCAGCAGTAGCACTCATATGTGTGTTCCTGTTTGTGAATGGAATACCGGCCATTAAAGAGATAGGCTTCGGGGATTTCACCCTTGGTGAGGTCTGGAAGCCTACAAATGGATACTACGGCATTCTTCCTTTCATATTAGGAAGTATATATGTAACAGCCGGAGCACTGATAATTGGAGTTCCGATAGGACTTCTGACAGCGATATATCTGGCAAAGTTTTGTCCCGACAGATTATATAAAGTTATAAAGCCATTTATCAATCTGATGGCCGGAATACCTTCGGTAGTATATGGATTCTTTGGAATGTGTGTGCTTGTACCGATGGTGAGAAGCATATTTGGAGTAAATGGAAATACGATGCTCACGGCATCAGTACTTCTTGGAATGATGATACTTCCAACTATCATCAGTGTATCAGAGACCTCAATAAGAGCGGTACCTGACAAATATTATCAGGGAGCTTTGGCACTTGGAGCAACACATGAGCGAAGCGTGTTCAAGACTGTTGTTCCTGCGGCAAAGTCAGGAGTTATGGCAGCGATTATCCTTGGTGTTGGCCGTGCAGTTGGAGAGACCATGGCGGTTATCATGGTAGCAGGAAACCAGGTTCATATGCCTGACGGAATACTGAGAGGCGTCAGAACACTCACCACAAATATAGTAATGGAGATGGGATATGCGACGGATCTGCACAGACAGGCTTTGATAGCAACGGGCGTGGTACTGTTCGTATTCATACTCATTATCAACCTCCTGTTCTCCATCATAAAGAGAAAGACGGTGGCATAGATGGCAGAGAGAGTAGAAGGAATAAATACCGTTGTCGCATGTGGCGATGACAGAACAAAAAATACAATAATCAGCACGAAAAAGACGGCACCTGAGGACGATCCCTCATCCATAGTTGATGTTGACAGCATAGAGGCTGTAAACAAGAGCACATGGTCTGAGAAATGGGCTGAGTACAGAAAGAAACCGGGATCATTCATAATGTTTATCCTTGTACATCTGGCAACGCTCATAACTGTGCTCTCCATAGGATTTCTGCTGGTGTATGTACTTGTAAAAGGAATTCCAAATCTTAATGCAGACATATTCAGCTGGGAATATACATCGGACAACTGTTCGCTGGTGCCGGCACTTATAAATACGGTTTACATGACGCTGCTGTCCCTCTTGATAGCAGGTCCGATAGGAATATTTGCAGCGATATATCTTGTGGAGTATGCAAAGACTGGCAACAAGCTGGTTGGGGTTGTGAGGATCACAGCGGAGACACTTACAGGAATACCTTCGATAGTATACGGACTTTTTGGAATGCTGTTTTTCACAAATGCGTGTGGACTTAGATTATCACTCATATCAGGTGCGTTAACCCTGGCGATAATGGTTCTTCCGGTCATAATGAGAACCACAGAGGAGGCACTTATGGCAGTGCCTAAGTCTTATAGAGAAGGAAGTTTTGGACTGGGAGCCGGAAAGCTCAGAACAGTATTCAAAGTAGTGCTTCCAAGTGCCGTTCCTGGAATACTGTCAGGAATCATACTTGCGACAGGACGTATCGTGGGCGAAACGGCAGCACTCATATACACAGCAGGATCGGTTGCAAAGATGGCGACAAAGCTTACCGATTCAACAAGAACTCTGGCGGTTCATATGTACCTTCTGTCAAAAGAAGGACTTCACACGGATCAGGGTTATGCGACAGCGGTTGTACTTCTTGTACTTGTAGTGCTTATCAACTATGCGTCCGACAAGATTGCAGGCAGGGTTGCAGCAGATAAAGCAAATTAAGTGATGTGTCAAGTTTTATATGAAAACTTGGCATGTAGCGCCAGCCATTTGCCGAAGGCAAATTTTGCATGGCTGGTGTTCAAAAAGAATGGAGAAAAATAGATGAATAATAACGTTAAGTTCAGCGTTAAAGATCTGAACCTCTATTATGGAAAGTTCCATGCCCTTAAGGGTATTGATATGGACATTCCGGCAAATGAGGTTACAGCGTTTATCGGACCATCAGGTTGTGGTAAGTCAACATTCCTTAAGTCGCTCAACAGAATGAATGATTTGGTAGAGGGATGCAAGATAACAGGTGATGTGAGGCTTGATGGAGAGGATATATACAGCGGAATGGATATTAACCTTTTGAGAAAGAGAGTTGGAATGGTGTTCCAGCAGCCGAATCCTTTTCCGATGAGTGTCTATGACAATATAGCATATGGTCCTAGAACACACGGCATAAGAAATCATGCAAAGCTTGATGAGATAGTTGAGAGATCCCTCAGACAGGCGGCAATATGGGATGAGCTTAAGGACAGACTGAAGAAATCAGCCCTGGGTCTTTCGGGTGGTCAGCAGCAGAGACTCTGTATAGCCAGAGCACTTGCAGTGGAGCCTGAGGTACTTCTCATGGATGAGCCTACATCTGCCCTTGATCCTATATCGACATCCAAGATAGAGGATCTGGTACTTGAACTGAAGGACAATTACACAATTATCATGGTTACGCATAACATGCAGCAGGCAACCAGAGTTGCGGACAACACAGCGTTCTTCCTTCTCGGAGAGGTCGTTGAGTACGCAGAGACAGAAAAGATGTTCAGCAAGCCGGCTGACAAGCGTACAGAGGATTACATCACCGGTAGATTTGGTTAGGAGGGACACGATGAGAGACAAATATGAGATGCAGCTTAGAAAGCTTCACGCAGAGATGATAGAGATGGGAACTATGATCGAGCAGGCGATCGAGACAGCGATCAAGGCTCTCGTGGCCCAGGACACAGAGCTCGCAAAGAAGGCAATCGAGGCGGATGACGCCATCGATCATCAGGAGAGAGAGATTGAGAATCTGTGCCTCAAGCTGTTCCTTACCCAGCAGCCGGTTGCCGGGGATATGAGAAATATATCCGCAGCACTCAAGATGATAACGGATATGGAGAGGATCGGAGATCACGCCTCAGATATATCAGAACTCACACTGTGCATGGCTGGCACACCATATATAAAGAAGCTTGAGCACATACAGCAGATGGCAAAAGAGACGATCGTCATGCTGGTATCAAGTATAGAGGCATATGTCAACGCAGATGAGAAAAAGGCAAAGAGTGTAATAGAGCATGACGATGTCGTCGATGATCTTTTTGACAAGGTCAAGAATGAACTCATCACAATGATACATGAGAATCCGGATGATGGAGAGCAGGCTTGTGACCTTCTTATGGTTGCCAAGTATCTTGAGAGGATTGGCGATCACGCAACGAATATATCAGAGTGGGTCCTCTTCTCGATAACAGGAGAACATATAGACTGATGATTGAGTCATGGACGAAAAGAGGTGATTTGTATGAAGTGTGTATGTACGAAGATAAATAAACTGTCACACAGAACAGGTATAGGCAATATGAAACTTTTCATAACAGTCAGCATGGTGGTGTGCGGACTTGCGGGATGTGCTGCAGCATTGCTGCTCCACATGCTCCCTGTGCTGGGAGATGTATCATTCGCAAAGCTGATGTTCATATGTGGCGGTTATGGCATGTTCCTGGTAGGAATGCTTGGAAGTGCGGTGTATCTGCTCATAAATGAGCCTCTCGGAAGCAAATAAACAGATGAAAACAGAAAAAAGGTCTATGTGATACCACAAAACTGTGCCAAATATTTTGCAGGATTTTACATAGATTTTAAATTTACACAGATTTTACATACACATATCTCACATTTTACATATCCCTTTTACAATAGACTCTGATAAAACAGACGCTGTAAAAGGGATATTGTATATACAAGTCCTTATACAGAAGTAATTGGAAATGTAATAAGGAGACAAAAGATATGGATATTTTCAATGTGTTATCCCTTCTGGGCGGACTTGCAATGTTCCTGTATGGAATGAACGTGATGGGAGATGGCCTTGCCAAGACGGCTGGCGGTAAGCTGGAGAAGATACTGGAAAAGCTCACATCCACACCTATAAAGGGTGTTCTGCTGGGCGCCGCGGTGACAGGAGTGATCCAGTCATCATCAGCCACCACAGTTATGGTGGTTGGACTTGTAAACTCAGGCATCATGAAGCTGAGACAGGCAGTGGGTATCATTATGGGTGCAAATATAGGAACAACAGTAACATCATGGATACTCAGCCTTACAGGAATACAGAGTGACAATATATTTATTAATATGTTGAAACCCTCATCCTTTTCACCTATACTCGCAGTAATAGGAATAATATTCCTCATGTTCACCAAGTCTGAGAAGAAGCACGATATAGGTGGAATACTTCTTGGATTTACAGTGCTCATGTTCGGTATGGAGATGATGAGCGGGGCGGTTGAGCCGCTTAAGGATGTACCGGAATTTACGAATATACTCACCATGTTCTCCAATCCATTCCTTGGAATGCTTGTGGGAATGCTCATAACAGCCATCATACAGAGCTCTTCGGCATCTGTAGGTATACTTCAGGCACTCTGTGCTACTGGGGCTGTATCATTTGGGACGGCGATCCCAATCATCATGGGTCAGAACATAGGAACCTGTGTAACGGCACTGATATCATGTATAGGAACCAAGAAGAATGCCAAGAGAGCTGCGTTTGTGCATCTGTACTTCAACATCATAGGAACAGTCGTGTTCATGGTGGCGTTCTACACGGTCAATTCATTTGTACACTTCCAGTTCCTGAATGATTCAGCGAATGCAGCTGGTATAGCTGTTGTACACAGTGCGTTCAACGTTGCGGCGACACTTCTTCTGCTTCCGTTCTCAGGCGGACTTGAGAAGCTTGCAACGCTCACTGTCAGAGATAAGGATGAGGTGGAGAAAAATACTCCTGCAGAGCTGGAGATGCTCAAGCGTTTGGATGCCAGATTCCTTGAGAAACCAGCATTTGCTGTTGGACACTGTATAGAGGTCGTAAAATACATGGCTCAGCTTTCAAAGAACAGTGTTGATATGGCACTGTCACTGGTTGATAATTATGATGAAGCGGTCAGGGATAAGGTTGAGGATCTTGAGGGCATCATAGATACCTATGAAGATGAGGTCGGTTCTTATATGGTAAAGCTCAGCAGCAAGGAGCTCTCCCATGAGGATAGCCAGAAGGTATCGATCGGACTTCATGTCATAGGTGATCTTGAGAGAATGTCGGATCACGCCATAACCATAGCGGATATATGCAGGAAGATGAATGAGGCGGGCGCGTCCTTCTCAGAAAAGGCAAGGTTAGAGCTTGGTGTATACAAGGATGCAGTTCAGAACATAGTCAGCATGACTGTGGAGGCTTACGACAAAGAAGACCTTCAGGAGGCATCCCATGTGGAGCCGCTTGAGGAAGCAATTAATGAGCTCAACAGTGCGGTTAAGAAGCAGCATATCAAGAGACTTCAGAAGGGGAAATGTACCATTGAGCTCGGAATATCACTGGAGAATCTTATCAACAACTATGAGAGAGTTGCAGATCACTGTTCCAACGTGGCGGTGGCAATGCTTCAGTTAAAATCAGATAACTTTGATACACATGAATATCTGGATAACATGAAGAAGGATTCCAACATAGATTTCCAGAGCATGTACACATATTACAGAGAGATGTACAAGCTGAAGTGATATCTGGCATGTATAAATAATGATAAAAATATAATGCAATATGCATGTAAATGAAAGTGGTGTTGCATATGGAAAGGAGACAAAATGGCAGTACATATTTATATTGTAGAAGACGATAAGAATATACGAGAAATCGAGATGTTTGCATTGAAAAACAGCGGATATGCGGTGGAGGAGTTTGAGAATGCGAAATCGTTCTTCTCAAGGACTGTGGAGAAGGTTCCTGATCTGGTGCTTCTGGATATCATGCTCCCTGACATGGATGGTCTTGAGATTGTGAAGAAGCTCAGGAGCAGACCTGATACTGTCAGAGTTCCGATTATCCTTGTGACAGCCAAGACTACGGAACTTGACAAGGTCAAGGGCTTGGATATAGGAGCGGATGATTACCTCACCAAGCCATTTGGCGTGATGGAGCTCATATCCAGAGTCAAGGCGCTGCTCAGAAGAAGCAGGGCGCTGCAGGATGACAAGCAGATGGTACTCGGGGATATAACCCTTGATTCAGAGAGACGCGAGGTGCATGTGGGTGGTGAGTTGTGTGAGCTTACCTTCAAGGAGTTTGAACTCTTAAAGCTTCTCATGGTTAATGCAGGAATAGTCCTTCACAGAGACACGATCATGTCGGATGTGTGGGGAACGGATTACGAGGGCGAATCCAGAACCCTTGATATGCATATCAAGACTTTGAGACAGAAGCTTGGCGAAGCAGGTAATATGATAAAGACGGTTAGAAATGTAGGGTATAAGATGGAGTAGCATATGGGTAAGAGAGACGATAAAAGGCTGAAAAAGGTTATCAATCTGGAGTTTATCATCTTTTCACTGGTGGCCATAGCGGTGACCATGGTCCTGTCGACGTTTATATTCTATGAGGTGTACAAGGCGGAGATCATAAGGGATCTGAAGGGGTATGCTGAGGTGCTTAAGAATACCGGGGATTTCGACGCGGATGACCCTGGTGTGTATGCAAGCGTGGATACCAATGACCTCAGATTGACGCTTATAGCGCCTGACGGCAGTGTTCTGTATGACAATCAGGCCGATGAGATTTCCATGCAGAACCATCTTGACAGACCAGAGATAGCAGAGGCATTTGAAAATGGTGATGGACATGTTATAAGAAAGTCGGCAACCCTCAATAAGAGCACATATTACTATGCGATACTGCTCAAGTCTGGAAGGGTGCTGAGAATAGCGAGGGAGACCAACAATGTAATCAGTATGTTCCTTGCGGCTGTGCCGGTCATGCTGGTGGTGATGGCGATCCTTGTCTGTGTCACCATCATAGTGACACACTATCTGACCAGAAACATATTGAAACCAATAGAGCAGATGGCGAACAGTCTGGATGACGATACCCACATAGTTGCGTACAAGGAGATGCGCCCATTCATAGATATGATACAGAAGCAGCATGCGGATATAGTGAAGAGTTCGCAGATGAGACAGGAGTTCACGGCAAATGTATCACATGAGCTTAAGACACCGCTCACATCTATATCGGGGTATTCGGAGCTTATTGAGACCGGTATGGCGACCGAGGTGGATGTGCATCATTTTGCAACTGAGATCCACAAGAACTCCAACAGACTTCTCACCCTCATCAATGATATAATCAGACTGTCAGAGCTGGATGTATCCGAGGATGCGCCACTGATGGAGAAAATCAATCTGGCGGTCATAGCCAGAACAGCCACGGATATGCTGGCGATAAACGCAGAGAAGAACAGTGTGACGCTCAGCTATGATGGCAGTCACGGATATATATATGCGAACAAGATGATGATGGAGGAGCTTGTGTACAACCTCACAGACAATGCCATCAGATACAACAATAAGAGTGGAAGCGTGGATGTATCTGTAAAGACAGTGGATGGAAAGGTTATACTCAGGGTGAAGGATACGGGAATAGGAATCCCGAAGGAGCATCAGGAGAGAATATTTGAGAGGTTTTACAGGGTGGACAAGAGCAGATCCAAGTCCACAGGTGGTACAGGTCTCGGCCTGGCCATAGTAAAGCATATAGTTGCACGTAACAATGCAGTTCTGGATATGATAAGTGAACCTGGAAAGGGAACAGATATATCGGTGACATTTGATAAATACAGGGAAGATGAACAATGATGCAGTCGAAATCAATGAATGTTGAGATGAAATACTGTAAAAGGACAGAATAGATGTTACAATAAAAAGGAGCCTGGTGGAAGTGTTTTAGCCAGACTCCTTAAGTATATTGGTATTCACACACACCGACATTAAGTTCGAAAATATGTGAAATCTTCTGAATTTAATAATATAATACAGCACGTTACGGAAAAAATCAAGTGGTAATTATGCATAACATACAATGCGGTTTATGCATAATTCACAAAACATGCAGTTGAAAGGCAGATAATTTTGGCGGATCGGAAGGAAACAAATTCTTGATTATTGAATTTTATAGTATTACTATATGGTCTTGAATAAGGAGAGTGATAGTATGTCAGCAAACGAATATTTAAGGGCTCAGAAGCTTGGTGAGAAGAGATATCAGGCAGCCGTAGCAAAAAATGAATATCCATATCTTCCGGTTTTGGATGAGATAATATCACCATCCGACACTGTGGGTGAGGTGAATCTTGGTCTCCAGACCATATCGCTTGACCGCGTGGTTGGAACCGCTACCGCTGCAAGGACGACGGCGTTTGCTAGTAATTTTATGCCTATATTGGATTATCATACTGAATTTGGAATGAAATGGGCCGCATTGTGTGAGTCCCACATAGAGGAAGGTATACATGACCCGATAAAGGTATATGAGTATATGAACAAATTCTATGTAGTAGAAGGAAATAAGAGAGTGAGTGTGCTCAAATACTTTGGTGCGGACTCAGTTCCTGCCATGGTTACAAGAAAGATACCTAGAAGGACAGACTCACTTGAGAATAAGATATATTTTGAATTTATAGATTTCCACAAGCAGACGGGGATCAACTATGTATATTTCTCACAGCTCGGTGGATATGATAAGCTCAGGGAGTTCATAGGGATCACTAAGGATGCGGTTTTCACAGAGGATGAGAGACTGGATTTCAACTCGGCACATCTCGCATTTGAGAAGGCTTATCTTGCTAAGAAGGGCAATGAGGAGCTCACTATAACAGTGGACGATGCCATGCTTGTATTCCTCAATGTGTATGGCTATGAAGCTCTTAAGAACATGACTACATCCCAGGTGAAGGACAGTGTTGACAAGGTATGGAATGAGATAGTCCTCACAAATGAGAAGAAGGATAAGACGGTTCTTCCAAAGCTCGATCCTGTGGAGCCTAAGAAGTCTATACTCGACAGGGTTATAAAGCCATCAGGCCCTTCGAACCTGAAGGTGGCATTTGTGTATGATAAGTCGCCAGCCAACTCGGTCTGGACATACAGCCATGAACTGGGTAGAATGGACATGGAGAATAAACTCGGAGATTCTGTCGACAGCAGAACCTTCTGTAATGTGGATACACCTGCCAAGCTGACAGAGTGCCTTGGAAGACTTGTGGATGAGAAGTATGATGTGATATTTACGACAGGGCCTGAGATGCTTCCTGAGGCTCTTAAGACTGCAGTGCTCCACCCGGAGATAAAGATACTTAACTGTTCCCTCAGCCTTGCGAACAGCCATGTGCGTACCTATTATGCAAGAATGTACGAGGTGAAGTTCCTCACCGGTATGATAGCGGGAAGCCTGTGTGCTGACGGACAGATAGGATATGTAGCTGATTATCCGATATTCGGAACAACAGCGAACATCAATGCATTTGCCATCGGAGCAAGGATGGTCAACCCTAGGGCAAAGATATATCTGCAGTGGACGAAGGTTAAGAACGCTGATCCACAGAAGTTCTTCGAGAGAAATGGAATAACATATATATCCGATAGAGACATGATCATGCCGGATGATGCGTCACGAAACTTCGGACTTTATCACTATGATCAGAATGGAGAGGTCGTCAACCTTGCCATGCCTTTCTACAACTGGGGTGCATTCTATGAGAGAATCCTTAGATCCATACTGGAGGGCAACTGGAAGCAGGAGGAGAGGAACGAGACCAGCAATGCGATAAGCTACTGGTGGGGTATGTCAGCGGGAATAGTTGACGTCATATGCTCAAAGCACCTTCCGGCCGGAACACAGAAGCTCATATCGGTTATGACAAACCTCATAAGAGAGGGCGCTATCACACCGTTCAGCGGAAAGCTTACATCCCAGAACGGAATAGTGAGAAATGAAGATGACGGAGCGATGCTCCATGAAGATATACTCAAGATGGATTGGCTTGCTGAGAATGTAGTGGGCATGCTCCCTACAGAGGACGATCTTGTCGATGAGGCAAAGACGGTAGTTGCACTTCAGGGTATAGACACACCGGAGAGTCTGGAGCTCAAGTCGGTTCCGGAAGTGAAATAAGATAAATCTCCTACGGAGAAGGTATACTGTAGTACAGGGGAATAGATACGTGAAGATTTTGTTGTTGGCGGATGAAGAATCCAAGTATTTGTGGGATTATTTTGATAAGAGTAAGGTCGAGGGAATAGACCTGATAATATCCTGTGGCGATTTATCGCCACAGTATTTGTCGTTCCTTGCGACATTCAGTCATGCGCCCGTTCTCTATGTCCATGGCAATCACGACGTGTGCTACAAGGATACACCGCCGGGGGGCTGCGAGTGCATAGACGACAAGCTTTATGTGTATAAGGGTGTCAGAATTCTGGGACTTGGCGGTTCGATGGAATACAAGTTTGGTGGTGCGGATCATCAGTATTCCGAGCGTGCGATGGCCAGAAGAGTACGGAAACTCAGGTTTAAGATCATGAGGAACAAGGGCTTTGACATACTTGTTGCCCATTCGCCTGCATACAGGATAAATGATTCCGAGGATCTCCCACATACAGGTTTTAAGTGTTTCAGAACGCTTATGGAGGAGTACAGACCTAAGTATTTTGTCCATGGCCATGTGCATATAAATTATGGAAGAGATTTTGTTCGCGAATCAAAATACGAGGACACGACGATCATAAATGCCTATGAGAGATATATTATTGAAATTTAGGCAGAAATATTTTAAAATTAAATAATTTTGGCGAAAAGACAGGAATAAATCAAATTTATTGCTGTCTTTCTTGCGAAAATGGAGTTTTTTTGATAAACTGTGGTGAGTTGATATAGTTTATTGATAAGGTCCGGAGAAGCTTCGGGATGATGAACAGGGATTGGATAAAGGAAGGAGACATGAGGTTTGGAAAGAAACAGCGAGGAATATAACAGAATACTGGATGAGCTTACAGGTTATTGTACAGAATCTGGCAAGATAGACCAGAACCTCTATGTCAATTATGATGTCAAGAGAGGCCTCAGAGATTCCACAGGAAAAGGTGTACTCACGGGACTCACAGAGATATCTGATGTCATAGGATATGATGTAATAGATGGAGAGAGAGTGCCGACTGATGGTCGTCTGTATTATCAGGGGTACAATGTTGAGGATCTCGAGAGAGGTTTTCACGGAAGTAAATTCGGATTTGAGGAGACTATGTATCTTCTGCTGTTTGGAAAGCTTCCAAATGAGCAGCAGTTTAAGAGATTTGTTGAGATGATGGAGTGCTACAGGGAGCTTCCTAGAAAGTTTACAAGAGATGTTATCCTCAAAGCACCAAGCAAGAATATGATGAACGTTCTGCAGAGATGTGTTCTCACACTCTATTCATATGATGATAATCCGGATGATATAAGCATAGAGAATGTTCTCAGACAGTGTATGGAATTGATAGCACAGTTCCCTGTGATCGCCGCATATGGTTATCAGGGCTACAAGCACTATTTCCACGACATGAGTCTTGTAATACACAATCCGAAGCCGGGGCTTTCCACTGCGGAGAATTTCCTGAGGCTTATCAGATCAGATAAGAAATATACAGAGCTTGAGGCGCAGGTGCTTGACATATGTCTGGTTATACACGCTGAGCATGGTGGTGGTAATAACTCCACATTTACAACTCATGTAGTATCGTCGACAGGAACAGACACATATTCTGCAGTTGCAAGTTCACTTGGCTCGCTGAAGGGACCTAAGCATGGTGGTGCGAACCTCAAGGTTCAGCAGATGTTTGATGACCTCAAGAGCCATGTCAAGAACTGGGGTGATGAGGCTGCACTGGAGAAATATCTCACAGGACTTCTTGACAAGAAGGGCTTTGACCATTCAGGCCTTATATATGGAATGGGTCATGCGGTATACACCAACTCAGATCCTAGAGCTAGGATACTCAAGGGATATGCAGAGAGACTTGCCCAGGAGAAGGGCAGGACAAAGGAATTTGAGCTGTACAAGAAGGTTGAGGAGATATCAGGAAGACTGCTTGCAGCCAGAAGACGCAGCGGCAAGCCTATATCGGCAAATGTAGATTTCTACAGTGGATTTGTATATACGATGCTCGGTATCCCTATCGAGCTGTTTACTCCTATATTTGCCATCGCACGTATTGCGGGATGGTCAGCGCATAGAATAGAGGAGCTTGTCAATGCCGGCAAGATCATCAGACCTGCATACAAGTATGTGGGAACACACAGAGAGTATCTGCCGATGGAAGACAGATAAAGTTGTGTACGGCAGATTAAGATAAAGCCGTAGAATACAATAGACATGCATACAGCGCTTCAATCTTCAATAGACAAGGTTGGGGCGCTTAGTGCATTTGATGACAAGGAGATGACTTGGAACATGAAAGATAAGAATAAGAACGCAAAGACTGAGGAAAAGACAAATGTCATGCGCATACTTGACAGCAAGAAGATAAAGTACAACCATTATTGTTATGTGGAGACGGGCGAGACAAATGGAGAGAAGGTTGCTGCTATACTTGGACAGGATCCTGCGTATGTGTATAAGACCCTGGTGACCGTTGCGAAGTCTGGCGCAAATTACGTGTTTGTAATTCCTGTCAAGGAGGAACTTGATCTCAAGAAAGCTGCGAAGGCTGTGGGAGAGAAGTCGATAGATATGCTCAAGGCAAAGGAACTCCTCCCTCTTACCGGATATATACATGGCGGCTGCTCACCTATCGGTATGAAGAAGTTTTTCAGGACCACGATAGATGCAAGTGCTGAAGATCTTGATAAGATGTATGTGAGTGCGGGTAAGGTTGGGTATCAGATAGAGATAGCCCCTGCGGATCTGGAGAAGGTCATACGTCTGGAGTATGTGGATGTGACGGTGTAAAGGACTAAATTACGTGACAAAAAAGCTGAAATTAAGAAGCTGAAAATTGAGAAAAGCAGGAATATGAGCCCCTATAACGAAGTTTGCTGGGTTTCATATTCCTGCTTTTAGTTTATCTGCAAAATGTATCTGCCTCGACCGATCCGTTGTTATCTCTGCCATCTTCCGGCGGCACCGCAAGGAAGAACAAGACCTGTCTCTGTGACAGGAAGTCCGATCTCATCTGCCACAACATGTCCGCCAAATCTGCTCTTTACCTCTGTGGATATCATATATGTGAGCACCGCAGGCGCGAGACCTGTTGTATATGAATTTACAAGGAAGAAAAGCGGCTTGTCACAGAGAAGCTGGCTGCAGAGCTTGATGAAAGGATGGATCTTCTCTTCGATCTTCCATATCTCACCCTTTGGTCCTCTGCCGTATGAAGGAGGATCCATGATGATCGCGTCATATTTGTTGCCTCGTCTGATCTCTCTTTCGACAAATTTCACACAGTCGTCAACTATCCATCTGATCGGTGCGTCGGCGAGCCCTGATGATGCTGCGTTTTCCTTTGCCCAGGTAACCATTCCCTTGGATGCATCAACATGGGTGACTGTAGCTCCGGCTTTGGCGGCTGCACATGTTGCGCCCCCTGTGTATGCGAACAGGTTCAACACCTTAATATCCTTTTTAGGTGAGTTCTTTATCAGTTCGCTGAACCAGTCCCAGTTGGCAGCCTGCTCAGGGAACAGACCAGTGTGCTTGAAGCTGAATGGCTTCAGATTGAAAGTCAGATCCCTGTAATTTATCGTCCACTGCTTAGGCAGGCTGAAAAACTCCCATTCTCCGCCGCCTTTGTTGCTTCTATGATAATGTCCGTTCAGTTTATTCCATGCAGGATTTTTCTTTGGAGTGCTCCACAGAACCTGGGGATCTGGTCTGAGTAGAGTGTATTTGTCCCAACGCTCAAGCTTTTCTCCGTCAGAGCAGTCAATAACTTCATAATCCTTCCATCCATCTGCTATCCACATATATGTAATCCTTCCTTATAAAAATAACTTCAAAAAATATATCCTATAGATTATACTTGTATCAAAGCACTGCGTCAAGGCTGCTGTGTGCATAGATTGATGACAGAGATTAATTACGATACAGATTGTTGGTAATGGAGAAGTTGGAATAATGGCAGATATAAGTATAAAAGAATTAATAGAAGAGATGGTACAGAGTGATCCCCACAAGATTATCCTCAGTGGCGGACGCGGTGAATACAGAAAAGTGGTATTTGAGAGAAAAATCATAGGCGGTAAAAGGTGCTTTCAGATAGAAAGGTATACGGAGAAGCAGGTGTTCCACCAGAATATAGATGAGGACGAGCTTGAAGAAGCACTGGCCGGAGATCTGCAGGATGGATTCAGACAGATAAACATGTTCTCGGCCCGGGAGGAGTGGGATGTGAAGATCTCAAAGAAGGGCAAAGTAGCTGTGAATAAGAGGCACACGGAGAATAAACTCATAACTGTTCAGGGGAACAAACGAAGAAAGAAATACATACTTGAAGAGGGAATGGATATCCCTGTATTTACCCATCTGGGCATATTTACAAAGGATGGCAAGGTTGTGCACTCCATGTATGACAAGTTTAAGCAGATCAACAGATTTGCGGAGATCGTGGACAATGTCATGAAGAGCTACAACAAACCTTCTATTAATATAGTAGATTTTGGATGCGGCAAATCGTATCTGACATTTATAGTTTATTATTATCTGCATGAGGTTAAGGGGCTTGATGTCCATATAACCGGCCTGGATCTCAAGGAGCAGGTGATAAAAGACTGCAATGCGCTGGCGGAACAGTTTGGATATACCGGACTAAAATTCGAACTTGGGGATATAAATGGGTATAAGACGGATGTGGATGTGGATATGGTCATGACGCTGCATGCATGTGATGTTGCCACGGACTATGCGCTGTACAATGCCATTTGCTGGAACGCACAGTATATATTGTCCGTGCCTTGCTGCCAGCATGAGCTGAATAAACAGATGCATTCTGATGAACTGGCTGCGCTGACAAGATACGGAATCATCAAGGAGAGGATAGCTGCGCTGGCAACAGATTCCATCCGCGGACATATGCTTGAGGCGTGTGGATATAAGACTGATATAATGGAATTTATAGACATTGCACATTCGCCTAAAAATCTGCTCATAAGAGCTGTGAAGAAAAATGTATCTCCGGACAGGAGAAAGAAGGCTCTTAAGGATGCGGAAGCACTTTGTGAGGAGTTTGGATTCAGACAGACTCTGATGGAGATGATTAAGGCGGATGGCAGGATATAATTGGATTAAACCTGTGGTTTGTTGTGTGTGTGATGGTTGTGGAATATTATTAAGGAGGATATCATGAGGGCTGCGCTGTATATAGATTGTGATAGCATAGAGGCAAAGGCTGTGCCTGTTATATATGAGGATATAATCAGAACGGACAAGCTTGTGATCTGCAAGATGTTTAATTCCGACAAAGACGATGACAGTTTTATGGAGAGTGCAGGGAGGTTCAGAATACAGGACTGCATGCACGGAGAGTATAAGGTGTCATCGGCGATGGTTGCGCTGGCCGTGGAGGTTATGGCGGATGCTGCGCTTTCAAAGCCAGAGCGCATATATATAGCAACGGGGGACAGTCTGACAGTACCGCTTCTCGACAAGCTGAGGCTCACGGATATAGAGGTTGTGGTTGCCGGTCCATGTGACGCAGACAAAATCCTTGTGAACAGCGCCCAGAGATATATGTATATAGATGTTCTTGCCGGAGGGAAATGCACTGCTGATATACCGGATATAGGTGATATAGCAAAGGAGATATATTCGGTTTCTTCCTATTATAAAGGACAGGGAAGAGATGCTGTCATGGAACAGGTGTATGAAGGCGTTGTGAGAAGATACCCGGATTTTGATGTCAGAAATTATGGCTATACTCATCTTGATACATTTGTGGAGAATAATGTGAGTGGAGTGAAGGTTTATACCGATGAGAATGGCGTGACAAAGCTGACGTTGGTCGATGACAGGGAGGAGATAGACACATTTGCATATGAGTATATGACGGGCAGGGGATATAAGATAGATGATATGGCAGAGCTGCTCGATGCGATTCGAAGCAGATTCCCTGGGTTTGCGATGGAGAATTATGGTTACCATACAGATTACGGGTTCATCTTAAGCTTTTCGAAGTTTGAGATATGGGAGAACAAGGGGATCAAAATGAAGAGGACATTCAAGCTGAGTGAATCTGGCGAGTGATACCCTGTAAATACCCGTTAAAAAATAATTCAAAAAAACATAAAAAATTTAAAAAAACCTCTTGATTTAAAGAAATCCCTAGTATATAATCAAACGTGCTGTGGCATGATAGCTGAGAAGCGGAGGTTGCTGCGTACATATATGACGCAGGTTTTTCGTGGAGCGAATGTCAATTTACAAAACTGGCGACAAGTCACTGTACAATATAACCGTCTGTCAAGAGGACAGAAACGACGTGATGGTTCTGGGTTTTAACTTAGGACACACACGGGAGAGTGTACAGTCACCGCTTGTTGTACTAAGATTAAGTGCGAAAAGGAGGCGGCTTTTTTTATGGCAAATCAGATTATGAGAATTACACTTAAGGCTTATGACCACAAACTTATCGACAAGGCAGCAGCACAGATTGTTGATACAGTTAAGAAGACTGGCGCAAAGGTAAGCGGACCAGTTCCAATGCCTACTAAGATTGAGAAGATCACAATCTTAAGAGCAGTTCATAAGTACAAGGACTCAAGAGAGCAGTTTGAGCAGAGAACTCATAAGAGACTTATCGATGTTGTAGCACCAACTCAGAAGACAATTGATGCATTACAGAAGATCGATCTGTCCGCTGGCGTGTTCATCGATGTTAAGATGAAATAATCAAAGTCAGACAGCAATTCAAAAGAAACCCAATTAGATGCGGACTAATTTAAAACAAACCGCAGAAACAATTAAATAACAGTACCTAATGCATTTTCGGATGTAATTTAGTATGATTGCAGATGCAATCCGCTGTGAATTAAATTAGGAGGAAACAGAAATGAAGAAGGCTATATTAGCTACAAAAGTCGGAATGACACAGATTTTCGACGAGAACGGTGTATTAACACCAGTTACAGTATTGCAGGCTGGTCCATGTGTTGTAACCCAGATCAAAACAGTTGAGAATGACGGTTACGATGCAATTCAGGTAGGATTCGGCGAGAAGAAGGAAAGAGTAACAACAAAGGACGTATCAGGAAAGAAAGTTATCAGAAATCCACATGGTGCTGGTAAGGCAGAGGTTGGTCATGCTAAGAAGGCAGGAACAACTCCAAAGGCTTTCTATAGAGAGTTCAGACTTGAGAACACTGCTGAGTACGAGCTTGGCGCAGAGATCAAGGCAGACGTATTTGCTGCTGGCGACAAGATTGATGTTACTGCTAAGTCAAAGGGTAAGGGATACGCAGGCGGTCTTAAGAGACACGGCCTTAAGTCAGGTCCTTCAGGACATGGTTCAAAGTATCACAGACATGCAGGTTCAAACGGTTCTGCAACTACTCCAGGTAGAGTATTCAAGGGCAAGAAGATGCCTGGACATATGGGTAGCGTAAGAGTTACAATCCAGAACCTTGAGGTAGTTAAAATAGATGTTGAGAACAATGTAATCTTGGTTAAGGGCGCTGTTCCAGGACCAAAGAAGTCATTGGTTATGATTAAAGATACAGTAAAGTCTGGTAAGTAGGGCTTTGGAAAGGAGAGACAACAATGGCATCAGTTAAGGTTTATGACATTGAAGGCAAAGAAGTTGAGACATTAGAGCTCAATGATGCAGTTTTCGGTGTAGAAATAAATGAGCATATAATGCATAAGGCTGTAGTTGGTCAGTTAGCCAACAACCGTCAGGGAACACAGAGCGCTAAGACACGTTCAGAAGTTTCTGGTGGTGGAAGAAAGCCTTGGAGACAGAAGGGAACTGGTCATGCTAGACAGGGTTCAACAAGATCTCCACAGTGGACAGGCGGCGGAGTTGTATTCGCACCAAAGCCAAGAGATTATTCAGTTAAGATGAATAAGAAAGAGAAGCAGCTTGCTATGAAGTCAGCACTTTCATCAAAGGTTGCTGAGAACAAGCTGGTAGTAGTTGACAAGCTTGATCTTCAGGAGGCTAAGACAAGCGTATTTGCAAAGATCCTTGCAAAGCTTTCAGCTCCTAAGGCTCTTGTAGTAACAAAGGATAAGAACAATAACGTTGTTCTTTCAGCAAACAACATTCCAACAGTTAAGACAACAGTAGCTAATTCACTTAGCGTATACGATATTCTCAAGTATGAGAAGCTTGTTCTTACTAAGGAAGCAGTTGCAGCAATTGAGGAGGTGTACGCATAATGGCAGATATCAAATATTATGACGTTATACTTAAGCCAGTGATCACAGAGAAGAGCATGAACGCTATGGCTGAGAAGAAATATACATTCCTTGTTCATCCAGAAGCAAACAAGTCACAGGTTAAGGAAGCTGTAGAGAAGATGTTCGAGGGAACAAAGGTTGCAAAGGTCAACACAATGAACAATGACGGTAAGGTCAAGAGACGTGGTATGACACTTGGTAACACAGCAAAGTACAAGAAGGCTATCGTTCAGCTTACAGCTGACAGCAAGGACATCGAGATCTTCGAGGGACTTTAAGATATAGCCGTGGGTGGCTGCACAGTATAGCCGCTCATCACATTAGTTGTATACGCAATCAAAGCGTGAGAATAAATTGAACCGAAAGGAGAACAACAATGGGAATTAAGACATATAACCCATATACACCTTCCAGAAGAAATATGACTGGCCTTGATTTCTCAGAGATCACAAAGACAACTCCAGAGAAGTCACTCGTTGTTTCAACAAGCAAGACAGCTGGTCGTAACAATCAGGGTAAAATAACAGTAAGACATCACGGTGGTGGTGCTAAGAGAAAGTATAGAATAATAGATTTCAAGAGAAATGACAAAGATGGTATTCCAGCAACAGTAGCTGCAATCGAGTATGATCCAAACAGATCAGCAAATATTGCACTTCTGTTCTATGCAGATGGAGAAAAGAGATACATCCTTGCTCCTTTCAAGCTTGCAGTTGGCGATGTGCTGATGAATGGCGCAGAGGCAGAGATCAAGGTTGGTAACTGTCTTCCACTTCAGAATATTCCAGTTGGTACTCAGGTACACAACATCGAGCTTTATCCAGGTAAGGGCGGACAGTTAGTTCGTTCAGCAGGAAACGCTGCACAGCTCATGGCTAAGGAAGGAAAGTATGCAACACTTAGACTTCCATCAGGCGAGATGAGAATGGTTCCGATTATCTGTAGAGCAACAGTTGGACAGGTAGGAAACATCGAGCATGGCCTTGTTAACATTGGTAAAGCCGGTCGTAAGCGTCATATGGGCGTTAGACCAACAGTTCGTGGTTCTGTCATGAACCCTAATGACCATCCACATGGTGGTGGAGAAGGTAGAGCACCTATCGGTCGTCCAGGTCCTTCTACTCCATGGGGCAAGCCAGCAATGGGTCTCAAGACAAGAAAGAAGAACAAGCAGTCTAATAAGTTGATCGTAAGACGTAGAGACGGTAAGAATGTTAAATAGTTAAGGAGGAAGAAATATGGCTCGTTCATTAAAAAAAGGACCATTCGCAGATGCACATCTGCTTAAGAAGGTAGATGCTTTAAACGCTGCTAATAAGACAGAAGTTATAAAGACCTGGTCAAGACGTTCAACAATCTTCCCATCATTCGTTGGCCACACATTTGCCGTTCATGATGGAAGAAAGCACGTACCAGTATATGTAACAGAAGATATGGTAGGACATAAGCTCGGTGAGTTCGTAGTTACCAGAACATACAGAGGTCATGGTAAGGACGAAAAGAAGGGTAGAAGATAATATTAGGAATATTTGAAAGGAGGACTTTTCAAAATGGCTAAAGGACATAGATCCCATGACAAGAGACTCAGAAATGAGAACAAAGATACAAGACCATCAGCTAAGGTTTCATACGCAAGAGTATCAGTAACCAAGGCATGTTTTGTGCTTGATGCTATCAGAGGTAAGGATGTTCAGACAGCACTTGCTATCGTAGAATACAACCCAAGATATGGCTCAAGCGTTATAGAGAAGCTTTTGAAGTCTGCTATTGCTAACGCTGAGAACAACAATGGCATGAAGAAGGAGGACCTTTACGTAGCAGAGTGTTACGCTAACAAGGGACCTACAATGAAGAGAGTTCATCCAAGAGCACAGGGTAGAGCATATAGAATCGAGAAGAGAACAAGCCACATCACAATCGTGCTTGACGAGAAATAGGAGGTAAAATATGGGACAGAAAGTTAATCCTCATGGTTTAAGAGTCGGCATTATCAAAGATTGGGATTCAAACTGGTATGCTGACAAGAGAAATGACGAGTTTGCTAAGAACTTAGCAGAAGATCAGATCCTTAGAAAATACTTAAAGACAACTCTTTACAAGTCAAACATCTCAAAGATCGAGATCGAGAGATCAGCAAAGAATGTAAAGATCGTATTATACACAGCTAAGCCTGGAGTAGTAATCGGAAAGGGTGGAGCCGGAATCGAGAAGATCAAGGCTGACGCTCAGAAGTTAACAGATAAGAAGCTCTTTATCGACGTTAAGGAGATCAAGAAGCCGGATGCTGACGCTCAGCTCGTTGCAGAGAACATCGCAGCACAGCTTGAGAATCGTATCGCATTCAGAAAGGCTATGAAGTCTTGCATGGGTAGAACAATGAAGTCAGGCGCACAGGGTATCAAGTGTGCATGTTCAGGTCGTCTTGGCGGTGCTGATATGGCTAGAACAGAGTTCTACAGCGAGGGAACAATTCCTCTTCAGACACTCCGTGCTGATATCGATTACGGATTTGCTGAAGCAGATACAACATATGGTAAGGTTGGCGTAAAGACATGGATCTACCATGGTGAAGTACTTCCAACAAAGACAGTAAAGGAAGGGGGAAATAAATAATGTTAATGCCAAAGAGAGTAAAGCGTCGTAAGCAGTTCAGAGGAACAATGGCTGGTAAGGCACTTAGAGGCAATAAGATTACAAACGGTGAGTATGGTCTCGTAGCATTAGAGCCAGCTTGGATCAAGTCAAACCAGATCGAGGCAGCCAGAATTGCAATGACAAGATATATGAAGCGTAGTGGTAAGGTATTTATCAAGATTTTCCCTGACAAGCCAGTTACAGCAAAGCCGGCTGAGACTCGAATGGGTTCAGGAAAGGGAGCACTTGAGTACTGGGTAGCAGTAGTTAAGCCAGGCAGAGTTATGTTTGAGGTTCAGGGCGTACCTGAGGAGGTAGCTAAAGAGGCTCTCAGACTCGCTATGCACAAGCTTCCACTTAAGTGTAAGATCGCATCAAAGGAAGAGTTAGAGGAGGTAGCAGGCAGTGAAAACTAAGGATTTTATGAACGAATTAAATAGCAAGTCCGTTGACGATCTCCAGAAGGATTTAGTAGCTGCAAAGAAGGAATTATTCAACCTGAGATTCCAGAATGCTACAAATCAGCTTGACAACACAAGCAGAATCAAGGACGTTAGAAAGAATATAGCAAGAATACAGACAGTTATAGCCCAGAAGGCTAATGCTTAATTATCTTGGAAGGAGGAATTATTGTGGAAAGAAATCTGAGAAAAACACGTGTTGGTATAGTTACAAGTGACAAGATGGATAAGACAATCGTTGTTTCTATCGTAGATAATGTTAAGCATCCTCTTTATGGTAAGATTGTAAAGAGAACAGTAAAGCTGAAGGCTCATGACGAGAATAACGAGTGCAAGATTGGCGATAGAGTAAAGGTTATGGAGACAAGACCATTATCAAAGGATAAGAGATGGAGACTTGTTGAGATCATCGAGAAGGCAAAGTAAGGAGGCAAATTAAATGGTTCAGCAGGAAACAAGACTTAAAGTTGCTGATAACACAGGTGCAAAAGAGTTACTTTGTATCAGAGTGTTAGGCGGATCAGTTAGAAGATATGCGAATATCGGCGATATCATCGTTGCCTCTGTTAAGGATGCAACACCAGGCGGAGTTGTAAAGAAGGGCGATGTAGTTAAGGCCGTTGTAGTTAGAACAAAGCATGGCGCTCGTCGTAAGGATGGTTCATACATCAAGTTTGACGAGAACGCTGCTGTAATTATAAAAGACGATATGAATCCAAGAGGTACACGTATCTTTGGACCAGTTGCAAGAGAGCTCCGTGATAAGAAATTCATGAAGATCGTATCACTTGCACCTGAAGTATTATAAGGAGGTGTGACTATGGCAACAATGAAGATTAAGAAAGATGATATGGTACAGGTTATCGCTGGTAAGGACAAGGGCAAGAGCGGAAAGGTCGTTTCAGTAGATAAGAAGAATGGTACCGTAGTAGTTGAAGGAATCAACAAAGTATTTAAGCATAGCAAGCCAAGCATGGCTAACCAGCAGGGCGGAATCATCGAGATGGAAGCCCCACTTGACATCTCTAATGTAATGTATCTTTACAAGGGCAAGCCAGTTAGAGTTGGTTTTGAAGGAACTGGTAAGGATAAGGTTCGTGTAGCCAAAGTTGATGGCAAGACAGAGAAGATAGATTAATTGGAAGGAGGTCGTCTTAGGTGAGTAGACTTAAAGAAAAGTATGACGCTGAAATTAAGAGCGCCATGGTTGAGAAATTTGGATATAAGAATGTAATGCAGATACCAAAGCTCGATAAGATCGTTATCAATATGGGCGTTGGTGAAGCTAGAGAGAACGCTAAGGTTCTCGACGCTGCTATCAAGGATCTTGAGACAATCACAGGTCAGAAGGCAGTTGTAACAAGAGCAAAGAAGTCAGTAGCTAACTTCAAGCTGAGAGAGGGAATGCCTATCGGATGTAAGGTAACTCTTCGTGGCGAGAAGATGTATGAGTTCCTTGATCGTCTTGTAAATCTTGCACTCCCACGTGTACGTGACTTCAGAGGTATCAATCCAAACGGATTTGATGGAAGAGGTAACTACGCATTCGGTATTAAGGAGCAGCTTATCTTCCCTGAGATCGAGTACGATAAGGTAGATAAGGTTAGAGGTATGGATATAATTTGCGTAACAACAGCACAGACTGACGAGGAAGCTCGTGAGTTACTTACACTGTTCGGCATGCCTTATAGCAAATAATAAAGGAGGAGATTCGAGAAATGGCTAAGACATCAATGAAAGTTAAGCAGCAGCGCAAGCAGAAGTTCTCAACAAGAGAGTACACACGTTGCAGCATTTGTGGACGTCCACACTCAGTTTTAAAGAAGTACGGAATTTGTAGAATCTGCTTCCGTGAGTTAGCATATAAGGGACAGATTCCTGGCGTTAAGAAATCAAGCTGGTAAGAGTAAGAAGGAGGAAATTTATTATGTCAATGAGCGATCCAATTGCAGATATGCTTACAAGAATTCGTAATGCTAATACAGCAAAGCATGATACAGTAGAAATCCCTGCTTCAAAGATGAAGAAAGCTATTGCCGACATACTTTTATCAGAAGGATATGTTAAGGCTGTAGATATCGTTGAGGACGGTAAGTTCGAGACAATCAAGATCACATTGAAGTATGGTGCAGATAAGAACGAGAAGATCATCACAGGTCTTAAGAGAATTTCAAAGCCTGGTCTTCGAGTATACGCAAGCAAGGATGAGCTTCCAAGAGTACTTGGTGGACTTGGAACTGCTATTATCTCCACAAACAAGGGTGTATTAACAGATAAGGAAGCTAGAAAACAGAACGTAGGTGGAGAAGTACTTGCGTTTATTTGGTAAAAGGAGGACGGCAAAATGTCACGTATCGGAAGAATGCCTATCGCTGTACCTGCAGGCGTAACTGTAGATATAGCAGAAAATAATAAAGTGACTGTTAAAGGACCAAAGGGAACTCTTGAGAGAGTTCTCCCTGCGGAAATGGATATAAAGTTAGACGGCGATACAATCACAGTATCAAGACCTAACGACTTAAAGAAGATGAAATCACTTCACGGACTCACAAGAACACTTATCCACAACATGGTAGTAGGTGTTACAGAGGGTTACAAGAAGGAGCTTGAGGTTAACGGTGTAGGTTACAGAGCTCAGAAGCAGGGTAATAAGCTTGTTCTTGCTCTTGGTTATTCACACCCAGTTGAGATGGTTGATCCAGATGGTATCGAAACATCAGTTGATGGAAACAAGATCATAGTAAGCGGAATCAGCAAGGAAAAGGTTGGTCAGTACGCTGCTGAGATCAGAGAGAAGAGAGCACCAGAGCCATACAAGGGCAAGGGTATCAAGTATGTGGATGAGACTATCAGACGTAAAGTTGGTAAGACTGGTAAGAAATAATAAAGGAGTGAGATAAGATGATTAATAAAGAATCAAGAAGCGCAATTCGTGTAAAGAAGCATATGCGTGTTCGTAATCGTTTAGCTGGAACAACAGAGAGACCACGTTTAGCTGTATTCAGAAGTAATAATCATATGTACGCTCAGATTATTGATGATTCAGTTGGTAAGACATTAGTAGCAGCATCTACAACAGAGAAGGCTATTAAGGATGAGCTTGAGAAGACAAATGATGTTGATGCAGCAGCTTACGTTGGTAAGGTTATTGCTGAGAGAGCACTTGAGAAGGGTATCAAGACTGTTATCTATGATAGAGGCGGTTTCGTATACCACGGTAAGGTTCAGGCATTAGCAGATGCAGCGAGAGAAGCTGGTCTGGAATTCTAGTAAGGAGGAAGAACAACGTATGAAGCGTGAAATAATTGATGCAAGTAAGTTAGAGTTAGAAGATAAAGTTGTTGCCATCAAGCGTGTAACAAAGGTTGTTAAGGGTGGACGTAATTCTAGAGTTGCAGCTCTCGTAGTTGTTGGTGATAGAAATGGCCACGTTGGCGTTGGTGTTGGCAAGGCAGTTGAGACTCCAGAAGCTATCCGTAAGGGTAAGGAGGATGCTGCAAAGCATTTAGTTACAGTTCCTGTAAATGAAGTTGGTAGTATCCCTTACGACTGGAATGGACAGTTCGGCAGTGCTTCAGTTCTTCTGAAGACAGCTCCAGAAGGTACTGGTATCATCGCTGGTGGTCCTGCTCGTAGCGTACTTGAGCTTGCAGGATATAAGAACATCCGTACAAAGTCCTTAGGATCAAACAACAAGCAGAACGTAGTTCTTGCAACAATCAAGGGCCTTACAGAGATCAAGAACCCAGAGGATATCGCAAGACTTCGTGGAAAATCTGTTGATGAGATACTTAACTAAGGAGGTATTAGAAGATGGCAGATAAGTTAAAGGTAACTTTGGTAAAGTCCCCTATCGGTGCTGTACCAAAGCATAGAAAGACAGTAGAGGCTCTTGGACTTAAGAAGGTTAATAAGTCAGTAGAGCTCCCAAATAACGCTGCAACACTTGGAATGGTTAAGCAGGTAAGTTATATGGTAAAGGTTGAGGAAGTATAAGAGAAGGAGGATACGCAGATCATGGATTTATCTACATTAAAGCCGGCTGAAGGCTCAAAGCACAGTGCTAATTTCCGTGTAGGCCGTGGACATGGTTCAGGAAATGGCAAGACTGCAGGTAAGGGACATAAGGGTCAGAAGGCACGTTCTGGATCACCTAGACCAGGTTTCGAAGGTGGACAGATGCCATTATATAGACGTCTTCCTAAGAGAGGCTTTAATTGCATCAATCACAAAGAGATCGTTGCAATCAATGTATCAGCTCTTGAGAGATTCGAGGATGGCTCAGACGTAACTGTTGAGACATTAGTAGAGGCAGGTATCATTAAGAATCCTCGTGATGGAGTTAAGATTCTTGGAAATGGAGAGTTAACTAAAAAGCTCAATGTTAAGGCTAATGCTTTTTCAAAGTCAGCAGCTGAGAAAATTGAAGCTCTTGGCGGAAAAGCAGAGGTGATGTAATATGTTCAAAACCTTAATCAATGCATTTAAGGTACAGGATATACGAAGAAGACTTTTATATACGTTCTTCATTCTCGTGGTAGTCAGACTTGGTAGTCTGATTACCGTTCCGGGAATAAGTGCGGATGCAATAAGAGAGTACATGCAGAATGCACTCGGTGATTCACTGAACATCTTCAGTTCATTCACCGGAGGATCGTTCGAGCAGATGTCGATTTTTGCATTGTCGGTAACACCTTACATTACAGCTTCCATCATCATACAGCTTCTCACCATTGCTATACCGGCTTTGGAAGAACTGCAGAAAGACGGAGAAGATGGTAGAAAGAAGATCACCGCTATCACAAGATATATGACAGTAGGTCTTGCTATTCTTGAGAGTGCTGGTCTTGTAGTAGGATTTGGAAACAAGGGAGTCATTGAGAATTATAACTTCTGGACAGTTCTTTGCATCGTAGTCATTCTTACGGCAGGAAGTGCTATAGTAATGTGGCTTGGCGAGAGAGCAACAGAGAAGGGTGTTGGCAATGGTATATCAGTAATCCTTTTGATCAACATTGTTTCAACAATGCCAAATGACTTCAAGAATTTATACACACAGTTCATGAAGGGCAGAGACTTTGTAAGATTTACACTTGTAGGACTCATTATCCTTGCAGTTGTAGTTCTTACAGTAGTATTTGTATGTGCACTTCAGGGCGCAGAGAGAAAAATTCCTGTACAGTATGCCAAGACAGTAAGAGGAAGAAAGACGATGGGCGGACAGTCCTCTCATATTCCACTTAAGGTCAATACTGCAGGTGTTATTCCGGTCATCTTTGCATCATCCTTACTGTCTGTTCCACAGATCGTAGTGAATCTGTTCAACATCAAGACATCTGGTGTAGGAGCAAAGATAATCCAGGGTATGAGTCAGGGCTACTGGTTTAACAGATCTTATCCTTGGGCATCGATCGGTTTGATCGTATATATTTTACTTGTGTTCTTCTTCGCATATTTCTACACAGCGATCACATTCAATCCAATGGAGATTGCCAACAATATGAAGAAGAGTGGCGGTTTTGTCCCTGGTATAAGACCTGGACAGTCAACACAGGATTACCTTAATAAGATTTTAAACTACATCATATTTATAGGTGCTGTAGGACTTATCATAGTAGCATGTATACCAATGTTCTTCAGTGGTTTCTTTGGAGCAAATGTTTCATTTGGAGGAACATCACTTATCATCGTTGTAGGTGTTGTTATAGAGACAATTAAGAATATTGAGTCACGTATGCTGGTAAGGAACTATCAGGGATTCCTTTTAGACTAAAATATGACGTGGCAATAAACACGAATGGGAGTGTGCCGTATAGTACACTTCCTATTCGTGTATTATAGAGAGAATAGTATTTGATAAGAATGGGAAACGTTCAAAAAAATGGAGGTTGAATATATGAAGATAATCATGTTAGGCGCACCGGGCGCAGGCAAGGGAACACAGGCAAAGATGATCGCTGCAAAGTACGGCGTACCACATATCTCAACAGGAGATATATTCAGAGCGAACATAAAGAACGGCACAGAGCTTGGTGCAAAGGCAAAGGAGTACATGGATAAGGGACTTCTTGTACCAGATGAGCTCGTTGTCGACTTGGTAATAGATAGATTCAAGGCTGATGACTGTGCAAAGGGATATATCCTTGACGGATTCCCAAGAACTATCCCACAGGCAGAGGCACTTGACAAGGCACTCTCAGCAATCGGCGATTCAGTTGATTACGCTATCAATGTTGAGGTACCTGATGAGAATATCATCGAGAGAATGTCAGGCAGACGTGCATGTGTAGGTTGTGGAGCAACATACCATATCGTATACAACCCAACAAAAGTTGAGGGCAAGTGTGATGCATGTGGAGCTGATCTCATCCTTAGAGACGATGATAAGCCAGAGACAGTAGAGAAGAGACTTAATGTATATCATGAGCAGACACAGCCTCTCATCGATTACTACAAGGCAAAGGGCATCCTGAAAGAGGTTGACGGAACTGTTGATATGAAGGATGTATTCGCTGCTATCACTGATATATTAGGTGAGTAAATATGAAGGGTATTTCCATAAAATCCCAGGAAGAGATTGAGCTTATGAGAGAGGCTGGAAGAATTCTGGCGATAACTCATGAGGAGATGAGAAAAGCATTGAAGCCGGGAATGACCACATATGATATAGATAAGCTCGGTGAAGAGGTTATCAGAAGTTATCACTGTGAACCATCATTTCTGAACTATCAGGGATATCCGGCGTCGGTGTGTGTATCTGTAAATGATGAGGTGGTACACGGAATCCCATCAAAGAACAGAGTGCTTCAGGATGGAGATATAGTAAGTCTTGATGCCGGTGTTATCTATAAGGGTTACCATTCAGACTCAGCCAGAACATATGGAGTTGGCGAGATATCTGATATGGCAAAGTATCTCATAGAGGCAACGAAGCAAAGCTTCTTTGAAGGACTGTCAGCGGCCCGTGCGGGAAATCATGTGCGGGATATAGGAATAGCGGTCGAGTCCTATGCCGATGAGTGTGGACTTGGAGTTGTTGTCGATCTGGTGGGACATGGAGTTGGAAAAAATCTTCATGAAGAGCCGGAGATCCCAAACTTCGCAACAAGAAGAAGAGGACCGAAGCTGAAAGCAGGAATGACGATAGCGATAGAACCGATGATCACACTTGGCGATTACGAAGTGAAGTGGATGCCGGATGGATGGACGGTCGTCACCGCAGACAAATCACTGGCGGCACATTATGAGAATACAATACTTATAACAGATGGAGAGCCTGAGATACTTTCAAGGGCCGATGGAATTGAGCTGTAGATGTGATATCATATGTCGTCGTTCGTAAGCACGATGACATATTCATTATATCATGGAGAACTCATAAGTTGATTTATATATATAGGAGGATTTTTGAAAATGTCAAAAGCAGATGTAATTGAAGTAGAAGGAACAGTAGTTGAGAAACTTCCAAATGCCATGTTTCAGGTAGAACTTGAGAATGGACACAAGGTTCTTGCTCATATAAGTGGAAAGCTGAGAATGAATTATATAAAGATTCTTCCTGGCGACAAAGTTACAATAGAGTTATCACCATACGATCTTACCAAGGGAAGAATCGTTTGGAGAGATAAATAATAAAAAAATGAATTTCCCTATTGCATTTTATCAATGAAAATGATAGAATGCTAATTCGTAGCGGACTTTTTTTGAAAGGAGAGTTTCTAATGAAGGTTAGAGCATCAGTAAAACCTATCTGCGATAAGTGCAAAGTTATCAAGAGAAAGGGAATCGTTAGAGTTATCTGCGAGAATCCAAAGCACAAGCAGCGTCAGGGTTAATCAAAAAAGGAAAAGAAGTATATGGATGATAGCCCATCCGGAAGTATACTTATTTTCGTGCGTCAGTACATATATCTAATGTACTGTATTATTTAAAAGCGGCTGTGGCATACGTAGATATGCCAATACAATTATAGAAATATACAACTTAGTTGAAGTTTGCGGTGTATGCATTTCACCCCATAGCGTGTGCTATGGGATACATTTGTGGATTCAGCTTAAAAGAAGATTTTACGGAGGTTATTATAATGGCTCGTATTTCAGGTGTTGATTTACCAAGAGAGAAACGTGTTGAAATTGGTCTTACTTATATCTATGGTATCGGACTTCCTTCATCACAGCGTATTCTTAAGGAAGCAAACGTTAATCCTGATACACGTTGCGCAGATCTGACTGACGATGAGGTTAGAAGACTCAGCGAGGTTATCAAGGCAACTCAGGTAGTAGAGGGAGATTTACGTAGAGAGATAGGCTTCAATATTAAGCGTTTACAGGAGATTGCTTGCTATCGTGGTAAGCGTCATAGACAGGGACTTCCTGTTCGTGGACAGAAGACTAAGACTAACGCTAGAACTCGTAAGGGTCCTAAGAAGACTGTTGCTAATAAGAAGAAGTAATATTTATAGAATATATTTGTAAAAAACCATAGGAGGTTTAGGCTAATGGCTAAGCAGGCAACTAAAAAAGTGGCTAAGAAGCGTGTCAGAAAGAGCGTACAGCACGGACAGGCTCATATTCAGTCATCTTTCAATAATACAATTGTTACATTAACAGACGCTGAAGGCAATGCGCTTTCATGGGCAAGCGCTGGTGGATTAGGATTTAAGGGTTCTAAGAAGTCAACTCCATATGCTGCTCAGATGGCTGCAGAGACAGCCGCAAAGGCTGCTGCACCTTACGGACTCAAGACAATCGACGTATTTGTCAAGGGACCAGGTTCAGGAAGAGAGGCTGCAATTCGTGCACTCTCAGCATGTGGTATAGATGTAGTTAGTATCAAGGATGTTACTCCGGTTCCACATAACGGATGTCGTCCACCAAAGAGAAGAAGAGTTTAATTAGAGGAGGTACAAACAAGATGGCAGTAGATAGAACCCCAGTTCTTAAGAGATGCAGATCTTTAGGCATGGAGCCAATGTATCTCGGAATAGACAAGAAGTCAAACAGAAGACCAAACAGATCAAATAGAAAGCAGAGCGAGTATGGACTTCAGCTCCGCGAGAAGCAGAAGGCTAAGTTCATTTATGGTGTACTTGAGAAGCCTTTCCGTAACCTTTATGCAAAGGCTGAGCAGCAGAAGGGATTAACAGGTCCTAACCTCATGACATTACTTGAGCTTAGACTTGACAACATTATCTTCAGATTAGGCTTTGCAAGAACAAGAAGAGAGGCTAGACAGATCGTAGATCACAAGCACGTACTTGTAAATGGCAAGTGTGTAAACATCCCTTCATACTCAGTTAAGCCAGGCGATAAGATCGAGATCAGAGAGAAGAGCAAGTCTCTTCAGAGATACAAGGATATCATGGCTGCAACAGAGGGCGTTCTCGTACCAGGTTGGTTAACAGCAGACAGAGATAACCTCGCAGGTGAAGTTGTAGAGAAGCCAAGCAGAGAGCAGATCGATGTTCCTGTAAATGAGACTCTCATCGTCGAGTTATATTCTAAGTAAGATTTGTTCTTTATTTATACATTTTGTAACTTGGAGTGTAGCATTTTAAAACCCGTAAAGGAGGGGCTTAGATGTTTGAGTTTGAAAAACCAAAAATCGAGATCGTTGAGACTTCAGATGACAACAAATATGGCAAGTTTGTAATCGAGCCTTTAGAGAGAGGTTACGGTATAACACTTGGTAACTCACTTAGAAGAATAATGCTTTCTTCATTACCAGGTACCGCTGTAAGCCACGTTAAGATAAAGGGTGTTTTACACGAGTTCAGCTCAATACCAGGTGTAAAAGAGGATGTTACTGAGATAATAATGAACATCAAGAATGTCGTTATCAAGAATAACTCAGATACATTTGAGCCAAAGCAGGCATACATCGATGTTGTTGGTGAGCGCGTTGTTAAGGCAGGAGATATCAAGGTTGACGGAGATATAGAGATCGTAAACCCTGATCTTGTAATCGCAAACCTCAGTGGTCCGGACGCAAAGCTTGAGATGGAGCTTACAATTGTCAACGGACGTGGATATGTAAGCCTTGACAAGAACAAGGAAGCAGATGCACCAATTGATGTCATCGCTATTGACTCAATCTTCACCCCTGTTGAAAGAGTAAACCTTACAGTTCAGAATACACGTGTTGGTCAGGTTACTGACTATGATAAGTTAACTCTTGATGTATATACAAACGGAGCTCTTGCTCCAGATGAGGCAGTAAGTCTTGCTGCAAATCTTCTGGTAGAGCACTTGAAGCTGTTCGTAGATTTATCAGAGAACGCACGTCTTGTAGATGTTATGGTTGAGAGCACAACAGACGAGAAGGAAAAGGTTCTTGAGATGAATATCGATGAGCTCGAGTTATCAGTTCGTTCATACAACTGTTTGAAGAGAGCTGGCATCAACACAGTTCAGGAACTTATAAACAAGACACCAGAGGATATGATGAAGGTTCGTAACCTTGGTCGTAAGTCACTGGATGAAGTATTAGCTAAGCTTAAGGAGTTAGGCTTATCACTTAATCAGAACGAGGACTAATAGCAGTTCCCGTATACCACTCAAGCTGAATAATAGTAAGCACAGTGAAGACCCGCAAAGGGTATAGGAGGATAATTAAAATGGCAAAGTATAGAAAGCTTGGAAAAGCAAGCGCACAGAGAAACGCATTACTTCGTAACCAGGTAACTCAGTTACTGTATCATGGAAAGATCAAGACAACAGAGGCAAGAGCTAAGGAAGTTGTTAAGATCGCAGAGAAGCTCATCACTTTAGCAGTTGCTGAGAAGGACAACTACGATGAGGTTACAGTTCAGGCTAAGGTTGCTAAGAAGGATAAAGATGGCAAGAGAATCAAGGAAGTTGTAGACGGTAAGAAGGTTACAGTATACGACACAGTTGAGAAGACAGTTAAGAAGGATCAGCCTTCAAGACTTCATGCCAGAAGAGAGATGCTCAAGGTTTTATATCCAGTTGTTGAAGTTCCTACAGATGCTGCTGGTAAGAAGGCTGGTACTAAGAAGATCGACTTAACACAGAAGTTATTCGATGAGTATGGTACAAAGTACGCAGGACGTAAGGGTGGTTACACAAGAATCATCAAGATCGGTCAGCGTAAGGGCGATCAGGCTCTTGAGGTTATTCTCGAGTTAGTATAATCGATTGATAGATTGATATTATACAGATAAATAAACAGGGCTGCAGTACATAGACGTATTAGTTTACGTTCGTGTACGGCGGCCCTGTTTTTTAATAAAATTTAGTGAAATATAGAGATTTCATTGATATAGATTGGAAAGATTATGAGCTTCATAAATGTAAAAGGACTATCTCATAAATTTAATATAAAGGATAAAGACGGCAATAAGATAGGGGAGAACTGGGCAATAAAGGATGTAGATTTTCTTGCCGACAAGGGGGAGATAATCGCGATCCTTGGCAGAAACGGTTCAGGGAAGTCTACGTTTGCAAGACATTTGAATGGACTGCTTGCACCGCATGAGGGTTCGATAGTCATAGGTGGAAAAGACATGGCGGAGATGGGAGAGCTTACATCAGTCAGACGACAGGTAGGAATGGTGTTTCAAAATCCCGATAACCAGATAGTCGGCAACACCCTCGCTGAGGATATAGGATTTGGGCTGGAGAATCTTGGCGTCTGCAGCGAAGATATATGGAAGAAGATAGATGAGATGCTGGAGCTCACAGGGCTCACAGCCTATAAGTATGCCAATACGTCAAGAATAAGCGGTGGACAGAAACAGCGGCTTGCAATCGCATCGTCCATGGCGATGACTCCGGATTGTATAGTGCTAGACGAGGCGACATCCATGCTTGACCCGCAGGGAGCAAAGGATATGCTGGAGCTTGTGCAGAGATTGAACAAAGAAAAGAAAATAACCGTAATAATGGTGACTCACAGGATAGCTGAGGCACTTATGGCGGATAAAGTATACATATTGGATAATAGCAGGATCGTGGCAGAGGGTACACCTGGAGATGTATTCACAGATGTTGACCGGCTTAAGAGCTATGGACTGGAGATACCGGTTGATATGAAGCGTAGGGCCGGAATACCGATCGATATCTGCTATAAATATAAGAACAGGCATATGGATATAAGCAGCGATATGAACAATGCGCAGAGTAATCATGCTGAGGATGAGAAGACTGCAGATAATTCAGAAAAATGTATAGTTGAGCTTCAGAATGTATCATATTCGTATGTGAATGGAAATGAGTCATTTCAGGCGCTTTCTGATATAAACATCAAGATATATGAAGGACAGGTTGTCGCTGTAATAGGGCAGACCGGATCGGGAAAGAGTACACTGCTTCAAATGATAAATAAGCTGATAGTTCCACAGAGTGGCAATGTATATCTGTATGATACGGATGTGCAGAGTGTAAGGAATATCAAGGATATCCGCAGGAGGATAGGGTATGTATTTCAGTTCCCTGAGTCCCAGTTGTTTGAGAATACGGTGCTCAAGGATGTAATGTATGGCCCGATAAACTTTGGAATGTCAAAGAGAGAGGCTGAGGATGCTGCCAGAAAGGCGCTTGAGTTGGTGGGAGTACCGGAGAAATATGCGGAGTATTCTCCATTCGAATTGTCCGGTGGTTTGAAAAAGAGGGTGGCAATAGCGGGAATACTGGCATATGAGCCAGACGTATTGATCCTTGATGAGCCTGCATGTGGGCTTGACGGAGAGAGCCGGGAGCAGTTATGGAATCTCGTCAGAAAGCTCAACAGAGAGAAAAATGTGACGATCATACTGGTATCCCACGACATGGAGGATGTGTATGAGATGTCAGAGAGGATTCTTCTTATGGAGCATGGAAGGATAGTGTATGATGGAGGGACAGGTGAGTTTTTTGAGGACAGGAGCTTACTTGAGCAGTACGGTATAGATGTTCCCAGGTGCCCGGAATAGGAGATTTACTATGATACGAGATATTACAATAGGACAATATTACAGTGGCAGTTCTGTGATACATAGAATGGATCCGAGAACAAAGCTTGCAATAACATTTCTATATGCCATATCGCTGTTTCTTTGCAAGGACTGGATCATGATACTTGCCGCAACGGCATTCCTCTGTATATATGTGGCGGTGAGCAGGGTGCCGATAACATACATTTGCAGGGGACTGAAGGTCATATGGATGTTTATTCTGTTTACAGCAATATTCAGCGTGTTCAACGGGGACGGACGGGTACTTTGGAGCTGGCACAGACTTCGCATAACAGATAACAGTGTGATGACTACGGTGCTTGTGGTTATACGCCTTGTATACCTCATAATAGGCTCATCTGTCATGACGTACACTACAAGACCGATGAATCTGGCAAATGGACTGGAGAGCAGTCTGGGATTCTTGAAGAAAATAAAGGTTCCGGTGTCTGATATGGCCATGATGCTTATGATTGCATTGCGATTTATCCCGATATTTATGGAGGAGCTGGATAAGATCATGAAGGCACAGCTTTCCAGAGGTGCGGACTTCGAGAGTGGCGATATATTCAAGAGGATAAAGAGTTATGTACCTGTATTTGTACCATTATTTGTATCGGCGATAAGGAGGGCCACAGATCTTGCCCAGGCCATGGATGCCAGATGTTTTGACGGCAGCGAAGGCAGGAGCCGCATGAATCCGTTAAAATACAGTGGAACAGACTATGTAAGTTATGCTATAGTGTTGGTGTATCTGGGATGCATGATAGTATACAGATGTGTGATGTAGGAAATCCTGCAATCTTATTTCGGGATACATGCGCACTTCGGGATCAAAAGTCGTTTGTATATAGAGTTGTTTTAAACATTACAGAGTCAATGACGATCGGGCTTGATTAAGAATTGGAGCGTAATTCAGATACATCGATAATATAGAAAAGGATACGGATGTGTCAGATACATCCCTAGTATGAATATGAAGAGAGTAAAATTGATCGTAGCCTACGATGGAACAAATTATTGTGGATGGCAGGTTCAGATAAATGGAATAACGGTTGAGGAAGTCCTGAATAAGACACTCAGCGAGCTTTGTCATGAGGATATAAAGGTTATAGGAGCCAGCAGAACGGATTCCGGTGTACATGCACTGGGAAATGTGGCGGTGTTCGACACTGAATCAGGAATACCTGGAGAGAAGTTTTCATTTGCGCTTAATCAACGGCTCCCGGAAGACATAAGGATACAGGAGTCATGCCAGGTGGCTGACGATTTTCATCCGAGATACTGTGACACGATCAAGACATATGAATACAAGATATTAAACAGAAGATTTGATATGCCGACGGAGCGTCTTTACTCGACATTCGTCTATTATCCACTTGATATAGATAAGATGAAGCGGGCTGCGGCAGTGCTGGTTGGGGAGCATGATTTCAAGAGCTTCTGTTCATCAAGGTCTCAGGTGGAGAATACAGTCCGTACAATAACAGATATAACCATAGATAAAGTTGGTGATATGATACATATAAGGATAAGCGGAAATGGTTTCCTGTACAATATGGTCCGTATCATAGTGGGAACTTTGATGAAGATAGGTCTTGGAATCTGGCCAGAGGACTGTATGGAGTCAATAATTGAGGCTAAGGATAGGACGAAAGCTGGTCCGAAAGCCGAGGCCAAGGGGCTTACTCTTGTGGAGATAAAATATCTGTAGACGTAAACGGCTGTAGACGTATAATATTTGTCGGGATAAGATAAAATTGCTAATAATATGTTGGCAGTTTATAAAATAGCGTGGTTATATTTTGTATATAATAACTTGGAAAAGTGGACTTGAAATAATCTAGAAATAAGAATGAAAAGTGGAAAACATCTAGCAAAACAGTGAAAAATAGATTAAAAACATTGTGTGAAATGCACAAAAAATAATGAAAACAAGAGCCAATCATGTTATAATTACATTGAAATGCTGCTACATGACGGATATGTCAGGAATTGTTTCGTAGTGTTCGGAATATTTCAAGGTGTTTCAGTGAAGATAACATGATTGGTTTTTTTTATTTTGATTTTAGGAGGGCAAACAATGGCAAGATTTACGTTACCAAGAGATCTGTATCACGGAAAAGGTGCTTTGGAGGCACTCAAGACATTCAAGGGTAAGAGAGCTATGGTCTGTGTCGGAGGCGGATCCATGAAGAGATTTGGATTCCTGGACAGGGCAGTACAGTACCTTGAGGAAGCTGGAATGGAAGTTAAGTTGTTTGAGGGAATTGAGCCAGATCCTTCGGTTGAGACAGTTATGAAGGGTGCAGCAGCCATGCTTGAATTTGAGCCTGACTGGATAGTGGCCATCGGCGGTGGTTCACCTATAGACGCAGCAAAGGCTATGTGGATAAAGTATGAGTATCCTGATGCGACATTTGAGGATATGTGTAAGGTATTTGGAATCCCTGAACTTAGAAAGAAAGCTCATTTCTGCGCTATTTCTTCAACATCAGGAACTGCAACAGAGGTTACCGCATTCTCAATCATCACAGATTACGAGAAGGGAATCAAGTATCCGATAGCTGATTTTGAGATTACACCTGATGTTGCGATCGTAGATCCTGAGCTGGCAGAGACCATGCCTCAGAAGCTGGTTGCTCACACAGGTATGGATGCCATGACACATGCAATCGAGGCTTATGTATCGACAGCAAACTGCGATTTCACAGATCCACTGGCACTTCATGCCATCAAGATGATCCAGAATGATCTGGTTGGATCATATAACGGAGACATGGAGAAGCGTGACGCAATGCACAATGCGCAGTGCCTGGCAGGTATGGCATTTTCAAATGCACTGCTTGGAATCGTACATTCAATGGCACACAAGACCGGAGCAGCATTTGCCGATTACGGTGCACATATCATCCACGGAGCAGCAAATGCGATGTATCTTCCAAAGGTTATCGCTTTCAATGCAAAGGATGAGACAGCAAAGATTCGTTACGGCGAGATAGCAGACTTCATGGGCCTTGGCGGAGAGACCCTCGACGAGAAGATAGCTCTTCTCATCGCATATCTGCGCAAGATGAATGATGAGCTGAACATACCTCACTGTATCAAGAATTATGGACCAGACAGCTATCCATGTGAGCAGGGCTTTGTTCCGGAGGACGTATTCCTTGAGAGACTTCCTGAGATCGCTGCAAATGCGATACTTGATGCATGTACAGGCTCCAACCCAAGACAGCCAAGCCAGGAGGAGATGGAGAAGCTGCTGAAGTGCTGCTACTATGACACAGAGGTGGATTTCTAAATAAAAGATAGTATTTACAGACAGAAGAATGAATGATAATATGGTATCCGGCGGTGCACATGTATCGCCGGATATTTTTGTTGGAAAAAATAGTTGACAACAAAATGTAATTATAATATACTTGCAAAGTATGCGAAGTTTATAAGTGCGTTTCGAACCAATGCCCCGGTAAGGAATGTGCTGAATATACATTAGTAAAGAAGATTATAAAAGAATAATTTAGGAGGTACCACGATGAAGAGCTTTATGGCAAGCCCATCAACAATAGAGAGAAAGTGGTATGTAGTTGACGCTACAGGACATACTTTAGGTCGTCTTGCATCAGAGATCGCAAGCATTTTAAGAGGAAAGAACAAGCCAACATTTACACCACACATTGATACAGGTGATTATGTAATAGTAGTAAACGCTGACAAGATTCAGGTAACTGGTAAGAAGTTAGATCAGAAGGTATACTACAACCACTCAGATTATGTAGGTGGTATGAAAGAGACAACTCTTCGTGAGAAGATGGCTAAGAAGCCAGAGGATGTTATCTACCTTGCAGTTAAGGGAATGCTTCCAAAGGGACCACTTGGCAGAGAGATGATCACAAAGCTTCACGTATACGCTGGTGCAGATCACAAGCATCAGGCACAGAAGCCAGAAGTATTAGAGATTAAGTACTAAGAAGGAGGAGATTAACAGATGGCTAAGACAACAAAGTTCTATGGAACAGGAAGAAGAAAAAGCAGTATCGCCAGAGTTTACATCACTCCAGGTACTGGTAAGATCGTTATAAACAAGAAGGATATGGATGAGTACTTTGGCCTTGATACACTCAAGGTTATCGTAAAGCAGCCACTCGTTGCTACAGGCACAGAGGGCAAGTACGATGTACTCGTTAACGTATGTGGTGGTGGTTTCACAGGTCAGGCTGGAGCTATCAGACATGGTATTTCAAGAGCACTCCTTGAGGTTGATGCTGAGTACAGACCAATCCTTAAGAAGGCTGGATACCTTACAAGAGATCCAAGAATGAAGGAGAGAAAGAAGTACGGTCTCAAGGCCGCTCGTCGTGCTCCACAGTTCTCAAAGAGATAATTATATATCATTTCAGATATATCAAGAACCCGCAGAAGTCCAACGCTTTTGTGGGTTCTTTTTTTCAGAAGTTTTGAGATTCAGATTAGGAGGAACAAAAGATATGGTGACATTATTGTCGAAGCTGTGGATCAAATCAGATAATTATAAGGATAGCAAGGTGAGGGAGAAATATGGTGTTCTTTGCGGAGCTGTTGGTATATTTTTGAATGTATTATTGTTCCTGGGGAAATTCTTTGCTGGATTACTTTCGGGGGCTATCTCGATCACGGCGGATGCGTTCAACAATTTATCAGATGCAGGAAGCTCGTTTATATCTATGATAGGTTTTAAGTTATCTGGCAGAAAACCGGACCCGGATCATCCGTTTGGACATGGAAGAATAGAGTATATATCAGGCTTATTTGTAGCAGTCATGATTATATTGATGGCCTACGAGCTTATTAAAGATTCAATCGGAAAGATCCTACATCCGGAACTTCCAAAATTCAGCATTCTAGTTGCCGTTATACTCGTTGTTTCAATTGGAGTAAAGATATATATGTATTTCTACAACAGGAGTATAGGCAGAAAGATAGAGAGTGCGACCATGATAGCGACGGCGAAAGACAGTTTATCTGATACATTTTCCACAATGGTTGTTCTTGCATCTGCACTTGTTGCTCATTTCTGGAAAATACCTATAGATGGATATTGTGGGTTATTGGTGGGCGTAATGATACTCATAGCTGGCATTACTGCAATGAAGGATACGGTCAGCCCTTTGCTTGGTCAGGCACCGGAACCAGAGCTTGTGGACGAGATCAAGAAGATCGTGAGGTGTGATAAAAGGATCCTTGGTATTCATGATCTTGTGGTCCATGATTATGGACCTGGCAGACTTATGGTCAGTCTGCACGCAGAAGTTCCTTATAAGGAAGATATTCTTGAACTGCATGATCTGATCGATCAGATAGAATTCTCTCTCAGAAAAAAATTAAATTGTGAGCCTGTCATTCACATGGATCCGATAGTAGATGACGATGAGGAGACAAATGCTGCGAAAGCGCGGATCACTGAAATTATAGAATCACTTAATAAGGATAGCAGAAAAAATGAAAATGTTCAGTTTCACGACTTTAGAATGGTAAAGGGTTCAACACATTCCAATCTGATTTTTGATGTGGTTTTGCCACATGGATATCAAATGTCAGAAGAACAGATAATATCCTATATCAAGGAAAAAGTTAGTGAGTACAATAAAAATTACTATTGTGTGATACATATTGACAGAGCGTATGTAAAATAATTCCAGATGGTGAGCATCCTGACCACAGAAGAGTAAGATCTTCTGTGGTTTTTATTATTATTACATAATACATTTACAGGCATTTCCTCAATCTTAGGTTTGACTTTACTATGATAAACTGTTACTATGTTACCGTGTTGTGCCCTAATAGGGCTTATATATCGTGCAGATGCCCGGTGTAGTGTGTTTCATGCATCTGCCAAGTATATTTAAGTATATTTCAGGAGGAAAAAAGTATGAAAAAGTTATTATCACTGCTCTTAGTGGCAGCAATGGGGCTTTCACTGGTTGGATGCGGCGGATCTGATAACGGATCTAAGAGTGAGTCAAAGAGTGATCTGGAGTATGTAAAGGATAAGGGAACTCTCGTTGTCGGCGTTACAGACTTCGCACCGATGGATTACAAGGATGAGTCAGGCAACTGGATCGGATTTGACGCGGATATGGCATCAGCATTTGCAGAGAGTCTTGGCGTAAAGGCAGAGTTCGTAGAGATAGACTGGGACAACAAGATCATGGAGCTTGACGGCAAGACCATCGACTGTGTATGGAATGGTATGACACTTACAGATGAGGTTACAAGCTCAATGGCATGTTCAGATGCATACTGCAACAATGCTCAGGTAGTTATCGTGCCAAAAGATAAGGCAGACAAGTATCAGACTGTTGACAGCATCAAGGAGCTTACATTTGCTGTAGAGGCAGGAAGCGCAGGCGAGGATCAGGCCAAGGCGCTTGGACTCAACTATACAGCAGTAAAGGCACAGGCAGATGCACTCATGGAAGTTGCAGCTGGAACATCGGATGCAGCGATCATTGATTCACTCATGGCAGCAGCTATGGTTGGCGAGGGAACAGGTTATGACAAGCTCACATATACCGTAGGTCTTAACAGTGAGGAGTATGGCGTTGGCTTCAGAAAGGACTCAGATCTTGTAGCTGAGCTCAACAAGTTCTTTGCAGACAGTAAGGCTGACGGTTCAATGGAGAAGTGTGCTGAGACATATAAGGTACAGGCTGCACTTACAAAGTAATAGATAAGATATAATTAGTATTTTTACCATCACTTAGAGAGAAAAATTATTATGGATTTGTTTTTTGAACAGCTCCCGGTCGTACTTGGAGCTCTTAATACAGGATTTATACAGACATTAAAATTGTTCTTTGTGACATTGCTAGGTGCATTTCCGCTTGGACTTCTTATAGCACTTGGTTCCATGTCAAAGTTTAAACCACTCAGCTATCTTATGAAGTTCATCGTATGGATAGTGAGAGGTACACCACTTATGATACAGCTGCTCATCATATATTATTTCCCGGGACTTGTATTCCACAACCCGGTATGGGGCGGCGGCGAAGGCGGAAGATTTGTTGCGGCATCGGTGTCATTCATAGTGAACTATGCCTGCTATTTCTCAGAGATTTACCGTGGAGGTATCCAGGGGATTCCTGTAGGACAGGAGGAAGCCGGACTCGTGCTCGGCATGACTCCAAAGCAGATATTCTTCAAGGTCAAGCTTTTGCAGATGATAAAGAAGATAGTTCCAGCGATGTCCAACGAGATCATAACTCTGGTCAAGGATACGTCCCTTGCCCGTATCATCGCACTTCAGGAGATAATCTGGGCAGGACAGGCATTCATGAAGGGTTCACAGGGAATCTCTGGTGCGATATGGCCACTCTTCTTCTGTGCATTCTACTATCTGATATGGAATGGCGTACTCACAGTTTTACTTGGCAAATTAGAGAAGAAACTTGATTTCTTTAGATAGGAGGAGCCGCTATGAACGCAGTTCATACTCGGAATCGGCTCCGACGACCTGCCCCACTGCGGAGCAGAGGGGCGATACATATTAAATAGGAGGAGCTGCTATGGCTATATTAGAGGTTGAACATATAAAAAAGAAGTTTGGCAAGACGGATGTGCTCAAGGATATAAGCTTTTCTCTGGAGCAGGGCGAGGTCCTTTCTATCATAGGATCATCAGGAAGTGGAAAGACGACACTTCTTCGCTGTTTGAACTTTCTGGAGATGCCGGACAATGGAGTTATCCGTGTAAATGATGAGATCCTGCTTGACACTGACAAGCCGGAGACACTCAAGGAGTCGGAGGTGCGCAAGAAGAGACTGCATTTTGGACTTGTGTTCCAGTCATTTAATCTCTTTCCACAGTACACTGCGCTTCAGAACGTGATGCTTGCAAGAGAGCTCCTTGCAAAGGAGAGGCCGGATTTCAAAGTAAATAAGAAGAATATACTCGACGAGATAAGAGTCCAGGCAGAGGAGCTTCTCCGCCAGATGGGACTTGAGGACAGAATGAACAACTATCCTCACCAGCTTTCCGGAGGACAGTGTCAGCGAGTTGCCATAGCAAGGGCGCTTGCGTTGCAGCCGGACATCCTGTGTTTCGATGAGCCTACATCGGCTCTTGATCCGGAGCTCACAGGAGAGGTACTTAAGGTTCTCAGAAACCTTGCAGACAAAAAGACGACCATGATAATTGTTACCCATGAGATGGCATTTGCAAAGGATGTTGCAAGTCAGGTCATATTCATGGATGATGGATATATACTTGAGCAGGGAAGACCTGATCAGGTATTTGACAATCCGAAGATGGAGAGGACAAAACAGTTCCTTTCATCATATTCATAAAAGATGTATATGATCCCGGAGTATCGACAGGAGTCGATATTTCGGGATTTTTTTATGGAGTTGATGACATGGGGAAAAGTATAAAGTATAGTAGTAGATAAGTCAGTTCTGATGGACTGATGTTCAATAGACAGGAGGAGATGCTTATGAGCAAGATACTCGTCATAGAGGACGATAAAGAGATAAACCGGCTTATCTGCGAATATTTGACAGAAAGTGGCTATGAGCTGATATCAGCCACAAATGGCATAGCTGGGCTGTCTATTCTCGAAAGCACGCCGGATATCGATCTCTGTCTGCTGGATCTCATGCTGCCGATGAAGAGCGGCGACAGGATTATGCAGAGTCTCAGGGGATTTTCGGATGTTCCGGTCATTGTGCTTTCGGCGAAGGACACGGTCCAGACGAAGATAGATCTGTTCAGGCTTGGCGTTGATGACTATATCACAAAGCCGTTTGATCTGGATGAGCTGCTTGTCAGGGTGGAGGCGGTGTTAAACCGCTGTATATACAGAGAATCATCCGGACATCCATGCGGCATCAAAGGGATAGCTGGATATTCATATACTTACAAGCACCTCATCATGGACGACGAGGCAAAGAATGTCACGGTAAATGGCAATAAGCTGAACATCACTGCAAAGGAGTATGGGATATTGAGGCTGTTACTGACAAATCCTAACAAGCTCTTTTCAAAGGCAAATCTATTTGAGAGTGTGTGGAATGAGACATATTATCCGGAGGACAATGTCCTCAAAGTTCATATGAGCAATCTCAGAAATAAGATAAAAAAGTATGATGACCAGGAGTACATAGAGACCGTCTGGGGCATGGGATACAAGCTTGCGGAGTGATTCTTAACCTTTTCTTTATATTTGAATTTACCATTTCTTTATGCATAGAAGGTAATATATAAAATGTGAAGAGACAGCGTAGGTGATCGCGGGATCAAAAGAGCTGGATATGATTTTACATGCGCGATCATCAGATGTGTAAATCGGGGAAGGGAGCAGCATATGGCGAGCGTGATAAGCCTTAAGGGGATGACTAAAGTGTATGGCGATAAGCGTGTTGTGGACAACTTTTCGCTGGACGTTGAAAAGGGACACATATATGGTCTGATAGGACCAAATGGAGCGGGCAAGACCACCATAATGAAGATGATAGCGGGACTTACAGATCCTGCTGAGGGAGAGATAGAGCTGTTTGGCTCAGGCAAGGATCTGGATGCGAACAGGGAGAGAACGAGCTTTATGATCGAGGCACCGTATCTGGATAAGAGCTTTACCGCCAGGGAGAATATGGAGTACATAAGCCGGCTCAGGGGAGTGGCGGATTCATCAAAGATAGATGAGATACTTGAACTTGTGGGGCTGGCAAATACCGGGAAGAAGCGGGTGAAACATTTTTCACTTGGAATGAAGCAGAGACTTGGAATAGGCATGGCACTGCTGCCTGACCCGGAGGTCATGATACTCGATGAGCCTGTGAACGGACTTGACCCGGAGGGAATCGTGGAGGTCAGGAATCTTCTTAAGAGGCTGAAGGATGAGAGGGAGATAACGATACTTATCTCCAGCCATTTGCTTGCCGAACTTTCGGAGCTCTGTACGGATTTTGCCATCATTGACAAGGGTGTTCTTGTGGAATGCATTTCCAAGGAAGAACTGGATGAGAACTGCAGGAGCTACATAGAAGTGGCGACGGATGACATGGAAAGACTTGTGACAGTCATCGAGCAGGATCTCGGAATATCAGGTTACAAAGTGATGGAAAACGGAGACACTCGTATCTATGATATGCTGTCAGAACTTAAGACCGTGTCAAGAGCGATAACGGCATCAGGACTTACTATACTCAAGTTCCATGTACAGGGGGAGAATCTGGAGGAGTATTTCCTGTCCAGGGTATCATCATCCAGTGATGATAGTAATGCTCCGAAGAGCTTTGTTGGCAAGATGCTCAGAAAGGCAGGTAGATAGTATGAACAGACTTATGAGAGCGGAGTGGTACCGCGTGAGGAAAACCTATCATCTGTCAGTGTGGGCGGTTGCGCTGTGTGTATTTATGATTTATCTGGGGTACATGGATGTCGGTTTTGACAGTGCAAGCTCAGGAGTAGAGGCATTTGGAATGTTTCTTGAGAAGGACCTTCTGCTTATGACATATCTTCCGCTGATCATCGCGGGAATGTACGTGACATCATATGAGAACAAGGTGCTCTGTTACGAGGTAATGGCGGGCAACAGAACGTCAAGGCTGCTGCTTTCCAAGCTGTTTACAGTTGTGCCGCTCATGTCGATAATCAGTATAGCGTTGATGATCTCTCCTATACTGTATTTCGGAGCGAAGAACGGTTATGGAGATACGAAGTATCTTGCGCTCAGGATATTGATCGTTGCTGTGATATGTATCAGAGTGCTCAGCTGTTCAGTGCTCATCATGACAACTTTCAAATCAGCTGTAGGAATGTTTGTGGTGTTCCTCAGATTCCTGATACTAGAGGCATTTGGCAGCCTGATGATAGACACGGTAACTGAGGGCGGCGGCAGCGCCTCAAATGTAACTTACTGTCTTGTGGGAGGTGGTCTGACCTGTTCAGGTCTCCAGGATATAGCATCTCAGGACGTGATAATCTGTGTGGTGGCAGGAGTTGTTGAAATACTAATCTGGTATGTGTTATCCTACAATAGCTATGAAAAAAAGTGGTTCAACTAATGACATACAGCATATGACTATGGGAATGTGCGGGTGTCTGACAGATAAGGGCAGATAGGGTATGGATATCTATTATAAGATTGTGATCGGACTGTTGCTTATTATAGTGGCAGTCCTTTTTATACGGGTGATGCAGTACAAGAGGCAGATGCGGATATTTGCGGATAAGCTTAAGGCGCGCCTTGACGGCGGTGTGGATCAGGATATACATGTGGAGTATTTCGACAGGGATATCCTGAGGCTTGCAAATGCGTTAAATGACTATTCGGATCAGATAAAAGAGAAAAATCTGGCGGTGGAGAAGGACAGGGCAAGGCTGAAAAATGTCATAGCCGGTATATCCCACGACTTCAGAACACCGCTCACGGCGGCAAAGGGGTATATGCAGCTTATGAAAAAGGGCGGACATGTCACAGGTAAAGATCAGGAATATCTGGATATTGCCCTTACAAAGACTGATTATCTCCGGGTGCTTTCAGATGCATTTTTTGAGGTGTCGTCAGCCGAGGCGAAGGATGACGAGATAGAGACCGCAGATGTGGATGTGGCGGCACTTCTGACATCCCAGGCATTTGAGCAGTATGACTGGGTGAAGGAGTCTGGGGTAAATGTCACATTTGACATACCGGAGCAGTCGGTCACTGTGCGGAGCAATGAGACCATGCTCAGCCGGATATTTGCCAACTTCTTCTCGAATGCGCGGAAGTATGCCAAGAGCCGGATATCTGTGAGGCTGGTATGTGAGGACGGCCGGGTGGAAGTCATATTTGAAAATGACATAGATTCGGACGATGAGATAGATGTGGATATGATATTCGATGCGTTCTGCCGTGGAAAGTCCAGACAGAAGGAGGGCGCAGGGCTGGGACTTTACATAGTAAGGTGCCTTGCAGACAAGCTGGGACATGAGGTGAGCGCGGAGGTTGCCGGCGAGGTATTTACTATAAATATATCTATGTCGACTGACCGAGATTAAAAATAATTTGGTCATGGCAATGTATTATGGCATGTGTATGAAAAATTAATACAGAAATAGCAAAGACACTAAATGTCGCTTGCCCAATGTCAGACGGGCAGGCGGCATTTGGTGTCTTTTTTATTTGATTTTATAGTGGCATCTACTTCATGTCGCAGGAAAAGATACTAGCAATCCATTCCCATAGCCGTGGCTTTGGTGGCCTGTGTCTCTCCCCTGGGATGATGTGGTGGGGCATAGATGGATGAGAGCTTCAGTGGATTATTGCCGATGTTTATTATGTTGTGCCATGTTCCGGCCGGAACACAGATGCAGTCCCCTGCGCACAGATTCTGGCGGAAGCAAAGCTCGTTCGGGCAGCAGCCCATCCTGACTGAACACTGTCCCTGTTCGATCCTGATGATCTGATCGGTATTGTCATGGATTTCCAAACCTACATCTGAGCAGGCAGGTATACACATGACGGTCATCTGCATGAAACAGCCGGTCCACACGGTCTCACGGTAATTGTGGTTCTGTAACGCTTTCTCCCGGAGATCTATAGTGCAGATGTTGTCACGGCAGTCAGGTCTGCCCGGAGAACAGTTATTGTAGCATTTCATAGGATAGTCCTTTCAAATTTAATAGTTGTTCTATTTATAGTATTCAGAAAGGATAGAATATGACAAAAATTATACATTTTTATGTAACCTGAATGGCAAGCTATGTAAAAAAACACAAAAAGTGATAAAAAAATTAAAATTAGTATTGACATTTTGCACATAAACAACTAATATAAGATATATCAAATGGAAACGGTTCCAAAAACGTTTCCGCTAAACCTAAGTAACCATTAAGCAGCTCGTATAAGAGATGACTGAAGGAAAAATTTTTATTATTTTATGGGAGGAACCAATATGAACAAGAAAGGTATTGCGGCACTTGGACTGTCACTTATGATGGCAGGAACCATGTTGACAGGATGTGGCTCAGGAGACTCAGCAGACACAGGAAAGAAGACAGAAGCAAAGGGCTCTGTATATTATTTGAACTTCAAGCCAGAGCAGGATACACAGTGGCAGGAGCTTGCTAAGGTGTACACAGAGAAGACAGGCGTTGATGTTACGGTAGTTACAGCAGCTTCTGGTCAGTACGAGACTACTCTTAAGAGTGAGATGGGCAAGTCAGAAGCACCTACCCTGTTCCAGGTAAATGGACCGGTTGGTCTTGCTTCTTGGAAGGACTATTGTTATGATCTTGGATCATCACAGGTGTATAAAGAACTCACATCTGAGGACTTTGCACTTAAGGATGGCGATAAGGTTGCAGGAATCGGATATGTTATAGAGTCATACGGAATCATTTACAACAAAGAGCTTTTAAGCAAAGCTGGATACACAGAGGATGATATCAATTCATTTGCAGACCTCAAGAAGGTGGCAGAGGATATAACAGCTAACTCAGACAAATTAGGATTCTCAGCATTCACATCAGCTGGAATGGACGGATCATCAGACTGGAGATTCAAGACACATCTTGCAAATCTTCCAATCTACTATGAGTACAAGGCTGATGGAATCGATACTACAGATGCAATCAAGGGTACATATCTTGATAATTACAAAAATGTATGGGATCTGTACATCAACAACTCAACAACCGATCCAAAGCAGCTCAGCACAAAGACTGGTGATGATGCGGTTGCAGAGTTTGTTTCAGGACAGGCAGTATTTTATCAGAATGGTACATGGGCATACTCAGATGTATCATCAATTGGCGATGACAACCTCGGAATGCTCCCTATCTATATCGGAGTAGATGGTGAGGAGAATCAGGGACTCTGTACAGGAAGTGAGAATTACTGGTGTGTAAATGCTAAGGCTTCAGAGGAAGACATCCAGGCAACTCTTGACTTCATGGAGTGGTGTGCTACAGATGACACCGCACTTAAGGCAATCTGTGGTTCAGAGGGTGCTATGCCATCAGGAGCTGATGGAATGGGATTTGTAACACCATTCAAGAAGAACATTGAGTCAACAAACCTTCTTGTAAACATCGCAAATCAGTATGTAGCAGAGGGCAAGACACCTGTAAGCTGGAACTTCACAACAATGCCATCAGAGCAGTGGAAGAACGACCTCGGATCAGCACTTACAACATATGCGGCAGATCAGACAGATGCCAACTGGGATCTTGTAAAGAGCGCATTTGTAGATGGATGGGCTAAAGAGGCAGCTGCAGCAAAGTCAAAATAAAATATATTAACAAATAAACAATAGTACACAACCCTAAAATAAAAAAACATCACAAAATAAAACCAACTTAAAATATGAATAAAGTCCTGTAAGCTGCAGGACACCAGAAAGACTAACAGCTTTGCAAAGACAGCTCATACCCAGAGGTGCCAGACTAGAGATGGATATGTATTCATATGCAAATATGTCTACATATCCATTTTTAGACTCAGAAGATATTGGAAAGAAAATTGATATGCAACAGAGTGGAGGTTATCAAAAAAATTATGGAGAAAACGATAAAAAGATATTGGCCGGTGTTTCTGATACCGACAATGGCTGCGTTTCTAATAGGATTTATCGTGCCATTTGCCGAGGGAATATATCTGTCCTTCTGTAAGTTCACGACCATAAGGGACGCTGAATTTGTAGGATTTCAGAATTATATAGACGCATTCAAGGACTCAACATTCCCGGATGCATTTAAGTTTACAACATTATTTGCGATTGTCACACTTGTGCTTATAAATGTTCTTGCATTTCTTGTGGCACTGGCACTTACACAGAAGATCAAAGGAACTAATATATTCAGAACGGTATTCTTTATGCCGAATCTTATAGGTGGTATCGTACTTGGATATGTATGGCAGCTTATATTTGATGCCATATTCTCAAAGTTTGATACAGCCCTGAAGCTCAATGAAGTCCTCGGTTTCTGGGGATTGGTTATACTGGTGTGCTGGCAGCAGATAGGATATATGATGATCGTTTATATTGCAGGACTTCAGGCAATTCCTGAAGACATTCAGGAAGCAGCCATGATTGATGGTGCAAATAGAATACAGAGACTTTTCAGGGTTACGATCCCGAACATGATGCCATCCATAACTATATGTACATTCCTCACAATAACCAACTCATTCAAACTGTTTGACCAGAACCTGGCACTCACAGGAGGCGAGCCACTCCATAAGACAGAGATGCTAGCGCTCAATATATATGAGACATTTTATGGAAGAGTAGGATATGAGGGAGTAGGTCAGGCTAAGGCAGTCGTATTCTTCATACTGGTAGTAGCGATAGGACTCATACAGCTTAAGATTACAAGATCAAAGGAGGTGCAGCAGTAATGGCGAAGATACAGAAAACAGCAAATACAGCGGATAAAAAGCCTGTATACAGAGTGAAAGAAAAACCAACGTTGACGGGAATTCTGGCTACCTTATTCTTTACCATTATTTCCATAATATTTGTTTCACCGATAATAATTGTAATTATAAACTCTTTGAAAGCCAAGACGTTTATCAGTCTGGAGACATTTGAACTGCCAAATGAGCACAGCTACATAGGCTTGGACAATTATAAAACGGCTATAACACAGTATGATTTCATTAAGGCAGTGGGCTGGACAGTTGTGATAACGGTTCTCTCAGTAGTGGCAATTCTGCTGTTCTGCTCTATGACAGCCTGGTATATAACCAGAGTCAAGAATATAGCGACAAAGATCATATATCTGCTCTGCGTGTTCTCTATGGTAATACCTTTCCAGATGGTTATGTTTACTTTGGCTGGAACTGCGGATGCACTTCACCTTAATACTCCATGGGGAATCGTGATCGTGTATCTTGGATTTGGAACAGGTCTTGCAGTATTCATGTTCTGCGGATTTATCAAGTCCATTCCTTTGGAGGTCGAGGAGGCTGCGATGATAGATGGATGTACGCCGCTCAAGACATTTTTCAGGGTTGTTATCCCTATCATGAAACCTACTTACATATCTGTAGGAATACTTGAGGCTATGTGGATATGGAATGATTTCCTTCTGCCATATTTGGTACTCGACATCAAGAAATACAAGACTATATCTATAGTTGTCCAGTATATGAAGGGCAGCTACGGAAGAGTAGATATGGGAGCGATCATGGCGTGCCTTGTTATGGCTATCATTCCGGTTGTTGTATTCTACCTCTGTGCACAGAAGTACATCATCAAGGGTGTTGCAGCTGGTGCTGTAAAGGGATAGTAATATAATATTATTATAAAAAACAGGCGGTTGTGAGATTCGCAGCCGCCTGAAATTGGTTAAAAGGAGAGATTTCAGATGGAAAGATCAGCAGGAATACTGCTTGCTATATCAAGCCTCCCGTCAAAGTATGGAATTGGCAGCTTCTCAAAAGAGGCATATCGTTTCGTTGACTGGCTTAGGTCTGCACACCAGAGTTACTGGCAGATACTTCCCATGGGTCCCACCGGGTATGGGGATTCGCCGTATCAGTCATTTTCAACATTTGCTGGAAATCCATATTTTATAGATCTTGATACACTTGTGGATCAGGGACTGCTCACAGACCGTGAGTGCAGAGAGATAGACTGGGGAGATGATGACAGATACGTTGATTATAGCAAAATTTATAATGGAAGATACAGTCTCCTCAGGAAAGCATATGAAAGATGGAAAATGACTGACAGCATGGAGTTTTCCATGTTCATGGATGAGAACAAAGAATGGATATATGATTATTCACTATTTATGGCTGTAAAGGATTCGCTTGGTGGAATTTCGTGGACAGAGTGGCCGCAGGATATAAGAAACAGGCAGCCTGATGCGGTGCAGCAGATGCAGATTAAGCTTGCGGATGAGATACATTTTCAGCAGTACATGCAGTATTTGTTTTATACTCAGTGGAATGCGCTAAAGAGCTATGCCAACAAGAACCATATAAGGATCATAGGAGATATCCCAATCTATGTAGCTATGGACAGCGCAGATGTATGGGCACACCCGGAGCTTTTCAGGCTTGATGAGGACAGGCGACCATACGAGGTTGCCGGATGTCCGCCTGATGGGTTTTCGGAGACCGGACAGCTGTGGGGAAACCCAATATATGACTGGGAGCTGAACAGGCAGACCGGTTACAGCTGGTGGATAGCCAGAATGAGACACAGCTATAAGCTTTATGATGTAGTCCGGATTGATCATTTCAGAGGCTTTGATGAATATTATGCCATTCCATATGGTGAGGAAACAGCTGTGAATGGCAAGTGGAAAAAGGGCCCTGGGATGGATCTGTTCAGGAATATAGAAAAAGCTCTGGGTAAGAGAGATGTCATTGCCGAGGATCTTGGTTTTGTGACTGATTCGGTCAGAAAGCTTGTGCATGATTCCGGATTTCCGGGAATGAAGGTTGTGGAGTTTGCCTTTGATGTGAGAGACACCGGGGCGGCATCTGACTATCTTCCACATAATTATATACGAAATTGTGTTGTATATACGGGAACCCATGACAATGAGACCCTTATTGGCTGGTGGAGCAGTATAGATCAGAGATCCAGAGACATGGCAAGGGATTATATGGCAGCTCATTATACACCGGACCGTCTGATCAATGTCCCATTTATCACGCTTGCTATGAGAAGTATTGCAGATCTTTGTATTATACCGATGCAGGATTATTTGGGGCTAGACAATAAATCGAGGATGAATAAGCCATCCACAGTTGGCGATAACTGGAGGTGGCGAACTATATCTGATGATACGGATGATGATCTTGCAGAGGAAATAGGCAGCCTTACACTGATGACCGGGAGAAGCAAGATGTGAAAAAGTACTCTCTAAAAATATTTACCGGGAAATGATAAGTAGAGTATTTTCTTGACCTCCACATAGCAAGATAATATAATTATTGGGAATAAAAGAGAAAAGTGGGATACAGCTTATGACAATAAAGGATATTGCGCGTATATCAGGTTATGGTATCGGAACCGTGTCCAGGGTGATCAACAATCAGACCGGAGTCAGTGACGCAGCCAGAGAGAAGATACTTAGAGTTATAGAGGAAAGTGGGTTTGAACCAAATGTCAATGCCAAGCACCTCAAAATGGCAGCGAAATCGGCGGTTGTAGTCATTATAAAAGGAAACCAGAACATGCTGTTTGCAGATATAGTAGAGCGCATACAGAGTCAGCTTGCGGGATATGATGAAGATGTCATAGTGGAATATATAGATGAGGATGGTGATGAGATAGAGTATGCCATCAAACTAATTCGGAGCGTGAATCCAAAGGGGATCATGTTTTTGGGTGCCAATCTTGCACTTTTTGATGAACGTGTGGAGGAGATGAAGATACCTGGAGTCATAATTACAACCAGCGGAGATATTCTTGCAAATGACAACATATCCTCCATAACGATAGACGATACGACAGCGACATATGATATGACAAGGTATCTTCTTAAAAAAGGCCACAGGTACATCGGAGTCATAGGAGGACAGGTGTCCGAGAAACAGATAAGTTTCAACAGATATAAAGGCTGCAAGAGGGCTATAGATGAGTGGCAGCATGACGACCGGGCGGAGTTTACATATATTCCGTGCAGATATTCTATGAAGGCGGGGTATGAGGCCACGAAGCGTCTCTTGGAGGAACAGCCGGAGGTTACAGCAATCATGGCTCTCAGTGATACGATAGCGATCGGCGTTATGAGAGCGGCTGCTGATCTGGGCAAACATATTCCGGAGGAGCTGTCAGTTACTGGATTTGATGGAATAGAGCTGGCAGGATACTGTGTACCAAGACTTACAACAATAAAACAGAATACAGAGATCATGGCATCGAGAAGTGTTGACATCATGCTCAAGCATATAAATTATGCAGCAGCTGGTGAACATGAGATAGTGCCATATTCCCTGATAGAGGGAGAAAGCGTTAAGAGCATCGGCTAGGATTCAGGGAAAATCTTTTTAATTAAGTTTGAATTCGTCTTATACTGGTATATTATATATCAGTATAGGGCGATTTTTTTATGAGATAAAAGTTCGGTAAGGCTCTGAGATTCGTATAGAGTATTTATCACAGTTTGGAGATGAGAAGATGGATCAGAATATAGAATCGGAAATATTAGAAAAACGCAAACTATGTAAAGTGCTTAAGGTGTTTAAGATTGTTTCTTTTATAGGAATATTTGCGCCATTTGTTGCGTTTATGGTGGTATCTAGAAATGGCTATGAATTAGACTCTGCTTGGCTGCTGATTCCGGCTTTGTTTGTAGGCGGATTTTTCCTGTTCTCATATATGGAGACAAATAAACTTAAAGACCTCAAGGAACTCATGGGACAGTATGTTGTACGGAGTGTCCTTGGAGAGCGCTTGCAGGTGATTGAATACATGCCAAATGGATATACAAATGAGGCATTTTTACATAATTGTCCGATTCTTCCTTCATTTAATAATATGGATGGTTCTGACTTTATACATGGAATATACAGGGGAGTAGAATTTACATTCAGTGATCTCACACTCAGAACGGAAACAAAGGGTTCACCGGACGGCGAGTCCCTTGGCGATAATGTTGCCAATTTTAAAGGTCAGCTCATAATGGCTACTTCCCACAAGAATGTTAATGGTTTTGTACATATCCAGGAGAGAATTAGTCGAAGAATGAAAAATGAAAAGAAAAGTGGCATATTATCAAGAGTATTGGGTTCTGAGAATTCACGTAACAGTTTTATGACGGGCAACGCGTCATTTGATAACAGGTTCGATATATATGCCTCTGACAGCCAGCTTGCTTTGAGGGTATTGACGCCACAGCTTATGCAGGGACTTATGGGACTTGAAGGATTTATGGAGATACAGATCGCTGGCAATATGGTGGCAGTAGCGATAAAGAATGACAGAGATTTATTTGAACTTAGTAACAATGGCAGGGATAATGGTGACATGGAGGAGTATCGTCAGAAATTTAGGAATGAACTTTCCGATATTTTGAAAGTTATTGATGTCTTTGGTATGAATACAGATCTTTTTCAGTAGTTGGTTAAATGATAGAATGTTTATATACAGTGAGAATGTGTTAAATATAGGAAATAAGCGGGGAAAATGAGGGAATCTATGGATTACATAATAGACAATGTAGAATTTATAACGGAGCTTGTGAAATCAGCTTTTATCGGTATTGTGGGGATATTCTTTATCGGACTTGCGATATGGATAAAGACAAAGGAGGATCGCTGGAACTTCAAGAATATCTGTATCGGACTTCTGGCTGGTGGCATGGCACTTTTGCTAATCAGTGTATCTATGGTGGTAGATAGTCTGCAGGATGGAGGGGTAATAGCTATAGATAGGAATAATCCTGTATGGGTTATCCTGGATGTGATCAAGGTGCTGGCGTGTGTACTGATATTTGTGATAGCTGGGTATATTATGCGGTCAAAACGCATAAAAGAGAATGATATGTATGACATGGAGATAACCGGAAAGATCATAGGATACGATACCCTGACCGGCAGGACAAAATTGCCGGGATGTGCACAACCCACAGTGGAATACATCGATCCATACAGCGGTGAGCCGGATTCTTATGTGGTTAATCAGGATATAAACAGAAAGAAACATCCAATCGGCAGTGAGTATAGACTGCTTTACTCCAGGGAGGAGAGAAAGGCATTTGAGAAAAAATCAAACAAGGTGTACCGGGAGATGGAGGTATTCTTTTTCGGACTGGCGGGGCTGATTTTTGTCGCGGGGGTAGTGAAATTGATAATGAATGTGTTATAAAATTTATGTTAATATGGATGTTGTAACCAGAATTTATATATGTTATAATATCGGCAGATATAAAAGGTAATAAGAGTATATCATTGTGCTTTACACAATATAGGCGCAAGCGAAAACCCCAGAGGTGGCACCCTCTGGGGTTTTCTCCGTCTATCGTGTAGGACGACGTATTTCCTAGGCTGGTTGCCGATTACTTATCTTTGTCCAGCCATTTGCAAATATAGTAGGCAACAATAATTGCTATGACAGAGATAATAAAGGTAATAAGAAGTGTTATCATATGTACTTACCCCCTTTCTGAGCCAGTATAGGGGCGGCAACAGAAATAGTATATCATAATATTATGAAAGCTAAAATCACAAAATAGATGTGTAACAATGTCATGAAATAATATTGTAATCACCGCTAGTCCTATGCTAATATAGATATGTTTGCGAAAATGACAAATTTTTATCACTTCAGGAGGAAAACAATGGGTGGATTTTTTGGAGTAGCGGCAAAAGATGACTGTGTGTTTGATCTGTTCTTTGGAATAGACTATCATTCACATCTTGGAACAAGGCGCGGAGGCATGACAGTGTATGGAGATAAGGGATTTGACAGATCCATACACAATATTGAGAATGCTCCATTTAGAACAAAGTTCGACAAAGATATGCAGAACATGAAGGGCTATTTTGGAATAGGATGTATATCCGATTATGAGCCACAGCCACTCATAGTGCGTTCACATCACGGAACATATGCTCTGACAACTGTCAGCAAGATCAACAATGTTGACGAGATATCCAAGGAGATATTTGATCAGGGACATTCACATTTCCTTGAGATGAGCGGAGGGGATATCAACAGCACAGAGCTGGTGGCAGCCCTCATCAACCAGAAGGATAATCTGATAGATGGAATAAGATATGCGCTGGAGAAGATAGACGGTTCGCTGTCACTCCTGCTCATGAACCAGAATGGAATATATGCAGCCAGGGATATGCATGGAAGAACTCCTGTGGTCATAGGCAAGAAGGATGGTGCATTCTGTGCGTCATTTGAGAACTTTGCCTACAAGAACCTTGGATACCATGACTATAAAGAACTCGGTCCTGGTGAGGTTGTCGTACTCACGCCGTCCAACTGCGTGACGCTTGTGCAGCCGGGCAAGGACATGAAGATATGTACCTTCCTGTGGGTATACTATGGTTACCCTGCAAGTTCATACGAGGGTATGAGTGTAGAGCAGATGAGATACAACTGCGGAGCCAGCATGGCAAAGAGAGATAACGTTAAGCCTGATATCGTAGCCGGAGTTCCGGATTCAGGAACAGCGCATGCAGTCGGCTATGCCAATGAATCAGGAATACCTTTTTCAAGACCATTCATCAAGTACACACCGACATGGCCACGTTCATTTATGCCGACCATACAGAGCCAGCGTAACCTCATCGCGAAGATGAAGCTTCTGGCAGTTGAGGATCTTATAAAGGATAAGAGCCTTCTGCTCATAGACGATTCCATCGTGCGTGGAACACAGCTCAGAGAGACAACCGAGTATCTGTTTGACAGCGGTGCCAAGGAAGTGCACATCAGACCTGCATGTCCACCACTTGTATACGGATGTAAATACCTTAACTTCTCAAGATCATCATCAGAGATGGATCTGATAACAAGAAGAGTTATCGAGAGACTTGAGAATGGAAATGTGACAGACGAGGTACTTCAGGAGTACACAGATCCTGATTCAGAGAAGTATGAGAAGATGGTTGATGAGATCTGCAAGGAGCTGCATTTCACATCACTCAGATTCAACAGACTTGATGATATGCTTGAGGCATGCGGAGTTGAGAAGTGCAAGCTTTGTACATACTGCTGGGATGGTAAAGAGTAGAGCAGGAAAACAGCCGCATAACCTGGCATATATGGTTAGGACAGAACATTTTATGACAAATATTAAACGGTGGTAGAGATAAGGCATAGATAATATGGGTAATAGTGCAGAGAATATATCAGAGATCACAATAGAAGAGATACAGGAACTGGATAGGGATTCATATCTGATGGTTGACATCAGGGATGAAGTTGAGATATCCCACGGAGCCATCCCGGGTGCGATGGCAGTTCCTGCGGACAGTCTGATGCCGGAGCATCTGGCAGAAACCGCAGGTGAACTGTTTCCTGCAGAGGAATATATGCCCAGGGACAACTCAAAGGGAAAGAAACTCATAATCTGCTGCACCCACGGAACCAACAGCATTCCGCTGGCGGAGAGACTTACAGAGCTGGGATACGATGCGGTGAGCCTTAAAGGCGGATATATATCATGGCTGCTCTACACCGTGGGCAAGCAGGAACAGACTGATATATGTGCCGACGTTGAGAAGAGCCTCCGCAAGAAGTTCCACAAGAAGATATGGTGCAACTTCACAAAGGCCATCAACAGATATGAGCTGGTGAAGGAGGGCGACAGGATAGCCGTATGTATATCGGGCGGCAAGGATTCCTTCCTCATGGCAAAGTGTTTTCAGGAGCTGAAAAGGCACAACAAGTTCCCATTTGAGCTCAAGTTCATAGTTATGGATCCGGGTTACAGCCCGGCAAACCGCAAGGTCATAGAGGATAATGCCAGGATGCTGAACATCCCTATCCAGATATTTGAGTCTGATATATTTGATTCAGTGTATAACGTAGAGAAGTCGCCGTGTTATCTCTGTGCAAGAATGAGACGAGGCCATCTGTACAGCTATGCGAAGGAGCTTGGCTGTAACAAGATAGCTCTTGGACACCACTACGATGATGTCATAGAGACCATACTCATGGGTATGCTCTACGGAGCGCAGATGCAGACCATGATGCCGAAGCTTCACAGCACCAATTTTGAGGGAATGGAACTCATCAGACCTCTCTATATGGTGAGAGAGGACGACATCAAGGCGTGGAGAGATTACAACGAGCTTCATTTCATACAGTGCGCATGTAAGTTCACTGACACATGCACAACATGTAACAATGAGGAGACGAAGTCCAAGCGTCAGGAGATCAAGCAGCTTATAGCGACACTCAAGAAGACGAATCCGTTTGTGGAGGGCAATATATTCAAGAGTGTGGAGAATGTCAATATCGATACCCTTATAGAGTACAAGCAGGGAGGCGTGAGACATAGCTTCCTTGATACTTACGATGAGAAGAGCGGTAAGACAGAATAGATAAAAACAGCATTTGAGAGCCGTTATTTACATTTGGCAGATGTAAGTGACGGCTTTTAATGTTATTTTCATAAAAGCATGGCAATATATATCTGTTCAGCGATCGTGCAGCGATATACTGTAGTGGCCAACAGGTGAAAATGACAGGGAGGATGGAAGTATGCGTATACTTGTAGTTGAGGATGAGAAGGATCTGAACAGCATAATATGCAGTAAGCTGGTCAAAGAGGGCTATAATGTGGATGCCTGTTATGACGGACAGGCGGCACTTGATTATATGGAAGCGGAGAATTACGATGGGGCGATCATGGATATAATGATCCCGAACAAGGACGGAATAACAGTTCTGCGTGAGATGAGAAATGCGGGGATACAGGTTCCCGTGCTTTTCCTCACGGCCAAGACGGAGACACAGGATATAGTCAGGGGGCTGGATGCCGGAGCCAGCGATTATATGACAAAGCCGTTTGAGTTCTCGGAGCTTATGGCAAGACTCAGGGTCATGCTGAGAACCCAGAATCAGGTAAATGAGAATGTGATAACCTGTGGTTCACTGGTGGTCGACATGAACAACAGACAGGCGATCAGGGATGGAAAGGTCATCGATCTCACGGTCAGGGAGTATGCTATCCTTGAGTACCTTGCCAGAAACAGAAATGTGGTAGTCACCAGGGAACAGATACGGGTGAACATCTGGAACATAGATGACGATGTCAATTCAAATGTGATAGATGTGTACATCCGTTATCTGAGAAGAAAGATAGACGATAATTATGAGGAGAAGCTGATCCATACAATAAGAGGTGTCGGCTACAAACTGGAATGTTAAAGAGAAAAATATCATTTGTAACATATACTGTTATAATCACAGCACTTATTCTGGTGGTGGGAATATCTTGCCTGCTGGTCATCCAGAACAATCTTATGAATGATGATATGAACCTGATGGCTTATAAGAAGCTGACGCAGGAGGTAATGCAAATTAGACGATACATAGCGTATGATTCACAGAAGAAGCCACATATAGATGATGGATTTTACGACCGTGAGGACGAGCCGGATAGCAATGAACAGATATATGTGTTCCTTCAGGGAAATGACGGCGAGATCCTTGACGGCGAGGTGCCTGAGGGATATGCGGATAATCCGGATATAAGCAAAAGTCTTATGCATATAGATGCAGGGAAGGTCAAGTATTTTGCAGTCGTCAGGCGGGGAAGAACAGACAAAGAGCCGCTGAAGAAGACTTCTAAATACAAGATCTGTGTCATGGTATCCGTCAGGGATATAGAGAGCAATTACAGTGAGCTTTTATATAAATCATACTGTGTTATTGGAATCGTGCTGATAGCATTTGTGATATATGCATTTGCTTTGAGGAAACTGATAGCAGTTCCAATGGAAAGCCTGAACCGTTCGATAGATAAGAGTGTGGACAATCTTGATTTTACAGAGAATCTGGAGTATGACGGCCCGTTCAAGGAGCTTGATATGCTAACCGATGCGAATAACAACCTGTACAAAAAAGTCCATCAGGAGCTTGAGAGGCAGACCGAGTTCAATGCAAATGTATCCCATGAGCTGAGAACACCTGTAGCAGTCATGCATGCCCAGTGTCAGCTTTCCAGGGAGATAGCTGAGAAGAATGGCGATGAAGAGATGCTTGAGAGCATAGAGGTATTCGAGAGGCAGACCTCACGTATGAAGGGGCTCATAGAGCAGCTTCTTCAGATGTCGGTCATGGACAACGAAAACGCAGTCATAGCGGTTGAGGATGTAGATCTGCTGGATGTGGTGGAGTCTGTGTGTGATGACGTGGAGTATATCTGTAAGAAGAATCTTAAGTTTACCTACGACCTGAAGCCGACGATGGTCAAAGCGAATATGAACCATATAGTTATCGTCGTGAACAATCTGATGTCAAATGCGGTGAAATACAGCAATGATGGAGGTAGTATCCATGTGTCCTGCGGTGTGAAAAATGACAGCTATTTTATCTCGGTCAGGGATGAGGGCCGGGGAATGGATAATAGCACAAAGGAAAAGATATTTGAGAGTTTTTACAGAGGTGAGCCGGACAGAAGTGCGGAGGGTTTTGGCCTGGGTCTGTCACAGGTAATGCAGATCGCCAGATATTACGGAGGAACCGTGGATGTTGACAGTGGGCCCGGAAAAGGAAGCCTGTTTACATTTAAAATCCCGGTAAATGCAGAATAATGTCTGTGAATTTTAATATATATTAATTTTTTTAATGAAAGATTAATCTTAAATATTTATAATTTAAAATTAGTGTTTTATTGAAAATAGGAGATATATTTATGAAAGACCGAAAGAGAATAGTACATTTACTGATCGGCCCATTGTTATTCGGGCTGTTTACGGCACTTTTGCCACACGGAGTATTCACGACATTTGAGTCAAGAGCAGCGATAGGAACCATCATGTGGATGGCGTACTGGTGGGTAACAGGCCCTGTGGACTATGCGGTAACCGCATTCCTCCCGATAGCCTTAAATGCGATATTTCAGATGACTGACATGTCGGCGGTCATTTCCAACTATGCAGACGAGACGATACTGCTTCTTCTGGGAGCTTCCATCATAAGCGTGATGTGGGAGAATACCGGGCTTGACAAGAGGATAGCCATTACATTCCTGAGACTTATCGGCAGCAGTTTGAGGATACAGCTTGTGTTCTGGTTTGTGTTGTCAGCAGTTTTGTCAGCGGTGCTTCCAAATGCAGTGGTATGTGCGACGATCACACCTATAGCAATCGCCATGCTCAAGTACATAGGAATGGACGACATCAAGACAAACAAGACTGCATCAAAGATACTTCTCACGATAGCATATGCAACCGGACTCGGTGGTCTGGCATCGCCGCTCGGAGGTGCGATGAATCTTGTGACGGTCGAATATATACAGCAGATAACAGGCGAGGAGTACATGTATTCTTCATGGGTCGTAAGATTCCTGCCTATCATGCTCATACTTGTGCTTGTAAATATCCTGTTCATGATCCGTGATGTGAAGAAGACAGAGATGCTTGGCGGTTCAAGGGAATACTTTGTGGCAAAATACAAGGAGCTTCCTCCTATGAGTTACGAGGAGAAGATAGCACTTGTGTTATTTGTTCTTGCCACGGTGCTTGCATTTACCAGACAGCTCTACCAGAGCATACTTCCGGGACTCAAGCCGGCGTATGTATTTATCATATGCGCCATAGTATCATTCCTTCTCACCAATAAGAACGGAGAGCGTATTATGGTGTGGAAGAATGTTCAGGGTAAGATCATCTGGGGACTTATGTATATATTTGCCGGTGGACTTGCCGCCGGAACACTCATCAACAAATCCGGTGCTGCAGAGGCACTTGGTGAGTGTATATCAAAGCTTGATATGAAGGGCGGATTTATCACAGTGTTCGTGATACTTGCCGTTACACTTCTCATGTCGGATGTGACATCTAACACAGCCACGGCTGCGGTAGCCATGCCGCTGGTAATATCCATCACACAGGGCTGCGGACTCAATCCGATACCGTACATATATGTGGCATCTGTGGGAGTCAACCTGTCATACATGCTTCCGACATCCATCAGGGCGATACCGGTTGGATACGGCCTGTCGCCAAAGTATATGTTCAAAGAGGGCTGGAAGATAACTCTGCTGGTTCTGGCGGTCATGTCAGTAGTATGTGCGCTGCTGTTAAAATACTGGCCGGCGTTTAGCAGTGTATAAATAATTTTTACTTGTAGAAGAGGGAGAGGACATGTCAGTAGTAACTTATACATTTATAGTTTTTTTATTGTGTACAATAGTGCTATACTACATAGTTCCAAAGAAGATACAGTGGGTGATACTGCTCCTTGTGAGTCTTGTGTTCTACGGATATGCCGGGATAGAGTACTTGTTTCTGGTCATTGTCACGGCTGTTGTCGTTTATCTGTTCTCACTGAGGCTGCAGAAGAGTCTGGACGAGCAGGAGGAGCTGGCAAAGGATGCGGACAGAAGAACCGCACGAAAGATCAAGGCTGCTGAGAAGGCGAAGAGAAAGAAGTTCCTTGTGTGGGCACTTGTCATAGTTATCGGTGTTCTGGCGGTGTTCAAGGCATTTGGCTTTGTGCTCGACAATATAAAGAGATTCATACCATACGACGGATTGCAGAGCATTCCTGACTGGAATCTCATAGCACCTTTGGGAATATCATTTTACTCATTCATGATGATCTCATATCTCGTGGATCTGTATAACGGACGAATATCAGCGCAGAAGAATTTCTTCAGATACCTGTCATATGTGCTTTATTTCCCACATGTTACCCAGGGACCTATAGCCAGATATGAGGAAGTAGGACATCAGCTCTGGGAGGAGCACAGCTTCAATATGGACACTATCATGAGAGGTGTCTGGCTCATGCTTTGGGGATTTGTGAAGAAGATCGTTATAGCTGACAGGATAGGAGCTTTTACAACAGAGATATTTGGGCATACATTTGATTATCATGGCGGAATATTCCTGGCAGTGGGAATCGCATATTCCATCCAGATATACTGCGATTTCTCAGGATGTATGGACATAGTAAGGGGCACTTCAGAGTGCTTCGGCATCGTTCTGGGAGAGAACTTCAGAAGACCATACTTTTCACAGACACTTCCTGAGTTCTGGAGAAGATGGCATTTGTCACTGGGTGCATTCTTCAGAGAATATGTATTCTACCCGGTGTCAACATCAAAGCTGTTCCTCAAGCTCAATGTCAAGATAAGAGATCACCTAGGAAATGTGATAGGAAAGGTATTTGCAGCGAGCATACCTATCCTGTGTGTGTGGGTGCTGACCGGTCTCTGGCACGGCGCAAAGTGGAATTATATAGCATGGGGCTTGTATCACGGAGTGCTGATATGCATGTCGACACTTTTTGAGGAACCGCTGGCAAAGCTTACAAAGGCGCTCAGGATAAAGACTGACTGCATAAGCTGGGAGATATTCAGAATGCTCAGGACATTCATCCTCTGTGTCATCGGACGTCTTATATTTATGGGACAGGGAATCCGAAGCTCGATCTGGATGATCCGTTCCATGGTTTTTGATCACTCAAGGGTGTATAATATTGTGGATGAATTTTCACTTTCAGGAAGAGAGTGGAGAGTTTTGATATTTGGATGCCTTCTCCTTCTTGCTGTGTCCATCGCGCAGGAGATCATGGAGAGAAGAGGCAGCACAGGCGATGTCAGAGAATGGCTTGCAAAGCAGAACATAGTATTCAAATGGCTGGTCATGGCAGCAGGTCTGGCATTCATTGCCATTTGCGGAGTATACGGCTCCGGTGCGGGCGCATCATTTATATATGAACAGTTCTGATGAGAAGGGAGAAAGATATGCCAGCGTGGATAAAATATACAATATCAGTATTTTCGATATGTACAGTGCTTTTCCTTGGCTTGAACAAGGCGGGAGAACTGGCGAGACCACAGGATTTTGACTCAGATGTGTGGACAAACTACTATGCGGAGGAGGATAACACCATCAGTACGGTGCTCATCGGCTCCAGCTCGATGTACAGATACTGGATACCGACCCAGGCGTATGAGGAGCAGGGGTACACATCAATGCTCATAGGTACTGCGGCTCAGGATATAAGACTTGCGCCGTATCTCATGGAGGAGGCTGCCAAGACCCAGGATCTGGATCTGTTTGTGGTTGAGGTCAGAAGTATTATCATACGAGGCGATGTCACAAAGATAAAGGATGAGCATTACAATTATCGTATGGAAGTCATGACATCGGGCATGAGACCATCATCGACGAAGTTTGAGATGATACAGAAGTATTACAGAGCGGACGAGAAGTCCAAGTTCGAGCTCATGTTCCCTATTCTGAAGTATCACGATAATCTGCTGACATTTGACAGACAGGTGCTTATAGACAGACTCAATCAGGGAACGGACGAGTTCAAGACAGGTAGGCAGAGGTCGAAGATCACGAAGATCAAGGAGCCTGTGTTCGAGTCTGACGGACAGCTTCATCTGTCGGATGAGACACTCGGATATATCGATGACATAGAGACAAAGGCAGAGGAGCTCGGAGTTAAGGTTCTGCTGGTTGCGACACCTTACTACCCATCAAAGGGTCAGGCATCCAAGCAGCTTCAGCTTGACGAGTACATAGCCTCAAAGGGATATGATTATCTGAACATGAACAATGTTCTTGATGAACTGAATCTGGATTATTCAACAGATTTCTACAACAGCAAGCATGTAAATATTGCGGGTGCCAAGAAGGTTACCACATATCTTGCACAATATATAGAGGACAATTACGGCCTGCAGAGTAAGCTTACAGATGAGCAGAAGCAGAGCTGGACTGATGCCTGTGATGCCTGGGCAGATGAGGAAAGCAGTCTCATGGCAGAATGGGAGAAGTACAAGAAGGAGAACGAATAATGTATAAGCAGACGGTATTACATTATATTCAGGAGTATGCCCAGACGCAGCCGGACACTCTGGCGGTGTGTGAGCTAAGAAAGACAGTCACATACGCAGAGTATTGGAGCAATATAAGAAAGACTGCACACGCTTTGCAGGATATGGGCATATGCAAGGGCGATCATGTAATGATCAGATGCACACAGAACATAGATTATCTGACAGTGTTCACTGCACTGCAGTACATGCATGTGCTTGTCGTGCCGATAGAGAAATCCACATCCGCAGAGAGGGCAGTTGAGATAGGCCAGAGAGTTGACGCAGCATGTCTCATATCAGACAAGCCTGTGGATGGAATAAAGTGTATAAGCCAGAAGAAAATAATAACCAGGATGAAGGATGAGAGCGAGGCAGAGCTTGAGCTTCCGGGTGAGGAGGACAGATCGATGCTGCTCTTCACAACGGGAACTACTGGATCTTCAAAGGGCGTTGTCATGCACCACAGAGGTGATGTGGGAATAGCCGGCAATGTCATCGAGGGAACAGCCATGAAGAAGGGCAATGTGGAGATAATACCAATGCCTCTCAACCATTCATTTGGAATAAGAAGATACCAGTCAGACATGGTAAATGGCGGCACAGTATGTCTGATGGACGGAATGGTATTTATCGGAACGCTGTGGAAGCTCATAGAGAAATACGGAGTGACATCCATGGCGATATCACCGGCATCACTCGGAATGATATTCCATTTGTCGGATGACAGGATCGCGGATTATGCAGATCAGCTTGATTATATACAGATAGGCTCAGCACCTCTTGCCGAGTCAGACAAGGAGAAGCTGCTCAGATTGCTTCCGCATACAAGACTGTATAATTTCTATGGTTCATCTGAAGCCGGATGCGCATGCATACTGGAGTTCAGTGGCAATGGCAACAAGACAGGATGTATAGGAAGACCTACCGTGAACTCGGTCGTAAGATTCTCTGACGACGAGGGTAACGTGGTTACAAATGGCAGCCCGGAGTCACCGGCACTTCTGTCCTGGGGCGGTTCTATAGTCATGGAAGGCTATTACAATGACCCCGAACTCACTGCTGAGACCATTGTGGATGGATATGTTAGGACAAAGGATCTGGCATATCTGGATGAGGATGGCGACTGCATACTTGTAGGCAGGGCCGATGATGTGATAAACTATGGTGGAAGCAAGATATCTCCTGCAGAGATAGAAGACCTTGCACTTGGATATGAGCATATAGATGATGTGGCTTACACTTCAATCAAAGACCCGATCACCGGAGAGCTTCCGGTCATACTGGTCGTGCAGAAGGATGGCTATGAGGAAGCTGATTTTGAAAGCTTTCTTGCTGACAGACTTGAGAGCTACAAGCTTCCAAGAAAGTATATCTATGTTGAAAGTATACCAAAGACGTTCAAGGGTTCAGTTCTGCGAAAGGAAGTAAGAAAGCTTGCAGAGCAGAACGTATAGATGGTTTGCAGAGAAGATCATACAAAGGAGAATTGAACAATGAAAGAATTTATTGAGATGCTCAAGAAGATCAAGCCAAATGTTGATTTTGAAAATGAGGAGGCACTCGTTGACGACGGAATCCTGGAGTCACTCGATATCATCTCTATCATTTCAGAGATAGCAGATAAGTACGGAGTTGTCATCCCAAGTGATGAGATCATACCTGATAACTTCAACTCAGCGATCGCTCTCTATGAGCTTGTGGAGGATCTGAAGTAAGATCTGAAACATGATCTGAAAGTGGAATCAGATATATCTGGAACAAAAACCTGTGTATATGTTATATACACAGGTTTTTTTAAATGCACAGATGTTCATATAAACAAATTTAAAAAAGAATTGCAATTTGGTGTTGACATATAATTAAATACATGTTTAAATGTTCATAGATTCAATGAGAACAATGAAAAGGAGATAACTATTATGAAGAAGTATAAGATTGAAGTTGATTGTGCAAACTGTGCAGCAAAGATGGAGGAGGCTACAAAGAAGGTAGCAGGTGTTAAGGATGCAACTGTAGCATTCATGGCACAGAAGATGAGCGTTGAGTTCGACGACGGAGCTGACGAGGCTGAGGTTATGAAGAACGTACTTAAGGCTTGTAAGAAGGTTGAGCCTGACTGCGAGATCTTTATGTAACCAAAGGCGGTTATGCATGTGCATGCTGATTACCGGATTATGGTATAGCAGGTTGTTTAGTCACGGCTAACTGACAAAGATCTGTACTCTATCAGATAGGAGGATGTTATGACAAAGAAACAGAAAAAAGTGCTTAGAAGAATTATAATATCGGCGGTTCTTCTGGTTGCCATGGCTGTTATGTTCACAGTTCTTGAAAAGAGCGGAACTGTAGATCTTGAAAATCCGTCGATCATGTGGAGATGTATAGAGATCGTGGCGTACCTGATCCCATATCTCATCATCGGTTACGATATACTTAAGAAGGCATTTCTCGGAATCATACACGGAGAGGTATTTGACGAGAATTTCCTCATGGCGATTGCCACTGTAGGTGCCATGGTGCTCGGTGAGTACAAGGAGGCATCAGCGGTTATGCTGTTCTACCAGATAGGCGAGCTGTTCCAGAGCTACGCCGTAGGCAAGAGCAGGAAGAATATCACAGCACTCATGGATATCCGTCCTGATTATGCGAACATAGAGAAGGATGGCAAGCTTGAGCAGGTAGATCCTGATGACGTTCAGATCGGAACAGTCATAGTTGTACAGCCTGGAGAGAAAGTACCTATCGATGGAAAGGTTGTTGAGGGAGTTTCATCACTCAACACCAGTGCCCTCACAGGTGAGAGCGTACCTAGAGAGGTTCATGTGGGTGATGAGATCATCAGTGGATGCGTCAACCTCAACGGACTTATAAAGATCGAGACAACCAAGGAGTTTGGAGAGTCGACCGTATCTAAGATCCTTGATCTCGTTGAGAACTCAAGCATGAAGAAGTCCAGATCAGAGAACTTCATCACAAGATTTGCAAAGTATTATACACCGGCTGTATGTATAGCAGCACTTGCACTTGCAGTGCTTCCGCCATTGGTAAACATTATCATGGGTAATCCTGCAGCATGGTCCAAGTGGATCATCAGAGCACTGACAACACTTGTTATAAGCTGTCCATGTGCACTGGTAATATCCATTCCACTGAGCTTCTTTGGAGGAATCGGCGGAGCTTCGGCAAAGGGTATTCTGGTCAAGGGTTCCAACTATCTTGAGGCTCTCTCATACACAAAGTATGTCGTGTGCGATAAGACAGGAACACTCACAAAGGGTGTGTTCCAGGTTACAGAGATACATCCTGAGGGAGGAATGAGCGAAGCTGATCTTCTTGAAAAGGCAGCGCTGGTCGAGAACTATTCCAACCATCCTATCAGCAAGAGCCTGAAGGAGGCATATGGCAAGGAAATCGACAACAACAGGGTCACAGACGCAAAGGAGATCAGCGGACACGGTGTGTCAGCGGTTGTTGATGGTCATGAGGTTGCCGCAGGAAATGTCAAGCTCATGAAGCAGATGAACATACAGGCAGCGGTTCCTACATCGGTTGGAACAGAGATACATGTTGCCGTGGATGGAAAGTATGCAGGATATATTCTCATATCAGATGTTGTCAAGCCAAATGCAAAGGAGGCTATAAGTGGTCTCAAGGCAGCAGGCGTGGAGAAGGTAGTCATGCTCACAGGTGATGCGAAGAAGGTTGCAGATGCAGTCGGAAGCGAGCTTGGCGTGGATGAGGTGAGAAGTGAACTTCTCCCTGGAGACAAGGTGGATGAGGTCGAGAAGCTCATCGCAGCCAAGGGAGAGAAGGAGAAGCTTGCATTTGTCGGAGATGGAATCAATGACGCCCCTGTACTTTCGAGAGCAGATATAGGAATCGCCATGGGAGCACTCGGCTCGGATGCAGCTATAGAGGCTGCTGATATAGTCCTCATGGACGATGACCCGGCAAAGATAGCCACAGCCATGAAGATATCCAAGAAGACACTCAGGATAGTTCATCAGAATATCGTGTTTGCACTTGTGATCAAGTTTGCGTGTCTTGCACTTGGAGCTGTTGGTTTTGTCAACATGTGGTGGGCGATATTTGCTGATGTTGGAGTTATGATCCTTGCGGTATTAAATGCGACAAGAGCACTGAGCTTCAAAGAATAGGAGGAGACCGCATGGGAGAGATACATTTGCCGCATTGTCACTGCGACAATGAGAACAAGGTCATAAATTGCATGCCGTCTGCTGATGACTGCAGTGGTATGGCAGATATATTCAAGCAGCTCAGCGACGGCAGCAGACTCAGGATACTTTGGATGCTATGCCATCTGGAGGAATGTGTGAGCAACATAGCCGCCGCCATGGAGATGAGTGATCCGGCTGTGTCACATCACCTGAAACAGCTTAAGAGCAGCGGTCTTATCGTGAGCCGCAGAGAGGGCAAGGAGGTGTATTATAAGCTGGCAGACACGGAGACCGCCAGACTTGTCCACAAGGTATGTGAGGAGATGTTTCAGATAACATGTCCGCTTGAATAATAGAATAGTATTAATGAGGAATTCCCCTCGTCACGCTGACAGGCTCAGTATCGTGGCGGGGGATTTTTTTGTGGGGATAATAAGAAAATTTATAGTTCTATGTCGCAAAACAAAATAACAGTTGACATGCACCTGTACATAGTGTATATATAACATATAAACAGTTGAGGGAGGTATGTATATGAGGCTTTCTCAGAACTCAGGAGTGCCTATATATCAGCAGATAGCAGACAGCTTCAAGTCGGACATTCTGGCGGGCAAATATGCCCAGGGCGAATATCTGCCGTCTATCAGGGGGCTGGCACGGGATCTGAAGATAAGTGTTATCACCACCATGAAAGCTTATGAGCTGCTGGAGCAGGAGGGGCTGGTCACCGCTGAACAGGGCAAGGGCTTTTATGTGAATGCACAGGACAGTGAGATGCTGATAGAGCAGCATCTTCGAAAGGTAGAGGCATCTTTGACGGAGGCCATAGCTGCGGCACGTATTGCGGGGTTGTCGGACGATGAGCTCAAGAACATGCTTGATGCTCTGCTGATGGTGGAGGACTGACGATTTGACAGGCAGAGAACAAAGTGGACAGAGAATAGGGAAAAAGAAAGACGTGAAGAGAGTTTAAGGTTTAATGGAGGATTGGATGATGAATTATGACTGCGCTGTAAAAGGGGAGAATATTTCCAAAAAGTTTAAGACATTTACACTGGATATACCTGATTTGAGGGTGCCAAAGGGATTTGCGACAGCACTCATCGGAGAAAATGGAGCGGGAAAGACGACACTTCTCAATATGCTTTCAGGAATAAGGCTTGATTACAAAGGTGAGCTGACTTTCTTTGACAAGTATTCATCGGAGGAGAAGGAGAGAAGGGCGGATGTAAAGAACAGGATAGGCTATACGGGAACAGGCAGATATTACCTTCCACAGTGGACTGTATCTGATGTGGAGGAGATAAGCAGTCTGCTCTTTGACAATTTTGACAGGGACGAGTTTGAAAGATATTGCCGTGAACTTGCGATATTTCCTGATTCTCCGAACGGTGTTGCGCTGAAGAAAAAGTGTTCAGCACTCTCTGATGGAACCAGAACTAAGCTGATGCTTGCCGGGGTTATGGCGAGGGATACTGACCTGCTGCTGCTCGATGAGCCGGCATCGCCTCTTGATCCTCTTATGCGAGATAAGCTGTGTCAGATGATCGGCGATTATATAAGCGACGGAGCGGGGGAGAAGAGTGTATTGTTCTCAACACACAATATATCCGATATGGAGAGCATCACTGATTATGCGATCATCATGGAACATGGAAATGTGGTCGAGTGCGGATTTGTGGAGGATCTGAAGGAGAAATACATACTGATAAAGGGAGATGCCCAGGATGCGGAGGTGGCATCAAACATCCTTTATACCATGACTAAGAATCCATATGGTTTTGAGGGAATCTGTCTTGCAGAGAATCTGGACAAGCTTGCCGGAATGAATGTGAGCAAGGAGATACCATCGCTGTTTCAGATAAGTGTTGCGGTCATGAAGAATAATACAAAAATGGTATTAAAGTAAAAACAGCTTAGAGTGTTTCACGTATTTATAGGAGCGTAATTATGATGATGATAAAGGATTACAGAGCCATCACGAATGGAAAATACCGGCTAGTGTGTAATGTGTTGATACCGATCATACTGGGGGTGATACTGGCATTGATCGATATAGGAGTGAGAAAATATTATGTAACAGCGGTCATGCTCGGTGTGGGAGCGGCGCTCATGACTGCGATCGAGGTTATGGCTGATTATTGGGGATTCGGTGCAATATGTGTGAAGGGCTGCCTTGGAATGGATTATCTGAAGACGTCAACAAAGGGGAAAGCCATGTTACGGAATGCGCTTACGGCGGATCTGCTTGCCCGACCGGCGAGGATCGCGATATGCATGGTGATAGTGGCCGTACCATATGAAATTATGGTGGGTAACCCGGTAAGACTGCTTTGCCTGTCGATACTGCTCACAGCAGATATTTCCGTGTGGGCGCTGAACATTACTAGATATGTCCAGAATGTTCAGGTCATGAGTCTGCTGTCCATGCTGTCATCAGGAGCATCGGGAGCTGCGGTTATATATATAACGATATCTTCGGAATTGCAGAAGTTTACATGGCTCATAGTTACAGCACTGGCGGTATTGCTGCCGGTTGGAATATATGTGACGCGCAGACATATGTACTGCAAGGTTGAGGCGTCTTATCTGGATATGGATTAACAGATTGTTGTTCAAGGCCGGAAACGGCTTAGACTATCCGCCCCGCCTGCCGGCGGGAGAAATGATATATATTAGACAAGGAGGATTAAGGGATGAAAGATTTGATACTTGGTTTTAAACTTCTTAGATATGGATATAAGTTAAAGACAAATGTGATGATGTTGGGGTTATTCACTGCAATAGGTTTATTGATTGAAATATCATCACACGGAACGAATATTCTGGGCGGTTTCTATTTTATGCTGACTGGAATGTTTGCCTATCAGATGATAATATACATGAATGCATCGGACTATGTGCAGTCAAGCGTGATGAAGAGAAAACTGGAGGTGGGAATGCCAGTGATCGTCAGCACAGTTGTGTATCTTGTACTTTTCACAATACTTGTTGTGGAGAAATATATACTTATCAGAATGTATCCGGAGAATACAGAAAACTATCTGGATACATTGTTTATGATCATATTTATATTGTTCGGAGCTATGATATTCTGCGGTGTATGTTACAAATATTTTGTGGCAAGCTTTATTGTGTTTATGCTGGTGATAATGACCTGCATGTCAACAATCAGTCATATATCAGATGTTATAAGTCTTGGGCTTGTAAAGTTTGCTGTTCTTGGATATGCGGCCATCCTTTTGGGTGGTGTTATAGAGTATTTAATCAGTTCACTTCTCTACAGAAAACAGTTGTCAGAGATCGCAATGAGCGGACTCAGCAAGAGCATGAAGTAAATTGAAATACAAATAAACTTAATAAAATAGACGGAACAGAGCCGGTTGCGGATCGTGCGGGATTGCCGAAGAGAGGGCGGTCACAGCAGAAGATTTGTAACCGGCTCTATTGCTATTATCTGGTGAGTGGAATATAATATTTAAGAATGTGCGCACTGTAAAAATCCGGCAGCTGCGCATAAGAGTAATGTATAAAATGCAGAATCATAACGACAGACACTGATAAGTCAGCATATGAATTTGAAAAGAAAGATATAAGGAATTTATATGGTACAGAACATATTGTTTGATCTGGATGAGACACTGCTGGACTTCAAGCGCAGCGAGAGCAGAGCGCTCTCAAATATGCTCAGGCATATAGGGGTGGAGCCTACAGAAAAGGTCATATCCAGATACAGCGAGATCAACAAATCAAGATGGAAGCTGCTTGAACAGGGGCTGCTCACAAGGCAGCAGGTTAAGGAGAGCAGATACGAGATACTTTTTGCAGAGCTGGGAGTTGACTACTCTGCTGCAGAGGCGACAGCCTACTATGAGGATCAGCTCAGCCAGAAGGGATTTGTATTCCCTGATACGATAAAGCTGCTTGATACTTTGTATGGACGATACAAGCTGTACATTGTGTCAAATAGCGGAGCATACGTACAGACTGGAAGAATGGCAGACTGCGGTATAGTAAAATATTTTGAGGATATATTCATATCTGAGGATGCCGGAGCGGAGAAACCGTCCAGAGAATTCTTTGACTATTGCTTTGGTAGGAGACCAGAGATAAAGGCAGATGAGACTGTGATCATAGGAGACAGTCTGACATCAGATATTCAGGGCGGAATAAATGCTGGGATAAGGACGATATGGTTCAACCCTGATGGTCAGCAGGCGGCGGATATACATCCGGACTATGAGGTGAAAAAACTTATGGATATTCCGGCGCTGCTTGAAGAGTTGTAAGCAAAAAAACAAAATTATTTATCGGGACCGGATACAAATGAGTCCGGATATAAATGAGTCCAGATTGAAATAAACAGTAATAGTCAAATATACAGAGGTAGTACATGAAGATAAGAGATTTGATAACACAGGACAAGGCGACACTCTCATTTGAGGTGTTCCCGCCAAAGAAGGATACAGACTTTGCGGATGTTGAGGCAGCGGCGCTTGGTATAGCGGCATTTAAGCCGGATTACATGAGCGTTACATATGGTGCCGGGGGAAGCACCAAGGGGCATACGATCCAGCTTGCCCAGGAGATCCAGGAGAAGTACGACGTGCCGACCATAGCACATCTGACATGCGTGTGTGCCAGCAAAGAGGGCATCAAGACTGCGCTTGCTGACATGAAGAATGCCGGTATAGAGAATATACTTGCTCTCCGCGGCGATATACCGAAGAACTATGATGGACAGGTATTTGCAGAGTTCTCACATGCATCAGAGCTGGTGGAGCTCATCAAGGAGACAGGAGATTTCTGCGTGGGCGGAGCATGTTACCCTGAGGTACACCCAGACTCGGCAAATAAGCACGAAGACATAATTGGGCTTAAGAAAAAGGTCGATGCTGGATGTGATTATCTCACGACCCAGATGTTCTTCGACAACAACATATTCTTTAATTTCATGTACAGAATCAGAGAGGCGGGAATATCAGTGCCGATCATACCGGGCATTATGCCTATAACAAGAAGAGTACAGGTCAAGAATGCTGTCAAGCTCTCAGGTTGTAACGTGCCGGAGAGATTCAAGAGCATAGTCGATGCATTTGGCGATACTGAGGCTGCGATGAGGCAGGCGGGAATTGCATATGCCACAGACCAGATCATAGATCTCATGGCAAATGGAGTGAAGCATATACATGTGTATTCCATGAATAAGCCTGAGGTTGCGGCAGGAATACAGAAGAATCTATCGGAAATACTTAAGATATAAAATTTATTGACAGACCTAGAGTCGGGACATCATGAGGGACAGCAATAGGATGGTGTTCAATGAAAGGAGTATCGGGTTATGAAACCGGTTATATCAGTGATTTTTACAGCCGGAAGCGGTGTGGAGACATGCCGGACAAAGCTGGCTGGCCAGACATTTAAGGAGTACGAGATAATAGAAGCGGACAGATTCGCGGGGATTGAGCGCGCGCATGGAGAATATATACTGTTCGTGGATGGCTCGGAGGTTTATCCGGAGAACATGCTGGAGAAGCTGCATGACGCCGCAGAGCAGAGCGGGGCGGACATGGTGATTTCGAACTGCGAGCTTATAGACAGTGACGGTGGGAAGACCTTCGGAAGAGGTGTACATTTTGAGTGGGTTCACGGCGGAAAGCAGGTGTTTAACTGGAAGGACTGCCGTGGCAGGATCATGAATGTGGTACGACCATTAGTTGGCAATAAACTCTACAGAAAGCAGTTCATAATAGATGCAGGACTGGGCATTGCCGGTTGTGACAGCGAAGCGATATATTCGGCAATTGGAGCTGTAGCGGCGGAGAAGATAGCATATATAAGCAATCTGACATTTTCAAGGAATGTTGTTCCTGAGAGTGAGGCTGAGAAGCTGCCGGATGTTCCGAAGACCGTTGACTGTGTGACGGAGCATGTGAAGGGCATGGCAGACAGGACTGATCTGTGGAATGCTGTTATGTACTTTGCCATACGTCAGTATGTGGACAATTATGAGAAGTATTGCAGAGAACTGGATTCTGCAGAGAGAATAGAGTTTTACGAGAAAGCGCACAGCGTATTTAACAGTGAGATATTTGACGGATTGACAGAGAAGGGACTCAATGATGACAAGTTATTCCGCAAATATTCCATCATAAAGAAACATGATTCATCGGAGCTGAAAAAGCTCAAGACGAGAAGGATAATAGTGTCGCTCACATCCTATCCCGCCAGAATTGCGGGCATAGCACAGATGCTTGAGTCGATATATTCACAGACCAGAAAGGCAGATAAGATTGTTCTGTGGCTGGCGGAGGAGCAGTTCCCGAATAAGGATGACGATCTCCCGGATGATCTCAGAAAGCTGCAGTTTGAGGATAAGCTGGAGGTCAGATGGTGTGATGATCTGAAGCCGCACAAGAAGTATTTCTATGCGCTGCAGGAGTTCACGGACGACGTGGTCGTGACGATAGATGACGATCTGCAATATCCTCCATACATGCTTGAGAATCTGTATATGTCATATTTACAGTATCCAGAGGCGGTATCCGCTGTGAGGACACACTGGATGGTCATTTCGGATAAAGGGCAGCTTATTCCGTACAGGTATTGGATGAAGGAGACGGTTGCCTGTCTGTACAGACCAAAGATGCAGTTATTTGCAACCGGGGGCGCAGGAACTTTATATCCACCAGGAATTTATGATGATAAGTGGTTCGACAAAGACAAGATGGTGGAGATGTGCCTGTGGGCGGATGACATCTGGCTTAAGCTAATAGAGATCATGTCAGGAGTTCCGGTTGTGGCGGCTATGCCATGTGAGGATCTTCGGTACTTACCGGGCTCACAGGAAATAGGCCTTTACCATAAGAATGTGGACGCCGACCAGAATGACGTTCAGTTACAGAAGATAGAGGAATGGCTTAAACCTGAATATGGAGATAATGCACTTGCGAAGAAGATTCTTGAATATGATGGAGAGCCGGTAGAGGATGCACTGATCAGGGTATGTGAATGTCATGAAAAAGAACGCAGAGAATTGAGGGATGAGATTGGTAGAAATTCCAGACAATTAAAGAAACGTATTGAAGAAAATGAGCGTGCCTACAGGGAAAAGTCAGAGATAAATGCCAAGCTTCAAAGAACATACAAGGAAAAGTCGGAGATAAATGCAAAACTACAGCAGACATATAAGGAAAAGGCTGACAGGGGTATCCGGATAAAAGAACTTGAGAAGGAGAAATCTGATCTTCAGGCAAAACTTGGAGAACTTCAGGCAGAAAAAGCAGATATTCAGAAGAAATTGGAACAGCTTCAGGCAGAGAATGTTGTTTTGCAAAAGCAGCGTTCAATATGGTATAAAATAAAAAAGTGATAAAAATAAAGAAAGAAGGAAATAAAAATGACACTTGAGAAGTTACAGAAGGATATGATAGCAGCAATGAAGGCAAGGGATAAGGAGAGAAAGGACAGCATCTCATCCCTCGTATCAGCAGTTAAGAAGGTCGGAATCGATAACGGCTGCAGAGACAACATTCCTGAGGATATAGTTGACAGTGTTATCCTCAAGGAGATCAAGTCTGTAAAAGAGCAGATCGATACCTGCCCTGCAGACAGAACAGATCTTCTGGAGCAGTACAAGGCAAGATATGATGTGTTCAACGAGTATGCGCCAAAACTTCTGTCAGAGGATGAGGTGAGAGATATCCTCACAACAAAATTTGCAGATGTGATAGCAACAAAGAATAAAGGCCAGATCATGAAGGCTGTTATGGCTGAACTCAAGGGCAAGGCAGACGGCAAGGTCATCAATCAGGTTGTGGCAGAGCTTTGCAAGTAGAGGAGAAAGTGTTTTGAAATTTGTAGGAATTGAAAAGAAAGAACAGGGAAAGTTCATCACACGATACGATGTTCAGTACGAGACTGTAGACGGAATAGTTAAGAACTATGAGATGATAAGCAGGAATGGAGAAATCACCGATTTCGAGGGACTTCATGGCAAGGCAGCAGATGCGGTGGTCATCATCGCCACAGACGAGGCAGATGAGAGAATCCTTATAGATAAGGAGTTCAGACTTGCTCCGGGTGAATGGGTATATAATTTCCCTGCCGGACTCATAGATCCGGGGGAGACTCCTGAGGTCAGTGCCAGACGTGAGCTTATGGAGGAAACGGGACTTGAGCTGTACGAGATCAGTGACACAATAGGGACAAGCTACAGTGCTGTAGGATTTTCAAATGAGACAAATATGTGTGTTGTAGGCAAGGCGAGAGGCGAGTTCAAGCCGAGTACTTCAACTCTGGAGGAGATCACTCCGGGATGGTACACAAAGGCAGAGGTAAGAGAACTGCTCAAGACTGAGAAGTTTGCAGCCAGAACACAGGCCTTCTGTTATGTGTGGAGCAGACAGTGATATGAGAATGAAAAAGGAGAAATAATCTATGGAAAAATTACCTGGAAAGGGAATGGTGACGGCATCGTCGCTCATCATGCTCATATGGGGGCTTGTAAATGCCGGATATTATGACATTGCAAAGCTTGTGCTTGCAGATGAGCCATCGACAAAGGCTGTCGTATGTGGCGTTGTGGCCGGAATAGCATCGCTTGCGGCCATCATAGGCGGTATATTTGGAATAGCCGGAAGCAACAAGGTTGCAAAGGCGTCTGCCATAGTTGTATGGGCAGCATTTCTGGTGATACTTGCGATAATAAGCGGTATAGTGACACTGGTGTCCGGTGACAGCAAACTGATAGCAGTGATTATGATGATCGTTGGAATAGTGGTTCCGGTTATCATGTTTATGGGTGCTGCGAAAAACAGGGCAATCAGATAATTAATTGCTTTTTAGATATTGTCAAGCTATAGATAGTTGATAATAAAGATGTGGATTACAGGAGGAGATTGATGAGTAAGCAAAAAACTCTAAGACAAAAAATGATCATCATTGCATTGGCATTTTTCTTACCGGTTATTATAACGTTGATTGTTATGGCTGTGTGCGGAGTGGTACCATTTGGTAACAAGTCTACGATGATCTGGGATTCATTGCTACAGTATAAGGACTATTATGGATATTTATGGGATGTGTTTCATGGAAATGCAGGTATAGAATATTCTACAGGAAAAGCACTTGGCGGCAGGATGATAGGGATAGTAGCTTATTATTTGTCTAGTCCATTAAATTTGTTTATTGTGTTTTTTTCAAAGGCGCAGATACCACAGTTTATGGCATTTATGATTTTGCTCAGAATTGGTTTGTGTGGAATAACAGGATACATATATGTTGATAAAAGGTTCAAAATATCGGTGATACCAGGCCTTGTATTATCATCGTTATATGCACTTATGGAATATAATGTGTATAATTGTAGAAACGTTATGTGGCTTGATGGAGTTATTATTTTGCCATTGATAGCACTAGGAGTATGGAAGTGCGTTGATAAGAAGAAAACGGGACTGCTATTTACTTCTGTATTCGTTGCAATTTTCTGTAATTGGTACACTGGCTATATGGTATGTCTGATGTCAGGAATACTATTTATTGTTGAATATCTTAATGCAAATGACTTTAGTATAAAAAAAGCGTTGAAAACAGAATGGAAAAGTATATTTAGATATATAGTAACAATGTTATGTGGAGTGTTGGCGAGTCTGTGTATACTTCTTCCTGCGTGTATGGCGCTTGTTGGAGGAATTGCAACAAATAATACCGTTGGATTGAGCCGTATAGTTAATATGGATATAACACAGTTCCTTAGTGGATTTGATGTTGGTGCGAAAGTGAATGCGCAGGATGCACCCCCTATTTTTACGGGAACCATCGTTCTTATTGCTGTTGTTGCATTTTTCTTTAATTCTGCTGTGAAGAAAAAAGAAAAAATCTGTATGGCATGTCTGCTTGCTTTGTTGTGCAGCTGTTATTGTCTTAGAGATTTAGAACTTGTGTGGACAGCCTTTGTTAGAAGCACTTCATACTTCTTCAGATTTAGTTTTGTACTCTCTTTTGTAATGATAATGATCGCTGCAAGAGAGGTTCAATTATGGGAAAAAGACCAGGTATCAAAAAAAGAAGTAGCTTCTGCAATGGGGGTTGTTGCAGTAGGTTTGGCATTTTTATATTATATAAAGAAAATAAATTCACCGCGTAATATAGTCATTATTTATATGGCAATTTTTGGTATAGGGATAATAGTGCTGTTATGTGGTAACAATAGAAAAAATGTTTCCAAGGTAGTATGCTTTGGAGTGGCATGCCTGACTGCGATAGAAGCCGGTTATAATGTGTACATTGCTTTTTCTGAATACAATAATGATGCAAGGAGTTTTTCTGATTACACAGTTGCTGCCGAGAATATAGTCGATAGTCTTAATGATACTGAGAAGGGAAGCTTTTTCAGATATGAAAATGATTATAATTATCTAAAGACTATTGGAAGAGATATAGCGACGGGGGAGTCACTGCTGTATGGTTATAATAGCATAGAGCATTATAGTTCAGCTTATGATTTTAATGTTGACAGATTTCTAGCTTATATGGGATATTCTGATATCCCTGGGGAGAAGCTTTTTTTACGTGAGACATATTGGAATAGTCCTATGCTGCTGACAGATTCTTTGCTGTCAATAAAATATGTCCAATTAAAGAGTCCGGCATCAGGATACGAGAAAACGGATCTGAAGACTCAGTATGCACAGGTATATAAAAATAAATACGCTTTGCCCCTCGGCTATCCGGTGAATGACGATATAAAGAAGGTTTCATTTGGCAATGACCCATTTGAAAATCAGCAGAACCTGTTATCCGCTATGCTTGGTGAAGAAGTAGATGTATATGAGAATGTTGATTCAGAATATATACATACTGACAAGAATGGTAATGAAGAATGGAAATTGGATGTAAAAAAAGATGGACCGGTATACGTGTTTGTTGATGGAAGCAAAACACATAGTAGCTTATATGATAACAATTGTGAGGTATATGTAAATGGCGAGTTGATTCAGAATGCATGTCACAGGTTTGAAATCAACAGCATGTACATTGGTGAATATAAGGCTGGAGATCAAATAGATTTAGTTATAAAGAGAAAAACCAATAGGGACAAGAAGCATACATTGTATGTATCGCAGCTGAATACAGATGTGTTTGAAAAAGCGATCAATATTCTTAACACTGGATATAAAACAGATTTAAAAATTTCTAAAAATAGAATTACTGGTGAAGTAGATGTTGACGATGATACAGAAATACTGCTTTCAATACCTTATGAAGATGCATGGTCTGCTGTTGTGGATGGTAAAGAGGTTAAAATTGATGAGCTTGCAGATACTTTTATGGGAATAAAACTTGATAAGGGTAAGCATACAGTACAAATGGTTTATCATACGCCAGGTTTGAGGCTGGGGCTGATCATGTCACTTGCTGGATTCCTGATTTATGCAGGTGTAGAGATAGTTAAGAAAAAAATGAAAAAACAGAAAAATAAAACGGCATAATATATTATGGAAAATAGTTATAAATTTTTTCAGAATACACAATGTGAGTTTTTCCCGTGTCATAAAGTGGAGAAAGTAGAGAACTTTAATTGCATGTTCTGCTACTGCCCACTTTATCGCGAGGAACGGTGCCTAGGTAATCCTGAGTATGTGATCAGCCGGAAAGGGCAGCGGATAAAAGATTGCAGTAATTGTCTTTTAGTACATCAGCCAGAGATGTATGATATGGTTATTGGACGCCTTCAGAGGGAAGATGAGCTTTTGCATATAGATCTTCGAAAGCTCAAGACTCAGGTGAAAGAACGATTGATACAGATTACCCATATAAATGAAATAGATGCAGATATGAAGTATGAGCATCAGATCAATATTGACAGAATATTGGATGAGGTTATGAAAGATATGTCTGGATCTTGTGCGGTGGATGTTCTTTTACAGGAATTTGCTCCTGAGTGCATTTGCCCCGGCTATTTTACTTTTTGTGGGAAAAAGATAGAGTGCGGAATATTGACACAGCTTGACATCAGTCTTATTGATAAAGGTTACATTTATGCATTTCATGCACCGGTTGTAGATCTGGAAAACACTGGTTCTGTGCTTGACCAGTATTACATGGAGGCATTTCAGATGGCATGCATGGATGTCATAAGAGGGTGGCTGCAAGGATATCTTGAGAGAAAGAACAGTGTATATGAGAAGAAGTATTGCAGTCCGTCGTTCGGTCCAGGATACTATGGAATGGGCATGGAGGCAGTACCTGAGCTGCTGGGGCTTATGGATTCATCGCAGGCAGGCGTGTCATGGAACGGAGAACACATGTCACCGAAGATGAGTCTTGTAGGAACATATCTGATCGCGGGTGAAGATGTGTATGCAGTGGGCTCCGATTGCAAGAGCTGCATCGGACAAAAAGGTGGCTGCGAATTCTGTATAAAGCACTGAATTTATACCAAGTAGGAGCAGGAGTGTTCTGCTCCTACTTAGAATTATAGTTATTAGTCCAAATCGAAACTAAAGACCGCTTTGTCGAAATTGCGGTTCTTTAAATCTTCATCTGAAATGATCCAAAAGATATTCCATAGACAACCAATGTTGTAACCATATTGAAACAGCAGATGAGTTTTTGCGTTTACATCCGGAATATTACCCCCCGTAGGATAACCGAATAATTTGTTTCCGTCATACGAAAGATATTCGATATCATAATCTGGAGCAACTTCTTCAAGACGGTCAAATAGGTCACAGTCAAGCACATCTCCCAGTGGCTGATAATCTGTGGTGAGTCCAAACTCGACAGCCTTTTCCTCAAAAGTTTCTGTAAAATACTTTGAATAATATGGAACAGGCGGCTCAGTTCTCTTTAAATTTGACAGGTCGCCATTGTACCAGATCACCTTGTGATAAGCCGAATTTTCAGGGTCGTCAGCAACGCTTTCAACCCATTTGTTGGTCTGGTGAATTGAGTCGATTTCTCCGCTCCAGAAAAAATATAAAATACCCGTGTGCGGAAGCCTGTTTTCAATATCCAAGTCGGCAATGTCCGCAAGATTGATTTGAGCAACAAGCTGCATTGCTGATTTTTCGTACCGCTCAGTGTCATCTCCGCGCTTGCAGGAATAGCCCGACATTGTGGGATATGGAATTTCGGGCGGAAGATCGGGAAAGCCGCCGATTTTACTTGTGCCTTTTGCAATTACATTTTCCACATCCTTCACACACATTTTAATAGTATTTTTTCGGTAGTCTTTAATACTTTCTGCAATATCAGTGTGTCCTTCTTTAATAAGGAATTCAATCAAATCCATTTCGTGCATTTTCGCCTTATACCCCCTAATCCCTATTGTTAAAGTCAACATATCCATTATACCTCGTATCGCCTAATTTGCATACACATTTAATGGCTACCCTGCCTTTGGGATTCCTGCGCCAGAAATACCAGACTGACAGTAAGAGTCACAGCCTCGGTCGCAGGTGCAGCAAACCACAAGCTGTTGCCACCGGTCAAAACTGGGAACGTCAGTATACACACGCTGCTGAGTATGATGTTTCGGAGCAGTGATATACACAGCGACTGCCCGGATTTCAGTATGGCCTGAAGATAGTAGGAGGTCATCAGGTTGATCCCAAATGGCACAAATGCAAAGAAGTACGCTCTGACACCAAGATCAGCAATGACACCAAGGCCTTCATTCATATCTATAAATACATTGCACAATGTTCGTGGAAAAAGTATTCCAATAAGTGAGAACAGCACGCCCATGATCAGGATGGTTGTGTAAGCCATTCTTTTTATGGTTTTTATTCTGCTTATGTTATCTGCTCCGTAGTTGGTCGAGATCACAGGCTGCACGGATTGACCAACTCCTGTGAACAGAGAGTTGAACAGGATGACGCAGTTGGAGATGACGCTGTATATGGACAGGGCATTCTCGCCGCAGTACTTCAATATCTGTATGTTAAACAGCAGCACTATAAATCCATTTGCAAATTCATTGAAAAAGCTCGGGATACCGGCTGTCACAATATTTTTCATGCTGTTCAGGATCCTGTGTGGCATTATGAAACGCAGCTCATTCTTCTTGCTGAGGAAATGCGATGAGGCGACAAGTACCTGGATCAGCATACCGATAACAGAGGCAAGTGCGGCTCCGCCGATTCCCTGCTTCAGCGGGAATACCAGTACGATGTCCATCACGATATTGAACACTCCGCCCAGCAGGACGCCTGCCATGGCTCGGTTCGGATCATTGTCAGCCCTCACAAATATAGCTATGAAGTTGGAAAATACTGCAACCGGCAGGAACATATTTATATAGTGCATGTATGACATGGCATATGGGTATAGAGTGGCATTTGCACCCATGAGCCTCAGCAGTGATGGCATGCATGTTATGTACAGTATCCACAGCAGCGCGGTGATGGCCGCGATCATCATGAATGACACGGTGAAGTAGCGGTTAGATTTGACTGTGTTGCCACTTCCTCTGTGCACGCTCATCTGCACTGATCCACCTACGCCAAAGAGAATTCCGGTTGACATAAGTATGCACAGCAGAGGCGTTGTGATGCTCAGAGCGGCCAGGGCATCAGCTCCAACACCTTTGCCGATGACGATGGCATCAGTCAGGGTGTATATGGACATGACCATGGCACTTCCAAGGGAAGGAATGAGGAATTTGAAGTAAAGCTTTTTCAGATCGTCTTTTAACAGATTCATTTGTAAATCTCCTTAATAAAAAAAGTTTATAATTGAAAATCGGAAAGGCACATGATTGCGGGGACACATTAACCTGCCAGCCGCAAAAAAAAGAGCCAGATAAGATAATCATCTTATCTGGCTCATGAAAATTCTGATATATTGTATCGCGATTCATGTTCCATCCGGGAATCCTGCATCTGCAGAACACCTTGCAAGGTATATTAATATTCAACATACCGTCCGACTTGTGTTATTATAACAGGAGGTTAGCAAATGTCAAGGACTGATTAGGGGGATATTATGGAATATAGGATGGCGGACGCGAGCGATATAGATATGTTGATGAATGTCAGATTGTCCATGCTTAGGATAGTCAATGATCTTCCAGTTGATTATATATTTGACGATAAATTGGTGACAAACAGCAGGAGATATTTTCTTGAAGGTGATCAGACAACTGTTGTAGCTGTCGATGACGGAAGATGTGTGGCGTGTGCCAGTATGTCTTATATTGAAATTATGCCAACATTTTCTCATACTTCTGGAAAGAGAGCACATCTCATGAATGTATATACAGAAAAGGACTATCGGAGGAGAGGAATCGCCAGGCAGCTTGTGAATATGCTTATAGAGGATGCGCGTGTACATGGTGCCACGGAGATAAGTCTTGATGCCACGGAAAGCGGCAGACCGCTGTACGAATCAATGGGATTTAAGGCATCTGAGGAGTGCATGGTTATAGATATACAGCAATTATGATGCTTTGGATAATATACGGTTTACATACATATATTTACGGAGACAGACGGAGGCAGACATAGCTATGGAGGTAAGAGATAGCATAGAAAAAAGACACAGTATTAGAAGGTTTAAAGATACCCCAGTGGAGCCGGCGATTATAAGACAGCTTATCGAGGTGCGGCGATCCAGAACCTGTTGCAGAGAATCCGGAGATGCGGCCTGGAAAGAAAATGGATGAAGTGCTAGAATACAGATAATTACAACAAGGAGGACGTACAGCCATGTCACTGGAAAAGGCAGAAAAGTTTCTTGAAGATAAAGGATATGGAGACAGGATCATACTTATGGACGCTCCGACGTCAACTGTTGCCATGGCGGCGGAGGCGCTTGGAGTTGAGCCGGGCATGATCGCTAAGACCATGGCGTTCATACAGGATGACAAGATAGTACTCATACTCACCGAGGGCATAGCCAGAGTTGACAATAGGAAATATAGAGACAGATTCCACGTCAAGGCGAAGATGGTGCCATTTGATAGCGTGGAGGAGCTTGTCGGACATGCACCGGGCGGAGTGTGTCCATTTGGAATAAATCTGGGGATAGATGTATACCTTGATGAGAGCCTCAAGAGATACGAGAGGGTTTTTCCTGCGGCGGGCAATGACCACAGTGCAGTGAATCTCACCATCTCTGAGCTTGAGGATGCATCTGGGGCTGCCGGCTGGGTTGATGTGTGCAAGGAGCCGGAGAAGTAAGCTGTTAATCAGGTTAATATGAGTCTGCGGATGGTGCTTATTATACGAATTAAGTATTTGGGAAAGGAAGAATGGGTGTATGGACATAACGATGCTTGGAACAGGAAGTGCACTTGTGACAGAGTGTTATAATACATGCTTTGTGCTGTCAGATGGAGACGAACATTTTCTAGTGGATGGCGGCGGTGGTAACGGCATACTGTCACAGCTTAAGAAAGCGGGTTTTAACTGGCAGGACATGAGGACAATATTTGTGACGCATAAACATATGGATCATATACTCGGCGCGGTGTGGATGATCCGCATGATATGCCAGCATATGAAAAAAGGTTCGTATGAAGGCGAAGCCGTTATATACGGACATGACGAGGTCATCGCTTTACTTAGGGAGATGGCAATGCAACTTCTTAATAAGAAGGAGACAGTATATATTGGTGACAGACTTCATCTGGTTGAGGTGAATGACGGCGATACGAAAGAGATAATGGGCAAAAAGGTCACATTTTTTGATACTGGTTCAACTAAGACAAAGCAATTTGGATTCTGTATGGATATGGGTGATGGCGCGAAAATTACGTGCTGCGGAGACGAGCCTTACAATGATTGTGAGGAGAAGTATGCGAGAGGCAGCAAATGGCTGCTCCATGAGGCATTCTGCCTGTATTCTGAGGCGGATATATTTGATCCATACGAGAAACATCACTCAACAGTCAAGGATGCCTGTGAACTTGCAGAAAAGATTGAAGTTCAGAATCTGTTGCTATATCATACAGAGGATAAAAATATAACACATAGAAAAGGATTGTACGTGGCAGAGGGCAAAAGGTATTACAGCGGCAACCTGCATGTGCCAGATGATTTGGAGAAAATAAGACTTTAGAGATGGGCAGGAAAGAATATAGTCAAAATCTGAGAGAAATTAGAAGATGAATGACTTTCTTGAACAATAGAATTGTTTGAAAATTCAGGCAACTAGAAAAGAGTTTGCTAAAGATAGGCGATAAAAAGGAGAGATCGAAATGAACAATCCAATAAAGGAACTGACTAAGCGGGAATGGCTTATCTGGCTGTGTTCCCTCATTATAGTGCTGGTATCGAATCTTCTCACTGCAGATTTGGACATCCTCACACTGGCGGCGGCACTCATAGGCGTGACATCGCTTATATTTGCTGCAAAAGGAAATGTGTGGGCGCAGATATTGATGGTCGTATTCAGCATATTATACGGTATAATATCATTCAGGTTCCGCTACTGGGGTGAGATGATAACCTACCTCGGGATGACGATGCCGATGGCGGTGTGGTCCGCCATAACGTGGTTCAAGAATCCGTCGGAGGGCAACAGCAGTGAGGTTGCCATACAGAAACTGACAAGAAGACATGTGATATGGCTCACTGTCAGCACGGTGATTGTAACGGTTTTGTTCTACTATATACTGATGCTGCTTGATACGCCGAATATAGTGTTTAGCACAATATCCATAGTCACAAGTTTCCTGGCGGCTGCGCTCACCATGCTGAGATCGTCATATTATGCGGTGGGATATGCAGCAAATGATGTGATCCTGATAGTTTTGTGGTTTCTCGCGTCACTTGAGAATCCGGCATATATTCCTGTAGTTGTAAACTTCGTCATATTCTTTGCGAATGATATGTATGGCTTTGTGAGCTGGAAAAAGAGGGAAGTGAGGCAGGCTGTGGATTTGTAGGAGATAATTGCAATATCACACTGAACTGCTTTATATGTTCACAGTGAGCAGGCAGACAGAATGATAAAAGAATAAATAGAATATAAGTGAAATATTATCATAATAGGAGGACGCACAGATGAATATCAGCATAAGAGAGTACACGACAGAAGATGCGGTCGCTGCGTCAGAAATTTGGAACCAGGTTGTTGATGACGGAGTAGCATTTCCACAGGAGGAAGACCTGACACCGGAATCAGGCGGTGCATTTTTCAAAGAGCAGACATATACCGGTATCGCCGAGAACGCAGAGAGTGGTGAGGTGGTAGGACTCTACATACTTCATCCGAACAACGTGGGAAGATGCGGACATATATGTAACGCCAGCTATGCCGTGAGACGCGACGTCCGCGGTGAACACATAGGAGAAAAGCTTGTGCTTGACTGTATCTCCATGGCAAAGAAGAAAGGCTTTGGAGTGCTCCAGTTCAATGCCGTAGTAGCATCAAATGTACATGCACTCCATCTGTATAAAAGGATTGGTTTTACTCCGCTGGGCGTTATCCCGGGAGGCTTCAGAATGCCGGATGGACATTACGAGGATATCATTCCGCACTATTATGACCTTAGAAAAGATGCAGATCAGTAATGAGTTGCAGCATACGGTGTAACATCACAGAAAAATATGTTGATGTTACGATCTGACAGCGGTATACTTGTTGTCAGAGAATTGGATAGTATATGGGGAGCTGGCGAGTTAGCCGGCTGAGAGGAGGCTGAACGCTTCGACCCACAACCTGATGCGGATAATGCCGCCGTAGGGATACGTTTGATACATACATAATGATGTAAGAAAGAAGAGACGCATTCCTGTGTCTCTTTTTTCATAAGGAGGGACCCACGTAAGTGGGATATTCCCTAAAGTGGCTGATTGGGGGCACCACCTTCCGCCACTATAAAAGTGTAAGAGAAACAAATATTAGATCTGGAACAGATTTATAAAGCCGGATCAGATTGGAGGAACAGATGAGGAATTACACAACACAGATGGACGCAGCAAGAAAAGGCATAGTAACTCCTGAGATCGAGAAAGTTGCCGAGAAAGAGCATATGTCCACTGAGGCGCTGATGAAACTGGTAGGAGAGGGCAAGGTAGCGATACCAGCCAACAAGAAGCACACATGTTTAAACCCAGAGGGAGTTGGAAGCATGCTGAGGACCAAGATCAATGTCAACCTCGGTGTGTCAAGAGACTGCAAGGATTATGGTATCGAGATGCAGAAGGTTATGAGTGCTGTCGAGATGGGAGCAGAGGCGATCATGGATCTGTCAAGCCACGGCAACACACAGCCGTTCAGACAGAAGCTCACTTCAGAGTGTCCGGCTATGATAGGAACTGTGCCGGTATATGACAGCGTTATTCATTATCAGAGAGATCTCGCAACTCTTACTGCACAGGATTTCATCGATGTGGTACGTCTTCACGCGGAGGATGGAGTTGACTTCGTGACTCTCCACTGCGGAATAACAAGAAAGACGATCGAACAGATCAAGAAACACAAGAGAAAGATGAATATAGTCAGCCGTGGCGGCAGTCTTGTATTTGCATGGATGACCATGACAGGCAATGAGAATCCGTTCTACGAGTATTTTGACCAGATCCTTGATATATGCGAGGAATACGATGTGACGGTATCACTTGGAGATGCATGTCGTCCGGGATGTCTTGCGGACGCAACGGATGTATGTCAGATAGAGGAGCTTGTCAGACTTGGAGAGTTGACAAAGCGCGCGTGGGATCATAATGTACAGGTTATGGTTGAGGGCCCTGGTCATGTGCCACTCAATCAGATTGCAGCCAACATGGAAGTTCAGAAGACACTCTGTATGGGCGCACCATTCTACGTACTTGGACCTCTTGTCACAGATATAGCACCGGGATACGATCACATCACAAGTGCCATAGGCGGAGCGGTCGCAGCCATGAACGGCGCAGCATTCCTCTGTTACGTCACACCTGCAGAGCACCTTGCCCTGCCAAATGTAGACGATGTCAAGCAGGGAATCGTCGCATCCAAGATAGCAGCCCATGCGGCAGATATAGCAAAGGGGATACCTGGAGCGAGGGATATAGATGACAAGATGGCGGATGCGAGACGTGTCCTCGACTGGGATGCACAGTTTGCATGTGCCATAGATCCTGAGACTGCAAAGGAGATCAGGGACAGCAGAAAGCCTGATGACGAGTACAGCGACACGTGTAGTATGTGCGGTAAATTCTGTGCTGTCAGATCGATGAACAAGGCGCTGTCAGGGGAATACATAGATATACTGTAATTACCAAGAAACTTAAAATATAAAAAGATCCGGCAGTATATGTCCATCTCGGCATGTACTGTCGTTTTTATATGCATAAAAATATATGGAAATAAGTACAAAAAAACGGGTGTTCAGCCGAAGATGTTTACTATTTTGCCTATTGTAATGCCGGGTGAACGAGTTTAGAATAAAACCGAAAACAGGAATAAATTATAGAAAAGAAGGGAAAAAAGTGAACAAAGATCTTACTGTGGGAAGACCCGAATCCGTGCTTTGGAGATTCTGCCTTCCACTTTTTGGAAGTGTAATATTTCAGCAGCTTTACAACATAGCGGACAGCTTTGTGGCGGGGCAGTTCATAGGAGAAAATGCTCTGGCGGCGGTCGGCAACAGCTATGAGATAACACTTATTTTCATAGCATTTGCATTTGGATGCAATATAGGCTGTTCGGTCATAGTATCCCAGCTGTTCGGGGCAAAGAAATACAGCGAGATGAAGACTGCTGTCTGGACTACTCTCATAGCAAGCGCGGTACTTGTGGCGGTTCTCATGCTGGTTGGATTTCTGCTTGGAGAGAGACTGCTGGCACTTATTGATACCCCGGATGAGCTGATGAGAGATTCGCTTACTTATCTGAACATATACATATTGGGCGTGCCATTTTTGTTCTTCTACAACATAGCGACAGGAATATTCTCTGCGCTGGGCGATTCGAGAACACCATTCATATTCCTAGCCATCTCATCGGTGTCCAACATAGCCGTTGATATACTGTTTGTAAAGATATTTGAGATGGGGGTAAATGGAGTTGCGTGGGCTACATTCATCTGTCAGGGCGTGAGCGCTGTACTTGCGATAATAGTTGTGTTCAGACGTCTGGCAGCAGTTCGCACTGAGGGGAAGGTCCGTGTATTTTCGGGAAGCATGCTGGGCAAGATAGCAGTCATAGCCATACCGAGCATACTTCAGCAGAGTTTTATCTCAGTCGGAAATATAATTATTCAGAGCGTAATCAATGGATTTGGAGCCTCTGTCATAGCGGGATATGCGGCGGCTGTAAAGCTCAACAATCTCGTCATAACGTCATTTACAACACTTGGAAATGGAATATCCAACTATACCGCACAGAATCTTGGCGCGGGTAAGATCGACAGGATAGGACAGGGACTTAAAGCTGGAATAAAACTCATATGGGGACTATGCATACCATTTGCGGTTTTGTACTTCTTCTTTGGCCGTTATGGAATGTATCCATTTATGGAGAACAGGACAGGACTTGCCCTTGACACGGGAGTCACGTATCTCAGGATACTGGCGCCGTTCTACTTTGTAGTATCGGCAAAACTTGTAGCTGATGGAATACTAAGGGGAACAGGCATGATGGGCAGATTCATGACATCGACGTTTACGGATCTGATACTCAGAGTAGTGCTGGCGATAGTGCTGTCAAGAGTTATAGGTTCCGCCACAGGAATATGGCTGGCCTGGCCGATAGGCTGGACTATAGCAACAGTCATGTCACTGTTATTCTGTGTGAATGGTATTAAGAAGCTGAAAAGAGAAAAAACAGGGAGGATAGAATAGATGACAGATAAAATGACTCAGAAGAGCCATGAAGATATGAGTAAAGAAATAAAAAAAGATGGTGTGGCGGTGCGTACACGGGGATATCATATATGGAGATTTATATTCTGTATAATAGGCGTGCTGGGAATGCTGATGTTCATATATCCGGTGTTCAGAGGTTGTCATGTGAATATAGGAACCCTGCTGGGAACAGGCGTGTTTGCATTTCTCACATTGTATGGAGTATTCAGGACAAAGATAGACAAATCTGTCAGAAAGCTTTGGGATAAAAAAGCAGGAAAGATATGCCTCAGTATCGTGCTTGCGCTTGTAACCATTGCTCTTGCCCTTGCTGTGGTCATCACGTATCACATGGTCTATGCGGCTCATGTAAAGCCTAAACAGGATGCCACAGTCGTGGTGCTCGGATGCGCGGTTAGAGGCGGCGGTCCAAGCCTTATGCTGAGAGAGAGACTTATAGCGGCACAGGATTATCTTGATGAGAACCCGGAGGCTGTATGTGTTGTGTCCGGTGGGCAGGGCGCAGATGAGAGCATGTCGGAGGCACAGTGCATGTATGAATACCTTACAGAGCACGGAATTGCTCCGGAGAGAATATATTTGGAAGACAAGTCCACGTCCACAAGGGAGAACATAAAGTTTTCGGCTGAGATCATCAGACAGAACGGACTGCCGGACAAGATGAATATAGTGACAAATGAATTCCACGAGTACAGGGCAAAGCGTATAGCGGACAAACAGGGCATAGAGACGGGATCCATAGCCGGAAGCACTGCATGGTGGTTGCTTCCGACATACTATGTCAGGGAGATGGCAGGCATACTGTATGAGTGGATCAGTGGCTGATACGTGGACAGGTGCGTTGCGAGGCGGACAAAGTGAATACAATGATCCGCCGGACACCCATGCAGGTATATTTGGTCGAAATGCACAGATAACCTTGAAAAAACCTTGTAATATTTCTTGAAAAATGCATGTAAAAACGTACTTCTAAATAGAAGAAATTATGTTATAATGGCTCTGTATGATACAAATACAGTATCCAGTTAAAAGGAGAATGAGATGAACAAATTAGAACTTCAGAAAAAAGCTGTAGAAGTTCGCAAGGGCATTGTTATAGGTGTATACAATGCAAAGAGCGGACATCCAGGCGGCTCATTATCAGCAGCAGACCTGTTTACTTATCTTTATTTCGAGGAGATGAATGTGGATCCTAAGAATCCTGAGGACGAGAATCGTGACAGATTCGTGCTCTCAAAGGGCCACACAGCTCCGGGCTACTACGCAGCACTTGCGTTAAAAGGCTTTTTCCCAATAGAAGACTTAAAGACACTCAGACATGTTGGATCTTACCTTCAGGGACATCCTGACAAGAAGCACACTCCAGGAGTGGATATGTCATCAGGATCACTGGGACAGGGACTTTCAGTTGCAGTAGGTATGGCACTTGCAGCCAAGATGCAGGGCAAGGATTACAGAACATACTGTCTCTGCGGTGATGGAGAGATCCAGGAGGGACAGATATGGGAGGCAGCTATGTTCGCAGGACATAGAAAGCTTGACAATCTGTGCGTTATAGTAGATAACAACAATCTTCAGATTGACGGAACGGTTGAGGATGTATGTTCACCATATCCTATAGATGAGAAGTTCAAAGCATTCAACTTCCATGTTATCAATATCAATGGCAATGACTTTGACGAGATCGACAGGGCATTTGCTGAGGCAAAGTCCCACAAGGGTGAGCCTACAGCGATCATCGCCCACACGATCAAGGGCAAGGGTGTATCATTCATGGAGGACAAGGCCGGCTGGCATGGAAAGGCTCCGAATGAAGAAGAGTACAAGATCGCCATGGAAGAACTTGAGAAGGAGGCTGCAGCATTATGATAGAGAATAAAGCAATCGCAACCAGAGAGAGCTATGGCAATGCCTTAGTAGAGATCGCAAAGGAGCACGATGATCTTGTTGTTTTAGATGCAGACCTTGCAGAGGCAACCAAGACAGTTATTTTTAAGAAAGCTTATCCTGAGCGACACGTTGACTGTGGCATCGCGGAGGCGAACATGGCAGGAATAGCTGCCGGAATGTCAACATGCGGATATGTTCCATTTATGAGTTCATTTGCAATGTTCGCTGCAGGACGTGCATTTGAGCAGGTGAGAAATACTATCGGATATCCACATCTGAATGTGAAGATCGGTGCAACCCACGCAGGAATCTCAGTAGGTGAGGATGGAGCAACACATCAGTGCTGTGAGGATATCGCACTCATGAGAGAGATCCCGGGCATGGTTGTCATTAACCCATGTGATGATGTAGAGGCAAGAGCAGCAGTGAAAGCTGCATACGAGTATGTTGGACCTGTATATCTCAGATTTGGAAGACTGGCAGTTCCAGTACTCAATGATGAGAGCACATACAAGTTTGAGATCGGCAAAGGGGTTAAGCTCAAGGACGGCAAGGACATATCTATCATAGCTACAGGACTTTGTGTATCTGAGGCTGTGAAGGCTGTGGATATGCTCGCTGCTGACGGTATAGATGCTGAACTCATCAACATCCACACTATCAAGCCTATCGATGAGGATATCATCGCTGAGACAGCTCAGAAGACAGGAAGAGTGTTCACAGTTGAGGAGCACTCCATCATAGGTGGTCTCGGAAGTGCTGTTGCAGAGGTGCTTGCTGAGAAGTGTCCTACAAAGCTGACAAGGATCGGTGTGAGAGATACATTTGGTGAGTCAGGCCCTGCAAAGGAACTGCTTCACAAGTACGAGCTTGATGCAGAGGGTATCTACAAGCAGATCAAGGCTGCGCTGTAATCCTAATGTGATCATTTGGAGACATAACAGAGAACACAAGATAAATAGCTGATACTAAATATCTGTGAAAGATATAGAGAGTTATATACAGATGGGGGAGCCTGCCGGTGGCAGGCTCTTTCCATATATACATATGAACTGTCAGATGGGCGGTAGACACTGCAGACATCCGGCAGATTCGGTGATTTACATACACAAGGGCTGAAGACCAGATGAAACTGGGAACTTTACAGAAAAGAGGTAGGAATCATATGGGCAGAGAGTATGTAGAGGAGCTTAAGAACCGCGTGTTGAATGGTGGAGCGGAGATCACATATGATGAGGCTCTAAAGCTTGCACATGAGGATCTGGATATACTGGCGGCTTCAGCAAATGAGATAAGAGAGCATTTCTGCGGAGACCGGTGCGATGTGTGCTCGGTCATAAGCGTGAAGGAGGGCAGATGCACAGAGAACTGCAGATACTGTGCACAGTCCAGGATAGCGAAGAAGGATGTACCTGAGATAAATCTTCTGGGTGAAGAAGCGGTTACTGAGGGTGCATCGATTGACTGTGGCAAGGGAAGCTTCAGGTACTGCCTTGTGGCTGAGGGCAGGAGACTTTCAAAGCGTGAGGTCGAGCTTGCTGAGAAAACGGTCAAGGATATACACGACAATGTGGATATCAACATATGCGCGTCATTTGGCCTGCTGGATCAGGAGGACTTCACGAAGCTTAAGGGTGCGGGACTATCGATGATACATAACAACCTTGAGACCTCTCCGGCATATTTCCCGGAGGTGTGTACCAGTCACACACAGGAACAGAAGAAGGCGACAATACGCGCTGCAAAGGATGCGGGACTCATGGTGTGCAGTGGCAGTCTGTTCGGCATGGGCGAGACACTTGAGGACAGGGTGGCACTTGCATTTGAACTCAGAGAGCTTGGCGTGGATTCGGTTCCGATGAACCTCCTCAATCCGAGGGAGGGAACGCCGTTCTATGACAAGACACCTCTCACTGAGGAGGAGTACGTCAGAACGATAGCGGTATACAGATTTGTCATGCCAAAAGTCATGATAAGGCTTGCGGCCGGAAGAGGAAGATATGAGGACAACGGCGAGGCTGCACTTGCAGCCGGGGCAAATGCGGTCATAAGCGGTGACTTCCTGACCACCGATGGCACATCATTTGACCTTGACTTTGACATGATAAGAAGAAACGGATTTGTCACGGACAGAAAACATTCATAGACATTAGTGGGTGCTCCGTGCGCAAGGCAATTGGATGAGAAGGATTAACTGCACGCAAATAAGAGAATATAACAGGCAGAATAAGTTTTAGAAGGAGAATTATATGAAGATTTATGACAGGATCATGGGACTTGGAACAAAGATGACAGACATGGATGCATCCACATATCAGGGCGCATTCATAGGCAAGATATCCTACACGGTGGACAGAGAGAAGGCAGAGGCTGCCGACAGTATCACATATGAGTATGGCGATGTGAAGGAGAATGCTTTCATGTACATACTCTCAATACTTGGTAAAGTAGATGGAGAGGAGACTCCTGTTGAGAAGATGACCATCACACTTGTAAAGGCGTCTGACAAGGAGAAGGATATCAAGAGAGTGGAGAAGGCTGAGTACGAGGATGAGAAGCCTTTCCATACATTTACAAAGGAAGAGGTTTATGCATTCAGCAAGGAGACAGGAGACGAGAATAAGATCCACCTCACAGACCATCCTGTAGTTCAGGGAATGTTGCTCCTCCGCACAGCAGCATGTGCACACGAGGACCTGAAGAGACTTGACGTTAAGTTTGTAGAGCCTTCATACGCAGAGGAAGAGCTCATGTGGGGCAGCAATGGCAGAGAGCTTGTGCTTTATGCAGATGGCTATGTAAAGGCTTCATTCAAGGTTGTGAAATAGTTTCCGCTAACAGGCGATCATTATGATAGATACAAAATAGGCGTCATACCTGATCAGGTATGATGCCTATTTTGTTGTTTGAATTAAGACTAGTTTATTCTTATGAAATCGGATCTTACATATCCGGTGTATTTCTTTGAGCCCTTGGTGTAAGTGATCTTATACCACGCATTCTTGCCGGAATATTTGCAGCCGCTGATCTTGACCTTTGATCCTCTGGCAAGTTCCCGGATGATACGTTTGTTGGTTCCTGCCCCTGCCCTGAGACGGACCTGGCTGTCAATGACTGTTCCGCTCAATGAGCTGGCTTTTGCGGGAGCTTTTGAAATGTCGCCATATACTATCGAACCATTGACATTCTTATATGCAAGAATCCTGTAGCCGAAGCCACTCTTCAAAGCAGGAAGTATACAACTGGTTGTTTTGTAAGAGGATATTTTCTTTACTCTTGTGTATTTGTTATGGGCAATATCATATTTGTATATGATGTAGCCGGATACATTTGAAAGCTTCTGCCAGTGCAGATAGCGATACGAACCGAGAGGAGTATACTTAAATGAAGATGTAAAGGTTCGTGGCTTTGTACATTTGCTGAACTCCAGGCGGTTGCTGTACATGATCGCACCGTTGTATTCATAATACGCCCTCACGCCGAATTTGTATGTTGTGGCGGGAGAAAGTCCGGTAAAGTTATAACTTCTGGATTCGTCGCCTATGCATCTTGCAATTCTGTCATATTTACCAGTGGACGTGTTGTATTTGTACACGAAATAGCCTGTGACTCCGGAAATCTTGCTCCAGCGGACATTAATGGAACTGGAAGTCCTGTCTGCTATTGCGGCCTGGGTAGGCATGTCCGGGGCGGTATCGAAGATTGGAGGTTCAGGATCTGTCGATGCAGTTACAGCCTCTGCATAGGTGGCGGTGCAGCTATATTCTTGCGAGTAAGCCCCGAATACAGTGCCGGTATTTAATTTATGGTATCCGCGCACCATGTAGGTATATTTTTTACCGCTGGTGAGACCGTTATCAGTGTAGGTCAGAGTGCCGGCCCCCTTTGTTGTTCCGATCGACACATATTTTCCTTCGGCCTCATCGTAACGCACTATCTGATAACCATATACCTCAGGAACCTTATTCCAGGTGAGAGTTATGGATGAGCTGGTCGATGACTTAAATGTGAGTTTTGTAGGTGCTGCCGGTGTATTTACATATTTGAAATCGAGATCCGTCGGATAGCTTATTCCGGCGACGGTTCCGTTGTCATCGTACTGCCAATATGAATGAGTGGTGGTCAGCGTGTCTGAATCGTTGTACTGCGCATTCCATATTGGGTATTTGTTGTTTATACTGGTGATGTTCATGTCATCGGTTATAACACTTTTGCTCGCATACAGCATGCCCACGTAGCCACTTGCTTCCACTGTACTGCAAAAAGTGTTGATGACCGTGGTGGCAGCGCTTTTGGACAGGTGCGCATTGTAGAGCCTGCCGGTCAGTCCACCCTCCCATGCGTATTCGTAGTCCATGACGATGGGAAGTGTAAGGTTGTAAGAGGATACGATGTTCAAGGTGTATGCCGCCTCCTGCCTGGCCTCGGTGGCGTTTATGGCCTGAGAGTAGAAGTACGCTCCGACATCAATCCCTGCCGCAGTTGCATTCTTGACATTCTCAGCAAATTTAGAGTCGACGAAATATGCACCTGAACCATAGTACCTTCCTCCAGCCCTGATAAAGGCAAATGTAACGCCGCTGGATTTTACCTTGCTCCAGTTGATGGAACCGTTCCACTCCGATACATCTATCCCCTTCATGACAGTGGAGTTCTTGAACTGGGATGCGTGTGTATATGTTGTCGATGAGAGCGTGGCAACACCATAAGGATTAGCGCTGTCTGACTGCTTTTGCAGCTGCCTTATCGTCTCAGGATCGTTGCCGTAAAGACTATAGATGTGGTCGATCTCAGCATTGCTCAACTGAGTGTAGTCAAAGTTACCTTCATCCACAACCTCCTGGACCTCAGATTTTGTGGAGGTTGTAGATATAGAGCTTGTGTCGGCCGCATATACTGTGGCAGAGTGGAAGATATTATCTGCCGCAGCCAATATAAACATTCCAAGAGAAATAGTGAAAAGTTGTTTAAGTAATCGTTTTGTCTTCATGTAAGCCTCCTAATACAAATATTACAATTATATTACAAAAAGATTATTAAAATATTATTAATAAAGGGCCTGCATGAGAAAAATATTGAGAAAAAATATAAAAAAATAGGGAAAAGCAGGAGATACAAAGTATGTATGCTTTTCCCTATTTTAATTATAAGTATAAGAATTACTTGACACGTATGAAATCAGATCTTATATAGCCGGTATATTTTCTGGAGCCTCTGGTGTATGTGACCTTATACCAGATATATCTTCCAGACTTTGCATAGCCGGAGATCTTGACTTTTGAACCCCTTGCAAGCGTTCTGACTACTCTGCTGTTTGTTCCGGCCTTTGCACGGAGGTTTACGCTGCTGTCAGTGATCGTTCCGGTAAGAGATGTATTCTTGACCGGTGCATTTGACATTGCTCCGTAGTATATCTTGCCGTTGTACTTCATGTAAGCAAGAACACGGTAACCGTAGCCTCTTCTGAGGCTAGGAACAAAACAGAAATTTGTCTTGTTGGATGTTATCTTCTTAACTCTTGTGTATTTGTTTGCCTTCTGATCATACTTGTATACGATGTAGCCGTCAGCGTATGACAGCTTTGACCACTGGAGGAATCTCTGCGATCCAAGTGGTGTGTATTTGAAGGATGATGTAAAGGTTGCCGGGAGAGTGCAGGAGCTGAAATCCTTGCGGTCACTGAAGCCTGTGAATCCATTCCGCTCTGTGTATGCTCTCACTCCAAATTTGTATTCTGTTCCGGCTTTAAGTCCTGTAAATGTGTATGTTCTGTTGCTGCTTCCGCTGATACGTGCCACCTGCTCAAATGACTTGCTGGACGTATTATATTTGTATACCGTGTAGCCCGTGGCATCAGAAATCTGTGTCCATCTTATGGTCACGGATTTGGCTGTCCTTGATGCGGTTGCGATCTGGGAAGGAACAGCAGGTCCGGTAAATCCGCTCACTGCGCTGGCTGTCTCTGTGTAGTGGTATGTTCCATTTTTCTTGTAATATGCACATACCGTGTAGCTGTACTCGGTTGAATGAGGAAGTCCCTTGTGTGTGTATGTGTCAGTAGACTTGGAAGAGATCTTTGCAAGCCTTGTCCAAGTAGCATTGGATGGCTCCCATACATATACGATATATCCGTCAACATTTTCCTGCTTATTCCACTTCAGTGTAAGTGAGCTTGTGTAGGCTGAAGTGATCTTGAGCCCTGTAACCTCGCCTGGGTCGGTGGTTATGGTCTTGGCATCTGACAGAACGTGCCAGATGGTGTTGGTATCAGTTGTTGTGTATGCGCGTACCTTGTAGTTATATTTTGTGCCAGGATTGAGCTGGCTGTCGGTAACGTCGCAGTCGTCAGGAGAATTGGTCGTGGCAATCGTCTCGTAGCTGCCTGATGAACCGTTGCTTCTGTATACTCTGTATCCTGTTGCTGCAGGGATAGGTGACCATGAAAGTTTTACAGATGTAGGCGCTGTAACTGTAGCCGCAAAGTTCTCTATGGTATCAGCTATTGTAATACCGGTACACTCTGCTGAGTAGGTTCCGTAGATGGCTCCTGAGCTCAATTTGTAATATCCGCGTACCTTGTATGTATACTTTTTACCGTCCTGAAGATTCTTATCTGTAAATGTAGTCGTTCCGGCACCCTTGGCAGTTCCCACGGAGACGTATTTATCTTCGGAGCTGTCGTAACGCACGATCTGGTAAGCATAGACCTCAGGGATCTTCGTCCATGTCAGTGTGATAGTGGAGTCTGTGCACGCTGACTGTGTCAGAGATGAAGGCGCGGCAGGAGATTTGACATATCTGAAATTCATATCAGTTGCATTGCTGATTCCTGACACCTTGCCGACGTCGCTGTACTGCCAGTATGAATGTTTCACTGTGAGAGTGTCCGTGTCGTTGTACTGGGCATTCCATATAGGATATGACTGTGCGATCGAAGATGCGTTCATGTCGTCTGTGATGACAGTCTTGCTGGCGTAGATCATGCCTACGTAGCCCTTTGATTCAACTGCCGCACAGAATGCTTTTATGACATTTGTAGCTGCGCTCTTGGAAAGGTGGGCGTTGTACAGACGACCGCTCAGACCTCCATCTTCCCATGCGTATTCATAATCCATGACAACGGGATAAGTTATGTTGTAGCCTGAGATCAGGTCGGTAGTGTATTTGGCTTCTGTCTTGGCCTCCGATGTGCTGATGGCCTGTGAGTAGAAGTACACACCCACGTCAACACCTGCATTCAGTGCATTTTTGATATTATCCTTGTATGTAGAATCGATGAAATATTTTCCTGAACCGTAGTAGCGTCCGCCCACACGTATGAATGCGTAGGATATTCCTGCGGCTTTAACCTTTTTCCAGTTGATGTTGTCGCCGTTCCACTCGGATACGTCTATGCCCTTGATGACTTTGTAGCCATCAAACATGGAAGAGTGGGTATATCTGGCACTCAGCGTAGCTATATCGCCGGTGGCGTTGTAATCGGATTGACGCTGGAGCTGTTTGATGGTTTCGGGATCATTATTATACAACTCGTATATGTGATCGATCTCTGTACCGTCCAGCTCTGTGTAGTGGAAGTTTCCATCGTCCACCACCTGCTGTACATCCTCCCTCGTCGATGTAACGCTTATGTCGGACATGTCTGCGGCATAGGCTGTTTCGGGCACGTTGCCGGCAAATGCGAATACACTTATACCCAGAGCAGCGCCCAGAATTATCCTGGTAAATTTTCTGATAATCATGAATTCCTCCCGTTTTGTAAAAAGTTTTTAGCACAGTTTACATAATATAATGTACGCTATGAAAAGTCAATAAAACTGCACTGATTTGTTACGAATATATTACAAAATGCTTATTAAAATCCAGCTAAAACATAAAGCCTGAATGAAAAACAAGAAAAAAGTCGGTAAAGGTTGATGTTTTTCATATTAAATACATAAAGTCTATGTTATAATTAGCAGGCATATGAAATTTGGAGGACAATAACTGTTGGATGATAAAAAAAGAGTTGGATTTTTAGGCGCGCTGAAGAACATGTTCGTAGGTGTCGTAAAACCGGAAGCTTATTACAGAAATGGACGATTTGGACGGATGTCATCGGCGATGCTGATAACATTTATCATGAGCACACTGACTTATCTGGTGATATTCTTTATTCCATATAACCAGTTGTTTGGCGGCGGAAGGTTTGCGGACAGGATAGACCGGAATATGGAGAATTTTTCACTGACCGGAGATGGTTTTTACTACGATGGGATATTCGACTGGTCGGATGATGAGAACATGTCCTACATAAAGATCGACACATCGAAGACGAAAGTGGATGAAGCTGTTGCAAGAGACCTTGCTGCAGACGGCGGGTATCGTACCGTATTCATCATATCAGCGGATGAGATACTCACATATAACTCAGGAAAAACACAGATCATAAGATGTAAGGATATATATGAATCCCTGAATGAGACATATGGATTCAAGGCTGTTACAAAGCAGGATGTGATCGATCTCATAAATAAGCTCGACACACCAGTGCTTGTGCTTGCATGGGTATTTCAGATAATTGTTGGATTTGTGCTCACGTTGTTCTGGTCACTGCTCATAACGGTAGCGGGACTGATAGCGGCATCCATGAAGAAGATAGAGGTATCATTTGGCACTATTTACAAATCTGCCATATATATAAGGTTATTATGGTATTTCCTCATGATGGTCATTGCAACATACATATGGCCGGCGAAGAGAACGATGGGGATGCTGGCGCTTTTCATATCTGTGATATACATATTTGCCGCTGTATCGCAGTATCATAAGAATACCCCAGATGACGATCCACAGGAAGGTCCGGCACAGGTAGAACAGAATGATCTGGCGCAGGAATTTGCCCAGTATGAGCAAAGGTAAATAATTATAGAACACATTCAAATACAATATATAAAACAGTAGGAGGAGTATTCATATGAATTTGAGAAAGACAAAGATAATTTGTACATTGGGACCGGCGACGGACGATGATGAGGTGCTCAGAAAGCTCATGATCGAGGGTATGGATGTTGCCAGATTCAATTTTTCTCATGGTGATCATGCCCAGCACAGGAAGAACAAGGACAGAGTGGAGAAGCTTCGTGAGGAGCTTGGACTTCCGGTTGCAACACTGCTTGATACTAAGGGCCCGGAGATAAGGGTTGGGGACTTCAAGGAGGGCAAGGTTGAACTCGTAGAAGGACAGACATTTACACTGACGACAGAGGATGTGGTGGGCGACCAGGCAAAGGTATCCATTACATACAAGAATCTTGTGAACGATGTCAAGCCGGGAGATACCATACTCATCGATGACGGACTTATAAATATGAAGATAGAGAAGGTTACTGATAAAGATATCGTGTGCCGCGTGGAGAATGGCGGACCTGTATCAAACCACAAGGGTGTAAATGTTCCAAGAGTTAACCTCACCATGCCATACATAAGCGATGTAGACAGGGCGGATATAATCTTTGGTATTGAGAATGATTTCGATTTCATCGCTGCATCATTTGTAAGATCAGCCGACGATATACTTGAGATCAGGAAGATCCTTGACGAGTATGAGTGTGACAATATCAATATCATCGCCAAGATTGAGAATATGCAGGGCGTTGACAATATAGACGACATAATCAGAGTGTCCGATGGAATCATGGTCGCAAGAGGAGATATGGGTGTTGAGATACCTCTTGAGGATGTGCCTATCATCCAGAAGATGATCATCAAGAAGGTATACAATGCGGACAAGCAGGTCATAACAGCTACACAGATGCTTGACTCCATGATGATACATCCAAGACCTACCAGAGCAGAGGCGACAGATGTTGCAAATGCCATATATGACGGAACAAGTGCAATCATGCTCTCAGGAGAGACCGCAGCGGGCAAGTATCCGGTTGAGGCTCTTCACACCATGAAGACCATCGCAGAGAGAGCAGAGCGAGACATAGATTACAACAAGAGATTCTTCAACAGGGATGCGGTGCAGAATCCTGATATAACGAGTGCTATATCACATGCGACATGTACAACGGCCATAGACCTTGCAGCGGCAGCCATCATCACTGTTACCAAGTCAGGAAAGACAGCGAGAATGCTCTCAAAGTACAGACCAAAATGTCCGATCATCGGATGTACCCCTGTTAAGAAGGTTGCCAGACAGATCAATCTTTCATGGGGAGTTCAGCCTCTTCTTATAGGTGAGGAGAACAACACTGACGATCTCTTCGAGCATGCTGTTGATGCGGCAAAGAAGCACGGCTATGTTAAGGACGGTGAGGTGACTGTAATCACCGCCGGAGTCCCACTTGGCGTGACCGGCACGACAAACCTGATAAAGGTACACGTTGTAGGACATATCCTTGTAAAGGGCTTCTCTATAAATGAGAGATCTGCAACCGCACCGCTCTGTGTATGCGAGTCAGAGGATGAGCTCATCAAGAACTATAAGGATGGAGACATAATCGTCATAAATGAGACCAGCAACAGGATCATGGATCAGCTCAAGACTGCATCTGCGATCGTGTGTGAGAAGAACGGGGGCAATTCACATGCTGCCATAGTCGGACTCAGCCGTGACATACCTGTTATCCTGGGTGCACAGAACGCGACTAAGATCCTTAAGTCGGGCTCTATAGTTACTGTAAATGGCGAGGATGGAGTTGTAATTTCAAACTAGTACATGTAACAAATATGTAACAAAAAATAAATATAAACGTATAAAACAACGCCTCCTGTGTTGACAAATGTAATCATTATTGCTATACTACAATAGATTTGTAACAAAGATGTAATAATTGTTGCGTTAAGATCAGCACAGGAGGTTTTTTATAATGTCTAAAGCAAAGTCATTTAAGAAGACTATAGTTGTTGCTGCAGCGGCAGGAATGATGATCACCACTTCCATAGGAACGGTGAGCGCGGGACAGATATACAGCGATTCAACTGTAGGTATTTCATCTGCATTTGACAGATATGCTAACACCCTTGCGGGCAATGATAAAAACGCAGGCGATGCTGCAAAGGCGGCAACGTCCACAGATGCACAGAAGACTACAGCATCCGCAGGAAAGAATGCTGCGGAGACCAAGAAGGACAAGACAAGCGAAGAGAACAAGGTGAAATATCCTGATTTCAAGGATAAGTGTCTTGTTGCCACCGAGGATTATGTGAATATAAGATCGGGAGCCGGAACTGATTCAGATGTAGTTGGTATCATAGGGAACAATGGAATAGCAACCATAGAGAAGAAGGGCAAGGAGTGGACCAAGGTCACATCAGGTGACTGTACAGGATACATAAGGAATGACCTGCTTCTTTTTGGAGATGATGCGGGAGCCTATGCCGAGGCGAACTGTCCGAAGCAGGTAACTGTCAATACAGAGACACTCAACGTAAGAACAGAGGCTGATGTGAACTCCGACTGTATAACACAGGTTGGATCAGGCCAGAGCTTTGATGTCATATCACAGGATGACAAATGGGTGCAGATAGCACTTGACGACGAGACGAATGGTTATGTCAGCACTGAATTTGTAGATGATACATATGCATTTGCAACTGCCAAGTCCATGGAGCAGATCCAGGCAGAGCTTGATGCGAAGGCTGCGGAAGAAAAGGCGGCAGAGGAGCAGGCAAGACAGGAACAGGAGAGCGCAGACGAGGCAGAAGCTGAGGACGCATCAGATGACAGCCAGAGCACAGAGGATGATTCCTACACGCCAGATCAGCCGGATACAGATTCTGCAGATCAGTCATCGGATACATCAGACGACACATCATCTGACAGCAGCGATTCAGACGATTCACAGAACAATGTAGTGGCACCGAGCGGCCAGACAGGAATAGACCTTGCGAACTTTGCAACACAGTTTGTGGGTAATCCATATGTATATGGCGGATCGAGCCTTACGGATGGAGCTGACTGTTCAGGCTTTGTCATGGCTGTATACGCTCAGTTTGGATATTCACTTCCACACTCAGCGGGAGCACAGTCACAGTATGGAACAAGAGTAGACACTTCAAGTCTTGAGCCTGGAGACATACTTTTCTATGGAGACAGCTCTATAGAGCACTGCGCTATATATATCGGAGACGGAATGATAGTACATGCCAGCACAGAGGAGACCGGTATCAAGATATCCTCTGCATTCTACAGAGATCCGCTCTGTGCAGTCAGAATCATAGGACAGTAGACAAGCTGTATATAATAGGGTATAATGAATACATTGAAGCGCACATGGTATACATGTGCGCTTTTTTGTGTAAAATGGCGAAAACATGACAGCGAAAATAAATAAAGTTGTCAATATGCACATAAAAATACGTCAAATATATTGAAAAAAAGACTCGTTGTGGTATAATGGTCATATCAATTTGGATCATATCCAAAAAAGAAGGAGTTGGGCATCATGAATTACATAATCAGCGGTAAGAACATTGAAGTTACAGAAGGACTTAGAAATGCAGTACAGGACAAGCTCTCAAAGCTTGAGAAGTACTTTGCGGCTGATACTGGCGCACAGGTCACATTCAGCGTTGAGAAAGATAGACAGAAGATAGAGGTAACGATTCCTATGAAGGGACATATCATCAGAGCCGAGCAGGTGAGCGATGACATGTATGTTTCGATCGATCTCGTTGTAGAGGTTATTGAGAGACAGGTTACCAAGCATCGTAAGAAGCTCATTGACAAGGAGCAGAATGTAGCATACCTGAACGATGCATTTGTCGACGAGGACGTTGAGGATGATGACGATATCAAGATCGTGAGAACTAAGAAGTTCGAAGTAAAACCTATGTATCCAGAGGATGCATGTATCCAGATGGATCTGCTTGGACATAATTTCTATGTATTCAGGAATGCAGAGTCAGATGAGGTCAATGTCGTATACAAGAGAAAGGGCGGCACATACGGAATCATCGAGCCTGAATATTAAGATCAGATATTGGCAAAGGCACAGTTAATATAAGTGCCGATGATAATTGAATATAGTATTTTAAAGGAGACTTTCGGTTATAGAAGGTCTCCTTTTTGCTTGATATAAATGTCATATGATGTTAGAATGTACCCTGAATAACGATAGCTAGGAGGTCAAAAACAACATGGGTTTGTTTGAGAAAATATTTGGAACGCACAGCGAGAAGGAATTGAAAAAGATCAATCCTATAGTTGATGCGATAGAGGCACTCGACGAGAAGATGCAGGCACTTTCAGATGAAGAGCTGAGGGGCAAGACACAAGAGTTTAAGGACAGACTTGCTGCCGGCGAGACGTTAGACGATATATTGGTAGAAGCATTTGCGGTTGTGAGAGAGGCTGCATACCGTGTACTTGGAATGAAGCATTACAGGGTACAGCTCATAGGAGGAATAGTTCTCCATCAGGGAAGAATCGCAGAGATGAGAACGGGAGAAGGAAAGACACTTGTATCAACACTTCCTGCTTATCTGAATGCCCTTGAAGGAAAGGGTGTCCATGTTGTAACTGTCAACGACTACCTGGCAAAGCGAGATGCTGAATGGATGGGGCAGGTGCATGAATTCCTCGGACTTAAGGTCGGAATCATACTCAACAGTTCCACAACAGACGAGAGACGTGAGGCGTATAACTGCGATATTACATATGTTACCAACAACGAGCTCGGTTTCGATTACCTGAGAGATAACATGGTAATCTACAAGGAGAAGCTTGTTCTGAGAGATCTTCACTACTGTGTAATCGATGAGGTGGATTCAGTCCTTATCGATGAGGCACGTACTCCTCTTATCATATCCGGTCAGAGCGGCAAGTCCACAGAGCTCTACAAGATGTGTGATTACCTTGCGAGACAGATGAAGCGAGGTGAGGGTGATGGAGAGATATCCAAGATGGATATGCTCATGAAGACAGAGATAGAGGAGGATGGAGATTTCCTTGTAAATGAGAAGGACAAGTACGTCATGCTCACTGCAAATGGTGTGAAGATGGTAGAGCAGTTCTTCCATATTGACAACCTCTCAGACCCTGAGAACATGGAGATCCAGCACAATATCATCCTGGCACTCCGTGCACATAACCTCATGTTCAGAGACAGAGATTATGTGGTGAAGGATGATGAGGTACTCATCGTTGATGAGTTTACCGGACGTATCATGCCCGGACGTAGATTCTCAGATGGTCTGCATCAGGCTATAGAGGCAAAGGAGAATGTAAAGGTCAAGAGAGAGAGCAAGACTCTTGCAACGATCACATTCCAGAACTTCTTCAACATGTTTGACAAGAAGGCAGGTATGACAGGTACAGCCCAGACAGAGGAAGAGGAGTTCAGAGAGATCTATGGAATGGACGTTGTTGTCATTCCTACGAACAGACCTATACAGAGAATAGATCAGCCGGATTCTATATTTAAGACTAAGAAAGAAAAGCTCAATGCGATCGTTGAGCAGATTAATATAAGTTACAGAAAGGGCCAGCCGGTGCTTGTCGGTACGATCAATATCGACGCATCAGAGGAACTCAGTCATATGCTGTCCAAGAGAAAGATACCTCACAAGGTGCTCAATGCCAAGTTCCACGAGCTTGAGGCTGAGATAGTTGCAGACGCTGGACAGAAGAATGCGGTAACCATCGCGACTAACATGGCAGGACGTGGTACTGATATCAAGCTCGGCGAGGGTGTTGCAGAGCTCGGAGGACTCAGGATCATCGGTACAGAGAGACACGAGAGCAGACGTATCGATAATCAGCTCCGTGGACGTTCAGGACGACAGGGAGATCCGGGAGAGTCAAAGTTCTATCTGTCACTGGAAGATGATTTGATGAGACTTTTCGGATCAGAGAGAGTTATGTCAGTGTACGATACCCTTAAGATACCTGAGGGCGAGGAGATAGAGCATAAGACTATTTCCAACTTCGTAGAGAAGGCACAGAAGAAGATCGAGGGTAACAACTTTGCAATAAGAAAGAATCTTCTTGAGTATGACCGTGTTAACAACGAGCAGAGAGAGATCATCTACAAGGAGCGTAGACGAGTTCTTGACGGCGAGAACATGCACGAGGTTATCCTCAAGATGATAAAGGATGATATAAATGCAGCAGTAGATCAGGTATGCTCATCGGAGACAGCACCTGAGGATTGGAATCAGGTAGAGCTGGATGACATGATAAGGGGCATAGTTCCATTTGCTGAGCCGGTTACACTTACCGAAGAGGAAATCAGAAAGGCAGATATCAGCGAGCTTAAAGACAGACTGTACAATGAAGCTCTGGAACTCTATGCTGCCAAGGAGGAAGAGATCGGTGATCCTGATCAGATGAGAGAGATCGAGCGAGTTATCCTTCTCAAGACTATAGATAGAAAGTGGACAGACCATATCGACGACATGGATAACCTGAGACAGGGAATCGGACTCAGATCCCTTGGACAGAGAGATCCTGTTGTAGAATACAAATTTGCAGGATATGATATGTTCAACGACATGACAGCAGCAATCCGTGAGGATACCGTTAAGCTTCTTCTCAGAATAAAGGTTGAGCAGAAGATCGAGCGTGAAGAGGTGAACAAGGTTACAGGAACCAACAAGGACGATACCGTTTCAAAGGGACCTGTAAAGAAAGCCAAGAAGATTGGAAGAAATGATCTCTGTCCATGCGGAAGCGGTCTGAAGTATAAGAACTGCTGTGGCAAGAATGCATAAATAAGTTATACAGGAGAAGCTTAGTGATAGAGTTGGATGAGTTCAGGGCGGCGATGGCCTCCTACAGGGAGCCTTTGGAGGAGGTCAAGTCATCTCTGGATATTGAGAATAAAACAGACAGAATAGCAAAGCTTAATTATGAGATGGAACAGCCAGATTTCTGGGATGATATCGACAGATCCCGTGAGGTATCAAAGGAACTGAAGGGACTTCAGGATCTGGTTGACAACTATAAGAAGCTTGAGAATGACTATGTGGACATAGATACACTGATCCTGATGGCGGAGGAGGAGAATGATCCGAGTCTTGTGCCTGAGATAGGGGAGCAGATAGATATATTTACGAAGGAATTTGAAGAGTACAGGATAAATCTTCTCTTCACTGACGAGTTCGATGACTGTAATGCGGTACTCACTCTTCATTCGGGAGAGGGCGGAACAGAGTCCTGTGACTGGGCGAGTATGCTGTACAGAATGTATACCAGATGGGCAGAAAAGCACGGCATGAGTGTTGAGGTGCTCGATTTCCTTGAGGGAGATGAGGCTGGTATAAAGTCTGTCACCATTCAGATAAATGGACAGCATGCATATGGATACCTCAAGTCAGAGAAGGGAGTTCACAGACTTGTCAGGATATCGCCGTTTAATTCAGCGGGCAAGAGAATGACTTCGTTTGCATCCTGTGATGTCATACCGGATATAGAGCAGGATCTTGAGGTCGATATCAGGGATGAGGATATAAGAATAGATACCTACAGATCGAGTGGTGCAGGTGGTCAGCATATCAATAAGACATCATCGGCCATAAGAATCACACATTATCCTACCGGTATAGTTGTTCAGTGCCAGAATGAGAGATCACAGCTCATGAACAAGAATAAGGCTATGCAGATGCTGAAGTCCAAACTTTATCTTTTGAAGAAACAGGAGAATCTGGAGAAGATTTCGGACATCCGCGGAGAGGTAACTGACAATGGTTTTGGAAGTCAGATAAGATCGTATGTGCTCCAACCGTATACCATGGTCAAGGATAAACGTACATCCTATGAGAATTCAAATGTATCGGCGGTTCTCGATGGAGATCTTGATGGATTTATGACAGCCTATCTCAAATGGGTGAATAAGGTTGAGGTGTAGCAGCACATGAGAGTCATTTGATGATAAGAAATTAGTCTTTGACAATGACGCTTTATACTGATAAAGTAATGACGTACTAAACTTGCATTATTATGCAGAAAAAGGAGATAAGAAGGAGATAAAAACATGGTGAATATAGCAGTATTAGGTTATGGTACAGTGGGTTCAGGAGTTGTGGAAGTGATTAACACCAACCATGATATTGTTAACAAGAGAGCTGGACAGGAGATAAACGTTAAGAGAGTGCTTGATCTCAGGGAGTTTCCTGGGGATCCTGTCGAGAACATTCTCACCCATGATTTTGAAGATATACTTAACGACGATGATATAAGCGTCGTTGTGGAGGTTATGGGAGGTGTTGAGCCTGCATATACATTTGTCAAGAAGTGTCTGCTTGCCGGCAAGAGTGTGGCAACCTCCAACAAGGAGCTTGTGGCCGTTCATGGACCTGAGCTTATAAAGATTGCCAGAGAGGGCGATATCAATTTCTTCTTTGAAGCATCAGCAGGCGGTGGAATTCCTGTTATAAGACCACTTAACACATCCATAACTGCGGATGATGTTACGGAGATCACAGGAATACTCAATGGTACAACGAATTACATCCTAACCAAGATGGATAAAGAGGGGGCTGACTATGCGACAGTGCTGAAGCAGGCACAGGAGCTCGGATATGCGGAGCGCAATCCTGAGGCTGATGTAGAGGGTGGCGATGCGTGTAGAAAGATAGCTATACTTACATCTCTCGTATATGGCAAGAACCTGGATTACAACAGGATACATATGGAGGGAATAACCAGGATAACAACAGATGATTTCAAGTATGCGGATAAGATGGGCTATTCTGTAAAACTTGTCGGAACAACCAGAAAAACAGACGGCAAGCTATATTCATATGTTGCCCCGGTCATGCTTCCACATGACAATCCGCTGGCAAAGATAGATGATGTATACAATGGCATACTTGTACATGGTAATGCACTTGACGACGTAATGTTCTACGGCAAGGGCGCCGGAAAGCTTCCAACAGCGTCTGCGGTTGTATCAGACGTTATTGATGCAGTGAAGAATGCGGGAAGACATGTTCCTATCATATGGGAGGACGAAGAACTTGAGATGGGTACATTTGCGGACTCAGAGAGCAGATTCTTTGTCAGAACAGATGAGAAGGATGAGGCTGCCATCAAGGCGGTATTTGGTGATGTTGAGTATGTCGATTCTGATCTCGATGAAAAGGCATTTGTTACAGCAGTGATCACAGAGGGTGAATTTGAGGCACGTTGCAATAAGATTGGTGTCAAGAGTGCTCTTAGAGTGCTGGATTAGTACAATATTATTCAATGACCTTGCAATCCTAGTGGAATTGCGGTATTTTACAAAAGGCTTATTTCTTTTTACCGGACCGCTCCGGTGAAGAGTTAAATATACAAATTTTCAAATGAGCGATCAGGAGGACAATATGTTAATAGTAAAGAAGTTTGGTGGTACTTCTGTTGGAAATACCGAAAGAATCTTTAACGTGGCCAAAAGATGTATTGAGGACTGGCAGAGGGGGAACGACGTAGTCGTAGTTCTGTCTGCGATGGGTAAATACACAGATGAGCTGATAGATATGGCTAAGCAGGTAAATGAGAATCCACCTAAGAGAGAGATGGATATGCTTTTTACAATAGGTGAACAGATGTCCGTATCGCTTATGGCTATGGCTATGAATTCTCTTAAAGTTCCTGCAATCTCTCTGAATGCATTCCAGGTGGCAATGCATACAACTTCAGTGTATGGCAATGCGCGTCTGAAGAGAATCGATGTTGAGAGAATAAGACATGAGCTGGAGCAGAGAAAGATAGTTATTGTCACAGGATTCCAGGGAATTAACAAGTATGACGATTACACAACTCTTGGTCGTGGTGGTTCAGATACAACGGCTGTTGCACTTGCAGCGGCACTTAACGCTGATGCGTGTGAGATATACACAGATGTGGATGGAGTATATACAGCAGATCCACGTAAGGTAAAGACCGCACGTAAGCTGGATACGATAACATACGATGAGATGCTTGAGCTTGCTACACTTGGAGCAGGCGTTCTGCACAACCGTTCAGTTGAGCTTGCAAAGAAGTTCGGCGTTCAGCTGGTTGTTCGTTCAAGTCTCAATTTTTCAGAGGGTACAATAGTTAAGGAGGATACTGGAATGGAGAAGATGTTAGTTAGTGGAGTTGCAGCGGATGCAGATTCAGCGAGAGTGGCAGTTGTAGGATTAGAGGACACACCGGGTGTTGCATTCAAGCTTTTCAACCTGCTTGCAAAGAATGACATCAATATAGATATGATACTGCAGTCAGTAGGAAGACATGGAACAAAGGATATTACATTCACATGTAGTGATGAGAATGCAGACAAAGCAGAGGAGATCATCAAGAACAACATAGGCAAGTTTGAGAGCATAGATGTCAACAAGAATGTTGCAAAGGTTTCTATCGTTGGTGCAGGAATGCAGTCAAATGCAGGTGTTGCAGCCAAGATGTTCGAGGCTCTCTATGATGAGAATATCAACATCAGAATGATCTCAACATCAGAGATCAGAGTTACAGTTCTCATCGACGAGCAGTATACAGAGCGTGCAATGAATGCGATCCATGACAAGTTCGCACTCGGCGATCGTTAATTCTAACAGAATCATATGAAGTTCTGTTCTGCAGGACCTTACAATATACGCCGGGGGAAACTCCGGCTTATATTATCATAAGGGGGAACCGCCGTTAAGGCGGGGGATTCCTTATGATGAAGCAGACGCCGCGCGGAGCGCCTTTCATGCGTCTGCACCCGTAGATAAGGGGGATATAAAAGAAGTTGAAAGGAGTCAGGGTATGAAGAGAACAGATTACATATCGTGGGATCAGTATTTTATGGGCATTGCGATGATGTCGGCAGAGAGAAGCAAAGACCCGTCAACGCAGGTTGGCGCGTGTATAGTGGACAAGAACAACAGAATTCTGTCCATGGGATATAATGGTATGCCGGCAGGATGCGACGATGACACAATGCCGTGGGGAAAGTCTGGAGCCCCGCTTGACAACAAATATTTCTATGTATGCCACGCGGAGCTGAACTCTATTCTTAATTACAGAGGCGGCAATCTCAAGGATGCGATCATATATTCTACTCTGTTCCCGTGCAATGAATGTGCCAAAGCTATTATTCAGTGCGGTATAAAGGAAGTAGTGTATATGTCAGACAAGTATGCGATGACAGAGAGCACCATAGCCTCCAAGAAAATGTTTGACATGGCTGGTGTTGCATACAGACCATTTGAAGCAAAAGGCAGGAAGATCACGCTCAATCTTTAGAGTTAACAGAATAGTTCCGGAATACCGGAGAGAACACATATGTATGACAGACAGGAGAGAATATGGTCATAGAGAGTAATAGCAAGGAAGAAACCTACAATGCAGGAGTGCAGCTTGGACAGAATGCAGCTCCTGGCCAGGTGTACTGTATATATGGAGATCTGGGAGTTGGCAAGACGATAATATCCCAGGGGGTGGCAGCTGGACTTGGAATCACTGAAGTGGTGAACAGCCCTACTTTCACTATTGTGAAGGAGTATGACGAGGGCAGATTGCCTCTGTATCATTTTGACGTGTACAGGATCGGCGATGTGGACGAGATGGATGAGATAGGCTACAATGAGATGGTGTATGGAGATGGAGTATGTCTTATAGAGTGGGCTAACCTCATTGAGGAGATATTACCTGGCACATACACCAGAATCGATATAGAGAAGGACCTTTCAAAGGGCCTTGATTATAGGCGTATTACGATAGAAGAGAGGCATGATCAGATATGAAGATCTTAGCATTTGACAGCTCAGGACTTGTGGCGAGCGTTGCCATAGTCGAGAACAATAATTTGATAGCTGAATATACAACCAACTACAAGAAGACACATTCCCAGACACTGCTTCCTATGCTGGAAGAGATCGTGAAGATGACAGAGACGGACAAAGAGAGCTTTGATGCGTTGGCTGTTGCTGCAGGACCGGGATCATTTACAGGACTCAGGATAGGCTCAGCGACGGTCAAGGGACTTGCACTTGCATGGAATATACCGGTTATTGCGGTGCCGACACTTGAGGGGCTTGCATACAATGTGTGGGGAACTGACAGACTTATCTGCCCTATCATGGACGCGAGAAGAAAACAGGTGTATACGGGACTTTACAGTTTTAACAGTGATGACAGGCTTGAGACGATAATGGATCAGACTCCTATGGATATTGCCGACCTTATAGACCAGCTCAATGAGAGAGGGGAAAAGGTTATATTTGTGGGAGATGGAATAGATGTGTATGCTGATGTTTTGAAAGAGAAGATGACGGCAGACTATGCGTTTGCTCCGGCACACATGAATAAGCAGAGAGCTGGCTCGGTGGCAGCCGCAGCCCAGGTGAGATATGCAGCCGGACAGTATGAGGAGGGGGATACATTTGCTCCTGAATATCTCAGACAGTCACAGGCAGAGCGGGAGAGAGCTGAAAAGGCAAAACTGGAGAATGATGGACATGAATAGTTGCTTTTTTCATGTACGCCCGAGACTGGCAGATATGAAAGACCTGGCCGGGATAGCTGCACTTGAGATGGCGGTGTTTTCGCATCCGTGGAATGAGGAGATGGTGTCCTCATCTATACAGGGGACATACGATCATGTCAAGATCCTTGAGACTTCTGAAGGAGAAATCGCCGGCTATATCATATATTCGGCGGTGTGTGACAGTGCAGATCTGCTCAGGGTAGCAGTGAATGCCGGATCAAGACGTCGTGGCATCGGCTGTAAGCTGATGGAAGCCATGATCGATGACTGCAAGGACAGGAATGTGCAGAGCATATTTCTGGAAGTCAGGGAATCCAACGCTGCTGCGATAGCTATGTATGAGCAGTTTGGATTTATAAAAATTTCTACAAGAAAAAAATACTACGACTCACCGGTGGAGGATGGTCTGGTTATGCAAAAACAGTTGTAGTAATAGATATATGCAGAATATACAGTGCGTGGAGACCACATTTGCACGGCTGGAAAACATTGTCGGTATATTCTGTGAAGGATCTAGCTTATAATCAGACTCATAACAGGGCTGCATACAGTCGGACAGGAGATAAATATGAGTGAGATCAGATGTAATAGGTGTGGAAGGATAATTGTATTTGGAGATATGCATAACAAGGAGGATTACGTCCTTATTCAGAAGGAGTGGGGATATTTCTCGCGCAAGGATGGCAGAAAATACACACTCAGGATGTGTGAGGACTGTTACGACAGACTTGTAAATGAATGTGTCATACCTCCAAGGATAGATGATGTGACAGAGTATGCATAGAGTATGCATATAGACTCTGCCTTAGAAATGGAGATAGAAGATGATAGACGTATGTCTTTTGGGGACCGGAGGGATGATGCCGCTGCCATACAGGGCACTTACATCTCTCGTGGTCAGATATAACGGACACGAGATGCTGATAGACTGCGGAGAGGGAACCCAGACCTCAATGCGTCAGCAGGGCATGATAGGCTTTAAGCAGATAGATGTGATCTGCTTCACACATTTTCATGCAGATCATATAAGCGGATTGCCGGGGCTGCTGCTCACGATAGGCAATGCCGAGAGAACGGAGCCACTTCTTATGGTTGGCCCAAAGAGACTTGAGAAGGTAGTCAATTCCCTAAGGGTTATAGCGCCTGAGCTTCCGTTTGAGATCAGGTTCCAGGAGCTCTCGGAGGCTGAGGAGAGCTTTATGTGGGAGGATCTCAGGGTGGATGCATTCAGGGTGAATCACAATGTGACATGTTATGGATATTCCCTTTCGCTTCCAAGAACTGGAAAATTCAGCGTGGACAGAGCTAGAGAGAATGAGATTCCAATGAAATACTGGAATGGCTTGCAGAAGGGCAACACATACGAGGAGGATGGACACATATATACTCCTGATATGGTGCTTGGTCCTGACCGCAAGGGCCTGAAGCTCACATACTGCACAGATACCAGACCGACCCCCCTTATAGAGAAGTATGCAGCCGGATCAGATTTGTTCATATGCGAGGGTATGTACGGCGAAAAGGAGAAAGAGATAAAAGCCATAGAGCATAAGCATATGATGATGCAGGAGGCTGCGGTCATAGCGGCAAAGGCAGATGTGGGGGAGATGTGGCTTACACATTACAGTCCGTCGATGGCAAAACCGGCGGTGTTTATGGATGAGATAAGAGAGATATTCCCGAGAACTATTGCAGCAAAGGACAGGACGACAACAACGCTCAAGTTTTCGGAGGAGTAGAATAGATCGACAAAGGTGAGATGAATTATGGAGAAAGATGTAAAGATACTGGCTATAGAATCCTCATGTGATGAGACATCCGCAGCGGTTGTTGTGAATGGAAGAAACGTACTGTCAAATATAATATATTCACAGATAGATATCCATACACTTTATGGAGGCGTTGTGCCGGAGATAGCTTCGCGAAAGCACATAGAGAAGATTACACAGGTCATAAGACAGGCGCTCAAAGAGGCAGAGTGCACACTGGATGACATAGATGCGGTTGCAGTCACATATGGACCGGGGCTTGTTGGTGCTCTTCTCGTTGGTGTGGGAGCAGCCAAGGCCATAGCATTTGCAAAAGATATACCACTTGTTGGTGTGCATCATATAGAAGGTCATATAGCAGCGAATTATATAGAGAACAAGGAGCTTGAGCCTCCGTTCATGTGCCTTGTTGTGTCAGGAGGTCACACACATCTTGTAAAGGTAGTCGATTACGGCAAGTTTGAGATACTGGGAATAACCAGGGATGATGCGGCAGGAGAGGCATTTGACAAGGTAGCAAGGGCTATAGGACTGGGTTACCCGGGAGGACCGAAGATAGATCGTAAGGCGAAGGAGGGCAATCCTGACGCTATAGAATTTCCAAGGGCAAAGGTGGCAGAATCAGCCTATGACTTCAGCTTCAGTGGCCTGAAGTCCGCAGTGCTCAACTATATCAATCAGGCTCATATGAGAGACGAGCAGATCAATGAGGCCGATGTGGCAGCATCGTTCCAGAAAGCAGTAACGGAAGTGCTCACAGAGCATGCGGTTGCTGCGGCAAAGGAATACCATATGGATAAGATAGCCATAGCTGGCGGAGTTGCGTCCAATTCTGCTCTCAGAGCCAGCATGAAGGCGGCCTGTGAGAAGGCTGGGCTTACATTGTATCATCCATCGCCGATACTGTGCACGGACAATGCGGCCATGATAGGTGCGGCGGGATACTACGAATACATAAATGGAACAAGACATGGATGGGATCTGAATGCCATACCAAACCTCAAGCTGGGTGAGAGATAACCAGCCTGGTCAAGTGTGTGATGGTGTCAGACTACTACTAGGGAGAAGATGAACATGGGCGATGCGGATAATGCTGATTACAAGGAATCAAATATAGAAATCTTTGATACAGTGGATGAAGTAAAGGTCACGGCAATAGTCCTTGCAGCCGGAAAGGGCAGCAGGATGCACAGCGATATACCTAAGCAGTTTATGACGCTGGGGGATTATCCCGTACTGTATTATTCGCTCAAGGCCTTTCAGGACAGTCCGATTGATGACATAATCCTTGTCACAGGTGAGGATTATGTAGAATATTGCAGAAATGACATAGTAGACAGGTACAACATCACCAAAGTCAGGAAGATCGTGACCGGTGGGGCAGAGCGCTATGACTCCGTACATAATGGACTTATTGCGGCGGATGGTGCGAAGTATGTACTCATCCATGATGGTGCGAGACCATGCATAACCCAGAAAATCATCACAGATTCCATAGATGCAGTAAAGATATATTCTGCGTGTACAGTAGGTGTACCCGTGAAGGATACCATCAAGATAGTAGATGAGGATCAGATGGGAGTGGATACTCCTGATAGATCCAGGCTGTGGCAGGTTCAGACTCCACAGAGTTTTAACAGGGAACTTCTGCTTACCTGTTATGATGGACTGGCGCATGACAAATGTCAGGTTATAACGGATGACACAATGATAGTGGAGCGTTATAGCAGCGTCAGAACGAAGGTGATAATGGGGGCGTATGAGAACCTGAAAATCACCACTCCTGAGGATTTAAAAATTGCTTCGAATTTTTTGAAAAAAGATGTTGACACAAAGATGGTAAAGTGATAATATGTACAAGTCGCCGGTTGATGGCGACGAACAAAAACAACTTGGAGAGATATCGAAGCGGTCATAACGAGGCGGTCTTGAAAACCGTTTGTCCGAAAGGGCGCGAGGGTTCGAATCCCTCTCTCTCCGCTGGCTTTCATACATAATGAAAGTTCAAGCGCTTGATACTGGAGAAGTACCCAAGCGGTTGAAGGGGCTCCCCTGGAAAGGGAGTAGGCCGTTAATAGCGGCGCGAGGGTTCAAATCCCTCCTTCTCCGTTAGACATACTTAGTATCAGAGCTATATAAGAACCTTGAAAAATTAACAACATGACAACCCTGAAATTCCAAACAAGAATTTCAAGAACGTCGGATCAGAGATGATATCAAAGATCCAACAAACCAATAACAGTAAAGATGGTTAGGAAAAATACAAGCTAGTATGATT
>NZ_QTMI01000005.1:108148-233320 GCF_003603115.1 Coprococcus sp. AF19-8AC | reverse complement strand
ATGGTATTCTTCCTCCCATTTTCCCCTAAATGACTGATAATACTTGATTATCCATCATTTTTTAACTTTACCTCAATACCCACGACTACTTAATAATATAATAACAAACTATATCATATTTACCATTAAATGTCATTACTATATTATTTAATTTTACTATATATAAATGTTTTTATATTGTTTTTTCTATAGATATAGATTTTCCCCAACCTAACAAAAATTTTCAATACATTATTGTTTGTTATCCTGAACTTTATATGATAAAATTTATTCAGTTAGTATATTCTAACCCAATAGTTAAATTGGATTTGTCAGCCCCACCACTGCGGATTCTAATAGACTGGCATCAAGTTATGGGAGGTAAATGAGATGAAACGGGCATATTCAGTATCGAGCTATGCAAAGCTTTACGAAAAATACTGCAAAGAGAATCTTCCGTCCGAAGCGGATGATATATTCAAAAAGGCTGATGAATATTACAGGGAATTCATGCGCAGGGACATGCCGGATCTCGGCAAGAACATGATGGCGACCAACATGTATGACTGGTTTACCATCGTATCATTCTATGAGGCAAGCGGCCACAGGCTTGACGGCGAGGTTCTTCTCACCATCAAACGGGATGCCGCTGAAAAGATGAAATTCCTTGGGAAAATAGTGAATGGCAACAAAAGCAACTGGCCATATAAGTTATTTGAAAAAACCTATGTGAAGTTCAACAGGATGCAGAAGGAACACCAGGCAAAAGGCGAATGGATGGATAGTTGGAAGGTTGAGATCAACCCGGATGGAAGGACTGAAGGGTTCTGCTTCCATCTGATTGGATGTCCTATAGCGAAGCATGCAAAGGAGCACGGCTATGCGGACCTGCTCCCTTATCTGTGCAGGACTGACCACTACCTTGCGGAGGTCATGCACGCCCGCCTGATCCGTACACAGATCGAGGCTCTTGGCGGGGATTGCTGCGACTACTGGTACGTAGGCGACGAGAGTCCTGCACTGGAGCAGTATAAGGATCTTGAGAAAATATAACTATTCCCCTACAAAGTAAAAAGCAAGCATCTGATTCTAATATAACGATGCTTGCTTTTTTATATTTATATACTAAACCAGTCAAGCACCTCAACCTGTTCCAGATTCTCGTCCGAATGCTCTATCTCCCTGGAATATCTGTAAGAGAGTTCTATGAGATCATCCGTCGACAAAGTCTCACCATTTCTGAGCCACCTCGCCATGAGCAGCATATAGAGTTCAACCGCATGTCCCACGCATGCGTTCACCTTGCCGGATATATTGTCGTCATACACTGCGCCGAGAAGGTAGGTTGATATGAAGTAGACTATGATCTGTTCAAGGAATATGTCCATCGTCATGCGAATCCCACCCCCACACGCTTTAACATCTTCGAAATGATTATCTGTCGCATCATTCCAAGCTACATCATCCTCTATAACGTCATTCCCAGCCGCATCATCCTCAGTCACAACATTCTCAGCAGTATCCGATTTCTGTTCCGGCTGACAGTATGAAATTTCGTTGTGAGTCTCCCACCAGGCTTCAAACCTCTTCGTATTTTCAGCAAATGCCATCTCGCCCCCACCGAACAAAAACTCCTGCGACTCAATGAGCACATCATCCCAGTCATCATACAAAAGTTCAAGATCTTCGATGAGAAACATAGCCTGTTTCTGAAGTAACATATACTCTTCATGTTCTCCGTGGATCTCCGGCTTATCCTGCTCTCCGCAGTCATCCCACATGACAAGGTCGCCCTCATCATAGTGTCTCTGTGCCGACGCGCCAATCTGTAGAACTCTCCTGACACGATCACGGATATCTGTATTTCTGTCCTGAATGATCTTCAGAATCTCCTCCCTTATATCCTCAAGATTCGAGTACAGGAAATAATCAAAATCGTCGAACACCTCATCCTCGTCATCCTCCTCGGTCACAAATGTCACCTTGCCCGTGATGTTCATCAGCATCCGTGCCACCTCCGGGCACGACAGAGACAGCGAGATCTCACGGACATTTTCAAATTCCTCCGTATGTCTCGGATACTCCCTGCATGTAGTGCAGAGGCTGTCCTTGCCCATATGTATATACATATCACACAGCATGTCATCCCGCAGAAATGCACACTTTCCACTTCTGCCGTGTCTGAAAACGCCCTCTTTCCAGTTTACTTTCCGGTGAAGTTCCGGTCTGTAATCTCCATCATACTCCTGATACCTTTCAAGAGAATCATCATCTATCACTATCTGCCATTTGCCGCAGCATGTGTCTGGGCATTTGTCCGCTATGCAGCTGAATTGCTTATAATAATCCGGGTATGTGTAAATCATATGTACTCCTTTATATATAATCATGCCATTATTCCATTCATCGGCTCTGCAACACGATCACGAACTTGTTACCGCCCTTTTGGGGAATAACACTTAACATTCCGCCCTGTTTTTCTATGATCTCCCTTGACAGATAAAGACCTATTCCAACGCCATCCTTGTCACCGGAATTTCTGCCACGGTAAAACCTCTCAAATATATGTGTACGCTCATCCTCTCCTATTGGTTCATTCTCATCTGTCACACTGATTTCAACCGTGAGCCCTAGTTTTCTGACCGACAGGACTATCTCACTTCCAGTTTTTCCATATTTTATTGCATTATCCAAAAGATTGAAACACGCTTCCGCAGTCCATCTTCTGTCATGCTGTATATCACATTTCACCTGTTCATCATATCTGATAGTTATATCGGCGTTTTTCGCACTCACATATACATCTTTCACTGCCTGCAGCACAGTGTCATTTATACTCTGGCTTTTCACATCGAGATTGATAAGTCCGCTTTCCAGTCTGGATACCTTTATCATACTCTCCGAGAGAAATGACAAGCGCTCCACCGCCAGTTCAAGGACTTGCAAGTACTGAGTACGCTCATCATCACTTATATCCGGATTTTTCAGAAAATCCGTGTACATCCTCAGGTTCGATATTGGCGTCTTCAGTTGATGGGAAAGATCCGATACCAGCCCCTTAATCTTCTCATGCTCCAGCCTCTCTCTGGAATTCTGAAGCTTCAGCGCATCGATTATCTTGTCAACCTTGCTCTGCAGCCTTGATACCAGCGAGTCATCATTTTCCGGAAATACCTGCTGCCGTTTCAGCTCAGAGAGATTGTCCAGAAGATCCGACATAGCTGCCACGACCTCCGAAATAAAGTCATCATCCGCCTTCTGCAGCAACTTTATGACAACAAACATAACTACACCACACGCCAGTGCACCTATGGCCGCAAGTATTTTCCCTGAACATACATACTCAAATACTGCTAAAAACACAAACAAAAGAAGTGAGCATACATACAGCATCCTCACTCTCTTCGTATATTTACCATAGTTTTCAATATATTTATCCATATTATCTCTGTTATCTACCCCTGCCTATGTCTCGCCAAATGTATATCCGATTCCAAACACCGTGATCACGTACTCCGGATTGCCGGCATCCTTTTCTATCTTCTGACGAAGTCTTCTGATATGCACATTCAGCGTGTTCTCATCCACATAATTTTCATTGTCATCCCAAATCTTCTGTATGATCATATCCCTTGTGAGAACGCGCCCCTTATTTTTTATCAGCAGTTCCAGTATCCTGTATTCCGTAACGGACAGCTTTATCGGTTCATCCGATATGTACACCTGCATCCGTTCAAAGTCAACACTCATATCCCCATAATGAAAACGTTCATGCTTTACCCCATCCAGTGCATTTTCACTTCTTCGAAGGACTGCCTCTATCCGCTGATACAGAAGTTCCACGGAAAACGGCTTCGCTATATAGTCATCGCAGCCGGCCCGGAACCCCTCTATCATATCAGCCTCCGTATCTCTTGCCGTGAGGAAGATGATCGGGACCTTTGTGCTTTTTCTCAGTTCTCTGCAGTAGTCAAGGCCCCTTCCATCGGGAAGGTTTCTGTCAAGCAATATCAGATCGAAGCCATGTTCCAGACAGCCATCCGCCTCCTTGCATGAGTACGCAGTTTCAACTTCGTATCCCCTCTTTTCAAGGAATAGCTTCACACCTCCACATATGATCACATCATCCTCCACAACCAAAATACGTTTCATACTTTCTCCTATCAATTACATGCTGATTCCATATCATTTTCATGACTCCCGGTCTGCCCAATATCTATGATGCTTCTCTCAGCCGGCTTGTCACCGTATCTTTTGTCACAAGTCTGAACACCATCGCCGGAACCACAATGCATATAGCAAACAGCACAACAACGACTCCGGCAACAAGTGCATAAGGATAATGAAATACTGCATAATCAGCTATATTCACACATAGCCGACCAGTTCCATACATCATAAGGCTTCCAAGCGTCACAATAAGTACTGTTGTTATAATACCATAAAACATGCCCTCGTACATAAGCATATTACGTATCTGCCTCTTTGTCATTCCAACACTCTCAAGCACTGCCAGTTCCAGTTTTCTCGTATATACACCAGTGATCATGACATTGATATAATTCACCACTCCGATAAGTATCAATATGATCGATATTCCACCGCCTATCACCTCAAGCGACAGCATAGACTTCTTAAATTCCGAGCCCTCCACCGACCTGATATCACTCCCGGCTATGACTGGATTTTCCTTTACGATGCGCTGTACATATGGTGTCACATCTGATTCTTTTCCTTTCCCCGCATCCGCAATGATGCATGAGATCGCCGCATCCGGAAACAGATCATCCATCACCGCATCACTCACAAATATCGCCTCCGGAGCTCCACCAAGTGTCCAATAATACCCAGCGGTGATTGCTGACTGCTCTGCTCTCATCATGGCTGCGCCAACTGTGATCTGTCTCTTCCTGCCCGTCTGGTCATTTACAAGTGTCAGAGTCTTATCCGTCATCCGCTCCGACGCTGATATGGAATCTACATAACCTATCAGACATACCTCTCCTTTTTCGAATGCATCTATATCAATCTTCTGTCTGGCAGTTTTGTTGTAGAGCTTTATCATATCTGAATTGACCGATATCAGCGGTGCCCCATACTGTGCCTCACTGTTGGTCGTTGTCTCATAAAATGTCGCAAGAGCTTCAGGGTCATCCTCGCTCTCAATAAACGGTGCATAAAGTTCAGCGTCAAATGGCAGTCTTACATCTGCACTTCTGTTCACCTCTACAGTACCCATACCCGGAATGTTTCGCATCTGTTCCGCGATGTCTGCCATGGTCGCCTGAGGCTTATAGTTATCTGATTCTCCGCCGCCATATAGCACATAATCATTGTGAAGATAATGCTCTATATAACTGTCCGCATCCATGCATGATATAAATGTATTCACACACAGAAATGTAACTGAACCCATGAATATCGATGCGAACACAAGTATACTTCTCTTTTTTTCACGAAACACATTCCTCCATGCCATCTTCCAGGGCCTTCCTCCACTGGTGGACTTATATCTTGTTCCTGATATATTTCCAGTATATTTCATTGCATCGATTGCAGATATCTTCCCGGCATATTTTGCCGGTTTCCTCGCACTTATAAATACAGTCGCAAATGCAAATACCACGGAGAATACATATATTCCCGGATTGAAACTGACCGCCGATGAAAGTGCAGCTTCCCTGTCTATCGACAGCATGTTCATAGCAAGAGGAACAACGCCAAACGACACCGCAGTTCCAAGGAGTACCCCTATCGGAATTCCTACACAAGCCAGATATAGGGCCTGTTTTTTCACTATCTTCTGTATCTGGGACATCGTAGCCCCGATGGTCTTGAGCATTCCATAGAATCTTATATCCTTTGTAACAGATATATACATTACATTATATATAAGAAGATATCCACTAAGGAGTATCATAAGAGCTATAATGCCTATACTTATAGCTATAAAAACACGGTTTGAACCATTTTCAGACTGAACATCATATTTCACGTCAAACTTCTGGTCCTGCCTCAAAGTAACATTCTTCTCAAGTTCATCTTGGAGTTTATCACCCTTGCCCTCCTTTGCGGAGATACTGACACGTCCATCCTTCTGCATATCTATCCCCTGGGAATCCACATATTTCTTTGACACCAGGCATACGCTGCTCTTGGCAAATCCTGTGTACCAGCCTGAGAGCACAAAATTTTTTCTCTCACCATCCATCACAAACGTAACATTCTGGCCTACCTTTGGCGACGTGATACCCATATTGTCAAGTATCTGCTTTGTGAGCATTATCTCATTCTCATCCTTCGGATAACTGCCATTTATATCGGTTATGGCAGGTTTCAGATTCTCATTAAATTCTGTATCATCATCATACTGAAGCAGATAACTGTACTTGCCTGATCCCGTGCTTACTGTCTGTGCATCGATCTGTATTCCCGCTGCAAGAAGTGACGGACAGGCCTTTATATCATTTATCTGACCTTCAGATGGACGCTCCATATATATAGAAGATCTTGTTCCCTGAAGTCTGAGCTGCATCTGGTTAAGATTTTTAGCTATTGAAAATCCCAATGTAAATACGGCCGTGAACATAAATGTTGTGAGAACGATCGCCAGAATAACAATTACATTTCGCACTTTGTTCTGCTTTAACATGCGGTGATATATCCTGCTCACCGCCGCCTGATTATTGTTTCTAAGCATCCTTCTCACCCCCATCTGGTACTCCTGCTGAGAAGATCCTGCCATCTTCGATCCGTATCATCTGGTCTGCCATGGTTGCTATCTCTTCATTATGAGTGATCATCACTATCGTCTGTGCAAATTCTTTACCAGTCAGCTTTAACAATGCAATGACATCCATACTGGTCTTGCTGTCCAGATTGCCTGTCGGCTCATCAGCCAATATGATAGAAGGTTTTGCTGCCAGCGCTCTGGCTATCGCAACCCTCTGCTGCTGGCCTCCTGACAGCTGGTTCGGCATAGAAAATTTCTTTTCCGATAAGCCGAGCACATCCATAATTTTATCTACATACGCAGTGTCTATCTTCGTTCCATCCAGCTCGATCGGAAGCACTATATTCTCGTACACATTTAATATCGGCACCAGATTGTAATTCTGGAAGACAAATCCTATCTTTCGTCTTCTGAATATCGTAAGTGCCTCATCGTCCATTTCAAAAATAGCTTTGCCGTCCAGTATAACATCCCCCGATGTTGGCCTGTCGAGACCCCCTAAGAGATTTAGAAGTGTTGACTTTCCACTTCCCGAACTGCCTATGATAGATACAAATTTTCCCTCTTCAATATCAAGTGACACATCTGTAAGCGCATGCACGACATTGTCTCCTGTTCCGTATGTCTTTGTAAGATTATGGGTTGATAATATATTCATGATACCTCTTCCTTTTCATTTTCTTGTCTGTTCTATCTGATGATTTTATTCTAACATCCACATCTTACAATCTTATTACGTTTAATATTAAGATTTAGTGGTCACTGCTTACATTATCAATAAAAGGCCCAGCCACTGTTAATAAGAGACTGAGCCTTTGATTTCTTTCCATTATTTATGTCTGTTTCTATACTTCGCCTACAAGTTGGCTGCCAGCACCTGCTCCATAACCTGGAGCACTCCACGCTCCTCATTGGATGGGGCGCGGAATCTTGCAAACTTCTCCATGCCAGGCTGCGCATTTGCCACGATATAGCTGTAGTATACCGTCTTCAGCATCTCCGCATCGTTGAAGTTGTCTCCGAATGCCATCATCTCACTGGTATCGATACCAAGAAGTTCTCCGATCTTTCTCATGGCCATTCCCTTATTGATACCTTTATTCATGATGTCGATCCATTCTCTTCCGCCCACAGTGACTGAGAAGTTATCTCCAAAACGTGGCGTATAGATCTCTTTGTACTTCACGGCAGCATCCTTATCAGGATCAAATATCGTAAACTTATTGGCCTCGACGTCAAGGCTTCTCATATCATCAACAAACACAAGCTTACTGAGAAATGCTTTGAAAAACTTCGCATACTTCTCGTATTTTTTCAGGACATATGCTCCGGATAGAGCACACAATACAGCAACACCATCCGTCTCGTCCTCCACAAAGCGTATCATACTCTGGTACTCTTCCACATCCATCAGGCTCTTGTATATGATCTTGCCGCAATTGGAAATAGCCGCACCGTTATCACCGATGACCACCATCTTATCCATCTTGTCTCCGAACATGTCCCTCAGGGTGTACATAGGTCTTCCGCTGGCTACAACAAAACGAATCCCCTTCTCATCCAGCCTGTCAATGTAATCAAAGAAACCATCCGGGAGTTTTCCATTCTCCATAAGCAGTGTGTGATCCATGTCGGATGCTATTAATTTTACGTTCTTCATGTCTTCTCTTCCTTATATATTCTCTGATGTTATATTCTCTGGTGTTATATTTTCTGATGTCTATTAGGTAATATTATATATTAACCATGCCTCTGCCAGCTTATCCCTTGCCATGCATCCTATTTAAATAAGAGCACACTGTTCTTCTCTAAATCATACTCCCTTGTATAACCGTCATCATCGTACAGCATATAACTGCTGTTCTTATAGCCGATCAGCTGCATTGTAGTCTTATCAATATCAGCAACGCACTCCGCCACATCCACGACAGGTATACATTTGCCGTTTCTTACAAACAGGATGACTTCATTCAAAGGTACCTCAACAAAGTGATGTCCCGCAGGCATCTCCGTCTGCGTGGCGCTGCCATCTGCCGTAAACCTTACAAGCATCATATTCTCTGGCAGATACACATATCTTCCGATGGCATTCTGCGTGTAAACCGGTGCGATCATGATCTCATTTCCAAGCATGAGCTGATCCTCCACATGGGCCGCGATCTTATCATCTGGATATTCAAATGCCAGCGGCTTGAACATCATGTCGTCCGTCAAGGCAGCCTTCATGTACTCGCTGTATATATATGGAAGCAATCGGTAACGGACACCGATCACATTCCTGAAATCCTCTATATGCTCAAACTGATAGCACTCCTGATCTCTTGTACCCTCACAAGAATGGTCACGCATGAGCGGAGTGAACACACCGAGTGCGAGCCATCTGAGAAGAAGATCCCTTGAAGTATCACAGCCAAATCCGCCGAGATCCGCGCCCGTATACAGGAAACCGCACATATTCATGGACGGAAGCATCTTGATGTTGAGCAGGATGTGTGACCACCACGATTTGTTATCGCCCATCCAGACGCCGCCATAACGATGCATCCCTATATAAGACGATCTGGAGAACAAAAGTCGTCTCTCATCCGGTGAGATCTCGCGAAGCGCCTCGCCTGCCGCCCTTGTCATGTTATATCCAAAGAGGTTGTGAACCTTGTCGTGACGCACCATCTCCCCATCCACATTGTGATACATAGATGCGTAATCCTTCGGATTGTTGGCAACACCTGCCGCCATACCCGAGATGCCCCAGACATCGTCCACAGTCTCGTCCTTCTCAATGAACTTCTTCATAGCTTTCTTCAGCTCGCTCACGCCCTCCGGGGTGAAGAAGATCGCCGGCTCATTCATGTCATTCCAGAAGCCCTCTATACCTGCATCCGTCAGAATCTTGTACTTTGCACCGAACCAGCGTCTCGCCTCAGGGTTCAGCACATCAGGGAAATGCGTATATCCCGGCCATACCGCCGCAACGAAATCACTTCCATCTGCTCTCTTGCAGAAGTAGTTATTTGCCACGCCCTCCTCATACACATCGTAACCTTCCTCAATCTTTACACCGGCATCAATGATCGGGATCAGGCGTATATTATCCTTTTTCAGATTCTCCACATACTCCGAAAAATCGCCAAAGTCGTCATTTATGGTGAAATCCTTATAGCTGTCCATGTAATCTATATCCATGTAGACCATATCGATCGGGATGTGGTTCTCTCTGTATTTCCTCGCCACCGTCTCAAAGTCCTCCGGTGTCTTGTATCCCCAGCGGCTCTGTCCAAATCCAAATGCAAACTTTGGTGGTATATAGCTTCTGCCTATCATCTTTCTGAACTGCTTTGTGATATCATATGGGCTGTCACCTGTTATCACATAGATATCCAGATCTGCGCTGTCGCAGAAAATGTGCAGCTCATCGCACTTCGTATATCCCACGTCAAATGTGATCGTGGATGGATAGTCAAAATACAGGCCAAATTTCTGCGCTCCTGAAACTATAATAAAGTTGTGTGATGCATACAGTGAGTATACATCCTCGTGATGATGCGGATTGTCTGCATTGTTGCTTATGTACTTGTAGCCTCTCTTGTTGATTCCTCTGTTCGCCTCGCCAAGGCCATACACTATATCACTGTCCTCAAGACCAAATGTGTACGAAAATCCGGCTGTTAAGTCTATATTGCCGTGATCTGGCTGTCCTTTTTCTGCTGCGATATCTACCACTACTGATTCTGTCTGAAATGGCTTTCCGTATGTATACTTCTTTATCATGCTGTCACCTCTATGCATCTCTCTTTTTTCTTCTGTATCTCTTTTTCTTTCTCCTGACCGTCTTGCCACGCTTTGCCGCCTGAGCCTTCCTGAACTCCTGTATCTGCTCGATCATGGCGGCATAATCCCTCTCGAACAGGATCTCACTTATCTCATGATGCACGATCTCCGCCGGAAGTCTGTCAACTATGAGGGTTCTCACAAAATCCTTGCTCTTTCCCTTATACATCGGAAGGCTGTAGGTCTCCTGAATATGTGCAAGCTCCGGTCTCCACAATATACGTATGGTACGAAGCAGATCAGCCCGTGGATTAGGCTGCATCTCCCTGACCACGTAGAAATCGATCTTGTGAGTCAGCTTGTCTGACACTCCATCCTCCAGGCCTTCTGCATCTGGCTTGCCATCTGTATCTGACTTGATGCCTGTATCATATTCTTCAACAGATATGATCCCCCAGTAGTCTGGTACATGCTCTGCCACATGACCTGCATGTGTACTTCCCACCACCACGATATTCTGGTCAAAATATAGATCATAGTCTGCTACCTGACTCTCCAGCCGCGTGTATGTATCCGCATCACTTTTTATCTCGATTCCCACTATCTTGTCTGGAATGACCATTACCACATCCGCACGGGAGTTTCCGACGGTCTTCTCCTCAAGGATACGCACCTTGCCATATCGCTCCTCAAGGAAATCAAACAGGGGTTCTCGTATATCTTTATCTAATAACATTTTCCCTCCTGAAATCAATTGTTTAAAGTAATCTTTATATGTATTTTTGTCTGCAAAGTCAAGAATCTCCCGCTTTAGCTGAGAAAACCAGGGCAGACCGCTCATAAAGTGAGCTTTCCGCCCTGGTTTCTATGTGAACATAATATTATCAGCCCTTGTTCACAAGCTCTGTGAACTTCTTAAGCGCATCCTTCGCCTCTGGTGAAATGTTCCTTGGAACTGCAATTCTCACGGTAACATAATGATCTCCATGGGTATTGCCGCCCCTCGCCTGGACACCCTTGCCACGAAGCCTTATCTTGCTTCCCGACTGAGTACCCGGTGCTATCTTGCACTTCACATCACCGAACATGGTGTGGACCAATATCTCTCCACCGAGAACTGCCGTGTCAAATGGCACAAGAGCCGTGGTGTATATATCCAGACCCTTTCTCTCATAACCTGCCTTGTCTCTTACATTGACCTTCAGCAGCATATCTCCAGGCTGACCCTTGCCGGTTCCGGGATATCCCTTGCCAGCCAGTCTTATCACACCGCCGTTGTCTATACCCGCCGGAATGTGTACAGTGAACTGGGAACTTCCTCCCCGTCCATCATTGAATGACAGAGTCTTGTCGCAACCATATACTGCATCATCAAAATCTACCGTGACACTTGCCTCCATATCTCTGCCCCGCGCATTGAAGCTTCCCTGACCGAATCCGCCAAATCCACCTCTCTGTGAGCGGCCACCGCCGCCAAAGAACGAGCCAAATATATCGCCAAACATATCACCGAAGTCTCCACCCTCAAAGTGGAAGCCTCCGCCTCCGAATGGATCACCACCGGCGGCTCCACCGGAGCCATCGAATGCAGCCATTCCAAACTGATCATACATCTTCCTCTTCTCGGCATCAGACAGTACCGCGTAGGCCTCAGAGGCCTCCTTAAACTTCTCTGCAGCCGTCGCATCGCCAGGATTCGTGTCCGGGTGGTATTTCTTCGCCAGGGTTCTATATGCTCTTTTTATCTCAGCGTCTGTGGCTGTCTTTGATACGCCGAGAACTTCATAATAATCTCTTTTTGAAGCCATGATTCCTACCTCCCGATAAGCCTATGTATAGTTTAACACTATCTGTCAAGTGATTCCATATTTTTAATGTTAAAATACACACATATTATCTGGCAATTTTTAGTCATTTTTTTATTTAATTAAAGTATAAAAAAAGCACCTCCGCCGATGATTCCACCAGTGGAGATGCATTCGTATGGCTAATGCTATTATCCTACTGCTTTACGTTGAAAGCTTTGATTCCAGGATATACAGCTGAGTCGCCAAGCTGCTCTTCGATTCTGAGGAGCTGGTTGTACTTTGCAACTCTCTCTGATCTTGAAGGAGCACCTGTCTTGATCTGGCATGTGTTGAGTGCTACTGCGAGATCTGCGATAGTTGTATCTGCTGTCTCACCTGATCTGTGTGATGATATTGCTGTGTATCCAGCCTTATGAGCCATCTTGATAGCCTCAAGTGTCTCTGATACTGAGCCGATCTGGTTGAGCTTGATAAGGATACAGTTTGCGCATCCCATCTCGATACCCTTTGCAAGTCTCTCTGTATTTGTAACAAACAGATCATCACCGACAAGCTGTACCTTGTCGCCAAGTCTTGTTGTGAGCTTCTGCCATCCTTCCCAATCCTCCTCGTCGAGACCATCCTCAATTGAGATGATAGGATACTTCTCAACAAGCTTTGCCCAGTGCTCGATGAGCTGCTCTGCTGTATACTCTGTTCCAGCCTTTGGAAGCTTGTACCAGCCCTTTCCCTTCTCGCTCTTCCACTCTGATGAAGCAGCATCCATAGCGATCTTGAAGTCCTTACCTGGCTCATACCCAGCCTTCTTTACAGCCTCGAGAATTGTCTCGATAGCCTCCTCGTCAGACTTAAGTGCCGGGGCAAATCCACCCTCATCACCTACTGATGTAGCAAGGCCTCTCTCCTTGAGGATTCCTGCAAGTGCGTGGAATACCTCTGCACACCATCTCAGACACTCCTTGAATGATGGAGCGCCAACTGGCATGATCATGAACTCCTGAACGTCAAGTCCTGATGACAGAGCATGACATCCACCGTTTACGATGTTCATCATTGGAACTGGAAGCTTGTTTCCTGAGATTCCACCGAGGAATCTATAAAGAGGAATGTCAAGTGAGATTGAAGCTGCTCTTGCTGCTGCGATTGAAACTGCAAGGACAGCATTTGCTCCAAGGTTTGACTTGTCCTTTGTTCCATCAGCCTTGATCATTGCTGCATCAACTGCATATATATCAGACGCATCCATTCCTGTAAGTACGTCATTTATAGTAGTATTTATATTCTCTACTGCTTTCTGAACACCCTTGCCGAGGTATCTTGACTTGTCTCCATCACGAAGCTCAAGTGCCTCAAACTCACCTGTGGAAGCTCCACTTGGCGCCGCACCACGGCCTACTGTTCCATCTGCCAGATACACCTCCGCCTCAACTGTTGGATTTCCTCTTGAATCAAGGATCTCTCTTCCTATTACCTTTTCGATCTCAAGATAATTCATCATTTTTATATTTCTCCTTTCTTGTATCGCGCGAGTATAACCCCTGCTGTCCCTCCGATTCAGCAGTTTACAGAGGGTACAGGAGCTCACATGATCTACGATGTTAGTTTAAGCTAACTTATATTTAAAATCAACATAAGTAGTTGCTCATATTTTATCATTTAGCATTTTTCGTCATTATCCAAGTGCCACATCCAGCACCATCATAAGAGCGAAGCCCACCGCCGCACCGATGGTTCCTATATTGGTATGCTCGCCCGCCTGAGACTCAGGTATCAGCTCCTCTATGACCACATAGAGCATGGCTCCCGCCGCAAATGCAAGGAAATACGGAAGAAGTGGTGTGACCTGGACAGCCAGCAGTGCCGTGAGGAAACCTCCGACCGGCTCCACAGCTCCGGACAGCGTTCCATACAGAAATGCCTTCTTCTTGCTCATGCCCTCGCCAACAAGCGGCATGGACACAATTGCGCCCTCCGGGAAGTTCTGTATAGCGATTCCTATGGAAAGTGCAAATGCACCTGTGATGGACACGCCCATATTGCCCATGGCTGCGCCGGCGTACACAACGCCCACTGCCATGCCCTCGGGGATATTGTGGAGCGTGACTGCAAATATCATCATGGTCGTCTTCTGAAGCTTTGACCTGACGCCCTCCGGTTTGTCACTTTCCAGATGAAGGTGCGGTATCACCGTGTCAAGAACAAGCAGGAATATGATTCCAAGAGCAAATCCGATAAGTGCCGGCAGCCACGCTATCTTGCCCTGTGCCTCCGCCATGTCTATTGACGGAATGAGCAGTGACCATATGGACGCCGCGATCATGACCCCCGCCGCAAACCCGAGCAGAGCCTTCTCCACAAGCGGAGAGATCTTATCTTTCATAAGGAAAACCATGGCCGATCCCAGTGTTGTTCCGGCAAATGGTATAAATAATGTTATGAACTCTGACATTTCATCACCTCTTTATAATATGTATTCTGTCTATACTATATTCATATAACCTCTTCACTAGTTCATCTTTCTTTTTTAAATTGCGACTACAATTTAATTGAACAGATGCACTTTGTCAACACAAGTTTTTGCATATGATAGAAGTTATCAATACCGGGTCAAAATGCTTCGCATTTCGACAATTTAAGTGCTATAATACCTGATGTTATGCTATAATAGGCATGGTTATACCAGCTTGGATATATTTGTATGCAAATGGAGATAAATATGAAGAGAACAGAACTAATGATCTGAGTATTTTTTATTTGACATAATTATTTATAGAAAGCATAATAAGTGATACATTTAGTCGTACGGATCATAGTCCGTACAAATACAATAAAAGACACATTCCAAGGGGAAAAGTATGAAAGAGAATTTACAATTTACAGCTTTATTGGATATTTTAAGCAGGCAGGATCTTATAACTGAATATTCGGAGGATTGCAAAGACATCACTCCTTCCCATATAACCATCAATTCCAAGGATGTGGTCCCAGGTACATTCTTCGTGTGCAAGGGTGCCTCATTTAAGGAGGATTACCTGAAATCAGCCATCGCACAGGGCGCCATCGTATATTTGTCACAGCAAAAGTACGACGACGTGGACATCCCTTATATTATTGTAAATGATATAAGAAAGGCCATGGCTCTTGCTGCCAGATGGTTCTTCGGCAATCCAGGCGATAACATGACCAAGGTCGGAATCACCGGAACAAAGGGAAAGACCACAGTTACATTTGTCATGAAGGATATACTGGACAAATACACCGACAACAGATGCTCAGCATTCTCAACCCATGAGATTGATGTTGGAACAAAGGTTTTTGAGACCACTCTCACCACACCTGAGCCTATTGAACTCCAGACATACTTCGACATGGCTGTAGATGAAGGCTGTACACACTGTATAATGGAAGTTTCTTCCCAGGCCATGAAGATGAACCGCATCTACGGAGAGCACTACAAGGTCGGAGTATTTACCAATATCGACTACGATCACATCAGCCCGACAGAGCACGCCTCCATGGAGGACTATCTCGGATGCAAGGTATCCTTCCTGAAGCAGTGCGACAACGTTGTGCTGTACAGTGACACAAGATATTTTGAAACTATATATAATGAAGTAAGGGACAAGCACGTTGTTGTATACGGAAGCAAGGAATCAATTGAAAAGCTCATGTCAAGGGATGACGATTTCTTTGAAAAGGATACTGAATTCGCCAGCATCCACAATGAAGATCTCACAGACCATAACAGCTACTTTGAGCTTATATACGGAGGAGAGAACAGAGCATACAACACCAACCTGATCGGTGATTACAATGTTGAAAATATTGTTGCCGCCATCATCTCCTCTCTTCTCATCGGCATTCCAAATGATCAGATCAGAAGCAGCATCAGAGATGTATATGTTCCGGGAAGACTACAGGTATATCACTGGAAGGATCGCACATTTATGATCGACTACGCACACAACTATATAAGCATGTACAGACTGTATGAGATGGTTAAAAAGACCATGAAGCCAAAGTCTATAACCGTTGTATTCGGCTGTGGCGGTGAGCGTTACAAGAAGCGCCGTGAGGATATGGGAAGACTTGCTGAGCAGTATGCCGACAAGGTTGTTCTCACCATGGAGGATCCGGGCTTTGAGTCCTGTGAGGAGATCTGTAAGGAGATCAAGCAGTACATCACAAAGCCTTGCTATATAATCGTTGACAGGGAGCAGGCTCTCACAAGAGCCCTCGATGAGGCTCAGCCTGGCGAGCTTGTCATCACGACTGGAAAGGGTATTGAGAGTACCCAGAGAATCAACGGAACTTTTGTGCAGTGCCACTCTGATGCGCAGGTCATCGAGCACTGGCTGACAGAGCATCCGGAGAAGTAAGGGACGGACGGTAATCAGTCCTTCATCTGTATTCAGTTCATGAAAAAAGAGATGTATGTTGTGTATGTGCTATCACGTTCGACTGCTGTCACTTCAGAATTTTCCATTTGCACTCGCTTACGACCGCGATAAGGGCGCTGCGGTCTTCAGCTCGGCAGGAAAATCCTGAAGCTCGGCAGTCTTCACTACCGATAGCCCATACACAACATACATCTCTTTTATTATAGTTTTTGAAGCAGATGAATGGCTGATTACCTGTGTTTTGACTTATCATTAGATATGCAAGGGGTAAACCACAGGTTTATTGCCTTTCTTGCGGCTCAGCTTATATAGTAGAAACAGGGCGAAAGCGCTGTTATGCAGGTGACAGGAGTTGCCTATCAGACTGACGTAAACTTAATAGTCGTAGCAGGCTGTAGAGTGATGATGCGTGTGATGTTTCGGGAAACAGTGCATGGCTGAGCTTCATAAGGGTTGTTTGTTTACCAAAACTCGGATAGGCAGAGATGCCGAAAGAAAACATTCAGGGAGTTCTACTAAGTAGAACTCCTTTTTATCTGTTATCTTCCACCACTTTCTCCCTCATCTTCGGATCGAATTTCCCATTTCGGATCATTGCTATTTCCCGTTTGAACGGCTCGTAGCTTTTCTTGCTGTTTTCCGGGTCTTTGATGTATGGGGATTCCAGGATCTTTGGGACTTCCATGAAGTCTGGGTGGTTCATGATGTACATGAGCGGTTCAAAACCTATCTTGCCAAACCCAAAGTTCTCGTGTCTGTCCTTAGCCGCTCCCGGCTCGTTCTTGCTGTCGTTCATGTGAAACACGGCTATCTGATCTCTGCCGATGAGTCTGTCGAACTTCTCCACGACTCCATCGAAATCATGTATGATGTCGTAGCCCGCATCGCTGGTGTGACAAGTGTCAAAGCACACACGAAGCTTGTCATTATGACTCACTCCATCATAGATTCGCGCAAGCTCCTCAAAGTTTCTTCCAATCTCACTGCCCTTTCCCGCCATGGTCTCCAGAGCTATGTGGCATGCGGTGTCCGCGGTCAGGACTTCATTCAGGCCCTTTACTATGCTTGCAATTCCCTTGTCCACGCCCTCCCCTACATGTGAGCCCGGATGAAGGACTATGGTCTGTGATCCCATCGCTGTCGCCCTGTCAATCTCCTTTGCAAGAAATTCCACTGCAATCTCATAGATTGCAGGATTCACAGTATTTGCAAGGTTGATTATATACGGCGCATGGACCACGAACTCCTCTATGCCGTTCTGAACCATGAGTTCATGTGCCTCCTGTATCCTAAGCTCCGATATATCCTTGCGTCTCGTATTCTGTGGTGCGCCTGTGTAGAGCATAAATGTATTTGCGCCAAATGCCACAGCATCCTTCACTGAGCCTAGCATCATCTCCTTGCCCGACATACCCACATGACATCCTAATTTCAACATAATTTATCTCCATTCATTCTAAACTGGTTTCAGTTTACTCTATCCTCGCCGACTGCACAATACGCTGCCGCTGCAATCAATAAATAGTTTTTTCTAATTTTACCATATATTATGTAGACTGTTTGCAAATCATTTGGTAAACTAAACACTAGAAACCAACTTATATTATACACTTGGGGGAAAACCGCTATGCAATTAAAAAATGTACTAATCGTCGTAAATGACATTGAACGATCAAAAAAATTTTACAAAGATATCTTCGGGCTTGAGGTTATCTTGGACAACGAGGGAAATGTGATCCTGACGGGAGGGCTGGTCCTTCAGGATGCAACTATTTGGGCTGAATTCATTGAAAATCTTGTAATTCCACATAACAATGCTTCGGAGTTATATTTTGAAGAAAATAATATCGAGGAGTTTGCACAAAAACTTGATGAGTCGCCATACAACATTGAATATGTCAATCGTCTCATGACTCATTCATGGGGACAAAAAGTCATCAGATTCTATGATCCTGACGGCAATCTTATCGAGGTCGGAACGCCATAATTTTTCCTATATCCATTCCCTCTATTTCATGTTACAATTAATGACATATTACCCAATTGGAGGACAAATTTTTATGAGTAACACAGGAAGAACCTGTAAGGTTCACTACACAGGAACATTCAACGACGGAACAAAGTTCGATTCTTCATATGACAGAGGCGAGCCTATCGAGTTCGTTTGCGGTGCAGGACAGATGATTCCGGGATTTGATCAGGCAGTTGAGGGCATGAACGTTGGCGATATCATCGATGTACATCTTCGTCCTGAGGACGCATACGGAATGCCTGACCCGGAGGCCATCATCAAGGCTCCTCTTGCAGATATGCCTGGCGCTGAGAATCTTGAGGTCGGCAATCAGGTATACCTTGCCAATTCCATGGGACAGCAGTTCCTTGTAAAGGTCATTGAAAAAGATGACGAATCCATCACATTTGATGCAAACCATGAGATGGCCGGCAAAGAGCTCAACTTCAAGATAGAGCTTGTATCAGTGGATTAACACTTAGACATGGCGAAGAATTCGATTATATAAGGGGGCAGGAATCGTGAACATTTACATAGACGAATCAGGTTCTATCAATAAATATGCCACAAACGATCAGTATTTCGTGGTGTCTATGATCCATGTCCTCGATCCCGTCGCCCTTGAGCGTGCTTACAAGAGATTTATTTCTTCCAACTATGAGATGCTTCTTGATCTGGACAGTGACAAGGTCGATGACATGACCGGCAAGATCACCAAGCACGGCGGGAGAATGTTCCGGGACGGCAAATTCCGTGAACTAAAAGGTGCACAGTTTGACAGAGACATGAAGCACATATTTGTGGATTACTTCTCCAGGAAGCATCACTTTGACGTGTACTATATCATGATGAAGAATGAAAATCTGCCGAACCGCTTCTTCGACAACATCTCCAGGACATTCAACTTCTCCATCAAATCTGCCCTGCTCTACTTCATACAGAATGGATATCTTCCTGACGAGGACTGCTTTCTGCAGCTTGACGAGAGGAATGAGCGGGTGGAGAACAAATCATTCCTTGAAAATTACCTGAACACCGAGCTTTCACTGTCAGGTCAGGTAGCGGGGAATTTCTCAGTGAGCTACTTCGATTCAGCCTGTAACAAGTTTGTGCAGATAGCGGATGTATTTTCTAATCTGTTCTATTCACATCTGCAGACTGGACATTACACTGAGGAACTTGAGCTTATGAGAGAACTTGGAATACTTAAGGGTGTTTACGAGCTGACATAATCAAAAAGGGATTGAACCTTGCGACCCATATCGCGGTTTCAATCCCTTTTTTGAAATATTTAAAATACCAATTGCCTCCGAGCGATGCTCACACAGAACACTTACATAGATAAACGCACTATCGAAGGACTTACTGTTGGTACTTATATAATATCATGTTTTGCTTCAAAAGACAATAAGTCCGTGTTAAATTCACTGAAATTTTCACTCTTTTTTATCTGTCCTGCTCTCCCGTCCATGTCCAAACGCCAGATAGCCTATGAAAAGAACAAACAATGCTGCAACTCCCATCCAGATACACAGCAGTTTTGGTCCCTTCGGGGCAAATGTATCGTAGTATCCCTTGAAATAGATTACCACAATTATAAGCGGCAGCACGTATGACATGTATTTTCTTAGGTACTGCGGAAACGGCTTACCGATACCGGTGTCTGCCTCAGCGACAAAGTTTTCAAATCCCCATCCATTCTTTCTTGTACAGAACAGGACAAAAAGTAATGATCCGAGTGGGAGGATATTTCCCGATACGAGAAAATCTTCCAGATCCATGATATTTGTACCCGCTCCCATCGGAGTGATTCCTGAAAGCACATTGAATCCAAGCACAGCCGGCAGGGAGAGCACTGATATCCCGATCAGATTTATAATAAGTGACTTCTTTCTCTTCCATCCAAACATATCTATACTTATCGATATGATATTCTCAAACACCGCGATAACCGTGGAAAGCGCCGCAAATGACATGAATATGAAGAACAGAATTCCCCACACTCTTCCTCCCGGCATGTGGTTGAACACATTCGGCAGGGTCATAAACAGAAGTGATGGTCCCTTGTCCGGGCTGATCCCGTACGCAAAGCATGCTGGCAATATGATGACTCCGGCCATGAGTGCCACAAATGTATCAAGGTACATAACACTCTTCGCCTCGCCAGACAATTTTCTCTCCTTGCCTATATAACTTCCAAATATCTCCATGGATCCCATACCTACACTGAGTGTAAAAAATGCCTGGGTCATGGCGTCAAATAATACATTGCCCCAGCCTCTGGCATTTGCACGCTCGATACTTGGAACAAGATAGAACTTAAGTCCTTCTTCGTTGCCCGAGAGCATGAGCGAATTCACTGCCATGACTATCATCAGAACTATAAGTGCAAACATCATGATCTTTGTCACCCTCTCCACTCCGTTCTGAAGTCCCAGTGAACATATACCTATACAACACACGATGACCGCAAGTGTGATCGCGACCATAAGTCCCGGTGATGCAAGCATCCCTGTAAATTTGTCTTCTATTGCTTCTACTGACCCACCATGAAGCTGTCCTGATCCCATGACGTACACATAGTATACCATCCAGCCCGCTACCATAGTATAAAACATCATCAGCAGATAGTTGCCGGCATAGGCATACCAGCTGAATTTATGCCAGTTGCCGCCCTTCGGCGCAAGCTCCTTAAGCGCTGAACCAACGCTCTTGCCACTCCCTCTGCCTATCGCAAACTCACAGGTAAGGATAGGATATCCCAGAAGCAACAGACACAGCAGATATATCACGATAAATATCGCTCCGCCATTCTGCCCGCATATATACGGGAACTTCCATACATTTCCAAGGCCAATAGCACATCCCGCCGACACGAGGATGAACCCAAGTCTGGAGGCGAACTTTTCTCTGTCGCCGTTGTTATTTTCTTTACTCATACACTTTTCCTTTCACAGATATCAGTATTATTTGCGTCAGATGTTTACTTCAAGCTGTTACATTCTGTATTATTTTTTCATTTATGCTGACACATACCTTGTGATTGTAACATATATCATTGCATTTGTGTGTTTAAACTTTTACAGTTTAAAGCAAATTTTATCACATATTTGAACCAGATAAAATACAGATATTTTTATGTTTGCTGTGCGTTTTCAACAAGTATATTTTCCTGCAAAATAAATCTATTAATTTACATATAAAGGATTACATTTTTCCATATTATATTTTATTATAATGAGTAGAATGTTCTTAATACTAATAAGATCGTTCTCCGTATTTTGAGGCAGATTTCTGTGTGGGTTTGCAGTACCTTATACCTTAAACCACCAGCGCATAGCTGCAAGTGCGCTGCTCATATTATGGAGGAACGAATAGTAACGCATGCGCCGCGCGAAGTGCATTTATATGCGCATGCTGCATTTTTATAAGGAGGACATTTATTATGGCTACATGGCTTAAAGATGCAATTTTTTATGAGATATACCCACAGAGTTTCTACGATACCAACGGCGACGGTATCGGTGATTTCAACGGAATCACTGCAAAGCTTGACTATATCAAGTCTCTTGGATGCAACGCTATCTGGATGAATCCTTGCTTTGATTCACCATTTTCCGATGCAGGCTACGATGTAAGGGATTACAAGAAGGTTGCCGAGAGATACGGAACAATGGAGGACATAGAGAACCTCTTCGCTGAGGCTCACAAGAGGGACATGCACATTCTCCTCGACCTGGTTCCAGGCCACACATCTGAGGAGCATACATGGTTTACCGAGAGCAAAAAAGCTGAGCCAAATGAATACTCAGATAGATATATGTGGACTGACGGATGGCTCTGTGGCGGTGCAGGTCTCAACTACATCGCAGGAGAATCACCAAGAAACGGTGCCTACATCGTCAACTTCTTCAAGTGCCAGCCGGCTCTCAACTATGGAGTGCTTAATCCAACAGAAAAGTGGCACAAGAGCATGTACGATCCTGCATGTATCGCAACCAGAGAGGCTATGAAGGACGTATGCCGCTTCTGGCTCGACAAGGGCTGTGACGGCTTCCGTGTAGATATGGCAGATTCACTTGTAAAGCATGATGATGCGAACAAGAGCGGAACAGTTGCCGTATGGCAGGACATTCTCGGCGATATACACGCTGAGTACCCTGAGTCAGCATTTGTATCTGAGTGGGGAAAGGCTGAACAGTCAATCAAGGCCGGCTTCGACATGGACTTCTATCTCGACTGGATGGGCAACGGATATAACTCTCTGGTAAGAGATTACGAAGCTCACCTGAATGCATTTGCATCTCTTCCAGAGTCACTTGACGACAGCACGGAGAACAACAGCTTCTTCAAGGCTGACAGCAAGGGAACCTGCGACCACTTCATTGATGAATACATGGGAAGATACGAGCAGATAAAGGACAAGGGTGCTATAGCCCTCATCACAGGAAATCACGACACTACACGTATCAGCTACGGACTCTCTGAGGATGAGTTAAAGCTTGCCTACGCATTCTTCCTGACAATGCCCGGCAATCCATTCATCTACTACGGCGATGAGATCGCCATGAGCTTCAGAAGCATGGCAAGCAAGGAGGGTGGATTCACCAGAACCGGCTCAAGAACTCCTATGCAGTGGACAAGCGGTGACAACATGGGCTTCTCATCAGCGCCTGCCGACAAGCTCTATCTGCCGGTTGATCCTGCAGAAAATGCCGCAAATGTTGAGGCTTCCGAGGCAGATCAGAACTCCCTGCTCAATACAGTGAAGGCCCTCACTTCTCTCAGGCGTTCACAGGCCGATCTGCTGGACAAGAGCAACCTTGAGATCATCAGCAGAAAGCCACTTGTATATAAGAGAGGGAATCTACTCCTTGCAGTGAACCCTAAGAATACAGACACCCAGTCAAGGAAGCTTGCTGAGCTGACTGGTGACGCAAAGGTTATCTATTCTATAGCAATAAACGGCACACAGCCAGGTATCGCTGACGGAGTTATCACTCTTCCGGCACAGAGCTTTGTTGTGATAAGCTGCTAATTTGGAGCAATATATAACAACTCAATAACCATATAAAAAGGTCATCACATAATATGGCAATCATACACAACGGAGATTTCATTTTCCATGTGGGTTGCTCATATTATGCGATGGCCTCTTTTTATCTTCTTCCCTGTGGTCATCTCCCCAAACTTGTGGTAATATTTAATGGATTATATGCTCATATGCCACGACAGAATAAATGCACATGACATACCGGATTATAAAGGAGAACAATATTATGAACATGCAGGAAGCTACAAGCATCATGAAGGCTGACAGCTACAAAATGGCTGCACTTTCAGAAGATACAAGAAACAATATACTAGTACATGTAAAGGACGCACTCATCGCACATAAGGATGAGATATTTGCGGCAAATGCAAAGGACATGGCTGCTGCCGAGGAGAACGGGATCGCTGCATCAGTCAAGAAGAGACTGAAGTTCGACGAGCACAAGCTCGCTGACGTGACAAATGGAATCGATGAGCTCATAAAGCTCCCTGATCCGGTTGGACAGATCCAGCTCAAGAGAGAGCTTGACGAGGGGCTGGTCCTTCAGAGAGTCTCCTGCCCTATAGGTGTCATCGGAATCATATTCGAGGCAAGACCGGATGCGCTGGTCCAGATATCATCATTGTGCATCAAGAGCGGCAACTGCGCAGTACTCAAGGGTGGCAAGGAAACTGCCAACACCAACAAGGCTCTCTTCGATGTGATCTACAGCACAGCCGTTGCAAACGGAGCACCAGAGGGCTGCATGCTCCAGGCAAGCCAGCACAACGAGATCGATGAGCTTCTGTCATGCAACAAGTCCGTTGACCTGCTCATACCTAGAGGCTCAAATGCATTTGTGCAGTATATAATGAACAACACCAAGATTCCTGTCATGGGACACGCAGACGGAATCTGCCACACATACATAGACAAGGATGCAGATATAGAGAAGGCTATCCCTATCATCATAGATGCAAAAACACAGTACACCGCTGCCTGCAACGCAACGGAGACACTTCTCATCCACAGGGATGTGGCAAATGAAATGCTTCCAGTCATGGCTAAAGCTCTCAGGGAGAATGGTGTAAAGCTACGCGGAACCGCAGAGGCAGCGGAGATCATCAAACGGGCATACACAGCTGACGGTCAGGCCAATGGTTCACATACGAATGCCGCAACTGACAGCCAGAACGTTTTTGAGATCATGGGAGACGACGATTTCAATACAGAGTATCTTGACCTGGTACTCTCAGTCAAGATCGTGAACAATGTCCAGGAGGCTATCTCACACATCAACCACTTCGGTTCACACCATACTGACTGTATCGTGACTGAAAATGCCGACACTGCCGACCTCTTCATGCAGCTTGTCGACTCGGCGGGAGTATACCAGAACTGCTCCACAAGATTTGCCGATGGCTTCAGATACGGTTTCGGCGCAGAGGTCGGAATCAGCACAAGCAAGATCCATGCAAGAGGCCCTGTAGGACTTGAGGGACTTGTAACTTACAAATACAAGCTTTACGGACATGGACAGATAGTTGATGACTACGCAACCGGAAAGAAGCAGTTCCATTTCAAAGACCTGTAGAATAATGAACGATCATCAGCGGGGACTTTCTCATGTACATCAGTCCTCGCTGATGCATTTACTATATAAATAGGAATTACATAAAAATGAAAACAATACTGAAAATATTCAAAAACGACCTGATCGGTATCAAAAAAAGTATACTCACAATAGTTCTCGCCGTTGGACTGTGCATACTGCCTGCGCTGTATGCATGGTTCAACATATTTGCAAACTGGGATCCATATGCCAATACCGGCAATATCAATATCGCCGTCGTCAACCTGGACAGGGGCTACACAGACGCAGACGGCAACGAGATGAACATGGGTCAGTCCGTGGCTGATAAACTGAAAAGCCAGACCAGTATCGGATGGGTATTCCCAGATTCTGAAAAGTCCGCCATCGACGGTGTGAAATCAGGCAAATACTATGCCGCCGTCGTCATTGATGAGGATTTCTCCTACAACATGTTCAATGCCCTGACGGACAACTTCGTAAATCCAAGCTTCACCTACTATGAAAATGAGAAGAAAAATGCCGTGGCACCTAAGATAACCGACACCGCAGTCTCTACTCTCAAGACAAGTATCAACGAGACCTACGTCAAGGCGATATCACAGAAGCTTATCACTGCCATTGACGACTCCGACACGGATCTGTCGAAGGATCTCAAGGGAACGGACTTCATCACAGCACTCAAAACCGTCGATGACAATCTCGCCGGATATCAGAAAACCATAGATTCCATAATCAAGGCAAATAACAAACTCAAGACCAGCACAAAGCTCAAGGACGCAACTGACAAGAGCAGCAAGCTTCTGTCCGATGCGGGTTCCGCCATTGATTCAAGCATGTCTGATATAGACTCAGTGGGCTCAACCTACTACACTGTCAGGAATTCTCTTCAGGATCAGATCGACAGCATCGCGCAGGACATACAGAATCTGAAAAGCTCTGCAAAGCTTATCCATATGAAGGATGATGCAGAGAACATATCTGCCGATCTTGAGAATATCAAGGCAGATGCAGACAAACTTCAGCAGAAGATCGATGCAGTCGACGAATATATCAAATCTCTTGACATAAGCAACACGAATGAGGTTTCAGATGCCCTCAACAAACTTGACAAGCTGAAAACAGAGGTTAAGAAAATTTCCTCTCTCACCGCTGACACCATCGATAGTCTGGATATGTCTGCGATCACAAATGCAGAAAATGCCGTATCAGATAAGCTCGACCAGATCATCGACTCTGTCTCAGACATCGACGATACATTTACCAGTCAGGTCATTCCTGACATGGACAACATAATCCTGAACATCAAAAATGCACTGAAAAACGCTCAGGATCTGTTAAATACCCTGAATTCTACCATAAACAGTGCAAGCTCTGTATTTGACAATTATAAGGTGACTATTGCATCAATGAACACCAGTCTCACAGACCTCTCCGATCTCATAAGTGGTATACGTGACAAGATCCAGACCGCCACAGACGAGATCAACAAGGCCGCCGACAGCGAGGTGACCGACATGATCATCGCCTTCCTCAATGGAGACTCAGAGGCGCTGGCGTCATTCCTGTCAAAGCCTGTTGCCGTCGAGGAGCATTACTACTACAGCATTGCCAACTACGGTTCGTCCATGGCACCATTTTACTCAGTGCTTGCCATCTGGGTCGGAATGACAATTCTCGTCTCCCTCATGAAGGTGCATGTGAAGGATGCAGACTATCTGAAGGATGCCAGACCACACCAGTTGTTCTTTGGAAGATACCTTATTTTCTTCCTGTTGTCTCAGCTTCAGGTTCTGGTCATAGTGCTTGGAGATCTGTTCCTGCTGAAGATACAGTGTCTGCACCCATTTGCATTCTGGGCAACTGCGGCACTCACAGGGCTGACATTTTCAATATTGATATATTCACTCACCATATCATTTGGCGACATAGGCAAGGCCCTAGCTGTTGTGATCATGGTGCTGCAGATAGCGGGGAGCGGTGGAACCTACCCTATAGAGGCTCTTCCGAACTTCTTCAGACAGGTGTACATATTCTTCCCATTCCCATATGCGATAAATGCAATGCGTGAATGTATTGGCGGAATGTATCACGCAGACCTGTTCAAATATCTGCTTGAATTGTCAATTTTCATTGTGGTTGCACTGGTCATAGGACTTATAATCAGAAAACCATTTATCCATATCATGCACTTCATCGAGAAACGTATGGAAGATACGGATATGATGTAATGCAAATAAGGAGGAACACCCATGAACGAAGATACAAATTCAAATACAACCAGCACAGAGTCATCTGACATAAAATCCCAGGTGCTTGCATTCAGAGACAATGCCCATGCAGAAAATGTAAAAAAGCTGAAGGCGGGTATTAAGTGTATATTCACTGTTCCCGCATGCTTCCTTATCCTGCTCTTTCTGACCGGCAGCTCCAAGATCATATTTCTTGTTCTGTGGATCGCCAGCCTGTTCATAATCGCGGCGTATCTGATACATGTGGAATACTCGGATTACAAGGTACAGGAGATGGTTAACTCGCTTCAGGATACGGAAGATAATATTGACGGTCTCATCGACATCAACAGCATATATACAAAAGTCGCCGCCCCTAAGAAGAAACTGGACAACATAATCACAAATGTAAAAACAGACATCCAGACACAGATCACTGCCGTGCAGGACAAGGTGGTCGAGATGGCTGAGTCTGTGCAGATGGATGAGCAGAATAATACAGGGCAGCCGGATGAGTTGGTTGACTCAGTTCAGCCAGTTGAGCAGGATGACACGGTTTCATCGACCGAGCAGAATGCGGCCACAGAAAACACAGAAGCTGACAAGGAGGAATTATCATGAAAAACATTTGGCGTGTATACATATCTGATCTGCGCAGGATCACCACAAATGTTGTCGCACTGTCCATAGTCATGGGTCTGTGTATAATCCCTTCTCTGTATGCGTGGTTCAACATCCTGTCAAACTGGGATCCGTATGGAGAGTCCGCCACCTCACTCATGAAGATCTCCGTCTACTCTGAGGATGAGGGAATCGAGATGAGCGGAATAAATCTGACCATCGGAGATATGGTGATCGAAAGTCTTGAAAACAACAACACTATCGACTGGACATTTGCCGATAATAAAGATGAGGCACTTGAACTCATCGCCAGCGGGGAATGTTATGCCGGAATAATCATACCAAAGGACTTCACGGCGAACATGCTCAGTATACTAAATGGCAACATCGTCAATCCAAATATCGAATACTACGAGAACAGCAAGAAGAACGCCATTGCCACCAAGATAACCGGCAAGGTCAAGACGACCGTCCAGAACGAGATAAACACCAAGATCATAAGCACGCTGACCGAGGTATTTGCAAATGCCGGAGATTTCATTTCTGGAAATAACATAGACGGTTCAGACCTCGTTGCCGGTCTTGAGAGCAAGCTGGTACAGATCTCATCCACGCTTGACAATTACGTCTATATGCTGAATACATTCTCACTGCTCACAGAGTCTGCATCAGATGCCATCGATACCACTCAACTTCTGTTTCCAAGCATAGACAGCATGGCACAGAGTGGCTCAAGCAGTCTTGGAAATCTGAGTGACAGCGCAGGCATAAGCAGCGACGTTGCAGACACCTCGATATCACTGCTGAACACAGGTCTCGACATGATCTCTGACAGGCTCGCAGAGCTTGATAAAACCGTGGACAGCCTCTCAAGGACCCACGATATCGGATCAGTGTCAATCGAAACTGACCTCAACGGTTCTCTAGGCACTAATGTTCTGGACACCATAAACCGATTGATCGAAGCCCAGTCACCTATAGTATCAGATGCCAAACTTCAGTTTGAAAATCTGAACGAAGACTTAGCAAAGCTTGTATCCGACACAAGCCTGTCGGACGAAGAATTTGCATCACTGAAAAAAGCGGTATCGTCCGACATAAAGAAGTGTACAAATGACATTGCTTCGGTGAAGGATCTCATAAATAACGAGCTTTCACCTGAGCTGAAATCTTCGTTAGAGAATATCCAGTCATCGCTAACTCAGGCGCAGAATGTACTGGCAAATGTTCCGGGAAACTTCAACGACATCAGCAAATCCCTGACCGAGTATCAGGACATTCTGAAGGATGGAACCTCAGACATAGCAGGAACGATCAAATGTCTGAAGGATCTCAAGGACAGCATAGACAAGATCAAAACCGACATACAGACGATCACGTCTAACAGCAGCTATCAGGATTTCATAAATGCCATAAAGGATAATCCTCAGGTGATCGTGAATTTCATCGCATCACCGGTACAGATGAACACAGTTGCTGTATATGAGATATCAAACTATGGATCAGCCATGGCACCATTCTACACAGTCCTTGCCCTGTGGGTCGGTGCTCTCATACTTGTGGCGCTCATACACGTTAAGGTCAAGGACAATGAGGAGCTTGAGGGTGTGAAGCCTTACCAGAAGTTCTTCGGAAGGTATCTGAACTTCTTCGTCATCGGACAGGTTCAGACCATCATAACCGTGATGGGTGATCTGTTCTACGTGGGAATACAGTGCAGGCACCCGATAGCATTTACTCTGGCCGCCATGATGACGAGCTTTGTATTTACATTCCTTATCTACTCTCTAACCGCAGCATTTGGCAATATCGGTGAGGCCATCGCCGTGATCATCATGGTCATTCAGGTTGCGGGAGCAGGTGGAACCTTCCCTGTGGAAGTGCTCCCATCAGTGTACCAGTACCTGTACAAATTCATGCCGTTCTCATACTGCATGAACGCCCTCAGGGAATGTGTCGCCGGAATGTATCAGCACACCTACGGCAAATGTCTTGCCACCCTGCTGATATATGTTGCGATATCCGCGGTCATCGGACTGCTGCTCGCCAAGCCTTGTGCAAAGCTTCTTGACAAGCTTGAGCACAGCAAGGAGAAATCCGGATTGTTTATATAATTAACGCCTCAGGTAGTATCCGTATGAAGCCGTTGTGGTGAGGTTGTAGCACAAAAATATCTCTAAAATGATTATTTGCATGAAAAAAAGGATAAAATTCCCTTGCTTTGTCCCAAATATCACTTTTCAGGACATTTGACGAGAATTTTATCCTCTTTTCATATATAATTCAGCTAAAAGTTATATTATTTCTTACTTGAACAGATTGTCGTTCTCGAAGTAATCTATCTTCATCGCACGGCGCACATCTGCAAGTGTCTCTGCTGCCTTTGCTCTGGCAACCTCGCTGCCACTCTTTAAGATGTCATATACATCCTGTGGTCTCTTCTCCCACATCTGACGACGCTCTCTGATAGGCGCAAGCTCAGCCTGAAGAACATTGTTCAGGAACTTCTTGACCTTTACATCACCGAGGCCACCTCTGGTGTAGTGCTCCTTGAGCTCATCCATACCACTGTAGTCTGGAAGGAACTCCTCAAAGTACTCTGGCTTGCTGAATGCATCAAGATATGTAAATACTGAATTGCCCTCGATCTGACCAGGATCCTCTACACGGATGTGGTTTGGATCTGTGTACATGGACATAACCTTCTTCTTGATATCTGCAGGATCCTCTGACAGGTAGATACAGTTTCCAAGTGACTTACTCATCTTGGCCTTACCATCTGTACCTGGAAGTCTTAGACATGCCTCATTGTCAGGAAGAACGATCTTTGGATCAACAAGTGTCTCACCGTATACCGAATTGAACTTGTGAACGATCTCCTTACACTGCTCGATCATAGGCATCTGATCCTCTCCAACAGGAACCTCTGTGGCCTTGAATGCTGTGATATCTGCAGCCTGGCTGATAGGATAACAGAAGAATCCAACAGGGATACTTGCCTCGAAGTTTCTCATCTTGATCTCTGCCTTAACGGTAGGATTTCTCTGGACTCTTGCCACTGTTACAAGGTTCATATAGTAGAATGTGAGCTCTGTGAGCTCTGGTACCATTGACTGGATGAATATAGTAGACTTCTCTGGATCTATGCCACAGGCAAGATAATCCAAAGCAACCTGCATAATATTCTGTCTGACCTTCTCAGGATGCTCTGCGTTGTCTGTAAGCGCCTGCGCATCAGCCACCATGATGTAAATCTCATCATACTTTCCTGAATTCTGAAGATCGACTCTTCTCTTAAGTGATCCTACATAATGTCCCACATGAAGACGGCCCGTAGGACGGTCGCCTGTTAATATTACCTGTTTCATAACCTTCTCCTTTATATTGTATCTTTTATACCTGTCATTTATATATCTCTTTATAATCAGTCAGCTTATTTTTTACCCACTGCCAGCCTCACCGATTACTCGGCCAGCAGCTTACTCAGCTCATACTGGAAGGAATCGATCTGATTGTTCTGTATATCAATTGCCTCTTTTATATCATAGTCTATAAGTATATCGTTCTTGATAGCTATCATACGATTTGCCTTGTTCTTCTTGAGTACATCAACGGCATACGCACCCATGAGTGAGCCATACATCCTGTCCTTTGCCGTTGGCTGTCCGCCTCTCTGTATATAGCCAAGCACCGATACCCTCGACTCTATACCAGTCTTATCAAGAATCATCTGTGCAAGCTCTGGAGCATCTGTAACACCCTCGGCCACAACCACCAGATAGCTGTTCCTTCCGTCAGCATGCTTTGCCTTTATCGTATCTATGATACTGTCATAGTCACCATCCCATTTTTCAGGAATTATGATGGCATCAGCTGATGTCGCCATGCCTGCCCAGAGCGCTATATAGCCTCTCTTTCGTCCCATGACCTCCACGACGCTGCATCGTCCGTGGGAAACCGATGAATCTCTTATCCTGTCAATGGCCTCCATGGCTGTATTCGCCGCTGTGTCAAATCCCAGCGTATACTCAGAACATGCAACATCTCTGTCTATTGTTCCAGGGATGCAGATGGTATTGATACCCTCATTCTGAAATGCTATGGCTCCACGGAGTGTTCCATCCCCACCGATGGCAACAAGCGCATCTATATCGTGATCTCTCAGATTCTTTGCCGCCTGCTCGCGGTATTCTTTCTGAAGGAATCTCTCGCTTCTGCTGGTGAAAAGTATCGTTCCACCCTGATTGTTTATGTTCCTGACGTCCGCCAGGCCGAGCGGCTGTGTCTCCCAGTCGATAAGTCCCTCGTAACCACGCATCACTCCGACTATCTCTATTCCACTGTTGATGGCCGATACAACCACAGCCCTAACAGCTGAATTCATGCCCGGAGCATCTCCTCCGCTGGTCAGAACCGCTATCTTTCGTATGTCACTCATTTGTATGTCCTCTAATTATTTTTATACTGAAGCTCCTGCTTCTTGGCAGTAACCCTTGTATCCTTCTCTACTGAGTTGGTGATAAATGTATTACCACCCACAACAACGTTGTCCTCGATGATAGTCTCGCCTCCAAGGATGGACGCGCCTGAATAGATGGTTACATTGTCACCGATGGTTGGATGCCTCTTGGCCCCCTTGAGCTTCTGACCTCCCTGTGTAGAGAGTCCTCCAAGTGTCACGCCCTGATATATCTTCACATGCTCGCCGATAATAGTCGTCTCGCCGATAACGATTCCCGTACCATGGTCAATAAAGAAATACTTTCCTATGGTGGCGCCCGGATGAATATCTATTCCGGTCACGCTGTGGGCGTGCTCAGTCATGATCCTTGGTATCATCGGCACATCCAGCAGACAAAGCTCATGTGCCATACGGTATACAGATATGGCATACAGTCCAGGGTATGAAAGTATGACCTCATCCTTGCTGCCCGCAGCAGGATCTCCGTCAAATGCCGCCTGGATATCAGTCTCAAGATAGTCTCTTATCTGAGGTATCTTATCCATGAATTCATATGTTATATCCATCGCCTTATCCTCAAGCTCAGCATCTGTGAGCTCAGGAAACTTTTTGCAATACCTGAGAACTATCATGATCTGTTTCTTCAGATGGAATATTACATCCTCTATGATAACAGACATGTTATTCTTCAAGCTGTATATCTTATACAGCTTGTCGCTGTAATAACCCGGATACAGAATCTTCATGAGTTTGTCGATCACATCGATAATGGCTGTCTTATCCGGCTCGTTGCACAGATCCGTCTTGTTGATGGCTCTGTCATCGCCGAAATCATCCAGTATCCTCTGCACGATCCCCTCAATTCTCTGTTTATCTGATCTATCCATTACTTATTCAGATCCTTTCTAATAATATCTCCCAATATCACCTGCCCAGACAAAATCTGCCGCGATGATATCTTCATATTATAATATGTGCTTAAGTCGATAAACACACAGCTATTCTAACAAATTATGCACGTTCATTCAATAGTGGGATTATGCGTACAAATTATCCGCAATCCGATTGCAGAGATTACTGCTAAAAACAGTGGTTCAGAGGAATGGAATTTTTCCACTCATCTTTTTCTCATACCAGACGCAGCATCACCATATAACTCACAGTCCCCAGCAGGATACTCAGAAGCGTATTGTGTCTCCATTTATATGTCCCGCCTGTCACCAGGACGCCAACGAGACTTGGTATTCCAGTTGCCACCGGAGCCGTCACCGTCCCCTTCATACAGTACACTATGAGCACCGCCATGATGGTCGCCGGAAGCACCTTCCCAAGCTTTACCATCATCTCAGGCATCTGCCTTTTCCCACCAAATATGACGAATGGAAGTGCCCTCAGTGCAAATGTTACAACTGCCGACACCGCAATTCCTATTAATATGTATCTTGTATTCATAGCATATTCCTACTTTCTCCTCGTATTCCACACCACCAGCACCGCTGACGCTATGATCAGTGACGGCAAAAGAAAATACTGCGGTCCAACTACCAGCAGACACACTGCCGCTATCACAATTCCCGCAATCGCCGGGATATGGCTCTCCGCCTTCTCCCACTGATTGATAAATATGATGACAAACAGCGCCGTCATACAGAAATCAATCCCCGTCATATCAAACGGAATGATCTGCCCCAGGATTCCCCCGGCAACCGCACCGACCATCCAGTAACACCTCGACAAAAAAGCCACCCAGAACATGATGCTCTGTTTCTCCTTACCGGTGTCCGGCAGAGTGCAGTTCACAGCATAAGTCTCATCCGTCATTGTATGTATCATATATAATTTCCGCTTTCCCATACGGTTGAATTCATCCACAAATGTCAGTGCATAGAAGCTCTGCCTGCTATTCATCAAAAATGCAGTGAGCGCCATAGTGAGTATGGATGCTCCGCTTGAAAGCAACGTCACAAGCACAAACTGGTACGCTCCTGTGTACACCGTCAGGCTGACCAGCAGTGAATAATACCATTTGAATCCGGCATTCTCCATCATGATCCCATATGCCATGCTGACGAACAAATAGCTGCACATGATAGGGATTGATTTGACAAATGCTTTTCTGAATATATTTCCCACGATTTTTCCTTTCTCTAAAGTCAGCGCGGCGGTCTCCAAATTCACTTATTACAATAGCTCTAAATCAGCACAGCACAAACTTGGGGCTTATTGCCACGCAGACAAAACAGCCATAATTATCCTACTATTTCTATAGGATAACCACGATCATTCTAACATACTGCATATTATTGGGCAATGCCGCCATCTCATTCAAAGGTATAAATTCTCATCTCACAGCCCCTCTATATATAAACACCGCACACACAGCCGTTATAAGCTCTGCTACCCAGAACGCATTCCACACACCAGCAGGTCCGAAACCACAAAGTCTTGAAAGTATCCATGCAGCCGGGATTATGACAACCACATATCTGAGCAGGGATATGAGCAGGGACGGAGTTCCCTTCCCCAACCCCTCAAGTGCCCCCGATGCAGTTACCGACACAGCCGACACTACAAATCCGGCGCATATGATGCGCAGTGCTGTTCCACCTGCATTTATTGTAGACACATTCTCTGTGAACATACCTATAAGCCTTTCCGGGATGAGTAGGCACACAACTGTTCCAGCCAGCATGATTCCAACATTTAATGCAAGCGTTATGGTGAATATCTTCTTCACTCTTGCATGCTCTCCGGCACCATAGTTATATCCTATGATAGGGCGCATTCCCTGAATGATTCCATTTGCCGGCATATACAGGAAGGTCTGAAGCTTGTAGTACACGCCCAGGATCATGACATAAGTTGCCGAATACATGCTGAGTATGGCGTTGAGTGCGCTTGTGAGCAGAGAAGGCAGTGCCATATTGAGTATAGCAGGTATGCCTATGGCATACAGCTTCTTCACCATCAGACCGCCCTCATGCAAATGCCTTATGCCGAACTTCACATTTATCGGTCTTCCAAAGTACACAATAAAATAAATGATCAGTGTAAACACCTGTCCCAGGCCAGTTGCCAGTGCAGCGCCTTCTATACCCATTTCAGGAAATGGTCCCACACCGAATATCAGCAGCGGATCAAGCACTATATTCACAATGCAGCCGCCCATCAGTCCAACCATTGTAACTATCATGCGTCCAACCGACTGGAACACCTTCTCAAATGCAAGATCAACCGAAATAATTATAGAAAATCCAAATACAATGTCTGCATAACGACAGCCAAGGTCAAGGACGTCTCCACTTGCCTTGAAGGCTCTGAGAAACGATGGAATGATGGCAATACACACGACTGTCATCACTATTCCCTGTATAACAGCAAGAAACATCCCCCAACTAGCTGCACGATCTGCCCGCTCATTGTCCTTGGCTCCAAGATATATGGCTATCACCGCGTTTATTCCAACACCAAATCCGATCGCCACAGCATTTACAAAATTCTGCAGCGGAAATACATACGAAAGTGCTGTCATCGCATCCTCACTTATCTTCGCCACAAAGAAACTGTCAACTATATTGTACAAAGCATTCACCATCATCGATATAACCATAGGCAGTGCCATGGACATCAAAAGTGGGAACACCGGCTTTTCTTTCATAAAATTCTCGTTCATAAAACCTCCGTCCCCGGATGGCATAAATAAAGCCCCACAACCTTGCGGTTGTGGGGCGAAAAGATGACCTGATCCGGAAAAATCCACCAACTTGTTTTCGTTAAAATTATTATGTATGATTTTATACTTCAACCAGCATATATGTCAAGATCCTGTACGACCACAAAGTAGCCTCTGTCACCATCCTCTTCCACTGGGATAGCATGTATAAGGCTTGCACCCCCATGGTTGTTTGCACAGCTGACTGACAAAACCCCTCTGAGGAAATTTTCTGTCTGATATTCCGTATTGCCGCCTGTGTAACTCTCCATGCGCTCACGGCTGAGAAAATCTCTGACTATTTTTCTTGACCGATCCGAGTCAAACCGGTTACTTATCAATCCAATTACTTCATCGTAGTTATTCGCACAAGATACAGCATTGTTCAGTTCAGAATCGCCTTTTATAACACGGTATTTATCGTTCTCATAATTAACATATATAATATCAGTATACATATATGCGATCCTTGCCTCTACCCTGGATTGAGCCTTTTTTATATCAGACTCTATCTTGTCAAGTACGGTCACTCTGTCCGTACCATCCCTGTTGATGCTGTGGATCACGCTGACATTCTTGCCCTTCTTTTTTGCTTCATACAGCGCAGTGTCCGCGACATTCATACACTCTTCTGTGCTGAATCCTGAACCATTTATCTGACATATACCAGCACTGCAATGGACATTCTGCCCTCTCTCCATTGTCTTGCGCTGAAGTTTTCTGGCAAATCTTATCACCTTTGACTCCAGAACAGATATATCCGATAAGCCCTTGTGAAGCACAACATACTCGTCTCCACCATACCTGCAGGCAACGTCCTCTTCATAGCAGTCACTCCGGAGAAACTTTGCCACCTTCTCAATCCAGTAATCACCAACTGCGTGACCATATGTATCATTTACACTCTTGAAATCATCTATATCCACAAATACAAGAGAAGCACTATCTTCGTCAGTCATGTTATCTATATACTCTCTTATCCTCTGCATTCCGGCTGTCTTGTTGTACATGCCGGTCAGAAGATCATGCTCAGCCTCGTACTTTGTACGCTCAACCTCCTGTCTGGATCTCGCAAGTGATCTGTCCATCTCGACCATATCAACTGCAAACATGATCTGTGTAGAAGCAACCACAGATATTGTCTGGAATGAAATCCCATAATAGAATATGACAACAACCGTGGATATACATGGCAGGATAAAATACAAAACACTTGACCAGAAAACTCTTTTTTCCAGTCTTTTTTTATACTGCAAAAGTATCGAAAAACTTAGAACAAGTCCTGCTGCTGCAATAAGCTGCGACAACAGATAACCGCTGCTCCTGTTATAGAAGTTGTTATCATCTATATAATAGAACAGCTTGTCACTGAACTGGGATATAATGAGCAGGACTATCCCAGCAGCACTCAGAACTACCACGCCCCTTGCTTTCGCTGGCATCTTCGTCTCTCCTCTGTTGAGAATGACAAGAAGATAAAACGTAAACAGAGTCATATATAAATAGTTGATAAAGAACACGGCAAAATTGCTTATCTTCAGCATGTAATAGGCTGTCTGTCCTGTTTTTCCCTGATAATACCATGACAACATATCTGCAGCCAGCAGGATGATACATGCAGCCTCCATACATAGACTCACATTCTTTTTATCTCTATTATTATTCTTCTGAAGGAATATAACCACAAATGCAAACAGACAAATTAGTATTCCCCACATTTCAAATGCTATATTAAATACAGCAGTCCTATCCACTAACTATGCGCCCCCTTATATTTCATTGGCGATTCATCGTGATAATTGTACAACTTGATTTGTGCAACATTTTTCAAAAATTTACAGGTTTACATGAGAATCATTCTATATATCGTTCTTTCATTTGTCAATTGCAAGATAACACATATTTATGGAATTTTGTCGCCGCAGGAGACATATATGTCCGGCTGTCATGAACAACATAGTAAAGCCTGTCAACCGGCTGATGTTTTATACTAAGAACCTTCACATCAAGCCTTTTGAGCATATCCATGTAAGGGACTACCGCTATTCCAAACCCTGCTGCCACAAGTCCGGCTATGACCTCATCCTCCTCCGTTTCGCATGCTATCTCAGGAGCTTTGCCAAGCCCTTCAAACATCTCATCCACAAGACTTCTCATTCCAGATTCCTTCGAAAAATATACATGTTTATACCCAAGTGTATCCTCAACTGTCACCGAATCCCTGTCTGCCAAAGGGTGTCCCGACGGTGCTATGACAACAAGATCCTGTCTGCCAACTGGAATGGCGGAAAATCCCATCGTCTCAGGCGGTCTCGAACAGAAAACCATGTCATATTTTCTAGCCGCAAGATCATCAAGCAGCTGTCCTGTGGTTCCTGTGTGAAATGTAAATGACACATTTCTGTTTTCAGCTTTCTTCAAATACTCCGCTGCCAGACGCGGTACAAATTCCATTCCAAGAGGTCTTATGAGACCAAGCCGTATCACGCCATCCCCGGCAGCCTCCTTTTGTATGGACTCTACCCCCGCATCAAGAGTGCCAAGCGAACGCTCTGCACATGCAAGGAGTTCTCTGCCAAATGCAGTGAGCTCCGTATTGCGCCCATTCTTTTCAAAAAGCATTACCCCAAGTTCTTCCTCAAGCTGGGATATTGCGTGACTGAGGCTTGGCTGCGTTATATTCAGATTTCTGGCTGCATTTGTGTAATGCTGAACATGGGCCAGTTCAACAAAATATCTAATATATGACAGGTTCACTTATAACTCCCCCTTTTCATTATTTATACATGATCCTATTCATATTTTAATACAATCCGAATATTTTTTATAGACAAAATCTATCAAACCATAAAAACTATTTATTTGTTATGTGGTGTTGTCGGTGCTACAATCAAAAACCGCAGGGATATACATATATGAAGTCTTATACAATTAAAGCTTCCCTGATGCTGGGGAAATCAAAGGCTATGTTATAAAACACATTATATAAAGAAAGAAATGAGGAAAAGCAGAAAATGAATACTCAATCAGGAAATGCACATCTGCATAACATGTGGGGCGAAATTGCCCTGATAACAGCAGTCACCATCAACAGTTTCGGAGTGGTTCTCATGCTCTATTCTGCAGCAGGAATATCGGCAATATCCAGCGTGCCATACGCATTCTCGCTGGTTCTTCCAAGACTGACTCTCGGAACCTGGACATACATATTTCAGGGCGTACTTATTCTCACTCTCATGATCATGCGAAGGAAATTTGTCCCCCAGTACCTGTGCAGTTTCATAGTTGGTTTCGTATTTGGCAAGATGCTGGATATCCATGAGATGTGGATCGGGGCTTTGCCAACTGCCCTCCCATGGAGAATCCTTTACTTTGTGATAAGTTACATTTTGATATGTATCGGAATCGCACTGTCCAACAGATGTAGGACGGATTTTGCGGACATTCAAAATAAAAAAGAATGTGGAGGTAACAGACAATGGCAAAATCATTATTTGAGGAACTGGGCGGCAAATACGAAAGGCAAGGGGATTATTTGATACCGTGCTTAACTGTACCCGCCGAAGAAGAACAGGCAATAGGCATCTGGGGGCAACGGCATTTAGATTATCTAAAACAGTACCGTAAAGTTACATACACCAATCTTCTTACAAGCGGCAGGCTAAACGCCTACCTTGCCGACATCAACAGACAGGCACAGGAACGCTTTGAAAGGCTCATAGAGGGTATGAAACAGGCACAGGGCATAACGGAACAGCTAAAGGCAGAAAACGCCTTAGAATGGACAGGATGCCTCAATAACATAAGGGCTTGTGCGAGGGAGATTGTGGAAAAGGAAATTATTTTTGCATAAACAGATGATTAGTGGCAGGGGGAAATCCTGCCGCTTTTTCTGCTTTAGTTTGTCAGCTTGACAAATAAAGGGTTAAGGAATATAATTAGATTCAGTATTATACAAGGAGTTAATAAATATGCGGCAAGGTATTCTTAAATAAACTGTCAATTTGATAGTGGGAACAAAAAGTAGCAGTCCCGTTTCACTTTTAATATGGGGCTTAGTTTTTTGTACCCAGTTTAAGAATACTTTTATCATGTAATTTTATATGCCCGAAAACATATAAGTGTTTTGGGGCTATTGGAGTTATTTACCCAGTGATAGGAGTATTTATCACTGGGTATTTTTATGCCCTTTTTTGGGTGTTGATAGGAGGAAAATCACATGAAAATAATTAACTTAGGCATTCTGGCTCACGTTGACGCAGGAAAGACAACATTAACGGAAAGTTTATTATATACCAGTGGTGCAATTGCAGAACTAGGGAGCGTAGATGAAGGCACAACAAGGACAGATACAATGAATTTGGAGCGTCAAAGGGGAATCACTATCCAGACAGCAGTGACATCTTTTCAGTGGGAGGATGTAAAAGTCAACATTATAGATACGCCAGGCCATATGGATTTTTTGGCGGAAGTATACCGTTCTTTATCCGTTTTAGACGGAGCAGTATTATTAGTTTCTGCAAAGGATGGCATACAGGCACAGACCCGTATACTGTTTCATGCACTACAGACAATGAAGATTCCGACAATCTTTTTCATCAATAAAATTGACCAAGAGGGGATTGATTTGCCAATGGTATATCGGGAAATGAAAGCAAAGCTTTCTTCGGAAATTATAGTGAAGCAAAAGGTTGGGCAGCATCCCCATATAAATGTAACGGACAATGACGATATGGAACAGTGGGATGCGGTAATTATGGGAAACGATGAACTATTAGAGAAATATATGTCAGGGAAACCGTTTAAAATGTCAGAACTGGAACAGGAAGAAAACAGGAGATTCCAAAACGGAACGTTATTTCCCGTTTATCACGGAAGCGCTAAAAACAATCTGGGGATTCGGCAGCTTATAGAAGTGATTGCCAGTAAATTTTATTCATCAACGCCTGAAGGTCAATCTGAATTATGCGGGCAGGTTTTTAAGATTGAATATTCAGAGAAAAGGCGGCGTTTTGTTTATGTGCGTATATATAGCGGAACATTGCATTTGAGGGATGTTATTAGAATATCTGAAAAAGAGAAAATAAAAATCACAGAGATGTGTGTTCCGACAAACGGTGAATTATATCCATCCGATACAGCCTGCTCTGGTGATATTGTAATTTTACCAAATGATGTTTTGCAGCTAAACAGTATTTTGGGGAACGAAATGCTGTTGCCGCAGAGAAAATTTATTGAAAATCCTCTCCCTATGCTCCAAACAACGATTGCAGTAAAGAAACCTGAACAGCGGGAAATATTGCTTGGGGCACTTACAGAAATTTCAGATGGCGACCCTCTTTTAAAATATTATGTGGATACTACAACGCATGAGATTATACTTTCTTTTTTGGGGAAAGTGCAGATGGAAGTCATTTGTGCCATCCTTGAGGAAAAATATCATGTGGAGGCAGAAATAAAAGAGCCTACTGTTATATATATGGAAAGACCGCTTAGAAAAGCAGAATATACCATCCACATAGAAGTCCCGCCAAATCCTTTCTGGGCTTCTGTCGGGTTGTCCATAGAGCCGCTCCCTATTGGAAGCGGAGTGCAGTATGAAAGCAGAGTTTCACTTGGATATTTAAATCAATCGTTCCAAAATGCGGTTATGGAGGGGGTTCTTTATGGCTGCGAGCAGGGGCTGTATGGATGGAAAGTGACAGACTGTAAAATCTGTTTTGAATATGGATTGTATTATAGTCCTGTAAGTACCCCCGCAGACTTTCGGCTGCTTTCCCCTATCGTATTGGAGCAGGCTTTAAAAAAAGCAGGGACAGAACTATTAGAGCCATATCTCCACTTTGAAATTTATGCACCGCAGGAATATCTCTCACGGGCGTATCATGATGCTCCAAGGTATTGTGCAGATATTGTAAGTACTCAGATAAAGAATGACGAGGTCATTCTGAAAGGAGAAATCCCTGCTAGATGTATTCAAGAATACAGGAACGATTTAACTTATTTCACAAATGGGCAGGGAGTCTGCTTGACAGAGTTAAAAGGATACCAGCCAGCTATTGGTAAATTTATTTGCCAACCCCGCCGCCCGAATAGCCGTATAGATAAGGTTCGGCATATGTTCCACAAGTTAGCTTAACAGCTTGCAAAAGTCATATAAAATGAGATTTGAAAGGAGAATGTAACTTCATGTTTGCTAAAAATTCAAAGGCATATTCTGTCTACCTGCTGTTCCGATTTGTCTGTTCCCTGGCGGTTTCTATGTCCACAGTGCTTTCCATCGTGTACCACCTGGAGGTGGTGCAGCTGGATGCTTTCCAGCTTGTCCTGGTAGGGACGGTTCAGGAGACCTCCTGCTTTCTGTTCGAGATGCCCACCGGTGTGGTGGCGGATTTGTATAGCCGTCGGCGCTCGGTGCTGATTGGAATGTTCCTCTACGGCCTGGGCTTTCTGATGGAGGGTGCGCTACCGTGGTTCGCGCCGGTTCTGCTGGCCCAGGTTGTCTGGGGTTGCGGTGATACCTTCATCACCGGCGCTCTGGAGGCGTGGATTGCCTCGGAGGAAGAGGACAAACCCATAGACAAGGTGTTCCTGCGGGGCAGTCAAATGGGGCAAATCGGCGGCGTTCTGGGCGTGGTGCTGGGCACACTGCTGGGAAACATAAACCTGCAAATGCCTCTCATCTTGGGGGGCAGTTTGTGCTTGTTGTTGGGGCTGGTGATGGTTCGCATCATGCCAGAAACCAACTTCTCCCCTGCTATTGAGGAACGGCAGGGCTTGCTTAAAGACTTTGTCTGCCTGTTCAAGCTCAACCTGGGCTTTGTGAAAGGCGCACCTGTGTTGCTGGCGCTCTTAGCAATCACACTATGCGGGGGACTTGCCAGTGAAGGCTTTGACCGGCTCTCCACCGCTCATTTTCTGGATGACACGGTAATACCCGTTATCGGGCCGCTGAACAGCGTCACTTGGTTCGGTGTTATCAGTCTTATCGGCAACGGCTTAGGTATTCTGGCTTCTCAGTTGCTCATCGCCCGCATGGAGAAAAAAGGGACTGTCAGCCGAACCAGTGTGGTCATGTCCACCAGCGCCGGGTATATCCTGTTCCTGGTTCTCTTCGCGGTGGGGCGGAGCTTTTGGTTCATGTTGTTGGTGTTCCTGCTGGCGGGGCTTATGCGCACCATCAAGGAGCCTGTGCTGGCCGCCTGGATGAACGACCAAGTGGATGAGAAAATGCGCGCCACAGTCTTTTCCACCAGCGGACAGCTGGACTCTTTCGGGCAGATCATCGGCGGGCCTATTGTGGGGCTGGTAGCCCAGCAGGTGTCCATACCCTGGGGGCTGGTCTGTACCGCTTTCCTGCTGTTGCCCGCGCTGTTCTTAGTGCCGGTGGCGGGAAAGAAGCGGGATTGATATGGCATAGTTAAGTTTACTGACGAGCGGGAGATTACTTCCGCTCGTCTTCATTTAGTAGCGCAAAATTTGAGGACTCTTTATTTCCTTATTCGGTATAGCGGAGGCGGCTGTCAATTCGACATAATTTTCTTGTGATACTTTACCGTACATGAGCATTTGTTTCGTATTTGAAAGAACAAACTCACCAAATAAAAAAAACGATATTCGGGTGGGTTATTTTGTTATACCCTAAATTACCCTCTGAATTTGTTTTTAAATTTGGAGGGATTTTTTTATGTCCTTTTTTCGGGCAGTTATCTATCTGCTCATACGAAGCAAAATTTATCAATACATAGCATATCAGAGAACGGCAGGAAACCAGTTAAAAAAATTTCTGCCTATGCAACGGCACTTCCTGCCTTGAATGTAGAAGTACAATCTCCATACAACAGAATTAATATTTCCCATAACCGTAAAGGTCATAGAGCCTTTGCGGTTTTTCTTTTGTCGATTTTTGTTGGAAAGTGCCATAGGGCTATTAGTGGTGTTAGGTGTCGTTCGCCACCTCTCCATCTGGATTTTGAACATTTCAAAAATTCAGATGGGAGGTACTTACAGTGAAATACGCACCGAGAAAGGTATATATCAAGGAAAGCGGCAGATATGTGGAACTGTCCTATACGGATTTCTGCCGCCGCAGGGAATCCGACCAGACCTATATGGACAAGCTGTTTATCCCCATTCAAGGCTGTCTGCTTGAAGTCGTGAGGGAGCAATACACGGACTTCTACCGAGATAAGGAACGGTGGCGTTATCTGAAAAAATTAGATACGAAGAACAGCCTGCTTTCTCTGGATGGATTTACGGACAGCGAGGGGAAGCCTTTAGACTTTATCGCTGATGAAGCGGCAGACATTGCGGAAACCGTTGTCAATGCGGTTATGGTGGACAGGCTGAAAGCCGCCCTGCCTTTGCTGTCGGATAGTGAACAGGAATTGATACAGGCAATCTTTTTTGACGGACTTTCTGAGCGTGAAGTCGGGGCGAGGTTCGGCATAACCCAGAGCGTTGTGAACAAACGCAAAGCCAGAATCCTAAGAAAACTAAGAAAGATAATAGAAAATTAAAATTTAAGGCGTTCAGCCCCCTTGTTTTTTCCTTTGGGAAAATGAGGGGGTTTTTCTCTGCCCTCTCAATCAATTCTGATTGGAGGAAAAGAAGCATGGCATATAACCACGGACGGGAGGACAGGAAATGGCGTATCTGGAAAGAAGCGGAGGAAAAGCTGCTGCGTGAGTGCGGCGTTGATGAAGCGACCATTGAGCAGATACGCATTGCGGACAGGGCAGACTTCAATTCCAACAGGCGGTTTTACCGATGGACGAATGACATTGCGGAATACCTTGAGGACATGGCAGACAGGGAGCGGCAGACGGAAGTGGGTACGGTTGCGGAGTTACTGGACGAGATTGAGAGCGAAAATCTCTATCAAGTATTAGTCGCGGTGGACGGGCGTACCTTGAAAATCGTCCTGCTGAAAATGCAGGGGTATTCCACAAAGGAGATTGCCCCGCTCGTGCATTTGACGACTGGTGCCATCTATGCGAGGTTAGACCATCTGCGGAAGAAGCTACGAAAATTTTATAGCGTCTAAAACAGCCTGCCGTCCTGCGGGCTACTGGGTGAGGGATGGAAATCCCCTCACTTATTTTTTGCAGGAGGCAAGCGGGATGGCATACAGAGTTAAGGCGTACACGCTTCGGGAGGAATCCACGGAAAGCGGCACAAGGTATTTTATCAGCTTTAAGGACGGGCAGGGCAAATCCCACGAGTTGGAAGTGTCGGAACAGTTCTTTATGGAGTTTCGGCAGATGGAGCGCAGGAACAGGAATCTTTTCTAATGGGACGAGCGGCACAGGGAGTTTAACGAGGTATGGGACGAAACCCTTTACAGACGGGCGTTGCGTGTGCCTAAGAGCCTTGATGAACGCATGGTTGAGGAAGAACGGAATGAAACGCTCTATAAGGCGGTTGGGAGCCTTCCAGAGATACAAAGGCGGCGTTTCCTGCTCTACTACGAGTATGAGTTCAATTTTTACCAAATCGCCGCTATGGAGCATTGCACCGCTTCGGCAATACAGAAATCTGTTGCGATTGCAAAGGAGAAAGTAAAGGCGGAAATTGAAGAAATATCTCCAACCGTGACCGACACCGCCCGAAAAAGAAATCTGTTTTTTATTTGTGTGGGATTGGCGGCATTACATACTCTCACTTTTTTCCGTGGGAGTAAATCTATTTTTAAGGAGGTCAACGCCTATGTGCAACGAAAACAAAGACACCGCCCGAAAGGAGGAAAGCCATGCAGAAGTTACAGACAGTCAACGCCGAAACGCTCCTTTATGAACCGCTTGAGAAACCATCCTTTGTGGTGGACAGCCTTATCCCGACAGGCTTATCGCTGTTCTGCGGCTCACAGAAGATAGGCAAAAGCTGGCTCATGCTGAAGCTATGCTTATGCGTGTCGCAGGGAATCCCTTTATGGGATATGCCGACAATGGAGGGCGATGTGCTTTACCTCTGCCTTGAGGACACGTTCTGCCGCATACAGGACAGGTTATTTCGTTTGACGGACGAAGCAAGCGGGCGGCTCCACTTTGCCGTGGCAAGCTGCAAGCTGTCAGACGGTCTTATCGTGCAGCTTGAAGATTATCTGAAAGATTACCCAGACAGCAGGCTCATTGTCATTGATACCTTGCAGAAAGTCCGTACAGCTTCAAAAGACAATGCCTATGCAAGCGACTATGGGGACATCTCCCTCATCAAAGACTTTGCCGACAGGCACTCTCTGGCGGTCATTGTCGTACACCACATCCGAAAGCAGAATGACAGCGACGTGTTCAACAAGGTGTCTGGGACGACAGGATTAACGGGGAGTGCGGACGCTACCTTTGTTCTGGAAAAGGAGAAACGTGCGTCTGACACCGCCAAGCTGTATGTGACGGGCAGGGACACGCCTTATCAGGAATACACGCTGCGTTTCCGTGATTGCCGTTGGGAGCTTGTGGAGCGGAAAACGCAGGAGCAGCTTGCGAAAGAAACGATACCAGATGTCCTTTTTCGGTTGGTGGATTTTATGAGGGATAAGGAAGAATGGATAGGCACGGCAACGGAACTGTTAGCCGCTATGGGGGAAACGGAAACCATACCCACGGTGATTACGAAATGGCTGAATGAATACCGCACCACATTTTTAAGCGAGAACCGTATCTGCTACCAGTACAGCCGCAGGAAAGACGGCAGGCGGATTGCCCTTGCAAGGAGGGCGGGTGACAGCGGTGATGGTGGTGACAGCGATATTAGGATACCCCCCTGTTACTGTCATTGACGCTTAAAGCCATGTAAAGCTGGCGGCTCTGCCCTGCGGGTGACAGCAGTGACGGTGGTGACAGTGATTTTAGGATACCCTGCCGCTGTCATCCCTACGGGAGAACACCCCGTAAACGCAAAATGCAGGCGTGAGATTTACTCGCCCTTTTCGGTCGTGTAAAACCACCCCTGCGGTCAGAAAAATCATTCCGATTTTTCCGACTGCGTTTACAGGGTGTAACACACTACACTTTGCCCTGCAAAGTCGTGTGCCAGACGTTCCCTCTGGACTCCCTTAAGGCAGGGCTGTGCCCTGCTATCCTACGCCTTACGGCTTCGGATAAAAGAATGGCGGCATGACGGTGACGGCTCTTGCGAGGGGGGTATCCCAAAAACACCGTCATCATCGACATGACCGTCATGCAGGGGGTGAGGGTGACAGTTGCGGCAGTCGGCAGGGGGTATCCCAAAACTGCTGTCACCACCGTCACCGCTGTCACCCCAAAGGACGGTCACCCGCCGAAAGAAAGGAGGAATCCGCCTATGCCTTATGCAATCCTGCGTTTCCAGAAACGAAAAGCGGGCGGCGTTGCGGCTTGTGAACGCCACAACGAGCGGAAGAAAGAAGCCTACAAAAGCAACCCAGATATAGATATGGAACGCTCTAAAAACAATTACCATCTCATAGCACCACCAAAGTACACCTACAAGAAAGAGATTAACCGCATGGTAGCCGAAGCGGGGTGCAGGACAAGGAAAGACAGCGTGATGATGGTGGAAACGCTCATCACAGCTTCACCAGAATTTATGAACCAGTTACCGCCCGAAGAACAAAAAGCGTATTTCCAGACGGCTCTTGACTTCATTTCGGAGCGTGTTGGAAAGCAGAATATCCTCTCCGCTGTCGTCCATATGGACGAGAGAACGCCCCATATGCACCTCTGCTTTGTGCCGATTACGCCAGACAATAAGCTGTCAGCGAAAGCTATCTTAGGCAACCAGAAATCATTATCCGAGTGGCAGACCGCCTACCATGAGCGGATGTCCTCACGGTGGAATCAGCTTGAACGGGGGCAGTCCTCAATGGAAACCAAGCGGAAACACGTCCCCACATGGCTCTATAAATTAGGCGGCAGGCTTGATAAACAGTATGAAGAAATCGTGTCTGCCCTATCCGACATCAACGCCTTTAACGCAGGGAAGAAAAGGGATAAAGCGTTAGATTTACTCTCTGCATGGCTGCCAGACGTGGAGAAATTCTCTAAGGAAATCGGGAAACAGCAGGCGTATATCGACAGTTTGAAAGAGAGAATTGGGCAGGAATCAGACTATGCGGGGCGTATGCGTGATGAAAAGTACGAGCAGGAACTAAAGGTGCAGAAAGCGAATCAGAAGATATTTGAATTGCAGAGAACCAACGAGCAGATGGGGCGGCTGCTGTCAAAAATACCGCCCGAAGTGTTGGAAGAATTGCAGAAAAATCATAGAAGCAGAGCGAAAGAAAGGTAGATATGTGAATGAAGAAACAGGATTTTAAGGTGTTAAAGACCAAAGACTTGTACCCGTTCCCCGACAATCCGTTTCATGTGGCAGAAGATGAAACACTGTCAGAGTTAGCGGAAAGCATCAAGGAATTTGGCATTGTCACGCCGATAATCACACGCCCGAAAGAGGACGGGGACGGTTATGAAGTGATTGCAGGACAGCGGCGTGTCCGTGCTTCTGAACTTGCAGGGATAAATACCGTGCCTGCGTTTGTCCTGCCCTTAGACCGTGACCGAGCCATCATCACCCTTGTAGACAGCAATTTGCAGCGTGAGAATATCCTGCCATCGGAGCGGGCGTTTGCTTACAAGATGAAATCCGAAGCCATGAAGCGGCAGGGTTTCCGCACAGACTTAACCTCGTCACAAGTTGTGACGAAGTTGCGGACGGACGACAAGGTGGCACAGGGCTTCGGCGTGGGCAGGATGACCGTGCAGCGTTTTATCCGCCTGACGGAACTGATACCGCCGATTTTGCAGATGGTGGACGAGGGGAAAATCGCCCTCACGCCTGCGGTGGAACTGTCCTTCTTGAAGAAAGACGAGCAGGAAAACCTCTTTGCCACGATGGAGAGCGAAGAAGCAACGCCCTCACTCTCACAGGCACAGCGGATGAAACAGTTAAGCCAGAGCGGGCGGCTTGACATGGATACGATATTTGCGATTATGACGGAGGAAAAGGGCAACCAGAAAGAAACCTTGAAAATCAACACAAGCAAGCTGAAAAAATACTTTCCGAAGAACACAACGCCGAAGCAGATGGAGGAAACCATCATCAAACTTTTGGAGCGTGAGTTGCAGAGGAAACGCAACCGTGACAGCCGCTAATCTTCTTTTTTCGGGAAGTAAATACAGAGAGTTGAGGTATGGAGAATGAGAGAAATCCAGTATGAAATCGTAAAGGAAATCGCAGTATTGTCTACGGGCGACAGTGGCTACACAAAGGAAATCAATCTCATTTCATGGAATGGGAAAGAGCCGAAGTATGACATCCGCAGCTTTTCCCCGAACCGTGAAAAGTGCGGCAAGGGAATCACGCTGAACGCTGATGAAGCGGCGGCACTCCTTAAAGCATTACAGAAAGAATTAAACAGCGAGGATTAATGGTATCTGATTGGCAGGGCGGGGACATTTCCAAACTCTTCCCTGCCCTGTCTGGAAAGGAAGATTTAAGTATGGGCGAGGATAAGAAAGCAGATAAAAAGAGAAAGCGTATCGTGCCAAAAGCACCAGTGCAGATGATAATCAGCCGTGAATATGTCGGCACACAGACCGTTACAGAAGCGTTTGTCCCGATTATCTCCGAGGATATTCGGAAGAAGATTGCCGAGGGCGACACCTTCGACAATGAGGGGCTGTCCGCTTAGAATGTACGCAATGGGACATGAAAACAGATAGGACAGATACGGAGGTTTTACAGTATGGCAGGAATCAAAGAAGAAAAGAAAATCTATTTAGTCGGCATTTATTGCCGCTTATCTAAAGACGATGGTACGGATAACGAGAGTGCGAGCATTGCGACACAGAAATCCATCCTCACGGATTATGTGAAAAAGCAGGGATGGCACATAGCAAAAACGTATGTGGACGATGGTTATTCTGGTACAAATTTCCAAAGACCAAGTTTCCAGAATATGATAAAAGACATTGAAAGCGGTCTGATAAACTGCGTGATTACGAAAGATTTATCCCGTCTGGGGAGAAACTATCTTGATTGTGGGTTATATCTGGAAGTTTTCTTCCCAGAGCATAACGTGAGGTATATAGCGGTCAATGACGGCGTAGATACCTTGAATAAATCTGCTATGGACATCACGCCTTTCCGCAACATTTTAAACGAAATGTATGCCGCTGACATATCTGTTAAGATAAAATCGGCATATCGGGCGAGGTTTCAACAGGGGAAATTCATGGGAACTACCGCCCCTTATGGCTATATCAAAGACCCTGCCGACCACAACCATCTGCTGATAGATGATAAAGTGGCACATGTTGTAAAAGAGATATTCGACCTTGCATTAAAAGGGAATGGAGTTGCCAAAATTTGCAGACATCTTAATAAACAGCATATCCTACGCCCTGCCGCTTATGCGGCGGAGCGTGGCGAAACAGGCTTTGAACGTCATTTTGAGGGGAACGAGGACAAACGCTATATTTGGAGTGGGAACAGCGTGAGGAGCATTTTAAGAAGCCCGATATATGCGGGAAATCTTGTAGGCTACAAACGGATTGCCGCCAATATGAAAAGCAAGAAACGCCCCTCTAAGCTGCCCGAAGAATGGGAAGTGATACCCAATACCCATGAGGGAATAGTCACGCAGGAGGAATTTGATATTGTCCAACAGCTTATTACAAGTCGTAGGCTTCCACAGAACAAGGGAGGATTTGTAAATATTTTTGCAGGCGTTATCAAGTGTGTGGACTGCGGATGTGCTCTGCGGGCAATGAACGTACACAGGAGGAAACGCCCAGAGATTATCGACTGTGTACAGTATTCATGTAATAATTATGCAAGAAACGGAAGAAGCGAGTGTAGTGCCCACAATATAGAAGCAAGGGATTTATTCAATGCCGTTCTTGCCGACATCAACTGTTTTGCGGATATGGCAGTGAATGATGAAAAGGCGGTCAGGGCCATAGAAAAGCGGCTCACGGAAACAGACCAGAGCAGGGCGAAAGCATTAGAGAAAGAACGTAAGAAGCTGAACAAACGCCTTGCGGAACTGGACAGGCTGTTTTCCTCTCTCTACGAGGATAAGGTCATGGAGCGTATTACCGAGCGGAATTTTGAGATGATGTCGGGGAAATACCAGAAAGAGCAGCTTGAAATTGAAGCAAGGCTGAAAGAGGTGACGGAAACTCTTAATGAAAGCTACGAGAAATCACGGGGAATCCGTGACTTCCTCGCCCTTATCCGAAATTATCAAGGCTTAAAAGAACTGGATGCAACAGTTATAAACGCACTCATAGACAAGATACTTGTTTCGGAGCGTGAGAAGATGGCAGACGGAACAGTGAAGCAGGAAATCAAGATTTACTATAAATTCATCGGCTTTGTCGATGAATTACATATCACACCGACAAAGCGGTGGACTGCGTTAAAGCCTAAGAATTGTACGGTGTGCGGTGTTGAATATGTTCCCCGCTCTGGCATATCGAAGTATTGTCCTGCTTGTGCCAAGAAGATACAGAGGGAGAAATCAAACGAGAGCAAACGCAGGAGCAGGGAGCGAAACAGACAGGCATGTATTGAACTGTCCGCAAAAAATGACCGACTGATGTGGACTTCCAATCATCCCGACAGACCTTTTCCCAAGAGAGCTGTCTGAGATTATATCGGCAAAATATTCCAAGATTAAGATTTCGTTTGATGTGATCTGCCTTGCAACGACAGCTGCCATGACAGGTTTTATCCTCGGTCATATCTACGGTCTGGGAATCGGCACAGTCCTAGCTGCCTTCACCATGGGCAAGGGAATCGCCATAGTTGGAAATGCCATGGACAAACATATTACAATAGCTCCATACATAACAGCACACATTAAGCGCCACGGCAGCCATAACGCCCAGTATGCAGGACGCTAAGAACAAATTCAACACAAAAAAGAACCATATATATGGCAGTCGGTAGTGAAGGCTCCATTGGTTCGATCAGTTACCTGCTAAGGCGAAGCAAACAACGCCCTTATCGTTTGCGTAGCCGCATGCATATGTAACTGGTCGAATCAATGGAAGCCGAACGTGACTGCATATATATGGTTATTTTTTATCGTCCGTGCCGTCCGTCAATCAGGCATTTGCCAGCTGGCGTCCGAGCTCCTTACACTCCTCAAGGCCTTCTGCGTCAGGTGTCTCATGGCACATAAGTCCGGCTCCGCCTACGAGTTCTGCGCCTGCTGACTGCATTCTCGCCTCCCAGTCGCGCATCCACTCACCATCTCCCCATCCATATGAACCGAAGAGCGCAATCTTCTTGCCTGCCGCAAATCCCTCTACCTCAGCAACGAATGGCTCCATCTCAGCCTCCTCAAGAACCTCAGCTCCCATAGCCGGGCATCCAAGTGCAAATACTGGTTCATCCTTGAGAGCATCAGGCGTGATGCTGCTTACGAATACTACATCTGCTTCCTTTCCGGCCTCTCTCACGCCGTCCGCGATAGCCTCTGCCATCATCTGTGTATTTCCGCCCTGTGTCCAGAATACGATATTAATTTTGCTCATAATAATCCTCCTTATGAAATTATATGTTATAGAGATTTACCCTATACATCCCTGTAAACTGTGTTTATCTGCATCTTTCCATATATTTCGTTCAATGTGCTCTGCATAATTAAGAACTCATTATATGGATACTATGCCTGTATCAGCTGAATCCTACGCCGCGTTTCTGCTCGCCGTGTACATCCCCATGATATCTCTCATATGCAGTCCATTTGAAAGAAATTGGATAAGTCTCTCTTCCGCACATTCAAATATATGAAATGTTCTCCGCTTTGATTCAGCATCCTCATACACCTTCCAGTAGCCGGAACAAAGTGCATTTCTGCCACTTTGCCGAATAAAACCCTCCACATCCTCTGGCGGGTATCCCAGCAACAAGCCCATCTCGTGTGGGAACCACTCCATGCCAGAAGCTCCATCGCCACAAGCCTGATCTTCATGTGCCGGTTGCTTCGAGGTGAATCTTCCTCTGCTCTTTAAGTACTGCTGATATTTTCCGCGGAACTCAGCGAGAATCTCAGAAAGCTCCATGTCCTCATATCCCAGCTCAGACATAAGTCTTTGCACACCATCCCTCTGGACAAATGCCCTGAGCTTTGCCGCATTGTAGATAAATACATTTACCCTGCCACAGGTTGCTCCCAGTGTGTACATACATATATCACTGTCCTTCAGTATCTCCACCATCTGACGATATCCGCTGAGTTCTATGTTCAGCAGATTTGACACCTTGACACCCGTTATCACCGGTGCACATTGAAGTGCCATCTGAAGTTCCACGTCACCGAGCTCCATGCCCTTCATGATCTCCCATGTATTTTCACTCATACAAAACCTCCTTGTGACAAATAGGTTTGGTTAGGCTTGTCTAACTCTAGTGAAAATACTACATGATTCCTCCCCGAACGTCAATAACCCGGAGTGAGACATTTTCTCACTCCGGGTTATCTTGTTGATTAAAAATATGCAATTATAAATTCTGCTTTATCATCGTCCTGCGTGGCTCTTTATTTCCGCCTGTTACCATATTGAGCAGCCGCCACACACCATATGCACAGATCCCACACACAGCCACAGGTACAAGGAGCACTACTATGACTCCTGTGCAGACTCCTGTAATCAGGTATCTAAAATATTTCATCACATCACCATTCCTCATCCTCATATCTCCTGTCGTTTCACGCGCGCATTCATATTACAGCATATCGCCTATAAGCTTATCTTCTTAGTAAGCAGTGTCGCACTTCCTATATAACTGCCGATCATGCATACAACATAGAGAATAAGCTGCGGTATATTCTTATACATCGCGTCAAGCATAGTCTCCACCTGCACGTTCTTCCCAAGGTGCGGAAGCTTATATGCTATGTAGCTCACCAGCACATAGAGTGCTACAAAAAGTATAAAGCTGACAACGCCCTTTATCTTCTTGTTCTGGAGCACTGTGGAAGACAGTGACACTGCGAGGTACGCTATGGTGATCATTGTATAGAATTGAATAAGTGCTACTACTATGAACCCTGCAACATTTGCAATGACACTTCCTATTGACAATCCTCTTGTTCCCAGAATATCATCCAGCACAAGCTCAACGCCAGCTACACCGCCGTTATGTGACTTGAGCAGGTTATAATCAACAACTATAAGCAGTCCAAGAAAGGCCACAAGTGTCGCACCGGTGAGCAGGATTGAAAGCAGCTTTGCACCGATAATCTTGTAATTTGAAATTGGCGTCATAAACACCATATACCCAGTCTTGTTCTTCAGATCCTGACTGTATATTATCACACCATATATCAAGACGAACATAAACGAAGCCCAGCCTCCCATCACAAGGAAGGTGATACCAAGTCCAGCTAACAAATTCTTTTCTGCAAATATTCCAATCACGAACAGCAATTCTGCTGCCGCAAGAGCCGTTATAACCACCAGAAGTGGAAATATTCCACGTCTGTATTCATATTTCATCATCTTTAACATAATATCTATCTCTCCTTCATCTAACTATGCATATATTTCCTTATACATATCAACTATCGACTTGCCCCTGCTCACTCGCAGTTCCTCTGCATCTCCCTGAAGCACACAGGTGCCATTCTTGATAAAGAATGCGTGATCCACGATCCTCTCAAGCTCATCCACAAGGTGGCTTGACATGAGCACGGCTGTGTCATCCGATATATTCCGGACAATCGTGCTGATGATCTTCTCCCTCGCTATGATGTCTATTCCGTTCAGTGGCTCATCAAGCATAACGATCCTGCTGTCTCTGGACAGAGTAACCGCTATCTTGAGCTTTGCAAGCATTCCTGAAGACATGCTCTTCGCCTTCTGATCGGGATTCAGCTCCATCTCAGCAAGCAGTCCCATGTATTTGTCATAGTCAAAGTCATCAAAGAAATCTTTGTAATACTTTCCTATGTCTTTACAGTTCATATATCCGAAGAAGAATGCCTCCGTTGGCATATAAGCTATATCTTTCTTGGATCTGTATGTCATAGGCACTCCATCTATTGTGATAGTTCCTGAATCCGGCTTGACCAGACCGGCTATGATCTTCATAAGTGTTGACTTTCCACTTCCATTCGGACCGAGCAGCGCATATATGTGTCCCGGCTCAATCTCCAGTGACAGGTCAGATATGGCTGTGGTCGTGATATACTTCTTAACAAGATGTTCGCATTTTAACATTGTATCATTTCCCTTCTTTTTTATTCCTTCTTATTTCATTCTTTTTTATTTCATTTTTACTTCCCGAAGTGTTCTTTTAGCAGCTCAAGGATCTCATCGTGTGAAAATCCCATACCGGTGAGCTGTTCGTCAAAGCTCTGTATGATTTCCTCTATTCTCTCCTTTTTCAGGTCGTCTATGACCTTGTCATCCTCCGTCACAAATGTTCCTATTCCACGTCTGGTATAGGACAACCCCATAGACTCCATCTCGCTGTAAATCCTCGCTGCAGTATTCGGATTTATCTGGTATTCTATGGCAAGTTCTCTTGATGACGGAAGCTTAGATCCCAAAGGCAGTGTGCCCGCTATGATCTTCTGCTTTATATCCTCTATGACCTGAAGATATATGGGGATATTCGTCTTAAATTCCATCACACACCTCCTCCTTGTATGCTTCTAGCTCTTCTGTACCGCTGTACTAGTTGAATAGTACACTAGTGTTGTGGTGTTGTCAACTGTATTTTTGAAATAATATATTCTTTTAAGTTTTTAACCATCCGGATAGCAACTCATGTCTTCTTTTCTTGAGTTCATTTGACAGATTGACAACTGATGTCACAACTCCATTTATAATAGGTTCATACCAGTCCGTAGTAATAAGTATCTTCATGACATATCGTCTCCTTCTATTTCAGGTGGCGCTCATTCTGTACATCACCGCCTGCGCTTTATCCTCATATCAACTACTTTCTGGTTATTACTCTGCCTTTGATAGATTTTCTGTTTCATAAAAGAACTTTTCGAATATTCTGAATATAGATTGTCACGAAGATTTCTGGAAGCAAATATTTCTTGGCATTTTATTTAGAAAACTCCTTGCATTTTTTTCAGAATCTTCTTATACTATTATGGCAGTGTTGATAAACACTATCGGTGCGTGGCTCAGCTTGGTAGAGCGCTTCGTTCGGGACGAAGAGGTCGTGGGTTCGAATCCCGTCGCACCGATTTTTTTATGCACAAAAATATCTGAATTTCCTGCTAAAATATCACATCTGATCTCTTATCCGCATCAGTCTTGAAATACTCCACCATATTGTGTCCTCATCAAATGTCACATGGAGAGCCGCCTTTTCCTTGTATAAAACTTCTGCTATCTGTCCATACTCTATTTAGAAGGAAATCCACAGACTGCCAGGCAGTCGCCAGTTTTTTCAGATAGATTCATAATTTCAGGAGGTATACAGTACATGTCAAATATGTTTTGTTTTCAGTGTCAGCAGACAGCGGGGGGATCCGCATGTATCAATACTGGAGTGTGCGGCAAGCAGCCATCCACATCTAATCTACAGGACGAGCTTGTGTGTGAGCTTATAAAACTTGCAGAACTCTCAAAAAATGAGAATAAACACAGTGCGGTCGCCGACAGACTTATCATAGACGGTCTTTTCACAACCCTGACAAATGTAAACTTTGACGACAATGCAATAAAAGAATTTATGGGAAGGGTTAAAAACGAGCAGAACAAGATCAGCAGATCTGAGGCTGAAAAGATACAGGTGATCGACCTATGGGATGGTGACACGGATATAGTGTCCTTGCGTTCCACCCTGCTGTTTGGACTCAAGGGTATGGCGGCATACGCCCATCACGCCATGAATCTCGGCTACACAGATAATGAGGTTCTGAAGTGGTTCTACAAGGGACTATGCGAGGTTAACAGGGAGCACAGCGTCACCGAATGGATAGAACTCATCATGGAATTTGGCCAGGTCAATTTCAAATGCATGGAGCTGCTGGACAAAGCCAACACTGAATCATTTGGCAATCCTGTGCCTACGAGAGTAAATGTTGACATCAAAAAAGGGCCATTTATCGTGGTCTCCGGTCACGACCTGAACGACCTGTCACAGCTCCTTGAGCAGACTGAAAAGACAGGAGTAAATGTATATACCCACTGCGAGATGCTGCCTGCGCACGGCTATCCGGAGCTTAACAAATACCATAATCTGGCGGGCAACTTCGGAACTGCCTGGCAGAGCCAACAGACGGAATTTGAGAATATTCCCGCACCAGTGCTCTTTACTACCAACTGTCTCATGCCGCCAAGGCCGAGCTACAAGGACAGGATATACACCACATCAGTCGTGGGTTATGACGGCATGGTTCACATCTCAGGTACAAGAGCAGGGAAGAAAGATTTTACCCCTCTGATCAAGCATGCACAGAAGCTTGGCGGCTATGAACACGACAGGAGCATGAGCGGCATAAACGGCGGTCACATGCTGACGACCGGATTTGGACACAGCGCTGTTCTGTCACAGGCTGGCAAGATCATAGATGCAATCAAGGCTGGTCATATCAAACACATTTTCCTCGTTGGCGGCTGCGACGGCGCACATCCGGGACGCAACTATTACACCGAATTCGTAAAGCAGACTCCGATGGACACCCTTGTCCTCACCCTCGCCTGCGGCAAGTATCGTTTCAATGATCTCGATCTCGGTGACATCGATGGTATACCAAGAATACTCGACATGGGACAGTGCAATGACTCCTACAGCGCAATCAAAGTCGCCCTAGCTCTGGCCGATGCATTTCATTGCAGCATAAACGATCTCCCACTCACCCTTGTGCTGTCATGGTACGAGCAGAAAGCCGTATGCATCCTCCTCACCCTGCTGTCGCTGGGCGTGCGCAACATGTATATCGGGCCGACCCTTCCGGCATTTATGTCCGAGACCGTGATTAAATATCTGGTGGAGAACTATCAGTTAAATCCCATAACCGCACCGGAGCAGGATATGGATGCGATACTGAATAGGTAGATAGGGGCGGAGGTGCCTGACCCCTCCGTCCCCTTGTTGTTATGTCAGTGAAAGACATGAAAGATATCATTTATACTGTCCACCATGTCTGCATTGATTCCAATAGCCCGTGAACCAAGACTTTCCGGTATCACAGCCTGATCGAGATTTAACCTGACAAGGGTTATGTTATCGTGTTCTCGTGTCAGCTTTTCAAAAGGAAATCGGATTATGGTTGGCGTGTTGAATCCAACCCCCAGTTCAAGAAGTACAAGCTTACTGTCTATAAACTTTGTGACAAACTCACTAAAATTCCGCTCTGCCTCATACCAGGCACTGTCCTGAACAAAATAACCATCCTTGCGGAGGTTCATGTCCATCGAGCCTCCGCAGACAGGGCAGCGTGGAACCATGTATGTTGGGATCTTGCAATCTCTTCTTGCCTGATCCATTTGCATAAACATATCAGTGGCATCGTATGTCTTGTCATGGCAGGCATGCGCGCACTGTATATGAAAGTAATCGCCCTGGGTGCAGAATATCTTTTCCTGCGGCAATCCTGCTTTCACAAACTGACCGTCCGCATTTGTGCTCAACACAAATATATCTTTGCCATAAAGTCCGTCAAGAAGCTTCCTATGAAACGGTGTGACATCCAGTTCTACCCCGCCCAGCACAGCCTGCTTTGACCAATATCCCCAATAGCTTTCTTCATCAGGATAGGGATAAAAGCCTGCACTGTACATATCCTGCATATATGGGCCATTTCCATATTTTCGCTGAAACTCGCCAAAATTCTCCTCAAAGAAATCGCCACCATACCGGGCTCCAGCAGCCGCACTCATACCAGCACCAGCACCTATGAGCACGCAGTCCGCATCGGCTATAGCCTGTGCCGCCTGCTGAATCTGCATTTCATACGGAACGCTCTGATACACGTAATCCCTGGCGGGAGTTCCGCAGAGGAATGACTCAAATGTTATTCTTCTTTTTAACAGGCCTGTATCTCTCATATTTTCACCTTCTTATCCAACAACTTCCTGTATATCCTCTCGTCATCCTCCTTAAACACATTGAACACAACTTTTATCCTGCTGCCTGTCTCCCGCCTATACGCCTTGACAGTATCTACTGCTATCTCGGCAGCTCTCTCATTTGGGAACATAAATACACCAGTGGATATGCAGCAAAATGCTATAGAATCTGCGTCGTTTTCATCAGCAACCTCAAGACAGCTTTTATAGCAGGATGCCAATAATCGTTCATGTTCTGCTGTAAGCCTGCCCTGCACTATCGGTCCAACAGTGTGAATGACATATTTGCACGGAAGATTGTAAGCCGGTGTTATCTTCGCCTGACCAGTCGCCTCCTCGTGCCCCTGTTCACGCATGATCTCGCCGCACCTATTTCTCAGCTGCACCCCCGCAAATGTATGGATACAGTTGTCAATACAGGCGTGACAAGGAATATAGCATCCGGTCATGCCGCTATTTGCTGCATTTACTATGGCTGAAACGGCAAGCCTTGTTATATCTCCTCGCCACACATATGTGCCATCTTGAATCTCCAGAATATCCTCCAGTTTCACTATGCCTTTCTCGGAATTCACCTGCGTCAGATATTCGTCCTGTATCTTCAGAAAATCCGCATCAATAGCTCCCGGCATCCTGACATTCATAAGAGAACGGAGAAGTCTACGCTGATCCTCACTGCCAGATGGAATCTGCACGCCTGCGCAATCGCTGCGTTCTTCCAACAACCTCTTTATCAAATATATTCTTCTCTCACTCTGGTTCATCTAATTCTCCAATCAACTATCACTATTTACCCTGGGGACGGAGGTGCCTGACCCCTCCGTCCCCCTTCGGGGTCACTAATCAAGACCCGCAACAAAACTGTACTGACAATCCCTGATCTGACCATCCGGCAGATTGCACTGGTGTCTCTGCCTGTAGACTAGCTGCGCCACAAAGTCTGTTACGGGATTTTTCAATATCTCTTCCGGCGTATCATACTGTTCAACATTGCCTTTATTCATAACAAGCACCTTTGTTCCAAGCAGGAGCGCCTCCGATATATCATGCGTCACGAACATGATAGTTATCTTCGTCTCCTCATGTATTCTCTTGATCTCCTGCTGAAGCTGAGCTCTCGTTATCTCGTCAACTGCGCCAAATGGTTCATCCATCAGCAATATCTCCGGCGATGCCGCAAGTGCTCTGGCGATTCCGACTCTCTGCTGCTGTCCGCCGGACAGTTCGCCCGGATATCTGCTCTTTATCTCCTCATCAAGCCCCACTATCTTCATCCATTTTGTTACGGCTGCCCTCGTCTTTGCCCTGTTATTTTTATTTAGAAGATTCGGCACATAGGATATATTCTCCTCCACTGTCATGTGGGGGAAAAGCACGCTTCCCTGTATAGAATAACCAATACTTCTGCGGAGCTCAATAAGATCTTTGTCCCTGATATTCTCGCCGCCGATCAATATATCTCCGTCTGTGGCGTCGATAAGACCATTTATCATCTTAAGCGCTGTCGTCTTGCCACAGCCTGACGAACCCACTATGGTTACGAATTCTCCCTGCTCAACTGTGAGGTTGAGATTTTCTATGACCGTCTTATCTCCATACGACTTTTTTACATTTCTAAATTCAATAGCAGTATTCATTATTGGTACCTCCAACCTATTTTAAAAGTCCCTTACCGGACAAAAACTCCTCCGCAACATCTCTAGGCTCTCTGCCTTCAGTCTCAACATCATAATTCATCTGTGCCATGTCGCTGTCGGTTATTGTTCCTGACAGCTCATCCAGCACATCCTTTATCTCCGGATGGCTTTCAACGACCTCGTTTCTGACAACATTTCCGCACATGTATGACGGGTAGAAATTCTTGTCATCCGCCAGCACCGTCACATCTGATGCCGCAAGCTGTCCATCTGTTGTAAATATATTCATAACGTCAATCTTGCCCTGATTAATTGCCTGATATTTGAGGCCAATGTCCATGTCCATCGTCTTCTTAAAATTGAATCCATATTCGCCGCAGAGTGCATCATATCCATCCTCACGCTCGAAGAAATCATATTCAGCGCCGAAGATAAGCCTGTCTGATACCGCTCTCAGATCCGAATACGTCCTGATGTTATATTTGTCAGCAATCTCCTTGCGCACCACCAGACCATAGGTGTTGTTGAATCCGTACATGCCCACCCAGCTCATTCCAAGTGAATCTTCGTACTCACTCTCAAGCTCCGTGAACATATCCTCAGTGTACAGTCCATCCTTTTTCAGAACCATATTCCATGCAGTACCCGTGTACTCAGGGTAAATGTCAAATTCACCGCTCTCCATGGCGGGCTGGATATTTGAAGTTCCGCCACCCACGCCCTGGGTTATCTCCACATCAAGATCCGTATCCTGTTCGATCAGAATATCAAGCATCTCGCCGAGTATGTACTGCTCCGTCATCGGCTTTGTGGCGATACGTATGGTTTCCTTTTTATCCTTTGGTACCACCTGAATCAGAACAAGTATCATAACAAGCGCCACGCATACTGCTGCCATTATCCTGTTTGTCTTCTTTGCTTTAACACTTCTCTTTGAAAGACGCCTCTCCACAAATCCCAGAGCAAAGTCAAATGCCAGTGCAAGCAGCGCAATGAGCAAACTTCCTACCATCGTCATGGCTATGTTATTTGTCGTGATTCCTCTGTATATCGCCACGCCAAGTCCACCGGCGCCGATGAATGATGCTATACCGGCAAGCGCTATCGTCATTGTCACCATGTTTCTGATTCCGGAAATTATAACCGGCATTGCAAGCGGAAGCTTGACTTTGAATAATATCTGCGTTCTTGTGCTTCCCATGCCCTTCGCCGCCTCGAGAATGTTCTCATCTACATTTGTCAGACCTGTGTTGGTATTTCTGACCATCGGCAGCAATGCATATACGGTCAGCGCAATGACCGCCGTCGCATTTCCCACACCTGAAAACGGTATGAGGAATCCCAGCATGGAGATCGATGGAATCGTGTACAGGAAGTTTATCACTCCGAACGTCGGCTTTGACGCCTTCTGATATTCACTTATCAGTATTCCAGCACCCCCGCCAATTACTATAGCTATTACTATTGCCAACAACGATATTTCTATATGCTCCACAAGAAGATCCAGGAAAAATCCTTTCTTCTCAAGCAGCAATGTCCACATTTCTTTTAACATATTATATCCCCCTTAAACTTTATCCTGTGGATTCGGTTTCTATCACAATTTCCTCACCGCATTTACCGGACACTCCTCAAAGCACAATCCGCAGTGCAGACAGTGGGTCTGGTTTATCACAAAATCCTTAATGCACTTCTGCGGGCAGATCCGCTCACATTTCCCGCACTGGATACATTTGTCGGTTATCTCGTATCCCTTGAAAGTCTTTTCACTTTTCCCCAGCGCAAATGTCTCTCTGACTATCGGTTTCCTGCCAAGATCAAAGAATTCCACCGCCCCATTGTCAATATAGAACGGCTCAAGCACATATCTGCTGTCATCCGGGTATACACTGTTCATGGATGGATTCTCCGCAAATATCCTGTCGATCCACAGTTTCTGATCATCCAGTCTGCGCGCCTTTCCGTTCAGCCTTATCATCTGATATTCTCTGTTCATGCCCGTCACCGCAACATTTCCATCACGCATGAGCTGCGCGTAAAAATCCTTGCCCCTTGCCGTGCAGAAATAAACTTTCTCACCTTCCACCAGCATTATGTCTATTATCCTTATCTGCGGCATGCCCTTGTCATCCACCGTGGCAAATGCCACATCCTTTATCTCCCTGAGTATCTGCAGGCATCTCTCTGTGTTCATCGCCGTACCTCCTCGTCTTTTTCTTATCTCTTGAGCACTATTCTATAAGAGGTTTTCTATTAAAAAAAGTACGCACAATATTGTGGTGTAGTTACCTGAAGGTTACTATTGTGGGAAATCAACGATAAATAAAAAATTATTACATAAAAATAACCATACCTCATATGAAGTATGGTCATCTAATAAACCGTTATATTACTCAGATATTTCTTCCCTGGTACTGAACGGTTACTATATATACTCTATTTTGTTCCTTATCAATCTTGAATATTACGATGTAGTTATCTACTATCAGTTGCTTATATCCTTTTCCAGCAAATTGCCCAACCAAACGATCCTGATGTGATTCAGGCAATTGTTCAAGTGATTTTATCGCATCCCATATCCTATCCGTTTGTCCCTTTGCATTCTCCGGGGACATCTTCTCAAGCGCTATATACGCATATATGTCATCGATATCACGAAAGGATCTAGGATATAAGATTACGCTATATTTATCCATAATATTTTTTGTTCAACCTTTCTATAGCACTGTCTACCGATATCAGTTCAGCCCCATTCTCTACTTCTTTTTCAGCTTCATAGATTGCCTGATCGATCCTGTTGATCTGTGCAAATTTTTCGTACAGCTCTGCACTCATTACAACTAAATCACTATATCCATTTTTTGTAATAAAAATAGGCTCCTGTTTCTTATGAGCTAATTCTGAAATCTCACTTGTATTTCTCAAATCTCTAATTGGCATAATAGTTGGCATGATCAACACCTCTCTTTCTTGTGTCATTATTGTAGCATAATTATGTCACGCTGTAAATGTATAATCTTATGTCAACTGTCACCCCAATATGCGCATTCATATTATAACAACTGGTGCATTTATAGTATGTATGGTATAATCCGACTATAAGTAACCAAAAGAAACTATTGGATTTTATAACCCTATTAAATATTTTATTAAGAGGTAATTATTATGAGCGACAAATTAAAAGAATTGCCGGCATGCCCGGTTGAGACGACATTAAGCCTTATCGGCGACAAATGGAAGGTTCTGATCCTGAGAGATCTGATAACCGGCACAAAGAGATTTGGGGAACTGAAAAAATCCATCGGAACTGTTTCACAGAAGGTTCTCACCGCACAGCTCCGTGACATGGAGGAAAACGGACTCGTTCACAGAAAGGTGTATGCGGAGGTTCCGCCCAGAGTGGAATACTCACTGACTGAACTCGGTCAGAGTCTCCAGCCTGTGCTTGACGCAATGAGAAATTGGGGCGAAGATTATAAAAGCAAGAATGCCTGAAAACACCTCTGTTATATATACAGCAAGGGCTGACTACTCTGTTTAGAACAGTCAGCCCAATTATTGTCAGTCGACAATTTCGTCTAACTTTTTCTGTGATACCGACAAATGCATAAATCCCACTCCTTCTTATTTGAATATCAATCTTACTTCCACTCCCCCATCGACATTCTTCATCTCACAGTCAAATCCATGTCTGTCCATGATGGTCTTGACGATCGAAAGTCCAAGTCCGGTGCCCTTATGTCCATGACGAATGTTATCACCCTTGACAAATGGCTTCCACACATTTGTCAGTGTGTCCTTATCAAGCGGTTCGCAGGAATTGACAAATGACACTTCTTTGTCAGACAGCTCCACCGCGATATGTCCGCCGCCAGTCACATACTTGACAGCGTTATCCATGATGTTGACAACAGCCTGATACATCAGAGCTTCATCCGCAGAGACCGTGCATGCCCCCGATATATCGATCTGCACGTTTTTCTCCGATATTTTCTCATTATATATCTGTGCCACAGTGTCAACTATGCCTGCCAGATCCACTTCTGTCTTTTTGAGCTTTGTATCCACGTCCTCTGCCTTAGCCATATCCAGTATAGTCGCAACCTGCGTATTCATCTGTCTGACCTCATCCAGTATGCCGTCCATATAATACTGGTTCTTCTCAGGATTTGTGCCAGCCTTGAGATTTTCAGCGTAAAGTGAGATGACCGCCAGTGGACTCTTCAGATCGTGCGCCATAGCATTTGATGTGGTACGCCTGTACTGCTCCATGTCATAGACAGATTTGTATGATCTGTACAATACATAGGCTATTGCAAGTGAGACAAGCGTGCTCAGCAGTGCTATTCCTATCCACGTGGCAATTATCACTTTTCCAAATGAAGACTTTACGAGGTCGGTGTGATAATCCATCACCAGATAATAACTATTTCCAATCGCTACCACATCGGTGTTGTGCTTTCCCTGATCACAATTCCTGCTGACTCTTGATGAACTTCCAACACCGGAGTCCCCCAGATCTGCCACAAGAGTCTCTATATTTCCTTCATAATCCATATTACGGGAAGCTGCTCCCGAACCGATAAGACTGCTATTATAAAAATGGTATCCTTTGCTTGTGTCAAGCTTCACATAACCATCGGGGATCTCTGTTACTGTGACACTCTTCTCATCAGATTCGCCATAGTCCATTTGGGCCTCATGAGTTCCTATGACCTTAACGTCATCACCGTAGTCATAGTAACTGTATTTACTTATCCAGAAACTGGTTCCCTTTACATATATCTCTTCTATCCTGGATAAAGCAGGCAAACCATCGGCACTTCCGTATCTTGGAGCCTCCGCCATCATCTTCTGATAATCCTCATATGTACATGACAATCTAAACTTTTTATTGTTATCATCTGTGACAACAAAAAACATACGGTAGTCATGCCCGGCAACCAATGTCAAAGTGCCATCTGAGTCCTTATAGTACAGACTTGCAGCAGCACCGCCATCCACTGCAATCGCACTTAGCATTTCGCACGTATATTCAACATCACTGGTGAATTTGTTATCCGCAGTCTCAAAATCATAATTGATCCCATCCGCATAGGCTCCTGCCAGTGCATCTTGATATTCTGTAACTGCTTCATTTACATTTGCCCTGATTCGTTCCTCAGCACTCGCTACACCGTTGTCTACACTAGTATTATATATAGATACCAGCAGATAGGTCACGATCCCTCCCAGCAATGCTGCCACCAATATAAACGGCACAAATATTCTCAGAAAAAATGAGCCGAATCTTTGTTTTTTCCCATATAACATATTTTTATTTTTCTTCATATTATAAAACATCCTTTCCCTTTTAATAACCTCCGAGTCATGGGGTCTGTGTACTGACACATCAATTAATTATATCTACACTTTGCACCGTTTCGCACAGTCTCAATCCATCCTGTATCCCTTTGCAAATACTGTCTTGATCTTTTTACCCGACTCTCCAAGTGCCTGTCGAAGCTTCTTGATATGATTGTCCACTACCCTGTCGCTACCCTCATAATCATAGCCCCACAGCCTGACCAGAAGATCATCCCTTGTGATAAGCATTCCTCTGTGCTCCATAAAATACTTCAGCATGGCATATTCCTTCGGTGCAAGCCTTACCTCTTCCCCGGAGACGTATACCTGAAGCTTGTCTGGATAGATCACAATGTCATACGCCTCTATGCTGCTCTTCTTCTCCCACAGCCCCTTGCTTCTTCTGAGAAATGACATAATCTTCGCAGAAAGCTCCGCCATGGAAAACGGCTTTACCACATAGTCATCACAGCCTATGGCATAGCCATACAGTCTGTCCTCCTCCCTGCCACGAGCGGTCAGGAAAATGACAGGCACATAGCTCTTTGCCCTTATCGCTCTGCATATCTCAAATCCATCCGCCCCCGGAAGCATGACATCTAGCAGCACCAGATCGTATTCGTTCTCATACACCAGCTCCAGTGCCTTATCTCCATCACCAGCCCAGGTGAAACAGATCTCATATTCTGCTTTCCTGTCGTTCATATAGTCCATTATCCCCTCTGCTATCTTCTGCTCATCCTCAACCAGCAATATGTTATACTTCATATTCCCTCCCCGTGGCAGCTTTGCATTCTGTATACCTCACAGCACAGTGCCGCTCTATGTAAATCGTCGATATCTAAGATTCTGAACACAGTATACTTCAAACTTATATCCTTTTTGTATCCTTTTGCATGTTTTTTATAAACAGATTGACCTTTAATGAAAGAGAGGAGCCTATGTCTATGAGGATAAGAAAATTATTGCCAGCATTTATAATGGCTGCAGCACTGACTTTGACGATCCCTGTCTCTGTCTATGCCGCAGAGGATGATAACCGAGACCCGCAAATACGGGAAAAAGGTCACCGCGACAATGCGTGTCAATGTGACAGCCATCACATTGAAGAGCGGCAAGAGCTATCTGCTGAAACCGGTTCTCACACCTTCAAACAGCACTGAGAAAAAGACATATACTTCCGGCAATATATCTGCCAGATGCAAAGTTACAGTAAAATAAAGTGGACGGGGGATTCAATCCTCCGTCCACTTATATATTTTATATTTAGTTGTTAGATACCGTTCCCTCCGACTGCTTTGCCTCAAGGGAAACAGTCTCACCGGACATATACTTCACATAATCCAGATAGTCATTATTCCAGTCCGCATACTTTTCTGAATGTCTCTTATCCTTAAAAGAATAATTCTCTGAAATATATTTTCCAAGATAGGCGCTTACCTTCTCTGCACCCTTGCAGTTGAGATGTCTTCCACCATCCCTCGTGTCGGTGCTCCAGTCTATTGCATAATCACCCTTGAGCGTATTCATATCGACAAAATCAATATTCTTGGCTTTAGCATACTTAACCATTGCATTGTGTCTTGCATAATTCCATGACTTCGCCGTCGGAGTCTCCATGAACATGATCTTGATTCCATTCTTCTCACACTTGTCTATCAGCTTATCGAGTAGTATCTTTGATACCTCCGGTATGTCCTCAACAGCCTTGGTTTCCACCATCTTGCTCTGGCCTGAAAACGGCTTGACCTCCATGCTGAGATACTGTCCTCTTGAGGCTGATCTGTATGTGTAGTCCCTGGCACCGAACATGTCCGAAACACTCATGCTCTTCCACCTGTTGTGGTACTGTGCAAGAGGCAGATACTTATATGCCAGATTCTTCAGATTGTTCTCCACCTTTTTCAATGTCGTCTTGCCTGTCCAGAGCATATTCACATCGAACACCACCAGCTTTGGCTTCTGACATGTGAGCACTTCATCCAGAAGATTGGATGCCCCGGTCACATTCTGGAACCCCTCAGCCGCCACATATGTTGGAATTCCATATTTGTTCCATATATACATCGGAGAACATGCGCTGTAGGCATTGCTGTCTCCAAGCACCAGTACGTCTATCGAATTCTTCGGTTCTCCATAAAAGCCCCTTGCATTCGAGTTGGTTATTCCGCTTCCCGGATCGCTCCGCTTCGGAGTAAACGCAACTCCCAGCACTCCCATGATCATCACGGCCACCAGGGCAAATGCTATGGATTTTATTATATTACGTCCACTTTTCTTCATAGATAAATCACCTCTAAAACTGTGCATATATAAATCCAGCCACCTCATAGCCCTTGCCATATGCTCCGAGTATGATCACTCCAAACAGCAGCACATAGTAAACTGCCCATCTGAGGACTATATTCTTCGTGGCAAGCTCTGCTCTTATCTGATGTCCCTTCTCCTTGTAAAGTCCAACCAGGAACAGAATGAGCGCGCCCACTGTCAGCACTACAAAATCTGCCATGTCAAGCTTCATTCCAAGCAAAGTTCCATTTGTCAGATCCGCAAATGTAAATCCCCTGAACATGGACACAAACATGTGTCCAAATGCTGTCAGATCATCAGCCCTGAACATGAGCATTCCCACATTCACAAAAATGAAGGTTCTGACAACCTGAAGCAGCCTGTATATCTTTCCCTGGCGGTCAACATTCATTTTCTCATACAGCTTCTTGAAAAGAGGCTCCATGAGAAGTCCGATTACCATGATAGCCCAGTAATAAAGACCATACATGACGTACTTCCAGCTTGCGCCGTGCCAAATACCCGTTCCAAACCACACTATGAACATCGCTATAGACATAGGAACAAATGTCGCGAAGAAAGTATTCATATGTTCCCTGGTCTTCTTACTCAGCTTCACAAATGGCTTGGACAGTGAAACTGAATAGAACACATAGTCCTTGAACCATGCACCGAGAGTCATATGCCACCTTCTCCAGAACTCACTGACCGTCTTTGATATAAACGGCTGATTGAAGTTCTCTGAGAGTCCTATTCCGAACATCTGGGCACTTCCCCTTACTATATCCATACAGCCTGAGAATTCCGCATAGAGCTGTAATGTGTAGAGCAGCATTCCCACTACTACCGGAAGTCCTGTGTAGCTTGCGTAATTGTCAAATATCTGGTTCACATACATATTTGCGCGATCTGCAATAACTATCTTCTTGAAGAAGCCCCACAGTATAAGCTGGAGTCCCATGGTCATGTTCTCATAACTGAACCTGTGCCCCTCATACATCTGCTCTCCAACAAGATCGAACCTGGCTATAGGTCCCTCAACAATGTGCGGGAAAAATGCAAGGAAAAGTGCAACCTTGCCAAACTTGTCCGATGCCCTGTATTTGCCTCTGTACACGTCCACTATGTAACTCACCGCAGACAGTGTGTAGAACGAGATTCCAAGCGGCATCATCCTCTGATACATCGGATTCTCTACATTTATGTGTATGAGTCCAAGCACATCTGTAAATACCTGTCCAAGGAATACCGAATATTTCAGGAATACCAGGATTCCTACATTCACAAGCACCACGCATACGCACACGCACTTTTTCTGCCATCCGATAAGTGCTTTGTACTCTTTTTTGTTTTCCTTTGGCAAAGCTTTCCTTGCCATGCTGCAGCCATCATCTATCTTGTTTATCAGCAGGCCACCCACATATATGGTCAACGACCCGAACAGGATAAATATGATATATCTGCCTGAATTGATAAAATAAAACAGATAGCTGAATGCCAGCAGGACCTTCCATCTGTGCTTCAGCGGCACTATATTGTACACTATAAACGCTCCGAGCAATATAAATACCAGATACGATATCGACGTATATGACATATTTCTCACTCCTCCAGTATTTTTTGACGGCAGTCAGTCCCCGCCATCTTCCAATATCTATATCTGCTCTTACTCGTCTTCAAGTCTCTGGATCATATCGTATATGGTCTGGACTGTCTTGAAGTTCTCCGGTGTGATATCAACAGGAGAAATGTCTACGTCAAACTCGTCGCTGAGCTGAAGCACCAGCGTAACCATCGTGATGGAATCCAGCACGCCATGTCCTATAAGATCTGTCTCGTTCTCATAATCAACTCCAGGTTTTACCTCATTCAAAATCTTTAATAATTCTTCCATAATCCCATATCTCCTTATAATAAAAATTTTCTACATATTATAATTTTCACGGCAATACCAGCGCAGCACATAAAGTGAATTATATCTATATAAGCTTGATAATACCACATGAAGGACATTTGAGGTCGCCGGCACTCAACGCGCTTGCAAGTGCTAGTGCCGCTGCAGACCGAAATGAGCGAGAGCGTTCCGAATGTGGTATATCACGCTTATGTAGATATTCGCTATTTTCCCTGCGCGTATTCCGCCTTCAGCCTCTTCCTGTCTATCTTGCCATTTGCATTGTGGGGCATGCTTGTCACCCTGACAAAACAGTTCGGCTCCATGTAGTGTGGAACCCTCTCCTGAAACGCCTTAAGCAGCTCCGTCTCGTCCTTCTTCCTGCCCTCGTAGATGAACACGATCTTGTCAGCCGCATCATCATATATACAGGCATAGCTTCTGATACCGTCTATGGCTCCCGCTGCCGCCTCGATCTCGCCGAGCTCTATGCGGTAACCCATGTGCTTGATCTGGTAATCCTTACGGCACACATAGACCAGCTCGCCGTATCTGTTGTACTTCACCAGATCACCGGTCTTGTATACCAGCTCTGGATAGTTCGGATTGATCGGATTCTGGACAAATGCCTCCCGCGTCTTCTCCGCATTTCCGAAGTAGCCCAGCGCCACAAATGAACCTCTGGCATAGAGCTCACCCTCACGGCTGAAGCCCGTCTCAGGATTGATCTCCGGTGACACCTCCCTGCCGTTCTCATCAAGAACAAACACATCACAGTTGTTGCACGCATGTCCCATCGGCAGCGGCTCGTCATCGGCAAATACTCTGTCCACCACGTAATACGTACATATGTCGGTCGTCTCTGTTGGGCCGAACAGATTTGCATACATGGCATCCGGAAGATTCTGTATCCAGTAATTCAGCGGCTTTGTCGGCATCACCTCTCCGGCAAACAGCACCTTCTTCAGCTCGGGAAGCTGGGCGTACTGGAACAGCTTGTAATTTGCAACGATCTGCAGTGCCGATGGCACCCAGTATATCGTGTTGATCCTGTATGTATTCATGAACTCCATCAGCTTCATAGGGAAGGTGAAATACGCCTTCGGTATGATGTACAGCGTGGCACCATTTTTAAGAGTGCTGTAGAGATCTGACACCGACATGCTGAAGTAGAACGGTGTCTGGCTTCCGAATATCGTACTCTCGTCTATACCAAATGCCTCCGTGTACCAGTAGGTGTAGGATATTACATTCCTGTGTGATACCACAGCGCCCTTTGGAACTCCGGTCGAGCCCGATGTGAAAAGCGCATACACGGGATCCGTGTCTATCGCCCTGCTTCTGACCGCATCCAACACCGACTGATCTGCACTTGTGTCCAGCTCGTCAAGATTTAATATCCTGAATACCTCTTTGTTCTCGCCTTCCTGTCCCTGGCATCCATCTTCATCCACGCCATTTCTGGAAAGCTCCAGTGCCTTCTCCATATGCCCGATGTCAGTCACGACTGCAACCGGATTCAGCGTTCCGAGTATCGACTCGGCTCTGGACGCCGGCATCTCCGCATCCAGTACCACATAGAAATTGCCACTGTAGACAACTCCCATATAGGCAGCCACACTCCCAGGCTTTTTGTCCAGCAACACGGCAACAGGCTTATTCCTCACGCCATCTGTCTTCTCATATATCCATGCGCCGATCTGTCTGGAAAGCTTCTCCATCTGACCATATGTGAGTCCGCCTTCCTCATCCGCAACTGCCAGCTTATCTGGATATTTTAAAGCCGAATTCTCTATAAATTCCAATATATTTTTCAATATTTACCACCTCGTTTAACCACCTTTTTCTTTCTTCCAAAATCGAATAGATTATATGCCAAGCCTTTCTGCCAGTTCAACTTAATATACATTCAACAGACTTAATTATATGTAAGAGTTATTACAATATGGTTACACTTTCTCAATCCATCAGCGTAATCCGCACTGCAGCTTCTCACTACACCTGCTGATTATAGCCGCCATCCCTTTAAGTTTCAATGAGGCGAATCTTTAAGATATCTTTAAGTAAAACAAAAAACAGCGGCAGACATGTCCATCCACGGACATATCTGTCGCTGACAAATGTATAAATATTTGTTTTCCCGGCACGGCTTACACGCCATACCTGATCCTTAGTCTCTTGACAAATCCCACAGATTTTCTCGCATTGTATAGCTTATCGGCAAATATATACAGGGTTCTGAGCTCTGCCTGCAACACGTGCATCAAACTCCAGATTCTCCTGTCTGTCCCAGCCCTCATATTTCTTTCTGAACTGTCTGTATACCTTCTGATCCATAAGCTGGCTTACCGCACTTATGTCCTCCCGCCGCACCAGCATATGCGCCTCATCCGTTCCGGCACATACCGCACGATCATAAAGTCCTGCTCCATCTTCTCTATTCTTCTGCCTTCTTTCCCTTCTCCTTATATTAATATATTTCATTTCAAACAATCCAAACATTAATTCTCTCCCATACGCAGTTGCCTGCAAACCAAACATCGACAAAATTCACACAACCATTCTTTTCGTTATAACAACATATTATCCTAAAGTATATGGCAAAAAGTAATTCCAGACGCACAAAAACCGCCAATATCGCTTATGATATGGCGGTTTTGTCGATATTCTTATTATTTTCACTCTTATTCCAGCTCCTCCAGAGCATCCAGATAACTCTCCATCCACTGCACCTGCTTTGCGCTTTTCGCATCTTCTTCATCCGGTTCGTCCGGATCATCCGGCCACTCATCGCCCTCGTCAAGCTCCTGCATGGTCAGCCAGTTGTCAGCCACCTCAAGCTGAAGTATCCTTCCATCGTCACACTCCAGACTCACCAGCACCATAAGCGGCTCCCCCGGAAGCCTCTCCTCACAGCCGAAGTCGGCCTCATCTATTCTCTTTATTGTCCACATATTATCACCTCATGTTCTGTAGATGTCATAAATCACTCTACCCGTATCTTCAAAAAGTCTATGAGTGCTTCCAGCGTCAATTCCTCCTTGCGCCATATCCACTCTGTCTCTATCGTATAGAACAGCCCGCCGCCTATGTCACATGCCGCCGCAAACTTCTGTCTCTGCTTTCTGGACTTCTTATACTTGAATATATAATAGTAATAAAGTCTTCCCTCTATCACTTCATGTTTCAGATATGCCCTTGTCCGCAGTTTCTCCGGGCAGGCTTCATCCTCCACCAGCTCATCCAGCACGTAATCCTCAGCCGTCTCATCATCGATAGCCTCCTGAAGTGAACAATAGACAAGTTCCGGCTTAAGCTCCTCATTAAACCCCGCAAATGCCGGATCACTGTCATCGCCATCTATCAGTCTATACCTCTGAGGCAGGTCAAAGCTTATCTTTCTGGCACCTGACTGCAATGAATATGTATTGATTAATTGTGCATCTCCAGTCATCCCATAGATGTCCGCATATGGCATACCGTTTTTTCCATATACATTCCTATCATTTTCCATACCTGAACCTTCATCTAACTTTATAGATGTGTCCGTTGAATCATATGTATATCCGCCACCAGCATTTATCGTGCCAGAATAATCAGCATCACCATATCCTACACCATCATACTCGTTCCCACCGTTAGCAGCTCTATCCGCCTCGCTGGCCTTCTTCGCCTGAAATCCGGATACTAGGAACGACACAAAAGCCAGCAATCCGATCAGAAACTTCAATCCCTGTTCCGAAATATACGACCACAGCTCTGACAGATCCGATATATTTCCATGTGACTCTTGATATATATTGTATATTCCTGCTCCCCAGAACAGCACCAGCATGGCCCCGGCCACGACAAAGCAGGCGATCGCACTCTGTAAAACATACTTTAATCTTCTCATTTACCCTTCACCCCTGTCATTTCGCTTTTAATTCACACATGCTTGCATCAACATACCGCAAGCATCTACCCCAAAGATACCGCATATTATACCCTCCAGTTCGCAGAATATCAATTACATTTGATATTTGATTACTCTTCTCATACAGCCGTTTCATATAGTCTCTTATGCCATATCTGTTATAAAGTCCTGTGAGTGCATCGTTGGAGCTCTTGGAATCGCTCTTCACCATGACCTTCATTACGTCCATGGACTTAACAGAAAACTTGAGCTCAGCGCCATACTTACCGGACTTGTTCATGCCTGCGATCATGGATTTTGATCCGTCTCTCACACAAAAAGAGAACCCCAAATCTGAAGTGTGTACTTCTAATCTGGGGTCCTTTTCATATATACTAGATATATCCTATTTTAGTACAGCTTCGCACCTGCAGGAATATGGTTGTCAACCATCAGAAGGTGAAGCTTCTCCTCGCCCTCTTCCTCATGGATAGCTGAAAGAAGCATACCGCATGAATCGATTCCCATCATCTTTCTAGGTGGAAGGTTTGTTATTGCAATAAGTGTCTTGCCGACTAACTCCTCTGGCTCATAGAATGCATGGATTCCTGAGAGGATGGTTCTGTCTGTGCCTGTGCCGTCATCCAGTGTGAACTGAAGGAGCTTCTTGCTCTTTGGCACTGCTGAACATTCCTTAACCTTTACCGCTCTGAAGTCTGATCTTGAAAATGTCTCAAAATCAACCTCATCAGCAAAAAGTGGCTCTATATCTACCTTGGAGAAATCGATCTTCTCGTTTGGTGTGAAGAATCCGTTGTTGTCACCGGCTGTCTCAGATACTGAATCAGAATCTGAACCACCCTCACTCTTCATAGTCGGGAACAGAAGAACATCTCTGATCGCCTGTGAATCTGTAAGGAGCATAACCAGTCTGTCTATACCATAACCGATACCGCCTGTTGGAGGCATACCGATCTCAAGCGCATTGAGGAAATCCTCATCTGTGTGCTCAGCCTCGTCATCTCCGGCTGCGGCATTCGCATCCTGAGCGGCAAATCTCTCACGCTGATCGATAGGATCGTTCAGCTCTGAGTATGCGTTACACATCTCCCATGTGTTGATGAAGAGCTCGAAACGCTCAACCTTTGTAGGGTCTGAAGGCTTCTTCTTCGTAAGTGGTGAGATCTCGATCGGATGATCCATGATGAATGTAGGCTGGATCAGCTTCTCCTCACAGAACTCCTCGAAGAACAGGTTCACGATGTCGCCCTTCTTGTGGCGCTCTTCGTACTCTACGTGATGCTCGTCAGCGATCTTCTTCGCCTCAGCGTCATCAGCAACCTGGTCAAAATCAACACCTGTATATTTCTTGATAGCGTCAACCATAGTCAGACGCTCAAATGGCTTGCCAAAGTCGATCTCGATTCCGTTGTATGAGATCTTGGTGCTTCCACATACCTTTTCTGCGAGGTAACGGAACATGGACTCTGTGAGCTCCATCATACCATAGTAATCTGTGTATGCCTGGTACAGCTCCATCAGAGTGAACTCAGGGTTGTGACGTGTGTCAACACCCTCGTTACGGAATACTCGTCCGATCTCGTATACTCTCTCAAGACCGCCGACGATAAGTCTCTTCAGGTAGAGCTCAAGTGATATACGGAGCTTTACATCCTCATTGAGTGCATTGTAATGTGTCTCAAATGGTCTGGCTGCGGCACCACCGGCATTGCTGACCAGCATAGGTGTCTCAACCTCCATGAAGTCACGTCCTGCCAGGAAGTTACGGATCTCCTTTAATATCTGTGATCTCTTGATAAATACTTCCTTGCTGTCCTGGTTCATGATGAGATCCACATATCTCTGACGATATCTCATATCTGTATCTGTCAGTCCGTGGAACTTCTCAGGAAGGATCTGGAGTGACTTAGAGAGAAGTGTGATCTCCTCTGCATGTATGGATATCTCACCAGTCTTTGTTCTGAATGCATATCCCTTAACTCCATATATATCACCGATATCTGACTTCTTGAAGTCAGCGTATGACTCCTCACCGATCTGATCTCTTGCAACATACACCTGAATGTTGCCCTTAAGATCCTGAATGTTACAGAAAGAAGCCTTACCCATGACACGCTTGAACATCATACGTCCTGCGATGCTCACATTGATAGGTGAAGCATCCATGATGGCTCTTCTCTCATTGTAATCGTTGTTTAAAACTTCTCTCTTCTCTGCCTCTTCAAGGTCCTCAACTGAAGGTGTCTGTCTACCAGCCAGAAGCTCTGCCTCATGTGCTGTGTACATCTCCTTCACATCTGCGCTGTGCTGCTGCACATCATACTTTGTTATGACAAATGGATCCTTGCCTGCCGCCTGAAGGTCTGCCAGCTTCTCGCGGCGCACCATCTGCAGCTTATTAAGATCCTGATCTTTTCCCTTGTTATTCTGCTCTGCCATCTTCTCTTACAGCTCCTGTCTCTTAATATCAAGTACTCTGTACTTAAATTCTCCGTCCGGTGCCTCCACCAGAACTTCCTCACCAACCTTTGCACCCTTGAGTGCCATTCCAACTGGTGACTCATCAGAGATCTTGTTGTTCATGATATCAGCCTGTGATGATCCCACGATATCATACTCGATCTCCTCGGCAAACTCGTAGTCATATACAATTACCTTGCATCCGATACCCACAACTCCTGTATCGACCTCATCCTCATCAACTACTTCTATATTCTTAAGCATTGCCTCAAGCTGCTCGATTCTTGCCTCGATGTCTCTCTGCTCGTCCTTGGCTGCATCGTACTCTGCATTCTCTGACAGATCTCCCTGTTCTCTGGCCTCTTTGATCTTAGCTGCGATCTCTCTACGTTTATTAACCTTCAGATCCTGAAGCTCTTCCTCTATCTTCTTGAGACCTGAATAAGTAACCACATTCTTCTTCTCTGCCATTGCCGCACATACCTCCTAAATATCATAAATTATTGACTCCACAGCTCAGCATTTCCGCATACTATGGTATAAAAAAATGCGGAAGATGGGACTTGAACCCACACGGTATTGCTACCACAGGCACCTGAAGCCTGCGCGTCTGCCAATTCCGCCACTTCCGCATGTTCACAACGAACGTTAATATAATATACTGTTTGCCTTGGTATGTCAACCACTTTTTTTGCATTTCCGCAAGCATTTTCCCATAAAAAAGGGAAAACATATCTACCACATTTCCATGCATGTATATATGTTTTCCCGCAAATATATCTACTGCTTGTTATTACCTAACATATGCCATTACTTTTTACTCTTGGCACTGGCGGTCTTGGAGTATGCTGACTGAGCAGCACATCCACCGTCGTTAACTGCCACTGCAGCGACCTTGTAATAGTATGTCTTGCCCTTTGCAGCCTTCTTGTCTGTAAAGCTGCATGATGATGTTGTACCGATCTTAGAGTACTTACCATTCTTCTTTGTTGCGCGATATACTACGTAGTTCTTCGCTCCTGTAACGCTACTCCACTTTACTGTGATCTTCTTGGCTCCGGTGTTAGATGCACCTGACATCTTTGGTGTACCTACAGCATGTGTATACACTGCCTTATACTGCCTTGCAACTTCATAGTCAATGCTGCAGTTAACCCCGCTGACAATTGTCGATGGCTGTATAAAATATGTATACTCAAGCTTGGTCGTGAGCTTGCGGTCACTGAAGTTTGTTGACGTTGTCTGTCCCAGCCACTGGGTTGTGCCGAGAACAGGGTTCATTCTGTATACTGTGTAAGAATCTGCACCAGGCACCGCTGACCATGTAACTCTGACCTCGGATGTGGACTTTCTCACAGCCTTTACATTCTTAGCAAGAGGGATATAGTTGACGCTGACGGATGTCATCTCGCCCTGCTTCTTACCCTTGTATGGCACTACGTATGCAGAGTAATACTTAATACCCTTACTGCTGCTTCCTGTATTCTTGAACTTGTATGTATTTCTGGCTGCAGATTTGATCACTGCAACCTGCTCAAGCTTATTTGTGTAGTTATTTCTCGCAAATATCTTGTAGCCTGAAGCTCCCCAGACTCTGTTCCACTTGAGATTGGTGTATATCGTCAGGTTTTTCTTGTCTTTGCTTGCAGATACCGTGGATGAGACAGCCTCAAGCTCTCTCACGCTCTCTGTGTATCCGGTCTGGAGCCATTTGTATGTCACGTTCTCACAAATGACCTTTCCACCTGAAACGCTCTGGCTCTTAAGCTTGAATGAATACTCAGCGCCAGATGCAAGTCCCTTGATGGTGCATGATGTTCCCTTTGTCGCAACAGCTCTCTTATATCTGTCTCCCGATATATCGGATCTCATATACCAGACTTCATACATATTTGCTCCGGCTGCCTTATCCCATGTGAGCTTTACTGAGCTCTTTGTGTTCTGAACCGCTGTTAGCTCCGTTGTACCCATGAGTATCTTTACGCCGCGGACCTCACTTGCAGTTCCCTTTGAAACCGCTCTGGTAGAGGCATCATAATACTTTGGAACTACCTTGTAGTAGTATGTCTTTCCAGCCTTAACTGTTGTATCTGTATACTCCGGTGTGTATATCGTCTTTATCTTCTTAAAGCCCTTTGTCTTTGAAGTTGAACGGTACAGATCGAACTGGTTAGCAGCGCCGTAATCGCTTACCGTTATATCAGCACCCTTTGCGCCTCTATCAACTGAAAGCTCCGCTGTTCCAAGCCTGCAGTCCACCTTTGCAACGGCTGATGTCTCTACAACCCTGGATGTCTTATTGTATGAGTCAGTTCCGGTTACTATCTTCGCCATATAGTAATAGGTATTTCCTACTTTTACATTATCATCATAATACCTCACTTCAGAAGCTCCATACATGTAACCGACGCCTGACAAAATCTTCGTAAAGCCTCCTGATGGCTTTGTGGATCTGTACACCTCATACCAGATATCATTCTGTACGTAGCTGTCAAATGGGAACGACACAGATACTCCACCTAATTCTCTATATCCGGTATCTCCCGTAGAATATGATACGTATTCTGAAGGCTTCCTGCTGCGGCTGAACTTAGGTGCTTCAAAATATATCTTTCCCGACTCCTGCGACACCGTCTGTCCATTGTCATCACTGACTACCAGCTTAAACTGATATGTCGCACCGGCAACTCCTCTGAATTCCGTATCCACATGCCAGCTTCCGTCATAGTCACTGTCTGTCCACGAGTCATACCATGCTCCATTTACATAGAGAACAGCCTCTGTTCCATATCCCAGAGCGCTTATATGTACAGAACCGCTGCTTACGGTATCCTGACCTCCTACACTAAAATATGTTATGGATGCTTCTTCAGCAAACGCCACCTCAGCCTGAGCGGACTGTACATCTGCGCTGCCGTCTGCTGCCATTGCTGGCAATGCATCACCAAACACCATGGTTGAAGCAAGCGCCACGCATAAAGCTTTCTTTATCAATCTATTCTTCATAGTTTACCCCTTTTCATCTATTTGCGGATCCTTATTCCCTTTGCATGTGATGCAACTGACTTGACTGTCTTTCCTCCATCATTAACTGTTGAAGCCACAACCTTGTAGTAATAGGTCGTTCTCTTCTTGAGCTTCTTGTTCATGTATGAAAGTTTTGTAGCTCCAGTCTTGCCGACCAGCTTGTATGTTCCATTCTTGCTGGTTGAGCGATATACATAGTATCTGGTTGCATTTGTAACCTTCTTCCATGTTACAGTCGCTGTACCCTTGGAACCATTTACAACCTTTGTTATGGCCGGTGATGCAAGCTTGTGTGTATAGTCACTGACATACATATCATATCCGCTGCTGAATCCAAAGTCTGTGCCTACAACAACAGAGTATGTATACTTCATTCCATCTGTCACGTTCACATCCGTGAAGTTGGTCGCCTTTGTGGCTCCTATGTACTGACGTACACCGAGCTCTGTAGTTCTGTATACATAGTATTCCCTTGCACCGCTTACAGCAGACCATGTTATCTTGGTCGATGTCGCGCTCTTCTTTACAGCCTTAACACGCTTTGCACTTGGCATCTCTGAATTCCACAGAGTGTTATCCTCGCCGCTTGCCTTTCCCTTATATGGTCTCACATATATCTGGGAGTATTTGCGCTCCTTGCCCTTGGCACTTGTGTTTGTAAATGTATATGATGTCTTTCTTCCCGATGTTATCTTCTTGATGGTCTCTATCTTGCCTGTACTGCTGTTGAGGCCTGATATAACATATCCTGATGCGCCCCAGTCTCTGTACCATGTGAGAGAATATCTTACAGACAGGACATCCTTCCTGCCGTTCAGTGATGAAGATACAGCTCCCGCAGTCAGATCCTGGACTCTCTTGTTGTAACCCATGGTCCTCTCAGATGTATCTGTCGTCTCATATCTCACGGCAGCTCCTGATTTCTTGACTGTCCTTATCATCACCTTGTATGTTCCGTTCGGATCAAGCTTTGTAAGGGTGCATGAGTTTTTCTTGGTGACCACCATACGCTTGTATGCATCACCGGTTATATCGGTTCTCTTTGCCCATACCTCGTATGATACGTCTGCGGTATTGTCCGCAGCCCATGTACACTTCAGTGATCTGTTGCCTGTCTGTATAAGGCTAGGTGCACCTGCTGCATTCATGATAAACTTTACGCCGACAACACCAGATGTCTTTCCTGTTGTTATCTTTCGTGTCTGTGAGTCGTAATACTTTGGCACTACCTTGTAGTAGTATACCGTTCCACTCTTGACCGCTGTGTCCGTGAAATCAGCAGAATATATAGTCTTTATCTTTCTGTAGCCCTTGCTCTTGTTTGTTGAGCGGTACACATCGTACTGATTTGCAAAATTGCTGGTCATCCACAAGAATACTCCCGGCTTACTTATCTTTTCTGATACATTCATGCTTGAAGCATAGAGCTGATCCACCTCTGGAATGCCCACCTTTACTGAAGCTGTCTTACTTGTAGCTATGACCTTGCTCGTCTTCACATACTGATCTGAACCGCTCACGATCCTGAATCTGTAATAATATGTAGTTCCGGTCTTCGCAGTGCTGTCAAGATATGCAAGTCTTGACGTGTAAGATTCACTTCCCGTTGCGATCGTGGTAAATGGCCCACCTGACTTGGTCGCTCTCTGAACCTCATACTTGACCTCATCTGAATGCCTGCTATCAAGATATACGCTGACAGACACATAGCCTGGTTTTGCATAGCCAGTGCTTCCGACTGTATATCCTACACTAACACTAGGATCACCATCAAAGCTCACCTTGTCAGTTTTGACCGGTGAAACCTTCTGTACAGTCACCTCTCCATTTGAATCGTAGGCTCTGACCTCTGCGTTGTAGGTGGAATCAAGCAGCGCCGGGATCTCACAGTTAATACTAAAGGACTGCTGGTCCTCTCCGTTGTACTGTTCCCCGCACTTTACTCCATTGACCCAGACCTCAACTCTGTAAGCCTGGCCGCTTGCATTGATCGTTATGGTCCTTGAGTTCTTATAAGCTCCCGCATACCATATGCTGACATTGGCTGCCGCCACATCAGCCTGTTCCTCCGCCGCCACTGTGGCAGCAGTTCTTCCGTCTGCCGCATTTTCCACACTGGCTGCCATAGCCGTGCCCGCCTCACCGAGCATCATGACTGAAGCCAGAGCAATGCACAGACATTTTCTCGCAATGTTCTTTCTCATAATATCCCCTTTCCTTTTCTATCTTTAAAATAAAGACATGTTCTCTTTTATTTTAAATTCCCGGAGCCCCTTAGTCAATGTGGATAAACCACAGATTCATTTGTCTATAGACGACAATAGAGACCGGGCATAAAACCTCGGTCTCTATCAGCTTATCCATATTCAAATATATCGCGTGCAGCTTACTCCTCTGTGGCTGCCTCAGATGCATCTGTTGCAGTTGCCTCCACCTGAACTGATCTGTTCATGAGATAGTCAAGCACGTTCTCCTCTGTGGCATAGAACATCAGGTCTGACTCTGAGTAATACTTGTCCACGTCTGAGTCATTCTCCAGATTGTTCTTGTCCATAACCTTCTGTCTGTACGCCTTTATGTCTGCGTTATCGGCGATGAGGTCATTGTCCATTGCTATGCATGACACAACGATCTTCTCCTTCATGACGTTCTCAACTGTGGTGTGAAGGTACTCAAGGAATGATGCCTCGTCCTCATATCCATAGAAATACTTCATATATGCCTCGAAGTCGATTCCGTAGTTGTCTGCGGCACTTCTCACATTTGACACCATGGACTGAATGTAGGAAGCTACCTCATCCTCAGGATACTTGTCAAATGTAACCTTCTCCTCAACAGCCTTGAGAACAGAGGCTCTGTCTGTCTCGTCCGCGGAATCGTCCTTGTCCTTCTGAACATCCTCCTTCAGATGTGCTGTGTAGTCATCGGTTGTTGTGTACTCACCATCAGTAGCCTTCTTGACCAATGCGTCTGTGTACTCAGGCACCGTGGTAACTGATATATAATTGATCGTAACCTTGTACTCTGCTGTGAGCCCTGCAACGGTGGTGTCACTGTAATCATCAGGATATGTAACTGTCACCGTTCTGACATCACCGGCCTTGCTTCCTATAAGCTGATCATCACTTCCATCACCAAGAGTATTGCTACCCATTGTCAGTGTGTAGCCAGTCTTGCTGTCCTTCTCCGTCCCGGAAACCGTCTCAACATAATCTACGTTAACCTTGTCGCCATCAGCTACTGCACTTGTCTTGTCCTGTGTAGTCTCAGAATTGTCACTGCAAAAACTGCTTATCGCACTGTTTACATCGTCCTCGGTCACCTCTCTCGATGCCGGAACATATTCGATATCAGTGTATGCCGCCTTGTCTATGGTCGCACACTTTGAAAACTTCTTAAATTGGCTCTTTGTGTCATTGCTGCCACAGCCTGTCATCAGACCTGCGCACATGACTGCCACCATTCCTGCTGCAAATATCTTCTTTACTCTCATATCTTTCTCCGTACCCCTTTACTTACTCTTCAGCCTGCTCTGCGTCAGCCGCCTCTGTTGACTCTGAGGTCTCTGTCGTTTCAGTTGTCGAAGCCGCTGTTGCCTTTGCATTGTCCATAAGGAAATTCATGACCTTCTCTGCCAGAGCGTTGTACTTTATCTCAACGTCTGTAAGATTCTGTCTGAGTGTAGACTCATCAACACTGTTCTTCGTTGCATAATCAGCTATATACTTATCAGCCTCGTCATCTGTGACACTGATATTCTCCTTCTTGGCAATGGCACATACTACCATTCTCTCCTTCTGTGATTCCTCACAAACCTGCTGTACATACTGTTCAAATGCAGCGCTGTCATCATATCCATAGTAGTAGTAGATATATGTGTCATACTCTATTCCGTTTGTCTCTGCCTGAGTCTTTATGGATGTTATGATCTTGTCAGCATTCGCCTGAACATCATCTGCTGATATGTTCTCTATTGTACTGTTGTTTATAACGGCAACCATGACCTCATTCTGAGCACTTGCAAGAGCTGAATCCTCCTTGCTCTGCTTAAGCTGCTCACGTACAGATGCCTCATACTCAGCAGTTGTCTTATATGAAGTATTGTTTGCAACCAGCTCATCATTGTATGTAGCCGGTTTATCTATCTTTATATAGTTAAGTGTCGTCTCGAACTTGGCCGCCTTGCCATTTAACTCATCCTTGCCATAATTCTCAGGAAAGGTTACATTCACGGTAAATGTCTCTCCCGGCTTATGTCCAACTATCTGATCCTCAAAGTTATCTATGAATGAACCAGAACCAAGGACGAGATCATATCCGCTGCCATTGGTATTGCCTCCATCGAACTCCTCACCATCTACAGTTCCGACAAAGTCAATATTTACTGTATCTCCGTTCTTCGCCTCGCTGGTTGTGTCCTTATCAAATGTAGCAAGTCCGTTCACAAATGAATCAACCTTGGCCTGAACCTCATCATCCGTGACATCAGTGCCCTTCTCCTCATACTCCATGCCCTTGTATTCACCGAGTGTGACATCTGCCGCATACTGATCCACCATATCCTCTATAGAAGCAAATTCTTCTGATGAATTGTCAGCACTCTCTGTAGCATCAGAAGATGTTGCCTTACTCGCTGTATTATCCAGCTTTCCACTCGTACCATTACTGTCGCCACAGCCTGTCATAAATGACATGGACAGAGCGAGTGCAAGAACAACTGCACATCCCTTATTAAATTTTCGCATAATCATACCTCTTTTACTTTTTATTAGAAGTGTAACCATCTTCATGATAAACTTCAACGAGTAAACTTATACCATATTTTCCTGTAAAAATAAAGCAATTTGAAATAATTCATAGAATTCTCACAAATGATTTCACATTCCTATAACAGGCAGTTTTACATCTGTTTTTGTGATGTATTTTATCTGTCCCACATTAATCAAAGGCAAATCCACAATATGTTGTGTCTACATATTTTTTATTTTTCTATATTTTGTACTTTTTGCAAATAACCTGTAGACAAACAAAATTGGGAATGATATAATCGACCATGTTGAGACATCAGTGTGAGATTTGCGACGAGGCACCTTATTTGTCGCTAATTTTTTTGCGGCTTTTTCAGCCCACACACTATATATTGATGTCTCCTGTATGGTAGTATACAATATTTAGGGGGCGTACTTTTTTTAACGCCCATTCACATCACACACAGGGAGAATGGGAAATGCAAGTTATCAAGAGAGACGGTCGTGCTGTTACTTACGACCGAAGCAAGATCATATTGGCTATCCAGAAGGCTAACTCGGAGGTGGAGCCTTGTGAGAAGATCTCTGACGAGAAGATCGAGGAGATCGTCGGAAGCATCGAAGCCAAGAACCGAAAGAGAATGCTCGTTGAAGATATCCAGGATATCATCGAGCAGGGGCTGATGGCCGACGGCAAGTTTGTCCTTGCCAAGACCTACATTATATACAGATACAGCCGTGAGCTCATCAGAAAGGCAAATACGACTGATGATTCTATCCTCAGTCTTATCCAGAACAGGAATAAGGATGTCATGGAGGAGAATTCCAACAAGAATGCCACCGTCGCATCCACACAGCGTGATCTTATCGCAGGAGAGGTATCAAAGGATCTTACCAAGAGAATGCTCCTCCCTGAGAAGATCTCCAAGGCTCATGAGGAGGGCGCTATCCACTTCCACGACGCAGATTATTTCCTCCAGCCTATATTCAACTGCTGCCTTATCAACATTGGGGATATGCTTGACAACGGCACAGTCATGAACGGCAAGCTCATAGAGAGCCCGAAGAGCTTCCAGGTGGCATGTACCATCGTGACTCAGATCATCGCATCTGTCGCATCCAGCCAGTACGGCGGCCAGTCAGTCGATGTCCGTCACCTTGGAAAGTACCTCAGAAAGAGCTACAACAAATATAAAAAGAGATACACCGAAGAGTTCGGCGACAAGATAGACCCTGACACACTTGAGAAGCTCATCACCGAGAGACTCAAGGACGAGCTGAAGTCAGGAGTTCAGACTATCCAGTATCAGATAAATACTCTGATGACCACCAACGGCCAGTCTCCATTTGTCACTCTCTTCCTCAACCTCAGAGAGGACGACGAGTACATCAAGGAGAACGCCATGATCATCGAGGAGATCCTCAGACAGAGACTTGAGGGAATCAAGAACGAGGCAGGCGTGTATGTTACACCTGCATTCCCTAAGCTCATATATGTCCTTGACGAGCACAACTGCCTCAAGGGCGGTGAGTACGACTATATCACAGAGCTCGCCATCAAGTGTTCTGCCAAGAGAATGTACCCTGATTACATATCAGCCAAGAAGATGCGTGAGAACTACGAGGGAAATGTATTCTCATGCATGGGATGCCGTTCATTCCTCTCCCCATGGAAGGATGAGAACGGAGAATATAAATGGGAAGGCCGTTTCAACCAGGGAGTTGTCAGTCTTAATCTTCCACAGATAGCTATACTTGCAAAGGGAGACGATGACAAGTTCTGGAGTCTTCTGGATGAGAGACTGCAGCTCTGCTACGACGCACTCATGTGCCGCCACAGAGCCCTCGAGGGTGTAACCTCTGACGTCAGCCCAGTCCACTGGCAGTACGGTGCCATCGCCAGACTTAAGAAGGGCGAGGTCATCGATCCACTGCTCCACAACGGTTACTCAACCATATCACTGGGCTACATCGGTGTATATGAGACCACCAAGCTCATGCGTGGTGTGAGCCACACAGATCCTGTGGGCGAGGAATTTGCACTGAAGCTTATGCACAAGCTCCGCGCAGCCTGCGACAAATGGAAGGCAGATACGGGACTTGGCTTCGGACTCTACGGAACTCCGGCAGAGAGCCTTTGCTACAGATTTGCACGTATCGACAAAGAGCGTTTCGGAACCATAAAGGATGTCACAGACAAGGGCTACTACACCAACTCTTACCACGTTGATGTCCGTGAGAAGATCGATGCATTCAGCAAGTTCAGATTTGAGAGCCAGTTCCAGACCATATCATCAGGTGGTGCCATCTCATATGTTGAGATACCAAACATGCGCAACAACCTGGATGCTCTGGCAGAGGTCGTAAGATATATATACGACAACATACAATATGCTGAGTTCAACACCAAGTCTGACTACTGTCATGTATGTGGATACGATGGTGAGATCCTCATCAACGATGACGGCGAATGGGAATGTCCGCAGTGTGGCAACAAGGATCACAACAAGATGAATGTTACCAGAAGAACCTGCGGTTATCTTGGCGAGAACTTCTGGAACGTGGGCAAGACCAAAGAGATAAAGGCAAGAGTGCTTCATCTATAGTCTTTTATAGAAAAACACTTGATATATTCAGGCAACTGATATAAAATAACAATATGCATTAATAATTTCAATTGTATGGTCTGCATGTCGTAGAGGGCAACGCAGGCCATACTTTTGTTTTAAGATAAATTTAGAAGGGATCACATTATGAATTACGCAGATATCAAACTATTTGATGTGGCAAACGGAACCGGCGTCAGAGTGTCTGTATTTGTATCCGGCTGCACACACCACTGCAAGAACTGTTTCAACCCTGACACATGGGATTTCGGCTACGGCAAGCCGTTCACGGATGTGGAGATCAACCACATAATAGATAGTTGCAAGGAGGACTATATAGCAGGTCTCTCCCTGCTCGGCGGAGAACCTATGGAATATGTGAACCAGCAGGGGCTTCTTCCTCTGGCAAGAAAGTTCAAGGAGACCTACCCTGACAAGACCATCTGGTGCTACACCGGTTATACATTTGAAACCGATCTCTTAGACCGCATGTGTAATGAATGGGAGTATACAAAAGAACTTCTCTCCTACATTGACGTCCTTGTGGACGGAGAATTCATAGACGAACAGAAGGATCTGTCACTGAGATTCAAGGGCTCAAGGAACCAGCGTATCATAGATGTACCAAAGTCCTTGAAGACAGGCACCACAGTCCTGTGGGATGAAAGCGGAAAGTATTTTAAATAAAAGAAAAGCGGTCTGGCACACCATTAAAATGATGATGCCCGGCCGCTTTTTTGTTACTTTCCTGTTGAACCGAATCCGCCGGCTCCTCTGACTGTATCGCTGAGCTCGTCCACCTGATGGAATGCTCCAACGATATAAGGAGCGATCACAAGCTGTGCTATTCTCTCCTCAGGCTCAACCGTCTGTGCCCGGGTTCCGTGATTGTGGAGTGCAACCATGATTTCCCCTCTGTAATCCGCATCCACAACTCCAACCTTATTGGCCGGTGCAAGCCCCTTCTTGGATGCCAGACCGCTTCTCGCATACACAAGTCCTGCAAATCCCTCAGGTATCTCCATGGCTATACCCGTGTGAACCATCACCGTCTGTCCCGGCTCTATAGTAATCGCCTCATCAAGACACGCATACAGATCCGCCCCCGCTGCGTACTCTGAACCGTATGTCGGTATGACTGCCTTTTCATCCAGCTTCTTAATATTGATATCGTATACTGTTGCCATCTTTCTTCTCCTCTTATTCGTCAAATTTTATCTTGTTGTACACATCCATATCCACACTCTTACTGTATGAATATCCGCTGTCCAGCTCATCTATCCAGTCCTTCATAAGGTTGTCATAGTATTCCGCATCAGCGGCATCCGTGAGCTTCTTCTTGTTCTCGGCCGTGGCCTTCTCATCCGTAATGCTTATCATCTGGAATATATGGTAACCATACTCAGTCTCCACCACCGTGGATATCTCGCCATCCGACATGCTGTACAGTATGTCCAGCGTATCCTGGCCATAGGTGCTCAATATATCATCCCTGCTCATCGTATGTGTTCCCGCATACTTAAGCTCCTTTGCGCTTCCAAGGAATGATATATCCATATCTGTGCCATCCGAGGCTTCCTCTATGGATTCATATGCCTCATCCGCCTTTTTCTTCTGCTCATCTATCTTGTCCTGTGAGTACAGGGTGATATTTCCATAATCGTCCTCCGAGTAGCACTCAAAGAACATGTCATAAAATGTACTCATCCTGGCCTGCTCATCGGATATCTCCGTGGAGCTCTGCTTCATCACATAATCATATATCTTGTCTGCCAGTGCGCTCTCACGCAAAACTCTCTTCACCGTATCGAGTTCAAGTCCAACCTCTGCGATCTGGGCATCAGTCAATTTGTCATAGAACTCTTGCGCCGCCGTATCCTGATCCTTCTGCTCGCTTGCAGTCAGGCTTATGCCGTACTCCCCGGATTTGGTTATAAGAGTCTTGGTCTTTATGAGCTTTGATATCGCCTGACGCCTTGCTGCATCCACGGCATCCATCTCCAGACCATCATCAGTCACTATGCTCTGTTTCCACACGTCACTGCCATACTTTGATTCGTACTCCTCCTTCACAGTCTGGGCATAAATATACACCTCGTCTATCTCTATGTTCTGCCCATTGTATCTGAGAACTACCTCCTTGCCAGTCTCCTCAGTGGCATCACTGCCACATCCAGTCACGGCAAATGCACATATGAGCGCCAGCAGCACACACAACCATCTCTTCAACTGAACCGCACCTCCTTATCTTTGTATTCTCCTGTCTGTATATTTCTAACTCATTATCTATGCTTTGTTATCCACACTGTCTTCTTCACTGTGGGTCATTATCAACATCTGGGACATATCCGCCACGACAAATTCCGCCTTTCTGAGAAGATCATTTTTCTCCTCCCGTCCAAGCTTCAATATAAACTCAGGCTTTGCCCCCATGACAAATTTCATCCTGCCTGAATAACTCTTAACGAGCTCATCTATCCCATCTACATTTATGTCAGCCCTGTTGTACATGACAAATCTCAGGTCTCCGTCCTTGTACCATATACGGGTTATGAAGCAGATATTTGCATTTGCCCTTAACAGTGCCACATCAAGAAGATTCATTGTCTCGTCAGGGATGTCGCCAAATCTGTCAATGAGCTCATCCACTATGTCATTGTACTCATCCTCATTCTTGATGAGGGATATTCTCTTACAAAGCTCCAGCTTGACAAAGTCGTTTTTGACGTACGTCTCAGGGATGAACGAATCCACCGGAAGGTCTATCTCCGTCTCGTATTCATGGAAAACCTTCTCGCCGCGGAGCTCCCTGACCGCATCATTAAGCATCTTGCAGTAAAGGTCATAGCCCACGACCTCATAGTTGCCCGACTGACTCTCGCCCAGGACGCTTCCCGCACCTCTGATGTTGAGATCCGCCTTGGACACCTTGACTCCCGAGCCGAGATCCGTATATTCTTTTATCGCTCTAAGTCTCTTCTCAGCGACCTCGGATATCATCTTGTTGCGCCTGTAGAACATAAATGCAAATGCACTTCTGTCCGAGCGACCAACTCTTCCGCGTAACTGGTAGAGCTGTGCCAGACCAAACAGGTTAGCGTCGTGTATGATTATGGTATTTGCATTCGGTATATCAAGTCCGGTCTCTATGATGGTCGTGCACACAAGCACGTCTATCTCCTTTTTGTTGAACCGGTACATGATGTCCTCCAGCGTGCGGCCATCCATCTGTCCATGGGCAAACTCTACATTTGCATATGGCACGAGGCTTCTCACATCATCCGCAAATCTCTCTATGCCTTCGACCCTGTTGTACACATAGTATACCTGACCATGCCTTGCAAGCTCTCTGGCAATCGCCTCCCTGGCAAGCTCCCTGTCATACTCCATGACATAGGTCTGTATCGGTCTCCTGTCCACCGGAGGCTCCTCAAGCAGGCTCATGTCTCTGATTCCGACAAGACTCATATGGAGTGTTCTCGGGATAGGCGTCGCCGTCAGTGTCAGAACATCCACATTGGTCTTCATCTCTTTTATCTTCTCTTTGTGATTTACACCGAATCTCTGTTCCTCATCTATTATGAGAAGTCCCAGATTCTTGAACTCCACATCCTTTGAGAGCAGCCTGTGGGTTCCTATGACTATGTCCACCTTGCCCTCTTTCAGCTCTCTGAGTGTAGATTTTATCTCCTTCTGGGTACAGAATCTGCACAACAGTCTCACCGTCACTGGATAATCCTTCATTCGCTCTGTGAACGTCTCATAATGCTGCTCGGCAAGGATCGTGGTCGGCACAAGATACGCAACCTGTTTGCTGTCACCGACAGCCTTGAACGCAGCACGGATCGCCACCTCAGTCTTGCCAAATCCAACGTCTCCGCACACCAGTCTGTCCATGATCTTATGGCTCTCCATATCCGCCTTGACATCCTCTATGGCCTTTAACTGATCGTCAGTCTCAGTATAAGGAAATGTCTCCTCGAACTCCTTCTGCCACTCGGAATCAGGAGAATAGGCAAAGCCTTCCCTCGCCTGTCTCTCTGAGTACAGCTTTACAAGATGCTGAGCCACCTCGCTGACATGGCCCTTAACCTTGTTTCTTACCTTCTGCCACTCACTGCCACCGAGTCTGTTGATCTTCGGGGCTCGGCTCTCCTTGCTCCTGTACTTCTGTATCCTGTCCGTCTCGGAAGCCAGGACATATAATTTGCCGCCCTCAGCATACTCGATGACCAGATAGTCCTTCAAGGCACCGTCGACCTCTATCTTCTCAAGCCCACGATAGATACCTATTCCGTACTTCTCATGGACCACATAATCGCCCACGCTCACATCCGAGAATGACTTTACTATCTCCCCGGCACGCGGCAGCTTCTTCCTCGAAGCCTGCGAATGTGATGTCTTGCTGGAGAACACATCTCCCTCACTGACCACGATGAGCTTCATCTCCGGTATCATAAAACCGGCTCTGAGCCTTCCCGGCATGACCGCCATCTCTCTGGCAGCCAGAGCTTTGTCCGGGTCGTTCAGGTAATGACATATGACGTCATTGTCCATGAGGTTATCGACCATTCTCTTCGCACCGACCGATGATGGCGATACGAACAGGACGCTGTATTTGTCCTTCTTCCATTTCTTGATATCAGTAACCAGCGCATCAAAATTGTTCCTGTAGCTGTGAACCTCCCTGCTCTCGATCTCCACGCGGTGAGCATACTTTACACGGTCATCCTCACCCACAAATGAGTCAAAGCCCACAACCTTGTAGCGTCTGCATTTTTCCAGAACATCATCATAAGTGAACAGAACCTTCATCTGCCCCGGGAGGATATATCCCCCCTCCAGCCTGTGCGTCAGGCTGCTAAGAAAACTCTTCTCACTGCCATCCGCCTTCTCCGTGACCTTCTTCGTCTCATCTATGAAAATGTACGCATCCTCCGGCAGGCAGTCCACCAGAGACACCGTGTCACTGTAGAAATAATCAACATAGCTGTCCACTCCGTATATCGCACTGAACTCCGTGAGCTGTTCCTTCAGCGTGGCTATTTCGCCCTTTATCCTGGCATACGCCTCCGTCTGAAATGAATCCTTAAGCTTCTTCGCATACGGCTTCAGCTCTGCCTCCAGCCTGTGTATACCTCTGTCGATCCTCTCCTTTGAAAGCACCATCTCTCCCGCGGGATAAATTACAAGTTCATCCACATTCTCTATGGATCTCTGGCTCTCCGCATCAAATGTCTTGATGGTATCGACTTCATCGTCCCACATGTCTATTCTGTATGGACATTCCTCAGTCAGCGGAAATATGTCCACGATACCGCCTCGTATGGCAAATTGTCCCGGCTCCTCCACACTGTCAGTTTTTTCATAACCAAGGTCCACCAGCTTGCCCTTGAGCTCATCCAGATCAAGGGACTGTGCCGCATGGATATTTATCACGTATTTTTTCATATAGGACAGTGCAGGTATCTTGTCATACATTGCATCTACCGTGGCTATGATCGTACATGGTTCTCCCGTTGCCAGACGCCGAAGGACCTCCATGCGCCGTCTGGTTATGGCATTGCCGTGGACATCTGCACTGAAGAACAGAATATCCTTTGCAGGATACATATATACATCCCTTCCGTAGAACTTCATATCGCTGTACAGCTCCTCCGCACGCCTGTCGTTATATGTCAGTATCAGGCGCACCGATGCGTCATCACCGAAGCCCTGCATCATGAATACTCTGTCCGTGCCCTCGCCCGTCGTACCTGTCACATTGACAAATCCATCTCCGGATGCAAGCCACTCCTTCAACTCTGTATATATATTCAGTTTTTCAAATGGCTCACCAAGTACACGTATCATTCTCCATCACTCTCAATTAAACTTATTCATAGCTGCAACTGTGCCATCCGCCAGTATGGTCTCCACCGCATCGCAGGCATTACCGCAGCTCTCTCTTATATTCGCCAGATCTTCCTTTCCAAATCTCGACAACACATAATCAGCCAGATCCATGTGATCCGGCTTTTTGCCAACACCCACTCTGATCCTGACAAATTCCTGGCTGCCAACGTGCTGTATGATATTCTTCATACCGTTATGACCGCCGGCGCTTCCCTTCTGTCTGATCCTGAGCTTGCCGACGTCAAGATCTATGTCATCGTACACGACTATCAGATCTTCAACCGTGCATTTGTAGAAGTCCATTATCGCCCTTACGCTCTCTCCGCTGAGATTCATAAATGTCTGAGGCATGGCGAGTATGACCTTCTCTCCGTCTATTATACCCTTTCCTATAAGTGCCTTATGCTTTGCAGTGTCTATCCTTATATTATGTCTCTCTGCCAGCTCATCCAGAACCGCAAATCCTACATTGTGTCTTGTTCCGGCATATTTCGCACCGGGATTGCCAAGTCCAACTATGATCTTCATTTGGTCTCTCCATTTTCCTCCACCCAGGTGGATCGTTCTATTGTTATCTGTCCTCCATGATCTTCTCAGCATCTGCAAGCTGCTCCAGGGTGTTGACTCCTCTTATCTGGTCAGCATCGTCCATCGGAACAGCGGAAGCCGGAAGCCCCATTTTCTTTATTATCTCTATCGCATCCGGAAGATAATACTCTCCCTGGGCGTTGTCATTTGATATCTGTGACAGTGCGTCCTGAAGTGCTGCGCAGTCAAATATATACATGCCCGAGTTAACTTCCTTCACAGCCTGCTCCGCTTCGTCAGCATCCTTCTGCTCCACGATCTTTGCCAGGCTGTCACCGTCCCTTATGATCCTTCCATATCCAAATGGATCATCAAGCATCGCCGATATTACGGTTACACCATTCCCGCTATCCTTGTGGAAATCAAGTGCTTTTCTGAGTGTATCCCCTGTCACAAGCGGTGTATCTCCACAGAGTATGATCACATCCCCATCACGTCCAATAAAATCTGCAGCGCACTTTACCGCATGGCCTGTTCCGAGCTGCTCCTCCTGAAGCGCATAGTCAACCTTCACATCATTGACACTGGCAGCTATGGCTGACTTCACCTCGTCTGCCTTGTATCCAACGATCACACACACCTCGTCTGCACCCGCCTGGCGCGCCGCTTCTATAGAATAATATACCATCGGTTTTCCCATCACCTGATGAACTACCTTTGGCTTATCTGACTTCATTCTTGTTCCCTTGCCTGCCGCAAGTATAACTGATTTTACCATTATTATATCCTCCATATTCTATCTGGATCTAAACAGATACATTCTACTTTATACTATATTTTTTTACAAGACCATATAAAAAGAGCCAATGCTATCAGCTTGGTGACTTACGCCTCTAGCACTGGCTCTGAATGTCTATTTGAGACTGGTATTACTCTTCCAAAGATTCCTGATACTTTGAAAGAATCATACTCTGCAGACGCTCTCTTGTAGCTGTATTGATCGGATGAGCGATATCTCTATATTCTCCATCCGCTGCCTTTCTACTCGGCATCGCGATGAACATGCCCTTCTCACCCTCGATGATCTTGATGTCATGCACAACAAACTCGTCATCGATCGTAATAGAAACAACCGCCTTCATCTTGCCTTCCTTCTCAACACTTCTGATCCTGATATCAGTTATCTGCATCTGAATTACCCCCTTAACCCTGACACACATTGCGATCCCACACGCAATTGTCATTTGTACTACTTATACCGTATGCATCCTACAACGCATATCTGAAATCCTTCTCCACTATTACCTTGATGTCCTCAGGTGTTCCCTGATGTACTGTGTTCGCGCGGAGTGTATCCCTGCTCTCCACGATACAATTCTCGATGATGGAATTATCACCGATGTTGACATCGTTAAGTATGATCGAGTTCCTGATCACACAGTTATTTCCAATGTATACCTTCTTGAATATAACTGAGTTCTCAACGGTTCCGTTGATGATACAACCGCTTGCTATCAAGCTGTTATTTACCACCGCATCTGCATTGTACTTTGCTGGTGGGAGATCATCCACTCTTGAGTAGATATCCGGATGCTGTTTGAAGAAGAAGTCTCTTACGTCCTTCTTGAGGAAATCCATATTAGCTCTGTAATATGACTCCTTTGTTCCTATGTTTCTCCAGTAGCTGTCCATCTTGTATCCGTAAATTCTCTTGACACCCTTATATCTCACGAGAATATCTCTTACGAAATCATTTCTTCCCTCGTTGGCACATGTCTCAAGAAGTTCGATGAGCTGTCTTCTTCTTATGACATATACACCTATGGAAACCGTGTTGGTTCCTGCCACAAGAGGCTTCTCCTCGAAGTCTATGATCCTGCCATCCTCGTTCATCTTGATAACACCAAATCTGTTGATGTCATCCTCGCCCGGTGCCATATCCTTGCATACAACCGTGATATCTGCACCATTGCTTATATGCTCCTCAAGAACCTTGTTGTAGTCAAGCTTGTAGATACCGTCTCCTGAAGCGATAACTACATATGGCTCATGGCTCTCCTTGAGGAACTTGATATTCTGATAAAGTGCATCTGCTGTTCCCTTGTACCAGTAGCTGTTAGCTGCTGTGATGGTAGGTGTGAAGATGAACAGACCTCCCTGCTTTCTTCCGAAATCCCACCACTTGCTTGAGTTCAGATGCTCATTCAGTGATCTTGTGTTGTACTGTGTGAATACCGCTACCTTCTGAATATGAGAATTAGTCATATTGGAAAGTGCGAAATCAATTGCTCTGTAGCTTCCTGTGATAGGCATGGCTGCAACGGCTCTCTTTGCTGAAAGATCTCCCAGCTTATTGCTGTTACCACCTGCCAGAATAATTCCTAATGCTCTCATGTCTACTCACCTGCCTTTATAATACTACCGCCACTCGGAAGTGTTCCGTCCGGATAATCCGAAGGATCTGTGTCACCGAATATTGCAGTGTTCTTACCTATTGTTACGCCCTCAGGTATAACTGAGTTCTCACCTATAGTAACAAGGCCAAATGCGTAGATATTAGGCTTCATCTCATTGACAGCTTCCTCACCAACTCCAAGCTTGGCATTTGCACCAACCTTGACATTCTCGGCAATGATTCCCTTTTCAACATAGGCACCAGCTTCGATCGTAACCCCATTCATTATAATCGAATCCTTAACGACCGCACCCTCTCCTATGGTTACACAAGAGCCTATAACTGAATTCTCAACGGTTCCGTATATCTCGGTCCCCTCTCCGATGATACACTTGGATACCTTTGCCGCTTCATCTATGTACTGAGGTGGTATGGCGTCTGTCTTCGTATATATCTTCCAGAATTCCTCATACAGATTGAACTCAGGAACTATGTCGACAAGCTCCATGTTGGCCTCCCAGTATGAACCGAGAGTTCCTACATCCTTCCAGTATCCCTTGAAATCGTATGCACATATCTTGTTGCCGTTCTCATGGCAGTATGGAATAATATGCTTACCGAAATCGCATCCCGGCTGATCCTTCATGGTAACAAGTGCCTCGCGGAGGATCTTCCAGTTGAATATGTATATACCCATGGAAGCCTTGTTGCTTCTTGGGTTCTCCGGCTTCTCCTCAAACTCTGAGATGATGCCGTCATCATTCGTTATAACTACTCCGAATCTGCTTGCCTCCTCCCATGGAACCTGGTATGTGGCAAGTGTCACATCCGCATTCATGGACTTGTGATAGTCAAGCATGTGTTCATAATCCATCTTGTAGATATGATCACCGGAAAGTATGAGAACATAGTCTGGATTGTAATAATCTATGAACTCTATGTTCTGGTAGATAGCGTTGGCAGTACCTGTGTACCACTCGCTGTTGTTGCTCTTCTCGTATGGTGGAAGCACTGTGACACCACCAATGTTTCTATCGAGATCCCAAGGAATACCGATTCCGATATGCTGGTTAAGTCTGAGTGGTCTGTACTGTGTAAGTACACCTACTGTGTCAATCCCTGAGTTGATACAGTTGCTCAGTGGGAAATCGATTATCTTGTATTTGCCGCCAAATGCTACCGCTGGCTTGGCAAGCTTGGATGTAAGAACCCCAAGACGGCTGCCCTGTCCACCAGCAAGGAGCATGGCGATCATTTCTTTTTTAATCATGTAAGTCACCTCTCCATGCAAAATTATAAAGACATTATACCATCCTTTTTATAATAATCAAAGTTTTTTATGCATTTTCACAAAAAAAATGCGCATTTTTCGATTTTTTTAAACATTTTTTACTCATGGTATATATGACAAATGATGTATTTTGTCAGTATCAGGCGGTATTTTTTAGTTATTACTTACTTACACTCAATTACATTCTCATATTTTTCTTATATATTATGTAATTTTCATTTTGCAAACGGATATCTTTTTCATATAATGACTATATCGGAAGAAAATCATACAAAATACAAATGAGGTGTTGAATATATGTCAGAGATATTAGTAAAAGAATACCGTGGAAATATTGTTGAGAATGCACACCGCGGCTCCATCGCAGTTGTGTCATCCACAGGAGATACAATCGCCTACCTTGGCGACATAGAGAAACAGACTTTCATGCGTTCCGCAAGCAAGCCTATACAGGTGCTGCCTACACTGCTGGCAGGACTTCACAGAAGGTTCAACCTCACCGACGAGGATGTTGCCATGTTCAACTCTTCCCACTGGGGAAGCAACCATCATATATTTGTGCTGGAGGAGATCTCGCGCAAGACAGGATTGAATCCCGATGACATGATCATGAAGCCATGCGCTTCCACATCAGCTTCAGCGCTGGCGGCAAAGCTCACCGACAGGTCAAAGCTCCACCCAAGGCAGGGACAGAGCAAACTTCAGCACTGCTGCTCGGGAAAACATTTCAGCCTTATGTTGCTCCAGAGAGAGCTCACCGGTAAGCCGGACGGCTATCAGCTCAAGGATTCCCCTGTACAGCAGCAGATAATCAATTTCATATCCATGCTCAGCCAGACCCCTACATTCAAGATCGGGCTCGGCATAGACGGCTGTGGAGTTCCGGTATTTGCACTGCCACTTAGAAGCATCGCCATGTCCTACGCAAAGCTCATGGATCCATTCAGCCTGTCAAACGAACTCCGGGAGACTATAGACTACAACTTCTCATGCATCCACAAATATCCTGAGAAGATCAACGATTACGGAACACCTTCATATTATATCAACCAGAATTCTGACCTCATAATGAAGGACGGCTCCAGGGGTGTTATCTGTATGGCGATAAAGAGCATGAAGCTCGGTATCGCAGTAAAGCTTGAGGACGGATGGACGGATGAATATCAGGGAATGATAATCGCAAACATACTCGAACAGCTCAAGTACGAAAACACTGAACTCATCGAGAAGCTGAAAAACTGCTACACGACCAAGCTGTTCAACGACTGCGGCATTGAAGTGGGTCACTCAGAGGTCGACTTCAAGCTCGATATAGATCCTACATTTTTTGAGAAGCCTGAGGAGTATGTCGACTCCGATTCTGAATTTGGCGACACTGAATCAGATGAAAAATATGACCCTGATCTTGACAGCGCATTTGCTGATGAATACGATCCTGATCTCGACAGTGCATTTGCAGACGACGATACGGATACTTCCATCCACGCAGAACCGATAATTACAGATGCGCTGGATGACGATACGGATGATGAGCAGGAGGAAAATGACAGCAGCTTTGAGATAGACCTTTTCGGAGACGGCAATCTGGTGGATGCCGCCCCTGAGCGCACACCAGAGGAGGAAAGAGAGTTTCGCAACAAGAAGTCCATCCTCGGAATGACAGTTGTAAAGCCTTCGGCCAACAAGACATTTATCAGCAATCCACGCGTGGATCCTATAAGTGTAAACTCACATACAGTTGAGGCGCAGCCGGACACACCTGAATCTGACCAGAAAGACAATTCCGCGATTCCTGAATTTATAAAGAAGGAAATAAAATCTGCAAATATCATTTCACAGAAAAAGAGAGACTGACAGAGCAGATAAGATCCAGGCTCTTGGCATTGCCTGCACATACAAAAAGGCCGGTACACATACACCGCATACAATATGCGTTTATGTGTACCGGTCTTTTGCATTCCCCATCACAGACTTTTCAGGCTGTCCTTACAGGATGGACATATCCCGATGAATTCCAGGTTGTGTGACAGTATGACGAAATCGCTGTCCGCCTCCACGCCCATCTGTGTGATGGAATCCTGATATGGAAGCTCACTGTCAAATATCCTGTCACATACCTTGCAGCGTATGTGATAGTGATTCTCGGTATTGCCATCAAAATGCTCCATCTTGTCCCCTGAATACACATTCATGACAATTCCCTCATCAACCGCATCAGAGAGCACCCTGTACACAGTTGATTTGCCTATCTTATATCCTCTCTTTTCCAGTTCATCTATCAGACTCTGGACTGTAGGATGAGTCTTGAGTTCCTTTATAACAGAGTATATGACCTGTTTCTGCCATGTGTTACGCTTCTCACTCATTGTATAGTCCTCCTTCTGGTATTTATAATTTTCTATTAGGAACAGTTCTCTATAAGAGTAAGATAACACATTCCATATATTATTTCCACTATTTTTATAATGTAAGTTTTTCCTGTGATTCGATTCCATATATGAGCATTTGCATGTGATCATATATATCACTGTCTGGTGAAGGTATATAACCTCAGTCCATGCTCTGTCCAGAGAGCGGTCTGGTCGTTGTAGCCAGTTCCCGCAAAGTTCGGAGCAAGGTTCACTCCAACGCGGTTAAACACTGCACCGGACGCCTTTACATATTCCTTCTCGCCCTGAAGCTTTACCACTTTGTCTATCGCACTCTGGGTCAGGGAATCAGGTTTCACATGCACCGGCGTAACAGTGTTGATGAGATCTCCCATGAGCTTTACGCTGTACTGCAGGCTTCTGCCCTCCATGACATAAACTGCATTCTCGTCAAGTCCCTTAGTCCGCATATGCTTGTAAGTATAATTCGGTATCACCTGTCCCTCATAATAACAGGACACCGCCTCGGAGCCATCCTGGGAAACCACCATGAACTGGTATACATTTCTCCTGAGATCTGACACCGAACCATTCTCAATCCTGTGATATTCTCCGAACTGAAGTGTGTGCCTGTGTTTCTTGTAGAACTCCACCTGATCCTTTATGGCATCAAGATCTTTCTTCTTCATGTCACACAGGTTGCACTCATAGCCCAGCACGCCAAATGCCGCCACTCCGAATCTCGTCTCAAGAGGAGTAACTCTGAGTGTCTGGTGATTCGGACAGCCCGACACATGACTGCTGACAACCGACATAGGGTAACCATAGCTGTATCCCGTCTGTATCTCAAGCCTCTCCCTGGCATCCGTGTCATCACTTGCCCATATCTGCGGCATATAGCACAGTATGCCGAGATCAAATCTGTTGCCACCGGCAGCACATCCCTCAAACAGAATCTCAGGGAAACGCTTAGTAATCCTTCCCATGATATCGTAGAGTCCAAGCACATACCTGTGTCCAAATTCGCCCTGCCTGTCAGACGGCAGCGTCTGGCTGTACCTGTCAGACATGATCCTGTTCATATCCCACTTCACGTACGAGATATTCGCAGATGAGAACACATTTGCCATGGCTTCCACTATATGATCTCTCACGTCCTTGTTGGTGAGATCCAGCAGCATCTGATGACGCCCCTCGGCATGACTCTGTCCCGGCACTCTGACTGCCCACTCCGGATGAGTCCTGTAGAGATCACTGTCCTCGTTCACCATCTCCGGCTCGACCCATATACCAAAGTCAAGTCCAAGTGCATTTATCTTGTCCGCAAGCTGCTTTACTCCACCCGGAAGCTTGCTCCGGTTCTCCTGCCAGTCTCCAAGTGAGGATGTGTCATTGTCCCTGTGTCCGAACCAGCCGTCATCCATGACGAACAGCTCTATGCCGCACTTCTTTGCCTCTTTTGCAAGCTTCAGCAGCTTCTTCTCATTTATATCAAAGTATGCGGCCTCCCAGCTATTCAGCAGAACAGGCCTCTCCCGGTCCGCCCAGCGGCCTCTGACTATATGTCTTCTGACAAATGCATGCATATGACTGCTGACACCGCAAAATCCTGAATCTGAATATGTCATGACCGCCTCCGGCGACTGGAATGACTGTCCCGGCTCAAGCGCAAATGAAAATCCTTCCGGATTGATGCCGCTGAGTATACGCATACGTCCATATGAATTCTGTTCACAGCTCTCCATATGGTCTCCTGAATATATGAGATTGAAGCCGTAACACTCACCGTGTTCCTCTGAACTGCCGTGCTCAACCACCATGAAGAACGGATTGGCCCTGCTGCCCGAGGTTCCGGTCGACGATGAGACAGACACTCTTCCCTGCCTTACAGGGTGCACCGATCTGTGCATTTCCCTCGCCCAGGCTCCTCCGAAATGTATCATGTCATATTCCTGATACATTCTCATATCAAACTGCATGGACATAAGTCTGTCCACCCGCTCCACGTCATCACTTTCATTTGTCAGGCGGACACTTCTGGTTATCACGTCGCAGTCATCCCATGTGACATATATTAGCTCAAGCTTCTGTCTATAGAATTTGTCCCGGAGGGTTATGGTGAGCTGTGTTACCTCGCCCGCTGTATTCTGTCGCTCATATGCTTGTATGCTCTGCAATTCACCAGCCACACCGCTTCCCACTTCTGTGCCTTGCTGCTCATTTACTGTGTTGAATCTGCCATCTGTCCCCCTATGATATTCCACCGCACACGGAAGTCCTTCAAGCTCATCCCTGCCGTTTTTTATCTCGTATGATTCGTACACAAAGTCGCAGGTCGTACTGCCATTTGCATGGGTCATACAGACAAATGGTTCGCTGACATCCCCCTTGCCGGTTGACGACAGTTCCTGCAGCAGACTTTCTAAGGTAAGTCCACCATCCAGCGCTATGGCATTGCCGGTCTCGAACAGGCTGCGGTCATGTGCCACATCCCAAAGTCCCGCAATATTCTGATCTCCGCAGTCCAGACTCCTGCCACCGTAGTACAGGTGCTCAAGGTGTCCATCCGGGCGCACGCACATGGCATACTGCGTCGACTTTGTCTCCAGTATGAATACCTGATGTTCTTCTATATATCTGATCATAGCGGTTCCTCCTATCTAATATGTATCGCCCCTAATTGGCAGCGGTTCCTCCTATCTAATATGTATCGCCCCTCTCGCATAAGCGAGCGGGGCAGGTCGTCGGAACCGATTCCAAGTATGAACTTCGTTCATAGCGGTTCCTCCTATCTAATATGTATCGCCCCTCTCGCATATGCGAGTGGGGCAGGTCGTCGGAACCGATTCCGAGTATGAACTTCGTTCATAGCGGTTCCTCCTATCTAAGTTTCGTCATGATCTCCTGCATCCTCTCCTCGGTCAGCTTGTATTTCCTGATGAAGAATACAAGTCCTATGATGAGAAGGACTATCGGAACGACCGTCATCATCATGGAAAGTCCCATGAGAGTTCCTGTGCTCTGCTCTATGACTTCCGATGTTCCATCTGCCGGCTGGATAAGTCCGACCCATTTGATCGCAAGTCCGGCAAAGAACACTGCAACTCCCGATGCAAGCTTTACTACAAATGTCTGCATGGAGCATATGACGCTCTCATCTCTCTGCCCATTCTTGTACTCTCCGTAGTCTATGCTGTCGGCAAGACACACAGTTATCAGCACATTTAGAAGTCCGCTTCCCGCAAATACCAGAAGTCCCGGGATGAACAGAACGTACCAACAAGGCACTCCGCCCACCGTCATACGGGTAACACCGGCAAGGCTGCAGGCAAGCAGCATCACATATCCGACGATTTCATATACTACCGAATGTACAAACAGCTTTCTCTTGGACATCTTCTTTCTAAAGAGCGGGAACAGCATCATAGCAAGTATCTGCGCACCGCCGCCAAATGCGGAGAACAGCGCATATCCGCTCTCACTTCCTATGTCATATGTGAAAAAATATATGAGCAGGTTGCTTGTTATATAGAGTGCAGAGTTTACGAGCACGATGGTGATGACCACCGCCAGAGCCTGGTCATTTGTCACCAGTGAATGGAACATCTCACCTATGCCATGGGACTCCACAACTGTGTCACCCCTCTCCTTTACATTTGCCACGCAAATGGCCTCCGAGATGACGAACACCACTGCAACCAGAAGAGCCCACCACTTGAAGCCGATGCGGTAATCCGTGATCTTCAGCTTGTCCGCCGCCAGGGCTGCGCCGCTGATGGCTGGAACTACTATCATAGTAAGTACAGTAGGGATGGCAGAACCCACGCCCGCGCAGGATCTTGCAAGTGCAGACAGATTCTCCCTCTCCTTGCCCGGCTCAGTGATGGCCGGGATCATGGACCAGTACGGAATATCCATCAACGTGTATGTGATTCCCCACAGGAAATATGTCACTGTCAAAAACACCTTCATCCCACCAGCTCCCATGCTTTCCGGCACGGCGAACATCGCATAGAGGACAACCGCGTTCAGCACGGTTCCCGAGAATATCCACGGTCTGAACCTTCCCCATCTGCTTCTGGTCTTTGCCACCACGATACCCATGACAGGATCGTTAAATGCATCAAACACTCTCGCCGCCATCAGCACTGTTCCTATGAACACTGAGCTGACGCCAAGCACAGAATTGTAGTAGTACAGTATATAGCTGGCTACCAGCATATACACCATGTCTTTTCCCACGGCCCCTACTCCGTAGGCTATCTTTGTCTTTTTCTGAAGGCCGCCCGCAGGTGCGCCATTCTGTGTATTATCCTGTGAATTTTCTCCCATATATAACCTCCTTAAAGGCCTAACCTTTTATATCTGCAAGCCTTGTCTCAAGCCACTTATCAATATCGTCAAATACCTTATCCCTGCACAGCTCATTCAGTATCTCGTGTCTGCAGTCCTCATACAGATAGCATGCCACATTGTGCGAAACTCTCCTGTGGTATAACTCGTAGAGCTTCAGAACATCCCTGCCGTAATGTCCAACAGGATCCCTGTCACCGGACACAAACAGAACCGGCACATTCTTCGGTATTTTCGCTATGTTCCTGTCCTCCTGTATATAGTGGAGTGTATTGAACAGCGTCTCGTAGCCCTTCAAGGTAAATGAGAACTGGCACAGCGGATCATCCACATATGCATCCACGCGCTTCGGGTCACGGCTCACCCAGTCTTTATTCGTCCTCTTTCTCACCTCACCGTCCACGATAGTGGTCTTCGGGATACCCCTGTTGTATGTTCCAAATGCCAACACTTCCATGAGGGTACTTCTGTATCTCTCGCCGTGCTGACTCTTCTCAAGCTCCAACACAAGTCTTCCGATCTGCAGCATATACTCAGGCATGCTTCCAGTTCCCATGCAGATAAAGCCGTCCACACTTGAGCCCTCCGTGTAAGGTGACGGATATTTTGGATCCCAGCCGTAGTCACTCATGTATCGTCTCGCCATAAATGAACCCATAGAGTGTCCCATCAGGAAGAACGGTACTCCTTTGTATGCCTTCTTCAGACTTCTAGTGACTCTATGAAGATCCGCGACTATTGCCTTGCTCGCATCATAGGCATTCATATATCCAAGCTCATCCATATTTGCCGCCGTGAGTCCGTGTCCCAGATGATCATTTCCTGCAACTACGAAGCCTTTCGCAGCAAGATATCTCGCAAATTCGTCGTACCTGTCTATCAGCTCTATCATTCCATGTGATATCTGAAGTATCGCCCGCACCTCGCCCTGTGGCTCCCACACGATGACATGCAGCCTGTCCTTGCCATTTGATGATGGTATAAATGTCTCTTTCTTCTTTACCTTATACATAATGTAACCCTCCATTCTCAGTTCTTCATATCCATCGCCAGTTTTACGACCTCATACGCTCCGTCGTATATTCCATCCAGTTTGTTCCGCTTTATGTTCTCACACATATCTGTGAGTATGCTGTCATCCTGCATGAACAGCTTCATCATCTGTAGAGTGTGCGGTATATCACGGCACTCCAGTGTTCCATCTCCGATCTCCGCCGAGTGTATCGCCCCCCACTGCTCATGCCCGCCAACTCTCTTGATGAACAGCTTTGGAACTGGATAAAAGGCCAGCTCAGACGGCTTCGTTATGAGTACATCACAGCTTCTCATGAGAAGGTTGGTGCAGTACACAGCCTCATATATATTCTCATGGCAAAATGCATGTATTCCGTACACCTCTTCCTTAAGAGCCTTATCCGCAAATGCTGTGGTGTCGCTCCAGTCATCGAAATGTGTAGTGACAAGGCTCTCCATGGCGGGTATCTCTCTCACCAGCTCTTCCCACACGTTCATGTAGTCGCCCACATTTACATACAGGACCATGTTGCCCTTCTTCACGCTGGCAAGCGCCGTCCTGATGATAGTTGCAAATATATCCTTCTGTGCTCCAGCACCTCCTATGGTGAGAAGGAAACGCATCGGTGCCTTTTTCTTTCTTCTCTCTATTCTCCTGTCGCAGTCCTCCTCTATGGCTGCCACCAGCTCATGGTCTATATAGTGTCCAACGTATCTGATTGAATCACCGGGCATAGGCTTAAGCACCTCGTCGCCCTGCATGCCGTTCAGGGTCCTGTATCCGAGGTATGCCGATCTGGTCTGAACCGTGTGAAGGCTTCCCTCCGCAAGGTGGAGCGCCATAGGCCAGTTGTCAGGGATTGCATTCACCACATGTTTCATTCCTGCATGAACCGCCGCCTGGGCAGGCCACACATGTGTAGCCACAAGTGGGATATCCTTTGGAACATTCCTAAACACCGGTGTCATAAGCTCCGCATTCATCTGATCCGAGGCATTGTATGACAGCTTCCTGAAACCCTCATAGTTCATCGGCTCCCACACCGCTTTGTTGAAAACCTTGCTCTTTCCCGATATCCTGGATCCCATGGAATAGAGCTTATTCTGTGCCTCAATAACCTTTCCTCCCGTGGTCTCACTGTAGGAATTGAGATCCATCCAGTACGGCTTGTATCCCAGATGATTGGCCGCTGATGCTATCGCCATGGATATTCTGTAATGTCCGAACCCCATCCTGATATTGCCAACTATGATTCCTTTGTCCCTGTCAAATTCCTCCCGGCCGCCATCCGGTATATCATCACTGACTCCGCCGTCGATCACAATATTGGAGACACCGAGAGTATCTCCAATATACGGATTCTTCACAACTGCAAGAGGATAATCCACGTCACTGTCATCACCGAATCTTTTTACAAATCTCTCTTTGGAGTTCTCCGCCTTTTTGACGACCTGACTGCTCATCCTGTTGCCAAATACAACCTCAGATCTCTTACCCATAACACAACCTCCTGTCTTTTATATATACCGCCCATCTCGCCCCAGTGAATGAAACCGGCCGCGGGCATCAATTCCATATAATCACTTCATTCATAGCGGTTCCTACTCCTTACAGGATATGCCATCCATAAGTACATCAAGTGTATACTGCACCGCCTCGTCAAATGTAAGTCCCGCGTCTATCAGGACTGTAGTCTCCATGTATTTCTCAAGCGTGGCCTCGAACATCGTCTTGATGACCGGAATCGGAATATTCCTTATAACACCCTCGGCAATTCCGCGCTTCAGAAGCTCTATGGTATTATCCCACTGCTGCTCCATCATTACTCTCACCCGGGCAAATATCCGTGGATATGAATTCTCCAACTGGTATATCTGCCGCCAATCCAGCTCGCTGTAGCTGTCCGGCATGGCTATGAGAATCGCCTTTATCTTCTCCACCGTGGTCAGGCGGTCGTCATCCATGACCGCCTGTTCACTTCTCTTGATCTGCTCGTATATATATGTCGCCGTGTCAAAGAACAATGATTCCTTGTCCCTGACGACCTGATATATGGTTTTCTTGCTCACTCCAAGTCGTCTTGCCATATCGTCCATGGTGAATTTGAACCCTTTCTCCCGGAACTCCTCTATGGTCGCCTCATATATCCTCAATTTAAGCTGCTGCTGTGCTTCTCCGTCCATAACTCCCTCCTGTCCATCCGTGTCTGTCAGCTTCCTGTACATACTTCCCGCCCAGGAAACTCAGAAACTATTTTTAGTTTCCCCGTTTCCTTAATAATAACATTTCTTTGTAGATATTGCAACAATAAAAATGCGTTATCTCTATTTATGTATAATCTTTGCACAATCAACACAAATCTCAATTATTAGCTGGTGAATAATTTACAGAGTTCTGACACTCACAATTACATTTCTGCTCAGGCGTACCATCTGCCATATAGCAACAATAAAAAATACGGCATCTCCCAAAGCGGAAATGCCGTATAGTACATCATATATGTTCAGTTGGAATTGCGATTTTCCCGAAAAATATTTCTAGATATAATATTTCTGTCTTTGTATCACTCCTATGGCTGCTCCACATCAAGCACATACAGCTCATGGAGTGCTCTCGTACAGGCTATATAGTGCGCATGTCTTGTGACCATGCTTCCGTCGTAGGTTCCGTCCGTCATGACGTACACTGCATCGAACTCCATTCCCTTTGCAAGGAACTTTGGAAGTACGACCACACCGCCCGCATAGACAACCGACTGATTGGTGATGAGCGTCACCTCGGTGTACTCGGAAAGCTGTTTGTACACTTCGTAGGCGTCTGCCTCGTCATTTGTCAGGATAGCTATGTTGTCGTAGGCGTCCATGTCTCCGTAGCTCAGCTTGTCATTTATGAACTCCACAGCTTCATCCAGTGACTCACACTGTATCTCCTCAGGCACCCTGCCGTGTCTCTCCACAGTGTTGCCGCCTACGCCCTCTCCGCCAAGTATACCGTTGCAGAACTCGGTGATCTCCGCCGTGGATCTGTACGACGCGAACAGCTCCTTGAGCTCATAGCCGCCCTGTCCGTTCCTCTTTGCAAATATCTTCGTCAGAACATCCACAACAGTCTCCTCAGGATCATAGAAGAGCACCTGATACCTGTCGCCGAGGATAGTCTTCTTGCAGCCAAACACCCTGTCTATCACCGCATACTGGAATATATTGTAATCCTGCATCTCATCTATGACGAGGTGCTTGATATTGTTGTAGGAATGACATCCGTAGAAATACACCTGCAAGTAAAGTATAGGAAGGATATCCTCATAGCATATCTTTCCATATTCATTTCTGTACTCCGATATACCCGGATATTTCTTCTCCATCTCCACCAGGAATCCAACATACAACTCAACCAGATTCCTCTCTGCAAATAAATTTACCATCTGCTTCTGTATCTGCCTTGCCAGATTACGCTTCTTCTCGTCCGGGAACTCCTTTGGTGAATTATCCTCCACCCTGTCCACTATGAAGTATGCTATGTTCTCGAATCTCTCATACACAGGTTTTCTTGCAAATCTTCCATTGAACATGGCAGCTATATCCTCGCCTGTATACTCCACCTTCTGATAGTGGAAATTTCTGAACTTTATACCTGACACATACCTGTCCAGATACTCATTGAAACTGTCGTAGAAAGAGATGGACGACTTGACCTTGATATTTCTCATCCTCTGGTTGTCCTGATCGCCGCTGTCTATAATGAACTCCGACTGATCCAGCTTGCTCTCATATTCCTCCTCTATGAAAAGAAGCTCCTCAAGCAGACTGTCAAATTCCTTCTCAGGCACACTGTTCTCCTCGAGCTCCGGGAGAACCTCTGATATATAATCGCCAAATATACTGTTTGGAGACAGTATCATGACATTGTCACTCTCAAGTGTCTTGTAGTTGTACAACAGCCACGCCAGTCTGTGCATGGCTATGACCGTCTTACCGCTTCCGGCGCGGCCGTCCACTATAAGGTTATACGCCGTGCGGTTTCTTATGATCGCATCCTGCTCCTTCTGTATGGTAGCCACCACATTTTTCATCTTAACACCACTGTTGCCGCCAAGGGCCTCCAGCAATATGGCGTCGTTGATGTTGGAGTCAGTATCCACCGCGTCTTTAAGTCTGCCATTTGACACCAGAAACTGTTTCTTCTCCACTATGTCTCCAGAAAACTCATCATCTTCCATGTCATCCACATGGACATTGTAGGATGCCGGTCCCTTTTCATAAGCATAATACATAGAGGATACAGGTGCTCTCCAGTCGTACACAAGCTGCTGCCCATTCATATCTGACTGATAACCGCTCATACCCACATATACCGGGAGATACTCTTCGTCATCTTTATATTTGAATACAAATTTGCCAAAGTACGGCACCTTCTTCTGGTGCTCATACACCTCCAGGCGCTTCGCAGCTCTTCTGAGGAATGCCTCATCATTGTTCACCGACTGCATGTTCTGCAGGAACTCCTCGTCGTCCATGTCTCCATGGCTGTCACGCATGTACTTCTTCTGTTCCTTTATATTGTCCTTTCCAAGCTCCATGGAGCCCTCAGTTATACTGATGCTGTAGTCGAGCTCCATCTCCACATTGTCAAAATAATCCTCTTCATCCTCCATCGTGGAGACTTTATATTCTTCCAAATCCTTATTTTCTGCCATCTTATCTGCCTTTCACTATTTTACCTTTACGCGCTGTACACTGCTCCAGCCGCCATAAATGGTCTTGCCGCCAACTCTTCTGTAGGTTCTCATCCTCACATAATAATATTTTCCTGAGGACAGGGAGCTTATCCTGCGCCTGAGCTTTGTGGACTTATTTATCGTTGCCACCTTATATCTGTCAAATTTCGACGATGTACTGTACTGGATCTGATATCCGCTGACATACCTGACCTTGTTCCATGTTACATCCACCGTCTTTCTGGAATTTGATCTGACCGTTTTCGCCTTGCATCCCGGCATCCTGTACAATCTGACACCAGCCATATCATATGAGCTCGCCACAGTACTCCTGAACGCCTTTACAGTGTATGTGTAGTTCCTGTAATCTGACACATTTTTATCGACAAATGTGAGCGTTCCCGCTGACAGCACCTTGTACTGCTTCCATCCGTTCTGCCCCGGTGCCTTGCGGTATATTTTGTATCCACTTGCGCCCTTCACTTTGTTCCAGGATACCTTCACGCCGGAATATGCATTCTTCACGTTGTACTTCGGCTGGGTAAGTCTGACCAGTGCCTTTGTAGCCGCCGGCTGTCCCTCGGCCGTGCCGTTCACGCCCCTCACCGCATATCTGTATCTGATTCCAGCCGCCGCAGTCTTGTCAGTGTATGTTCTGACTCCTGAACCTTTTATCTCAGCTATACATTTGTATGCGCTTGTCGCAGTTTTCCTGTATATCTTATACCCACTTGCATTATCCGCCGAAGTCCACGACAGTCTCAGTCCATCCTTCGCATTTCCAAGACTTTCCACCGCACAGGTTCCGACCTTTGTCTCCGGATGTTTTCCGCCAAATGTATTAGCAAAATAATCCGCCATGTATGGACAACCGTAACCGTAGTATTTATCCTTTCCCGCTGTTCCCAGATCCACGGAATATGAGATAAGTCTATTCTTCAACTGGTCACTGTCAAGCTCTGGCTCCGCCAGCTTCACGTAGGCCGCCGCCGCTGATATATGCGGAGCCGCCATGGATGTTCCTGTACTGACATGTCCGTGATTCGTTCCGGTCTTCCACGCCGATGTTATATAAGTTCCTGGAGCAGAGAAATCCACTGCATCACCATAGTAGGAATATGCATCGTCAAACTCCACCGTATCTGCAGCGATCCTGTCTGCTGTCTCCTCCGTTCCAGCCTTCTGCATAAGTGCCGACACTGTTATCACATCACTGCTGTCCGCAGGATATGACACACCTTCCACGTCGCTGATCTCCCAGTTGTTCACAGCACTATTCGTATTGCCCGCAGCAACACACATGATCACATTGTTTTCCCTGGCACTCTTCAGAAGCTCGTCAAGCATTGCCCTGGTGGTGTCATTTGCATTTTTACCATAGAAGCAGAAGCTCATATTGATCACGTCCGCACCGCTGTCAAGCGCAGCCATGATTCCCTGCTGTACCGTTGACACTGTGGTTGCTCCCTGGCTTGTGAAACATTTGATGATCGTGAGCTGGACATTGTCCGGTGTCGCATCCGCTATTATACCCGCCACATGACTTCCATGTCCCATGTTGTCTCCGTAGTCGCTCTGGTCTTCGCCCTCGCAGCAGTTCATACTTCCTTCCTCATTTATCCTGCCTTCAAACAGAGTATCCGAGGAATTAACTCCGGTATCTATGACCGCCACATTTACCTTAGCATCCAGCTTGTACTCCGACACCTCTGCCTTCAGCCTGTCCATTCCCATGTACCTTGTGCCCCAGCTTACAGCCTTATATGTCTCCGATGCGGCAAGCATGGCATCAACGTTACGCTGTGCAGCATACGAATTTGAATCCAAATCCGAATCCGCCAGCACATCTTCTGAATATATGACCTGATCAAGCATACATTTGTCAGGCTCGTACTCTTCCTGAAGCTTTTCGTATGCCTGTTTCGTCGCTTCCTCGGTATCGTAGCCAAGCACATAGTAATCGTATTTGTCATAACAGATGACTGTTGTCGCGCCATAGGTCTCCGGCACTTCATCTGTATACAATATGATCCTGCGAAGACTGTATATGTCGGCTGACTCACAGCTGTACATTGCCGCTGCGTCGACATCCGCTCCTCTATCCATCACATCGGCAGAGTTTACCACATCAGCTTCGTCCATGGAATCTCTAAGCTCTGACACACTGGTTACGTATTCTACATTTTCATAATCCTGCGCGTACACCTTGGTATATGTGCCAGGCGCTGCCAGCCCACCTGCCAGCACCACACAGGCAATCAGGTACGACCACCTTTTCCTTCTCACCTATATTCCTCCTGTATATAAAAACAGCTCTTTAAACCACATAGTTATCTTTTAGTATAACATAAATGTGCCGCAGATGGTGAGTAATATCTGTAACCCAAAGCCTCCACAGCACATATTTTATATCAGAGGTATATAAACCTCTGACAACACAATACGGAGGTAAAGTAATGGCAACATTCACTAATCAGGCAACTCTGTCCTACAACGGAGGATCCACCAATTCCAATATCATAACTGGAGAAATCATTGAAGTCCTCACAGTCTCCAAGACGGCTGTGGTGGACACCTACCGAACACCGGATAAGATCACGTATGTGATAAGTCTCATCAATTCCGGAACTACCACACTCACAGGTCTGTCTCTCACAGATAATCTGGGAGCATATGCAGTGGGAAATACAACAGTATATCCTCTCACATATATTCCGGATTCCATCAGATACTACACCAATGGAACTCTGGTAGCCGCTCCGGCTGTCGGTGCTGCAGCTCCGCTGACACTCACTGGAATCTCCGTTCCAGCGGGCGGAAATGCTACTATTATATATGAGACAACAACAAATGAATTTACACCTAGAGGCAATGAGGATTCCGTGACCAACACTGTTACAGTAACCGGCGCAGGACTTACCAACGCAGTCACTGCAACTGAGTCGGTTTCCCCTGTTGCAGCTCCCGATCTCGCCATCACAAAGTCTGTGAGTCCTAGCATAGTTGCAGAGAATGGTCAGATCACTTACACCTTCCTTATAGAGAACTACGGCAACACCGAAGCATCCGCAGGTGACAACGTCATCATCACAGATACCTTCAATCCGATTCTCAACGGAATCACTGTGACCTACAATGGAAAGGCATGGACAGCACCGGACAACTACACCTACAATGAAGCAACAGGCGAGTTCGCAACAGTTGCCGGACAGATCACTGTTCCAGCGGCAACATTCACACAGAATACAGCCACGGGAGTCATCACCACAACTCCGGGAACGGCAACCGTGACTGTCACAGGAACCATCTAGCTGGCATGAGCCTGTCCGGGTCGACAACCTGACAGCTTTGGGAACATTTCCCACAAAATAGCAAAAAAAGAAAATTTTGTGCTCAAACTCCCAGATTCCCACTGAAAAGATACACGACTTCTAATCCATGTATCCTTTTCAGGGATTCGGGGGATTTACAGCACAAAATTTTCTCTTTTTTTCAATATAATACCTGAACACAGCTTGACACATCACTCCACATTCTTGAGCGCCTCGTCCATAGGAATCTTCTTTATCCTCTTCATCTGCAACAGTGAGATCACCAGATAGCAGGTAAAGCTGAGCACGAACATGAGTGGGAATATCCATGGCGCCATGTATATCGGCATCCATCCGCTTAGCATATCTATCAGCATTGCCCTGTATATCACCTTGATCGACAGGTAACTGAGCAGTATATCGAGCAGCGTCACCACCGCAACCATGACAGTTGTGGATGACAGATACAGCTTACTGATCTCCTTTGTGTCATATCCCAGTATCTTAACCATGGATATGGACACCGTGTTCTTCTCCACTATTAGTTTTGTGAGCAGATATACGAGAAGCATGAACATAACAAGTGAAAATACAACCACTATGTAGAACATACCTCCCATGGACTTGGTGAGCTGTCTGGACACCTTTATCATGTCATCCTTTGTGATCTCTGACACTACATGATCCTCTATATCGGTCAGCTTGTCATTCGAGAAATAGCCGGTGAAGTAATCCTCGTCCTTGTCAAATATTTCTCTGAAATCACCCTCTGTCACGAACACCGCAAGGGCTGCCGGATACACCACAGACCCCGTCACCTTGAGATCATATGTGTCATCAGTATAGCTCTCCTTGAGCTCAAGTTTGTCGCCATCAACTATCTCATATTTGTCTGCGTAGCTGTCAGATACCAGCACATCTCCGTCGTCCAGCTTAACCGGGAAATATTTACTGTCCGAGTGTATTCCATACACCATGATCTCATCATCTATATCTCCGGTCGTCCTTAGCGTCTTCATACAGTAGGTTTCCGCATTATTATTTGCCGTCTCCACCTGTGAATCCAGAACATACTGGTGGTCAGCTACCATATTATCCAATATGTCATTCTGATAGTGCTTCAGCATAGGATTCAACATAAGTCCGAACATCAGAAGAACCTGTGCGAAGTAAATTCCAAGAAGCATGACCACATATCCTGGAATGTTCTGAAGTATGACACGGGTCTTGAACCTTGTCATGAACTTCCAGTGAGGCAGCTTCACCGCCTTCTTTCTCTTTGATCTGCTGAGATCATGCCTCAGGAACCTCAGTGGTGAGAGCTTCAATTTGCTATTTACCACTAACAGGTTCACAACGATCATGATTATAAGAGGTATGACTGTGGTAAGCACAAATGCATCGGCATTCCAATACGTCACATACTTAGTGAGGGAATAGCTTCCATAGTAAAGCTGCGCACCCATATCCTTAAACACCGAATAGCCCAGCACGTTTCCCACCACTGATGCCATAAATGTAACTATGACAGGAAGTGATATGTAGTGAATAAGCAGCTCGCCCTTCGTATATCCTGAAGCCCTCAATGTTCCAATAACCGACGCTTCCTTTGTCAGAGTGTTGCTGATGGTTACCGCAAATATAAATGCAAGTATAACTATGACGATGTATTCAAACCATTTCATCATATTTGTATCACTGCCAATATCATCCCCTGCAAAGTTGATCGCCTGGTTCTGATACCTTGGAATGTAGTTCTCCACCATAATGCCGTTCATGACCGCCTGTGTATACACAGTCTCAAGAAGGTCATCCGCCAGCTTTTTCTCATCGTTCTCCTCATCCGGCATTCCATCATCGTACATCCATGAATACGACCAGGTCTTATTTTTCTCCGGGAGATCATCAAATTCCTCATTTGACACAACCGCAATTCCGAATATCGTGGCATCAAACATGGTGTCATTGTTGTTCTGGAACATGGTACTGTAGTCGGAGAGTGCCACAAATCCGCACACGCTGTATACCTTGTCACCCGCTTTTATATCATCACCGATCTCTATATCGTTGTTCACCGCATACATTCTGTCAATGGCGATCTCATCAGTTCCTACAGGAAATTCACCATCCATCAGGCACATTTTATTTACATCGTGTCTTGGTGCGAATATCCTCAGTGTCCTTCCCCCATCATCTGCAGCATCATTTACAAAATTCACCGTATCATCTTTTGTCTCTGCATTGCCTTCCACATTACCACTATTGCCATCAGAGTCTGATCCGATCTTACTCATAGGCAGTTCATAATACGACATATCATAGAGCTTCACGCCCTCATCCTCTATATTGTCCTTCATATTGTCAGACGCCTCATCCGACAGATCAAAATGTCCATCCTCCACGTTGTATTTGTCAAATGTATTGTCGTAGGTTTTCTTCATGCTCTCACCTGCAACCATGAAGCCCGACACCATTCCCGTCGTTATGACCATGAACAGGAATATGACCATATATTTTCCAAGCTCTCCCTTCAGTTCCTTTGGAATTCTTCTCCACAATGGATTTCTCATAACAGATCCCCTTTCCTATTGAACGTCTACCCTGTCTGCCCAATTACCAGTCAAGCTCTACAGCGGATATCTTGTTCTCATTTACAATGTTGCGTCTTATCATGCCGTCCCTGAGCTTCACAGTCCGGTCCGCCATATTCTTGATGGCATCATTGTGGGTGACCATGATTATTGTGTTGCCATACTTCTGGTTCACATCCTCTATGAGCTTAAGTATCTCCTTGGAAGTGTTGTAGTCAAGGGCACCTGTCGGCTCATCACAGAGAAGTATATCAGGATTCTTCACGATTGCCCTTCCAATTGAGGTCCTCTGCTGCTGTCCACCCGACAGCTGATTTGGGAGCTTATGTCTGTGCTCATAAAGCCCCAGAGTCTTTAACAGATCATCCACATCAAGAGGGTTATCGCTAAGGTATGCTCCAACCTCCACATTCTCCTTTACATTGAGATTAGGTATGAGATTATACATCTGGAATACATAACCGAGATGCTTTCTTCTGTATCTGGTCAGTGTCTTCTCATCCATATCCCCTGTCTTCTCTCCATCTATGGAGATATAACCGGAATCCGGGCTGTCGATCCCACCTATGATATTGAGCAGAGTTGACTTGCCAGACCCCGATGGGCCAAGCAGCACACAGAACTCGCCCTTTGCGACCTCAAAATCAATTCCTCTAAGTACCTCAGTTCGGTTCTCCCCTGAACCGAAGCTTTTCTTTATCCCACTGATCTTTAAAAAACTGTTGTCTCCCATGATTCTCTCCTTTTCCACATTTTATATTCTCCATAAACACATCGCATAGCTCTCATGCCGTACGCCAATATTTAAACACATGATTATATGTTCATATATTTATTAGCACATATGTAGGCTCTGTGTCAACTATATTAGTGATAAATAATATCAATTATTCTTTTATACACATTTACAGGAGCATTCAGGGATATCCCAGAAAAAAAGAGAAAACCACATTCACATCATATTGATCTGCCTGCTGTTTTCTCTTTTTTACATCTGATTCCACACATGTGGCGATCAGAATCTATATTCTCTTATCTCACAGTTCTTTATGCCAAATGCTGCGAATTCCTCATTTGTCATATCATTGAAATACGACTGTACTATTCTTGATATTCCATTGTGGGCAACCAGAAGATATGTCTTCCCGGAATCTTCCGACTCAGCCTTAAGCTCATCTAACAGATTGTACACCCTCTGACACAGATGAACCATGGTCTCTCCGCCCTCATAGTGATCCAAAAAATGCGTCTTCGCCTTGGCGAATATAGCGCCGTTTCTGGCTGTTCCCTCGTATTTGCCAAAGCACTGCTCACGGAGTCTCTCCTCGGCTCTCATAGGAATTCCTGTTATCTCGGATATATGTCTTGCCGTCTCCGAAGCCCTGACCAGAGGCGAATACAGGATCTCATCTATGTGATAATCTCCATTCTTTATCATCTCACCAAGCTGCTCCGCCTGCTGATGTCCAAGCTCTGTGAGTTCAATATCCGTGGCTCCACATATCTTGTTTTCCACATTCCACACGGTCTGCCCATGGCGGGTGAAGAACAGTCTTGGGCCAAACTTCTCAACAAGCACTGCCTTTGCATCGTCATATCCCTGTGTTATCCTCTTCTCAACACCTTCAGGCGAAAAGTCAAGCATGCCATCTATGGCACCACCAAGAGGAATGGACGGATATATATGTATCATCTCTGCATCATCGTATCTGTCGGTCTTCCTCTCATCGAGATGCACCACGACAAATTTTCTGTAGCCCTCATCATAGAGAGGCTGTATTGGCACATTATCTCCCCCAAGGAAGAAGCCTCCATCATAATACTTTGTCTTGTCTATCGTCTCCATAGGGAATATGACCGGTATGGCTGAAGAAGCAAGAAGTATACGTTCTATCTCCTCTGGTTCCATGCCTGACAGCTGGAATCTCTCAGGAGTAGGCTTGCCCTCCACATTGAGACATGTAGCATAACAGCTCATGTCACTGTTCGACACACCATCAAGTACTGGTGAATTCTCCAGTATGTCCATAAGTCCTTCTCTGGAGAAGAAGCCATCCTTTATCCTCATGCCTTTTGCCACAGCATCCAGTCCTATGCACTCTATTGCACTCTGTATGACTGGATTGTCTATGGTCGTGAGCTTCTCCTTGATGGACTCAAACCATTTGTTCCTGTTGTCCTCGTCTATATCCTTGTTAGACAGTATCCTGTCGTTAGTTATGTCGTACCACATCTGTGTAGCCTTATCCAGATCGCCGCAAGCGTACAATGCCGCATTCAGTGCGCCTACCGAGCTTCCTGATACCGCCTTTATATCGATCACATCTCTGTACTCCTCAAGAGCCTTCCACACTCCGATCTCATAGGAGCCACGGCCACCACCGCCACCGAGCACCAGACCGTATCCTTCCTTAACCGGCACATCCGGCTGCCCGTCCTGTCCGCCCAGTTCCGTGTAATGCATCTGCTTCTTCTGCGATATAGTCTCCTCTATCGCCTTATGAAGCTCCCCGGCCTTTTCCTTTATCTCCTCTGTTCTCTCCTGAAGCTCCTGTATAACCTTTTCTTTATCCATATATTAATCCCCCTTACTATTCCATAATAAAGCTGCTCTATCCAATATTGTCATCTGATATATCCACCAATTATGATCATATGTGTGTTTCATTTTAACATGTCAGCAACTATACCCACAACCTTATACTCACTATATTCAGAAGCTTTACCATTTATAGAACATTTATTTACGCTTTATATATTATTTCTTTTATGAACATATTTCTTTAACATCCGATACACAGAATGTACACAGTACCATCTTATTATATATACAGATTGATGAGGACAGCAGATGTGCGACATGCCCAGGCAGCACCAGCGTATCTGCCGTCACTCAAACTAACAACAATCCAATTTATATAGATGGGAGGCCGGATACCTCACAAGTCCGGTCACAACACCTAAAACCTTCCTTTATAACTTTTATAAAAAAGACGGATATCAGACAATGAAATTTTTACCCATTTTCCATTTCTGACATCCGTCTTTTTGTATATATCAATTATTCTACAAGTATTTGTACAAGGCACTGCCACTCTCAGCCCTGCCGATCATGCTAAGTGCGGTCCTGTCTCATGGTGTACCACCATTTGAAAACTGCACTTCCAATGATGATCACATATCCTATAATGCTCAACATGTCAGGGATCTGATCCAGGAATACAAATCCCAGTATAGCCGCAAATATGACCTGACTGTAGTCAAATACCGATATCTCCCTGGCCGGAGCCTTCTGGTATGCTGCGGTTATACTGAACTGTCCACCAGCCGCCGCAAGTCCGGCACAGAGCAGGCACACAATCTGCTGCCATGTCATAGGTGCGTGGTCCAATATGATAAATGGAAGCGTCACCAGACATGAGAATACAGAGAAACACATGACTATGACCGGTCCGCGCTCCCCCTGTTTGCCGAGCTTTCTCACGTAAGTGTAGGCGATTCCTGCTCCAAGGCCGCCCGCCACACCAACCATGGCATACAGAAAATCCATATGAAACGAAGGCTTCACAACGAACAAAGCACCTGTAAATGCCAATGCCACGGATGCCCACTCTATCTTATTTGCCTTCTCCTTGAGCACAAAGTACGATGCTATGATCGCAAAAAACGGAGACAGCTTGTTGAGGATATTTGCATCCGCTATGTTGAGCTTGTCGATTGCATAAAAATTGCAGATAAGCCCCGTCGTTCCACATATGCTTCTCGCCGCGATTCCCGGCCAGCTGCTCTTCTTTATCTTGAATTTCTCCTCAGTCCTCATGAGCATGGCAATGGCCACAACAGCGGCCACCGCATTTCTGAAAAATGCCTTCTGCATGGTCGGAAGATCCCCCGACAGTCTCACGAAGAATGTCATCAGTGAGAAAAAGAACCCTGCCATGGTTATGAACAGGATTCCCTTGTATTTATCTTTTATTACCAGTCTTTTTGCCATTTGATCAACTCCCGATAATGATAAAATGCCGCCAGGTCCCGCAGCACTTTATCTATTTGAAAGCATCATCCTTGAGCCCATGCTCATACAGATACTGCTCCCACAGACTGTAATACTGCGCCTGCAAATGTATGTCATCCCAGGTATAGTCCTTTACAAGACCACCCTTGCCATCGTCCACAACCGTATTCATATCCAGATAGAAAAGCTTTATTCCATCAGCATATGCAGCTATGGCACCATTCTTGTCATCGATATTGTCATTGTTCACAATATCGTGGCTTGCCGAATAGTCGCTGGATACATGCATGCAGCCCATCATAAAGATCACTGCGTCCGGCTGAAGCGCCTGTATCTGGGCCACTGCATCGATATATGTGGATGCGTATGTCTCCGTATCATATCCAGCCTCATTTATACCAAGCATGATGTATATCTTCCTGAATTGTTTGCTTTGCAGCAATTCCGTGAGTGTCTTGGTTCCATTTGCGGCTATCTTCTCCCCCATCAGTCCAAATGAAGTAAGGCCCTCCATATATGCGAATTCTGCATTGTCCAGTCCGGAATACAACGCCAGTCCTTCCACTCTGGAATCACCTATGAACAGAGCATCGTCAAAATAAGACTTGTCAACCTTTATATATGGGTACTGGGTCTCAAGAGCGATCTGTGTGAGATCTCTGTAGCAGCTATTTCTTGCCTTTCTCTTCTTAACCTTCTTGTATTGAGTCTGTCTTGTCACCGGAGCAGCCGAACCGCCTGTATCTATGGTTGCTTTTTCCGTAGTTGCCTTTTCGGTGGTCGCTTTCTCTGTAGATTTCTCTGTTGTCTTCTCCGTGGATGCATTCTCAGAAGTCTGCTTCTCCGTGGATTTCACCTCCGTTGTCTGCTTCTCTGCAGCCTCACTGCCCGTGGACTCCGACGTCAGCTCGCTCTTTCCCGGAGCATCCGTGCTTGTTGCGTCAGTTCCGGTTGCCACCCTCTCATCAAGCAGCACAGTCTGGGCCATAGGATGATGAAAGCTGACATCCCACTTGTACACGCCAAGCGCAGCTCCCACATAACCGCTTGCGGTAACTATCACGCCGGATATTATGAGTATCGAGAACAGTGGACAGCCTTTTATCATTTGCCATAATTTCTTCATCTGCCCACCTCCTAAAATCTAAAATAAAGGAATGGATTGGAGCCACCCTTTGCTATCTGATATACACAGAACCAGAACAGTGTGAGCATTATAAGCTTGCATACCCAGTTCTTGTAGAATTTCTCTATGAGCTTTCTAGGCCACGGTGTACAGAAGATCACGCAGATCAGCAGCAGCCACCAGTATGTGTGTCCCAGCATGATCAGCTTGTCCATGGCATGTGTGGTGACTGATCCCTCTATGTTCATGCCAAACATTCTCTTCAGGTACAGTCCCAGAAGCTTCAGATCAGATATGTTAAATATTGTCCATGATATCGGTATCAGGAAGAACATGTACACATGGCCAAGAACCTTCACCTTGTCAAATACCTTGCCAAGGAACAGCTTCTCCATGAGAAGGAACACGAACAGGAACAAGCCCCATATCAGGAAATTCCAGTCCGCACCATGCCACAATCCGGTAAACATCCACACAGTGAACATGGCAAGTATCATTCTGAGCTTTCCCTTTCGGTTGCCGCCCATCGGTATGTACACATACTCCCTGAACCAGCGTCCGAGTGTAACATGCCAGCGTCTCCAGAAATCTGTGAGGGAATGTGCCATATAAGGATCGACAAAGTTCTCCGGTATCCTGAAGCCAAGTATAAGGCCAATTCCTATTGCCATCACGGAATAACCCATGAAATCAAACAGGAGCTGGAATGAATATCCCCATGAACCAAGCCATGCGGTCACAGTGTTTATTCCATAAGGGCCAACCGTCTGCACATCGTTCCACAGACTGGCTATCTTATTTGCCAGAAGCACCTTGTACGCAAGTCCCAATACGAACAGTGTCGCACCGCGCTCTATATCGTCCGCCTTGACCTCTCTGTGATCCAGCTCAGGCTTCACCTCATCGTAGTTGACTATAGGGCCGGCTATGAGCTGAGGGAACATGCTCACATATGTTCCGAACTTGATTATACTCTTGTCCGCCTGATACTTGAGCCTGTACACGTCAAATATATACGATGTTATCTGGAACGTATAGAAGCTTATTCCAAGCGGCAGTGTGATCGCCACGCTATCAAATATCTTTGTTCCCGCTGCAGTGTTTATTATCTCTATAAAAAAGTTGATATATTTGAATATGAACAACATTCCAAAATCAAACACCATAGCCACCGCCAGCCAGCAGTTTCTCTCAAATGAACAGTCGATCTCCGAATATACTTCTATATCATAAAAACGCTTGATTCGTCTTGCCACCGAATAGTTAAATATAATAGAAAACATCATCAAGAACACGTATATGGGTTCGCCATACGCGTAGAACACAAGGCTGCCTAAAAGCAGTACAACATTCCTGTACTTCGGCTTTGTCACAAAATAGATAAGCAAAAATAAAGGCAGGAATCTAAATAAGAACTCCATGCTCGAAAAAACCATAATATACTCCTTAAATAAATACTCAGTCCAGTGTGAGTATAAATACTTTTACCACTTATGTCAACCGACACTAATCCTATTTTTTCTTAAAAAAACTATTGTTTTCGACATATTTTCTCACCACCACAACATATGGTACTTCGCCCATATCCACGCCCCTATTAACATAAAAAATGCGTGATCCATATTTCATGAATCACGCATTTTTTCTCTGTTCTATATATGATCATATTAATATCTTATGATATGACACATATCCCTGTGCCATGTCTCAGCCTCATCTTACAGATAATCAAGTGGGTTGACATATGAGCCATTCAGGAATACTGAGAAGTGGCAATGTGTTCCTGTTGAATATCCTGTTGAACCTGCGTACGCAATGGTCTGTCCCTGTGAAACCACATCGCCAACGCTTACTGCAAGTGATGAGTTGTGAAGGTACATCGTCACAAATCCATTACCGTGATCTATCATAACGTAGTTACCACCACTCTCGCCCCACTCGGCTACCGTTACAACACCTGAATCAGCCGCTGCGATAGGCACTCCGTATGAACATCCTATATCTATACCCATATGATTGGAGCTTGCTCCTGCTGTCGGTGACTCTCTAGGTCCGAAGTAGTCTGTGATAGGTCCTGATACAGGCCATATGAACCGACCTGAACCGGTTGTTGAACCGCCATTGTTACTTCCACTGTTGTCGCTGTCACTGCCTGAGTTATCGCTTCCACCGTTGTTATCCTGCTGCTGTTGTTCTGCTTCTCTCTGCTTACGCTCCTCCTCAAGTCTCTGCTGTTCCTGACGCGCAAGCTCTGCCAACTTGTCATCCAGCTCTGACTCCTGCTTTGCGTATTCAGCCGCAAGAGCTTTCTGCATCTCAACATCATCACTGTACTTGTTGATCTCCGCATTCTTCTGGCTTATAACATCGTCGAGGTCTGCCTGCTTGGTCTCCAGGTCTGCCTTTACCTTCTCTACATCCGCCAGATCATCCTTGAGTGTCTGCTGATACTCTGCTATGTCATTCTTAGTCTTTACCAGCTTGTTGAGCTGCTTCTGGTCATATGTGCTGAGCTGATCAACATACTCAGACTTGTTAAGACTATCCTCAAATGAAGCCGATGACATAAGTGCATCTATGTAAGCAACATCGCCCTCCTCGTAGAGGTACTGTATCCTCTTCTTCATCGCCTCATACTGATTATCCTCACTGACCTGAGCCTCTGCAAGCTTTGTCTGAGTCTCATCTATCTCATTCTGAAGATCCTCAGCCTCCTGCTTCTTCTCCACGATCTGTGTGCTTATATCTGTGGCCTGCTTATCGAGCTCATTTACAGCCGCTGTAAGCTTGTCTACCTTCTTCTGATACTTCTCTGCGTTTGCATTCGCCTCTTCCTGAGCCTGCTGAGCCTCTTCCTTCTGCTGCTCAACCTCCTCCTTGGTCTCCTCAGCATGCACGCTGAACACAGGAGCCGCAAATATGGATGTAAACGACATGAGCAGTGCTCCGGTAGTAACCACTGCCACCTGCATACCTTTCTTCTTTATCTTGTATAAATCTATTCTCATCATTCATGCCTCCTAAACGCATTTCATAATGTTATTATCTTTTTGCCCTACTTATCAGCATTATAACACATATTGTCCCTAAAAAAGTAATAACAATTTGTGAATTTTTTGTGCATTGCTCTGACCGCATTTAACACTACACTCTCAAGTGCTTTCTTGTGGTAAGAATACTTCCTACCAGACCAACACCGATACCGAGCACAAGTCCGACCGGTACCATAGTCCTGAACAGATCCTGCTGGCTCACAAATGCGAACAGCGTTGTGACAACCTTGAACCTTCCGGCAACGTATGTCAGTATCTTATCGTACATGTAGTACAGAAGGACCAGGGGTATAGCCGAACCGACCGCGCCTATGATCACACCCTCTATGATGAACGGTGCTCTTACAAATACATTTGTCGCACCGATCAGCTTCATGATCCCTATCTCTTCCTTTCGCACTGTGATACCTATGGTGATCGTGTTACTTATAAGGAATATAGATACCAGCATCAGTATCACAACTATTCCTATGGATGCATATCCCACAAGGGATGACAGTGTCGTGATGCTGTCCGCAGTCACGTCAGAACTCTTTACCTTTCTGACTCCTGAAAGGCCCTGGGCAAATGCCACGAACTCCGGCTGTCTTGATACATCCTTGAGCGTGATCTCATATGACGCAGCATTCTTTAACGGGTTATCTCCGCCAAATGCATTCTTTGCAACCTGTGGATCATCGTAGTTCTGATCTGCAAACTTGTCCCATGCCTCATCGGCTGAGATGAAATCCATCGTCTCAACATAATCGACCGTTCTTATCTGTTCACCTATGAGCTGTATGGTCTCATCGGACGCATCCTCGTCGAAGAATACAGATATGGTGACTGTCTTCTCAAGCTCCTGCATACCTGACTGGAAGTTTACAACCACCGCATATATGATTCCGAAAAGGAACAGACATGATATGATGGTTCCCAGTGATGCAAGTGAGAACAGTATGTTTCTTCTTATATTCGCAAAGCCCTGTCTGAGGACATAGAAAAATGTACTAATCTTCATCTATGTAGCCTCCTTCCTTCTCATCACTGATTATAACGCCCTTCTTCAGGGTGATAACTCTCTTCTTCATCTCATTGACGATATCCTTGTTGTGGGTTACCACAACAACTGTGGTTCCTCTCTTGTTAATATCCTCAAGGAGGTTCATGATATCCAGTGAGTTCTTAGGATCAAGGTTTCCTGTAGGCTCGTCCGCCAGTATGATGTCC
>NZ_QTMI01000005.1:0-108138 GCF_003603115.1 Coprococcus sp. AF19-8AC | reverse complement strand
CCTCAAGGAGGTTCATGATATCCAGTGAGTTCTTAGGATCAAGGTTTCCTGTAGGCTCGTCCGCCAGTATGATGTCCGGATTGTTGACCAGTGCTCTCGCCATGGCAACTCTCTGCTGCTCACCACCTGAGAGCTCCTTCGGGTATGATTTGTATTTGTCTGCAAGTCCAACCAGCGTCAGCATGGCCGGAACTCGTCTTCTTATATATCTCGCCGGGGTCTGGATGACTCTCTGTGCAAATGCAACATTCTCGTATATAGTCCTGTCCTTCAGAAGCCTGAAGTTCTGGAATACGACTCCAATCCTTCTTCTGACCTTCGGTATATCCTTCCTCTTGATCTTGCCGTAGTCGTATCCGGCAACAGTGATATTGCCCTCCGTAGGATCGAGCTCCTTGAGCAGAAGCCTGAACAGAGTGGTCTTGCCCGAACCACTGCTTCCAACGATAAATACGAACTCGCCTTTCTCTATATTAATATTGACATTCTTGAGTGCCTGATTGCCCCCAGGATATGTCATACTCACGTTCTCTAATTCAATCATAATATCTGTAGTCTCCTTCGACCTGTATCTTTATTTTTCTCCCCTTTACTCAATCCAAGCAGAATTGTAACAATTCTGTAACATTTTGTCAAGCGTTACCATATATTACATTTCTTAATTCTTTTTCGACCTTTCGCGGCATTACATCGTCTCCATTTTTTCGCTGTTTTCACAAAATTGTGACATGAAATTTACGGAAATTACACTATTCAAATTGACCTTAGTGTAAATAAACTTTATAATATTTAACTAAGAAAAAATATGGGAGGATTATTACTTATGGATAATCAAAAAGAAGCCATTCGTGATGCACGTAAGCTTGGAATTCCAAAGATGCTTTTACTTGGATTCCAGCATATGTTTGCCATGTTTGGTGCAACAATTCTTGTTCCGCTTCTCGTAAACGGATACTTCGAGGGTCAGGGACTCTCAATTCAGGTAACTCTTGTATGTGCCGGTCTTGGAACACTGTTCTTCCACTTATGCACAAAGCTTAAGGTACCTGCTTTCCTCGGTTCTTCATTTGCATTTCTTGGAGGTTTCTCCACAGTTGCAGACCTTAAAACAGGCATATTCAAGGACATGCCAATGGGCGAAAAGCTTCCATATGCATGTGGCGGTATTGTGGTTGCAGGACTTCTGTATCTTGTACTTGCACTGATCGTCAAGCTTGTCGGCGTGAAGCGTGTCATGAGATTCCTTCCACCAGTGGTTACCGGACCTATCATCATATGTATCGGTCTGAGCCTCGCACCATCAGCTATATCAAACGCATCCACTAACTGGCTGCTTGCATTTATCGCACTGGCTGTTGTCATTGTGTTCAACATCTGGGGCAAGGGCATGTTCAAGATCATACCTATCCTCATGGGTGTACTTATCTCATATGGCGTTGCACTCATACTTCACTTCTGTGGTATGACCAACCCTGATGGTTCAGCAATACTCAGTTTTTCTGGAGTTTCAGACGCACATTTTCTCGGTCTGCCACCTTTCCAGATCTGTAAATTTAACTTAACTGCCATACTTGTCATGGCTCCTATCGCCATCGCTTCCATGATGGAGCATATAGGTGATATATGTGCCATATCAGCTACAGTTGACCAGAATTTCCTTGAGGATCCAGGTCTCCACAGAACACTTATCGGTGATGGTCTGGCAACATCTCTCTCCGCACTCTTTGGCGGTCCTGCCAACACAACCTACGGAGAGAACACAGGAGTTCTCGAGCTCAGCCGCGTTCACGATCCAAGAGTTATACGACTGGCTGCCATTTTTGCAGTTATTCTCGGTTTCATACCTAAGGTTGCAGAAGTCATCCGCTCAATGCCTTTCGCCATCATTGGCGGCATAAGTTTCATCCTCTACGGAATGATCTCAGCCATAGGTGTAAGAAATGTGGTTGAGAACCACGTAGACTTCACGAAGTCAAGAAACCTGATCATCGCAGCCGTTATCATGGTATGTGGACTTGGTTTCAAAAATGGCCTTACATTCACGATCGGAGGCACAACTATCACTCTTACAGGACTTGCCCTCGCAGCTATATCCGGCATCCTGCTGAACGCTATACTGCCTGGTAACGACTATACATTTGGTGAGAACACCAAGGGTGATGTAAGCCGCGGACTTGGAATGAATCCACAGAACTCTGACATTGAGGCATAATAATTATCTGTATATTATTTATTAGGAGGTTACACAATATGACAGATTACACAGTTATGACACATCCACTTATTCAGCATAAGATTTCAAAGCTCAGAGATAAGAACACCGGAACTGCCGAATTCCGTGCACTTGTTGAAGAGATCGCCATGCTCATGGGATATGAGGCTCTGAAAGATCTTCCTACCGAGGATGTATGTATAGAGACTCCTATCGAGGAATGCATGACTCCGGTCATCGCAGGAAGAAATCTTGCGATCGTACCTATTCTCCGTGCAGGACTTGGAATGGTCAGTGGACTTCAGGCTCTGGTTCCTACAGCCAAGATTGGACACATCGGTCTGTACAGAGACGAGGAGACTCATGAACCTCACGAGTACTACTGCAAGCTCCCTGATCCTATCGATGAGAGACTTATAGTTGTCACGGATCCTATGCTTGCAACCGGAGGATCAGCTGTTGCTGCCGTTGATTTCATCAAGCAGCACGGCGGTAAGCATATCAAGTTCATGTCGATCATCGCTGCACCGCAGGGAATTGAGAGACTTCTCAAGGCTCATCCTGACATCCAGCTATACGTTGGTCATGTTGACCGCGAGCTGAACGAGAACGCTTACATCTGCCCAGGACTTGGCGATGCCGGCGACAGAATCTTCGGAACAAAGTAAGATCTTTCAGACATGATATTTATACCAGCATAGACATGCCGCAGCCCAGCACATATACTGGGCTGCGGCATGTCTTCTCTTCCCAACATTTTCACACTTCTAACATTTTTATTAAGAATTCTTTTTCGATATCCATTTGCAGGCCTTTCATGTTATCATATAGAGACTGGAGGTCTTTTTTATGGAATCACAGAAGAGATATACGAAAAAACAGAGAACACTGGACATTATCGAGAGGCTGAAGAAGGAATATCCTGACACAGTATGCACCCTCGATACTTCACACGCATGGCAGCTTCTTGTCAGTGTCCGCCTGGCGGCGCAGTGCACTGATGCAAGGGTGAATGTGGTAGTCCAGGATTTATTTGCCAAATATCCGGGAGTAAAAGAACTGGCTGCTGCCGATGTCAGTGACATCGAGGCCATTGTGAGACCTTGCGGACTGGGGAAGAGCAAGGCCAGAGATATTAGTGCATGTATGAATATGCTTGTTGATTCCTATGATTGCCAGGTTCCTGACAGTCTAGATGAGCTGCTTAAGCTCCCCGGCGTAGGCCGCAAGAGCGCAAACCTCATCATGGGTGATATCTACGGCAAACCTGCCATTGTAACAGATACCCACTGTATACGCCTTGTCAACCGAATGGGACTGGTTGACGGGATAAAAGATCCGAAGAAGGTTGAGATGGAACTGTGGAAGCTTGTACCTCCAGATGAGAGCAATGACTTCTGTCACAGGCTGGTGGATCACGGCAGATCCGTGTGCACAGCCAGAACGAAGCCACATTGCGACGCATGTTGTCTAAGCGACATATGCAAAAAGATCATCTGATTTATCATACAAACGGAAAGGAGTTACTTATATGGAGTATATGGAGAATCTGACAGAATACGTGGAGAAGCAGGCTTCTCTCTGTCAGCAGCATGATGTGATAGACAAAGAGCTCTATGCCAGATACGGAGTAAAAAGAGGACTGCGTGATGAGAATGGACAGGGAGTTCTGACCGGTCTTACCAATATATCACAGATCATAGCATTTAAGGATGTGGATGGCCAGAAGGTTCCGTGTGACGGACAGTTATTGTACAGAGGCTATGATGTACAGGATCTCGTAAAAGGCGGCAAAGGAAAACGCCATATATTTGAGGAAGCTGCTTATCTTCTTCTCTTCGGAGAACTGCCTACCGAGGCTCAGCTCTCAGAATTCAGCAGTGTCATCGCCGAGTCCATGAACCTGCCGACCAACTTTACCCGTGATGTCATCATGAAAGCACCTAGTGTGGATATAATGAACTCCATGACAAGAAGTGTGCTGACTCTGGCTTCATACGATAATCAGGCTACCAATCTGGATATAGACAATGTTCTCAGACAGTGTATCGGTCTCATCGGAACATTTCCTATGATGGCTGTGTATGGTTATCACGCATACAACCATTATGAGAACGACGGAAGTATGTACATTCACAGACCTGACAAGGATGCTTCCGTGGCTGAAAACATCCTCAGGATGCTCAGGCCTGACATGAAGTATACCGAGCTTGAGGCAAGAGTTCTTGACATAGCACTTCTGCTTCACATGGAGCACGGCGGTGGTAACAATTCCACATTCACCACAAGAGTTGTAACGTCATCCGGCTCTGACACATACTCTGCCATTGCCGCCGCCCTTTCATCCCTCAAGGGAAGGAAGCATGGTGGTGCCAACCTGCAGGTTATGAACATGATGGACGATATCAAGGAGCACATAAAGGATTACCATGACGAAGAGGCCATAGAGGCATATCTGGATAAGCTGCTGAACAAGCAAGCCTACGACCACAAGGGACTCATCTATGGTATGGGCCATGCCGTTTACTCACTGTCAGACCCAAGAGAAAAAGTCTTCAAGTCATTTGTCGAACAGCTTGCCGCTGCCAAGGGCAGGGACGAGGATATGACTCTGTACAACAACATTGAGAAGATCGCGCCAAAGCTCATCGCCAAGGAACGCAAGATATACAAGGGTGTCAGCCCTAACGTAGACTTCTACAGCGGATTCGTGTATGAGATGCTCGGAATTCCTAGGGAGCTCTACACACCGCTCTTTGCAGTGGCACGTATAGTTGGATGGAGCGCTCACAGAATCGAGGAGCTTGTCACTACAGACAAGATCATCAGACCGGCATATAAGAGTCTGGTTAAGTATAGAGAATATGTAGACAGAGACGCCAGATAGTCAATGTGTTTTCAATAACCTTAAAGCCCTGTCAGACTTAACATTCATATGTATCCATAATATGAGACCCATATGAATGTTAAGTCTGACAGGGCTTTATGTTTTTCCTGTTTCTAGTTTGTATCCCCACTTCAATTCAGATCCCAATGAAAATATCCGGGATACATATCACAGACAATTATTTGATCTTCTCAATGAAATCGAGAAGATCATACTTGGATATAGCTCCGACACTCCTCGATGCCTCAACACCATTCTTGTACAGTATCAATGTCGGAACACTGAACACCTTATTGGCAGCCGCAAGTCCAGGATTCTCATCCACGTCCACACTGAAGAAGTCCACTTCACCATTCAGTTCATCTGCAACCGTGTGAAATACCGGTGCCATCATTTTGCACGGTCCGCACCATGTTGCTGAGAAATCCGCAACCGCCACACCGCATGCCTTTATATCTTCAAAATTATCGCCTTTTACCGTTTTTACCATACTGATCATCCTCCATTCTATTGTGATGAACACACGCATCATGCTGTGCTCCACACACATCTGTATATTTTCATTTCATAAACATTCCAGATAATATCTGCTAATATTCTGCCCTTATGTTCAGCTATCTACTCATGTTTTATACGTACATTTTGTCATATCCTGTCGGCCCGGTCAACAATTCTTACAGATTATTTTTATTATTTAAAATCATTTTTTAACTACAAAACTGCCCTCCTCACTAATGTTCCGGAATCCCGGGTACTCATCCCAGTGAAAAGGGCAGCTTTATTTTATATTCTATATGATTCTACGCTTCGATCATCAATATAATTCTATGCTCCAATCATCAATCCAGCAGCTTCTTCATACTGTCAAGACTTATGAGAAGCGTCGATGAATTGTGAAGCAGTGCTGATGTGGTTGGCTGGATAACTCCCATCACGCCCAGGATGATAAGTCCTGTGTTGATGGTCACTATCTTGCGATAGTTCCTGTTGATCCTGCTCATCAGCTTATTGCTGAGCTCCTTAAGTGTTACGAGCTCGTACAGATTGTCTGCACTGACAGTTATATCTGCGATCTCTCTGGCAATCTCCGCGCCATCACTTACGGCAATTCCAGCATCGGATGCCGACAGTGCAGGTGAGTCATTGATTCCATCTCCCACCATGATGACCTTGCGGCCCGCAGCCTTCTCGGCCTCGACAAACTTTGCCTTGTCCTCAGGAAGGACCTCTGAGTAATACTCATCCACTCCTACCTGCTCTGCAATAGCCTTGGCCGTTCTGTCACTGTCTCCTGTCATCATGACAACCTTCTTGATTCCCAGCTTCTTGAGCCTTGAAACAACCTCGGCCGATTCCTGTCTCACCGGATCCTTGATGGATATGACTGCTGCCAGCCTGCCATCGATTCCCATGAACAGATGTGAATGAGTCTTGGACAACGACTCGTACAGCTCTATCTTATCCTCAGGTATCACACAGCCCTCATCCTCAAATACGAAATGATAGCTTCCTATGACAACCTTCTTGCCGTCTATGCTTGATGAGATACCGTGAGCCACAACATACTCAACCTTGGAGTGCATCTCCTCATGCTCCAGCCCCTTGGCTGCAGCTCCTGCCACAACCGCTCTTGCCATGGAATGAGGGAAATGCTCCTCCAGACACGCAGCTATCCTGAGCAGTTCATCAGGATCTCTTCCGTCAAATGATACGACGCGTACAAGCGTAGGTGATGCCTTTGTAAGTGTTCCTGTCTTGTCAAATACTATCGTGTCTGCATCAGCTACAGCCTCCAGGAATTTGCCGCCCTTGACTGTGAGGTGATGCTTATTTGCCTCCTGTATAGCAGACAATACCGCTATAGGCATGGACATCTTCAATGCACATGAATAGTCGACCATGAGCACCGCAAGTGTCTTGGTGATATTCCTTGTTAAAAGGTATGTGAGGATAGTTCCACCGAGAGTCCATGGCACAAGACCATCTGCAAGATGCTCTGCCTTGCTCTCAAGTCCTGACTTAAGCTTCTCAGACTCCTCTATCATCGCAACAACTTTATCATATCTGCTGGTCTTACCAGTCTTTACAACCCTGACTACCAGCTCACCTTCCTCAACAACTGTACCTGCATATACACTGTCTCCGTGTCCCTTGTGGACCGGTACTGACTCTCCGGTGAGGGATGCCTGATTGACCATGCCCTCGCCCTGATCCACAACACCATCAAATGGAATGACATTGCCCATATGAACCACTACCAGATCATCCTTTGCGATCTTCGCACTGTCCATAAGTACATCACAATCATCCACACGCACCCATACCTTATTGATATTGAGTGACATGCTTCTTGCCAGTCCATCCACCGACTTCTTATGTGTCCACTCCTCAAGGATCTCACCGATCTCCAGAAGGAACATGACTGATCCCGCTGTCGCGAAATCATTTGTCAGAATGGATGCTGTTATGGCTGTTGCATCGAGAACCGGCACCTCAAGCTTCCTGTTCGCAAGACACTTGAGCCCCTTGCCTATATACTTGAGAGCTTTGACGGATGTCAGACAATACCGAAGCGGCATTGGCATAATCCATTTCTTGGTCATGTACCAGGCGGTCTTCCAAAACAGCTTGTCCTCATACTGTCTGTTCATGACTCTGCCTGATGTCTCTGTGAGATCCGCCGGAACCTCCACCCTGTCATATCCAAACTGTCTCAGCGCATCTATCACCGCTGCACGGTCACCATCATATATGATGATCGCGTCACAGGTTCTGTCGTGCACCTTGACCTCTTCCACTGCCTCACAGTTCTCCAGATAATACTGAAGTATGTCGGCCTGTGCCATGGTCATGCGGCTCTGTGCCATGTGTATACGCAGACGATTCTTTGTTTCATTTAAAATAGAAAACTTCAAGATCTTCGCCTCTTTCTTATGTTTTGTCTTATACTGATTACTCTTCTACAGTCTCCGCTGCATCAGCGCTCTCAGCCTCTGTGCACTCAGTATCCTCAAAGTCAGCCTCTGCTGCCTTCTGTGCTCTTGCCTCGTTGATATCCTTTGCTCCTGCGTAGATATCACCACAGTTCTCCTGGATAGTATTTGCTGTCTTCATGACACAATCCTTTGCTCTAAGAACACCAGCTGTACAATGTGTATATACGTTCTTTGCATCCTTGCTTGAGAGAACCTTGATACCAGCTGTTCCAAATAATACTCCACCTGCAAATATTCCAAGCTTCTTCCAGTTTACCTTCTTTAATGCCTTCATCATGATTTTGTCCTCCTTGATTATATATTTATTCTGATTAATGATATGACCACTTATACGCATGATAGATTATATGACAGGCTTCGCCGTGATTCGATTTTTCTAATCACGGTTTGTTCAATCAAACTCTCCTTAACGTAAAAAATGCATTCTCGATCTTCGTACTGTAGAAAGAGTCTGCATCTGTTTCGTGGCTTTTTATTTGCTGTAAGTATAGCACTGTCCCCGGCGTTAGTCCAATATAACATTCGCAATTTAAATGACTTTTTTTCTCAATAAGTATCAACAAGCTATCTTACACTTGTGACATTTTGTAAGGTTGCTTTTTTTCCTTCTATATACTATCTTATTACTATTGGCAAAGTCATATATACAAAGGAGATTCCATGTATGGATAATTTCAATATCAAAAGTATTCTGGTAATATTATTTTTATTTTTCATAGGATGCATCATGGGCTGGTGCATTGAAGTCATATTCAGAAAGTTCTTCTCCAAGAGCAACCCAAGCCACAAATGGATCAACCCGGGATTCCTCATCGGACCTTACCTGCCTCTCTACGGTTCAGGCCTGGTGGTGCTGTATCTCCTGTCCCTGATCCATATAGATGCTGTTGACGCCCATCCTGTTTTGCAAAAGGTTCTGGTGGTACTGATCATGGCCATCGCCATGACCGTTGTGGAATACATTGCCGGACGTATATTTATAATAGGAATGAACATCAAGCTGTGGGACTACTCAGATGAGTGGGGCAATATACAGGGCATCATATGTCCGCTGTTCTCATTCTTCTGGGGTGTGATCGCGGCACTGTACTATTTCTTCCTCCATCCACACATACTGAACGCTGTGTACTGGCTGGCGGATCACCTGACATTCTCCTTCTTCATCGGTTTCTTCTACGGGGTATTCGTGATCGACTGCGTTGTATCATTCAACCTGATGAACAAGGTGAAGAAATTTGCGAAAGAGAATGATCTTATTGTCCGTGTTGAGGAACTCAAGTCCCGACTGGCTCTGGATCGTGAGAAGTTCAAGGAGAAGCCAAGCTTCCTTCTCTCTCTTCACGATACAGCATCGATCAAACGAGCATTTGAGAATAACCCTGAAAGCTTCTCCATAACAAAGAAGATCAAACTGAAGGCTGAGGAGCTTACAGAGAACGTAAAGGAAAAAAGCGCTGTGATAAGTGAAAATCTCAAGGAAAAGAGCGAGGTGATCACCGAGGGTATCAAGGCTGCCGGAACTGAGGCAAAGGCCCGCATAGGCGAGACCCTGAATCGAAATGATTCATCAGATGTGGCCGACACAGATCTGTTCGATAATTCCCACAGGGACATAACAGAACACAAGAATGAAAAATAATATCATTCTAAGCATATAACAAAAGCAAAAATACCATGTACAGGCGAAATGCTGTACATGGTATTTTTTTACGTGCTCTATTTACTTTTTATCTGTACTTGACACTAGCCTTCTTGTAGGTTCCTGCCGTCTTTCCTTTGTATGGTTTTACAAAGTATGTGTACTTTGTTCCTGACTTCACACGGCGGTCAAGATATGTTGTGGTCTTTGCTTTCACAACCTTCACACATTTGAATCTGCCGCTGCCTGTCTTTTTGTATATCTTATAGCCGGCGGCTCCCTTTGTCTTCTTCCAGGAGACTCTTACTCCCTGTGAGGTATTCTTTGCTCTTGCGGTCGTGCAGCCTATATAATACTGGCTCTTTGCCTTGGAGCCGCCCTTTGTATAGCTGTTGTATGCCGATACTCTGTATGTGTAGGTCTTTCCTCCTACAACAGATCTGTCTACCATTGATCTCACAGAGCTTCCCTTCACCGTCTTTATAAGTCTGTATGCACCCTTGCCTGTGCGTCTGTATACCTTATAACCAGTGGCTCTTGAATCGGTATTCCAGGTAAGGCTTATTCCCTTACCTGTATTCTTCGTTTTGACCGTCACCGTCGCAAGCTTCAATTTGTCGAGTGTGACATTCTTGGTATATCCGCAGTTGCTGCATTTGTACTTCTGCGATCCCTGGGATGTGAATGTCGGCTGTTTTGTAACCTCTCCCGCCTGCCATTTGTGGCTCATACATGCTCCGAGATAGTAAGCGTCCTTTCTTGTACAGGATGGAGTGTCGGAAACCCAGATCACAACATCATTTCCGTAATATCCCATTCCATATATGTTTACACCTGATACATACTTCTGTCTTATGTCATATATAGCCCACGCCTTGCGCTCATTTACCTCAAGATCTATCCATGCAACATATCTCGATGTGCAGAAATAGAGCTTTTCCTGTGCAAGGAACAGTGTTCCATACTGTTTGTTAAGTGTCGTACCATCTGTATCCAGCCATTCATCCTGCCCGGTAAATATCGTTGTATTTACACCGTTGCTGAAGCTGTACTTGTTTATCTGATAGTATGATGACTGGCTGCCCTGCTTTATGCTGTACCAGTAGCCCTTTCTATAAAAGATGACCTTCTCAACGCCATTCCAGAACTGACCTTTTTCATATCGCTTATCCGTGGCATTGCTGTATGTTCCCTTCCATACATTTCCCACCTTTGTGTCATATCTGCCAAGATAATAATCGCTGCTAGCGGCCTTAGTCTTACTGTTCAAGGTGTCAAAGCTTACAAGGAAATAATCATGCATCGACCTTCCCGGTATATCACTTGCGGGATCATCCCAGGTTGCGTCAACGTGATACCACTTTCCACCTATATTTACAACATTCCACGCATGGTTTACATACTGGCTTGTGGCAACTCCACTCGGAACCCCGGCTTTCCTGAGAAAATACCACATGGTCTCCGCATATCCCTGACACACGCTGCTCCTCTTAACCAATACACCATACATATCATACATGTGGTCTCTTCCGGTTGTTGGATCAAATTCCTTAGCCCCGCTGGTGTCATATGCAACTGTGGATGTCAGGAACTCATGATATGCAAGCACGATCTCTGCCGGCTTCATGTTCTTTGTATTTATCTGCTTGTTCACTTCCGCTATGGCTGCATCCAACTGCTTCTTTTCGGTTCGGGCATTTGGCTTGTATGAGAACTTCAGATACACGACCTTTCCTGTGGTCTGGTCATACAGATAACTGTATCTTGCCACATACACGACCTCGGGATGCGCATTCATTGCGGTTGTGACTACATTTGCAACATTTCGTGTGGTCAATCCCCAGCTCTTTACATTGAGTCTCGGTGAAAATTTCTCCACAGCGCCGACAATGGCACTCTCATATTTCTTTGAATTTGCCGCTGCCAGTGACGCTTCCGATGAATCCGATGCTTCATCTTCTATTATCTGTCCGCCAAATTGCAGGATACCTGAAGTATCGCCCTCCTGCTCAAGCAACTGACCATAGCTGCTTTGTGATGAGTCATACTGTTCCTGAGTATCTTCCGCAAATGCTGGTATTTTTCCGCCGTACAGCACACACGCAGCGATGACGCCCACCACAAATATCATCCTGATACGCCGCACAGCTTCTGTGAGTCTTACATTTTCATATTTCATTCTTTTTCTCCCTTATAATTACGCAGTAAGCATCTACCTTTTTATTCTCTTCTGCGGTGACGCTGCACTGTATGTCTTATTATTCACTGCCTTCACAATGTAATAATAAGTCTGACCTTTCTTTGCCGTTTTGTCTGTCCAACTGAGAGTTTTCGCTGTTACAGTCTTGACTGCCCTGTATTTGCCTGTTGGTGTCTTTCTATACACAATGTATTTTTTTGCACCGGCAGACTTTTTCCAGGAAAGTTTCACTCCCTGTGCTGACTTCCTGACCGTGACAACCGGAGCCTTGATGTAGAGAATACTTGCCTCTGTATATCCACTGAGTACATTTCCATTATATGCCTTTACACAGTAGTAATACCTGTTTCCTGACTTGACTGTCTTGTCTACATAGCTTGTCGTTCCCGACTTGACTGTCTTGATACATACATATCTTCCCTTTGCGGTTCTCCTGTATATCTTGTAGCCTGACGCCCCGGCAGATCTGTTCCAGGTAAGTTTTACCGCTGAAGTCTGCTGTGCGGCCTTTACTGTTACCTTTGTGAGCTTCAGCTTTGCAATTGTGACCTGCTTTGCTGCGCCACATGTCTTGCACGTATATTTCCTGACTCCTGTAGCTGTATATGTAGCTTTCTTAGTAACCGTTCCATTATCCCATGCATGGGTCGTACATGCAAGCTTGGCTATAGTCTCGGTCTTTGTCTCGCCACAGTTTGTACAGGTGTACTTTCTTGTTCCCTCTGTCTTGTATGTTGGCTGTTTTGTCACTACTCCGGCATCCCATGCATGATTTGTACATACAAGCCTGGCTATAGTCTCAGTCTTTGTCTCGCCACAGTTTGTACAGGTGTACTTTCTTGTTCCCTCTGTCTTGTATGTTGGCTGTTTTGTCACTACTCCGGCATCCCACGCATGCTTTGTACATACCAGCTTGGCTATCGTTTCGGTCTTGGTTGTTCCGCAATTCTTACACGTATACTTCTTGATTCCCTCTGTCTTGTATGTCGGCGCTGTCACAACCTTGCCGCTATCCCACACGTGGCTCGTACATACAAGTTTGGCTATCGTTTCGATCTTGGTCTCACCGCAGTTTATACAGGTGTACTTCTTGGTTCCTGTACTTGTGTAGGTCGGCTCCTTTGTCACCACTCCAGCATCCCACTTGTGGCTTATGCACATCTCGAATGTATACTCGGCATACTCCTTGTTATACTTGCTTGAATTGCTTGAATCCTTAGTTTTCTTTATATTAGGAGAATCTGTAATAAAATACACCAGCTTACCATACTGTTCTCCAAACGCATATAAATTATTTCCTGTTGAACTATTATACTGTGTTCGTATATTTATAAGCTCTGTAGGAATTACATTTGTCGATGTTATATCTATCTTGTTCAAGCTATCCGGAGTAGTAAAATATAAATTATCACCTCGGAGATATATTGAACTGTAAACACCGGGATAATACCCACCACTCGGAGTTGTCCATTTTGCAGTGCCCGAATACAAAACCTTGTTTATGTTAGTCGAATACTGGTACTTATTTATGTTAAATGATGTTTTCGAACTGCCCTCACTTATGCTGTACCAATAACCATCTTTATAAAAAATAGCTTTCTCAATACCATTCCAGAACTTACCACTCTCATAAGTAGTGTCCACCGCTGTCGTATATGTATCTCCCCACTGTGCGCTGACAACCATATCCGTTCTGTCCTTAGTGTGGTTGGTTAGCGTATTCTTATTCATTGTATCAAAGCTGACAAGGAAATAATCATGATATGATCTTCCAGGCATATCCCACACCGGATCGTCCCAGGTTGCATCTATGTGATACCATTTTCCATGTATCTTAACTATGTTCCACGCGTGATTGATATTTTCACTTGATGCGACTGCACATGAAAGGCCAGCCTCTCTTAGCAGATAAAACATAGTCTCAGCATATCCCTGACACACACAACTATGTTTAACCAAAGCTCCATACATATCATACCCGTGATTTGCAGCGATTGTTCCATTGAAATAATCCTCATATGCATATGCAACTGTGGATGTAAGGTACTCATGATATGCAAGTACTATCTCTTCATCGGTCATTCCACTGATATCTATCTTGCTCTTGACTTCCTGAAGTGCAGCATCAAGCTCCTGCTGCTCCTCCTTTGCATTTGTCAAATACGCAAATTCTATTTGGGTGATCGTGGAGCCAGAAGTCCAATATCTATAGCCTCCCGACAGACTGATAAACTCAGGATGAGAATTAATAATAGATCTTACTGCCCCGTTATCAATATCATCGCTCGTAAGACCAAGTCCCGATACATCTATATTCGTCTGCCACGCCTTGATTCCTTCAACAATAAGTTTCTCAAGTGCTGTTGCATCATACGTAGATGCCAGTGCAGCCACACCATGCTGCTGCTCGACGACAACGCCAAGTCCGCCTTTCTGCAAAGTGTCGTCCAGATCATCATATCCTATCGTAACCTGACTCTCATCTGAACTTACCCGAGTCTGATCAGATGCATATGCTTCCACTTTGCCGCCTGTCAATAGCACAACAGCCGCCGAAAATGCCAGGGCACCGATACAGATTTTTCTGCTCAGCCCCCTTAACCACTCAGACCTTATACTGCCTGCCACCGCTCTATATGATTCCCTCTTTTTTATCATAAAACTCCTCCTTAAACGATACGTTCCAACCTTATATTTCCGTTCATCCCTCAATACTTTTATTATATAGTTTTTTGACACTGTTCGATAGCTTTTTACCTCACTTTTGTACATCTTGTAGAAATTGACAAATTGCGCAACTTTGAGCAATTCATGATATCTTAATCACAAGCAATTATATCTCTTATTTCAAGCCGTTTTTCTTAATTATATACAATATTGTCCTGATGAATGGCAGTGTATATATTTTGTGTGTTTTGCACAAATTAAAATGTATTATCAAATTACAATTGAATTATTTGTCTATTTGTGCTACCTTTAAATAGTAAGTTGTGCAACCGCTTGCGCATATATTTTAACTTAGAACAGTTAATATAGAGTACATTACCTTTTATTTACAGGAGGATGACAGATAGATGAACAAAAACAAGCTTTTCCCACAGATAAATGGAATACTACACGGCGGTGATTACAATGCTGAACAATGGCTGGACCGCCCTGATATCCTGGCTAAGGATATCGAGCTGATGAAGGAGGCAGGAATGACTTCCGCTACTCTTGGTGTATTTTCATGGTCAGCATATGAGCCTGTTGAGGGCGAATACCATTTTGACTGGCTGAAGGATGTTATGGACAACCTGTATAATGCAGGCATTTACACCGTTCTTGCCACGCCATCGGGCGGCAAACCGGCATGGATGGCACAGAAGTATCCTGAGATCAGGCGTGTGGATTCCTATGATGTCCGGGAACACCAGGGTGTACGTGAGAACCACTGCATGAGCTCACCTGTATACAGAGAAAAAGTTGACAATATCATCCGTCAGCTCCACGCCCATGTGGGAAACCATCCGGGACTCATCATGTGGCATGTGTCAAATGAGCTTGGTGGCGAGTGCTACTGCCGTCTCTGTGTGAAAAGATTTCAGAATTACCTCGCAGAGAAGTTCGACCACGACATAAACAAGCTGAACAAAGCATGGTGGACCACCTTCTGGAGTCACTCATACAACAGCTTCTCACAGATTGAGCCGCCATACAAAAATGGTGATTTCAGTATCATGGGGCTGAACCTCGAATGGAAGAGATTTACCACATGGAACATGAACGATTACATGAAATCAGAGATAACGCTCCTCCGTGAACTCACCCCTGAAATACCGATAACTACCAACTTTATGCAGCTCTATGACGGTCTCGACTACAGACCGATGGCAAAGGAGCTGGATGTGATCTCATGGGATTCATACCCTAGATTCCACAATGACTACGAGAGTCTTGCGGATGTCATGGGCCAGAATACATTTGACCACGCGGTTATGAGATCCATGAAGAAGGACAAACCTTTCATGCTTATGGAGAGTGCTCCGGGGCTTGTAAACTGGCATCCATACAACAAGCTGAAGAGACCTGGCATACACAGACTGTTCTCATACAACGCAATCGCCTGCGGTTCTGATACAGTCCAGTATTTCCAGTGGAGAAAGGGCAGAGGCTCATTTGAACAGTATCACGGTGCCGTTGTTGACCATCTCGGAACAAATGACACCAGAATATTCAAGGAGGTTGCCGCCCTCGGCGCAGAGCTTGATGGGCTCTCCGAGATAACCGGCACACTCATCAGATCAAAGGTTGCACTGCTGTTCGACTGGGACAATATGTGGGCCATAGATGATGTCAAGGCTCTGGGGCAGGAATCAAAAAAATATCCTGAGACCTGTATGTCTGTATACAAAGAGCTGACAAAGCGCGGCGTTGACGTGGACGTCATTGCATCCGATGAACCACTCGACGATTACGATGTGGTTGTTGCACCTATGCTCTACATGCTGAGAGATGGCGCAGCCGAGTCTCTTGCCGCATTTGTAAAGAGGGGCGGACAGCTTCTATCCACTTACTTTACGGGCTATGTAGACAAGGATCAGCTCTGTATACTCGGTGGATTCCCGGGAAATGGACTTGCAGATGTATTTGGAATCATCAGTGAAGAGATAGACACCCTGTATCCATCTGACAGAAACAGCGTGAGCTTCACAGATGGCAGTTCATGCGAACTCCGTGACTATGCTGAGATCCTGAGAGTCGGAACGGCGGATGTACTTGGAACCTACGATTCTGATTTCTACGCCGGAAATGCGGCAGTGACAGTGAACAGCTACGGCAAAGGCAAGGCCTACTACGTAGCTGCAAGAATAGATTACAGCAAACTTGGTGAGATCATGGAGCGGATGCTGGCAGATGCCGGAATAGCAACCAAATGTCTGCCTGACGGAGTTCAATATCACCGCAGATACGCAGATGACGAAACCTCATATGGTTTCTACCTGAATAATACCGATGAACCTCAGTCCATATCCGATGTTCATGGAACCAATATTCAGACTCAGAATGTAGTTGATGGAGAGCTTGAGTTAACCCCGCTCGGAGTCGCCATCATCAAAGAAAAACAATTAATATAATTATGGTAATGACTTATCTTCCTGTCTTACCCTACAGGAAAATATAGTTTTTATATTTTGCAGTCTGCCTGTTGCTAAAGCCGTACCTCCCTCCTGGATAATATCTGAAATTTATCCTTTGCGGTCATACACGCCAGGCGGAACATATACCTTAAAACCTTTTTAAAAGGCGGTGATACCTTAGTATGGTGTATCACCGCCTCGTGTTTTTTGTACCTTTACTTATATCTGTCACAAATGCGTTATATCATTCTGAGTATCGAGTGATCGCATCCGGCGCCCATCATTAGTTGTCGAGATGCTCCAGCTTATCCTCTATCGCCTTGATAACGATCTTGAGGGCTTTTATTCTGGCATACTTCTTGTCATTTGACTCCAATATGTGCCATGGCGCAAAGCTGGTGTTGGTCTTTTCCAGCATCTCATCCACCGCAGTCTCATAGTCATCCCATTTGTCACGGTTGCGCCAGTCCTCATCTGTGATCTTCCAGCGTTTCTCAGGTGTGTTCTGTCTGAGTGTGAATCTCTCAAGCTGTGTATCCTTGTCGATCTGAACCCAGAATTTGATGACGATCGCACCCCAGTCGTGGAGTTCCTTCTCGAATTCATTTATCTCGTTGTACGCTCTCTGCCAGTCATTTTCCGAACAGAAGCCCTCAAGTCTCTCAACCATGACTCTGCCATACCATGTTCTGTCAAATATCGCCACATGTCCTGACTTAGGAAGTCTTGTCCAGAATCGCCACAGAAAATGCCTTGCTTTCTCATGCGGCTCCGGGCTTGCTATAGGATTTACCACATAACCTCTCGCATCAAGTGCCTCCGCTATCCTCTTGATATTTCCACCTTTGCCTGCCGCATCCCAACCTTCGTAGCCTATGATAACAGGTATCCCCTTCTGGTAAAGCTCATTGTGCAGTCTGCCGAGTTTCTTCTGCAGCTTGTCAAGTTCCTCCTTGTACTCCTCATCCGTCAGTTTCTTGTCGAGAGACACCTCGGAAAGTTTCGGGATCTTCTTGAGCGCAAATGTATTCTGCAGTATAGGTACAGCATGCCCCTGATTGAGCAGCGCAGTATCTATTCCCTGATTGATGATATCGAGTATCTGAAGTTCTGCCCATTTTCTCTCCTTTGCATCTATCATGTACCACGGTGCATTTGACAGATTGGTGTCATACATAAAGCTGTCAAATGCCTCAAGATACTCGTCATACTTTTTGTTCTGCTTCAGATCATGCTTAGACACTCTCCAGCTTGTAGTATCATCTTCAAGAAGTGTTTCAAGCCTCTTCTTCTGCTCATGCTTGTCTATCTGGAAGAAAAATTTCATGACCAGATATCCGTTGTCCGCCAGAGTCCTCTCAAATCTCTTGGTGCTGTCAACTCTCTTCCGGTATTCCTTGTCTGACAATTCTCCAGACATCTTGCCACCTACTATGTCCCTCATCCATCCACCATCCAGAAATACAAACTCCCCCTGTTCCGGTATTCTCGTAAAATACTTGTACAGGAATGGTCTGCGTTTTTCCTCGTCTGTGGAATATTTCACTGACTCAACGTTGAAAAATCTCGGATCCATATTCTTTATGATCCTTCCCACAAGACTTCCCTTACCTGCGGCTCCCCAGCCCTCAAATATGACAAATACAGGTATCTTACCTTCCTTTACCTTGATCTGATTGCGCGTCAGATTCTCTCTGGCGATCTTTAACCGTGCGTCTATCTCCTCATCTGTTGGACGCTCCGGTCTGTTCCAGTCCTTTAACATGTAACCCACTGCTCCTTTCACGTTGTCTCTTCGTCTGTTTTTATGAATAATATACCCCAATTTACAGAAACAAATGCCGCTTCGCATTTACTAATACAAATGCCGCTTCGCGTCGCGCATTTTTCTTCTTGCTTTTTGCAGACTCGAACCCTCGCGCTGCCGCGCTCCATGTTCGGCTCCGCCGAACGGGTTCTCGTTGATATCGCAAGAAAAAAACAAATGCCGCTTCGCGTCGCTTGTTTTTTCTTCTTGCGATATCATTATACTACTTTCTTTTGAGTTGATACATCTGAAAAAACATTAAGATATGTGAGGAAAATGAATGTTGCGAAGGTAAAATTCATATGATATAATGTCAGCAGACAAAGATACTAATATTTTCAAGATGTACTAACCCATAGTACAACAAAAACCCCAGTAGCGCCTACTACTGGGGTTTTCTCCGTCTTTCAAAGGCGACGTACTCCTTGGGCTGATTGCCAGCTACCTGTCTCTGTCCAACCACTTGCAGATATAGTATGCTACTATACTAGCCACAACAGAAATTCCGAAAGATACTAATAAACTCAACAAGACATACGCCCCCTTTCCTAGCCTGTCTAGGGGTGGCAACATCTGTATTGTGACATATTATCTTTTTCTTTTCAATGGGTTTACATAACTGTACAAAATGTATAGTTTTATACATTACTACATATAAAATCCCCGGCAGCATACTGACATGTGTCCTGGATTTCAGGTACATATCAAAGGCCACCGGGGCTTAATTATCACTATAATTCTCTATATTATGACAGCTCCAGATCAGGCTTGCCATACTCAGCAAGCTTCACATCATATGCCTTGCGCATAGCTGCCTCAAATGGTATCTCTTTCATAGGAGCATCCAGTTTTTCCAACAGATAATGTACAAAATCAGGATTCTGAATGAGCAGTGGTCCATGAATGTATGTCGCAATTACTCTGTTCTTGCAGATTCCCTCATTCATGGTATCAGGATTGCTGCCCTGTCCGATCTCCACCTTGCAGAATGTCATATCATCAGGTATTCCGTAAGTGTGGGCAAATCGGCTTGTGTATCCGATGAGTGTCATATCGTTGAACTTCGCCTTGATGAGCGTGTTGAAACGATTCGGAGTCTGGCGGACTGAGTACATGCCCGGAACAACGCCAAGTCCTGTAACTCTGGTTCCATCCTCTCTCTTGATATAATCACCAAGGAGTTCCATGGAATTGCCAACCAGAAGGAAAAGCGCCTTTCCATCCTTCATGCATGCTGCGATCTCGTCCTTGTACTGCATCAGTCTGTCAAGCACGAGCTCCTGGCTCTTCTCGCTCATGGAACACATATACACCATGTCTATATTCTCTTTGAGGAAGAGTGGCTTCTCATTAAGTCCTGTTGCCACAAATTCCGCATCCGGCAGACATTTCTGCAGGTACATTGTATTTCCTTTGTCACCGTAGAGTGTACATATTTCCGGATATAAAATCTCAATCTTCATTATTTGTCACCCTCCAGTCTCTTGATTATCTTCTTCTTCATCTCACATGACATTCCGTAATTCTCACAGTCGTACAGGATGTATATTCTGTCAACACCATCTATAGTCACATCGTCTGCCGCAGCGACCTCGCTGAGATTTGTGAGTATCTTCTCCTCAGGGATACCAGCCAGTAAGCATCTCACCTTGTGGTCGTAGCATCTAGGTCCTGTGCAGATGACCTGTACAACATCATCCCTGTTGAACTGCTCATACTCCAGATCGTATATCCAGCCTGAGAACTCTATACTCTTCTGTCTGTCCTCAAGATCGTCCATCGCAAGGAGGATAGCCTTCTTGCCCTCCTCATTTGCCACATACTCAAATGTTCTGGATGAAGAAACCGCACTCTGCCCCTTTGAGAGCGCCTGGATTACTGTAACACCATTCACTGTGGTCTCGTTGTGGCGGGAATCCGGTATATGGATCTGACCCATGAGTTCCTTGATTCTCTCAGCCGAGAGACCGATTTCGCGCAGTGCCGAGATAACTGTAACTTCATTATATATATTGAAGAGAGCTGTATGGATCAGCGGATAAACTGTCTTCTTGTCTCCCTCCTGTATAGTAATTGTCATCTTCTCTCTGTCTATGTCGGTTGCCAGATACTTCTTGTCTGGTGAGTGAAGTCCACACTTCGGGCATACCACATCGCCGATGTGATGATATCTGAGGTAATTGTACTTCAGCTTCTCGCCGCAGTTAGGGCAGATCTGGTAATCCGCGATAAGGTTGTATGGCTCGGTCTTGTCATCAGGCTGCTTGCCGATTCCATAGAACACTCTGTAGCTGTCTTTCTTCAACATGCTTGAGCAAAGCTCGTCCGCATTCAGGATAACCTTTGCAGAATCAGGGCAGTAGGTATCTATGACACTGAAAATATAGTCAGGGTGAGCATTTCTCTTGAGTGAATCTCTGAAAAGTCCTGTTACAACAAGATAATCCGGCTTCACATATGGAAGTATCAGCCTTGAAGCACGCTCGTCCACCTCAAATACAGTGGCATCCACTCTGACCTTTCCCGTAAATGTAAGGCTGTTGATGACATTTGTCGTACAGCCAGGGACGATATTGGAACCTGTTCTGTTGCTGACAACTCTTCTTCCATCCTTCTCCAAAACATCAGTTATCAGGTTACTACAGGTGGTCTTACCATTTGTTCCTGTGACACATATCGTAAGCGGTGCCTTGGGCGCCTGTGCCAGGAAATCCGGACATATCTTCAGGGCGATAACTCCAGGTGTATGCGTACCGTTCCTACCCAGGAGCTGGATGAGTCCCTTGCTCAGTTTGGCGGCTGCGAGAGCCACATGAAATCTAAAAGATGACATAGCTATTCATTCTCCTTATATATACAAATAAAACTCATGTAATTCTACAACCTTTGACAGATGTTGTCAATTATACCAGCACATAACAAGACTATGATTTCGCCTCTTTCCAGTGTTTCCTGTAATTTATCCTGCGATATGAATTCGGAGTCGATCCATATTTTGTCTTGAAGCATTTTGCAAAATAGCTTCCGCTGGCAAATGCCAGATACTGCGATATCTCCGTACAGGAAAAATCTGAATACAGAAGCATATTTCTGGCAGTCTGAAGCTTCTTCTCCATGATGTAATCTGAGATTGTCTGACCGACCTCCTTATGAAATAATTTGCTCAGATAAGAGCGTTCCACTCCCACAAATTCTGCCACTTCCCGCACATCTATCCGCTCATGCAAATGGTCATATACGTAATCCATAGCCTTGACACAGTGTGGCGATATGACTGTTTTCTTCTTCACCCGGCGCATCCTTTTGGCATAATCCATGATTATCTGATTATGTATCTCTATGACCTGCTGCGTGGTCTGTGCTTTGTCCAGCTTATTAATATAGAAGTCACTGAGATTGTAGCTTTCCATCTCCTCCATGCCCTCTTCTATGCAAAATCTGGATATCATCGCCACAAGCACGATCTCGTGATATCTTCTGTTTCGGACTTTATCCTCCGACAATATTCCCCTGGCTGCCAGAACCTCGGCATCCTCCTCTCCTGCGAGGAGCATACCCGACAGTGCCTTCACATTGCCACTGCTGACAAGCTGATAGAAGTCAAGTTCACTGTCGTATGTCGGGTGCGCCAGTCCGTATTCTCTCTGTACAAACTGCTGTTTTACGATCTCGTTCGATATATTCATGGTTCATCCTCCTTTCTATTATATTACTATAGCATAATTATTATATTAATGACACATTTGTTGTATTTGCATAAAGCTGCAAATGCTACTATAAAGTCACAGAAAACGAAACTGATAAGCACTCCCGAACGGCAAATGAGTGCAATATATATTTTATTATTTCACAGGAGGTTAAAGATTATGAGAACTTTAGACGGATTCAAAAAAGGCGTAAATTTAGGTGGATGGCTTTCACAGGGACCACTTGACAAGGAGCATCTTGACACATTTATCACAGAAAAAGATATTGCAAGAATAGCATCTTGGGGACTTGACCATGTTCGTCTTCCTATCGATTACGATAATTTTGAAAACGAGGACGGAAGTGATAAGGAATACGGCTACGCTTACATCGATTCATGCATTGAGTGGTGCCGGAAGTACAAACTCAACATGGTCCTTGACCTGCACAAGACATATGGATATATATTTGACGATGAGGCTCATCTTCTTGAATTCTTCCATGAGAAGCCTCTTCAGGAGAGATTCTACGGAATGTGGAGAAAGCTCATAGACAGATATGCAAAGGATGCAGACATAATGATGTTCGAGCCGCTGAACGAGGTCGTAAGTCCGACCGTTGTAAACGAGTGGAACGAAATATCAAGCAAATGCATCGAGATCATCCGTGCGAAAGCACCTACTGCCAAGATCCTGCTCGGTGGGGTTGGCTACAATGCTGTTACATCTATAAAGCTTCTCCCTCATCACAACGATGAGAACATAGTTTACAATTTCCACTGTTACGAGCCAATGGTATTTACCCACCAGTCTGCTTACTGGGTAACAGGTATGCCTTCAGATTTTCATATCGAATATCCGGGGGATTTCAATGACTACATGGAGAAATCCCGCCAGATCGAAGGGTGTATGCATGGGGCCATCACCGAGAGTAGCCTTGGACTTAATTCCATCGGACCTGATTTGTTCGAAAAAATGTTTCTCGACGGCATCAAGGCTGTTGAAGAAAGAGACGGATTTATGTACTGCGGCGAATATGGTGTTATAGATCAGGCACCACTTGACGGAACTCTGAACTGGTACAAAGATATCCATTCTGTATTTGAAAAGTACGGAATAGGCCGCGCCGCATGGAACTACAAAGAAAAAGACTATGGTCTTGAAGGCGAACACTACGCTCCTATCATCGATGAGCTTGTCAAATATATGTAACGTGATTTAATTTACGATAAAACCTTCCATTTTTATAAACGAAGCCGGTTCTCACTCATAGAGAACCGGCTTTTTGTTAATTTTATCCACGATGTACCGCACCCGCCCTTGTGAGGAGCACCACGATCTCTACCCCGCGGGTGAGCGGGAACATGTCCACAGGGGTCATCTTGATTACCTGATAGCCGTGCTTTGTCATATATTTCAGATCCCGGGCAAGACTCTCCGGGCCGCAGGATATATACACAACCCTTTTAGGTCCAAGTGTGATGACCGATGACATGAACTCCTCTGTACTTCCAGATCTCGGAGGATCCATGAATACCACATCTATGCTGTCACCCTCCTCAGCGACATCGACCATAAATCTGCCGGCGTCGTTGCTGTAAATATCAACATTCTGTATCTTGTTCATCTTCACATTCACCCGGGCATCATGCACTGCTGCCTCATTCAGCTCCACGCCGATGACCTTCTTTGCCCGGTCGCTTGCAGCTATGCCTATGGTTCCTATACCGCAGTAGGCATCTATCACAGTCTCCTTCTTCTTGAGATCCGCATACTTGATAGCTTTTCCATATAGAACCTCAGTCTGCTCCGGATTGACCTGATAGAAGCTGCCCGGCGATATACGGAAACGCTTTCCGCACAGAATATCCTCTATATGCCCCTTGCCGTAAATGACCTGGTTCCTGTCTCCAATGACCATGCTCGTGTCCTTCATGTTGATATTCTGGACAACCGTTGTGATCTCCGGATGAGCTGTCACAAGTGCATTTGCAAGATTCTTCTTGGACGGAAATACCGGCGATGCGGTGACTATGATCACCATGATCTGTCCGGTCTTTCTTCCGACTCTTATCTGCAAATGCCTAATAAGTCCGGTTCCTGTATCCTCGTTGTATATCTGGAGCTTGAACGACTTTATCAGTCCGGCAAATGTTCTAATGATGGCCGCAGCCTTCTCATCCTCCACATAACAGTTCTCGACTGGAAGTATATTGTGCGTCCCCTCCTCGTACACCCCGGAAATTATTTCTCCGCTCTTCATTCTCCTGAATGCCGCAGTGACCTTATTCCTGTAGTGATACGGATTCTCCATGCCTATTATCTTGTCCACAGGACCAAATACGCTGAGCAGGTCATCTATATACTTCTGTTTCTCGGCGAGCTGCTGCTCATATGGCATATCCACATACTGACAGCCACCGCACAGGTGGGATATAGGACATTTGCTGTTCGGGTTGAGCTTATATTGTGATGAGTGTGCCTGTCGCGATTTTCCCTGTACATTTTTACCTTTGCTTCCTGTTTTTATTTGTTTCTCTCCACCTGTTACATCGTACTTTCTGCTATGTGTCTGTCTTTTTCTTTCGTTTACGCTGCCACTCGTTTTATTGTTTTCTTCTCTGCGAGGCTTGCCCCCGTTTCTTCGCTCTGCCATCATTTTTACCACTCCTATTCTCCAGTGAGCGTCACCTTGATCATATCGTGGTGAACCGCCTCAAGAAACTTTCCAAATATATCCTCCGTCCTGACCTTCATACTTGATGTGTTCACACACGGATGGCATCCAAGATACTCGCCCTTCATAACATCCTCGTCAACAAGCAGCTGCACATAATTCTCATGGTCATTCATGAGACCCATGACGCTGACCGCCCCCGGCCTGATATCCAGATACTTCTCCATATCCTCCGGCGATGCAAATGAAAGTCTCGCGCTGCCTATCTGCGATGTGATCTCCTTTGTCTTGAACGGCTTGTCGCCCGGCATCATGAGCAGATAGAACTGTGTCTTCTGCCTGTTGCACAGAAACAGATTCTTACAAATGGTTGCCCCAAGCACCGCATCTATCTCGCTGCAAACTTCCATTGTGTCTGCTGGAGCATGATCTGTGCGCCAATACTCTATTCCGTGATCATCAAGGAAATCATAAACTCTGATCTCCCTCTCAAGTCGTCCTTCATTTGTATCCGGTCTGCCTTTGTATAATTCCATTTGTTTGTATGCCCTCCGTTGGTGGTTTATATATTTTCTCTCATGCATTTATGCGTAAATCATATCACGTTTCTTGTGGTGTTGCCATATAAAACAAGCAATATAAAATCAATATAAAACCATGCCTTCGAGAGTGTAAACACATATCTACAACCTATTGCCTTGCCTGAGATAATCAAGAAAACCCTCACATCCCTGACACACATCCCTGTATGTCTCATCAAATCGTCCCGTATACCACGGATCAGCTATAGACTGTCCGTGCCTTCCCGCATAATCGAGCAGCAAATGTATCTTGTCCTGGTAGTCCGGACCGGTTATGCGCATTGTGTTCCTCACATTTGCTGTATCTGCGCAGAGCAGATAATCATAATATTCATAATCCTGCCTTGTAACCTGCCTGGCCCGCTTGCCACTAAAGTCTGTATAAACCGTCTTACCTATGCCATGCGCCCTCAGCACTTCCTGCGCCGGTGGATATATCGGATTGCCTTTTCCGCCCCAGATCTCCTCAGTGCTGGTGGCCGCAGAGGCTATATCAAATTTATCTGCTATACCGAGCTTTTCTACCTTGTCCTTGAGGACGAACTCGGAGATGGGGGAACGACATATATTGCCGTGGCAGATGAATAATACCTTTATCATTGTTAAAACTCCTTGTATTTTCGGCATTTCTTAAAGTTTGCATACCTCTTAACTCGGCATATTATATGCATAAAATGGCATATTATTTCAAGCAAAAGGTATAAAGTAAGGTATAAAATATTGCATTTTATACCTTGAATTTTTCTCGAAAATACGGACTTTTTACATAACTTTTAATCTTGCGATTTCAGCTTTGGCATGCAAGAAAGATTTTCTCTCAGATTTTATCGACTTTGCCAACAAGAATAATTCTTTTCATATGCTAAACAACACAATAAAGAATGACCTTGTTGAGAATAGATTTTTGCCAATGATGAAGAAATTTATGCCCGATGCTTCTTCCCTCGGTCTTAGAGTTAAAAACCTAATTTTCGAGGATTTATCATATTGCGCAGCTCTTGTTTGTAACCGTAACATTGACAATCCAGAATATAGGAAACAGCTTATAAATGCATCCTCGGATTATATTCTCCGGTTGGAAGATATACAGCTTACGCAAAACAAAAAGGAAACGGAGCTGAATTGATTTCAGAACCGTTTCTTTTTCTTATTCATTTACATATAACATTGAACTTCTTGTACAAGAAAGAACGTCTACAGCCCGTTTTCCATTGCTTACAAGTTTTAATCGTTCTGCCTGTGTTTTAGATATTTCCTTAATTTCCACGATTTCAAACCATGTTCCACTCAAAGAATCAACCAACCATAAATCTTCATCGTTCAGCATCTCATTATAGTACTTCGGAAATATCATATTTCGTTTAGGTTCACCTGAATAATATGCTTTAATTATAGCCTTATAAAATTTTTCTCCTTCAATTTTGGGTGAGCGCAAGTACATTACTCCGCCATACTCATACATTTTCTGAAGCTTATTTTCTGGAATACATTTTCCTACCTTAAGCATCCATACAGAACCCTTATTTTTTATAATGCTATTATGTTCTCGTATAAAATCGTATTTCTTATAACTTGAATATCGCAATAAAAGCATTGAATTCTCATCCATCTAATTTATCTCGCCACCTTATACTTTCTTAGTTAGAAGTTTCCTCAGATGCATCCTTATATTTTTTCAAATAATCCGAAACGTCTTTAACTCGTTCCTTCTCCAAATCCGATATAAATGATTCCATAAATTCAAAATCGATTTTCCCATCTTTACACGGTAATTGAACTTTAGTTTTTCTAAATTTCGTATCAACGCTTCTGACCAAAACAGATAATAATACAGGTTTTTGGTTATTTAGAACAACTGTCATAAACGGAATTGCTTTTTCTGGTATCTCTATTTTTGCTGTTATCTTCCTTACAAACTGTCCAGCATACCAATCTTTTTTTCTATAAAAGAAATCCATCTGAAGCAAGCCCAAACTCCATGTTCCAGCTTTATTTATATTTTCTTCGTTTATAAAACCTGTTTCCTGCAAAACTCCCTGATTTGTCGATGTACGTGTAACATAATCGTATTGAGTTCCCGGAACAAGGCTATCGGAATTGAAACTAGATGTATTATCAATATCAAACAAATCACCTAGAACAAATTCTTTCCATTCTACAGATGATAACCTTTCATCCATCGACTTTTCATTTTTTTCAGTCTTTAAAATAGTTGATATTTCAGCAGTTAAATAATCACTAACCGTATTCCTGAATGCATCTATCGAAGGTCTTGTTTCAACAGGAGCTGTTTGATTCCAATCATCTCCTTTTTCAATATCTATATGCCCTTCGTAATACTCTCTCTCACTAAGTAGTTTTCTTTTCTGAGAACCAAAACGTACTAAATCAACAACCTCTTGATATCTTTCTTTAGCATTGTTGGTATCTCTAAGATTACTACTGGATTTCCTTCTATTTGTTCGTGTATATCCATCGTTAGTGAAATCTATAAACTTTACAATATCATCATTCTGATGAGCTTCTCCTACTCTAAAGACATATATATTTGTGGGAACATTTGATTTCCCTACAAATAAGTCAGCTGGCATTTTGATACTTGCCAGTAACGTACTGTGTTTCAGAATGCTTTTGTTATATGAAACAGCTTTTCCAGAGCCAGCGGAATTCTGAATAATAATCGCCGCATATCCCTTTGACATCATGGACAAAGCTTTTTCAACAAAGATCATTCCGTTACCAGCTGCTGAGTATGGCGGATTTAGTATAAAAGCATCCGCAGGGAACTTTTTGTCAGTATTCCCAAATCCATAGTTTCCGTTAAAGTCCCTTAATGAATCTTTATTTAATATATTTGAACTACCATCACCCATAAGTATCATATTAAGAATCGCCAACATATATACACTGGATAATATTTCCAAACCCAATAATTGATTTGCTTTTATTTCTGCAGATTTAATCGCTAATTCATCAGGAGATTTAATCTTTGCTTTTGCATCAATTAGCATCTCATTCATAGCGGCAACCAACAAACCTGCAGACCCTGTAGCGAAATCCCATACATATGAGTCCTTATTTACCCTCGCAAGTTTTACAAGAAGATTTGCAACATACGAAGGAGTAAGAACTACATCATTAAGTTTATCTTGAGTAAATCCAAGCCAACTGTACATTTCATTGAACAGTTTTCCTGTAAAATCCGTAGTCAATCCAATCTTGTAATAGATGCCTAAATCATCTACTATTTTTGTAAATACCCTCTTTAATTGACTTTCTCCATTCTCGACTTTATTGATATTATCTGTAGTTAGAGTATTCTGCAATGTTCTTATAATGAGTTCACTTTTTTCTTTTGGCAAGTTCTTCTCATTCAAGAACGCAGTTATCTTCCTAACCATAATATCGCCATCCTTATTTTCTGCTTCAGAAGACGATTTTAAGTCGCTCTTTTCTAGCGGTGCTACTTTTCCCGGTATTCCTAATGTTGAAATAATAGACGCCGCAACCAGATATACCCTATCATTTTCGCCCAATCCTTTTTCGTTTTGGTAAATATCATTATTTAGCTTTACCAGACTTGCATCTATTTCTTTTTCTCTCTTTTCTCTAAGTTTTTCTAGTTCCTTAGGTGATAGTTGCAAATTTCTTATTTTTTCAATAAAAGAATCGAAGTTTTCTGTCTTGAGAAATGATAAATCTGTATAATCATCAATTTTCTGTCCAACACCATAATTGCTTCTTGATACATAATAAACTCCCATTGAATAAAGGAGTTTACCGTTTTCATCTTTGTAACCTGTAATACCTATAGCAATAATATCTGTGTAACTTGTATAGTGAAGTAACGCATTTGCATAATGAACCGCACCATTTACAGCGTAAGAATTTATGTTTTTATAAATAGGTTCATTTTTGGTATTTCTATTCTCAACTTGTCCATTATCGTCAAGCTTTACAAGTTTATCCTTATAACCCTTATATTCAATTAGCACAGGATAATAATTCATGTTTTTATCCTGTAATAACAGTTTTGCATCTGGTCTATTTCCACCAGAGCCACCACTTTTCGAATAGTATTCATCTAAAGCCTTATCTATTTCTGTATTAAGACTTGCTTGTTCTAATTTGTAATCAAGACCATACGATTTCATCCAACCGTTAGCCAAATCAGCTATATCTGGTTCAACTGATTGTATCTTTTCTTTAGCCATTTTTCTGATTCTCCTTCTCTTCATTTTCAGAAATAATCCTCGTTGCTTCAATCAAAACCGTTCTTCTAACAAACTCACTATAAGATGCATACGATTCTAATCTAGCCGCTTGTTTGAGCTTTTCTAATTCTTCTTCACTTACTCTTATACTCATAGAAATCGTCTTATTCATGGTAAAAACCTCCTAATGCAATTATATGTCAAACGTAGCACATTATCAATACGATTCGCCACACATCAGATATAAAAATAGAATCCCCCAAATATGAGGGATTCCATTTATGAACGTGTTCTCTCATTTTGTCGTAAATCGGTCGTAAATTTCGACCTTAACCGCCTGCAACTGCATATTTTACGCCATTTCTTACGATAAAGACTTCATTGTCGGGAATAATAATATGTCTGTCTTCTTTACAATCAAAACCAAGATAGTCTTCAAAAATTTATACACCAATCGGTATAAATAAGGTATAAAATCTATATACTTCGCCTAAATCTTACTTAATTACAACATCCTTTCGCTTACCTTAAGATGTTGCCGTGGCAGATGAATAAAACTTTAATCATAAAATTCTCCTGTTCTGAAATGCCCTGTATTGCCGTGTTTTGCGTTGATTTATCGACTTTTCCGGGCATCGTATTTTTATTTTCTAAAACTACACTTTTTGCAAAATAATGCAAAACGGAGCAAACGGATGCCTTGTGTAGTAGTCAAATCGTAGTCAGTTAAGGGGGTTCAGACTACTGACGGGGGGGTGCATTATTTATAATTTTAATGTTAATCCTCGTTGTCTAATTTCAACTGATTTTCGTAACCATATAATATCTCCCTTATATCTACTCTACTCCAACAAAAATGGCCTCCCTTCTGTAGCAGTCTCTTGTGCTAGAGCAGATATAAAATCATATTTTCTCACGCGAAAACCACCTTTCTTTTATTTATATCTTTATAAGCATAAAAATACCTGCAATCCATCTCTGAATTACAGGTATTGAATAATAATTTTGTATGCAACAATATTATTTTGTTCTATGATAGTATTCTTCTGAATACAACTCCCTTATATCTTTCAAATTTAAGTGATGTAAATCAATTAAATTTTGAAGTTTTTCATCTGAAATATCATATAAGTTATATGGTTTTAATTCTTTAATAAACCTTTTTATAGACTCCTTAAAATTTTTCAGCTTTCCTCTCCTAATGATTCTAACTTCATGCGTAAAATCACCATAATACGACAAATCTTTTGTTGGAATCAATAAATATCTATTTACTAATACATTATCACCATATTCTGTCTCAAACCATGCACAATGATTATTCATTTGTCCAGCTTCATGTTTACTTATTTCTTGCCTAGTTTCCTCTACTTCACTTTTACATTCAAAAAAAGCATATTCATCGTTAGTTCCACACCATAAATTATCTGGTCCTTTACGAATTTCTGTATCTGGACGCTGACTCACAAATCCCAGTAAATCACCAATTTGCTTGAGCGCAGATTCAAATTTATCGGCTTCAATTCCGAATGATAAATTATCCAATATTTCATTAACTGCCAGCATTAATTCATTATAGCTCTTATACCGTTTCAAATATTGAGAAATCCTATTAATTCTATTCTCATTAATAAATGATACCTTGGTATATTCAACTCCTGTTTTAGGTTTCAATAATTGAGGATTTGATTGAAACGCTGCTTTTTGAATTTTAATAGATTCCTCCTTCCTAATCGGATAATAATAACGAGCAAGTTGCTGCAAATACCATCCTTTTTCTAATGGGTCCATTACATATTTATCAATAAATTTTTGCATTGCAGAAGAAGCCTTTTCATACTCTTCTACACTATACATTTTCTCTATAATAGACTCTTCTAATAATTGATCATATATACTAGACTCATTTTCTTCTTCTTCAATCGATTGCATTTCGTCATTATAATACTCTTTCCATCCTTCATCTCTAGACAACATCTGTTTTATCAATGAAATAATTGGCTTCATAGTGGATTCGGTTTGATTCGAATCTTCACTCGCCATTTTAACAATCTCAAGTCCAATATCTATTTGTTTTTGCGTCTGCAATGAGAAATATTTTTTTGTTGTAACACTTCTCATAAATTTTACAAGATCTGAACCAATTATTAAAATAGCACAATAGTCCTTTTCTCCTCTAACCCCTCTGCCCAAACCTTGCTCAATTTTTTGCGCTATTTTTTTGTTAATTATTTCACTATTTGGCCGACACTTCTTTTCATATTTATCAGATAAACTATTAAAATATGGCATAGAATCCATTATCAATACTCTGCAACTTTCATCTGGCAAATCTATTCCATCATATCTATTATTAATAACAACAAGCCTTTTAAATTCTCTCTTTTTGAGGGATTCTATTACATCAAAGATATTATTTTTATCCGCACAAATAGCTCCCAAATTACTATACTGTTTCGCTTTTCTAGTGTTAGGAACCAGTGATACCATACCGAATTTTTTATTTTCCATTCTTGCAAAATACGTTACCACCAAATCTCTATCACAATTCTCATCTATCAATGATGGGATTATTACCATTTTCTCTCCAGACCATTTTTGTTTCTTGAACATCAATGGACATTTTACAGCACTTGTACTAAATGAAAGCCCTTTAACAAAAAAAGCATCATCCTGTGTTGTTGCAGACATCAAAACCCTATGTTTTGCCTTTGAAAATGACCCGAATACATCAACGCTAGCGTTGTAAGGAACTATTTCAATTTCATTTCCGGAAATATAGCAACTGTAATCTGTAATTCTATCTCTCATTAAAGGCCATACAAACTGTATTGATGGTATATCATTTGCTTGTGACAGTATTTTTAGCATCTCTGTTTTTTTATCATACCAACTCCAATACGGAATAGGCATAAATGTATCATAATCGCCATTTTTTATATCTAAAAAGCTTCCCTCTCCCTGGTCTACCAATTCATCTGAAAATAATGATACTATTTTTTGATATACATAGTCCGAATCACTTTTTTTTATACTGATAGTCTGAGAATCTTTTATTACATCAATACATGCATGTGAATCATCTAATATTACTGTGTCAACATCAATAAAATTATTACCTATTCCAAAAATTGATTTACCATTAAAAACCTTATATGCATGAGTTATAAGAATTTTTTCACCACATACAAATTCATCTGGGATTTGATTATCGTTCCCTATCTCACAATATGGTATACCAAATTTTTCTGCTTCTGCACATACCTGAGCAGTTAAGTATACATTTGGACAAATATATAAACATGGTCCATTTTTAGAATTAATCATAGATTGTAATAATAACAAACCTATTAATGTTTTCCCCTCTCCTGTATGCAATTTTATAACTAAATCTCTATCATCACGATGGTTTGTATACCATTCACTTAAAATATACTCTTGAGCAGGGCGTAACGGACCGGCAACACTTTTTCTATCTAATGTAGAATATAATTCACAAGGCTCTGTTTTTCTTTCTATTTTGGCAGAATTAAGTTTTTTCTTGAAATCAATCATTTTTGCCATCTCCCTTCATATTTTTATGAAGAACATAATATATTTTTCTTACATATTATACCATAATTCCACAAAAATCGAATTGTGTGTTCTTATCTATTTTCCTAAAAATCTTAAAGCAAATATAATTCTCATTTTACTTTTTCAGAAATTCCAGCTTGACCTTATACTGTGAGCCTTTGATTTCCTTTCCATCTTTGGTATAGGAATAATCCTCTATTCCCTCCGGGATAAGGTAGGCATCATAACTTCCTTTCTTTCCCTTTAATCCTTTGACGAAAGTCTTTTTCCCCCTCCCGCATACTCTTGATCTGCGTATCGGAAAGGACTGTTCCCATACGCTTCGTGTTGCTGAGGCAAAAAAGACGCCAAAAAACTACTATTCACCAGCTATTTCTCGCGTCATTGATTATATCTATCATGAAAAAAATAAAACTTTAACCTTAAATCAACTGGCATCTTTAGTTAATTTAACACCTAAATATCTGTCTGCCCTGTTCCATATAGAAACCGGACAGACGCTTACTGTTTTTATCCATAAAGTTCTTATCGAAAAGGCAAAGAATTTGCTGGCACATTCTGACTACAGTCTGGGCGAAATCAGTACTTACTTGAATTTTTCATCTCAAAGTTATTTTATTTCTATTTTTAAGCGATACACTGGTATAACCCCTGGACAATATCGTAAACTGCACCGCCAGATTAGTTGGTAAAGTAAAGAATAAAATAAGAATATCGATGATTAAACGTTACTATCGCCAGAACTTTTCTCATCTTGGAGATAAAAGAAAGCTACCAGTTTTTCCATAAGTCCACAGGGGATAGCCGTTTTAGCGGCGCAAGGGGGTGTAGCCACCTTGACGGAACGAAGTGACGAAACTTAATTTGCTCATCTTTTTCGTATTTCTCAACACTCATTATCTAAGTTCAAGGGAATTGGAAATATAAAAATGGAAATCTTGCTCCTTGCAGTATTCTTTTATTTTTTGAATCAGTTTTTGATTAGTTGTATATTCCAACAGATACACTTCCACCCCATCCGCCTTGCACGTTTCCAAATATTTGCAGAAATAATCTCTCGTCTCGCTCGTTTGTTCACCAAAAGTTCCGCTATCAAAATCAATACTGCTCCATACTGATTCCTGATTTACACCTGTCATAATCTGATCAATCGCCCCATAGCGTTCCCTATATTCCGCCACATAAGTATCTCCACCGTTGATGATGACCGCTTTTCCCAACGTCATTATGTTTTGTAGAATCGCTGTAATGCCTTCAAAGATACTCTCGTGCGGATCGTAATAATATACATCACAATTATCTATAAAGAATCCGTCAACACCTTTTTCATATAGTTCCTGAGAAAGCTGTCCCATAAACTTCTGCCAGTCTGGGTTTGCTACATCTACCCATTCTTCTTCCTCCCAGTGCTCATACTCACCGATTGCCAGTTCCGCATAGGTTGTATAGTACTCCCTGAAGTTTTCAATCGACCCAATATTTAGATATGTATATACGACTGTTCCATTTTGATGGAGCAATTCAATATCCCTTTTTGTAAAATACTGTGCATCAATTACAATCGTTTCATACGTTTTAAATCGTTCCAAAGATGAGGCGTCCGCATTTAAAAACACCCCATAATCGTTTTTCTCAAATTCCTTTGCTTGATTGGCTTTCACAAAAAAACATCCACCAATAAACATTAGAACAAATAATACAGCCAAGGCTACTGCTTGTTTGGTCCTCTTCCCGCACAATGCCTCCCACACCCTTTCGGTAATTCTCGTTTTTTTCCTCATGACTATCACATTTTACACATTGATGATTATGTTTTCCCAGATTTGTTGCTCAATTTGCATTCAAATTATACCCTAAAACTTGTGAACAGTTCTACCGTCATTTCTCTCATTGCTACTTTTTGTGGGCTGTTTTTTCTTATTGCCATAAAAATAACCTCCAAACTGAGTAATTTTATCTTACATCAGTTTGGAGGTTTTCCGCCATATTCTGCCCTGTGCTGCCCCATTCTGCAAAGGTATGCATTATCAATACGTGCCCACCCCTACGATGCTTAGCAATCTGTTATTACTTGTCTGTTATAAATGTGTTATATATTGCCTTTATGGCTGTCTCAAAATCACTGTTCTTTACTCCGATTATGATATTCAGCTCTGATGAACCCTGGTCTATCATCTTTATGTTGATGCCTTCCTTTGCAAGTGCACTGAACAACTTGCCTGCTGTACCACTTGCTGACTTCATTCCACGGCCTACAACAGCTATAAGTGCAAGTCCTGACTCAATCTCAACTGAATCCGGCTCTGCAAGTCTATGGATGGCAGATATAACTCTCTGCTCCTTGTGTACGAATTCATCTGCATGAACTACGATAGTCATCGTGTCAATACCTGATGGCATATGCTCAAATGAGATATCATTCTCCTCAAATGCCTGAAGCACCTTTCTTCCAAATCCTATCTCTGAATTCATCATAGCCTTCGTAATAAATATTGTGCAGAAATCCTTCTTACCTGCAATACCTGTTACAACATAATCCTGCTTCTGGCAGGTACTCTCAACTATCCAGGTTCCTGCGTCCTCAGGCGCATTTGTGTTGCGGATATTGATTGGGATACCACAGTGGCGTACAGGGAATATCGCATCCTCATGGAGAACTGATGCACCCATGTATGAAAGCTCACGAAGCTCTCTGTAAGTAATATATTTGATCGGCTTTGGATCTGGAACAATACGTGGGTCAGCTACAAGGAAGCCTGAGACATCTGTCCAGTTCTCATATACATCGGCTCTGCTTGCCTGTGCGACGATCGAGCCTGTTACATCTGAACCGCCTCTGGAAAATGTCTTTACCTTGCCATCCTTGCCAAGTCCATAGAATCCTGGAACAACCGCATGCTGTGTCTTGGCAAGTCTCTCACCAAGTACCTTCTCCGTCTTATAGCTATTGAGATTGCCCTCTGCATTGAAAAAGATAACCTCTGCAGCATCTATAAACTCAAAGCCAAGATATGCAGCCATAATCTTACCATTGAGGAACTCTCCTCTTGATGCCACATAGTCCAGTGTGCACATTGGGTCCGGATTGGTAAGATCCTCCAACTGCTTTGTAATCTCCTCAAAATCCTTATCAAGTGAAAAATCCTTAATCTCAAGGCCTGTGATGATCTCATCATATCTGGCCTTGATCGCCTTCACTTCCTCTGTGAAATCATTCCCTGCCTTCGCAGTTTCATACACATGAAGGAGCATATCTGTTACCTTTGTATCATCTGAAAATCTCTTTCCAGGTGCAGAAGGAACAACGTATACACGGCTCTCATCTGATGTGATGATTGCTCCAACCTTTTTAAACTGCTCTGCACTTGCCAATGAACTTCCGCCAAATTTTACTACCTTTTTCATAATTCCACTATTTCCTTTGCCATATTCTTATTTGAATGTCTTTCTTCTTAAGATTCGCTGGCGAATCTTGCCGCAAGCTGCCAGTCAGCTCTGCTGACATATATCATATCAGCGGCTCAGCAATCCTCACGGAGTGTATATCTCTGCCGAAAATAGAGTCCAGACTGAGATATAAAACATAAAAATACACATGCATTTTATACGTCTTTTGGCAATATATCAAGAGAATTTTAATTTTTGCTATTAAAAAAGGGCAGGCACTCCAATGCGCCCGCCCCTCTGGTATGCAGTCTTCACCACATGATCTAATAATAAACTATTTTGAAATTTCTTCCTTAACCTGAGCAACCCACTCATCAACCGTACCATACCAGTCGATCATTTCCTGAAGCTTTTCTTCCTCAACATCATCATCGCTCTCTAAGATCTGTTTATGCTCATTGAGCACACCGGCCATGTCGACCATTGTATCAACCAAATCCTGATCATAAGCCTGTGGATTTTCGTTGATAATGTTTGCAACCTCATTAAAAGATGTACTTGTCTTATTGAACGCATCAATCGCAGGCTGCTTATCTGCACCGCCGCACGCCACCAGCGACATTCCCATCATCATGGTCATTATGAGAACCATCAGTTTTTTCATTGTCTTTTTCATAATAATTTCCTCCTCTTTATTGCAATCACATAATCTGAGTATATTTTATTATGTATTTGCAATCAGTGAGGTCTAAATGCACGAATCGTACCAAAAATGTATCGAATCGACACTCTTTTACAATGACAGTCTGAGCGTAAACTTGCCATCATTTTCCGCAAAGCTGAAAACCCCGCCGTAACGCTGCACGATCGCACATATGCTCTGAACGCCTATACCATGTCCTTCCATATCAGACACAGGTATTCCATTTTGAAACTTTATGGGAGCTTTACAGTCATTTACCACCTGTAAAAAAAGGTGTTTATTTCTTTCATAAAAATTCACATCAATCTCGCATGATCTTCCCTCTGCAGCCAAAGGCACACATGCATGCAAGGCATTTTCCAAGGCATTAGACAAGAGCACACACAGATCACTTTCCGACACAGTAAGATCTGCGGGAATTGCACATTGTATCTTTATTTCAATTTCTTTCTTCCTGGCTCTACCCGCAAATGAAGATAGGATAAGATTCACTGCCTCATTTTCACAGTATATTTGGACCTTCTGCGCCTCAATCTCCTTACATATTCCCGATATATAAGCCTGCGCCTGTTCAACTTCACCATTTTCTATACATGTAGACACATACTGCAGGTGATGACGCATATCATGGCGATACTGTCTGGTCAATGTCTGCGACTCACGCAGACTGCTGATTTCCCTCACCGCCTGACTTAACTGCAGATCCAGATTATTCCGGATCAGCTTCATCTCATTCTGCATCTGTTCCTTTTTGGAGTTATATAAGAGAAAGGCCAGATATGCAACACAGCATACAAAAGGCATAAATTCCGCTACAACGTAACTGCCACTCAAAAGAAGGTTCGTATACACTATTGTAAAATAGTCAAATACATAATATAGCGCCGGTATGATTCCAAACTGCCATTGCTCCCTGAGACTTTTATCTGACAATCCTCTGACTGCAGGTGACACAAAATGAAGCAGAAGCAGCAATGCAGGGATTGTAACCACAAGTTCTGTAATATCCTGCATCATCTGCCTTCCCGAAAATGCAGCAACTGTGGCAAGTGCAACCCATCTTCTAAGTTCGCAGCACAAGTATGCCGCCTGTACAGAAAAAACAGACCACAGCAATTTTCCTGTCAACATCCAGAGAACAATGACCAATGGAAGATGCACCGCCAACGGATAAATATGTCTTACAAAATCAGCGCCCTTGCTGAAATATAATATGCTCTGTATCAGCGGGAGTAAAACCATGCATCCTATGAAAATGAGTTTTCTTTTCCTAGTGGACAGCGCATTACAAAAAGACGCTGATAATATTCCCCCAAAAAAGCTCACAGCCATATTGTTAAGGAGCGAAATATATAGGCTCATATCATTACCTGCCTGTTCTGGAACGCATATTCAAGGAATGCATCCTTTACTTCATTGTATTTTCCCCGTGGAACCGGTATTTCTGCAAGACTAGACATGGTAATCCCCCTAAATGTTATGTTTTGCACATATTCCAGATTTACCAGATAAGAACGGTGAGGTCTGTGAAAAAAAGGATACGTGGAAAGCTGCTTTACAAGCTCATCCATGCTGCCGGCGCTTTCCAGTACTTTTCCTGTATTCAGGTGAAATATAAGGGTGCGATGAATGACTTCGCAATATTCCAGGGCTTTTATATCTATACGGGTGATTCCACTCTTACATCGCAGAATGAGGCTGGTCTCCGCCTCCTTTTTACAGGCTGCAAGCACAGAATCAAGCAAACGGAAAAAGCTCTCTGCCCAGATGGGCTTTAATTGATAATAGTATGCACCTATAACGTAAGACTGCACCGCAAACTCAGAGGACGAAGTGACAAATATGATCTTGACGTTTTTATCGTATTTTCGTATCTCCGTTGCCGCTTCAATTCCATTCTCTCCCGGCATCAAGACATCCATAAACAGGATATCATATCTGTTTCCCTTCTCTATTTCCGCCACCAGGTCAAAAGGATGATTAAAAATACTGTATTCTATTTTGCAGTCTCTCTCCGCACAATACTGTTCCATAAGCCTTTGCATCTCAGCAAGCACAGAAACATCATCATCACAAAACGCAATCTTTGCCATAATCCCCTTTATGCCTCCTTGGCGCCAAATATTTTCTCCAGCACTCATTATCGCATATTTTTCACAATTCGACAACAAAGGGGCTATTCTTCGTTTTGCATCGATTTATACGAATTTATTTTCTCACCCACCTGGCATAGAGTTTCCTGCTGCCGGTGCTGCCGGCTGCAATCTTCGTAACCTTTTTCTTGAATTTTGGATCGCTGTACCACCCCTTGAATGTATAACCCTTTCTGACCGGCTTCTTCAAGACTATAGTCCTAGATCTGACGGTATAACCGGCTGGATTGGACCGGCTGTTTGTCCCCTTGCCAAGCCTGTACTGGATCTTATACTTTACCAGCTTCCATCTTGCGTATAATGTCTGATTCCTGGTGGTCCTCACAACCGAGCTGCTGCCGATCCTGCTGCCGCCACTCTTTGCTGTGTACCAGCCTGCAAATGTATATCCCCTTCTGGTCGGTGCCGGCAGTGCTCCGTAAGTTTTTCCACAAATGACTGTCTTACTTCCAGAACTCACACGCCCTCCATTTGGAGCAAATGCTATTCTCACGCGCTTTACTGTGTCCGTATATTTTGCAGTAAAAGAAAGCTTGGTGGATGCTCCCGCCACACGCAATGTAACTTTTTTACTTCCCGCCTTCCACGTCATCTGATTTAAGGCATATGCGATAATCCCATTTTGAATACCCGAAATGCTCGGCGGATATGACGCATTGTCAGTGCTAACTTCGAATTTGGTTTTACCTGCATTGAGATTTTTCTGAATCCTGTCAGCGTAGGCCCGCGCCCACTTTGCGGCATCTCCGTTTCTGACAAAGTAGTTGTCTGCCAGGCTTGTAGAACGTGTACCATAACCGCTTGCCATATAAATCTTATTATGACCGTTGTGTGCCAACGCCATGAGTTCATCCGTCAGTCCAAAATACAAATGCGTAGGATCAAAGTTATAATAATTGTCTTTTGTATCATCCCATGTACAGTCCACCTGATACCATTTGCCATCCAGCTTCATGGCATTCCAGGTATGTCCATCATAGGTATCCCTTGTCTCAGCATTTGTTATGCCGGCTGCAGTAAGCAGTTTTGAATAGGCACTCTCATAGGCTTGACATGTCCCCAGCTTTCGTGTCAGTGCGCTCTCTGCCGAAGACCATTTCAGGGAATGATCGTAATCAAGCTGCTGCAACAGCCAGTCATGCAGCCACAATGCCTTTTCATAGTCTGAACCATCAGTCTCCTTGCTGCACTTTTTTACAGCAGCATTCACGATGTCACCCACGCTCGGATAAGCCCTGTCAGATACCTGTATATTTGTGCTCACACGCATATAATAGACCCCTGAGGTTTTATCCATTACATAAAACCTGAAGTTATAGACTCCCGAAGCAGCCATTGTGAATTCAAAGTCGTGAGATTCGCACTCATCTGTGTATTGAATCCACGCTCCGCGGCTTGGATCCGCCACGGATTCAAAGCTGTACTCACCCGGATCGGAATAACTCGGTGCATCCATTCTGAACAAATACCGGCCACTGCCACCATCCGCTGAAACATGGAATGTTGTATCCTCTCCTAATTTCGGTTCGTTCCATTCAACCTTTAATGCGACACCTTTTTGAGGATCACTTTCAGCACTGTACTTGTATTCTGTAACTCCCTCTTGGGGATTTGTTGATGAACCAGAAGATTCTTCCTGCGCATAGCCTATCACACGAATCGTCGATACACCTGTCATCACCAGTATTAATGTCAACATAAATGTTGCTAATTTCCTTTTTATCATAAGCAATACCTCGTCACTTTCACAAATCATGCACCCTTAAATCTACTCCCCATGCCTCTTCACCTCAATCCTGCCTCTTCCACTCTCCTTAACATCATAGAGGGCGTTATCCGCCTCCTCATACATCTCGTTGAATGTCAGTTCAGTTCTTGCGATCACCGCACCCATGGAGATTCCTGTTCCTCCCTCTGTGGCCTTCACAGTCAGGTTCACCTTGTCAAATATCTGCTGGGCACGTTCCCTTATCACGTCATCAGACACACTCTTGTTGAAGAACAGCATGGCTGCAAATTCATCACCGCCCATACGGCATGCATGGTCATCACCGCGGAGTGCCGCCTGCAGTGTCTGTGCCACAAGGACAAGATATTTGTCGCCATTGTGATGTCCGTAGGTGTCGTTGTACTGCTTGAATCTGTCTACATCCATCATGATCATCACCGCTGTGTGCGTACACTCAAGAAGTCTCTGCTCCATGTCACTTCTAAATGCCGCATGGTTCAAAAGTCCTGTGAGGGGATCTGTACGATAGGTATTCTCCCAGTTTCTGAGTCTCACATCCGCCTTATTCTGCTCCGCATCTGTCAGCATCTTCAAAGCATATGTACTTGATACATCCACTATTACTATTTCTCCTCTGTCTTTTTGAAGTGCCGAATCATAAAACATTCTTCCAGTGCACAATACATATATATCCCTGCCATCCTTCCGGTGTATCTTGTGTTCCTGAAATACAAATGTGCTCTTTGCCAGATTCGCATTTACCTGACAAAGATATTCCGTTTTATCCTCGTCCGGTATAAGGTCGATCTGGGTTATGATATTATTCTCTATGTCCTCCTTGCTGTAACCCGTAAGCTCCTCAAAATTATCGTCTACAGATATGATCCTCCAGTTTTCATCCACCAGATATCTGCTATATTTGACTGCATGTACACGAAACGCATCCTTGCCATATTCAGTAGAATCCACCATCTGTCTGCGCGCCATAATCCGGATCTCTGTCTGTTCGTCGTCTGTGCTGGCACCATCACCATCAGCGTCCGCCAGACCATCTTCTGGGGCAGTTCGATCACAAACATTCTCTCCATTACCATCTGCACCGACACCACCATCAGCAGCCCCTTGCTTTGAGTCAGCTGCCAGCGAATCTGCATACTTCTCTGATACAAGCCTGATAAACTCCGAAACTATATATGGATCAAACTGGCTGCCCGCGCAGCTCTTTAATTCTTCTATCGCTTTTGGTATCGACATACCCTTTCTGTAAGGTCTGTCATTGATCATTGCGTCAAATGCATCAACCACCGCGATCACACGTGACAGAACCGGTATGCTTTCACGGCTCAGTCCATCTGGATATCCATTTCCATCCCATCTCTCATGATGATGCCTTATCTCCTCCGCGATCTGTCTGAGTTCTGTGTTGCTCATGGCGATCTCATAACCCTTCTCAACGTGGGAACGCATGATCTTCCATTCCTCATCCGTGAGTTTCCCCGGCTTGTTGAGTATCTCCATAGGAACTCCTACCTTCCCTATGTCATGGAGCAGACAAAGCAGCGCCAGCTTGCTCTGCTGGATATCTGACAGCTCTATTCGTCTGCCTAGCTCAGCCCCCAGCTCCTGTGTACGACGCACATGCTGTTCCGTATCGCTGTCGCACTCCTCAAGAGCCCTTATGAGTGATGTCAGCATATCTGAGTGCGATGATTCACTGTCCACAAGCTTTTTTGTCTTCATGGCTGTTGCCGCATCAATGATTGCAGCGACTATGCTCTGTCCCTCATCCGCAGCCACCCCCACTGCATACTGTATACTTCCATTATACTGTTCTTTGACCCTTTTGACACATGCAGCCATCTCTTCCTCACTGCTGTGACTGCAAAGTGCTATCAGGTGCGCATCAATACCCCTGACATAATATGTTCTCTCCGGAAAGTTCTTTCTCATGATGCCCGCAAGTGCATTTATCCTCTGGTCACCCGCCTGATTACCACGAGTGCTGTTGATCACAGACAATCCGTTGATATCGCATATTGCCACTCCAACCGGAAACGTAAAATGGTCCACCTCTTCCATGGCAAGTCTCTGAAAGCTATCCCATTTCTGAAATCCTGTAAGCATATCCGTCTCCAGAGATATATCAGAAAATACAAACATCTGACCAAGTCTGTGGCCTTCCTTGTTGTCAAGCCTTCTGATATCGCACCTTAAAGGTCTGTCTCCATCATCACCTTTTATATAGCACTGCAGAGAAAAACTGTCGTCATCAGCTGCAAAATCAACGGACAGATCATACGTCTCAAGAAACTGCTGCAGATTCTCACATTTGCAGAGGAGTTCCTTTCCAAGGAAATCATCCGCCCTGTCATTGTGCAGGATCAAATGGTTGTCATAATCAAACAAAACTATTCCCTGACCTATATTCTCGAATATGTTTGTCTTTAGTTTGTTGAGCATGCCATGGGTTGAATAATTAAAGCAGCTCCAGTACAGAATGAATGATGTAAGACTGTAGCCACAGATGGAATAATCCAGAAGTTTGTACACCTCCGCTCCCGGAGCGTAGAGAAATATTGCATTTATCCCAACGAGCGCAAGAAGTCCCAGAATGACACTGCTGTACTGCAAACGATATTCATGTGGGATCTTGCAAAGTTTCTTTACAAGGAGTATGAGTACTACACACACCAGCGCATATGAAAAAACCAGATGCATATCATACAGCAGTTTCATATCATAGCTGTATTTCGCTATCACGGTGTCTCTTCTGACATACCCTATCGCTATATTTTTGAATGGATTTATGGCAAATATTACAAGCTCATACAGACAGTAAAAAAAGCATACGCCTATCGCCGCTCTTCCACGCTTTGAAAAACGTCCTTTTGTAAAATAAACAATAAATATGAGCAGACATACCAGCATATAATCAATGCTTACGAAATATATACTCGACATGACGGACATGGCCATATACGAATCGCTTATAATGCTGATAAGATAACTGACATCGACTATAGCTGCTCCTATGCAGGCAAGTCCCAGAAACCTTCCAGTCGTCTTATTCTTTTTTATGGATTTCATCGCCAGTATAATATCCATGACGGCTATTATAATTGACGAAAAGACATATATCTTTAAAACGACTTCATTCATACTCATTCCTCCTGAACACCAGCCATACAAAATTTGCCTATATTTTACTACTTATCAAGATATGGGGCAATGTGGAAATTTTACCTATTCTCTCCCTTTTGAACATAAATTTCACTTGGTCTGACGGAATTCAAATATTGAACACACCTGTATTTGATGATAAAATCTACTATATTTATTGAATTTGGAGAACTAAGATGCAGAAAAAAATCGCTCTAATAAATGATGTTACAGGATTCGGAAGATGTTCCATCGCTGTCATGGCACCGATAGTGTCCGCCATGAAGATCCAGGCTGTCACTGTGCCGACAGCAATACTATCTACACATACACAGTTTCCTATATTTTACTTTGATGACTACACACCAAAAATGCGGGATTACATCCAGACCTACAAAGATCTGGAGCTGCAGTTCGATGCCATATCCACAGGATTTCTCGGCTCTGAGGAACAGGTTGATATAGTTATCGACTTTATCAAATACTTTAAAAACGAGAAGAATTTTGTTATCGTCGATCCCGTCATGGGTGACTACGGCAAGCTGTACCCAACCTATACCGCGTCTATGTGCAGCAAGATGAAGGAGCTTGTAAAATATGCCGACATTATCACTCCTAATCTGACGGAGCTTTGCACCCTCCTTGATCTTCCATATCCGGAGCACACTGTGACCGTGAACGAGCTAAGGCAAATGTGCATGACCCTGGCGGAGCAGGGACCGGAACATATCGTTGTGACAGGAATACATTTCAATAAGACTCAGATAGCCAACTTCATCTACAACAAGGATGAGGATTTCCAGATGGTCATGGTTGACAGGATCGGCGGCGACAGGAGCGGCACTGGAGATGTGATCGCAGCCATCATTGCGGGTATGTATCTGAACGGACACAGCGTCTATGAGTCCGTGAAAAAGGCCGCTTCATATGTATCAAAGTGCATAAGCTACTGCGTTGAGAACAATGTTCCGGAGAACTGGGGATTGTGCTTTGAGATGTACATGAAGGATCTGACGGAGGAATAACTTAAACGATTGGAGATTCAACTATGGTTTTATACACTGTAACCGGAAAAGTCGGTGAGGAAGGTTACCTCGACATTGCAAAGAGCGGGGATCTCACAGGCAAAAATATATATGTAAACATGACAAACAAATGTCCATGCAGCTGTGTGTTCTGCCTGAGGCAGACAAAAAAGCAGCAGGAGAACAATACTCTCTGGCTGAAGGATGGCGAGCCTTCTATAGAGGAGGTTCTGGAGCTTTTCTCAAAGTATGACCTGAATATCATAAATGAACTTGTATTTTGTGGATTTGGCGAGCCTCTTGAGAGACTTGAAGACGTGTGCGCGGTGATCGATTCACTGAAAAACACATATCCCAATCTCAAAGTCCGTCTCAACACCATCGGACTTGCCAATCTTATATATGGGAGAGATGTCACACCAGAGCTTGAGGGCCGATTCGACACTGTATCAATATCCCTGAACGCCCCTGATGAAAATGAATTTCTTGAACTGACCAGATCACGCTATGGAATCCAGTCCTACGCGGCCATCAAGGATTTTGCCGTTCTTGCCAAAAGGTACGTGCCACACGTTGTCATGACAGTTGTTGACAAGGTCATGCCCGAGGATAAGATCAAGCGATGCCGCCAGATATGCAAGGATTTAGGCGTGACTTTGAGGGTCCGTCCATTTGAAAATTAATCGCAATTTACAGTGACACTTACAAAGGAGGTACCGCTATGTTTCAATCTCTAGAGTTAAAACACCCAAGATTTTATCAGGTATTTCGCCTGTTCATCGTCGTATTTGCATCTATACTATACGCATGGAATCTCCGATGCTTTGCCAAGACCGCAGGGCTGTTTCCAAGCGGGTTCTCCGGAGCATCCCTGCTTCTCCAGAACATTGGAATAAAATTTCTGCACATAAGCGTGCCTTTTGCAGTTTTCAACATTGGGCTGAATCTGTTTCCCACATACATATCATACAAATATATCGGCAAAAGATTCACCCTCTATTCGATCATAGTCATACTTCTGTCGAGTATATTTGTGGATATCCTGCCATCATATGTATTTACGGACGACATAATGCTTGTAAGCCTGTTCGGCGGTCTCATCAATGGACTCGCCATCAGCCTGTGCCTGAACGTTGGAACCAGCACCGGGGGAACTGATTTCATCAGCATATTCCTGTCCCACCAGAAGGGTATAGATGCGTGGAACTACATACTGCTCGGAAACATCGTGATGCTGATCGCAGCCGGTGCACTGTTCGGCTGGTCAAAGGCTCTGTACTCCATCATCTACCAGTTCTGCAGCACGCAGGTGATCCAGCTTCTATATAAGAGATATAAGAAAGAAACGTTGTTCATCATCTCCGACAAATCAAATGAGATATATCACGCCATCAAAGATCTGACAAATCACGACGCCACATTATTCACCGGGATCGGCTGCTATGAGGAGAAGGAGAAAACCCTTATCTATTCTGTCATCAACGCCGAGGCAAAGCGTGAGCTCATCCCGATGATCCGTGGAATAGATGAGCACGCGTTTATCAACGTGGTCAAGACCGAGGAGCTGGACGGTAGATTCCATGATATTCCGCACGACTGATGATCAATGAACTGCCACTTGTATCCGAACGATCATAATACCTTTACGAAATGAACGCACAATAAACATTCCTATCACCAAATACATATCTCTTATAAGTTGGCCTTATACAGCGTACCGCACCTCTTCATCCACACAAATGCTCCCACGCATATCACTATGGATATAAATGATCCAGCCGGTGCCGCAAATCCCATCGGGAACAGGGTGTCTGGATACATGACAGATGCCAGATATGATCCCGGAATTCTTGCACATACTATGGCTATCATATTGTGAATAAACCCTATATAGGATTTGCCATAGGCACAGAAATATCCGGTGAAACTGAAATGTATTCCCGCAAATACGCAGTCCACTATATAACTGCTGATATACTGAACTCCCATCGCTACAACTACTTTGTTCTTACTAAAGAGTCCCACAAGTTCCGGTGCAAATATTTCAACTACCGCAATAGCTATGGCTCCGTATACCACTATGATCCCCAGCGCATACCTTAGTATCTGCTCCGCCCGGTCATGCTTTCCTGCGCCAATATTCTGTGCGGCAAGTGCCGATACTGTGGCGAGCATTGACGATGGAACTATGAAGATAAAGCTTATCATCTTCTCCACAACACCCACTGCCGCCGCGTCATTTACACCACGTTTATTCGCAATGACGGTTATGATGATGAATGCTATCTGTATGCATCCGTCCTGAACAGCCACCGGGAGACCGATCTTCACTATCTCGCCGAGCACGTTTTTTCTCGGAACAAAGTCATTTCTCGTGAGCTTCAGCCCGGTATTCATCCTCTTTATTGCGGCAAATGATATGATGACACTGAACGTCTGAGCCAGCGTTGTTCCAAGTGCTGCGCCAAGAGGGCCCATGCCGCAGGCGCCTATAAATATATAATCAAGTGCAATATTAAGGCCGCATGCAACCGCGATGAAGTACATTGGACTTTTGGAATCGCCGAGTCCCCTGAATATGGAACTTATCACGTTGTATGCTGTTATAAATGGAATTCCTATAAAGCAGACTATCAGGTAATCGGTGATTCCTTTTACAGCCTCCTTGGGTGTATCCATGACCGCAACTATTGGATTTATAAAAATGAGCAGCATTACTGTAAGTACTACTGATATTATCATGAAGATGGTGACTGTATTTCCGATGGCAGCCTGGGCATCCTGAAGCTTTTTTGCTCCCACTGCTTTTCCTATGACAACAGTTGTTCCCATGGCAAGACCAACCAAAATCACCGTGAGCATATGCATGACCTGAGATCCATTTGCAACCGCTGTGGTGGCCCCGGCATCATTGCCACAGAACTGTCCTATGATGAACAGATCCGCCATCCCATATAATGTTTGCAGAAAATAAGATAAAAGATAAGGCAGCGCAAAATACGCCATCGTCTTTGGCACACTTCCGGTCGTAAGGTTCTTCTCCATTATGTATGTCCTCGTCTTTCATGTTGATGGGGACGGAGATACCTGTCCCCTCCGTCCCCACATGATATTAAACCTTACAACAGTTGTAATGTCAACACATCAACTCTACCAAGGATACTGTCCTTTCTTGGCATATGGCAGGAGTTTTCCGTCAAACTTGATGATGACTCTGTGGTTGCCCTCGGCATCCTCAGTCACATCCACGTCAAGGCCAAAATCGATGGCACTCATGATGGCATTTCCGCCCTGCTCGTGGATTATGTCCTTGATGGCAGGACCATATGTATCAATGACCTCATGAAGTCTGTAGAGAATAGGATCCGTGTTGCCTTTATATGGGTGCTCTGCAAGAAATGCCGTGGCTGACTTATCTATTCCCAGTGCTTCTGCAAGCTTATCGCAATATTCTTCAGGCACATACTGCTGTCCCTCAAATGCTGATGCGAGCCATACTTTATTCACACCTATTTTCTCTGCCAGCGCCTCGTATGTGAGTCCGCTTGCCTTTTTTGCTGCCTTCATAGCGTCAAGTTCATCTGCGTGCTGCAATCTGATAAGATAATCTGCATTGTTCATCGGTGGCATAATATCATCCTCCTCAAAAATCTGTACGGATATAAAATCCATCATAAAAAAATAGAGGCACTGCAAGATTATGCAGTACCTCTTTGTACATCTGAGCTAATAATAGTCCTCTATCCCCAATATTGCAATACACAACATTATTTATTTTAATTTAATTCTTCAAATATCTATGCCAATCTGAACATTGTCATTCTCTTAATCACATACTTATCATGCAACTATTATGGACATAAGATAGAATGGTGTTGTACCCACACTCTCATCATCAAGAACCGTTATCTCAAGTGTGTGTTTCTTCTTCTCACCATGATGAAGCACAGGCTCTATATACAGACAGTCACCCCAGTCCTCATCAAAATTGCCATCAAGCAATATCGGATGTGCAGTATCCCCATCAAGCACAGCCTGCGCCCTGACCGCCGGTCTTGATATGGTCTTTCTGTACTGAATTCCTATGCAGCTTCCCTCAAGTTCAAATGTTATGCTATCACCGGCATGTACACCTGTCCATCCATTCTTGAAATGATCAAGGTGTCCCATCTTCTCATGAGTATCAGCCCTGAACCCTGAAAGCTTAGGACATATCTCGCGTATGGTAAGCCTCTTTGCATACTCATAAGCATTTGCGGTAACAGGGGTAGGAAGTACACATGAGCAGGCTGATTCGTCCTGGATATCATTCTCTGTGTCCGCGCCAGCATCTGCGGTATCCGTATTTGAGTCATCAGCCAAATTCTCATCTTGTATGAGATCCTCCATAATTCTCTCAAGAAACTTTGTTATCTCACCGGCTACCAGGCCATGTCCCTTGTCATTTGGATGAAGTCCATCCGGGGTTATGTCGATCCTGTTATATTCTCCCGCCTTCATCCGCCTGTATATGGTATCGTACACGCTCACATGCGGCACTCCATAATGATCTGCAAGTCGGTTGTGGATATCCTGGGTGCTCACACCCGTGTCGTAGAAAACGTTATTGAGCACCACCACCGCCGGTCTTGATGACCAGCAAAGCAGTGTTCTCAGCACACCTTCAAAGGTCTCTTCACAGTATATGTTATCCACATCATTTACGCTAAAATCCACCACAACTAGATCCGGCTGATACATGAGCACATCAGTGACCGCTCTTGACACCCCATAATAGGAATCCGTACCGCCGATTCCGCCATTCACATAATTGAACTTTGCCTGTGGAAATGTATCACACCACCACTTGTATACCCTGTATGCATAAGTATTTTCATGCTCCGTCGCCAAACTTCCCTGCGTTATCGAACCGCCAAGGAACCCTATTGTAAGTTCCTGTCCACTCTGGGCGCGCTGTATAACTGATTTTATTCTTTCAAGATCATAATTTTCCATGCTTTATCCTCCATATTTGAACATCAGCTCATTAATAATCCTATATTACCTCTAAGTTAGGATATAATTTAATTCCACCCCTCAATTTCGAGACCTTCTATATATTCGGCCAGCTCCGTTGCCATCTCACACGCCTCCGGTATCCTCAAATGTCCTGGCGTGCCGCATCCGTTTCTTCCATATACATAATGAGTTATCATTTTATCATTCATAGTGTCAACCACTTCATCTATAGCCTTGTCCCATGAACAGTCGTGACAGAGAAGTGTGGTACAGCAGATTATGTGTGCATCCGGATATGTCTTCCTGAGTTTTCCCAGAAATTTCATGTAATGGTCACGCCACGTTTCCGCCTGCCTGCCGTTATAGTCATTTTTCATAAAATCATACGGATGGTTGTCATTCTGTCCTATAGCAACTATAACAACCTGAGGTGTGTACTGGGAGAAATCCCACTTTGTCACCGGACCAAATGTAGGATTGTAGTGAATCTTATCCCACACACTTTCCATGCCAATCTGATTCGGCTCTTGGAACCATCCTATCCTGTCCATGAGAGCTATCCCTCCCTGGGCTATGTCATGAATCTGTGCTTTCAGCTTTCTTGCAGTAATCCACGCATACGAATACCAGCTGTTTGAATAACCGCCATTGTGTACCGGGTCTTCCTTTCCAACGCAGTCGACAGCCTCCGATACCTCGCCCGCTGACACCGAATCTCCATACACCTCTATTCGCCTGCCTGACAGCGGTTTCAAAGGAAGAAGTCTCTCCCCATCTCCAATCTCATACTCAAGTATTGTTACCTCATGGCATGCATCCTGTCTCTTGAAGAACAGCACACAATGTTCATTTGTATCGTTATCCGGAACCGCTATATCCAGTTCCGTGATCCCTTCTTTGTTCAAAAAATAACTTCTCTGTGACTGGTCAATTATACAGCCCAGATAATTGTTCCAGTAATTGTTTCTGTTGGACACCTTTATCTTAAGAGTATTGCCCGTAAATTTCATCTCCGCAGATGTACAAGGATATACCCACACCGGCTTCTCCGCATCTGTCCAGTCAATACGTCCTGTATACCTGATCATAACATCATTTGGCTTGATCTTCATAATATTGTCTCCTGTCATTCCATTTGTTCTATATACATTATACATTTCTGTTTTCATATTAGTTAAGCTCTACCTAATAGTCAAACTTAATTTAGTTAAATATTAATTATTTTTTAATCACTTTAAACAAAATATGATTGAGAAGGTAGTTTCATATCTATAACACACCCCCATATACGTCTATTGATTATTTTTAACTGCAGTTCTATTATATGAAAGTAAACTATTCAATACATTTTGTAAGGAATGAAATCTATGAAAAGAGTAAACTTTGAAAATGGAAAGATAACTCAAAATATACTCGGTGTGGCCATGCCTATGCTAGTGGCTCAGCTCATAAGTCTGCTGTACAACGTGATCGACCGGATCTACATAGCAAGAATACCTGATGTGGGCACCGCTGCTCTCGGCGGAGTCGGTCTCTGTTTCCCGATCACCATCATAATCACTGCCTTCAGCAATCTGTTTGGCAGTGGCGGTTCCCCTCTGTTCTCAATCAGAAGAGGGATGGGGGATGATAAAACCGCAGATACCATAATGAATACAGCCTTCACTATGTTATGTGGTGCTGCCATTATTCTCATGGCTGTCGGTATGATATTTGCAAGACCGCTGTTGGTCCTGTTCGGAGCATCGGAAAGCGCACTCACATATGCGTACCCATATATGATGATATATCTGCTTGGCACTCTGCCATCCATGGTATCAACAGGCATGAACCCATTCATCAATGCACAGGGATATTCTGTAACAGGTATGCTGACAGTGGCCGTCGGTGCTGCCGCCAACTGTATTCTCGATCCCGTATTTATATTTGTCCTACATCTCGGCGTCAGAGGTGCGGCCATAGCCACCGTGATATCGCAAATCATGTCTGCCGCTTTTGTCCTCTACTTTCTGAAGAACAAAGCCGAATTGCAGGTAAAGCTGCTTTCATTGGGACAATTCAGGGAGTGTGTGACATATGCAAAGGATATTGTCAGTCTGGGAACCGCTGGATTTGTGATGCAGCTCACAAACAGCCTTGTATCAATATGCTGTAACAGTGTCCTGTCACGTACTGGAGGCGATGTCTATGTGTCAGTCATGACCATCGTGTCAAGCGTCAGACAGATCGTCGAAACTCCTATCTGGTCAATAGCCGAAGGTGCTTCCCCAGTCATCAGCTACAATTATGGAGCCAGAAAGCCCGATCATGTCAAAAAATCCATAGCCATCATGTCTCTGCTTGCAGTGATATATATGGTCATAGCATGGGGAATCATCCTGATTGCTCCGGGAGCACTTATATCTGTATTCAGCTCAGACAGTTCACTTATAAGTGACTCCATCCCGGCTCTCAAAATATATTTCGCTGCATTTGCATTTATGCTGCTTCAGTATATCGGCCAGACTACTTTCAAATCGCTGAACAAGAAAAAGCAGGCGATTTTCTTCTCTCTGCTCAGAAAGGCGATCATCGTAGTCCCTCTTACATACCTGCTGCCGTATGCTTTCCATCTCGGAACAAATGGCGTATTCATGGCTGAACCTATATCAAATATACTCGGAGGAAGCGCATGCTTTTTCACAATGCTGTTAACCGTAATACCGGAGCTTAACCGGATGAAAAAATAAAAATGATCCCACAGATATCCATAATAATATCTGTGGGATCAATAATTCTCTCTCTATTTTATTGTCTGGTTAAACTGCTTATCATCTAAGCTGCCTTCTTATCCTGAGTCATGTCTTTTGCATCTGGAGCCGTGATATCCTCTGATTCACGGTGCATCTTCTCACCCCAGTTTTCGTCCACAAAGCATTTGATTGCTGCTGCAAGTGCTATAACCCCAAATGTATAAGCCAATATATCCATTGCCATAATTATCTCTCCTTCACTGGTAATCTCTATTACATTTAATTCCCAATGAAGGTGCGCTTTTTCCCGTCTGACCTGTGTATATATTCCAGGAGTATCCATCTGCGGCTGTTTGTCATCTCGGGATATCTGCCTGCAGATGCACATACACAGAATATCAGACTCAACAGCAATGCCGCAAGAACCGCCGACAGCATCCATGTATCGTCTATGGATTCTTCTGAATTTCCAGTCCGTATGTTTCTTGTCTGGATCACAAGCCCCGCAGAACTGTCAACCATGAGCACATCGTTGTTCCCGGCGTCTATTCCCCGACTCTCACCAAGCAATGATACCGAATGCGCAGAATAATTCCTGACATTCGGGTTGTAAAGCCCACAAACTCCAAGATATGAGACGCACATAACCACAGCAATTATCCATGCATATATATTGTAATGCGCTCTGCATCCTGCCATATGTGCCACCTCCCATACTTGATAAATACATCTGTCTTACTTACCATGTATTATATTATATAAGGGAGTTTTTTTCTTCCGATACACCGCTTCTTTAGCTGTCTCTTTGCCGTTTATTTGTCAATTTTTATCCTGCTCAGACTGGACAACCTCTATCCTGAACACATTGATCGTGTCCACATCAGGACAACAGAACACTGCAGTTCCCGGCTCATTTCCCGGGATGGTTCCACCATATCTAAGAATATCCACATATGGAAATGCCACATGCATGGCCATGGGACAGAGCTGCCCTCGCTCAGTATCAAAATCGTAGCTGTCACCTATCTTATGCCCCCTGTGGCAGCCGTGAGGGCCTTTGCGGTCTATGAGTGTTATCTTGATCTGCGGTCTGCTCATTCCGTTATCACCTCTATGTACTGCTCAAGCGGGATTCCCTTATACTTGTCAACATTGTCCTTGTTCAAGGCTATAAGCTTCTCCACCACTTTCATGGCTGACTGCACACTGTCTTCTATGCTGTGTCCGCCTCTGTACTTTCCGATAAGCACAGCAGAGAATATATCACCGGTTCCCGGAAATCTCACAGGAATCTCTGTATATGGGAACACGTTCATTTTGTCTGTCTCGCCATCCAACAGGAGAGTGCTTGTCTGTCCATCTATATTCACGCTGGTAATAACTACGGTCTTTGCTCCATATCCGTGAAGCGTATGTGCCAGATCTTCGGCCTCCGCCATGGTCAGTATCCTCTTGTCAGTGTATTTGCTGGCAAGAAATGCTGCTTCTGTGCAGTTTGGCACTATGAGATCCGCCACTTTGCACATCTGTCTCATATAGCCAACCGTATTCTCCGTAACACCGTTGTACAGGATTCCGTCATCGCCCATGATCGGATCGACAAATATAAACGCACCCTGGTCTTTCTTCTTCTCACAGAACTCAGCCACAAGCCTGGTCTGTTCCTCCGATACAAGAAATCCGGTTGCTATGGTGTCAAATGTAAATCCAAGCTCACCCCACACTCTCATGCTGTTCTTCATATAGCCGGTGGTCTCAAGAATATCGAATTTACCGTAGTCCAGTGTGTTTGACACAAGGGCTGTCGGCAGGTTGTACACCTGAAATTTCATGTTGGACATGATCGGTATCATGGCTGACAGTGCCACTTTTCCGTAGCCTGCCATATCATTTATAAGAAGTATATTGTTCATCATCTCTTCCTCTTTCTTATTATTAATGGAACATGCGCATTTTTATAGGCGTCCCGCGCGGCGTATGCGTGCTTCGTAAGGAATCCCCAGCCTTGACGGCGGGTTCCCATTACAAAAATTTTATTTAAAATGTATCATATTCCATCTACCTTTATAACATATATCTGTTTCCAGATAAAGTCCGTCTGATGAACTCATAATCTTCATCGCTCACACCATACAGTCTTCGCACGGCATCATCGATCTCGTCATACAGATCACCCCTGTGCTCACATGTCATAAGGTTGTCCGTCATTTGGATGATCTCCTGCTGCGACCTCACATCTGCCAACGGTATCGGAATTGATTCAATATGAGACCTCAGCACCTTTACCACATGATACCGCTTCTCATACATATACTGTGCCACCCGGGAGTTAAGCACAGCCATGATATACTTCATGTCCAGCCTTTCCACACGTGGAATGACCACATTGCAGCTGTTAAGCGTAAGTCTCTGCCTGTCATCATATGCAAATACCAACTGGCGGTTGATGAATCTGTATATCAGTTTCTCCGGTGCACGGTAAAGCTTGGCAGGTGCCGCCTGCTGGTACAAAGCCAGATCCGGATCCACGTATTTACCAGAATCCTGATACCTGTACCTGTACACATCTGAACCAGTCACCACCGGCTCCATTCCATCAAGACAGTCGTTTGACAAATATCTCTTATTGTCCCCTGTCACAATACCCAGAGCAAAATCCGCCCGTTCCTTAAGGCACACACAATTCTCCGCAGCTTCTAGTTTTGCCAGAAGACGGTACTCCTCATCATTTATTCTGAGCGCAAATCCATGAGCGTCCAGTGGCCTGTCGTCTCTGATGACAAATGCTTCACCGTTTTTCTCGATCTCTGCCCCCTCGCAGTGGCCGGCATCACGGCTTTTCTCAAGTCTCAAAGTCACTGCAGGACACTGAACGCCAGAAAATACATCACCAACAAAATTCACATGTCTCACATTTGCCGACTCTGCTATGATCTGTCTGACTGCGCTGTGATTTCTCACGTCAAGCAATGCCTCCGGAAGCACAAATGCAAGCGCACCTCCGTATTCCAGCAATTCAAGAGCTCTCTCTACGAACACATCGTATGATTCAATGCCTTTTCCCTGAGCTGTCCTGTATGCCGTTTTCAGGTATCTCCGCATATCACTGCCAAATGCATATCCCCACGGAGGATTTCCGATTATAATGTCGAATCCGTGATCTGTAAATTCTCTAAGTTCTTTAAATTCTTTATTTCCTCTATGTTCTTCATATTCACCGCTGTCTTCTGACACAAACAACTCCTTTATAAGGAAATCATTGCATGCCACATTCTCACATATAGTCTGTATGCCTGCGGTCTCAGTGAAAACGTCTTTATCTGTCAGTCTGTTCAGTGCCAGATTGAACCTTGCAAGCTGTACGCTGAATTCATCTATATCACATGCATATATGTTGCAAAGCTCTATATCATCCGGCAGCTGTATCAGAAAATTGCCTGTTCCGCAGCATGGATCCAGAAGCCGCTGCTTCCTTCTCTCATCACCATTTTCCATGTCACTATACACATCATCCAGCATCTTCCTGACTATATCCGTCGGGGTGTAATATGATCCCGCCGCCTTGCGGCTTCCAATATCCCTTATGGACATATAAAGCAATCCAGGTACATCCTCTCCATTCTGATACTCATAGTGGATATCAAAGAATTCTCTGTTAGCCTTTATCCAATCTGCAGTTTTCCCAGGGTTCCCGATTATATCGTCAATCAGAACATTCCAGACACCAGCCTGAATTCTTCCATCAATATATGCCATGAGAAGTTCATTCTCTGCATAGCAAGCTATCACCGGATAATCCTCTGTTCCGGAGCCAGCCTCTTTCTGTGCCATTGCGGTTTGGGCGTCACTATATTTGTCGCGTACTACAGCCCCACTGCTTATCAGCAGCTTAAGTGCGCAGTCAGCCAGTAGAGCTCTCATAACAGTCTCTGTCACGCATACCCCCCGCTCTGCAAGTAGATCCGCAAGTCTTTTTACCTCATGTGCGCTTACACAGTCCTCGGACACGTATCTGTCATACAGACATTTCCCGGACACGTATCCCTTATTCCTGCGGCTGCGAAGTGACTGACGTTTCCCCGTTCTCAGTGATTCATTTACAGACCTGACATAGTCCTCGGTGAAATACACCGCACCATCAGGCTGCTTGCCCTGTGATTCAATTTTCCCAAGTCTGAGCCAATTTCTACCCGTTGCCCTCGATATGGAGAGCTGTTGACACAGATCGCCCAGCGTTATATGTATATCACTCACTACTCTTCCTCTGTCCTAAAAACTACAATTTGAACGGATTGTAACACCTCACGCGGGCTTTGTCTACACTTTTGGTTAAGCCTCTGGCTGTGGCTCATTTGATGTCTCGGCGCATCCTGCTCCCGAAAGCTGTTTCTTAAATATGGTTCTGAATATCAATCTCACAAGCGGTCCGCAATAGCAGAGCTGCCAGAGCAGTGCAACAGGGAGATTCATTCCCCATGTCTGGATAAGTGTACCAACACTTGGTGAATCCTTGAACAAAACAGTTGCTATAAGGCTCATGATTGGACACATCATTATGCAGATGTAGAATGATATCATGAAGGTTATCACCTGTGGTCTGTCAGTCGGTCTCACGATCTTGAATGCAAGCATTGGTGCAAGCTTTCCAACCACGAAAAGCTCAAGCACTATAGCTATCGGCCACATGATCGGCATCTCATGAAGTGCCATGACAAATGTCTGATTGGTGAAACCTCCTGTGCTTAATGCTACATTGTAGCAGATCATTCCATAGACCATGAACATGGCCATGATTGTTGTGAATACGAATTCCTGTAATTTGTTTTGTGGCATAATAATTTCCTCCTTACGAAAATAATATTGAGCATGCGCATTCAAAAGCGCTTCGCGCAGGCGCATGCGTGCTTCGCAACATGTCGTCAAGCGTAGCTTGATGACCTGCGCGCACATCAGTGCGCTTCCTCTGCAAGGATTCCTCCCGCTTACGCGGGCCCCTCCTTACGAAAATAAAAAGCCCAACGAAACTTTCATCTCGTTGAGCTTAACTGCGACTACCATTAATTGCCCTTATGGTAGCACAAATATTTTTAAATTGCAAGTAATTTTCTGTTTTTTATAAACAATTCGGCTTACGCCTGCCCAGCTACGGCCTTCTTGCCAGTGTACAGCTGATAATATCTGCCCTTCATATCTATGAGCTGGTCGTGGGTGCCTCTCTCTATGATGCGTCCCTGCTCCATGACCATGATGCAGTCTGCATCCTTGACCGTGGAAAGTCTGTGCGCTATGACAAATGACGTTCTTCCCTCCATGAGGGCATCCATTCCCCTTGATACCATGGCCTCAGTTCTCGTATCGATGGATGATGTAGCCTCATCAAGGATCAATGCCGGTGGATCCGCAACCGCTGCCCTTGCAATCGCAAGAAGCTGTCTCTGTCCTTGACTGAGGTTTGAACCATCGCCAGTAAGGATTGTGTTATAACCGTCAGGAAGTCGCTTTATGAAATCGTGAGCATTTGCAAGCTTTGCAGCCTTGATGCACTCCTCATCCGTGGCATCCAGCTTGCCATATCTTATGTTGTCCATGACTGTTCCTGTGAACAGATGTGTATCCTGAAGCACTATTCCAAGGCTTCGTCTGAGATCCGGCTTTCTGATCTTGCCTATGTTGATATTGTCGTACCTTATCTTGCCGTCCTGTATATCGTAGAACCTGTTTATCAGATTGGTTATCGTCGTCTTGCCCGCACCTGTACTTCCGACAAATGCTATCTTCTGACCAGGCTTTGCATACATATTGATGTCGTGAAGAACAATCTTATCCGGATTGTAACCGAAGTCAACATTCTCAAATTCAACCTCACCTGTGAGCTCCCTGTATGTGATCTCGCCAGTCTCATGCCTGTGTCTCCAAGCCCAGAGTCCGGTCCTCTCCTCAGTCTCTGTGAGATTGCCATCTGCATCCTTCTTTGCATTTACCAGCTCAACATAGCCCTCGTCCTCCTCAGGCTTCTCGTCTGTCATGGTAAATACCCTGTCAGCTCCGGCAGCCGCCATGACTATGGCGTTGATCTGCTGGCTTATCTGCGTCACCGGCATCGTAAAGCTCTTGTTAAGCGTCAGGAATGCCACAAGCGTTCCTATGGTAAGACCTGACCAGCCATTTACTGCAAGTACACCTCCCAGCACTGCGCAAAGAACGTAGCTTATATTTCCAAGGTTTGCATTCACCGGCATGGTGATGTTGGCTATCATATTGGCCTTGTAGGCGCTGTCCTGAAGAGATCTGTTCAACTTGCAGAAATCATCATATGCCTTTTCCTCGTGGCAGAACACCTTGACAACCTTCTGTCCACTCATCATTTCCTCTATATAGCCGTTGACCTTTCCAAGATCCTGCTGCTGCTTCATGAAGTATCTTCCCGACTTCGCGCCCAAGCTCGACGTCGCCTTTATCATGATAAGTACCATGACGACTGACAGCACCGTGAGCGGTATATCAAGAACTATCATCGCAATGAGTGTTGAGATAAATGTGATGCTTGAGTTGATAAGCTGCGGCATACTCTGACTTATGACCTGACGGAGTGTGTCAACATCATTGGTGTACACCGACATGATATCTCCATGTGCATGTGTGTCAAAGAAAGATATCGGAAGAGATTCCATTCGCTCAAAGAGCTGAACTCTGAGCCTCTTCATGGTTCCCTGAGTCACATTTACCATGATCCTGTTGTACGCGTATGCGCAGATTATTCCCAGCACAAGTATAAGTCCAAGCCCCAGCATCCTGTGGGCCAGGGGACCATAATCAGGTGAGCTCTGTTTCATCATCGGTTCAATATATACATCGATAAGTTTCTGCATGAACATCGATATACTCAGTATCGCAAGCGCCGATATAAGTATGCTGACCACAACCGTAATACATGCCAGCTTGTATTCCTTAAGAATATATCTGATCAGCCTTCCAAGTGCCTTCATGGGATTTTTGCCCTGATCCTTTCCAGGTCTCTTCAGCCCTGCATCCACTTTATCATCCATCTTATTTTCACTGTATTTCTCTGTATTTCCTGTCATTACACTGCCTCCTTTCCTTCATAATTAATTCATCTTCTCATCGAAATCACCGCCGCCAGACATCTGTACGTCGTAGATCTCCTTATATATCGTGTTGTTCTTTAACAGATTCTCATGTGTGTCGAAGCCGCTGACCATTCCGTTATCCAGAACTATGATCCTGTCAGCATCCTGCACACTTGATATTCTCTGGGATATGATGATCTTGGTGGTGTTCGGTATCTTGGTTGCAAATGCCTGCCTGATCTTCGCATCCGTAGCGGTGTCAACTGCGCTTGTGGAATCATCGAGAATGAGTACCTTCGGGCTCTTGAGCAGCGCTCTGGCAATACAGAGTCTCTGCTTCTGACCACCAGACACATTGCTTCCGCCCTGCTCGATCCAGGTGTTATATCCATCCGGCATCCTGTCTATGAACTCATCCGCACAGGCAAGCTCGCACACCTCACGGCACTCATTCTCCGTGGCATCCGCCTTGCCCCATCTCAGGTTATCAAGTATCGTACCCGAAAACAGCACATTCTTCTGGAGCACAACCGCCACTTCATTTCGGATGACCTCCATATCGTAATCACGCACGTCATGTCCTCCGACACAGACCGAACCACCGTCCGGTTTCACATCATACAGTCTGCTTATCAGATTGACAAATGTCGACTTACCACATCCGGTTCCACCTATCACGCCGACCGTCTCACCGGATTTTATGTGAATATCTATATCTTTCAGTGTATCCTCCGCACTTCCGGCCTTATACACGAAGTCCACATGGTTGAAATCTATTCTTCCATCAGGGACCTCCATGATCGGCTCATCAGGATTGGTCATGGTAGGTGTCTCCTCAAGGACCTCAGATATTCGTCTCATACTTGCCATACTCATGGAGATCATGACAAATACCATGGACAGCATCATCAGCGACATCATCATACTCATGACATAGCTGAAAAGTGATGTAAGATTTCCAGTTGTCATGCTACCACTGACTATGAAGTGTGCTCCGATCCACGACAGGAGCATCATACATGTAAAGATGACAAACATCATGATAGGATTGTTGAAAGCCAGCAGACTCTCAGCCTTTATGGACAGTTCCGCAAGAACCTCTGCTGCCTTCCCAAACTTCTTATCCTCATATTCTTCCCTGACAAATGCCTTTACAACTCTTATCGCTGATACATTTTCCTGAACACTGGCATTCAGGTTATCATAGTTTCTGAACACCTCGTCAAATATAGGTGTTACCTTGAATATGATGAAGAACAATCCAAATGCAAGAACCACAAGTGCTGCCACAAATACAAGTGACAGCTCCACGTTGATTGTAAAGCACATTATCATACTGCAAATGAGCATGAGTGGCGCACGGACTGCGATTCGTATGAGCATCTGGTACGCGTTCTGTACATTTGTCACATCAGTCGTCATACGTGTTATAAGACTGGCGGTGCTGAACTTGTCGATATTTGTAAATGAAAATTCCTGTACGTTCCTGTACATGCCCTCCCTCAGATTGCATGCAAATCCCGTCGATGCGCTGGCAGCGAATTTGCCCGCCATCACTCCAAAGAAAAGGCTTAGGAAAGCCAGTACAAGCATGAGTCCGCCATACATATACACCTTGCTCATGTCCTGTCCGTTGATTCCTTCGTCAATTATTTTGGCGGTCACAAATGGAATGAGGATCTCCATGAAGACCTCTGCCGCCGTAAAAACAGGTGTAAGTATCGAGTCCTTCTTGTACTCGCCCACCTGACCAAGCAATGTTTTGATCATTCTATTTCCTCCTTGTTTCAGTTTGAAATGCTGACAGAATCCTCAGATGCACAAAATCAGGAATTTGATTTATGATATGCGATATCTGATCGTCAGCTATGTGTGATTTGACGCAAGTTGCATAAATATTAATACTTCTATTTTTTAATGTCAATAGTATACAGAGGCGTTTTGTTTGTGAAATTTCTGTGTATTTAAAGTATTTAAAGACATATTAAAATAAGGCATATGAACATCTTTTTAGTCCATATGCCTCATTTTATAGAGATCTAATATGTAATTTCCGCTCTTTTTCAAGATATTCCTGAATCTCCAAAGTCAATGTCTTCAAAACTGTCTACCACTCATGATTGTATTTCTCCAAACCAACGACTCGCCAAATCATGTTGCTCATGGAAATCTTTATCCTCACAATCTGGTTTTCACTGATTTTCTATATCTGTACCTGCCGCCCTGGCTGCAAGCTTCTTATCAATCGCTCTAAGTATAAATCCTGCTGCCACTCCGGATGCCACTCCTACCACTATACCACCCAGAATATCCGTCGGAAAATGTACATACAGATACATCCTTGAAAAAGCAATAAACACAGCCACAACACATGCTATACTGCCCAAAAGCTTCTCTTTCCTCATGAACAACGCCGTGACAGCCGCAAATGATGCCGCCGTGTGTCCCGATGGGAAGGAATAATCCTTTGGTTTCTTCACTATCAGATCTGTAAAATTCGCCACATCATATGGTCTTGTCCTGGCGACCAGATTCTTTAACAGGCAGTTGGTTATGAGAAGATCAAGGATAAGTGCGATGGCCATGCACAGCCCTGCCTTCCTCGTCTTTGGAATGATCAGCAGCACAGCCGCCAGCACTATCCACAGTATTCCCGCATTTCCAAGGGATGTGATCGCCACCATGATCTTGTCAAGCCATGGGGTATGTATATTCTGGAGAGCGTCAAGGACTTCTATCTCCCACATCAGAAATTACCGCCGTTCCAGCCCCAGTCATGTACGCCGTGGTAAGTCACGTACACCGCATTTCCCGGGATTCCAAGTACATCTGCAAATATATCGCAGATCTTTCCTGTCATGGCATCACATGCCTTAGGAGTCACATCACCGAATACGCTGACTTCCACATATGCACCCTTATCAAGTTTCTTTCCGCCCATGAACAGGTCGTATCCATCGTTGATGCCGACCATAAGGTAGCTCTCCGTCTTGTTCATCGTTGTTATCGCCTGACCGAGACTGCTCTTGAGAGTCTCCTTCTGGTCATCGCTCATCTTCACTGTAACCTTTGAATCTATAAATGGCATTTCTTTGTCCTCCTAAATTATATTATTCATATAAAATATATACACGACTTTTGTAGACATTTGTCTTTGTATGCTATATTGTGGCAAAATCATAATAGCACTACCAAATCAGGGGAATACGATGCCGCCGGTCCTTAGGTGGCGCAACAGGCGGCACCTTAGTACCGTTGCAGGCTGAGTTAAGCGGGAGCGACCCCTGATTGGTATGCTATTATGATTCTGCCATATTAATAACTATCCCAGGCAAATGTCTACAAAAAGTCCTCAAATTCTATCTCAGACGGCAGTCTCAGATCTCCTCTCGGGCTGACCGATACGGTTCCGACCTTCACGCCATCCGGCATACAGTTCCTCTTGAACTGCTGGCGGAAGAATCTCGTGTAGAATACCTTCTGCCATTTGTCGATCTCGCTGTCTGAGAAATTGTACTCGTCACTCTGTCTTACAGCCTCCTTGCACAACTCATTTACCTCCTCAGGGGACATTCCATATCGAAGTGTATAATATAAGAAGAAATCGTGCAGGATGTATGATCCCACGGTGTCCTCCGTCTTCTGCGCGATGGTTCCGTCCGGGTTCGGTGGAAGCAGCTCCGGGCTGACCGGTGTGTCTATGATATCGTCTATGATCGGCGCGATGCCCTCAAATCCATCCACCTCCATGAAGTGTCCAACCTCATTCACAAGTGAGCGCACCAGAGTCTTTGGTATACTTGTATTCACAGCATACATGCTCATATGGTCGCCGTTGAAGGTGCACCAGCCAAGTGCCAGCTCCGAGAGATCTCCGGTTCCAACCACGAATCCACCCTCCTTGTTGGCGACATCCATGAGTATCTGTGTTCTCTCCCTCGCCTGACAGTTCTCGTAAGTTATGTCATGCACGCTCTCATCCTGTCCGATATCGGCAAAATGCTGTCTCACCGATGCAGCTATGCTTATCTCTCTGCTGTCACAGCCGAGCAGTCTCATGAGTTCCGTAGAATTATTCTTCGTCCTGTTTGTCGTTCCAAATCCCGGCATGGTGATTCCCACGACAGTTGTAGATGGAAGTCCCGCATTCTTCACCGCCTGTGCCGAAACCAGCAGAGCCAGTGTGGAATCAAGTCCGCCTGACACTCCCACGACCACACATTTGCAGTGGGTCGCCTCTATCCTTCTCTGAAGTCCGGCAACCTGCATCTTGAATATCGCCATGCACCTCTCAAGCTTATTTCCCGATGGGACAAATGGTGTCATCTTCACCTTCATGAGCACATTTCCTTTGTCCATGAGTGGGGTATCGCACACCACCGTCTCATACTTTCTGAATGCGAAATCACGCTTGCAGTCGGCAAATGACTTGTTTGCTATCCTGTCGTGTCTGATCTTGGTGAGACTTATATCCCTTATCAGCACCCCTTCCTCAAATGGCTTTACCTCGCCGAGGAGCTTGCCGTTCTCGTACATCAGATTGTGTCCTGAAAATACCAGATCCGATGTGGACTCGTACATTCCCGCCGACACATACACATATCCGCACAGGCAGTCCGACGACACACTTCCTATCAGCTTGTGCCTGTATGCAGCCTTTCCGATGACCTCATTTGACGCGGAAAGATTGAGTATGACCTCTGCTCCCGCCATGGCGAGAAGTCTTCCCGGTGACACAGGCGTCCAGGCATCCTCACATATCTCTATACCAAGCTTTACTCTCTGGTCTCCGCTGCCCATATCTATCATCACATTATTGCCAAACAGCACTTCACTGCCAACAGCCCTGCTGCCATCATATTCAAGCTCATCTCCATCATCTTCCGGATCCATGAGATTTACCATCACCGCATCATACTTTCTGGCTGAGAACCATCTCTTCTCGTAGAACTCGCCATAGTTTGGAAGGTAAGTCTTCGGCACGATGGCCATGACTCTTCCGCCCTGCAGGAACGCCGCACAGTTGAACAGCTCCCCGTCCACCTCAAATGGCAGACCGACCACCAGTGCCGACTGACCGGTACAAGTCGCCATGGCAAGCTGAAGAAGACCTCTTCTCGCGCCATCTATGAGCTTTCTGTTCTCAAACAGATCCGCACAGGTATATCCCGTGATAGACAACTCTGGCGTCACTATGACATCCGCAGCATCCTTATACTCTTCATATATATCCATTATCTCTCTGACATTTCCGCTGACACTTCCGATATGAACCTTCGGCGTAACGGCCGCCACACGCAGCATATTCTTCATGTATGAATTCCTCCTTACATTTGGCTTTCATCTTGTTTAGTCTTTCTTAAATATAATCAACTTACTTATGATGTAATTAAGTAATATAACGATAATCTGTGCAACAATCTTAACTACCATACTATCAAAACCAAGTATAGATATAAATACTAATAGAATTACTTCTTCTACTACCAATGTAATTATTCGTCCACCAAAAAAGGCTGCCATCTGCTTCAGAAAGTCTTGCACACCACTTGTAGGAGAATCAAAAACCCATATACGATTTGTCAAAAAAGCAAATAATACAGTAATTATCCACGATAAAATATTCGCTATCAACTCATTGATACCCAAATACACATTAAATAGTGCATAAGTACAAATGCTTACTATAAAACTTAATCCTCCAAATACTAAATATAAAATCACTTCTTTATACTTACTATATAGTGGTTCAAATACTCTTAGCCCCGGAAGTTCAAATATTTTATCAAAAATATCCTTTTTTTTCATTGCTAATTAACCTTCTTTGAATTCTTGTCATTCGTTTCAGATATTATATAGTGTGGTCTCTTTTTTGTTTCCAAGTACATCTTAGCTATATACTGCCCCATTATTCCTAAACAGAAAAGCTGTATTCCACCTATAAATATGATTACACATATTATAGATGCCCATCCGGCAACAGGATCTCCGAATACCAATCTTCTGACTATCACCAAAATAAGGCTTAAAAAGCCCACAAAAGTCATTGCCATTCCAAACCAAGAGGCCACTGAAAGAGGAGCTTGTGAAAAATTAATAATGCCATCTATTGCATATTTCAGCAGTTTCCAAAAACTCCAGCTAGTCTCACCGGCAACTCTTTCAATATTCTCATACGGCAGCCAATATGTATTGAAACCGATCCACCCAAATATGCCTTTTGAAAACCTATTATACTCGCCCATTTCCACTATGGCATCGACCATTTCGCGCTTCATAAGACGGAAGTCTCTTGCTCCGTCCACAATATCGGCATCTGATATTTTATTAATGATCTGATAAAACTTACGGGCAAACCAGCTTCTGATTTTTGGCTCGCCTTTACGATCAGCCCGCCTTGTAGCTACTGAGTCGTATTCTCCGGATTCCAGAATTTTTAACATCTGTGGTAACAATGATGGTGGATCCTGCATATCAGCATCCATAACAGCTACATAATCCCCCTTTGCATTACAAAAGCCCGCATACATTGCAGCCTCTTTGCCAAAATTTCTTGAGAAAGAATGGTACTTAACATGTTCATCTTTTGCAGAAAGCTCCCTCATTATTTCCAATGTTTTATCTTTTGAACCATCATTTACGAGCAATAGCTCATATTCTACCCCCATATTTCTTACTACCTTTGTTACTTCATCATAAAAAATCGGTAGTGATTCTTGCTCATTATAACAAGGAACTATTAAACTAATCATCACACATTCTCCTTATCTAATATTTTTTCTTCTCTTCGCAACGAGTAATTTTATACCAATAAATAATGCAACTATAAAACCTATAGCTGAAATTATTTCTGAAATTCTCCAGCTTATCGGCTCTCTAAATCCTATAGTTAATGTTCCATTATATCTTGGTGGTACCTTGAATGTCACACAATTATTTACAGAACCAACCAAATCTAATTTCTTATTATTTTTATCAAATACCGTATAATACTTATAATTAAAAATAGGCACTTGAACAATCGCATCATCTATTGTGCTATCGTTTTTTATTGTTAAATATGCATCTCCTTTGTTTTTATGATAATCTGAAATCAAATCTCCATGAAAACTGAATACTTCCAACCTGATACCCTAATCCATCTATTCCCAGAATTTGCTGGATACTACCCCATGGGAAAAATTTACATATGAATAATGTGTTTACAATACCAAACGCACTGAAGATTTTTATACAAAAAATTGCTTTTTCATTACCTTCTTTGGAAGAGTATTTATATAGGCGATATAATGTAATCCCCAAAGATAAAATTAAAGCTACACCTAAAGTGATGCACTTCCAACCTTCATTTCCAGGAGCAAACAGCTGAAATATGTCTATTATTTCTTGTGAGCTATTATCTAAAAGTCTTAAATCCCCAGCCTGTACTATGGTTTCCTGGCTTACGAAGTAATCAATAAATGGAAGCAAATACCAAATTGTAAGTACTAAGCACATTATGGCAGCTTTTATGAATGCCATAATTCTTTCTTTTTTTAATGTTCTTTTTAATAAAACTATACATAAAATAATAAGATTTACGACTACTATCTCGCAGGTCAATACATGACTCAATATAATCCCAGACATTCCCAACGCCAAATATATCCACTCATTAATGCGCGGCTTTTTACTATTATAAATAAGATATACCCCAACAACTATAAGTGGTAAAAACGTCATATAATATAGAAAAGCCACAGGATATAGAAAAAAATCACAATAGTATATCGGAGTTGGATAACTGTATCCGTTATCCAGTGAGGTCCCCATTCTAATAATAAAATTTCCATTTTGCGCAGAGAAATTTTTTAGATCTAAATCCAAAACTGTCCTTGGTTTTATAAGTGTCTCACAAATTTAGTTTATAAAATTGCCGTATATAACTTTTATTTTTTACTTTATCATTTAATGCCATTTTAATCAATATACTTCATTTCCTGCGTACCGTTTTACCAGGATTCAGAACCTCTTGTACTTCTAGTGCAGCGCAGTTTCAAAATACCGTTTAAAGAGCACAGCCTGGGAAGCGTAAAAACACAAAAATAAGACTCCCGGGCACATCATTACGCCGGAAGTCTTATTCTTAATAATATAACAGTCTGATGCTATATAGTGTAGGATTTACTTTCCAAGTGGCTTGCCAGTAAGCTTCTCATAGCCCTCAAGGTAGATGTCAATAGTCTTCTGAGCGACATCCTCTGGAAGCTTCCAGCCCTTGTCAGGATTAGCCTTCAGCCAGTCACGTGCGAACTGCTTGTCAAATGATGGCTGGCCATGACCTGGCTCATATACATCTGCTGGCCAGAATCTTGAGCTGTCAGGTGTAAGCATCTCATCGCCGAGAACGATATTGCCATTCTCATCGAGACCAAACTCAAACTTTGTATCTGCAATGATGATTCCTCTTGTAAGTGCGTACTCTGCACACTTCTTGTAAAGTGTGATGGTGTACTCCTTGAGCTTTGAAGCGTACTCCTCGCCCTTGCCAGGGAAGTACTTCTCAAGGTGAGCAATGCTCTGCTCATATGATATATTCTCATCGTGATCGCCAATCTCGGCCTTTGTTGATGGTGTGTAGATAGGCTCAGGAAGCTTATCAGACTCCTTTAATCCCTCTGGGAGCTTGATTCCACATACTGTGCCATTCTCCTTGTAGCTTGCCCAACCGCTTCCTGTGATGTATCCACGAACGATACACTCGATTGGAAGCATCTCAAGCTTTCTGCACATCATGCTGTTGCCATCGAACTTCTCCTGCTGGAAGAACTCAGGCATATCTTTTACATCAACTGAGATCATGTGGTTAGGAAGAATATCCTGCGTCATGTCAAACCAGAACTTTGACATCTGTGTCAGAACTGTCCCCTTCTTGGAAATTACATTGTCGAGGATGACATCGAAGCAGCTTATACGGTCTGTAGCTACCATGATCAGGCTGTCTCCATTGTCATAAATCTCACGTACCTTACCTTCTTTGATTGGCTTTAATTCCTGCATTTTTTTATCTCCTTGATATTTGTATTAATACCTGTTAGAAATTGTATTCATATAAGTGTGTATCACTTTTTATGGTTGCTTGTCAAGGCTTTGGAAGCCCTCAAAAATTTTTTCTCAAAATTTGTCAAGGTTTATGCGCCTCACGGGATTTTTATTGTGTAAAAGCACATTTTTCATCTTTACAATATCATTTGTGATGACTATAATAACAGAGCACAATATCTAGTGGGTGCTTCACATTATTTCCACCAAATATATTGTGTTCACATATTTTGAGGGAGGCTATTGCTGTGTCAGAGGAAGCTAAAACACACGTACACGTAATCAAAAGGAATGGAGAAGAGGTGACATTTGACCTGTCAAAGATCGAGAATGCCATCAAAGCTGCCAACAATGAGGTTGACAAACTCCACCAGCTCAACGAATATCAGGTTCACGCCATCGCGGACAACCTGGAGAAACAGATAGAATCAATGTCCCACGCAGTTCACGTGGAGGACATTCAGGATATGGTCGAGACCGGTATCATGGAGATGAGAGGATATGAGGTTGCACAGAAATATGTGCGTTACCGTTACAAGAGAGAGCTCGCACGTAAGTCCAACACCACGGACAACGGAATCCTTGCGCTCATAGACCATATGAACGAGGAAGTCAATCAGGAAAACTCCAACAAGAATCCGGTGATCAACTCGACACAGCGTGACTACATGGCCGGTGAGGTATCCAAAGATCTGACCAAGAGAATGCTTCTGCCTGAGGATATAGTTGAGGCACATGAGGCCGGAATCATACATTTCCATGATTCTGACTACTACGCTCAGAAGGAGCACAACTGTGACCTCATCAACCTTGAGGATATGCTGCAGAACGGAACAGTGATCAGTGAGACCATGATCGAGAAGCCGCACAGCTTCTTCACGGCATGCAACGTCACCACGCAGATCGTGGCACAGGTTGCCAGCAACCAGTACGGCGGGCAGACGTTTACCCTGTCTCATCTGGCACCATTTGTGGATGTTAGCAGGAAGAAGCTCCGTGCACAGGTCATCGAGGAGCGCAAGGACTGTGGCGAATCCCTTGATGATGCCATTATCGACAAGATAACAGAGAAGAGACTTCTGAACGAGGTCAAAAGTGGAATACAGACTATACAGTACCAGCTCATCACCCTGATGACATGTAACGGACAGGCACCATTTGTCACCATGTTCATGTACCTGGATGAGGTTCCTGAGGGACAGACAAGGGATGACCTGGCACTCATCATAGAGGAGGTCCTGAATCAGAGGATCAAAGGAGTTAAGAACGAGAAGGGAATCTGGATCACTCCGGCATTTCCTAAGCTCATATATGTTCTGGACGAGGACAACATCACCACAGATTCCAAATACTGGTATCTGACTGAGCTTGCCGCCAAATGCACCGCAAAACGTATGGTTCCTGACTACATCTCCGCCAAAGTCATGAGAGAGATGAAGGACGGCGACGTATATCCATGCATGGGCTGCAGATCATTTCCTACAAAGGAGGACGGCATCAGGAATCCTGATGGATCCCGCAAATATTACGGACGTTTTAACCAGGGTGTCGTGACCATCAATCTTGTTGATGTGGCATGTTCATCATACGGCGACATGGACAAATTCTGGAAGATCCTGGACGAGCGTCTTGAGCTTTGTCACAAGGCACTCAGATGCAGACATGAAAGACTGCTCGGAACCATATCAGATGTCGCTCCTATACTGTGGCAGCACGGTGCGCTGGCAAGACTTAAGAAAGGCGAGAAGATTGACAAGCTGCTCTTCGGCGGCTACTCAACTATTTCCCTTGGCTATGCCGGTCTCTGCGAAATGTGTGTCCGTATGATCGGCAAAACACATACATCCGAGGAAGGCAAGAAATTTGCGCTCGCTGTAATGCAGAAGCTCAACGACAAATGTGCTGAGTGGAAGGCCGCTGAGAATATCAGCTATTCCGTATACGGAACACCTATGGAGTCCACTACTTATAAATTTGCCAAGAATCTGCAGAAGCGTTTCGGCATCATCCCGGGCGTAACAGACAAGAATTACATAACCAACAGCTATCACGTACATGTAACCGAGCACATAGACGCCTTCAGCAAGCTGAAGTTTGAGTCAGAATTCCAGAAGCTGTCACCGGGCGGCGCCATCAGCTATGTTGAGGTTCCAAACCTCCAGAATAACATAGACGCAGTCCTTGAAGTCATGAAGTTCATATACGACAACATTCTCTATGCAGAGCTCAACACCAAGAGCGACTACTGTGAGAAATGTGGCTATGACGGCGAGATTAAGATCGTGACAGACGATTATGGCAAGTTGGTGTGGGAGTGCCCTAACTGCGGCAACCGCGACCAGAACACTCTCTTCGTTGCAAGACGTACCTGCGGTTATATCGGAACCCAGTTCTGGAATCAGGGACGTACACAGGAGATCAAGGACAGAGTCCTTCACCTGTAGAATTAGTCAGCTTAAAACTGATACTTTCAAATAAAAATACAGACAGCACAATTGTGAATGAAGTGACCTCAAAAAACAATTGACTGTCTGTATTTTTATTACTTTCTTATAACTACAATATCTAGCATACCCTCATGTAAGCGGCATCATCTGCAAAATCCGGCTGATCCGAAACAAACTTTATAACATCTGCGGATTTTACGCCTGGATTTCTTTTGATATAAGCAGTGAGCATTTCTAATCTTGCTGCATTCTTCTGAGCATAATGCTCCATAGCCGAGACAAACTCAAAATAAGAATCATCTATATTGTTGAGCAGTTTTCTTAATTCTTCCATAACTACGCCCCCTTACATTTCTATTCTCATATATATATTATAGTTATCATATCCATGATTCTCAAAATAATACCAATATGGTTTATTATCTATTCCATACGAAATATGTACTGCGTATGTTTTTCCTTCGTATTTACTATAATTCGTATTTATTTCTCTGCAGATTTTTGCATATTCTGCCCTATCCAAGATAAATGTATTATAAACAAATCTCACAACTTCTCCTATCATTCATAATATCATCTGCACATAAATTACACAAGCTAACACCAAAACATATTATATACCCTAATTTGTGATAATTAATGCAAATGTAATTTTTGATAGATTTAGATGTAATAATCCATTTAATACGTCTCCCACAACTTCATATTCTTGGCATTATCCACTATGTCAATGCAGCTTCCGTCAATTGCATTTATACATATAATCTGGGATATCTCCCCTACCGTGTCCTGTCCCCGGAGCTCCTCGCTCTGTGTAAATATCCATGCAGGAATGTAGCAGAGCTTTCCATCGTCATCTGCTGTCGCCATGTATCTGAGTGCCACGTTGTTGAACTGAACCTTGCCATATCTGGTCTGGTATTTCTCATAATATGTTGCAATGCCCTCATTTGCCTTTGCGATCATGTCGTTCCAGCTCATGAGTTCCACATCCTCCGCCTGCAGGGATGAAGGATCTGTGTAAAGCTGGGCAAACATATCTACAACTCCATCATCATCAATATTTAATGTTACACTGTCACCAGGCTCAAACATATAGCCATTCTGTGTCTGGAGATTGTCAACGTTATATAATTCGCCCTCTCTCTCCTTTGCTCCGTATATAGACCTGCTGAGCGTTACCGAGTATCCACTCACCTTGGTCTGCTTTACCTCGCCATTGTCATCCGACCATATTCTGGCAAGCGGCTCTGTCTTTGTACTCTCCATACCGTCTATCCCCATCTTTGAGAGGAAATTCATCGCTTGGGATATGGCATCGTTCTCCGTGAGTTTGCTCTCATTTGTGACATTGGTCAGATCTATGTCTGTGGCATTGCTGATGCCCGTCACATAGGTGTATGTTGCGCCGCTCACACCATCCAAAAGCTTGTTCTCCTCACTCTCGGATTTGTAAAATGATATATACACACCTGCGTCTGTATTGTCATCCTCACCGCCATACTGTGATATACTCACCGTATATTCCTTGTCTCCATATTTGCCTGTATACGATGAATACGGGTCATCATAATTCTCCAGCAAAGGAAGTGAATCCGGTGCATCTGCCATCTGCTTCTTGTATGTCTCTATCTGGGTATCATACCAGGCATCCGACGAATCATCCCCCTGACCCTGAGCCTCCTTCTTGAACTTCTCTGTACTCTCTATCATACTCTTCAGCTCATCCTTGGTCTGCACTCCATCCTTGCGGATATATATGCCCTGGGACTTGTCCAGGAGTCCCTCGACAATGCTCTGTATCTGTGCAGCATCAAGCTTCATAGTGCTGTAATATACCCTCTTCATGGAATCCGTATCAGGAATATCTATCGAACCGGAACAGCTTATCTCTGACAAGCCCGAATTGCCCACATCAAATGTCTCATCACACTTCTCCGGGATTCCCAGACTCTTTGCAAGGCTGCCACCCGCATCGTTACTGCCATCATCACTGTATCCACTTGCCGAACCCGACTCTCCATCCAATGTATAATCAACCTTTTTATTTCCACATCCTGTCATCTGCATCGCCATCACTCCTGCCAGCACACATGCCGCTATTCTTGTCGCTCTCTTTCCCATGATTATTTTCCTCCTTGTCATTTCGCAAATATTCATATATTAGACATTTCACCTGACCATATCAGCACATTTATTTTGATATGGTTTTTGTTCCTGCCCCAGTCCCCGGGTCTGTTCCGTACCATGTCTCAAGACATTTTGCAGTCTCAATTATATCTACACAGCTTCCATCCACTGCGTTTATGTACACAAGCTGCACTATATTATCGTATGTGCCATGCTCCTCTGAGATGTCATTATTTTCAGACTGGGTCAGTACCCATGCCGGTATGTACACAAGATTTTCTCCATCCTGTATACAGGGAACATACATAAATTTCACATTGTTAAACCGCACCTCTGAATAGTCGGTATGATATTTTTCATAATATTCCGCTATGCTATCGTCAGCCTTATTCACCATATCTTCCCAGCTTAGGAGATCCACCTTTTCCCTGACAAATGAATCCGTATCCGTACTTAAGATTGCTCTCACATTAAACACTCCGCTGTCATCCACACATACGGATATCCTGTCACCTTCGTACATGACGTAACCATTTTTATTCTTCAGGTTATCCACTCCTGTCGGGTCTATATAGGCAGTATCCACTCCGCCGATCTGTATTCCAAATTCGAACATGTACCCATTCTTTTCAGCTTTTATAATTTCAAATCCGCTGTCCAGCCACGACCTCACCACAGCCTGACTTCCGCATTTTGCCATTCCGGATATTCCCATCCTATCCAGAAATGCCTGAGCTTCATGCTCTGCTGTATTTTCATCTATCCCACATTTATTTTCCTGGTCTTCAATATCGCCGCCAAAATAGTTTTGCCCGGCGGTCTCCGTCATCACTGCATCTTCCACATCTGCAAGATATTTCTGCTCCTGATCACCCGCCGGCTCATATACTATGCTTACCCTGCCAGATGCATCTGCTGTGTCATCCCCGGATATCCACAGGCTGTACTGTTCACCGTCATGCTGGCCTATGTATATCTTATTTGTCGTATATTCTCTGACCGGCGTATACGAATCGGGGGCTTCCTTCATCCGCCTCTTCGTCTCTGCTATGTCACTCTCATATATCTCCGCAACATCCTGCTGCCCTTCTTCCAGAGCCTGCTGCCTGTACACCTCTATGAGGTCTATCTCCTTCTGTATCTCCTCCTTCGTCATATTCTCGTCGCCGTCATCACGGCAATATATTCCCTGGTCTTTGTCAAATACACTCTCCACCATGTCCTGTATCCTCGACGTATCCATCCGCATCCTGTCAAAGCTTACAGTATACGCCCTGTCCACATTTGCAACCTGTATGTCATCATCCACAAGACTTATCTCCGAAAGCTTTGAATGACCGGTATCAAATGTTAGATCACAGCTATCAGGAACGCCAAGCCTTATACCGAGTAGTCCTCCGCCATGATCCTCCTCAATGGAATCACCATATATGTATTCTGTCCTGTCCTCATCACCGCTCGACCTGTTCTCACAGCCACATATGCCACATACGGCAAGTACAGACATGACCAGCGCAGTTTTCCGCCACGAATTTCCTGACATTTTCTGCCTCCCTTCACATTAAACTTCAGAAATGTCTCTGCTCATAATGTATTGTAAAATGGGTGTACATTAAGAAACAATTGCCGGGAACTTTAAGATATTCTTAAGACGAAAAAATCCCTTCCGTATGATGTACCTAATCATACGGAAGGGATCTGTAATCCACATTATATTTAGAATTTGAAAAACATCAGCAGGAGTATGATCCCCACAAGCGTGAGTGCCGCTCCCACCAGAAAGGCTATCTTAAACCACTTCTCATCACCTGTCACCCTGTCAAATGTATCATCCTCAACCTCAACAAAGCTGAGTGCCGTCATGGTCATAAGCCCAAGTCCGGTAAAAATCGCAGATGAAGCAGGTATCCTTATGGCCGGTATAACCCACAATATAAAATATACTACATCACATCCAAGCAATATAAACAGCTTTTTTCCATACTTCTCAATCATAACCCTCGATCTCCTTAATATAACACTTAACCTGTATCATAACACCTTATATGTGTTTACTCAAGCTTTCAGTCTTTTTGTTCTTAAGCCTCCTTATTATGTCATCACATCCACAGACTGCGCTTATTCCCACCGCAATCCCAAGCACGAACAGCATTGTGGAATTGCCATATGCGCTTGCGGCCTTCCAGTCTGAATCAAATGCCGCGCTCAGTGTGTAATAGAGCGGAGCCCCCGGCAGAAGCGGGATAAGTCCGACTATGAGATACTGATTTGCCGGTGCTTTCATGATCCTTGCCGCTATCTCAGCATATATGGCAGCCCACAGGCTTGCCGCAAGAGATGGGATAAATACGTCATCTATGATATTTCTGACCAGAATGTATACTATCCATGTGCACATTCCATTGACCGCCGCCGGTATCACATTTCTCTTTCCTAGATTGAACATAAAAGCAAATCCCAGCGAACCTAATAGAGCAGTGACAACCTGTATGATCGTTTGCTGCACTTGTCTGCACCTCCTAAATCGTGATAAATACCGCCAGTGCAAATCCGCACGCTATCGCCGCCGCCCAGAGCAGCGACTCAACCAGCCTCAGACTTCCCGTTATGGTATCCCCTACAAACATGTCCTTCACTGCATTTGTCAGCGCAAGCCCCGGGATCAGCAGCATGATATCTCCTATCATGACCTTGTCCTCATGTATTGGAAGCACGTGCCCTGCCAGTCCGATCAGTACACCCGTGACAAATGAACTCAGAAAATTAAACAGTATGTTGTTGGTACATATCGGGGCGAAATATATCTGCATCAGCCATATCCCCACAGCAAATGCCGCCGCCATAGCTCCATCAAGTATGGTTCCGCCGAAGAATACCGCAAGCGCTCCCGCCGCCAGCACGCTTCCCACGCACACCCGGAATCTCGGCGCTGATGCCTGCTCTATCTCTTCAATTCGTTCTTTCAGGCCCTCAGTGGCTAGTGGCTGTCTGCAATACTCTCTGCTCAGGGCATTTATCCGCTCCAGCTTCCAGAAGTCCGTCTTTGTCCCATCCCTGGTTCCTCTGGTCATGGAGCACACCGATCCATCCGGCATGTTCATGGTACATACCAGAGTGGATGTAATAGCAAATACGTCCATACGCTCTGCTCCATAAGCAGCTCCCATTCGTCTGAGTGTATCCTCCACTCTCTTCACCTCCGAGCCATTCCGGATCATCATGGCTCCCACATCCATGAACAGGCCGAGCATTTTCACATCCTCCGGACTTCCCTGAGGCATATCCCGCAGCTTCTCCATTCCGCTGTGCCTGTCAATATCCGCCATACCCATATGCCACCATCCTTTTTGTACAGATATACCTCATGCCATTATCTATCTCATTGGAACCTGCTGGAAGTACTGGTGTCTTCTCTCATCCACCATTTTCTCCAGTTCCTTCTGATTGTGGTTATATATCTTATTTATCTCATCGTTGTATCCTATTATTATGTATGGAACCATGCTTTCTATGTATGCAAGGATGTCATCACAGTCCTTCTCCTTCCTCATCGGAAGCGCCATTCCGCTGCCATCATTCAGCCTGACCTCGATCTGGTAAGACTTACCCGCCTTGATTCCGTACACTTTGTTCTGGGTTATGAGCTTATATACCCACATAAGCTCCCTGGTCTCGGCAAAATTCACCGTGTCACCCTTGATATACATGAAGAACTCGTTATTTAATCTGAGGCCATTCACTGCAGCACCTGATCTGTAAAACTGCTCTATCCTCTCCATCTCATATTCAGGATTTGGCTTCTTCTTGCAGTAATCCAGTACGTCTCTTATGTTGCTCTGCCTTATTGCCAGGGATACAAACCATGCCGCAAATGCGAGGAACATCGCGGATCCAAGCCCTATCCATATCGATCCTTCATCTACCCCCATTGCTGCAGCAACACCGGAGATTCCGATTGCTGCAAATATCACTGCTCCAATAATACATTTTATCCTGTACTTTGTTCCAAGCTTCTTTATCATCTGTTTTAACCCCATTTTCTTAATTGTACTCAGTCATATTCCACCTTCATCAGGCAAAGTCCATGTGGAGGCGCCGTAGGCCCCGCCAGCTGCCTGTCCATCCCGGCTATGATCTCAGGAATATGCTCCGCACTCATATTCCCATATCCAACATCTACCAGTGTTCCGGTCAGTATCCTCACCATGTTCTGCAAAAAGCCATTTCCATGGAATCTCATGTGGACGTAGTCTCCCTCCTTGACTATATCCACATCGTATATAGTTCTGACCGTGGATTTCTTCATCTTATTGTTGCCACAAAAAGATCTGAAATCATGCTTTCCGACAAAATACGATGCAGCCTTTTTCATCACATCCACATCAAGTATACTGCCCTGTGGCACACACCACACATAATTTCTATCAAATACAGGTTTCTCAGCACCTACATACAGCGTGTATTCGTAGACTTTACCGGTTGCATTCAGCCTTGCATGAAACCTGTCCCCGGCCACAGCAACATCAAGCGCGCAGATATCCGCAGGCAGATATCTGTTCAGATAATCTTTTATCTCTTCCGGAGTCTTATCTGTTTCTAGCCTTCCGTTCGCCACCATGGCTCTGGCATGTACTCCCGCATCAGTCCTGCCTGCACCATGGATATCGACCTTTGCATCGACCATCCTGGTTAGGACCGCCTCTATTCGCCCCTCCACTGTATCCGCATTTGTCTTGCTCTCCCAGCCGTGATAACGTGTGCCATCATAGCTGAAAGTAAATCTGTAATTTACCATATGTCCTCTCCAGGGACCTGCTCGCCTGTGTCTGCCTCAAATTCCTTTACCTGTTCAAGCCAATATTGCTTATCTTTTTCTGTTATCGGTCTTATGACTTTACATGGATTTCCAGCAGCTATCACACCATCCGGAATATCCTTTGTGACAACCGCCCCTGAGCCTATGACAACATTTGAACCTATGGTCACACCCGGATTGATGACCGTATTGCCGCCGATCCATACATTATCGCCTATTGTGACCGGCTTGCCAAGCTCCACACCGGCATTTCTGATCATCGCATCTATCGGATGACATGCGCAGTATATATTGACCCTTGGTCCCAGAAATGCATGATCTCCAATGATGACGTCACACTGATCCAGAACTATCAGCCCTGTATTTGCATAGAAATAGTCTCCCACATGTATATTTGTTCCATAGTCGCAGTAAAATGGCGGCTCTATGTAACACTCCTTTCCCATGTGTGCGAATAATTTTCCGAGATACTCGCCGGTTCTTGTCATTGTCTCAGACCTCGGAGCACCGTTGAACTTATCAACCAGATCCTTCGCCTTCCCCTCCGGATCCCAGTCCACACATTTATATAACTTACCAGCTTTCATTCTGCCAAGCATTTTCTCTACTCTGTCCATAGAATTTCCTCCTCGTATTATAATATTTAATCATCATGTTTATATCTGCCTAAAAGATACCATTCTTTATGGCTGCAATCAACCGCAAATATAATTACTCGTAAATCGAATCCAATATAAGTAATAAACTTCTATCGGTAACAGAAATAGAACAATCTATTCAATCGTTGTCAACTATTTTCAGGCAAAAATAAAACCCATGATATATGTGGGCAATCGGTAATGCAGACTGCCTTGCTTCGACGCTTCCTGCCGAGGCGGCGACTGCAAACGCCCTTATCGCAGTCAGAGCCGAGTGCATATGGAAACCAGTCAAAGTAAGGCTAGGCAAATAAGCTTCTATCACTATCAGAAAAACTGCTCTCCAGTTTGAATAATGCCCCTTAGCATATATCTCCAATCGGTAGCGTAATCGACTGAGTTTCAGCGCTTATTGCCGGAGCGGTGCGCAGGGACGCCCTTTTCCTGCGCAGAGCGCAGTGCAAATATAAGCAAGCTGAAACGAAGGAAGATTAGCGTGATTGGAGATATATGCTAAGGGGCCTTCCAAACTGGAGAGCAGTTTTTCGTCCGTCCTCAATACACATAAAGGTACATCCCAAACCATAAATATATTTTTACCATTTCCACAGCCTTTAAAATGGCTTATTTCCGTGCTTTTCCGTGCTGATTTTTCCATTTTTCCATAGTATTTTTTTATTTTAGTATCGTTGTAGTATCACCAGGGCATTGACGACGTATGTCCAACTTACATCGTCAAATAGGTATGCCCATACTCTCCGCAAGGCTCTGCACTGCTCCATTATGCTTTAACCTCAATAATGCCCTATATTCTGTATCGTTGATTGCCTGGTATGAACTCTGCAGCTTTTCCTTCATGGTTTTTATAGTGCATTTATTCTTGTACTTCATTTCTATAACTTCCCACTGTTTCGGAGATAATACACGCTCAGCAATCGCCCAGATCTCGGCCATTGCTGCATCATCCAACGCATTGTTCAATTCTTCGCACTCCTTGCCTACTATATCATTCAAAGTGTGTGAATCCTCGTCATCGCTTGCTATAGACTTATCCAGGCTCTTTACAGTGCTATATATTATATCTTCTATCTTGTCGACCTCTTCCAGCTTAACGCCTATATAGTTCGCATATTCACGCCGTGACGGTTCTCGGCCATATTTCTGTGTGTATATGCTCTTGATCGTATTATATTTATATATTTGTTCCTGCCTGTACATAGGCAGCCCGATAATGCGGTTTGTTTGTCTGACATACCTTTTTAGTTGTCCATCAAGCCATATCATCATGTATGTGCAGAAGTTGGCCCCCTTTGACCTGTCATAATGCATGGCAGCTTTATACAGTATGATATAAGCCTCCTGCATCAGATCTTCCAAGGACGCCCCCCAGGTGTATCTTCTCGCAATCTTGTAGATCATGCCATGATTCTGATTATATAACTGCTCCATGTTGTTTGTGACGTTCTCACCGCTCTGTATAAGCTCAACAAGCTCTTCATTGGTCATCTATAAGCCTCCTTACCAAAAGAGCCCCCACAACGCACTGTGAGAGCTCTACAACAAACAATATATATAGTCAAATACGCCCCACGGGGAGGAATAGGCGTATTTATTGCCTTACTGGTGTCCCTCTGTTGACTGTGAAGCCACCGGCACAGCCTGGTAATATATAGCTTTCTTCTTGTTCTCCAGAACAAAGGCATCATACACTATACGACCTTCTACAAGTGCACCACTGATGCCTGGTGCATCCTGATGGATCTTGTAATCCTCTAACTTCGTAGGTGCCACGGTAGCGCACGGATGAGCCACCATAAAGCCGAACCCCTTCGGGAGTCTTACCGCTGGTACCTTAATGACTGTGAGGCCGTCCAGGTTACCTATAACGCCTTTAGCTCTCATATCTGCCCCAACCTCAGTTTCAAGCACTATATCCTTGCTCTTCTTCATCAAGCGGTATATTGCAGGTGTTACAACAAGCACACGGCTTGTTTCTGGCACCTCTGCGTCGTCCAGTGCCTCGGTGGCTGCGGTGATCTCATCATAGATATTATCAATTGTCAGCTCCTTGGCTGCCGGTGTATTTCCTGCACCTGCTGCCATGACTCCATAGGTGTATGTATCTACCTCAGGAACTACAACAGCCCTCTGCTGTCTTGATAATGCTGATGCTGCCTGTAACTGCTGCGCTGTCTCGTCTGTGTCCAGCTTATCAATGGCAAATGTGAATGATCTGTCCTTTTTCAGTGTGAACTCCTCTGTTGTGGCGTCCAGGCTCTCCACCTTGCCATATCTGGAACCCTCAACACCTGAGCCGGTTCCGGTTCTGTCGTAGTCGTTCATGCTGCCGGTGCTGATCTTGTACACCTTGACTGTGTGCGCTCCTGAGAACTCAAAATCGTTATTTGTAAGCAGTGACTTCTTGCTGTCACTTGTAAATACCTCATCAACATAAGGTTCAAATTTATCTGTTAAATTTATAGCCATCTAATCAACCCTTTCTATTCCAGGCCGAAAGCTTTCTTGAACTGGTCGGGCTCTACGCTCTCCCTAAACTCTGGCAGTCTGTTCTCGATTATATGACGCCTCTCAGGCTTGCCGCTGCCGTCCTGATCTGCTTTCATGCCCTGTATATTGCTAATGGCATCTATAGCGGTCTTTAACTCTTCCTCTGTGTCGTATTTGAGCACAGATGCAAGGCTTTTATCTAACCCTTTCTCACTGAGCAGTTCCGCCGCTCTGATTGCCATCTCTCGTTTATTTATATCTTTCTCCCTCTGGTCAAGCTCTGCAGCAAGGGCGGCCTTCTGTTCCTTTAGCCTCTTGCTTACAATGGCATTTACCTGCTCCTGTGTAAATAAGCCGGTGCCGTTCTTCTCGTCCTGATCTTCGGTATTACCCTGGTTCATTCCAGTAATATTCATGTGCTTGCGCTCCCTTCGTTTTACGCCCTAGGTGGGCTTGATATATCCAATCTATCCAACTCACCGCCAGAAGTCAACAGAGCCCCAAACAGGCAAAAATACACAAAAACAGGATATAGCACACCATAAACATATAAAGGTGTATGTAAAGCATTCAAAACCATTTATTAATAAGGTAAAAATTTTTTTATATTTTTTTTCAATGTCAGCATTAGACTAACATTTACTAACATTTCATGCCATCATTTGCCATCATAAGGTTAACATTGGTTAACATCCGGGATGGGGTCATTACTAATGAGGGTATGGGCACCCTTTCCGTTCTGACGTTAGCATTTGTTAGCAATTAAGGGTGTCATCGTTTTAATGACACCTTAGAACAACCGTACCTAAAGTACGCTTGTACCCTGACAGAACGATTCGTTCGGGGAGCTCTGTATATATTCTCTAATGACATGTTTTGACATGTTTTATGGCTGCCCTAATTCGGGGTACCCCCTAGCTTCGTTATAGGTTCGAACCTTAACATTTATTAACATCTGACCTGTAGTTTTCTGTAGTAAAACTGAAGTTTTCTGAAGTAGTTTATCCACCTTTTTCCCAAAAATGGGAATAAGGTCAGAACACACAAGGAGCGCATCTGCAACACTGCCTAGATTAAATCTAGGCAGTCATCAAGCACTCCCCTGATTCAGGGGGAGTGAACAAAACGTTCACCCCTTCAGCACATCAAAAGCCCCTACAGGTCTGCAAATGTTCTTTTTGAATATTACATGTGTATATTGGTTTTTCTTGGCCTGTATATCCTCTAATGTTGGGTTTTGTAAGGGTGTGACACAAATTGTCACCCCTTAAACGCACAAAAAGACACCCTACAAGCCTGTAGAGTGCCCTCTGCGATCAAAACGTTATTCATAAGCCCTCGGTTTGTTTGGGGTAACTTCCCCCAGGTGTTCCAGCACCTTTTTGTGAATTAATCCTTGACATATCCGGATTGCTTGGATATATTGAGCTTGTATGTTGTGTCAGAGCATACTGTACTGGTGTTTATCCTTTTTTCTGATCGTAGTGTTATAAAACAATCCGGATTGTCAAAGGTGTTAGGCGGTCTGGGTTGTTTTTTTTGCCCTTCTAGCCCTCTCGGCTCTCTTGCCGTATATGTACCCAAGTAATAGCACATCAATGCCATACGACACCATAAAGCTGTGTAAACTCTTCGATACATTCGGTACATATGCGTTTATAATGTCCTCTACTTCAGAACTCTTTACATCGCCTGGTAGCGTCATATATCCCAACATTTTCATAGTGTCATTGGCCTCATAAATAGATGTTGCCCTATCTTCTTTCGGTGTTATCTTGCCGTAAACTGGTATAGTTGCCATTGTTTAATCCTCCTCTAATCGTGATAAAAACTCTTCCTGCTTGCTCTGTGCCTTTCTCTGCCTTATAGATACCTCTGGAAGTGATACCAAAATACTCTTCTCCTCTATACGGCTGATAATACGATCATCAAGCCCCAGATCATTTATTTTCTTGTTGCTGGTGAATATAGTTACCAGCATGTTAGAATATCGCCTGTCTATAAGCTTGAATAGCGAATCATTGACAAGCTTGTTCGGATCCTGAGCCCCTATATCGTCCAGTATGAGCAGCTGGGTGGTCTCTATGTCTCTCAGTCTTGCGCTTGTGTCGCCCGTCTTGTCCTTCCAGCTCTCTGTGACTGTATTCAGATAGTCATATACTGTTATAAACCTTGCCGGTGTCATATGTCGCATTGTGACTTCATTTAGCAGTATACAGGATAACATGGTCTTGCCTGTTCCCTTGGTCTTTGAATAGATATACAGGTTTTTACCTTCACGCTGCCACAAGCTGAATTTTAATATAAAGCCGTTTACTATGGCCTTGACCTTGGCCATGGCCATGTCCTTGCCGTATATATCAAAATCAAAGTCTTGCGCTCCCATGCCCTCATATATAGCCGGTATGGCCGCCCTACGCCGTCTTTCGTCCGCCCAGGTCTCATTGTGCCCCAGTCTAACAACTTCGTTCTCAAACTCATAATATAAGCCCTGAGCGATCATTTTTAACCTTGCATGGTCCAGCTCTTCATCTGTCGCATTTTCGTGCGTTGTGCCCTTCAGCTTATGCCGCATATAGATATTGCGCTCTATGTGCTCTTCTGGCGTCATCGACTGCACATTCTTGTCAAATGCAAGCTTTATAATTCTGCTGTCTGTTATGTCCTTCACGTCCTCACCTCCTTACATATAATCCCTATTGCCAATATTGCATTGTGTAAGTAATGTTTTCAACGCTTTCAATGAGTCCACTGGTGAACCATCTTTCTTGATCCATCCGTTGCCCTCGTAATGCTCAAAGAACTTGTATAAATTAACTTTTGGGTAATAGTCTTTATACTCCATAAGCTCGGCAAGTGTCGGAGGTGTGAACTTCCGTTCTTCGTCACCCTGGTTATTCTCCCTTCTTACGGTAGTTGTAGAAGTAGTGTTAAATATATTATTATTATCGTCTTTATTAGAACTATCGTCAGATGGAATGTTTATATTATTACTGTTAGAACTATTATTGTTTAAATTAGTATTGTTAATAATATTATTGTTTGTGCTTTCCTCTCTGGTGCTCCTTGGTTGAGTTGCTCCATGCTGTGGGGCTCCATGCTGTGGGGCTCCATGCTGTGGTGCTCCATGCTGTGGGGCTCCATGCTGTGGGGTATCTATAATATGTATGGTATGGGTTAAATGATATACATTTCTTCCAAGTAGTCCTTTCGCTGTCTTTGTTTTCTCAACCTCAACAACTCCAAATTCAACAAGAGGCTTTATATATTTTGAAAATGTCGTTTCACTCATCTGCAAAGCTGCTTGTATTCGTGCCCTTGTTGGATAACATACCCCCTTTGTATCCGCATAGCTACAGAGATACGCATATATTACCTTACTGTCTCTGTGTAACTTGTCATTATCCATTATCTCCTGAAACACAACGCCATAGCCTCCTTTGTTGTTCTTCACATGTTACACCTCTCTATTCCTCAGGATCCACAGAGGCGAACGGCTCCACATCATCCAGCAAGCTCTTAAAGCTCTCGGTTTTCTCGTTTACCTCCTGAAATTTAATAGCAGTCTTATCACTTGTCTGTTTGATAGTGGTCAAGGTATCAACTGCAGTCTGCATCATAACCAATGTTAATTTAGCGTCAGCATCTGACTGCTTGGATGCCCCATATCTTTCTAAGTAGTCCGTGAGTATTGTATATCCTATTACATCCATGAAACATCCTTCCATGGAATATCTAGTGTCGTGATGTTCTATATTATTCATCTTCATTACCTCCTGTTATCTCTGTTATCAGCCTGCTTAACGCAAAGTTCATCACCATCATTTCATCTTTTGAAGCACATGTATATAACAGATCATCCATGACGTCATAAGCCATTGCCATAAGCTCTTTTTTTGTCACACTATAAACCTCTTCATCTTCCTGAACATCAACGCTTACGTTGTCGCCTACAATCTCGCTTGCCGGTGTGTCGTTCGGGTTGCCTATGGTGATAATATCGCACACTCCCAAAGCGTTATATATACGGTCTAACGTGTCTTTCTTTGGTGTCCGCTTGCCTGTCTCCCAACGCTGCAACGCCTGCGGTGATACGCCTATCATTCCGGCTAGATCTCCCTGTGTCATTCCTCTGTACTGCCTGAGCTCTTTTATTCCTGCCCTCTTCCTCATGCTCCTGCTCCTTCCTGATAGCAACGCTCATATAAATAGCGTCTGTTTACCTTTCCATTCACTGTTAAATAGCCCTTAGCTGACATTTCGCCGTTCAGGTCCTTAATGATCTGATAAGCCTTTGACTTTGAAACGCCCAAAAGCTCCATAACATCGCTTACATTCAAATAAAGCTTGTCCATCCTTTACGCCTCCTTATCCTGTTTTCTATGCCGCCAAGCTCTCCATTGTTTATAAATATTCATCTGCCAACAACTCGGTTATGTCGCAGTCTAAAGCCTTTGCGATCTTCCCGGCTGTTGATGGTCTCATATCAACAGTGCAAGCCTGTGATATTGTGGTTGGCTTTATGCCTGCTGCAACAAGGTCGTTGCGGCTCTTGCAAGCTCTTGCCATTGCTATGTCTAACTTCTTACGGTCAAACTTCATATTTTTCACCTCCTTTTTTGTTCGGTTTTGACTTACCGTGTTTTTATGATAGTTCGGTTTTAACTAACTGTCAAGCATTTTTTCGTTTTTGCCGTACTTTTTTATTTACTTTTGTTCGGTTTTGCTGTATCTTGTATGTGTGGAGGTGTATCAAAAATGGGAAATAGTAAAAAAAATCAAGAATTTGCTCAAAGATTAAATGAATTACTAAAGAAAAATAATATAACACAATCTGAATTAGCTAAAAGAATGGGAATAGCAAAATCTTCTGTTAATGGATGGTGTAAGGGTACAGCATACCCACGCATGGACAAGATGACAGAGCTTTCATCTATTCTTAACGTAGATATTTTTACTTTAATCTCAGGAGAAAAACCATATATTATATCGGTTGATGCTGAAAAATTCGCCCAAGCAATGGAAATAAAAGAAAAACCATTATTAAAACAACTTAAAGCCTCATTTGCCAAACTGAACGACAAAGGGCAGGAAAAGGCGGCAAGCTATGTTGATGATCTTAGCAAGATACCGGAGTACAAAAAGGAATGACGCTGTATTTTTCGATTTAAGCCGTTTTATTTGCACAAGGGTATAAATTAACGTCTAGCACATTAAAATTCAAATATGGTGAAATCCGACAGCCACAGGAGCAACACACGCATGACACAGGTCACATATACAGACAAATTTATCTTGTTTTCTATGCCGCCAAGCTGGAAAGGGGTAAACAATGCCAGTATACAAGGACACCAAGACAAATACATTTTATTGCAAATTCTATTACACGGATTACACCGGACAGCGTAAGCAGAAGTTAAAGCGTGGCTTTAAGCTCCAGAGGGACGCTAAAGAGTGGGAACGGCAATTCCTGGAACGGCAGCAGGGCACGCCCTCTATGAGCTTTCAGAGCCTTTATAATGTCTATATCGATGATATAAGCCATAGACTGCGGCAGAGCAGTGTTGACGGCAAAATAAACGTATTCAAGAACAGGATATTGCCATATTTCAAAGATAAGCCGGTAAATGAGATCACCCCGGCGGATATAAGGGCATGGCAGAATGACCAGTTGACCGCTGGATATTCAGAAGGTTATCTATGCCGGATAAACACAACACTTTCAACCATCTTCAATTATGCCGTGCAATATTACGGCTTGACCTCTAACCCATGCACCAAAGCTGGGCATATAGGCAAGCATACCAGATCACTGAACTTTTGGACTGTTGACCAATACAACCAGTTTATGGCAAGCCTTGACAACGACAGGGCACGCATGGCCATAGAGCTATTATTTTATGGCGGTATGCGTATTGGTGAGCTGTTGGCACTCACACCGGCAGATATTGACCATGAAAACAACATGATCAGCATTAACAAGACGTACCATGAGACAGAAGGCGGCTATATTTCGCCACCAAAGACAAACAACAGCACAAGGCGCATATTTATGCCTAAAGCTGTTATGGATGATCTGAAGGCTTACACAGAGCGCATATATGGCATACAAAGCCACGACCGCATATTTGATTTTTCGCATTTCCTGGTTCGCAATGCAATGATCAAATATTGCAAGCTGTCCGGTGTGCCATTTATCAGGATCCACGACCTGAGACACTCCCACGTGTCGTTATTGATCGAGATGGGGTTCACTGCTCAGTTGATCGCTGAGCGTATCGGAGACACTCCACAGATGATAATGTCGATATATGGCCATCTGTACCCAAGCAGACATCAGGAAGTGGCTGACAGGCTTAATAATATAATCGTATCAAATTAGTATCAAATAAGGGGCTACCATAACGGCAACCCCTTATTTTTATTGATTTTATTTAATATACAAAAAGGTACATCCCAAACCAATGCAGCGCAGCCCCCAGCATCACAAAGATATGCCAGATAAAGTGCGCCCCCTTGGTGTCCTTCACAAATGGAATCATGCCAAGCGTATAGACAATACCACCGCCCACGATCCATCCCAGAAGCGGCTTGTCATTTCTGAACCAGCCCGGAATGAACATGATAGCGCTCCATCCGATGACGAAGTACAGCGTATAGTGTATCGGTCTGAACCTGCCCGGTCCGAACACACATATGATGGTGATCCCCGCTATGATAAGTGCCCACTGCACACAGAACAACACTATTCCAAGCACATTTCCCCAGTATACAAGGTACAGTGGAGCAAATGTTCCGCCTATCAGCAGATATATCGAGGAATAGTCAAATCTTCTCCAGAGCCGCTTGACTGCCAGACCGGATTTGTATGAGTGATACAGACAGCTCATGAGAAACATCAATATCAGTGATATTCCATAAAAACACGATGCCATCACTTTGAGTCCTGTGTCTGACTTCAGGAGAAGAAGGACAAGGCCGGCTATGGCAAGCCCTGCTCCTATTCCGTGGGTAACAGCATTTCCCACCTCCTCGAGAACGGTGAGCTTTGGCGGCTCATTCAGTTCCCTGTAGTGCTGCCTTTTTGCTCTTTTTGCCTCTTTCTTCTCTTCTTTTCTTTTCTCTTTGTCCAGTTCAGCTTTCTGCTGACTACTCATATCTAATTCCGAGTTCTTTATTTCTGCCATATTTAATCCTGAAACTTCTTTCTATCTATAATTTATACCGCTAAAGCGCCTCAAACACCTGCACCCCACGTCTCTTCAGCCATATTCTAAACAAAACTGCAGCGGCTGCCGTCAATGCAGTGCTTATTGCTAGATACATTGTCGCTCCGGTAAAACCTCCGAATAACAAATATCCCACCACAAGTACAATAATATATACAAAATTCGATAAAATAGCAACAAGTACACCCATGCTCTGCTTCACGACTGATGCTTCCGACGTCCAGTCAAGCTTTGGCATCTTGAGATTGACTGCAAGCCCTATATATGCAGTCAGGCACACATAAAGACATGGTATCAGTAACATCATCACGCCATCTACAAGTGATGGTGTCACAAAAACAAGCATCACTATATCAAGGATCAGCGCCGGAATCAGGGTAAGTATCACATGCATCCTCAGTTTTGCCCTGAGTATCTGCCACGATGTGACTGGAAGCGAACGCACGATCCAAAGATTCTTTCCCTCCAGAGATATCGATGGTGCAGTCAGATCATTCATCGACGCGGCGGCACATACGGCTATACACGCCCCAATTATAAGTACACCATCCGGTAGTCCGGGAGTTTTCGTAATCATATCTACTACATACTGTCCTTTAACAAGACAAACCACTGCCATAGCGATCATCATCAATGTCCCCAGGGAACAGTTGAGCATATATACGGCAGAAGCTGCCAGTCTTTTGAACTCTTTCTGAAGAAGTGCTGCATCCTGGCTCTGCGCCTTTGCAGCTTTTATTATATTCTTCCTTTTGGTATGTCCGGCTTTTGTCGTCACGATTCCGATGAATGTTCTCTCAAGTACCAGCCACACTGCAAGAGAGATGATCAATGTGCCTGCTGCCACAAACGCCAGCTGCAGTCCATCTCCTGTAGCCGCACGACCAATTGAATAGAGCGGATATGCAGCACCTTTTATCTTTGCACTGTATTCTCCGCTGTTTGCCAGGATCTTTGAGAGCAGCTTATTTGCATTCATGTATACAGCATAATATGCGGCTATAAATGCCAGTGACAATACAACTGTCACAAAGCTCTTATTTCTGGTCTTATTGCCTATCTTCCCCACTACCCAGCCAAGTATACATGAGAGCACCAGTATGACAAATGTCAGAAGAACCAGCACTATAATAGATGACACGACCGGCCACACACCGGGATGGGCTACTATTCCATATACTATGATACCGGGAACCATGGCGGTCACGGCGAACATCGCACCCATGATGTACACTCCTGACAGTCTTGCAAATAATATAGCCCTGACCGGGATGGGCAGTGACAGCATCAGGTCATTGTCTTTTGCCTGATACAAGCTCGCATATGTATTGAACACACTTCCTAATATACCGATGGTCAACGCCATCATAGACATCATCGCCATGTACATCCAATCAAGCCCCGCAGAACAAAGCGGCTCACACACCGAATATGCCTCCATTCCGAACATGGCTCCCATACAGCCCTGCAGCACTGCCACATAACTGATGATACCCAGAACTACAGCACCTTTGGATCTGGACTTTCCAGTCTTCCGGTCAACGAAAAATCCACTGAACAGCATCTTAAGCTGTTTCTTCATCAATATCCTTATCATGACTCACCCTCCAGATCAAGGAACACGGATTCAAGTGACTCGTCTCCCTTCACCTGCTCCATTATGCCCGCCTTCACCAGTCGTCCGCCTTTGATGATCGCCACTTTATCGCACAGCTTTTCTGCGACTTCCAATACATGTGTGGAGAAGAATATCGCCCCTCCGTCATCACACATTTTTCTCATCATCTGCTTGAGTATATGGGAAGCCTTTGGATCGAGTCCGACAAACGGTTCATCCATGATGACAAGTTTCGGCTCATGTATCCATGCTGATATGATTGCCAGTTTCTGCTTCATACCATGGGAATACTCGGATATCAGCTGTCCTAGGTTGTCTTTTATCTCAAATGCGTCAGCATATTTGTCTATGAGCTCGTCCCTGACTTCCTCCGGCACGTCAAATATATCTGCTATAAAATTCAAATATCCGATTCCGGTCATAAAATCATACATATCTGGATTGTCAGGAATATATGCCATCTGTTTCTTGCATTCCAGCGGTTTTTCCTTTATGGACACACCATCTATAAGGATATCTCCCTCCTCAAAATTCAGGATCCCTGTACACGCCTTTATAGTGGTTGTCTTACCTGCTCCGTTGTGTCCGATGAAACCATATATCTCCCCCGGCATTATATGTAGGCTTAGATTGTCCACCGCCAACTTATCTCCGTATCTCTTTGTGAGATTTTTTATTTGCAGCATATTATTTTCTCCTTTTTCAAAACAGGGGACGGAGATACCTGCCCCCTCCGTCCCCATAGATTATCGCGCTCTATGCTTATTTCGCTTCATCCTGCCCCTGAACTCATCAAGTGCCGCGCGACCAGGTCCCGTCATAGGTTTGATCCATCTTCCCTTCAGTAGATACGGCGTGAGTATGACAAATCTCAGAAGTTCATCCGTGTAAACAAATGAGAACACTGCGAGGAATGGCAGCTTGAGCACCATTCCTGCTACCCATGTAGCCGGGACCGAAAACAACATCAGTCCACTGATCTCCATAACTGTTCCAACGATGGCCTCACCGCCTGCACGGAAGCACTCGTTCTGTATATAGCAGCATGTTCTGACTGCTCCGAAGAACAGATATATTATAAGCATATACTTTGTGTACATCATCGCCTCAGCCCCGAGTCCAAACAATCCGAACAGCGGATTGTGCAGCAGCATCGTGATGAGCACAATTGTGAATGTGATGGCAGGACATACCAGTGCAGCTCTCTTGGCATAGGAAAGTCCCCTGTCCAGATTACCCGCGCCAACTTCATTTCCCACGGCAACGCTGGACGCATTTGCCAGACCACCAAAGAATGCATATACAAACCCTTCACATACACGGAATGCAGCCATGGCGGCTATGGCGGAATCACTCTGATGTCCCATGACAACGTTGATTATCATCTGGCCCACGCCATAGAGGATCTCGTTGCATACGATCGGGAATGCCTTGGACGCATAGGACTTCACAAATCCCATATCAATATCAAATGCCTTTCGCGCACTGAACTTTATCTCATGCCTGCTCTTTGCAAGATACAGAATGAGCAGCGCTATGTTCACGATACCAGACACCAGTGTACCTATAGCCGCACCGGCAACTCCCATCTTGGGAGCACCAAATCTACCATAGATCAACACAAAATTTATACAAAAGTTGAGTAAAAGTGAGATGACCGAGCACACCAGTGGCACCTTCACCCTCTCCGTTGACTTAAGAAGTGCTGTAATTATTGCGGCAAATACCTGAAGCGGATAAGACCATCCAACTATTCTCATATATGGCTTCGCAAGTGCTATGATCTCTACTTTATCTGTATATATTCCAAGTATCCACCCCGGTGCAACCACAGTCACCACCGCAAATGCTATTCCAAATATTCCCGCACATATGATCGCCAGACCAAATGCTTTGTTCATTCCCTCCGGATCCTTGGCACCCCAGTATTGAGACATGAACAGAAGGGAGCAGCTGACAAATCCCCAATATGTTGAAAACAAAAGTGATCCTATCTGTGCACACACGCCAACCGCCGCAACGGCGATCTCGCCCTCACTTCCTATCATGATGGTATCAACCATACTGGCGGTGGTCGCCAGCAGATTCTGCATCGCAATAGGCACAGCAAGTACAGCAAGCATTCTGGCAAATTCTTTCCATGTCACCTTTTTATTATTTTTTACAAAGCCCGTAGCAGCACTTCCCATTTTTGTTACCTTTTCCTGTTATTATCTCTTTCATCATTTAATTTGATGCGTCCGACTATTGTACTCCCGAATAATTGTATTTGCAATGGCTTTATACCTGTAGTATGAAGTATTTTCTTATTAATTTTAACAAGCGCACCACTTTCATTCCATCTGTGATGCGCCAAGCCTTGTTATTTTCAAGTATTACATTTTTGTGTGCCATTGTTACATACTGTTGTTGGTTGACAAATCTTCAAGCTCACGCTCTACTCTCTCAAGCTCGCCGTCACTCCAGTTCTCCCCCAGTGCAAATACTGCCCTGCACACACTGAAGTTCACCTCGCCATCTGCGTTGATCTCCCCGGAGATCACTCTGTGGGATATCTTCTGAAGTGTGGAAAGTATGTCTATCCGCACGTCCGATATGACAGAAGGCTCTGCCACATTGCCATCACTATTGCCTTCCTCGTGCTCTGTCCGTTCTTCTCTGTACACGCTCTCCCAATCATAATCTGCAGTCCTGCCACATGGTGCACCGCATACACTGCAGTCAGGGACAATTGTATGCTTATCAGCATGCACCCTTGCGATCATCGCCTTCATGTCTGCATCAGAGATGCCAAGAGCAATATCAGACATGTGCAAACCTTCTATTATTATGTTATTTGTATCATCAGTCACATGCATCATCCCATCAGTGGCTCTCACCAGCCCTATCAGAGCACCGACCAGACGACTGCCTGTCTCAGTTGTAATTCTTATTTTATCTTCCATTGTCTTTACCTTTCATGGTGCTGTGAAGAGAATGTCAGTCAAGAATTCTTCCATCTATTGATATTGTTGCAACCTGCCATGGGATAAACTTGCCGCTGTCCTGAAGTGCCTTCTTCGCAGCCATCTCCAGTCCTCCACAACAAGGAACCTCCATACGGACTATTGTAACACTTTGTATGTCATTTCGCCTGATAATCTCTGTAAGTTTCTCTGAATAATCGACACTGTCAAGTTTCGGACAGCCAATCAGAGTCACATGTCCCTTTATGAATTTCTCGTGGAACGATGCATAGGCATAGGCTGTACAGTCCGCCGCTATAAGCAACTTTGCACCATCAAAGTATGGCGCATTTACCGGGGCAAGTTTGATCTGCACCGGCCACTGTGTGAGCTGGCTCGGGCGCTCATAATTATATATGTCACCCGCCTGCTGATTGACTGTTTTATCAGTTGTACTCTGTACGCATTCTACTGCTGCCTGTTCATATGAGCTTGCCTGTACTGCTTCACCTGAAGCTGCTGCCGGTCTCCTGAATATGCTTCTCGCCATAGAACCAGGGCAACCGGAGTGTGCCGGACTTTTTCCATGCATCACTCCTGAGCCAACCATATTTTTGGATTTTTCTGCATCGAATCTTGCCTGTTTGTTTGCCATGACTGCCGCCTCATCATACGCAGCCGCCTCTCTCTCCACAAATGTTATGGCTCCTGTAGGACACGACGGCAGGCAGTCGCCAAGTCCATCACAATAATCGTCTCTGAGCAGCTTTGCTTTGCCGTTTACCATGCCTATAGCACCCTCATGGCACGCATTTGCACAGGCTCCACATCCATTACACTTGTCCTCGTCTATCTGTATAACTCTTCTTATCATATATATTTCCTCCAATCTTTTTCCTGCTTTTAACGTCATTATATTCAGTCAGAGCATTTGTGTATGTTGAATTTTCAACATAAAAATGTTATACTTTCCAAGGACAATCCTTGTGACAAAAGAAGCGTCCCCACTAAGAGGTAATATGAACAAATACATGGACACATTATTGAAATCCAGTCTTTTTTCCAGTATCACCGCTGATGACGTTGACTCCGTACTGGACTGTCTGGGTGCAATCATCAAAAAATACCAAAAAAATGAGTGTATTCTCATGGCTGGCAACACAACAGAATATATAGGATTGCTGCTTACAGGCAAAGCGATAGTCATCCAGGAGGATTACTGGGGTGGTCAAAGCGTCATGTCTGCCATCATGCCCGGACACACGTTTGCGGAATCATATGCCTGTACCCCTGGCTCCGTACTCGACGTCAGCGTATATGCTGAAGCTGCAAGTTCTGTATTGTTTCTGAATGTTCAAAAAATGCTCACCACCTGCCCGGTAACATGTGGCAGACATAATCAGATGATAAGAAATCTCCTGTGCGATCTCGCCGGCAAGAACCTGAGGCTCGGCGAAAAATCAAAGCACATGAGCCAGAAAACAACCAGGGATAAGTTGCTCTCCTACCTGTCATCGGAGATGCACAGACATGGCAGCAACGAATTTGATATACCATTTTCCAGACAGCAGCTCGCTGACTTTTTGTCCGTGGACCGCAGTGGACTGTCTACTGAACTTGGCAGGATGAAGACTGATGGGCTGATTGACTTCCACAAATCTCATTTTGTTCTTAAGTCTCCTGCCCAGGGGTGGACTGATGTGTGATGTTGATGTATCATGTAATTAACTGTTCAGGGAAATTCATTACAGATGGGGGATTTTCCCTGATTCAGGATTTATCAATATAATATGATCAGGAGGGATTTCAATGAAACCAATGAAAACTATCAAAGACGGATGGAACAAATTCACTGTTGTCGTAAAGGATAAAGACTACTCAACAAGAGAGGCCGTGCTTTTCGCTATCTGCACATTCCTCACAGGGCTTGTGCTCGGAATGCTCTGCTCTCCTAGAAAGAGCCAGACATTTGGCTCATACAACGGCAACTGCAGCGATGGCGGCTGTAACTGCGACTGCGATTATGATGAGGACGATTTTGAGTAGGCTGCGAACTGATAACTAATATCCCAAAGCAAAAGACAGGTGTCGATTATCTGACACCTGTCTTCTGTGTTTCACAGGATACATTTCACTTATATCTTCCAGCTAACTGCCAGTTCTCTCGAATCCACAAATCTCCTGTAGATTCCGTCCTGCTTCATGAGTTCTTCGTGGGTTCCCTTCTGGGCTATTCTTCCCTGATCCACCACTACTATCTGATCCGCATGTCTTACGGTCTTGAGTCTATGGGCGATCATGATGATCGTCTTCTCCTTTGTCAGGGCATCCACTGCAAGAGTAAGCTCCTTCTCGTTCTCAGGATCGACATTTGCAGTCGCCTCGTCAAGGATGATGATAGGTGAATCCTTCATGATGGCGCGGGCTATGGATATTCTCTGCTTCTCACCGCCTGAGAGGGTTGCACCGCCCTCACCGATCACAGTGTTGTAACCGTCAGGAAGCTTGCTGATGAAGTCATGGCAGCACGCCTTCTTTGCAGCCTCCACAACCTCTTCATGGGTTGCCTCCGGCCTTCCGAACTTGATGTTGTTCTCTATGGTATCAGCAAAGAGATATACATTCTGGAATACAAATGAGAAGTTGTTCATGAGACTGTTCATGCTGTAATCCTTAACATTTGTTCCGCCCAAGGTTATCTCACCCGAATCCACATCCCAGAATCTGGCGATCAGATTGCACAGGGTTGTCTTTCCACCGCCAGATGGTCCGACGATCGCCGTCGTTGTCTTCTCCGGTATGGTGAGTGAGATTCCGTCTATTATCTTTCTCTTGTCGTAAGAGAACTCTATATTCTTAACCTCTATATCGTGATTTTCAGGATTGAGTTCCTTTCCATCTATATCCATTGTGTCAAGTCCGAGCACTACATTTGCCTTGTCTACGCACACACTGACCACATGTATCAGTGATGAAAATGTTCCCATGGTCTCAAGGCCCCCGTAGAGCATGAATGCCGCGATCGACATACCCACAGCATACAGAACGCTCATGCTGCCATTTATATAAAAGTAAGCCGAAAGTCCTATTATCGCTACCCCTGTAAGCTTTGTCACAATGCTTTGGAGAAAATGATATGGGACATAGACAAGCTCCATCTTTACATTTGCCCTGACGCAGGCTTCATTTGCCGCATTGAGTCTCTTCGTCTGCTTGCCGATGAGGTTGTAGGACTTGACCTCCGATATGCCCTGTATGTACTCCATGATCTGGTTTATGAGCTCAGTGTCACAGTCAATCTTCGCCGAAGATGCCTGCTTGCCGGCATTCTGCATCACAGTATTTATCACAAGGAATATGGCAACTCCTGCAAATGATACCAGCGCGATCCTCCAGTCGCAGAGCAGGATCATGAGTATGATCATGGATGTCTCGAGAAGTCCCTGAGTCGTGAGCATGACTACTCTCGTAGCCACATCTCCCAGATTCTCCATGGTATTTGTCGTGACGGATGCGATCTCGCCTATACTGTTGGAATTGAAATATCCCATCGGCACATATCTGAGGTGCTCCGCCATCTCTATACGCTTGAATGCCGCTGTGGTGTAGCCACCCTCTGTCTGCAGCACGGTCGACGACATCTTGCACAGTATTCCAACTACGATCGATACCGCCATGATGGCTATTGAACCAAGTATATATTTTCCAAGGTCTTTTCCTTCTATAACGCCCATGAGGACACACATTATAGCCGGGATCTTCAGTGCCGATGCCAGTGCATCTATCAGGCTTATCACTATTGAACGCTTGAATTTGCGGCTGTTTTCCTTACCTGAGAACAGGAAGAACTTTTTTAATACTCCAAACATATTACTCGCCCTCCTTTTCATCGCCTGCCGTATCCTTGACCGAGATGTGCGCCTGCCACATATCCCTGTAAAGTGTGCATTTGCTAAGAAGCTCCTCATGTGTTCCATGAGCCTCCACATTTCCTGCATTTACCACAAATATCTGATCCGCATCCTTGATGGTGGAAAGTCTGTGGGCTATGACTATCAGCGTCTTACCCGCCACAAGCTTGGCGATAGAGCTCTGAAGTATGGCCTCATTCTCCGGATCGGTGTAGGCTGTTGCCTCGTCCAGTATAACTATCGGCGCGTCCTTCAGCATCGCCCTGGCGATGGATATCCTCTGTCTCTCACCGCCCGACAAATGTCCACCTGCACCGCCGACCACGGTGTCAAATCCGTTCTCAAGGTTCATGATGAAGTCGTAGCAACCACTCTTTCTGGCTACCTCGAAGGCCTCGGCGTCCGTGGCATCCGGTCTTCCCTGTCTTATGTTGTCCCTGACTGTCTCGTTGAACAGGTAATTATCCTGTGACACATACGCAAGCCTGTCGTTGAAATCCGTCAGCGCGATATCCTTTATGTCCACGCCTCCGATCTCTATGCTTCCGCTGTTCACATCCCACAGTGAAGCTATCAGCTTGGCTATTGTAGACTTTCCGCTTCCCGACGGACCGACTATCGCATTTACCGTTCCCGCCTTTATATCCATGCTCACGCCGTGGAGTATCTCCTTGTCGTGATAGCCAAATGTGATATCTGTAACCTTTATTCCATTGTCCTTCGGCTGTGCCTTTGTGTGCTCAGGTCTTACGAGTTCAGGCTGCTCCAGGATTCCTGTAACCTCTCCGATGACTGTCGACAGCTTGCCCAGATCATCGGTGTATGAACCGATTGTGAGCAGCGGACCGACTATTCCAAGTGAGAGGATGATACACACAACGAAATCCGCTGTGGTGAGCGAACCATTTGACACATAGTGCGCACCTATCGGAAGGACCGTTGCAAGTGTGTACGGTGTGATGACGAACATGGCTGCTTGGAAGAATGAGCACTTCTTCATCCAGTTGATATACGAGTCTGCGTTCTCCTTTGCCGCCTTTGTGAACTTGGCATATGAGCTCTCTGTCTTGCCAAATGCCTTGATGACCTCAATTCCATCTATGTACTCCACTGCTGCGTCGTTCAGCGCCTTGGTCTTCTCAACTGTCCTGTTGTAGTTCTCCTGGAAATCGATCATCATGCCCATGTACGTTACAAATCCAACGACTATCGGGATAAATGAGAACAACGCAAGTCTCCAGTCAACCATGAAAAAATACACGATGACAATGATAGGCGCCAGCAGGTTGGATGTAAACTCAGGCACAACATGTGCCAGAGTCGTCTCTATGCTGTCTATTCTCTCCACCATAATGTTCTTGAACGAACCCGATGGCGTATCCTTCACGTATCCAAGCGGCACCCTTGCAAGCTTGTCGCAGCATGACTTTCTGATATTTGCAAGCACGTTGAATGTTGCCTTGTGGGAACATGCCGTTGATACGCTATGGCAAAGCTCAGCAAGTATAAACGAGCCCGCTATGATAAGAGCCTTCAACATATATTCCCTGAGATCCTTATCCCCGTCAAGGAACATCCTGACCACGTCCGCAATGATGAAATACGGAACTATCTTGAATACTACATTGATAACCGCCAAAATGACGCTCCACACATAGGATGACTTCTTCTGCCCCGCCCATGTGAGGACCCAGCTCACCGCTGATTTCTTTTTTTCTTCCACTTTTTCTCCTCCTTATATCTTGAGCAAAAACTTGTTCGTTTTCGCTTATTCGCATTAGTTTCGTCTAACCCCATAGTTTAAAATTATGCGGTTCGGTATTTTACCTTGCCGCATAACTACTGACTACTCCGGAAACTGCACCTTCCATAGTCTCTCCCAACCTCCAGTGTAGAATTTCTTGAGCTTGCCCACATTCTCTATCGCAGTCTCGCGATCCATGTCGTGTTCTATGATCTGGAATATCGCCGAAAAAAAACCACTATATATCATATGACAAAGGCTGTCGCTTATGTCCGGCACATTTATACCGGCTCTGTGCATCTCATCCACATACTGCTTTGAAGATCTCATCTCACGGCCTACCAGATTATGTATCATATCTCCATACTTCTCATTGTCACTGCACCGCAGTAAAAGTTTGAAATTATCATAATGGTCATACACGTAATTCACCATCTGATCCATTCCGTTCCCGGATGCGCTTGCCATGTTCTCAGTCTGCTTCTCCGGTGGCAGGCTCTGAAACTCCTCAAGAACGCTGTCATATATCCCATATAGCTCCTCCACATACGGATCTATCAGCGCATCAAAAAGAGCCTCCTTTGTAGGATAATATTTATAGAATGCACCTGTTGTAAGTCCGGCATCTTTCACAATGCTTCTGAGCGATGTCCCTACAAATCCGTACTCAAGGAAATGCTTCAGTGCCGTATTCAGTATGTTTTGTCTTGTATTTTCTGCTTTTTCTGTCATAAAGACTCCTCTCCCGTTTAATATGCCTCGCTTCTGACCGAAACAGATTCCAAATGCAAGTGCCATACCAACCATCAGACACGCGCAAATATAACAGTGTTATATTACACTGTTATATTTTATATATAATCCCCCTGTTGTCAAGTGCTGTTTTGATAATTTTTCAGCCATATCAAATTTTTGATAAAATATGCGCTTTACCCTTATAAAAAACAACCACCTGATATACAATACGATATCAAGTGATTGTCTAATTAGTTTTTCTCTCTTCTTCTCTGCTCTCTTGTCTTATTCTTTTCTCTATCTCCACACTCTTCATATACTCAAGACCTACCTCTCCATCTTTCTTAACTGCGGTCACTATCCGATGAAGCTCTCTCCTAATTTGTTCTGAGTGTATCAGAATCCCAGGCAAAGTCCAACTACGGATTGCAGTTCTTACAAGGTTCATATCCCTCAGATATAAGCTCGTCCCTTGTGGTCGTTCTCTCAGATTTATTCGCTTCCTTCATCTGTTTCACACTCCTGCATGATGGCTTATGAAACTTACCGGTGTTGGTGTTGACTATGTATGTATCCTCATCCGCATACTCCTTCTGGATCTCCGATGTATCACTGCCAATATCTGACTCCGTATCCTGAGTTTCTCCGATCATTCCAGCTTCTGCTGTCTGGTCATCATCTCCTTTTTCCTCTGATACTTTAGTGCTGGCATTCTCCCCCGGCACCACATAATCCGGATCCGCTTCGCTGTCCCCTGTAGCATAGTCGATTATCACGCCTGGCTGTACATTGTACACATACACATTGAAACTTACTCCTGCGCCTTTATCCTCCACGGACTCCGCCTCCATCTGCACTCCGGACGCAACCAGATTGTCTCCATCGTATACAGGTGTAACCCTGTAAAGCACATGATTTCCAGTACTTTCCACATAATCAGCTACCTCATTTTCAAATGGCAGCATGCCAGTGACATTCAGATATCTGGTTCCAGTTATCAGATTCTTTTCATTTGCATTCTCCCCGGCAAGCTGATATCCGATCAGATGGCAGCGATTATACAGATAATTGCCGTCTATACGATCATTGTATTTAACTGTATGCCACCCTGAAGGCTTTATCATACCTATCTCGCCGCGCTCCTCCGTTGGCATAATCTCCTTACAGATATTGGCATAGGCAACTCCACATCTTCCAAGAAAGTCCAGATCGCTGTAATTCTCAAATGCCTCCGTCACCATCTCATCCTCACTGAAATAAGGCACATTGCCATTTATCTCATAATATGCCTCTCCCGAATATATGGGAATATCAGCAATCTCCATGCTCGAAGCCTGCTGATCTGCAATATTCTCAGATGCTGCCGCACTGCTTTCAGGTGACGTGTTGCCGGCGTTATCTTTTTTCTCCGCAGCTGTGGTATTCTCTGATTCTGAGGTATCTTCTACAGTCTCCTTCTCATATCCCTTTACCGCAGACCTGCTGCCATCCGCAATTCCTGACATACTGCACCCGGACATCAGCAATGCAAATATTGCTACATACAGTACACTGTAAAATTTTCTTTTCACGTCACATTCTCCTCTCTGAAAATGTTATCCCTGCCTATATACATCCTATTAAAATTTAGCTATCTTTTTTCCAAAATGTATAATAACATTCTACATTTTGTCATCCGTTTTGTGAATACATCCCCGCATAAAACCTCAATTCAAAACAAAGAGTTTTCACTAGCTGCTTTAACGAATCATTGCAACAAAAAAGAGGATATATACCACATGTGATACATATCCTCCTTACAATTTATACTCCCTTGTGTAAGCTTTTCCCTACACCATTCCATTTGCGACCTTATACTTGTAGAGCATCTCCGCATGATTCTGCTCCTCGATCTGTATATCCGCCAGAAGCTTTCTCACCGCGCTCTCGCCAAATGCAAATATATCTCCATTGTACTCGCCTGACACAAGCTTCTCCGTTCCGATGCAGTCTGTTGCAAGGAACTCGTCATTCTTCTTATCCTCTGAATCGTCCATCATCTTGTATGTCTGCTTTGGCTCATAATCTTTTCCATCGCTGTCACTGCAGTCACACTGTGGAACCTGTCCGTCAAGCACCTGGGTAAGTGAATCATAGTGCTTCTGCTCTTCCTTCTGTATAGTCTGGAACAGATTCTTAAGCTCAGGATCCTTCGCCTGCTCCGCATATCTTCCATATTTCTCCACACAGGACTTCTCCTGTGTCTGAAGATCCTGGATAACTGTTTTCTCTTTTTCCTTTAATATCATAGCAATACTCCTTTCGATTAAAATTCATCCCATCGCATAGATATTATTGTCCAAAATAGTACAGCTCTATTCCTACATCTCTATTTTTTTATATTTTTCTGCCTTCTGGTCATTTATATATATGTATGGCAATGAAAAATCTCAGGACCGTGTCATACAATAAAATGCGAATGCCCTGCAATTGTCATACAGCCATCCGCCATTATATCACATATATTTATTTTATTTCTGTAGTCTCACAAACTCTCTGCAATAAGCCACATACATTACAATCAACACAAGTCCAACAGCCACTATTGGCATCACGCCTGTGTCAAATGCAAACATACTCATAAACGTAAGTATCCACATGACAAATCCTGCCTTAATTCCAGTCATAAATCCCTTCTTGGAGGATTTGGCTATCATGATAAGCTCAGCCTCGTCCGATGTGTTCTCCCAGTCACGGCGAAAATGCATATCGAATATATTTCCGCTTTTCTCCGGGTTAAGCTTCTTCTCTTCATCGATAACAAGCTTTTCAACCACACAATACAGTGCCATAGATATCAGAAATACGAGCTCAGACAGCACTGTCAGGAATGTGCCACGCCCATCACTGTACGTCCTGTCCACAGCGTATATACACACCGGAAACAACACAAGTCCAACGAACACGATGATACACGGGAGATATGAGGCAGTCGTGATCCGACTCTCTATATCCACTATCACATCCTCGTTCTCTCCGTCCCAGCCTCTGATCATCCTCTTTATCTTCCCATACATGACAAATGACACCACAAACGTCGCCAGCATGAGCACACCATATACTATAGGCAGCGTATCAGCTGTTATCCACCATATATGATCCCAGTTGACCCCATCCAATGTGTCCTTGTTCACCGCGGCAAGCCTTCCCGCCAGGAAACCTCCCAGCAGACTTGCCAGGATCATGACCGCAAATATTATATATATCTTCAGATTACTTTTCTTGTTCACTTTTTTATCAGTATCCTTCATCTCATATCCTCTTTTCATTCTATGAATTAACACGACCTTATCCATATGTCAGGAATCATTCCTTATCATCCTCGTATTGGAATATATCCTCCACACTGGCACCACACACCTTTGCGATCTTGAGTGCCAGAGTCACCGATGGACTGTAATCTCCCCTCTCTATCTGACTTATCGTCTGCCTCGAGGTCTGCACCAACGCTCCCATCTCCTGCTGGTTTACTCCCAGCTTCGCCCGATATTCCTTCAGCCTGTTGTACAGCGGCATCTATATCACCTCCAGCTTGTTAATCTGTATTGTCATCATAATAAGGTCCATTATCTGTTTATGCCGTCCTCTCCATCAGAGCCCAATCCTTTTATTACATTGTCCGCATCTTCAGCTTCTGCTCTGTCTGCCAGCCCATGCTCTGCATACTTATGTGTGGATGTCCCCCATATCATGGAAAAGCTTATTCCAAAACAGAATCCAATGGAAATTCCAAGCGCCAAATTGTCAAACAGCATTCCATACACTATACCAAGTGCAACACCTATGATAATTCCAAGTGGTGCGCCAGTGGTTTTATCGCGCTTACACACATATATTTTATCCCTCAAAAAGAATCCATCACTCTTCCCATCTCCAAATACATCTATCACATTCTGATACACATTGCTGTGGGCAACCTCCATCATGTCATCTGCCAGATCCTCCACCTCAGGATGAATGTAATACTTTCTAAGCTTGTATATACTGAGTACATCCTTGCCACTTTCAGGTTCAGGCGTCAACTCACTCCTGGCAATATCTTCTTTATCAAAGATAAAGCAGCTCCACATCTGCTTGTTTCTGAAGAAACCATACACAGGGAGTCCATTTTCCAGACCTTGGCGGATTTCGCGCTCAAGCTCAGTCATATCACAGATCTCAGCAATAACATCCCCCAGCTTGTTCTTCTTTAACATTCTCTCTGTGATCATTGTCACGGAATACCCCTTGACCTGCGTCTTCAATTTGTCCACTGGTTGGGAGACGATCATGCCCTCAAACATAGCTTGTAGTGTTTCACAGGTAGATTTCTTATTACCTTTATCCATGCCATTTTCACTTAGATTGTCCTTTTTATTTACACCTTGCTTTTTCCTCATATCCTCATAACTCCATTTTAATTCTTACCACTAAAATCCCATTCCAAATTCAAGCTATATATATATTATATATGTCAAATGACAACTATAGTTGTCATTTCTTTTACAATGGAGTATAACAAATGACAAGGAAAGTTGTCAATAACTTTTGACAACTTTCCTTGTCATCTCAATGTTGGAACGGAGGCACCTGAAACCTGGAGAACCGCCAGACTGATGCCTGGCAGTGCAACAACTAAACAATTGAGCAAGATCATCTTTTGTTAAATGATATCATACTTCTCCACATCCACGACTGCCTGTCCCTCACATAACAGCTCTATTCCATCCGCTTCAATAGGTGTATATATCGCCGTGCTCATTGTCATAGCTCCATCATTTACAAACAGCTCTATCGAATTCCTGTCCAGTATAAATCTGAGCTTTATACTATCTTGAGCCTCCTGCTGTTCATCAACCTTTCCCTTGACATCCCCGTAACATTCTGCTGATTTCACGCAGGCCCTTCTGATACACACCACATCTTTCTCAAATCCGGCAAATGTCCTGTCCATCTCTATTATATTATTTTCTCTGTCATATATAAATCGAGTATAATATCCGCTTCCCTTTGCCAGATTCACGGTAAATCTGCTGTATTTGTTTCCAGTGATTACAAATGTCACATCCAGACTTCTTCCACTTATACCTTCCAGACTACGCCGTCCACTCACTACTTCATCTGAGTACCTGACCATATTAGCATGATACTTCTCTATCTCTCTCACTGGCTTCTGTATCAAGCGTCCATTTTTCAGAGATATCTCCCTCGGAACCGTCATCATTCCCTGCCACTTCTGTCCACCGGGTATCCACAGATTATGCCACGACTGCATCCACGCTATCATTATCCTTCTGCCATCCGGCAAAAGTGTAGTCTGAGGCGCGTAGAAATCTGTTCCATAATCAAGTGATAATGGCTCTCCACCGTCAAATTTCTTCTCACCTTTATCAAATTCTCCAACAAAATAGATAGAATTATTTCCATTGTGGAATTCATATCCCTCTGCTTTCATTCCCGTAGGCGATACGAGAAGTACATGATGATCGTCTAATTTGAAGAAATCAGGGCATTCCCATATGCCGCCCAGATCACCTTCATTCCGTGCAAGGATACTCTCAAATGTCCAGCTTTCCATATCAGCGCTCGAAAGTAATACCACAAGCCCCTTATTATCCTGATCCACACAGCCTGCAGCCATATAGTATCTGCCATCCTCAAGCCATGCCTTCGGATCTCTGAAATCCGCTCTGCTCAATCCCTCCGGCAGCATATCTCCGGTCACCACCGGGTTATTCTGTATTTTTTTATATGTAACGCCATCACCAACCGCTATGCTCTGGTTCTGCAATACCCCATCACCGTCGGGATTTTTCATAACACTGGTATATATCAGGACATGCTCTCCATCTTTTTCAATGGCCGTACCTGAGAAACAGCCCTCGGCATCATATATCGTATCAGGTGCAATCGCCACAGGAAGCTGCTCCCATCTTATCAAATCGTCACTGACCTGATGCCCCCAATGCATAGGTCCCCATTCCGTACTGTACGGATGATACTGGTAAAACAAATGCACCTTACCATTATACACAGAAAATCCATTCGGATCATTCATCCAACCGACAGGCGGAGTCACATGAAACAACGGTCGCTCATTCTTATCTATTTCATTCTGAGTTTCGTATTCCCTCGATGCAGCAAGTGCCTCGCTAACCACATTTTTTCCCGTCATCTTCCCATTTATATCCATCTCTTTTTCTCCTTTATACTTACATGGTTTATATTTTGCGTTCTTTCAAATAACACATTTAAATCAATAAAATAGAGACATTTCCACTGTACCATACATAGCATCTCTTGAAAATGTCCCTAAATAAATTTATTTCCTATTTTATAATAAACCTACACTGAAATATCTTTCAGCCCTGTCCGCCATAACTGTGGCTATAACTTTATCTTTCCCATATTTTTCTGCCATCTTCATAGCCGCCCATACATTTGCACCGGATGACGTACCTACAAGAAGTCCCTGTTCTTTGGCAAGTCGTCTCGCCATCTCAATGGCATCCTTATCCGCCACTTCCACCACATCTGTTACCAGTGATGTATCCAGGACATCCGGTATAAATCCATCGCCTATTCCCTGTATCTGATGGATTCCCGGGCCATCTCCATGTAGCGCTGACACTCCCTTAGGCTCAACGGCAACAATCTTCGTATCTGGATTTTTCTCCAACAGATATTTAGCTATACCTTGGAGAGTACCTCCACTTCCAACACCAGACACATATATGTCTATCTTCTGACCAAGCTGTTCACACATCTCAACTGCTGTTGTGCGATAATGCGCATCTGGATTTGCCTGATTGACAAACTGCTGCGGCATGAAATACTTCTCTGGATCAGATTCTGCTATCTCATTTGCCTTATCAACAGCACCACCGATGCTTAGAACCGGATCCGTAAGTACCAGCTCAGCACCAAATGCCCTGATAACCTTCTTTCGCTCCTCACTCATATTCTCCGGCATCACAATTATCACTTTATAACCTTTCTGAACACCACAGAGTGCAAGCCCTATTCCGGTATTACCGCTCGTAGGCTCTATAATAGTCATTCCCGGCTTGAGTTTTCCCTCACTCTCTGCAACCTCCAGCATGTTTTTTGCGATCCTGTCTTTAATACTTCCACCAGGATTAAGGAATTCCGCCTTGGCAAATATATTGTATCCTGTCGACTTTTTCAGACACATAAGCGGAGTATTCCCTATCAGATCAAGCACATCATTGTAATACATATTAATCCCTTCTTCTCTTTACTTTATATTATAATATTTTACATATTTTTCCACCAAAGTCACTATAAAATATATAGAACTGCCTTTATATTAATGTGGTTCATTCTCCTTTTTCATAGTTTGCCATTTCCCTTCCCACTAATATAAATAAAGCCTTGAAACACTGAGTTTTCAAGGCTTTTTAGCAGGGGATGAGAGAATCGAACTCCCACCAAAGGTTTTGGAGACCCCTATCATACCATTTGACCAATCCCCTATATACAGAAAAAATTTAACACCTGTTGCAGCGTTAAATTTTCTCGGTACTTTTATTTTGTACCTTCAGAATTTCACACAGAAAGCTAGTAACCTAACCCCATCTAACAACCAACGACTGTTTCAAAGTAAACTTTATTCTTTACTGTGTATGCCTTAGATTCTGCACCTTGCAGATATCATGCACACTTGCGTATCTCCAAAGCTTATCTCTTAGAAACCTCTAAGGATAAGTCCTCGACCTATTAGTACTT
>NZ_QTMI01000004.1:0-268641 GCF_003603115.1 Coprococcus sp. AF19-8AC | reverse complement strand
TATCCTTAGAGGTTTCTAAGAGATAAGCTTTAGAAGATACCTCTTTCTGTGTGGAATTCTGAAGGTACAAGTTAAAAAAATATAAAAAACACTTGCATTTTCAAGTCAAATGTGTTAACATTGACAAAGACGCCGTGGTTTACCAGGTGATATTCCTCGATAGCTCAATGGTAGAGCACTCGGCTGTTAACCGAGGGGTTGTAGGTTCGAGCCCTACTCGGGGAGCTGCTTTTGAAAACCTGGCCCCATGGTCAAGCGGTTAAGACATCGCCCTTTCACGGCGGTAACACGGGTTCAAATCCCGTTGGGGTCATTTGACAATTAAATATGCCGATGTGGCTCAATTGGCAGAGCAGCTGATTTGTAATCAGCAGGTTATCGGTTCGAGTCCGATCATCGGCTTTTTGCTTAAAGCAAGAAGTTGCCAAAAAGCAATAAATGGGTGGATTCCCGAGTGGCCAAAGGGGACAGACTGTAAATCTGCTGCGTAATGCTTCGATGGTTCGAATCCATCTCCGCCCATTTTATTTTTTGCCGCGGGGTGGAGCAGTCTGGAAGCTCGTCGGGCTCATAACCCGAAGGTCATAGGTTCAAATCCTGTCCCCGCTACTTTTATGTAAGCCCAGATAGCTCAGTTGGTAGAGCAGAGGACTGAAAATCCTCGTGTCGCTGGTTCGATTCCAGCTTTGGGCACTAGATGAAAAGCTGAAACTTTTATGAGTTTCAGCTTTTATTTGTTTATGCGGGCAAAGCCCTCCAAAACGTACAGTATGTATATTTATAGGATTCCGAAGGAGGAGATATCAGAATGGTATTTGAGGTTGGACAGGTTATAAAGATGAAGAAGGCGCATCCTTGTGGAACGAATTCCTGGGAGATACTCAGAGTAGGAATGGATTTCAGACTCAGATGTACTGGCTGTGATCATCAGGTCATGGTGCCCAGAAAATTGGTGGAGAAGAACTTCAAGGGATTTATTGAAGAATAAAAAAGAAGCAGGATCATGATTAGGCGATTATGATTCTGCTTCTTTTTTTATATAAAGTTTTTTGTGAGCCGATTGAGTATAACTTATATATTAGCTTTACTCTCTTTAAGGGAGGAGCGCAGCCGCTTGACGGCTGCGCCAATTAAGGGATTGGGGGGTGTAGTCATTTCTGACTACAAAAAAGGGAGTAAATAACAAAAAATAGTAAATTGTCAAATTTCAGTGTAAGCTGTCAACGCTTTCTGTTGTTTTTCTGTATCTCTTGCTTACAAGTTGATAATATGATAAATGGATCAGGATTGCAATAGCATTTGGCTCATTTAGGTTATAATGCCATATTTGTTGGCGATTTTGACTGTTTTTGACTACTTTTGCATGTATAATCGTAAAAAATCATCTGATGTAACATAACGCAACGATATTGCGCAAGTTGCACACAGGCAAGTTGCGCAATACAGAAGAGATATATAATAATAAAAGAGCAGAATCACGATTAGACGATCATGCTTCTGCTCTTTTTATTTATATAAGATTTTTGTGAGCTGATATTGAATATATCATAACCTTTGGTTACTCGCCTTTAAGGGAGGGACGCAGCCGCTTGACGGCTGCGTCAATTAAGGGATTGGGGGGGTAGTCATTTCTGACTACGAAAAAAGGGAGTAAAAACAAAAAATAGTAAATTGTCAAATTCCAGTGTAAGCTGAAGATGTTTCTGCTGTTCTTGTATCTCTTGCTTACAAGCTGATAATATGACATAAATGTTATTTATGCAATAGCATTTGATTGTTTTCCGTCATATTCACATATTCATAATAAATTTTGACTGTTTTTGACTGAAAAGGAAAAAATCAGACATTTGCACTATTCAAATGGCATGCTTATGTGATATAACTTTACTTATATGACGTGATAATACATTATTTCACAGATGAATTATCACAGATAATATGCATACGAAAAAAGATCAGGGAGGATCAAGATGAAGAGCAGCAAGAAAAATCTTATTGCCATCGCCGTGGTAATTCTCATTATTGCGGTTCTCGGAATTCTGTCTATATATGTAGATAAGATTCCATCGCCATCGTCATATGCGACATTCTGGGCACTTGTACCATCGGTTGTCGCTATCACGCTGGCACTTATAACGAAGGAGGTTTACAGTTCACTGTTTATAGGAATTGTAATAGGAAGTGTGTTTGCCTCCGGATTCAGTTTTACGGGCAGTATATCGAATGTACTGCAGGATGGACTGATCGCACAGCTTTCAGATTCATATAATGTAGGTATACTGATATTCCTTGTCATTCTTGGAACCATAGTTGCACTTATGAACAAGGCAGGTGGATCCAAGGCATTTGGTGACTGGGCAGCTACCCATATCAAGACCAGACAGGGCGCGCAGCTCTGCACAGTTCTTCTGGGAGTTCTGATATTTATCGATGACTATTTTAACTGCCTCACAGTCGGTAGCGTTATGAAGCCTGTAACTGATAAACACAGGATATCAAGGGCGAAGTTTGCATATGTTATAGATGCAACAGCGGCACCTATATGTATCATAGCCCCTGTATCATCATGGGCTGCGGCCGTCAGTGGATTTGTAAAGGGTGAGGATGGCTTTGGTCTGTTTATAAAGGCCATACCATATAACTATTATTCATTCCTCACACTTGCGATGATGATCGCAATGATCGTTATGAAGGTTGAGTTTGGTTCCATGGAGAAGCATGAGCTCAATGCCCTGAAGGGAGATCTTCTCTCAATGGGAGATGGCAAGAAGACTGTCACAGCAGAGGAGACTGATGTGGTCAACAGCAACGGCAAGGTAGTTGATCTTATAATACCTATCATATGTCTTGTTATCTGCTGCATTATAGGAATGATCTACACAGGTGGATTCTTCAGCGGTGTAAGCTTTGTAGAGGCATTCTCAAACAGTGATGCATCTGTTGGACTTGCAATTGGAAGCTTGTTCGGACTGCTTATTACAATTCTTCTGTATGTGATAAGAGGAGTCCTGGATTTTGGTAAATGTATGGAGGCTATACCAGAGGGCTTTAAGGCAATGGTACCGGCTATACTGATCCTTACATTCGCATGGACGCTCAAGGGAACTACCGATATGATGGGTGCAAAGGATTTTGTACAGACAGCAATGACATCTGCATCGGGAAGTCTGTTTAGTTTCCTTCCTGCGGTTATATTTATAGTTGGATGTCTCATGGCGTTTGCAACAGGAACATCATGGGGAACATTTGGAATACTTATCCCTATTGTGTGTGCAGTATTTGAGGGTAAGAATAATGAGCTTATGATCATAGCGATATCAGCATGTATGGCTGGAGCTGTGTGTGGAGATCACTGCTCACCTATATCAGATACCACTATCATGGCATCAGCAGGAGCGCAGTGTAACCATGTAAATCATGTGGCAACACAGCTTCCATATGCGATAACAGCGGCTATCATGTCATTCGTGTCATATGCTATAGTTGGACCGATTACATATCATCTGCATGTTAAGTGGTTTATCATGCTTCCGATATTCATAGCAATGATGGTTCTTCTGGTATTTGTACTCAGAGTCATCAAGCACAGAAATCCTGCAAGTTATGTGAATGCGGATACTAGAGTAGCGGATGCGGAGTAGGCAGATCAAATTGTAAATAAAAGGTATATTTAACGAAAAAAATAGTTGACTTATGATGGAACATAAGTTAATATGTGAGAGTAGAGTTTTCATTTATTTGAATCCTCTCTCCCCTCATTATGGTGACCAGGTACCCCCTGGTCACTTTTTTGTTTATATGGACAAAATATAGCATGGTCACTTTATATTTGTTAATTTGTGCAATCACATGTAAAGGTATATTCTATATACCATAGATGCTGGGGAGACAGACATCATAATAAATAAAGGAAAGAGAGTAGTTATGCAGGATAACAGAGAGATAACAAATGAAGAAGTCCAGAAGGCTTCGGAGATAATCAATAATTTGCTGAGTTACTATAACAGTAAGGTTGTGGGACAGCCTTATCTGGGATATTCACTTCTGGTTGCAATGATGACAAACGGTCATGTGCTTCTGGAATCCGTTCCAGGACTTGCCAAGACCACTGCTGCCAGGGTTATGACAGAGGCGGTTAATGGATCATTTTCAAGGATCCAGTGTACACCGGATCTTATACCGAGCGACATAATTGGAACCCAGATGTACAACATGGCGACCAATACATTTGAGGATAAGATAGGTCCGGTTTATTCGAACTTTGTACTACTCGATGAGATAAACAGGTCCAGTGCGAAGACACAGAGTGCCATGCTGGAGGCGATGCAGGAGAGAGAAGTCAGTATAGGAGGAAAGACATATAAGCTGCCGGAGGTGTTCGTGGTAATAGCGACCCAGAATCCGATCGAATCTGAGGGTACGTATGTGCTGTCAGAGGCACAGCTTGACAGATTCCTTCTCAAGGAGACTGTGACATATCCAAGCGCAAGGGATGAGATGGAGATACTCAACAGAGTGGAGGCAGGAGTTTTTTCAGACGTGAAGTCCGTTGCCAGCGTTGACGATGTGGTGTATCTTCAGAAGCTGTGCAAGAGGATTTATATAGATCCGGCGATAAAGAAATATATAGTTGATATAGTTCAGGCAACCAGAATGACGGATAAGATACTTGCACCTGAGCTTGCACAGTATGTTGCCATGGGTGCGAGCACAAGAGCGGCTATTGCGTTCATGGAGGTAGCAAAGGCGATCGCACTTATAAATGGGAGAAGATATTGTGTTCCTGATGATGTGAAAGCACTCAGATATTCAGTCCTGAGACACAGGATCATGCTTACATTTGCCGCTGTTGCGGAAGACGTGAAGATTGAGAAGATTATAGATGCCATAATAGGTTCGGTTAAGACGCCGTAGGGGAAGACAGTTAATTATGAAGATGACATATATATCCAGAATACAGGGAAATATGAAGGGATATAAGACCATATATACTACCAAGGCAACGTCGAGGATAATCGATGGTTCGTACAATTCTATCTATAAGGGCAGGAGTATGAACTTTGATGAGCTCAGGGAGTATGTCGTTGGCGATGATATCAAGGACATGGACTGGAAAGCATCTGCCAGGAGCCAGAAGCTTCTGGTCAGACAGTATATCGCCGAGAAGAAGCATAATATAATGCTGGTGATGGATGCCGGAAAACGTATGCTTGGATATGCCAATGATGTTCAGGAGAAAAGTGATGTTGCACTTATGGCGGCAGGAACCCTGGCATATATGGTGTGTGACAATGGTGATTATGTGAGCGCTACTTATGTTTCAGACAGGGGCGTGGAGCACTATCCGTTTAAGACAGGCTTTGCAAATGTCGAAAATATTCTTGCGGGTTACCACAGGAACGTTACCATGACTAATGACTCGGATACGGGGGATGCGCTGAGCTTCATTGCGAGGAATTTCAGGAGAAGAATGATCATACTTGTGGTGACGGACACCAGAGGTATCCTGAATATGTCGGAGGCAACTGTAAAGCAGTTAAAGGTACTGCATGATATACTGCTTATAAATGTTGAGGATGCCGGGATGAACGGTAAGAATGTATATGACATATCCGGTGACACATATATTCCTGAATTTTTTACCAGGGACATGAAGCTGGCAAAGAAGGAAGAGAGGAAAAGGCAGGAGCTTTCAAGTGCCTGTGACGACAAGCTTAAGAAACTTGGTATTTCGTATCTGACGGTCAGGTCTTCTGACAGCATGGATGAAAAGATAGTAGAGCTGCTCAACAAGCACAAGACTGAGAGCTCTGGAAAGTAGTTAAATGGGCTGATGCCCGGAGATAAGAGGAAGAAGATATAAGATATGGAAAGTTCAGTGAATTTGCAGGAGCCGCTTTCGTATGTGGTATGGCCGATCGTGCTGACCGGAGTGATAACAGCCGCAGTGCTGTTGTTCTTTGGTGTCTGCTGGTATCTGAGAAGACGTAGAAAAATGGCGGCGGAGCTGCCGAAGGTGGTGAAGCCTGCGCCTATGGATATGGGTAGAGTGAAGGCCAGATATCTGTCAGAACTGGCGGATATTGCGGGACAGTATGATCAGGGAAAACTTGATGTAAGAGGTGCATATCAGCGTATGAGCCGTTGTATCAGGGGATTTGTTCATGCTGCAACCGGCATAAGGGTTCAGAATTACACTCTGTATGATATAGAAAGATTAAACATGCCGGAGCTGTACTATCTTGTGGCTGAGTATTATGCGCCGGAATTTGCAAGAAAGTCCGATGGTGATGTGAGGGCTTCCCTTGAGAAGACAAGGAGTTTGATTGAGAGATGGCAATAAAATATCATATTGTTCTATATGCAGGCCTGGCTATTGCGCTGTTTATGCTGGTATTTGTGTTTGTGAAATACAAAAAGACAAAGGAATATGCCGGAGGAAAAAAGATCGCAGGGCTCATATGCCAGGAAGATGAGGCATATTTCAGGAAAAGAAAAATATTATATAAGACCGGGCTTACAGCCACGCTCATATGCTGCGTACTGGTTGTCGTATCGGCATTCCTGCTCATGGCAAAACCATACACGAGCAGGCGTATGCAGGATGAAAAGTATTGTAGGGACATCATTCTGTGTATCGACATATCAACATCCGTGGATTATCTCAACGAGAATCTGCTGGACAAGCTGAAGAAAACAGTTGATGAGCTTCAGGGCGAACGTTTTGGAATCGTGATATTTAACACAAGTCCGGTGCTGCTTACTCCGCTCACGGATGATTATGAGTATGTGAAGGATCAGCTTGATCTGATCGCACAGTGTCTGAAGAGCAGAAATGAAGTGAATCTGGACGATGCATTTTCATCGGGGTACGACTGGATATATTATCAGGCATATATATCATCTGGAACTCTGATCGGAAATGAGCAGAGGGGAAGCTCACTTATAGGGGACGGCCTTGCTGCTGCGGCAATTGATTTTTCGGATGCTGACAAGGAGAGGACAAAGGTGGTAATATTCTCCACTGACAATGATATACAGGGAACACCGGTGGCAACTCTGGATGAGGCGGCCGATATATGTGTTTCAAACAATGTCACGGTGTATGGAGTTGGAACAAAGGAGATGACACCGGAAAACAAGGAGTCCATGAAGAATGCGGTGGAGAAGACCGGTGGTAAATTCTATCTTGAGGAGGAATCCGGATCATTTGGAGAGATAGTATCATCGATAGAAAAGCTGAGTAAGAATCTGGTCAAGGTGAGGATGGTGGATGTTGAGACACCTGAGCTGTTATATCCATTTGTATTGATGCTGGTTCTGTTTGCAGGAATGCTAGGACTTGGCCGCTGGCTCAAATTATAAGACGTTACAGGAGAGAATTATGAGAATAGATCCAATTATACCAATCTGGCTTATGCTCATATTGTGCGTTGGCATGGCGTTCCTGAAAAGGCGGAAGAGAAGCGCATATATAAGGCAGATAGCTGCCATCATACTGATATTTCTCATCAATCTGAGGATCATGGTCCCAAGCAGCAACGTGGAGACAAGTGTCCGGAAGCTTGACACATATGTGCTGTTCGTTGTGGATGACACCATAAGCATGCTGGCTCAGGATTATGCTGGGGATACAGAGAGGCTGACGGCGGTGAAGAAAGACTGCGAGCACATAGTTGATGAGATGGACGGTGCTAAATTTGCGGTTATAACCTTCAATAATAGTGCAAATCTGATATCGCCATATTCGGATGATTCAAATTTTGCAAAAAGTGTTCTGGATTCAATATATCCGCTGGATTCGCTATATGCCAGGGGGTCGTCCATGAATGTCTGCATAGATGTGATGACGGATACCCTTAAGCGTGCAAAGGAGAAAAATGATGGAAATGTGGTCGTGTTCTTTATAAGCGATGGTGAAATAACCAATGACGACAGACTCAAGTCATTTGACGGGGCGAAAAAATATATTGATGGAGGCGCAGTGTTGGGGTACGGCACAAAGGAAGGCGGCAACATGTATGTGAAATCATATTACGATGACCGGAAGGAGCTGCTTGAGGACACATCGGACTACCCGTATAAACCAGCGGTGTCGAAGATCGATGAGGATAATCTGAAAAAGATTGCCGATGATCTGGGCGTCGACTATATAAATATGAACGATGGTTCTGCGCTGGATAAGGTTGTGGAGAAGTCACGGGGAACCGCTGAGTCAACGGATAAGGGTAAGACCATAGGATATGTGGATATATATTATCTGTTTGCAGCCTTATTTGCAGGACTTGTTGTATATGAATTTTTTGATATGAGAAAGAAAGTCATAAAATGAAAAACAGATCAGGAATAATAAAGATCGTTGCTGCAGTGACCGGAGCTGTCAGTCTGCTGTGTATGGCGGTGCTTCTGGTGAATTATCTGTGCAATGAGCATTTTATAAGTGAATACAAAAAGGGACAATATGTGGACAGTACAGTGAACGCCGTGCTTGGCTTTACTCAGCCACATATATACCATTATAATCTTGGTGATGTATATTACAGTCAGGGAGATTACGAGGGCGCCGAGCAGGAGTTTCGTAAGGCACTTGAAAAGAAGCCGGGTGGTGAGTCCGACTGTAAGACAAGGGTCAACCTTGCGCTGTCCATAGTGAAGCAGATAGATTCTGAGGGTGTTACCAAAGAGAATCTGGATGAGGTGATAGACATACTTGAGGGGGCAAAGGACATTCTCATAGAGAATGACTGCGCCCACAGGGATGATGAGGATGGACATTACGAGGATGCACAGACTCTGAAGGATGAGATAGATGCTTTTGAGGAACAGCTCAGGAAGCAGACGGAGGAACAGGATCAGAAAGGTGATCAGGATCCAAATGACCAGAAGGATCAGGGCAGTGACGATGAAAACGAAGAGGATACACAGGAGCCTCAGTCTTCTGATAAGGAATCGGAGATACGAAAGCAGCTCGATGCCATCCAGGGAGACAGTCTTGAGCAACGAAATCAGGAGATGGATGCATACGAGACATACAAAAATGAACATGATTACTACGGCGGACGCACTTGGTGATCCTACATTAATAGACATTAAATTCTAAATATAAAACTTGCGCAATATTAAGACGCGGGGTATAATACTGCTAGTTATGGTCATTTGTGGAAAAGTGACCAGAATAAGGAGATAGAATCGAGCAATGGTAAATGAAGAAAAGGTCATTCTAATGACGAAGATCGCCATGTACAAGGAGTCGCTTGGACGTGAGGATCTCGAAAAGGGTAAATATTTTCAAAGTGACTATGTGAAGCTTAACTGTCTTAAGACAATTGTTTCATCTACGGTGCTGTTTGTAGTTTTTGCCGCAGCTTACATATACTATAATCTTGCAGATATAGTTGAGAAGCTCACAGAGCTTGACTATGTGAAGGTGGCGAGCAGCATTGTGGGCGGCTATGCAGTGGTGTGTATTGCATTTGCGCTTTTCGCGTGGGTCTTATATACATACAGATATATGAAGGCAAAGCCAAAACTCATAAAGTATAACCAGAATCTTAAGAAACTGATAGAATTTTATGAGAACGAGGACGGAACACGCCGTTCTGTCAAAAAAAAGAGGAGGGCTAACTGATAATGTCAACACTTCTGGATTTCCGCGATGGAGTAAAGAATTTTTGTAGTAAGTATGATAAATTTGTTTCACCACTGTGTAAGTTTATACTGGCACTTGTTGTGTTCTGGTCAATAAACCATCTCACAGGATATAACAGCACGATAAGCAGTATCGTAGTGGTCCTGGCAGCAGCTTTTGTGTGTGCGTTCCTTTCAGGCCAGCTCACACTTGCCATTGCAGGACTGTACGCATGTGCCCAGGTTGCCAGCGCAAGTCTGGAGCTTGGAATCTCATTTATTGTCATATTTGTGATAATGTATTGTGTATATATAAGATTTTTCCCTAAGGCATCATGGATCATTCTGTTTATGCCATTCTTTTACATTATAAAGTTCCAGTATTTCATGCCGATCCTGGCTGGAATGACAGCTGGATTCACAGGAATGGTTCCTGCAGCATTTGGCTGTATATTCTACTTCTTCCTGAAGCATACTGCTGATTACGTCGCTTTAAGCTCAAGTTCAGCAGAGGGTGATCTGATAGAGGGATACAAGTATATTTTCCAGCATCTGGTACAGGATAAGACACTTCTGCTCACCATAATAGTGTTTGCAGTTGTTATAGTTCTTACATACATAATATATAGAATGTCATTTGCATATTCATGGTACGTTGCCATCATCACAGGCGGTGTGGTAGAGATCATACTGTTCCTGGTTGGAACTTTGTCCATGGAAGTTGAGGTATCCCTTGCGGGGGCTCTGCTTGGATGCATACTGGCGATACTGGTGGCCATAGTGGTTCAGTTCTTCAAGATAGTTGTGGACTACTCAAGTGTTGAGAATACACAGTTTGAGGACGATGACTACTACTACTATGTAAAGGCTGTGCCAAAGGTCATGGGTGGTGCCCAGAGAAAGGCAGCCAGAAGAGAGCAGCCATCGCCAAGACCACAGCAGAAGAGGACGACTTCGTCCGGATCAGGCGCACAGAGAAGCCGGTCTGCGGCAAAGGGAGATTCTGTTACAGGATCAACAAGATAGATACATTGAAAAGAGCTTACATGTGAGTGACCTGACTTTTGTCAGGTCACATTAATTATACGGAGTATTTATATACCGAAAGGAGGATGAAATGGATAAGATATCAACGTTTATATCAACGTATTTTGATTGGTTTTATATAACAGTTCCAGGCACAGTAGATATAATAGAGATACTTATTTTGTCATTCTTTATATACAGGATCATGTTGTGGTTCAAGCAGAGCAGAGCATGGACTCTTCTGAAGGGTATAGTTATGATCGTGCTCTTCACTGCCATTGCGGCGGTGTTCCAGTTCAATACGATCTTATATCTGCTTAAGAATGCATTCAGTGTGGGAATAATAGCGGTGGTGATCCTGTTCCAGCCGGAGTTCAGACGAGGACTTGAACAGCTTGGAAGAAAGAAGCTGATCAATTACATTATACGAGATGGCGAGGATGATGGTGTTATATCGGAGAAAACGATATATGAGCTTGTGAAGACGGCCCAGGTCCTGTCTGCAAACCGTACCGGTGCACTCATAGTCATTGAGAATGAAGTTGCACTGGGCGAGTATATTGATACGGGAATACCGATCGATGCGGTCGTGACTAACCAGTTACTTCTCAATATATTTGAGCACAACACACCGCTTCATGATGGTGCGGTGATCATAAGAAAGAACAGGGTGGTTTCTGCCACATGTTATCTGCCACTGTCTGCAAATGACTCCATCAACAAGGAGCTTGGAACACGACACAGAGCCGGTATAGGTATCAGTGAGGTGTCAGACAGTATGACTCTTATCGTATCTGAGGAGACAGGTTCAATATCCATTGCACAGGGAGGCGAGCTCTTCAGGAATCTGGACAGCGAGGGCGTGAGAAGTCATCTTCAGACGCTGTGCAAGGAGTATAACGGAAGAAAGAGCCACAGGTCTTCAGGTGTCCGTCCGGTTAAGCGGAGAAAGAGAGTCGTTGTGGAGAATAAGAATAAAGCTTCCAGAAAGGAGGCTGATGAGAATGAAAAATAACAGCGCAGAGCCTAAGAAAAAGGCAAATAAGATATACAGCAATATAGGTCTTAAGCTTCTGTCGGTTGTGCTTGGATTTCTGGTGTGGCTTCTTGTACTGAATATCGATGATTCAGCCGTGACAAGGACCATAAGGGACATTCCGGTCAATCTGGTAAATACTGACGCCATAACAAGTCAGAATCAGTTGTACACGATAACTTCAGGTGATACCGTGGATATAGTCGTCAAAGGACGTAAATCACTTATAAGTGATCTTGATGCGTCGGATTTCAAGGCTGTAGCGGATATGTCAAAGATATCCATAACAAATGCGGTGCCTATCACTGTAACTGCGAACAGCACCAACATAGCTAAAAAGGTCAGCATAACTGTTGTGGACAACGTGCTGTCAGTTGAACTTGAGGACGAGAAGTCAGTGTCAGTTCCTGTGTCCGTGGTGACAACAGGCGAGGTTGCTTCCGGATATACGGTTGGTAACAGTGTGGCAGCTCCAAACCTCATAACGATAAAGGGTGCTGCAAGTATAGTTTCGAGCATAGATCGTGCAGAGGTGACAGTTGATGTGACCAGTGCAAAGGATGATATAACGACAAACTGTACGCCTGTATTTGTAACCGCTGATGGTGAGAAGATATCAGACAAGTCGATATCCTACGATGAGATATCGATAGCAGTCACAGTTCCGGTATACAAGACTAAGAATATACCTGTTCATGTGGATGTCACAGGAGATCCTGCGGATGGATATCTTGTATCAGATATAACATATGTACCGGAGACCGTTGATATAGGTGGAGACGCATCGATAATAAAGGATATAACAAGCCTTGATATAACGGATGTTGATGTGAGCGGATGTACAGCAGATGTTGAGACGACACTTGATGTATCAAAGTATCTTCCAGAGGGGGTGGTCGTGACAAAGGAGAGCGCATACATCAATGTGAAGATAGCGATCGAGAAATCAGTTACAAGAAATATAACGGTGACCACAGGGGATATCATCCTGAGGGGCAAGCAGAGTGGATATAGCTATGAGATGAGCATGGGTGATAGCAATACGATAACCGTGAGTGGAATCTCAAGTGCGGTGTCTAAGGTATCGGCCAAGAGCCTGAAGCTGTCCATAGATGCTTCCAAGCTCTCATATGGCGATAATACGATCACGCTCAGTGTCCCTGATGGAGATAAGTACACCGTGGTAAATACGTGTACAGTTATGGTAAAGGTTACTGAGACACAGTAGTAATTGTCTGGAGGTGTATGTATATGGATACAGAAAAGTTGAATGAGCTGAGACAGATCATAGAAGATTCGGATAATATCGTTTTCTTTGGCGGTGCAGGAGTATCGACGGAGAGCGGTATACCAGATTTTAGAAGTGTGGATGGACTGTATAATCAGAAGTATAAGTATCCGCCGGAAACTATAATCAGCCACAGCTTTTATCTGAGAAATCCTGAGGAATTCTATAGATTCTATAAGGATAAGATGATATTTAAGGATGCGAAACCTAATAAGGCTCATCTGAAACTTGCAGAGCTTGAGAGAGAAGGCAAGCTTAAAGCAGTCATCACACAGAATATCGATGGGCTCCACCAGATGGCGGGCAGCAGGAATGTCATAGAGCTCCATGGTTCTGTTCACAGAAATTACTGCGAACGGTGTCATGCATTTTACGATCTGGACTACATAGTGAATTCAGACGGTGTGCCTAAGTGTGATAAGTGTGGCGGCACAGTAAAACCGGATGTGGTGCTGTATGAGGAGGCACTTGATGAGGATAATATGTCGAGGGCACTCCAGTATATATCCGAGGCGGATACGATGATAATCGGTGGTACATCGCTTGTTGTGTATCCGGCAGCAGGACTTATCAGATATTTCAGGGGGCGGAAACTGGTGGTTATAAATATGTCCCCGACACAGTCGGACAGCAATGCGGATCTTCTGATAGCGGATAAGATAGGAGATGTGCTGGGCAGTCTGTAATAACGATAAAAAGGCATGGAGAAGGCATGCCTGATATAAATACGATATGGAGGGCGATTTATGTATTTTGAGAAATCCAAAGGTTTCCCGAAAGATTTTCTGTGGGGCAGTGCATCTGCCGCATATCAGGTTGAGGGAGCATGGAATGAGGATGGGAAAGGTCCATCCAACTGGGATGAGTTCGTGAGGATCCCGGGAAAAACATTTAAGGCTACGACAGGTGATAAGGCGGTTGACCATTACCACAGATACAAGGAAGATGTGGCACTTATGGCGGAGATGGGACTTAAGACTTACAGGTTCTCAATATCCTGGCCAAGGATCATACCTGATGGCAATGGCGAGATAAATGAAAAGGGCTTACAGTTCTATGATGACCTGATCAATGAACTGGTTAAGTATGGAATTGTTCCTATGGTAACAGTGTACCACTGGGATATGCCACAGGCACTTGAGGAGCAGTATCACGGATGGGAGAGCAGACGAATAGTCGATGATTTCGTCAGATACGCAAAGGTTCTGTTTGAGAGATACAGTGACAGGGTAAAGCACTGGATAATCATGAATGAGCAGAATGTATTTACAGGTCTTGGCTGGAATGCAGGAATGCACCCACCAGGAAAGGTTGATGACCAGAAGATGTTCTATCAGGTAAACCATCATGCATTTATGGCACACGCCAAGAGTGTTATTGCACTCAAGGAGATCTGCCCGGATGCTAAGGTCGGTTCATCCTTCGCATACACACCGTCATACGCATTTGACAGAAAGCCTGAAAATGCGATGGCGAAGATGGATTATGATGATCTGAACAACTTCTACTGGATGGATATGTATGCCTATGGCCGTTATCCAAGGGCTGCCGCTGCTTACCTCGAGAGCAAGGATCTAACTCCGGTTATGGAGGACGGTGACGAGGATATCCTCAGGAAGGCTGCAGGTCTCATAGATTTCATGGGTGTAAACTATTATCAGTCATGCGTTGTCGAGCACAACCCGATAGACGGAGTGGGAACGACTCACGAGATGAACACGACCGGCAAGAAGGGCACGGCAAAGGTTCAGGGTGTTCCGGGACTTTACAAGAATCCTGCAAATGAATTCCTCCCTACGACAGACTGGGATTGGACCATCGATCCGATGGGACTTCGCATGTGCTGCAGACAGATAACATCGAGATATGATCTTCCTATAGTCATATCTGAGAATGGCCTCGGCGCATTTGACAAGTTCGAGAATGGGGAGATCCATGATCCGTACAGGATAGATTACCTGAAACATCACATAGAGGAACTCAAGAAAGCGTGTGATGACGGCTGCCGTGTCCTGGCATACTGCACATGGTCTTACACAGATCTTCTCAGCTGGCTCAACGGATATCAGAAGAGATACGGATTTGTGTATGTGGACAGAGAAGAGGACGAGAACAGTGGAACTTTGAACAGATACAAGAAGGATTCTTATTATTGGTACAAACATGTTATAGAGACCAATGGTGAGGAGCTGTGATAATAGAATAATATCATAACAGGGAGAACCAGCATTTGAGTGCTGGTTCTTTTTCGTACTAAAGTTATGCATTTAGTCATTTAATTTTAAAAACTAGCCGTTTGGCTAGTTTACTAAAAAACTCAGTGTATTATAATTATTTGTTATGTTGATGGCAATATCTGGCAGTAACTGCCAGGGATTAAAGACAGGAGGAAAGGGATAATTATGAAATCAAAGAAATTGGTAACTGGGTTGATTATGGCATGTATATTTGCTGTAGTGATTATTGCGGGAAAGAACTCTGTGAAGGTGCAGGCCGCGGATGGGGATGTGGCAATTGTGACGGATGGCAATGGCGATGAGATCGGATCATATGCTACACTGGCTGATGCATTTGCAGCCGCACAGAATGGCTATACAATATGTATAATTAGTGATATATATGATCCTTCGGCTTCTATAGGATACAATGATGGTGAACATAATAAACATATCATTATAGATCTCAACGGTAAAAGTGTCACTTTGCAGATGATGAATTTTGATTATTCGTTATACGTGAAAAACGGAACATTAAATTGCGGTATCACAAATGCAAGTGTTGGATTTACTAATGCTATGCTGACTTTGTCAAATGTCAAATTCATTACGGATAGTATCAACTGGATGACAAAAGATGGAATCTGTCTGAATAATGGCTCAAATGTGGCGCTCAACGGTTCACAGTGTTGGTTTGAAAAACTTGAGATGGATACAGACTGTGTATTTACGGTACAGAACAGTGACGGACTTAGCAACTTTGGGCATATTGCAGATGGATTTGACGGTGTGAAGGAGTTTGTACCAGAGGGACTTTCTGTAGAAGGAACGACAATCATTGATGATGAGACAGGAGCCAAGGCTAAGGATTTTATTCTCCGTTACCGCAGCTTGTCGGATGGTGCAGATGTCGCTGTCAGCATTGCTCCAAAATCGTATGTGTACGATGGAAAAGAAAAGAAACCTGCGGTTACGGTTTCTTATGGCGGAAAGACTCTGACAGAGGGAAAAAGTTACTCATGTGTATATGCGGATAATATTGATGCGGGAACAGCTACAGTTACTATCAAGGGTGAGAATACCATACATGGACAGATCGTGGAAGAGTTCACAATAGATAAGGCAAAGCAGAAGGCACCTACAGGTTTGGTCGCAACGGCAGAGACTGTGGATGGGAAAAATGATGGTCAGATATCTAATCTGAAGACGTCAATGGAATATAGTGTTGACAAGAAAAAATGGTTGGATTGTGAAAGCACGGTACTTAAGAAACTTGCAGATGGAAATTATTATGTGAGATATAAGGAGACCAAAAATTATTATGCATCTCCTGCTGCAAAGGTAGTGGTAAAGAAGGGGAATGTACCAGTAACAAATGAACCGACTACAAATGAACCAACTACAAATGAACCTTCAACTGAAAAACCAACGTCAAGTGAGCAGACGACAGAGAAGGTAACAACAGAGAGACAGACAACCGATGAGAAGACTAACGTGACCTCAACAGAGAATACAACTGTAGCAGACTCAAAAAAGGGGTCAGGTGTACCAAATACCGGAGATGACGGAAATGTGGCATTGATGCTCATAGTCATGATGGCATGTTTATTAGGGGCTGCCGGGGTGGTAGTTTACCGTAGAGAGAAATAATTTAAAATAATAAAAAAATGTTAGCACTCAGTATTGACGAGTGCTAACAAGTGTGTTATATTATCATCAGACAGGGAAGTGATATTAAGGTATCAGTTCCCTGAAAGTTTAGTTTAGGAGGTAAACAGCTATGGAGATGGATAAATACACACGTAAATCGTTGGAAGTTGTAGAGAAAGCAAAAGAAAAAGCTCTGGAGTACGACAATCAGGAACTTACGCAGATGCACCTTTTGGCTGGCTTGCTTGAGATAGATGACAGTTTGATAGCCAAGATATTTGAGAAGATGGGCGTGAATGTTACTGGTGCCGTGAATGCGGTGGAGGATAAGCTGGCAAGGTTGCCGAAGGTCAGCGGTGGCAATATGTATGCCGGAAATAACTTCTCAAAGGCTCTCATCCAGGCAGAGAAGGAAGCAAAGCAGATGGGCGACACATATGTGTCTGTTGAGCATTTGTTCCTCGGCATGGTGGATAAGGCTGATTCGGATATCAAGGAGCTTCTTAAAGGCTGGGGAGTTAGCAGGAATGCATTCCTCAAGGAGCTGGCAGAAATCAGAGGTAACCACAAGGTGGACAGCGATGATCCGGAGAGCTCATATGAGGCTATGGAGAAGTTCGGATATGATCTGGTCGAGAGGGCAAGACAGCAGAAACTTGACCCGGTAATAGGACGTGACGCTGAGATACGAAATGTGATCAGGATCCTGTCAAGGAAGACAAAGAACAATCCGGTGCTTATCGGTGAGCCTGGTGTAGGTAAGACTGCGGTTGTAGAGGGACTTGCACAGAGGATACTCAGAGGTGATGTGCCAGAGGGACTTAAGAACAAGAAGATATTTGCACTGGACATGGGAGCCCTTGTGGCAGGAGCCAAGTACAGAGGTGAATTTGAGGAGAGACTTAAGAACGTCCTGGATGAGGTGAAGAAGTCCGAGGGCGAGGTCATAATGTTTATTGATGAGCTCCACACCATTGTGGGAGCCGGTAAGACGGACGGTGCCATGGATGCGGGCAACATGCTCAAGCCTATGCTTGCAAGGGGTGAGCTGCACTGTATAGGTGCCACAACACTGAATGAGTACAGACAGTATATAGAGAAAGATGCGGCTCTTGAGAGACGTTTCCAGCCGGTTATGGTGGATGAACCAACAGTTGAAGATACAATATCTATCCTTCGAGGAATCAAGGAGAGATACGAAGTGTTCCATGGAGTTAAGATATCAGATGGTGCCCTTGTAAGCGCAGCGGTTCTTTCCAACAGATATATAACAGACAGATTCCTACCGGATAAGGCAATAGATCTTGTTGACGAGGCGTGTGCCATGATCAAGACAGAGCTTGATTCAATGCCTGTTGAAGTGGATGAGATCACACGTAAGATAATGCAGCTGGAGATTGAGGAGACAGCCCTTAAGAAGGAGGAGGATAATCTGTCAAAGCAGAGACTGGCAGACCTTCAGGCTGAACTGGCAGAACTCAAGGATCAGGCAAATTCCCTGAAAGCAAAGTGGGAGAACGAAAAGGCTGCAGTTGAGAAGATAAGGACCCTCAAGGAAGAGATGGAGCAGGTCAAGGCTGATATTCAGGCTGCACAGAGAAATTATGATCTGAACAAGGCAGCAGAGCTTCAGTATGGTAAGCTTCCAGCAATCCAGAAAGAGCTTGCAGAGGCTGAGTCCACAGCTTCAGATAAGGAGAGGGAGCTTGTCCATGAGGTAGTTTCAGAAGATGAGATATCGAAGATCGTATCCAAGTGGACAGGAATTCCTGTTGCAAAGCTTACTGAGAGCGAGAAGAGCAAGACCCTCAATCTTGCCAGCGAACTTAAGAAGAGAGTTGTAGGTCAGGATGAAGCCGTTGACTATGTCAGCGATGCGATCATCAGATCAAAGGCGGGAATAAAGGATCCTAGCAAACCGATAGGTTCATTTATCTTCCTTGGACCAACCGGTGTTGGTAAGACAGAGCTTGCAAAAAGTCTTGCAGCGGCATTGTTTGACAATGAGCAGAACATGGTTCGTATTGATATGAGTGAATACATGGAAAAGCACAGTGTGTCAAGACTTATAGGAGCGCCTCCGGGATATGTAGGTTATGATGAAGGCGGTCAGCTGACAGAGGCTGTTCGTAGAAAGCCATATTCGGTTGTCCTCTTTGATGAGATAGAGAAGGCACATCCGGATGTGTTCAATGTGCTCCTTCAGGTGCTTGATGATGGACGTATCACGGATTCTCAGGGCAGAACTGTGGACTTCAAGAATACGATCATTATCATGACATCAAATATCGGTGGTGCGGATATCGCAGCTGCCGGCGGAGAGATCACAGATGAACTGAAGAATGACGTAATGGCTCAGCTTAAGAGCAGATTCAGACCTGAGTTCCTGAACCGTATCGATGAGATCATCACATTCAGGGCACTGTCTAAGGACAACATCAGTGGTATAGTTGATCTTCTCATGGCAGATCTCAACAGCAGACTGGCAGACAGGGAGATCACTATCAAACTTACGGAGAGTGCAAAGCAGCACATCATCGATCAGGGATATGATCAGGTGTATGGTGCAAGACCGCTCAAGAGATATCTGCAGAAGAATGTGGAGACACTGGTTGCAAAGATGATACTTGCGGGCAGCGTAAGCACACAGTCAGCCATAGTCATCGATTATGATGGAACGGCTCTTGTGGCAGGAAATGAGAGATAAAATAATACAGGTCATACAGAGAAGGGCGGAGGGGGATTACTCCTGCGCCCTTCTCTGTATTCACAAAAAATGAAATTAATGGTATAATTGGCGCTGGTGAAAAATGTTCGGTATATTATTTGAAATTTACATGAGGAGGGCAGGGAGTGAGTACAGAGAATGTAAGCTTAAAAAAGATAGATCTTGGAGATTATGTTTTTCTGGCGAGACCATGCGTGGCTGTTTCGGAGGAGGCTGTGAAGCATTTGGCAGAAAGAGCCGTGCAGGGAAAACTGGAATTTATCGGAGTGTTTGATGACAGAATGGATGACAGTGTCCAGCGGGAAGTGGTTATGAGTCTGGCATCGTCTCCTGAGATATCGATAGCGATACGGCATGTGTGCGCGGGGCTTTACAGCAGAAGCTTTCTGAACACATACTGCGACGGAGTGGAGGCACATCAGCAGGGTCTGTTTCCTGATCTGTATATATTGTGGATGGCATTTGCACATGCTGATAGGGCGATGTTTGCAGCCTGTGACATGTGTGACAGAGTTGAGATAGACACAGTGTGGATAGACGATGTGGATGCGGCGTACACGGTCAATATAACCTACGACCGCATAAAGGATCATCTCATGCAGGACTGGTCTGTGTGGGAGAAGTGGAAGGGATATTACACGCTTCAAAGATGGAGATGTTACTATGAGATGCTTCACTGGATGACAGAGGATGCGGGCTGGCAGTTTGCGGAGCGCATGGCTGTGGACTTCCACAGGAGCATGGAGCTTGATGAGCTTGACCAGGAACTGTTCAGCCAGGAGGAGAAGACAGGGCTTTATGTTCTTGCTAAGGATCCGGGATTTCTCAAGAGATATTATCTCGGCAAGGTAGTCTACAGCAAAAAGATATTTGACCTTAACAATGAACTGGGGCGACGCGCTGAAGAGCTGGATGCGAGTCACAGAGAAAATGATGAACTCAGAAGAGAGATGGAAGCTCAGCGGATCAACTATGAGACATCAACCACGTTCCGTGTGGGCAAGGCTGTGATGTTTGTTCCGGTGACACTGAAGAAGGCTGTAAAGAAGCTTTTGCATAGAAACTAACAGATGAGATGGAGGGGGTGTATCAGTGATTGATGTATCGATTGTGTTGACAGTATACAATGCGGAGAGTTACATAGAGGGATGTCTGGACATGATAACCGGACAGACCCTTAGAAATATACAGATAATATGCGTTGACGATGGATCCACCGATAATTCGTCGCAGATCATAGAACAGTATGCGCAGAAGGATGACAGGATCGTACTTATAAGAGAGAAGAATGCCGGAGCGGGTGCGGCAAGAAACCGCGGAATGCAGGAGGCAACAGGAAAATATATACTGTTTCTCGACTGCGACGATTTATACGAGCCTGAGATGGTAGAGAAGGCTTTCCGCAGAGCCGAGGAGGAGCAGGCGGAGATAGTCATCTACAAATCAGACCAGTACAACATGGATACTGAGGAGTATGTATATGAGAAGTGGGCCATGATAGAGTGGGCACTTCCACCGTATGAGCCGTTTAACCGCAGACAGATATCCACAAATATATTCAGAGCATTTGTGGGATGGGCGTGGGATAAGCTGTATCTCAGGGAATTTGTGATGAAGAATGATCTGAAATTCCAGGAGCAGAGAACCACAAATGATGCGCTGTTCGTGTTTAGCGCGCTGGTGCTGGCGGAGCGCATATGTACAGTAAGTGAGATACTCATCCACAGAAGAGTGGATACCCGGGATTCGCTGTCCAAGACCAGAGAGAAGTCGTGGGATAACTTCTATCACATGCTGCTGGCACTCAGACAGATGCTGAAGGATCACGGTCTGTACACAGAGATAGAGAAGGACTATATAAATTACGCTCTTCACTTCAGCCTGTGGAACTACAACACGCTGGCGGAGCCGACAAAGACAAAGCTCAGAGAGAAGCTTCTCGGCGAATGGTATGACGAGCTTGGAATATCCGCAAGACCTGAGGAATATTTTTATGATGAGTACGAGTATGGCCAGTACAAGGACATGTTAAATTTTACTGTTGAAAAACAGTGATATATATGAGTATAATAGGAACAAATTTTTGATGGAGGTAAATTCGATGTTCAGTTTTGACGAGATAACAAAGGTAGATCCAGAAGTAGCGGCAGCAATGACAGACGAGTTCAACAGACAGAATAACAATCTGGAGCTCATAGCTTCCGAGAATATCGTATCAAAGGCGGTTATGGCAGCCATGGGCAGCCATCTCACCAACAAGTATGCAGAGGGATATCCTGGTAAGAGATATTACGGTGGATGTCAGTATGTGGATGTTGTTGAGGACCTTGCGCGAGAGAGAGCCAAGGAGCTGTTTGGCTGTGAGTATGTGAATGTACAGCCACACTCAGGAGCACAGGCAAACATGGCAGTATTCTTCGCAATACTTAATCCTGGCGATACATTTATGGGAATGAATCTTGATCACGGCGGACATCTCACCCACGGTTCACCGGTCAACATGTCTGGAAAGTATTTCCACTGCGTGCCATACGGTGTAAACGATGACGGATTTATAGATTATGACAGAGTTCTCGAGATCGCAAAGGAGTGCAAGCCAAAGCTTATCGTAGCAGGAGCTTCAGCATATGCCAGAGCTATTGATTTCAAGAGATTCAGAGAGATCGCTGATGAGGTTGGAGCATATCTTATGGTCGATATGGCTCACATCGCCGGACTTGTGGCAGCAGGACTTCACATGAGCCCAATCCCATATGCCCATGTGACAACAACCACAACACACAAGACTCTCCGCGGACCTCGTGGTGGTATGATCATGTGCAGCAACGAGATAAATGAGAAGTTCAATTTCAACAAGGCAGTATTCCCAGGAATCCAGGGCGGTCCTCTCATGCATGTGATAGCCGGTAAGGCAGTATGCTTCAAGGAGGCTCTTACACCTGAGTTCAAGGCATATCAGGAGCAGGTTGTCAAGAATGCGGCAGCACTTGCAAAGGCACTCATGGCAAGAGGATTTGATATTGTATCAGGCGGAACAGACAATCATCTGATGCTCATGGATCTCAAGAGACTTGGACTTACAGGTAAGGAAGTTGAGAAGCTTCTTGACGAGGTTCATATCACAGCAAACAAGAACACTGTTCCAAACGACCCTAAGTCACCATTTGTAACAAGTGGAATAAGACTTGGTACACCAGCCGTTACCACAAGAGGTGCAAATGAGGCTGACATGGAGATCATAGCAGACGCCATAAAGGCAGCAGTCCTTGACAATGATAAGGCAAAGGCTGAGCAGCTTGTAAAGAGCATTGTAGAGAAGTATCCACTGTATGCATAATCGATAAGAAATATTGATGCATTGCAGTTCGTCAGGCATATAAGATAAGAACAAGAGCGGCACGGAAGTTTCCGTGCCGCTTTTTGAGAACATGAACATGAAAAGTAACAGTAAAGTTAAGAAAAAATTACTCATAGCAGCCGTGGCTGTTCTGGCTATAGTTGTGGCGGTGATCCTGGTATGTGCGGCATATCTTCATGCGGGCAGAAGCTCCCTCAGAGGACAAAGATCCAGGGATGCTGAAATGCTGTATGAAGGTCACAGCTACATGTATGATGAAGACAACATTAATATACTGTGTATCGGTGTGGATGCCAGAGGAGAGGCTGACACCGTGGGACAGGGGGATGCCCTGATACTTGTCACACTCAATGTCAGGGACAAGACGATAAGATGCCTGAATATCAACAGGGATACTCTGGCACCTGTCAAGGTATTTGGTGTTGCGGGCAAATATATCACGACCCAGAATCTTCAGGCAGCACTGGCATTTTCATATGGCAGTGATGTGGCTGACGGTGCGGAACTCACGGAATATACGGTATCAGAACTGCTTGACGGACTTCCGATACATGCATATGTGACGCTTGACTTTGATGGAATCAGCAAGATGAACGAGCTTGTCGGCGGAGTGACGGTGAAAGCCATGGAGGATCTGGACAGAGCAGATATACGCCAGGGCGAGACAGTGACACTGTCGGGGGAGCAGGCGGTATATTATGTGACGGAGCGCAACAGTGCCTCGGAGGATATAGGAACAAATGCCGCCCGTATGGACAGGCAGAAGCAGTACATGTGTGCATGGTGCGGCCTGCTAAAGGAAAAGCTTAAGAGAAATCCCCTGAAGATATGGGATATGTATGAACAGATGTCGGGATATATATCAACAGACATATCCAGAACCGGGATGCTGTATCTGGCGTGGAAATTTGCCGGGGCGGAGTTTACTGATGACGGAATGTATGAGCTCCCGGGTTCATATGAGAGAGAGAATTATTATGATGAATATATTGTTGACGATGCGGCGTTAAAGGAGCAGCTTGTCGAAATGTTCTACAGAGAAGTGGAGTAATGCCTGTATGCAGAACGATGATAGACAGGAAGAATTAGAAAGAAAAATTGCAGAGGCGGTGGCGCTCGCGCAATCCGTTGTCGAGGACAATGAGCGGGAAAGTCACGCAGAAAATGGAAATACCGACAGTCCTGAGACAGAGGCAGTGATGACCGAACCGGGAGGAGAGCGTAAGAAGCTCTTATGGAAGGTAGTCTTGGGGGTATCATCGGTGGTTTTGCTGGTGTGCATCTGCCTGATCGTGAGATATGCGTTTGCACATAACCGGAGCAACCGTGCAAACCGGGCACTCAGGGAGTATGTGGATTATGGAACAGATGGAGCTACGGAGAGCTATGCCTCGTCCAAGCAGGATGCAGGAATTGATGATGTGATATTCCCGCATGTGAAGGTGGACTTTGATGAACTTCAGAAAAAGAATCAGGATATATGTGCGTGGATATACATACCTGGAACAGATGTCGATTATGCGGTACTGCAGGGCAGTGACAACAGCTATTATCTGAGCCATGATGCATATGGGGAGTACAGCCCTGATGGAGCAATCTTCATAGACTCTGCAAATTCCAGAGAATTTTCGGATTTTGATACGGTCATGTATGGACACAACATGTCCAGTGGAACTATGTTCAAGACTCTGCACAATTATGAGGATGAGGAATTCCTCAGAAACAACAGGAATGTGTATGTATACACACCAAACAGTACGCTGTGTTATACGGTGTTTGCTGCATACAGGACAAATGACAGACATATATTCACATACAATGATTTCTCTGACAAAAAAGGCAGACGGTCGTACATAGATGGAATATTTGACGAGAATTTTGATACTGGGGTTGTGCAAAATGACCAAAAAATAGATGTTGACAGCAGACTGCTGACTCTTTCTACATGTTGTGGAATGGATGGAAAAAGATGGATCGTGCAGTCGGTACTCACAGGGGAAATAGAAGCGGAGGCCAGATAAAAAAGGGAGTTTTGCACAATTGACGCTCTCTTTTTATGATGGTATACTTTGGAACAAAGTATGATGTCAGGAGAAGGACATCAGGGAGACAAGGAGTGAAGGTTATGACAACAAGATTGGGGAAGGCAGCTTCATTTAAGAGAAAAGTGGCAGCCTGGCTTGCAGCGGTAGCGATAACATTAGGCTGCGGAACAACAGCATTTGCGAATAACAGCCCGGAGAATGATTATGAGACAGATTCGACACACATTCTCATATCCGAGGCGGATACAACTATAGCGGATATTGACAATCTCATGCTTGGAGATGCACCATCGGAGGTGCTTGGAGATAAATCATTGGATGGATATTCAACTCTTGCAGTGTTCTCAGTTACAGCGGTGAATGATTATGATTATTCTGAGATAGAGACGACAAAGATCAGAGGAGCGGCCATCACCAGTGATATGACAGTTCAGGTGAGATTTCTTCCGGATGACGGAGAATGGACCAAGATCCCATTCAGCGTAGAGAGCGGAGTTCTTCTGGCAGAATTCCCATCGGATGGACAGCTTGCAGTGTTTGTCAAGGATGACATAGATATACCGGATGATGATGATCCTCAGACTGCGGGTGTATCACAGGCAGGAAAGGCACCACAGACAGGAGACAGACTTCCAATATACATATTTACCGGAATCGTAGCGGCGGCACTTGTGGTTGTATCAGTGAGAAAGATAAGAAAATAATATATAGTGTATATAAAAAAAGAACTTTTGCATATATATGTGCAAAAGTTCTTTTTTATGTTTAGAAAGTCAAGTGATTATTTCATAAAGCACATTGAATAACATATTGATTTTTGGTAAAATTGTATATAAATGGGGTTTCCAGAAACTTATACTGGTTATTCCGCAAATGTACATATCAAGAAAGGCAGGGAGTAATTTATGAGAAGAAGTTATGGCAGACGAATGATCGCATTTCTCATGGCATTCATTATGGCATTGTCCGTATTGTTCCAGAGTGATATTGCGATCGGAGGGATTGCGCAGGTGCTGGCGGCACAGTCACAGAATGTGGCGACGGCCAGTGATGCGGAGAAGCAGAGTGATGTGGGGGATTCTGTTGCCACGCTGGCGGCGGATGATGCCATAGATCTGAATGCGGACGGATATTACTGTTATACGACAGCTACATCAGGCAAGACGTATTCAGGGAAAGCGATCACACTCCTGGCATCAGAGCTGGTGGTAAAGAAGATTGGAGATACGACCAACGACACGAAGCTGTCGTCAGATTATTATACTGTAGAGTACAGTAATAATGTTAATGTGGGTACAGCAACTGTTACGGTCAGGGGTAATGCTGATAAAAACTGCAGCGGAACTCTTACATGTACCTTTACTATAAAGGCAAAGAGCATAACCTCGACTGCACTTTTCTATATAGATGGAAAAGAGAAAGCGAACCAGCATAAAAATTGCAAAAATAAAATTTACACATATCAGGCTGGTGGTGTATGGCCGCAGATATATGTAAAGACAGCGAATACATCATCAGGACATTTCCTTACAGAAGGAACTGACTATGTTGTCGATTATTATAACAACGACGAGGAGTCAGAGGTAGTGGAGGATCCTCTTGGGGACGGCCCTAGAGTTGTAGTGTCCGCTGCAAAGAACAGCAATTATAAGATCGGTAGCGACGGTGAGTATTACATATACTACGGAATCAGCGCTGCAAACCTCAGTGATCAGGAGATATCACTGGAGGGTGATACATTTGTATATACAGGAAAACCTATAAAGCCGGCTGTTAAGATACTGGACAAGACCAACAACAAGTATCTGCACAGCATAGACGAGTGGGGTGCAAATGACTATGAGTACAAGGTTGAGTATACCAACAATACAGATGTTGGAACGGCGACTGTCACAATAACAGGAGCACCTACCAGATTCAAGGGAACTGTCACCAAGACTTTCCAGATCGTGGATCAGGGAACTGAGGTATACAGCATAGCAGACGCTGACGTTACGGTGGATGACGACCTTGTATATGACGGAACTGCCAAGACTCCAAGTCCGGTGGTTAAGTATAAGGGCACGACACTTGTCGAGGGCAAGGATTATAAGGTGTCATACTACACCAACAATACAAATGCATCCACATCCACATCTAAGCCATCACTGACTATATCAGGACTTGGTTCATATGTGGGTTCAAAGACGGTGAACTTCACCATCAAGCCTAGGAGCACGGAAAATCTCTCTGTAACATTTGATGATGCAGTGTTCAACACCGCAAACAACATAACGATACAGGTTTCTCCACAGAATATTTCTGTCAAGGATAGGGAACTTGGAACTACACTTAAGTTATCCCAGGATTTCTCATATGACTTCAGTGAGTATTGGAATGCCAAGGATTACAATGTAGGAACACATAAGTTTAATATAGTAGGTATTGGAAATTACACTGGAACTGTTCCATGTGAGTTCCAGATTGTTGCAGCGGATATATCCAAAGCTGTAATAACTGCCGATGACGCCGAGTACACAGGTTCTGAGGTGACCACAACCCTGTCAAAGGTCACATTCAGCAATACGGATCTTGTGGAGGGCGTTGACTACGAGATATCAGGTTATGAGAACAACGTGGAGATCGGAAATTCAGCCAGAGTCATGATCAAGGGTCTCGGCAATTTCCAGGGAACATGTGTAGGTACATTTGCGATAAAGACATCTAAGATCAGCATGAATGATGTGGAATTTTCCACGATATCATCGATGACATATACCGGAGCACAGTTGAAGCCGGATGTGACATTGACATACGACGGCAAGACACTTGTGGAGGGAACCGATTACTCTGTTGCTTACGGCGAGAATATCGTGCCGGGAACCAACAATGGTAAGGTTACATTTACAGGTATGGGAGACTATGCGGGTACTGTGTACAAATCATTTAACATACTTGCAAAGTCATTCTCAGGTGCCGATGTAAAGCTGACTGTGAATAAGTCCAGTTATGAATATACCGGAGAGAACATAAAGCCGGATATAACAATTACATACAACGGAATGACATTGGTTGAGGGAGTTAACTACACCTTCCCGTTCAGCTACAAGGAGACCGGAACATGGACAGTCATTGCCATGTCAGCATCGGTATATTATTCCGGTTCAAAGTCATTCCAGATCACTATAGTTGCTCCGTCAGGTGATATGGGCAAACTCACATATGAGGATATACCTGACCAGTATTATAACGGCGGCGAGGTGAAGCCGGAGCTTACCATTAAGAATGGCAGTTATGTTCTGAAGGAGGGAACAGACTTCACAGTCACCGACAGAAAGAACAATGACAAGGTAGGAACTTCTACTATTACTATAGAAGGAATGGGCTCATACAGCGGAACTAAGGTTCTTGAGTTCAACATTTTACCTAAGCCTCTTGAGGACTGCGATGTCAAAGATATATCCGACAGCCAGTACACAGGAGAGGCATTAGAGCCGGCAGTCACCATCAAGAATGGCAGTGTTGAGCTGGAGCAGGATGTAGACTATACGGTAGAGTACAGCAATAACACGGATGTGACAGATGAGGCCAAGGTCGTAATAAAGGCTGCAAATGATAATTATACAGGCGAGATCGTCAAGTATTTCAAGATAACACCTGTTTCAATCATTTCATCTTCAAGCGGAATGGGAATAACCCAGGCCGACCAGTCACAGATGTACACAGGTATGGCCATCGAACCGGTGATAAATGTAACCAGATACGTTAATGGTGAAATTATCAAGCTGGAGAGAGACAAGGACTATACTGTTGAGTATGCGAATAATATAGAGGTAACAGGTTCAGGAGAGAAGGCTTCGATCACTGTAACCGGTATAGGAAATTACACAGGACAGAAGGTTATACGTTTCGAGATAGAGAAGAGAGCTGTGTATAACTGTCAGATGGATGCTATAGCGGATCAGTTGTGGACAGGCTCAGCTATAACACCTGAGATCAATATATACAACGGTGAGATCAAGCTTGTTGAGAATGAGGATTACACAGTAGAGTATGCAGACAACACGGATGCCGGAAAAGCGTCAGTGACCATAACAGGCTGTGGTGATCATTACACAGGTCAGATTATCAAATACTTCAATATTACTAAGGAATTTATAGACATAAGCACAAGTGACAAGATCACTTTGACGGGACTTGAGGATCAGTCATACAACTTTGGCATGGCGGTCAGACCAAGCTTTACTCTGAGCTATGACGGCGAGGAGATGACAGCCGGATCAAACGGTGATTATACATATACCTTCAAGGACAACTATGAGGTCGGTACCGCAACACTTGTCATAACAGGTGTGGGCAAGTACAAGGGAACAAAGGAATACACGTTCAAGATTGCCAAGTATGACATATCAGGTGATACACTGATCATATCAGGCGACACATTTGAATATAGCGGTACTGCTATCAAGCCATCACTTGTGGCTGTGAAGGTTGGAACCGTCAATAGAATAACATCATTTGATGATTTCAATGTCACATACGGTGAGAATACAAATGTTGGAAATGGAAGTGTGACCATCACTCCAAAGGCGGACAGCAGCTATACAGGAGAGCTCACACAGAAATTTGTAATATACAAGAAGAGTATTACAGGTGCAACAGTTTCAGCTTCAAGTGTGACATACACAGGTAAGGCACAGACTCCTGCGGTGACAGTTACATGCAAGGACGGAATGGCAGTGCCTTCAGGAAGTTATAGCGTTGAGTATGCCAACAATATCAATGTTGGTACAGCTAAGATCACGGTAACAGCTCTGGAGGATGGCAATTTCGATGGAACCGCTACAGGAAGCTTCGAGATAAAGGCTATAGATATTGCCGGAGCCGATGTGGCTGATATAGCTGACCAGACATACACAGGCTCAGCGATAACACCGGATATAACAGTCAGCTACGATGGCACCGAGCTTGTTGAGGGTGAGGACTATGTTGTATCTTCATATGATAATAATGAGAATGTCAGCACGGCTTCAGCTAAGGCGTCGATAACCATAACTGGTAAGGGCGTATACAGCGGAACAAAGAAGATTGAGTTCAATATTGTTTCTGCATCAGTCAGCAAGGCAGTTGTAACAGGCGTTGAGGACAGTGTGGTATACACTGGCGCAGATATAACATTTGCAGGATTGGCAGTTACAGTGTCGGGCAGAAAGCTCACTGCTGCTGACTACACAGTGAAATATACAAATAACAGAAATGCTTCCACAACTGACAGCAAGGCAGAGATACTTATCACAGGTAAGGGCAATTACACCGGTGAGAAGATAGTTCAGTTCGTGATCGAGCAGAAGGATATAGCAGATTGCACAGTTCAGCCGATCAGCGCACAGATCTATACAGGAAAGGCTGTTGAGCCTGAAGTGACTGTCGCTGACGGTGCAAACACTCTTGTAAAGGGAACGGATTATACCGTTGCATACAGCAACAATATCAATGTCACAACAACCGAGTCAAAGGCTGTTGCTGATATAAGTGGAACAGGCAACTATAAGGGATCTGTGAAGGCAACATTTGATATTGCCAAGAAGATCGTCAAGATAACAGATGCGGATGTTGCTGATATAGCAGATCAGACATACCACATGGGAGATAAGATAGAGCCGGCTGCAACAGTCACAGTGGATGGCGTGAAGCTTGACGCTGACTGCTATATGGTAACTTATACAAACAATGTGAATGTCGGAACTGCGACAATGACAGTTACAGGTATCGCTGTACAGGGATATTCAGGAACTGTCGAGAAGACATTCAAGATACTTCCATTGTCTATTGCAAAGGCAGTGGCATCTAAGACTTATTCAGCGGTGTACACACCGGCTGGAACGACATTTACAGTGGAGAGCTTTGACATCACAGTTGATGGCAAGAAGTACACTGTGACGGACATGTCAGATTTCACTGTAACACAGAAAAACCTGATAAATGTTGGAACAGGAACAATAACAGTTACTGCAAAGGCTGACTGTAACTTTACAGGAAGCTTTGATATCGCAGCGACAATAACTGCAGCGAAGATAGAGGAGAGCTGGGCAAGCCTTGAGCAGACAGAGTTCAGCTATACCGGATCTGAGATAACTCCTGAGCCGGTTGTCAGAAGTGGAAATGTCATTCTCAAGAAGGATGTCGACTATACACTCAGCTACGACAGCAATGTGGAGTGTTCCGATAAGGCAAGCGTGATGGTGACAGGTACAGGTAACTATACAGGAGAGGTAAAGCTTCTCTTTACTATCTGTGCGAAGTCGCTCACGGGAGCAAAGGTAAGTGCTCAGGCACAGAGCTATACAGGTAAGCCGCTCACCACGAAGATCACAGTCGTACTTGGAGACGAGACACTTGTGGAGGGCCAGGATTATACAGTAGAGTATGTAGAAGGCGAAGTTACAAATGCAGGAACCGGTAAATTCAAGATCAAAGGCAAGGGCAACTATACCGGAGAGCTTGACGGCACATTTGTCATAAACGCGAGAAGTATAAATGCTGAGGGCATTACGGTTGCAGGTGTGGCAGATAAGACATACACCGGATCTGAGATAACACAGGATATAACAGTTAAGGATGGAGATGCGGTTCTCACAGAGGGAACAGATTACACTATCGACTATGAGAATAATGTCAATGCATCGACCACAGATTCAAAGGCTGCAGTTACAGTCAGAGGTAAGGGTAACTATGACAGCAGTACAACAAGACGTGTAGAATTTACAATTGGACAGAAGGATATAACAGATGCAGAGATAGACGGCGTGGATAGTTCAGTCGTATACACAGGAAAGGCTATTACATTTGATCAGGCTGTGCTCACTGTGGACGGTGTTAAGCTTGTAAATGGTGTGGACTACGAGACTGAATATGTCAACAATCTGAATGTATCTACTGCCAGCAGCAAGGCGAATATCATCTTCAGTGGAAAGGGTAATTATACAGGAAAAGCAAGCTGGACATTCACTATCACAGCAAAGAGCATAGAGGATTGTACAGTCAGTGATATTCCGGGACAGACCTACACAGGAAAGGCACTTACACCTGACATAACAGTCAAGGATGGCAGCAGAACTCTTGTGAAGGGCACGGATTATGATGTCGTATACAGCGACAATATTGAGGTGTCAACAGCAGACAAGCCGGCAAAGGCGGTTGTCACAGGAAAGGGCAACTACACCGGATCTGTACAGAAGACATTTATGATAGCAGAGAGAGTTATAGATATAACACCTGCGGTCATCTCGATAACAGACAAGGGACCATTTGTATATAACTATGGCAAGCAGATCACACCGGCTATATCAGTTACACTGGATGGAGAGGTGCTTCCAGAGAATGCGTATACAGTAAGCTATCAGAGCAATGTGAATGCCGGAAAGGCATACATAATCGTGACAGGAGCCGGAGAGTATCATGGAGTCGTAGAGACATCATTTACTATCGAACAGCTCGATGTGACAGGAGGAGTACTTGAGCTTGAGAAGGATGCTTACGGATATACCGGAAGCGAGATCAAGCCTGTAGTGACAGGAATCACTCTGGCTGGCGGCAGCATAGAGCCTGGCACAGATTTTGACGTGACATACAGCAACAATATAAATGTAGGCAGTGGAGAGATAGCTCTCACAGCCAGAAGCAGTTCAAACTATAAGGGAACAGTTACAGGCAAGTTTGCGATCACTGCGGCAGACATCACAGATGCCCAGCTCACGGTTGCCGATCAGACATACACAGGTGCTGCACTCAAGCCGACAGTGACAGTATATCTGGGACAGACAAAGCTTATAGAGGGAACAGATTACACAGTGGGATATGCTGACAATACCGATGCCGGAACAGCAACGGTTACTGTGAAGGGTATGGGCAACTATGCCGGAACAGTTAAGACGACCTTCAAGATCGCAGCAAGATCCATAAGTGCAGCAAAGATAACTGTTGCAGATCAGGTGTATACTGGAGCTCCGCTTACACCGGAGATAACAGTTACATTAGGTGGAAAGCAGATCGCAGACACCGAGTATGATGTTGACTACAGTGGAAATACCGATAAGGGTACAGCCACAGTGACGATAACAGGTAAGCACAATTACACAGGAACAGCATCAGAGACATTCACTATATCCGCAATGGATATAAGCAAGTGCGTGGTCTCACCTATAGCGTCTGTTGTATACGATGGAACAGCCCACAGTCCAAAGGTTACAGTCAAGAACGGAGAGATAGTTCTGACAGAGGGCAGTGATTATGACGTCACATACAGCGACAATGTAAGTGTTACAACAGACTCAAGAAAGGCAAAGGCAACTATCACAGGCCGTGGAAATTACACAGGTCAGTGTGTGGCTGAGTTTGAGATAACAAAGGCAGACTTTGCAGATGCAGTCATAACAGGAATACCTGAGAGTGTAGAGTATACCGGTGAGAGCATAGTCCTCACAGGATATGAGCTCACACTTGGAGATACAAAACTTGTAGAGAATCAGGATTACGTTGTTGAGTACACTGATAATAAGGAGATCGGAACAGCGACTGTCAGATTCATCGGAGCAGGCAATTACAGCGGTGAGAAGACTGCAGCCTTCAAGATAACAAAGGCAGATATAGCAAACTGCGAAATCAGCCCGATCCAGGGACAGACATGGACAGGTAAGGCCATAGAGCCGGTGCTCACCATAAAGAATGGCAGCGTCACCCTGAAGGCCGGAACAGACTATGAAGTTACATACAGCAACAATATAGACGAGACGGATGAGGCGAAGGCAGAGATCACCGGTATTGGCAACTATACAGGAACTGCTGTAGTCTACTTCTCGATAACAAGAAGCGTTGTGGATATAAACGGCGCTACAGTGTCGGCTATACCGGCGCAGACATATGCATTTGGCAAGGCTGTAACTCCTTCAGTCACTGTTATGTATAACGGAATTACACTGAAAGAGAATACAGATTACACCTTAACATATGAGAACAATATAAATGCTGGAACAGCATATGTGATCATAACCGGAACAAAGTATTACTCCAAGACAAAGAGAGTAAGCTTCGCCATCAACCCTGCGGACATATCAGCAGGCCGTGTGGTTATAGATCAGGGAAGCTTTGTGTACACAGGAAAGAGCCAGAAGCCTGAGGTTACAGGCATAGAGTTTGGAGATGTGATGATAACTGATATGGACAGCTTTGACATAAGCTTTGGCAGCAATGTCAATGTAGGAACAGCGTCAATCAGCGTATCAGCAAAGAGCAACACCAACTACAAGGGCAGCGTGACAGGTGAGTTTGCCATAACAGAGGCAGATCTGTCAGGCGCAGCAGTTGAGGTAGACGATGCGGTATATCAGGGAACACCTCTTACCCCGGCTGTCAGGGTAACACTTGGTACAGTGGTTCTGACAGAGGGCAGGGATTACACTCTGAGCTACAGCAGTAACACAAACGTAGGAAAGGGTACTGTAAAGATTACAGGAAGTGGCAATTATAAGGGAACCGTCAGTGCAGAGTTTGCTATAACAGAGAGAACGATCACTGATGCCGATGTGGAAGTCGCAGATCAGATCTACACAGGTAAGGAGCTCACTCCTGATGTGGAAGTAACACTTGGAGACAAGCTTCTGACAAACGGTGTGGATTACACAGTTACCTATGAGAAGAATGTCAATGTCGGCACGGCAAACGTTATAGTAAAGGGAACCGGCAATTATAAAGACACTATCACAAAGACCTTTAGAATAGCTGCAGCAGACATTTCAAGTGCAGTTGCGTATAAGATCAGTGATCAGACATATACCGGAAGTCCTATCACCCCGGCAGTGACAGTAAGCATGGCTGATGGAACAACACTGAAAGCCGGTGTTGACTATGAGGCTGAATACACAGGAAACACAGATGTTACGACAAAGGATGCACCTGCACAGGTGGTTATCACAGGAAAGGGCAACTATGTAGGAACCCTCAGAACAACATTTGCGATAGTACCTAAGTCACTTACAGGAGTCGCCATCAGCGGATACAGTGAGTCTGTGGCTTACACAGGTGCTGATGTGACATTTGCAGATATTATAGTTGCCGATGGAAGCGAGATCCTCACAGAGGGAATTGATTACAGGATCACATACACAGGCAACAAGGCAGTCACAACAGAGGATGGTACATACTTTACAGTAACAGGTACAGGCAATTACACCGGAAGCAAAGATGTACACTTTGTGATTACGGCAAAGGATCTCAGGGAATGTGATGTCGAGGAGATTGAAAGCCAGATATACACAGGAAAGGCCATAGAGCCGGAAGTAACGATAAGAAATGGTAATGTTCTTCTTGTGAGCGACGTTGACTATGATGTCACATATGAGTCGAATATAAAAGAGACTACAGAGACAACAAAGGCTAAGGCTATAATCACAGGAAAGGGCAACTACACAGGAAAGGTAACGAAGGAATTCGTTATAGGAAGAGTATTTACAGATATATCAAAGGCTGAGATAGAGGCTATTCCGGATCAGACATATACGTTCGGACAGGCCATAACCCCTGAAGTCAAGGTAAGCTTTGGAGGAAAGGCACTCACACTTAACACCGACTATACAGTGACTTATACCGATAATATTGATGCGGGAACTGCAACTGTAAAGATCATAGGTACAGGTGATTACAACAAGTCAGTTACAAAGACATTTGTCATAAAGCCGGCAGATATATCAAAGGCGTCAGTAGTTCTCAGGGGAACATCATTCACCTACACAGGTGAGGCGATTACACCTGCAGTGACAAGACTTAGCGTTCCTAATGGTGGTGTGACAGAGAGTATCACAGATCTCTCTTCATTCGCTGTGGAATACAGTGACAATACAGATGCCGGGACGGCAAAGGTTACTGTAAGTGCAGGAAAGGATACGAACTACACCGGAACTGCATCAACCACATTTACTATCACAAGAAAGAGCATAAGCGGTGCGGTCGTGAGCGTGGCAGATGCTGAGTACACCGGATCAGAGGTTATACCGGATGTAAAGGTAACTCTGGGAGATAAGGTGCTGACAGCAGGCGTGGATTACACGGTATCGGCTGAAAACAATGTAGAGGCAGGAGAGGACGCTCTGTTAAAGATCACCGGATGCGGTAATTATGAGGGCGTACTGAGCCAGACATTTGAGATCAGTGCAAAGAGCATAGACGGTGGAAAGTGCAGCATACCGGCTCAGGTATATATAGGATCTGCGCTGACACCTGATGTAGTTCTTGAGGTTGGAGGCAAGACTCTGACCAAGGGTGAGGACTACACAGTTACATACGCAGACAACATAGATGTCACAACGGCTGAGAAGAAGGCATCAGCGATCATCAAGGCCATGGGCAACTACACAGGAAAGCTCACAGTTTACTTTGACATCATGGCAAAGACTCTTACAGCAGCCGATGTTGACAGCATTGATGCTCAGGAATACACCGGCGAGGCGATAGAGCCAGTTGTGGTCGTAAGAAACGGAGACACAGTTCTTGTTGCGGGAAGAGATTACGATGTAACATACAGCAACAATACAGACAAGACTACAGAGGCGAGAGCAGTAGTCAAAGGTAAGGGTAACTATCAGGGAACCGTTACAAAGCTGTTTGAGATATGCGGAGCAAGCATAGCACCGGCGGTTGTGACAGGAATACCTGAGAGTGCAGAATATACAGGTGACAGCATAACCTTTAAGGACATAACAGTTGTGATGAATGGAAAGACACTTGTATATGGAACAGATTACACAGTAAGTTATGAGAACAATGTCAATGCAACCACTGAGGACAGCATGGCATACGTTATCATAAAGGGTAACGACAACTACGGTGGACAGATAAGAACAGCCTTCAGCATAACCCCAAGAAGTCTTGAGAAGTGCAAGGTCGATGCCATCGGAGGACAGACATATACAGGCAGGGAGATCACCCCTGAGGTTACAGTAAGAGATGGATCAAAGGTACTCGAAAATGGAAGAGACTACACGGTATCTTACAGTGACAATATCGAGGTGGGCAAGAATGCCAAGGCAGTTATAGAAGGTAAGGGCAACTACACCGGACAGCTTACAGCAGAGTTCACCATCGCAAAGGAAGTGCTCGACATTTCAAATGCGGTGATAAGTGATATCGCAGATCAGTATTACAACTTCGGTGAGGAGCTCACACCTGCACTCAGTGTAAATCTTGGAGGAAGAAAGCTTACAGAGAATGTTGATTACAGCGTAACCTACACTGATAACATTGAGGCCGGTACGGCTACAGCTACAGTGAAGGGAATCGACCAGAATAAGGGCGAGGTAAGTAAGACATTCAAGATCCTTCCTATAGATATAACAACTGCAGAGATCGCACTTGTGAAGGATTCATATGGTTTCACAGGAGATGCGGTAACAGCAGATGTAGAATCGATAACAGTCACAAGAAATGGAGTTAAGAAGGTACTCACAGATCTCGCAGGATTTGAGATCACATGTACAGACAATGTAAATGTCGGTACGGCTACAGTTAAGATCGCCGCAGGCGAAGGCCAGAGCTATACAGGAAGCACAAGCACATCCTTCAGGATCGTTGCAGCTTCAATAGAGCAGGCAGAGGTCAGCGTTGACAGTGCAGTATATACGGGAAGCGCAATCACTCCTGTATGCAGAGTAGTTCTCGGAGGAAAGACTCTTGCAGAGGGCGTTGACTACAAGGTAACAGTTTCAGGCAATGTGAATGTTACTGACAATGCACTGGTTACTATAGAGGGAACCGGAAATTACACCGGAAAGCTCTCACAGAAGTTCAGCATAACTCCTAAGAGGATATCACAGGCTGAGGTAAAGGCCGATGATGCTGAATACACAGGAAGCGCAGTTACGACAACAGTCAGTGTAGTCCTTGATGGAAAGACTCTTGTTCAGGGAACTGACTATAAGCTCAGCTACAGCGACAATGTGAATGTCACATCTGACACAGCAAAGGCTGTTGTGACAGTGACAGGAACAGGCAACTACACAGGAACAGTCCAGGGAGAGTTCTCTATAACTCCTATGGATATATCAAAGCTTGACATACCGGAGATACCAGATCAGACATACGGCGGTCAGGCAGTAAAACCTGAACTGAGAATTGTAAATGGCAACAATGTCCTCTCAGAGGGCACTGATTACACAGTGGCATACGAGAACAACGATTTGGTTACAGACAAGGCCAGCGCTATTATCTCAGGTAGAGGAAGCTACAAGGGATCAGTGACCAGAACATTTGCTATAAAGGCATACAGCATAGATAATGCAGAGATAAGTGGAATCCAGGATGCGGTAGTATTTACAGGAGATGCCATTGAATTTGCAGATATAGCAGTTGTAGTAAACGGCAGGACACTTGTGAACGGTACGGACTACACAGTAAGCTACGAGAACAACCTGAACGTTACAGATGAGAAGAATCCTGCATATGTGATCATAAAGGGCACAGGAAACTACGGCGGACAGGTTAGAACAGCATTTGCCATAACAGCTAAGAATATCGGCAGATGCAGCATTGATCCGATTGGCGGACAGATATACACAGGTAAGGCGGTTGAGCCTGAGATCACAGTCAGAGATGGCGCAAGGATACTGGAGGCCGGAAAGGATTATGACATTACTTACAGCAACAACACAGAGGTGACAGACAGTGCTGAGGTCACCATAACAGGTAAGGGCAACTACAGAGGCAGCAACAGTGCGGTATTCACCATCGCACAGGAGGTTGTGGATATATCAAAGGCTGTAATGAGCAAGGTCGATGACCAGTATTACAACTTTGGAAATGCCATAAGACCAGAGGTTACACTTACATATGGCGGCAAGACATTGACACAGGATGTGGACTACGAGCTTGTATACATCGACAATATCAATGAAGGTACGGCGACGATACAGGCAAATGGTATCAACAAGAACACAGGCTCGGTGAGCACAACATTTGCCATAAAGCCAGTAGATATAACAACTGCTGAGGTTGTACTTGAGAATGACTCATTTGAGTACACGGGATCAGAGATCAGACCTGCAGTTAAGATGATAACAGTAAGCAGGGATGGCCAGGCGACGGCAGTGACATCTATGACAGCATTTGATGTGACATACACGGACAATACAAATGTCGGAACTGCTGGTGCGGTTATAAAGGCAGCAAAGGGAAGCGGATTTACAGGATCTGTGACAAAGAAGTTTGAGATCACAGAGGTGGATATCGCACAGGCTGTAGTTTATGTGGAAGACCATGTGTACACAGGAAGTGCAGTAAAGCCTGCATATACAGTGACACTTGATGGCAAGAAACTCACTGCGGGAACAGATTTTAATGTGGTGTTCAGCAACAATGTAAATGTTGGAACAGCAGCCATCCTCACAGTGACCGGTACAGGAAACTACAAGGGAACAGTTGTCGCATACTTTGCGATAACTGCAAAGGATCTGAGCAAGGCAGATGTGAATGTCCAGTCATCAGTTTACACTGGAAAGCCACTTACACCGGCTGTGACAGTAACTCTCGATGATGAGATATTAAATGCAGACATTGATTATGTTGTTTCTTACAGCAACAATGTAAACGCTACGACAGCAAAGTCAAAGGCGACTGTGACCGTCAAGGGAACAGGAAACTATCAGGGCACTGTGACTGCAACATTCGACATTGAGCCAAAGGCGATCGATGAGGCGAAGATCAATGATATACCGGATCAGATGTACAGCGGCAGCGAGATCAGACCGGATGCAAAGGTGACACTCGATGGAGTACAGCTTGTTGCAGGAACGGACTACACTGTGACATATGAGAACAACATAGAGGTTTCAGATTCAGCCAAGCTTATCGTAACCGGTAAGGGCAATTACAAGGGAACTGTAGAGAAGAACTTCAGTATAAAGAGTCTCACTCTTGAGGACGCAGAGGTATCAGGTATACCAGCCGGCACAGAATACACAGGAAAGGCCATAACATTTGGCGAGGTCGTTGTGACACTGGGCGGAAAGAAACTGTCCGAGGATGAGGATTACACAGTAGAGTATAAGAACAATGTAAACGTGACAGACAGTGCGGAGGTTGTGATAACAGGTATCGGCAATTACAGCGGAGAGCTGAGCAGAACATTCAAGATCACAGCTAAGGACATAAGCAAGTGTAGCGTCGATGCGATTGGCGGACAGGTATACACAGGAAAGGCTGTAACACCTAAGGTCACAGTGAGAGACGGAGCACAGGCTCTCGTGTCTGGAACAGATTACAAGACAGAGTACAGCAACAACATAAATGAGACAACGGCCAGCTCGAAGGCTGAGATCAAGATCACAGGATCTGGTAACTACACAGGAAGCATAACAGTGAACTTCACGATATCTAAGAATCTTGTGGATATATCCAAGGCTGTGATAAGCAAGATCAGTGATCAGCTTTACAACTTCGGCCAGCCGCTCACACCGGATGTGACAGTTACATTTGGTGGAAAGACACTTGTATACGGCGAGGATTACGCACTTGTATATGTGGACAACATCGATGAGGGTGTGGCAACCGTAACAGTTAGAGGTATCAATTCAAATACCGGATCTTTATCGGCTAAGTTTAACATCAATCCCGTCGATATAAGTGATGGACAGATAGCTCTTGATGCATCCGAGTATATGTATACAGGAACAGCAGTAAAACCGGTGATCAATTCATTTACAGTGAAGAGAGCTGGAAAGACAGTGACAGTTACTGATTTTGACAACCTTGAGATCAGCTACTCGTCAAATACAAATGTTGGAACAGGTAAGGTTACTATAAAGGCACTTGAGGGTGAAGGCTTCACAGGAAGTGTCAGCAAGACATTTGCAATAGTAGGTGCTTTAGTCGACAATGCTTCAGTAAAGGTTGGAAACGGAGTTTATACGGGTGAAGCTGTAACTCCGGATCACACAGTTACACTCGGAGGCAGGACACTTGTTGAGGGACGCGACTACAGAGCAGACTACAGCAACAATGTGAACGTGACAGACAGTGCAGTGCTCACCATCACAGGTATGGGTAACTACAGTGGAAGCACCACAGCAAGATTTAAGATAAGTGCCAGAAATCTTGCAGATGCAGACATTACGGTGGCATCGGCAAGATACACAGGAGATCCACTTACACCTGCAGTTACAGTTTCACTTGGCGGAACAGCTCTTGTGGAGGACAGAGACTTTACAGTTTCATACAGTGACAATGTGAATGTCACAACAGACACAGATAAGGCAGGCGTTACCATCACAGGTATAGGCAACTACACTGGAACGGCGGTTGAGAAATTCGATATCGCAGCCAGAGACATATCTCTTGCAGAGATAAAGGACATCGACAGACAGAATTATACCGGTAATGCGGTTACACCAAAGCTCACGGTTGTTGACGGACAGAGAGAGCTTGTGGCAGGCAGGGATTACACCGTAAGCTACAAGAACAATGTCGAGGTGACAACGGCAGCAGTTGCGGTGATAACAGGAAAGGGCAATTATTCAGGAGCTGCCAGCAAGCTGTTTGCTATTGGCGGTGCTGATATTGCAGATGCAGATATAACAGGTATAAAAGACAGCGTAACCTACACAGGAAAGGCAATAACATTTGCCGGACTTAAGGTAACATACGGCGACGATGTACTTGTGGCAGGAAGAGACTACACTGTATCATACAGTGGAAATAAGAACGTGACGGACAAGGCAAGTGTTACCATCACAGGTATTGGCAACTACACAGGAAGTGTTAACAGATACTTTGCTATAACAAGAAGAAATCTTGCAGACTGTCATGTGAGCGAGATCGAGGGTCAGATTTACACAGGCAAGAAGATAGAGCCGGAGCTCACAATTACATATGGAGATCTGGTGCTTGTAGAGGGTGTTGACTACGAGATCGAGTACAGCAATAATATTGAGCCTACAGCAGGCGGACAGCCGGCAAAGGCAATAGTAACAGGTAAGAGAAGCTACACAGGAACTGTGGAGAGAGAATTTACCATTACAAAGGATCCTGTAAATATAAGCGGAGCCAAGATCAGTGCAATACCTGATCAGGAGTTTGCAAAGAAGAATATCACACCTGCGGTAAATGTTACATACGGTGGCAAGACGCTTGTACAGGGAACTGATTACAAGGTTTCATACATCAATAACTATAATGTTGGAACTGCCACAGTGACGATCACAGGATATGGAGACTACGTAAGTTCTAAGACGGCAACTTTCGAGATCGTCAAGAGAGACGTAACAGGTTATGTAGCAGAGCTTTCAAAGAGCAGCATGACATACACCGGAAAGGCACTCACTCCATCAGTTACAGCTATTAACAGCAGTGACGGAGCATTTGTGCTTGACGATGAAGATATCGCGGGCTTCATAGTGAGATATGCTTCAAATGTAAACGTTGGAACAGCAACGGTTACAGCTACAGCAGGAAGCCGGTCTAACTACACAGGAAGTGTGACAGCAACATTTGCCATAACAGCGGCATCAATCGATAATGCAGTAGTTGTGGCAGAGGATACGGAATACACAGGAAAGCCGGTAACTCCAGCCGTTACAGTGACAGTCAACGGTGTTGTGTTATCAGCAGCGGATTACACAGTGGCTTACAGTAACAACACTGAGGTCGGAACCGCAGAGGTAAGCATAACAGGAAAGGGCAACTACACCGGAGAGACAACAGGTACATTTGAGATAACAGCAAGAAGTATCAAGAACTGTACAGTTGAGTGCAGCACATCGATCGAGTACACAGGAAACCAGCTCATACCTGTTGTAAAGGTAAAGAATGGTGATGTGGAGCTGACAGAGGGAGTTGACTACATACTCAGCTTCGATATGAACACAGATGTGACAGGACGCGCAAAGGTGGTTGTGACCGGTAAGGGCAACTACAAGGATTCAGTGACAAGATACTTTGCAATTACAAAGAAGAGTATCGCTGGAGCTGAGATCAAGGGTATTACAGGAAAAGTATTCACAGGTAATGCAATAACACAGGATATTGAAGTTGAACTGGATGGACAGAAACTCAGCCAGGGAACGGACTATACTGTGAAGTACGAGAACAATGTTCATGTAGGAACAGCAGTCATAACAATAACAGGTGCAGGCAACTACACAGATTCTGTAAAGAAGAGCTTTGTGATAAGCAAGGCAGATATAAGCAACACGGCTGTTATAAACGGAATTGAGTCCGAGGTTATATACAAGGGCACAGCATTTAAGTTTGATAATGTCACGATAACATGGGGAACAAATGTGCTGAAGGAAGGCAGAGATTATACGATCACATACCAGAACAACAGCGGAATCACCATGACGAGAACAAGTAAGGCTTCAGTCACTGTGAAGTTCATGGGCGACTACAAGGGAAGCGTTACAAAGCAGTTCAGGATCAAGGCATTTGACATATCAAAGGCAACCGTATCAGCGATAGCAGACAAGACCTACACAGGATCAGCGATCAAGCCGGCGGTTACAGTTAAGATCGGCAGTACAGTGATAAATCCAAAGGAGTACACGGTTGAGTACAGCAACAACGTGAAGCCGGGTGTTGCAAGTGTTACGATCACAGGACTTAACAACTTCTACGGAACAAAGAAGGTTACATTCAACATCCTTCCTGCAAAGGTGAAGAACCTTGCGGCAAGCGGTGAGACAACAACATCACTGAAGCTATCATGGAGCAGCAGTGCATATGCCCAGGGATATGAGGTGTACAGATATGATACAGGTAAGAAGACATATGTGAAGGTTGCAACAGTGACGGGCACAAGCAGCAATATCACAGGTCTGGCCGCGGGAACTGATTACAAGTTAGCGGTATCAGCATATGTGAAGTCGTCAGGCAAGACACTGTATAGCGAGAAGACAGTCATAAATGCAGCAACAAAGCCAGCTAAGGTTTCAGGTATTTCATTCAGCAGCAGGGCAGAGAAGTCGATAGCGCTCAAGTGGAATACAGTTAAGGGAGCTACAGGCTACAAGGTATACAGACTTGTAGCAAAGGACAATTACAAATATCTTGGTTCGACATCAAAGACAGCTTATAATGTAAACGGTCTGACTGGAAGTACAGCTTACACATTCAAGGTAGTTGCATACAAGAAGGTCGGCAGCAAGGAGCTCGTTGGTGAGGATGCTACAGCAAGGATCATGACAACGCCATCGGCAGTCAAGAATCTTAAGATCAGTGCCAGAAGCAATGCATCGATAACGATGAAATGGAGCAAGGTAAACAACGCTGATGGATACATAGTTTACAGATACCGCGGCAACAGAGCAGTCAAGATCAAGACCATCACAAGCAAGTCAAAGGTCGTATTTGTAAGCTCAAAGCTCAGTGCCGGAACAACGTATAAGTACAGAGTTGTGGCATACAAGAAGGATGGAAAGGCGATCGTAGAGAATGCCGGAACATATGTATCAGGATTTACACTTCCTGCAACACCTGTTGTATCAGCGAAGGCCGGAGTCAAGCAGGCGAAAATTGCATGGAAGAGAGCCAAGGGAGCAACAGGTTACATCGTATACATGTCAACATCAAAGCGTGGCACGTATAAGGCTGTTGCAACCATAAGAAAGGCAGGAACTACTTCATACACCAAGAAAGGCCTGAAGAAAGGCAAGACATATTACTTCAAGGTGCGTGCATTTAACAAGTCAGGTAAGACAACATATAAGAGTTCATACTCAACAGTAAAGAAGATCGTTGTCAAATAGTGACTGACAGTTAGATAAGGGAAAGCCGGAAATAAAACTATAAAAAGCATCCAACCGGGTGAGCCTGGAAACAGGCTTATCTGGTGGATGCTTTTTTGTTATCTATGAGGCGGAGGAATCTGTCCGCCTGAGAGATGATAAAGTCCTTAAGTGCTTTATATGGAAATACATTCGTTGTATTATTGCCTACATCGGTGCCTATGGAGGTGAATGAGTCGAGATCACTCCGCAGTCTGCTCTGTGAGAAACATAGACATTTTTTTATGGTCATATCAGGTGATGAAACCTTCGGTATGATCGGTGAGAAATCCCTGATAAACAATGGATTTGTCACATTGTAATCACCGTAGAAAAACTGTTCTGAGAAGAAATCCCGGAATGGGATGCACCTTCCCTCCGGCTGCATGCTGAGCTCGTGCATTCGGACATGGTCTATGTCGCGTGTCACACAGGTGGGAGTGTTATCGCCTGCCTCAAACTGAAAATATTGCGGCCAGAATTCCTCCACATAGGCGGCGTCCATCATGAGATGGGCAAGTATGCCAAGGTCGGCAGGTGTCATAGCTTCCACTGGATATTCTGACAATATGTGATCGATGTCCGGATATTTTGTTATGAGATCGTTCTGCCATTCCGGCCTGAAATGTGTCAGGGCTTTGTCCGTAACCGCATCTGGAAGAACGCAGCCCAGCAGGAAATCATTCAGCAGCTCCGGTTGGGATTCATTTGAAATATGAAGTTTATCTGCGATGTATCTGCCCTCGCACAGGTGTATTATGTATCCCGGCATTGCAGCCCTCCCATATAGAATATATTTGTCAATTTGTAAAAAAGTGTACCCCCGGAGCCCCCGTAATGTCAATAAAGACAATTTCATACAAACAGTTTACTTGACTTATAATTTGTTAGGCGGTAAAGTCATAGATGGATAAATGGGATATCCATATCAGAGTAAAAGGAGAAACGTGTTGAATAACGATTACAACAAAGAACAAAACGACAAGAATGACGACAACAAGAATAATGGCAACAAAGGCAAAAACAGGAATGTCATGGTTCTGCTTGTCATCTCGGTGATATTGACACTGCTGTGCTGGAGAGCATACGACAAGATCACAAATGGAACGAAAAAAGAGATCCCGTACAGCGGATTTGTGGAGATGCTGGATTCGGGAGAGGTGGACAATGCGGAGATATATGCCAAAAAGATCAAATTTACCTCAAAGGAGTCTGATGGAACTCTGGACAAGAACACCTATGTGACTGTGAGGATAAGCGACGATAAGCTGGCAGACCGACTTAAGACGGCCCATGAGAAGTATGCCACAACATATGAGGGAAAAGACGAGAGCGGTTCAGCCATGGTCGGAACGATACTTTCATATGTGGTAATGATAGCTGCATTCTATCTGTTTCTTTCGCTCGTGACAAGGCGGAGCGGAATGATGGGCTTTGGCAAATCTAACGCAAAGGTATATATGGAGAAGAAGACCGGAGTCACATTTGCAGATGTTGCAGGTGAGGACGAGGCAAAGGAATCCCTGACTGAGATGGTCGACTTCCTTCACAACCCTAAGAAGTATATGGCTATAGGTGCAAAGCTTCCAAAGGGAGCACTGCTGGTCGGCCCTCCGGGAACCGGAAAGACACTTCTGGCAAAGGCTGTTGCCGGAGAGGCAAACGTGCCATTTTTCTCCATGTCGGGATCAAGCTTCGTGGAGATGTACGTGGGAGTCGGAGCATCGAGAGTCAGAGACCTGTTCAAACAGGCATCTGAGATGGCTCCTTGTATAATATTCATAGACGAGATAGATGCCATAGGCCAGAGCAGAGACAGCGTGAGGGGCGGTGATTCGGAGAGAGAACAGACACTGAACCAGCTTCTTGCCGAGATGGATGGATTTGACACATCCAAGGGAATAGTGATACTGGCTGCAACCAACAGGCCGGAGACACTTGACAAGGCACTCCTGAGACCGGGAAGATTTGACAGAAGAGTAATAGTTGAGAAGCCGGATCTTCAGGGTAGAATAGACACGCTGAAGGTACACTCCAGAAATGTCAAGATGGATGAGACTGTGGATCTCCGTGAGCTTGCGCTTGCCACAGCAGGTGCGGTTGGAGCAGATCTCGCCAACATAATAAATGAGGCGGCGCTCACTGCGGTCAGATCCGGAAGGAGCATGGTTTCACAGGCTGATCTGATTGGTGCGGTGGAGCTTGTATTTGCAGGAAAAGAGAAGAAGGGCAAGCTGCTCGGCGACCAGGAGAAGAAGGTCGTTGCATATCATGAAGTTGGACATGCTCTTCTGGTTGCTCTCCAGAAGCACACTGAGCCTGTTCAGAGAATTACAATAGTTCCTAGAACGATGGGTTCTCTGGGATATGTATGGCAGGTGCCTGAGGAAGAGAAGTATATGGAGACCAAGGCTGAGCTTGAGGCGAACATTGTGACGACCCTCGGCGGAAGAGCTGCAGAGGAATTGAAATTCGAGTCAGTGACCACCGGCGCGGCAAATGATATAGAGCAGGCGACCAAGACAGTGAGAGCGATGATAACCATGTACGGAATGTCAGACAAGTTCGGACTCATGCAGCTTGAGACTGTTCAGGGAAAATATCTCGACAGAAATGCAGTGCTCCAGTGTTCAGACAAGACTGCTGCAAAGGTCGATGAGGAGATTAGGAATCAGCTCAAGAAGGCATATGATGAGGCCAAGAAGCTTCTCTCAGAGCACATGAATGCGTTGGATGCCATCGCACAGTATCTGATAGAGAAGGAGTCGATAACAGGCCAGGAGTTCATGGAGATATTCAACAGAGTTGAAAATGCTGAACAAAATGTTGAACAGGAATAAAAACAAAACAGCAAATTAATCAATAAAAAATAGAAGCCGGGGCTGGCAAAAAGCTCCGGCTTCTATTTTTTCTATATCTGCTTTAGATTATATCTGCTGAAGATCGTCCAGGGTCTTGCCGTATGCCGGTAAAAACTCGCACACGAAGTCGTTTACCTCAGGATAAGTCTCAGCCATCTGTGACACGGAATTCATGATCGTACCCATGGCACTGGAGAACTCGGTATTTCCCGATCCTGTCTCCTCCATGCATTTGATCAGGGCGGACAGCTTGTCAGCCGCTTTGACGAGCTTCCAAAGATATACATCATTCTCGTCGTCGGCATCCTTAAAGAATATCGGTTCATAGGCTGGTCTGAGATCGTCCGGCAGCTTGTCAAGCAGTGTGTGGCATGCGATATCTTCCACATCCTTGAAGGCTGTCTTGATATCATCGTTGTAGTATTTCACTGGGGTCGGCATGTCGCCGGTGATGATCTCCGATGCATCGTGATAGAGACCTATGAGTGCAGCTCTCTCGGCGTTCAGAGTCTTGCCGTAGCGTACATTGCCGATGGTTGCCAGTGCGTGGGCTATCATGCTCACCTCCAGGCAGTGCTCACACAGATTCTCCTCGCGGTTGTTCCTCATGAGTGCCCATCTGTCAATATATTTCATTCGTGATATAAGTGCAAAAAAGTTGTATTCCATCATAAAATCCTCGTTACTTCTGTTTATCGTTGTGGAAAAAGTTATATACCGCAGTGGCTGCAGTCTTGTTCATTCCCTGCGGGATCTCGAGATCAGCAATGCTGGCGGCACGGATCTTGTCTATGTCCTTGAAGTATGCCAGAAGAGCCTTTCTCCTTGCCGGACCGATGCCCTCAATATCGTCCAGAACTGAGTGGATCTGGGATTTGCTTCTGAGACTTCTGTGGTACTCGATTGCAAATCTGTGGGCCTCATCCTGAAGTCTTGTTATCATGTTGAAGGCCTGTGTATTTGCAGGAAAATCTATCTCCTTGTTGTTGTAATAGAGTCCTCTGGTTCTGTGGTGGTCATCCTTTACCATTCCGCATACCGGGATGTTGAGACCAAGCTCGTCAAGAACCTCCAGAGCTATGTTGACCTGACCCCGGCCGCCATCCATCATGAGTATATCAGGGTAGATATTAAACCGCTCGTCTGTGAACCTTCTTGTGAGTACCTCCCTCATGCTTGCGTAGTCATCCGGCCCGTCTATGGTCCTGAGCTTGAACTTTCTGTAGTCATTCTTCTTGGCGCGTCCGTTTTCAAATACCACCATGGATGCCACGGAGTGATAGCCGCTTATATGCGATATATCAAATGCTTCAAGGCGTCTTGCGGATGAAACTCCGATAAGCTGTGCCAGCTCATTTGCCGCACCCTCAGTGCGCTCCTTTTCACGCTTGAGCTTGTCGGCATCCTGGTTCATGACCAGAAAAGCATTGTCCTTTGCCAGCTTGAGAAGCTTCTGCTTGTCTCCCTTCTGGGGAACAATGATGTGTACCTGACTTCCCCGGCGGGCGCTCAGATATTCCTCGATGACCTTGTAGTCCTCGATCTGCTGCTCGATAATGATCTCCTTTGGCAGATATGGAGTGGAAGCGTAGTATTGCTTGAGAAAAGACTCCATGATCGTGCTGTAAGCCTCAGCATTTACGCCGCTCATGTGGTAGTGTTCCCTGCCAATCATCTTGCCGGATCTTATGAAGAATATGGATATGACACACTCATTTCCAAGATCGGTGGCCATGGCGATCACATCCCTGTCGTCTGCGCTTGTGTCACCGACTCTCTGGGTGGACTCAATGTGATGGATGCTCTTTATCAGATCCCTGATCTCGGCGGCCTGTTCAAATTCCATATCCTCGGACAGCTCCTTCATCTGCTTTTCGAGATCCCTGATCACATGACCGTGGTTGCCGTTCAGAAAGCTTATGGCATCCTGGACATTTTTGTTGTAATCCTCCTTGGAGATATATCCCTGACAGGGCGCCATGCACTGCTTTATCTGGTGATACAGGCAGGGCCTTTCAAGGCCCATATCCCTTGGCAGAACCTTGTTGCAGCTCCTGATGTGATACAGCTTTTTCAGCAGCTCTATGATATCCTTCACCGCTTTGGAATTGGTGTATGGGCCGAAATATTTGGAGTGATCCCGTTTCATCTGATGGCTGTACAGTATGCGCGGGTAATCCTCCTCCACAGTAATGCGGATATAGGGATAACCCTTGTCATCCGTGAGCATGGTGTTGTAGTGCGGTCTGTGCTCCTTTATAAGGTTGCACTCTAGAACGAGAGCCTCGATCTCTGAACCGCAGACAATATATTCAAACCATGCAATATGGGATACCATCTTCTGAATCTTCGGGGATTTCTTGTAGCCGGTCTGGAAATACTGATGTACTCTGTTGTACAGATCTATGGCTTTTCCTACATATATAATATGATCCCCCGAATCGTGCATGAGATATACTCCTGGGACATGGGGGAGCTTCTTAAGTTCTTCTTCAAAATCAAACATGTCATTCACCTCAAAAATCTTAGATAAGTATATCACTATACTTACTATCATGTCATTCTTTCATCAGAAAATTTGAAAAATAAAAAAGGATTTTGAGAAAAAACGGAGAATAATAAAAATGTGTGGTAAGAAATATTGATCATGTGATAGGAGAGATTCTATGACGATACGGGAACAGCAGGAAAAAAGGGAGCACGAAGTGCTCAGCAGATATGCGGCGTTCAGTGATCAGTCCACAGGACGTGACAGACCGGAGGAGCAGTGCGACCTCAGAACGGTCTACCAGAGAGACAGGGACAGGATACTCCACTGCAAGGCGTTCAGGAGACTTAAGCATAAGACTCAGGTATTTCTGTCGCCGGGTGATGATCACTACAGGACCAGACTGACCCATACTCTGGAGGTGTCGCAGATAGCAAGGACGATAGCCAGATCACTCAGGCTTAACGAGGATCTGACGGAGGCGATAGCGCTGGGACATGACCTGGGACATACGCCATTTGGACATGTCGGTGAGCGGACACTTGCGGCCTGCGCGGGCAATAATTTCAGCCACAATGTTCAGAGCGTAAGGGTTGTGGAATGTCTTGAGAACCGTGGTGAGGGACTTAATCTCACCTGGGAGGTCCGGGACGGAATGCTAAACCATAAGACATCATGCACTCCGCATACGCTGGAGGGACAGTGTGTGAGACTGGCGGACAAGATAGCGTACGTCAATCATGATATAGATGATGCGATAAGGGGTAACATATTGAAGGAGGAGGATCTTCCGACCAATATCACCGACATTCTCGGGAAGAATACCCGCACCAGACTGAACTGTCTCATACATGATGTGATAAATACGAGTCAGGACAAGGATTATGTCGGTATGTCGGCGGAGATCGGGGATGCTCTGGGGAAGCTGAGAACATACATGTTCAGATATCTCTACACTAACCCGATAGCCAAGAGCGAGGAGCTCAAGGCCGACAAGATGCTGAGGATATTGTATGAATACTTCATTGAGGACGCCAGCAGGCTGACAAATGAATGTGTTGAGATGATATATATGGGAGAGGATCCCAAGACAGTCGTGTGCGACTACATAGCTGGTATGACAGACAATTATGCGATAGAGACATTTAAGAGTATATATATACCGAAGTCCTGGAAGGTCTGAGCATACCTGACAAACAGGAGGAATCGAATTGTATTATTCGGATGACGTGATAAATGAAGTCTTGTCAAGAAATGATATAGTGGATGTTATCGGAAGCTACGCAAGCCTTAAGAAGAAGGGCGCGAATTACGAGGCATGCTGTCCGTTCCATCATGAGAAGACTCCGTCATTTAAGGTCAACAGGGAAAAACAGATGTATCACTGCTTCGGCTGCGGAGTCGGTGGCAACGTGTTTACATTTGTCATGGAATATGAGAACCTCAATTTCCCGGAGGCTGTGGAGAGACTTGCGGAGAGGGCTGGAGTACAGCTCCCTGAGAAGTCCATGAACGCCCAGGAGAGGTCGAGGGAGCAGTATAAGATAACGCTCAGGGAGATGAACAAGACTGCGGCTGCATATTTTCATTATATATTGAAGCACAGCCAGCATGGTGAGAAGGCTTATGAGTATTTTCACGAGACAAGAGGTCTCTCTGATGAGACGATAAATAAATTTGCGCTTGGATATTCAGATATATACAGGGATGATCTGTACAGGTATCTGAAGAGCAAGGGATATACAGATGATCAGATGAAGGGCTCGGGACTTGTTGAGATCAGCGAGAAGGAAGGCGGTGTGGACAAGTTCTGGAACAGAGCCATGATCCCGATACTGGATATAAACGGCAAGGTCATCGCATTTGGCGGACGAGTCATGGGCGATGGAAAACCAAAATATATAAATACCAGTGATACTGCGGTGTTCGACAAGAGCCATACGCTGTTTGCCATGAACATAGCAAGGCGGAGCAGGAGAAAAGGATTTATATGCTGTGAGGGATATATGGATGTCATCTCCATGCATCAGGCAGGATTTGACAATGCCGTGGCATCCCTTGGAACGGCATTTACATTTGGACATGCTGGGATAATAAAGAGATATGCCGATGAGGTTTATCTGGCGTACGACAGTGACGGCGCAGGCGTGGAGGCGACGAAGAAGGTCATAGCAATTCTCCGGGAGGTCGGAGTCGGCGCAAGGGTCATTAATATGAGACCGTACAAGGATCCCGATGAGTTCATACAGAACCTTGGAAGCGAGGCATTTGAGGAGAGGATAAAGAAAGCTGAGAGCGGAATGATGTTCCTTGCAAGGATATATTCTGAGGAATATGACCAGAGCGATCCGGGTGAGCTGACCAAGTTCCAGAACCAGATAGCGAGGGAACTGGCATATATTGAGGACGACCTGGAGAGAAATAATTATGTCGATGCCATAGCGAGGAAATATGTGATCGACAAGGATGCCCTTGCCGCGAAGGTACATGCCTACGGTGTTGCGGGCACGGCAAAGCCGGAGATAGTGGAGCGGGAGACCCGCAGACTCCAGGAACAGCAGGGCTATGAAGAGTTCCCGGGAGACCAGAGCGCGGGAGCTCCGGGAAGACCTGAGACAAAGGATAATAAGACCGCCAAGCTGCTGCTCACATGGCTTGTGAACCGGCCGGAGCTGTTTGCCAGACTTGACGGCGTGGTGAGTGAGGCGGACTTTGAGCCGGGAATATACCGGACCGTAGCGGACAAGCTGTACTCACAGTACAGGGAGAAGCACAAGGTTGAGCCCGCTGTGGTGGTGAACACATTCCAGGATGTGGAGGAACAGAGACTGGTGGCAGGCATGCTCCAGACAGATCTGGCGATAGACATGACCGAGGAGGAGGTTGGCAATGCCATAACCGAGGTCGTGAAAAAGATAAAGCTTGCCAGCATAAAAAAGCAGCTTGAGAGCGAGAATGACATGATGAAGGTTCAGCAGCTCATCAAGGACAGGAAAAAGATAGAAAAGTTTAAAGTTATTTTATAAGAAATAAACAATACATTATGTGGAGGAAAGATATGAGTACAATGGATGCGATCAATTCAAATGAAGACAAGTATATGATCAAGGTGAGTGAGGACGATGCGATCAACGCAAAGTTCAACACAAAGCTTCAGGAATTGCTTGACATAGCTCACAGCAAGAAGAACGTTATAGAGGACACAGAGCTCATCAAGCATTTTAACGATCTCAAGGAGGTTGCCCTTGATCTGGATACCATGCAGAAGATCTTCAATTTCCTTGAAAAGAACGGTGTGGACATACTTCAGATAACAGATGACGATGAGGAGGAGCCAACACTTGACGAGGACGTGATCGCTGAGGGCGAGGATGTTGAGAAGATAGATTTCACAGATACAGGTGATATATCAAGCACAACACAGGATCCTGTCAAGATGTACCTGAAGGATATAGGAAAGGTGCCTCTGCTCAGCGCGGAGGAGGAGATAGAGCTTGCCAAGAGAATGGAGGCAGGCGATGAGATGGCAAAGAAGAAGCTTGCTGAGTCCAACCTCAGACTTGTTGTAAGTATAGCCAAGAGATATGTTGGACGTGGAATGTTATTCCTCGATCTAATACAGGAGGGTAACCTCGGTCTGCTCAAGGCCGTGGAGAAGTTTGATTACAGAAAGGGTTACAAGTTCTCAACATATGCGACATGGTGGATCAGACAGGCCATCACAAGGGCCATCGCAGATCAGGCGAGAACCATAAGAATCCCGGTTCATATGGTTGAGACCATCAACAAGGTTACCAGAGTGAGCAGAGATCTGCTTCAGAAGCTCGGCAGAGAGCCGCTTCCAGAGGAAGTCGGAGAGGTTATGGGACTTCCAAAGGAGAGAGTTCAGGAGATCATGAAGATCGCACAGGAGCCTGTATCACTGGAGACTCCTATCGGTGAGGAGGAGGACAGCCATCTTGGAGATTTCATACAGGATGAGAGTATCCCTACACCTGTTGAGGCGACAAACCAGACACTGCTGCACGAGCAGCTCGACGAGGTAGTCAGCACACTTACAGAGAGAGAGCAGAGAGTTATAAAGCTCAGATTTGGATGGGATGACGGAAGACCAAGAACCCTTGAGGAAGTCGGCAAGGAGTTCAATGTCACAAGAGAGCGTATCAGACAGATCGAGGCAAAGGCGCTCAGAAAGCTGAGACATCCTAACAGAAGCAGAAAGCTCAAGGATTTCCTGTATAACTAGCAGAGAGGACCGCGCGATCTGGCATGGATGGTGCGAGGATAATAATTATGAAAGATATAGAATTGTCACTTCGTATGAAGACTGTTGCCGACATGGTAAAGCCCGGCGGCAGAGTGTGTGATATTGGATGCGACCATGCATTTGTGTCCATATACCTTGTGGCAAATGGCATATCGGACCGGGTCATAGCATCAGATGTTAGAACCGGTCCGTGTGCTATAGCCAGGGATAATATAGCCAGGTGGAATATGACAGACCGTATTGATCTGAGACTCGGAAACGGACTTGCAACCATATCTCCGGGTGAGGTGGATTCCATCATAATAGCCGGCATGGGAGGAATCCTCATAACGGATATACTTGAAGCCGGCATGGATGTGGTACAGTCAGCCGGTCAGCTCGTGCTGCAGCCCCAGTCGGAGACAGAGCATTTGAGAAGGTACATCGCAGAGAATGGCTGGAAGATCACAGAGGAAAAAATGCTGATAGATGCTGGCAAATACTACGTTGTACTGAACGTGGATGTGACAGCACAGGATTTTGGTAATAAGTCAGCCATGGATGAAGTATATTATAAATACGGATATTACCTCATACATAATCATGACAAGATCCTCGGAGAGTATCTGAGGGATAAGCTTGATTCGACCGGAAAAGTTCTTGAAGGACTGAAGAATGCGGATACGGTCAATGCCAGACGGCGTGCCGGTGAGCTCACGCATGAAAAGGAATGCATGGAAGAGGCATTGAGACTTATATCGGATATGGAGTAGATATTTATATGGGTGATGAGCAGAGAAGTATAACATCATTAAAGACAACTGCAAAGGAGTGGGCGAGGAAAGTCGGTATCGATTCGGTCGACAGGCTGAACGAGATGATCGATTCAGGAAAGGGACTGGAGCTCATACTGGTATGCGAGGCTATGCAGAGTAACTGCATGTATGAGATAGCCAGAAAAGTCTCCGAACAGAAGCGCAGGATAATACTGATATCCGGGCCGAGCTCGGCGGGCAAGACAACACTTTCCCACAGACTCAGTATCCAGCTTCGTGCCATGGGACTCAGACCACATGCGATAGCTGCGGATAACTATTTTGTGAACCGTGAAGACAATCCGAAGGATGAGAATGGCAACTATGATTTCGAGTGCCTGGAGGCCATGGATCTTGAAACACTTAATAGGGATATGACAAGGCTGTTGGACGGTGAAGAGATAGAGCTTCCGGTTTTCAACTTCAAGACCGGAGTGAGGGAATATCATGGGGACCTTCTCAAAATAGGTGAAAATGATGTTATCATCATGGAAGGAATCCATTCGCTTAACCCGAAGATGACATACGGCCTGGCGGATGAAGACAAGTACAAGATATACATAAGTCCTCTTAATCAGTTGTACGTTGAAGGTGAGGACGGCGAGCCGGCAAAGGTTTCAACCATAGACAGCAGACTGCTCAGGAGAATAGTCAGAGACAGCAGGACCAGAGGGAACGATGTGGAGAAGACACTTTCCATGTGGAGCTCAGTCAGAAGGGGAGAGGAGAAATATATCTTCCCATATGAGAGCGAGGCTGATGAGATGTTTAACTCGGGACTGTTGTACGAATATACCGCCATACGGCGTGAGGCGAGACCATTGCTGCTCGGGGTAGATGAGACTTCAGAGCATTACCAGGATGCGGCGAGACTTCTGCGTCTGATAGATATGTTCCACGATATAGACACGGAATACATACCTGCCAATTCCATACTCAGAGAATTTATAGGTGGCGGATGCTTCAGGATATGATGAAGGTTCACACAAGGATATAGAATAACCAATAAGAATAACCAGTAGCATAAAAAATACGGCACAGAGGCAAATCAAATGTCTCCGTGCCGTATTTTTTGTTCAAAATATAAGAAAAATACTATGAAAGGGAATGAGTTGGACTGTAAGCCGGGTTATGTCGAGAGTGATCATCTATCTAGGATTTATGTTACCATAAAACTCAAGCAACCTACCTGGAATGCAGCGGGCAACTGTATCATTCCACAAGCTCCTTTGCAGAAGCTATATTTGGTCTTGCTTCGGATGGGGTTTACAGAGCCTGTCATGTTACCATGGCAGCGGTGAGCTCTTACCTCGCCTTTCCACCCTTACCATACGAATATGGCGGTATATTTCTGTTGCACTGGCCTGGGAGTCGCCTCCACCGGACGTTATCCGGCATCCTGCCCTGTGAAGCCCGGACTTTCCTCACCTGCAAAAATGCAGCCGCGATCACTTATCCAACTCATATAATCTTATAACAAATCACCGGCAAAAAGTAAAGTGAAAATAATCAAAAAACAACGAATGTAGTTTTTAAAACTACTTAACACAGTTAAGAATGCTTGATGTGGATTGCGATTCATGATATAATCTATAGCAAAGACGAGCAGACTAATATATGACTTCAGGCATATGGCGCACACAGCGCTGGAAAGGACTAACAATGGAAGATGTATATTTAACTAATAGAGATTATGTGAAGATAAAGAATCTGAATCTGGTGAGCTACGGTGGCAATCAGAACTGGTCAAAGTCAAAGAAGATGCAGAAGGTCGGATGTGGTGTTATAGCCATGGCAGACCTCACGATGTATCTTGCTGAGCAGAATCCGAATATGATGACCGATGCCATCCGAAAGATCAACAAGCCAAAAGGCTTATACAACAAGCATGACTATCTTGAGTATGTGAGATTTTTCTATGTGCACTACGTGATACTTCTCATGCACAAGGGTATGCTGGGAATAGCACTCAAGCATACGATGAACAGATATTTCATGCTGAACGACATAGGGCTCAAGGCAAAGTGGAAGATGATGCAGTCCGATGAATCGATGCTGAGAGATATAAGACATCTCATAAGAAAGAATAAGCCGGTCATACTGGCCATAGGACCTAACAGATACAATCCATTTGGCAAGAAGGGTATCAGCCTTTATGTGGACAAGGACGGTGAGCTGAAGAGCTCCATCAGGGAGAATGTCCACTCACATTATGTGACTGTTACAGGAGTGTGCACCATAAAAGGAAGAGAATATCTTGTTGTATCTTCATGGGGAAAGAAGTATTATATAGACTATAAGGAATACAGGAATTACGTGAATAACGTCGGTGACAAGTTCACGAGCGGGATATTATATATCCAGGGATTATTATAAGATTTTACACCAGGAGGACATTGTATGAACGCAGTAGAATGTATCAAGACCAGAAGAAGTGTGAGAAAGTTTACAGATGAGATGGTGAGTGTTGACACAGTCAGAGAGATTGTTGAGCTGGCGTCATATGCGCCATCATGGAAGAATACACAGGTTATTAGATATACACTTGTGGAGGATCCGGAGATCATAGCTAAGATAGCTGCAGAGGGCGTTATGGATTTCCCTCTCAACCAGAAGACAGTCAGCAGAGCGAAGCAGCTCATGATAGTCACCAAGAAGGACGGAATATGTGGCTATGAGAAGTCAGGAGAGTTCAGCACAAGCAAGGGCAGCGAGTGGGAGATGTTCGATGCCGGTATAGCAACCCAGACATTCTGTCTTGCCGCTCATGATAAGGGCGTTGGAACAGTCATACTCGGAATATTTGACGATGCAAAGGTAGGAGAGATAGTTGGTATTCCTGATGGACAGACTGTTGCCGCAGTTGTGGCTATGGGTTATCCTGCATTTGCACCGGAGATGCCGCCTAGAAAGTCAGTGGACGACCTTCTCACAGTGAAGTAGATCACAGAACGGTACAATTACATATAAAAAGAAATTGATGTAAGCTGCACTTTAGTATACACTAAGTGCAGCTTTTTTTAATAAGGAGGCAACATGGCAGACAGGATTTCTTCAAAGGCTGATGTTCTTAAGAGCCTGTATGAAAAATTGAAGTATTCGAGAGTGGAAAAGCTGAAGATAGTAACCGGAGCTGAGCTTGATGCCGATCCGTATGGACTTGCGGCGGAGATAGCAGAAGAATTTGCCGGAGGGTATATCGTGGTCAGAAGCTCGTCCTCAAATGAAGACGGACTCAACACTTCGAATGCCGGTCACTATGAGAGTATTCTGGGAGTGGACCCTTCAGACGGAGAGGCGGTAGTAAGGGCAGTCAGGGAAGTGCTGGATTCATATAAATGTGATCTGGACGATGTGTCCGGCGAACAGGTTCTCATACAGAGACAGATCACGAATATCAGCTACAGCGGCGTTATATTTTCAAGGGAGATCAAGAAGGACAGGCCATATTATACGATAACCTACGATGATTCATCCACAGACGCGGTTACAAGCGGAAGGGGAGGAAAGACGGTATACATAATCAGGAATGTGGACTGTGATGAGCTGCCGGCGAACTGGGCTGCGCTCATCAGATCCATGCGTGAGCTGGAGGAGATGCACCCTGAATATCCACTGGATGTGGAGTTCGCAATAGATGAGGACAATACAGTCACGATATTTCAGATGAGACCTCTTGCAGCCAGCATCAATGGTGTTCACTCCGATGTCGATGACGAAGAGGTGTTCAGGACTGTTTTGGAGGCTGAGGATACATACAGGGAGATCAGCAGCCTGGTTGGGGACAGGAACACCATATTGTCGGATATGGCATTCTGGAATCCTGCGGAGATCATAGGTGAAAATCCCCATCCGCTTGACTATTCCCTGTACAGGGAGATCATCACGTCTGCGGCATGGAATCAGGGACTCAGCTACATTGGTTACAGAGAGGTGGATGGAGACCTCATGTATAAGCTTGGCAACAAGCCGTACATATCTCTTAAGAAGTCGTTCCTGGGGCTGATGCCGGATGAACTGGATGACAGGCTGGAGGCGAAGCTTCTGAAGTATTACGATAAGAAGCTTATAGATGATCCGACCGCCCATGACAAGATAGAATTTGAGATAGCATTTTCCGAATATGACTTCTCGACGGAGGACAAGCTGGGGACACTGACGGAAGCCGGGTTCACCAGGGAGGAGATTGCGGACCTCTCGGATTCGCTGTTCAATCTGACAAACAATGCGATATGCAATTTCAATAGAAACAGGATGAAGGATCTCAGGGCTCTTAACGGCCTTCGTGTCCACCGTGAGAATACGAGAAGCAACTGGCTTATGGCGCACAATGATGTGGTAACGCTGATACAGTATTTTGTACAGCTCATAGAGAGCATAAAGCATTACGGAACCCCGAAATTTGCGCGACAGGCGAGACTGGCATTCATATCGAAGGCGATTAGCAGATCCCTTGTGTACAGAGGATATTTTACGGACAAAGAGATAGACGATTTTATGATGTCGATATATACTGTTGCGTCGGAGTACGATTCTGACTTTCAGGATCTGGTGGACGGCAGGATAACAAGAGTTACATTTGATGAAAAATATGGACATCTGCGTTCAGGCACATACGACATAACCTGCGAGACATACGCCCAGCGCGAGTTCGACCTGTCCAAGGGAAGCGCTGCTGCGAGAAAGCAGAGGCAGACCATAGAGGAGCTTAAGCATAATCCTCTGGATTCGGTTAAGCTCATGGGGGCACTTGAGGATATAGGCTTTTATGTGGACCTCAGGGAATTTCTGGATTTCCTCAAGGATTCCATGGAGGAGAGGGAATTCTTCAAGTTCGAGTTCACCAAGACATTAAGCCTTGCCATAGACATACTTATAGATATAGGCGATAAACTTGGCATAAGCAAGGAAGACATGGCATATCTTGAGGTGCCGGATATTCAGCTTATGGTGAACAGACCTGCGGAATTCACAGGCGATATATGGAGAAAGAACATAGATCAGAACAAAAAGAAATTCCAGAGGGCGTCCATGCTTATACTGCCGGATGTCATATATGATCCGTTGCAGTTAAAATGCATAGAGATATGGGAGGCCAGACCTAACTTCATAACATCTGAATGCGTCACGGGCGACATTCTCCTGCTTGAAAATTATGAGAATGAGGATCACGAGGATGTGGCTGACGTTCAGGATAAGATAGTAGTTCTCCCGAAGGCGGATCCGGGATACGATTGGATATTTGCAAAGGGGATAAAAGGATTTATAACGAAATACGGCGGAGTTGCATCCCACATGGCGATAAGGTGTGCGGAGTTCAACATCCCGGCGGCAATAGGCTGCGGAGACTGCATATACAGTTTCGTGGAAAAACAGCAGACGGTGACGCTCGACTGTGCACACGGTAAGATAACAAAGGGGGTATAGGTTTTATGTTACATGCACTTATAACACAGCGGGAAGGACACAATATGTATGGAAAATATACGGACGTTCTCGAGGCTGCTTATGTGGAGTTCTATGAGAGCCTTGGAATAAGACTCAGACCAGTATCCAACTTTACAAAAAACTTTGATGAGATAGTGGATGAACAGTTTGATCTCCTGATAGTGACAGGGGGCGGAACGCTCCATCCGAGACATTATGTGGAGCCGCACAATGCAGAGCTGCAGCCGCACCGTGATGCGCTAGAGGAGCAGCTCATAATGTACTGTGTCCAGAATGAGATCCCAGTGATAGGCGTGTGCAGGGGAATGCAGCACATAAATGCGCTGTTTGGCGGTAAGATAAGTTATTCCGCGCGCTTTAAGGTGCCAAGACCCAGAGGCACAGACCACATGGCAAGGATAGTCAAGACGGACAGATATATCAAGGTAAACAACTTCCACAGCGACTGTGTCTATCTGGAAAATCTGTCGACGATGTTCTATCCGATAGTGGTCGATGAGGAGAATGAATCTGTCGAGGCATTTGTATCACCGACGATGAGCATACTTGCCTTCCAGTGGCATCCTGAGCGTATATTTGAGAGCGAGGAAGGACGGCTTTTTACAAGACATCTTATACAGGATTTCCTTGGGCTTCCGAGAGATGATGTGAAACCGGCGATAGATTAACGTTGAAATGCCATATGAAAGATGCTAAAATAAACTAGCGTATACTTATGAGATAGAAAAGTTGCGATGGAGGCACTATTATGGAGAACGGAAAAGCTAAACAGCTTTTAGATAGAATACAGGATATAGTTGGAGATGGACAGAACGTTCCATTTGCAGCAGGTAAGGTACTGGTCAACAAGGAAGAGGTTCTTGAGATCGTTGAGGAGCTCAAGACTACTATAGATCTGGAACTCAAGGCATATCATGAGATCACAGACAAGAGAAGCAAGATCATCAAGGAGGCAGAGCAGGAGGCCGATGAGATCATCGCGGAGGCCGAGGAGACTGCATCCAGGATCAGGCTTACAAAGCCAAGCCCGCTCTTTGTGGACCGCAAGGTCAAGAGCCTTGGCAAGCAGGACAGGCAGGCGCTCAGAACGGCCAACGAGATATATGCGGCATCTATCATTTATACAAATGAGATGCTGATGGAGATCAACGAGACCGTGAACCAGGCATATAATATGATAAGCATGGAGAGCGACAGAGTCCTTGATTCTCTGAGAAAGAAATCTGAGATCATTGAGAACAACAAGAAGGAGCTCATGGAAGGTCTCATGGATATGAAGAAGCAGGAGCGCTATGCCGATATACTGGAGATCAGCCAGCTTCTGGCGAATGAGCTGTATTACGAGAAGAACAAAGCCAAGGATGAGGAGCACAAGGATAAGAACGGTGAGCCGGAGATGGTTCAGTGGGAGTTCGATTTTGAAGATAAGAAGGAGCCTGAACCGATCCGGGTGAAGGCATCTAGGGAACCGGTCAAGAGTGTCCAGAGGGAGACTGATGATGCGGATTCTTCGATACATGTCATAAAAGACAGTGATCATGACGATAAGATGAGACGCTTTGGAGACAGAACACCGGTGAGACTTGAGGAGTCGATAACGGATGCGAGTGCCAAGGGAAGCGACTCAGACAAGAACGGCAGACCTGATTTCAGAATAGGCGGACGTATATCCGATGCCTATGATGACGTGGATGACGGAGTCGTATAAAAGTTTCGTGCAACATGCAGGGGACGCGCTAGTTTTGAATATTAAAGCCTGATAAGTTGGCGGCTGATACTTTACAGGGGGTAACGTGTCGAATAGCACATTATATGATGCAGCAACACAGCATGCATGGCATTGCGCCGGAGCATGGGAGATCATATAATGGTGGTGTCGTCGACAGGAGGCAACATTTAATATTATATACAAATAAATCAACCTAAAACGCGGAGGTAAAAAGTTATGGGAATTTTAAAGAGATTTAAGGACATTATGTCATCAAACATCAATGCACTTCTTGACAAGGCAGAGGATCCTGAGAAGATGATAGATCAGTACCTCAGAGACCTTCAGGAGGATCTCAGAAAGGTTAAGTCAGAGACTGCAACTGTTATGGCAGAGGAGCAGAGATGCAAGAGACAGCTTGATGAGTGTGACGCAGAGATCGCAAAGATGCAGACATATGCAGAGAAGGCACTTGTAGCAGGTAACGAGGGCGATGCAATGAAGTTCCTCGAGAAGAAGAACCAGCTCACGCAGAAGCAGGTAGCTCTTCAGCAGGCATATGATGCAGCAGCAGCTAACGCAGCCAAGATGAGACAGATGCATGACAAGCTCACAAAGGATGTCAGCGATCTCAATGCAAGAAAAGAGACTATCAAGGCAAAGGTTCAGGTTGCTAAGACTCAGGAGCGTATGAACAAGATGATGAGCGGTATCGGCGATTCATCAGCTTCACTTGATGCATTTTCAAGAATGGAAGCAAAGGCAGACGCTATGCTTGACAAGGCAAATGCAATGAGCGAGCTCAATTCATCAAGCGCAGATTCAATAGATGATCTTGCAAGCAAGTATGATGCAGCTCCAAATGCAGACGTTCAGGATGAGCTTGCAGCACTTAAGGCAAAGATGGGATTATAATATTCCAAACATATTGCAGAACAGAGAGGAGTGCACTACATGGGTTTATTTTCAAATCAGTTTGCTAATGTTGTAGAATGGGAAGAGTACAGAGATGACGTCATCTTCTGGAAGTGGACAAATAGAGAGATCAAGAAGGATTCAAAGCTTATAATCAAACCGGGACAGGATGCTATATTCCTTTATAACGGAGCGGTTGAAGGTATATTTACCGAGTCTGGAAACTACACTATTGATTCACAGATCATACCATTCCTTTCAACACTCAAGGGATTTAAGTTCGGATTCAATTCAGGACTTCGCGCAGAGGTTCTGTTTGTGAATACAAAAGAGTTTACATGTAACTGGGGAACCAGTTCACCGATCAGACTTCAGGCACCGGGACTTCCGGGCGGACTTCCTGTGAGATCAAATGGTAAATTCTCATTCAAGATAGACGATTATAATGTTCTAATAGAGAAGGTTGCAGGTATAAAGCAGCAGTTCACAGTCGATGACATAAGAGACAGGATAAGGGGTATCCTGGACGGACTGCTGATGAAGTGGATCACAAAGGTTGGCGGAGACGTATTCAATCTTATGGCCAATTCCGTTGATATAGCTAAGGGTATCAAGGAAGATCTGGACATGGAACTCTTGGGAATCGGACTTACGATAACTGATTTCAGAATAAGCGAGTTTACATATCCTGAGAATATACAGAAGCGTGCTGATCAGGCTGCTGAGTATTCTATGATAGGGGATATGAACAGATTCCAGCAGGTGAATATGGTTGATTCAATGGCAAGGGGTGGCCGTACAGGAACAGCCGGAAGCAATGCAACGGATATGGCAAATGCCATGGTAGGAATGCAGATGGGAATGGCTATGGCAGGTCAGATGGCCGGAGCTATGAACCAGATGAACAATGCAGCAACACAGGCAGCAGGAACCGGAACAGCTCCAAAGTTCTGTCCTAACTGTGGACAGCCAACTAACGGTGCGAAGTTCTGTGGCAACTGTGGAACGAAGCTGATCTAAAGACAAATACATTATAATTGAATAATGATATTTTCAAATAAACGCTGTTATGATATACTAGGCAGATGGAATAAAACATATGTTTGGTATATATAACGGCGTTTTTTACGTCACAGGATACAGGAGGAATTATGGCAGGACTTAACGATATGCAGGAACAGGCCTGTGAGCATGTGGATGGGCCACTGCTCATACTTGCGGGAGCAGGAAGCGGAAAGACCAGGGTTATCACACACAGGGTAGCCTATCTAATGGAGCACGAAGGAGTTAATCCTCTGAACATACTGGCGATCACATTCACCAACAAGGCGGCCCGTGAGATGCGAGAGAGAGTTGATCTGATAGTTGGGGACGGAGCTGACAGGGTATGGGTCAGCACATTTCATTCGCTGTGTGTGAGGATACTCAGAAGATATGCTGATAAGATCGGCTATGGCAAGAACTTTGATATATATGATTCGGATGACCAGAAGAGTACGGTGAAGAGTATACTCAAGGATTTTCAGATAGACCCGAAGAGGTATCCCGAGAAGATGTTCATGGCGGAGATATCCAAGGCCAAGGAGAAGTATCTGTCACCTGATGAATTTGCAAAAAAGAATGCTGCAGACTATGCAGGAACAAAGGCTGCAGAGGTGTACACTGAGTATCAGAGTCGTCTTAAGAAGAACAATGCGATGGACTTTGACGATCTTATTTACAAGACGGTGGAGCTGTTCGAGCACAATCCTGATGTCCTTGATACATATCAGAATAGATTCAGATATATCATGGTTGACGAGTATCAGGATACTAATCACATACAGTTCCTGCTGGTCAAGATGCTTGCGAGAAAATACAGGAACCTGTGTGTGGTGGGAGACGATGATCAGTCCATATACAAGTTCAGAGGAGCGAATATAACCAATATCCTGAACTTTGAGAAGGAATATGAGGATGCGAAGGTTATCAAGCTGGAACAGAACTATAGATCCTGTGGCAATATACTTGCCGCAGCGAATGCAGTCATACAGCACAATGCAGGCCGTAAGGGTAAGGCTCTGTGGACGGATAAGGATGCCGGTGAGAAGATCTCGTTTGAGCAGTGCGATTCGGAATATGCAGAGGGAGATATGGTGGCGAGCCGTATCAAGACTCTTGTCAGACAGGGAGTGGACTACAGGGATATAGCTATCCTCTACAGGACGAATGCACAGTCCCGTGTGCTCGGAGAGAAGATGGTGTATGCGAACATACCATACAGAGTATATGGCGGCACAAACTTCTATGCCCGAAAGGAGATCAAGGATGTTCTGGCATATCTCAAGGTCATCAACAATTCCACTGACAACCTGTACTTCAGGAGAGTGGTAAATGTTCCGAAGAGAGGTATAGGCGAGGCGAGTCTCAGCAAGGTTGAGTCATTTGCGGATGCGTATGGATTGTCGATGATGGATGCTGCGGCGAGAGCTGACGAGATACCGGGAATGGCTGCCAAGACCTCGGCTAAGATCAGGCAGTTTGCGGAGCTTATCACATCATTCAGGGATATGCTGGCGGATGGTGAGAGCCTTGACTCGGTGTACGACAGGATCCTTGAGGATACGGGTTATGAGTCAGAGCTCATAGCAGAGCACACAGAGGAGGCCATGACTAGGCTTGAGAATATCGATGAACTCCGCAACAAGGTGGTGGAATTCACAGAGGATAATGAGGAGGCAGGGCTCAGCGAGTTCCTGGAGGAGATAGCGCTTGTGTCTGACCTCGATGCCATGTCGGAGGATGACAATCAGGTCAAGCTGATGACTCTCCACAGTGCCAAGGGTCTGGAGTTCCCATACGTATTTATATGCGGAATGGAGGACAGAGTATTTCCTAGTGGAATGGCACTCAACTCAGATGATCCCGATGCTCTTGAGGAGGAGAGACGTCTGTGTTACGTGGGTATAACCAGAGCCATGAAAAAGCTGTACCTGAGTGCGGCGAAGGAACGAATGATGCATGGTAACAGGGTGTACAGCGATGTGTCCAGATTCATAAGAGAGATCCCGCCTATGCTGTTTGAGCATGAAGCTGATATGAAGAATATGGCAAAGCGAAGAGAGTCGGAGTCTGTCGACAGATATAACAGAGGTGAAGGACGCAGAGATGCGTATGGAAGTTCATATGGTGATACATATGCCGGCTATGGCGGTGGAAGAACCGCTGGAGCAGCCTCAGGCAGAAGCTATGGACAGAAGAATCCATACAGCAGCTATGCAAAACAGCAGTCATACGGGCAGCCGTCTTCCCAGCCTTCGTTCGGCAAAGCCTTTGTGGTAAACAGTGTTGGCAAGCCGGATTATGCTGTTGGAGACAGAGTCAGACATATTAAGTTTGGTCCGGGTACTGTGGAGGCTTTGGAGAAGGGCGATAAGGATTACGAGGTTACAGTGAATTTCGACAGATGCGGTGTCAGGAAGATGTTTGCTTCGTTTGCAAAGCTCAAAAAATGCGAGTAGTCAATTAAACCGCATGTTAGATTTATTTATAAAATACATATAGAAATAATCAAAACCGTATGCTATAATTTTGGTATGTGTTGGGAGATAATAACTGTATGTTTCTTCTCTCAAATCAATATAATATAATGAAACCCGTTACAGGGTTAAGAAAGGGTGGAATGTAACGATGAAGAGTAGTGACGTAATCTTAGTTAAAGGCGATGCAACAGAAGAGAAGGCAAAGAGCACATTATTTGTGATCTTGGTTATCATTGGTGCCGTTGCTGCTATTGCAGGTATTGCATATGCAGTATATTCATATCTTACACCAGACTTCCTTGATGATTTTGATGATGACTTCGACGATGATTTCGACGATGACTTCTTCGATGATGAGGAAGATACAGATGCGGCAGAGCCAGCAGCAGAAGCAGCCGAGGCGGCAGACGCTGAGTAATTCGTACTGTATTATATAGAAGAATATGGTAGTATAAAGATACGCTCTATCCATTGAGGATAGAGCGTATTTTTTTGCCATCTACTAAAAAAAATGGAAGATAGGACGAAACGTCATGATAAAAGGTATAAAAAATGCGGATAACAGGAATCGAACCTGCACCCCGAAGGACTAGATCCTAAGTCTAGCGCGTCTGCCAGTTCCGCCATATCCGCTTAATTCTCCGTAAAATAAAAATAACCCCTCATACCAGAAGGGAAATAGTGAGCCATCGGGGACTCGAACCCCGGACAACTTGATTAAAAGTCAAGTGCTCTACCGCCTGAGCTAATGGCCCATAAGTCTGGACTTTAATAACTGGGCTAGCTGGATTCGAACCAGCGAATGCAGGAGTCAAAGTCCTGTGCCTTACCGCTTGGCGATAACCCAATAGCATCGCTAATATGTGCGATAAAGAAAAAGGGTGGATAGAGGGACTCGAACCCTCGGCCTCCAGAGCCACAATCTGGCGCGCTAGCCAACTGCGCCATACCCACCATAGGCTTATAAAATAATTGTTATTTTATAAAAATATATCTTAGCCTGCTAACAATAGTAGTAGCTAAGATACAAAAATGTGCCCGAAGGGATTCGAACCCCCGACCCACGGCTTAGAAGGCCGTTGCTCTATCCAGCTGAGCTACGGACACGTACCAATTCCCGCTATATGTATATGTTAGCGAAAATAAAGAGCGGGTGATGGGAATCGAACCCACGTATCTAGCTTGGAAGGCTAGTGTTCTACCATTGAACTACACCCGCATAATGCTTAACAGTGTTTTGGATTATAAGTCGGGGTGACAGGATTCGAACCTGCGACCTCTTGATCCCAAATCAAGCGCTCTAGCCAAGCTGAGCCACACCCCGTTAGTCCTTTGCGACCAACGCAAAACCTATTATACACAAGTCGGTGATGCTTGTCAACAACTTTTTTAATTTTTTTTTGAAAATCAGTTGCTGATGTGTTATATTGAATCAGACGTTATCGCCTGTTCATCAAACCGACTTTTGCATTATATGCATTATAGGAGCGAAAGTCAATAGGTATTTTGAAAAAAATTGAAAATTGTGAGGATGTGTAGTAATGGATAATTTTATATTCAGCATAAATGCAACGATACCGATATTTCTGGTGATACTTCTGGGATGGTTTCTGATGAAGATACATATTATAACAGAAGAGTTCGCCAACGTGGCGAATAAATATGTGTTCAAGGTAGCCCTTCCGGTTCTGCTGTTCAGGGATATTGCGACGACCTCCATATTGGACGACCTCAATGTAAAGTTTGTTCTGTTTTGCTTCTTTGGAACGATCATAATGTTTGGGCTGGTATGGGTGTTGGCACTGATATACTGTAAGGACAGAACCATGATTGGTGCATTTGTGCAGGGGGGAGCAAGAGGAAGTGCTGCGGTTCTCGGCGTTGCATTTGTGGAGAATATCTGTGGCAACTCGGGCATGGCGCCTCTCATGATAGTGTCAGCGGTGCCGATGTACAATATTATATCAGTAATAGCTCTGACATTTGGCGGGAACGACAGACAGAGGGGAACAGCGGGTATCAAGAAAGCGTTCGTCAATATATTGAAGAATCCGATCATCATAGGAATATTGCTTGGAATCCCGTTCTCTGTATTTGACATACCGATACCAGCCATACCGACAAGAACTATCAGTTATATAGCACAGACGGCGACTCCTATAGCGCTCATAGCCATAGGTGCTGGATTTGACTCACAGCAGGCATTGACCAGGCTCAAGCCGTCACTTGTGGCAACGGTCATAAAGCTTGTGATTCTTCCTGTCATATTCCTTCCGGCTGCCATTGGTATGGGCTTTGGGCCGAGTGAGATTGTTGCTATACTTATAATGGTTGGAGCACCGGCTACGGTGTCGGGATACATCATGGCGAAGAATATGGACAATGATTATGTGCTGTCATCGAATATTATCGTTTTATCCACATTATTATCGTCAGTGACGTTGACTCTGTGGGTGTTTGTGTTAAAATGTTTGGGAGTAATCTAATTTTATTATACAGAGGTTTAATTAATGGATAACATTGACTACAAGATACTGAGATGCCTGAAGGACAATGCGAGACTTACAGCATCGGCCATCAGTGAAGAGATCAATCTCTCTGTCTCGGCTGTGATAGAGAGAATAAGGAAGATGGAGAGCAGCGGGGTAATAAAGGGATATACCATTGAGGTTGACCAGAAAAAGCTGGGCAATGAGATGGTAGCCATCATGGAAGTGAGACTGAAGCATCCGAAATATTATGATGAATTTGCACAGCTTATACAGACAAATGACAGCATAGTCGCATGCTTCTATATGACAGGAGATTTTGACTTTATATTGAAGATAGTGACTGATTCCGCTGCAGGTCTGGACGAGGTGTATAGATTTGTGAAGGGATATGAGGGTGTGTCTGCAACTGAAACGCACTTTGTTCTCAAGACGCTCAAGGACGAAGTATCAGTTATACCGGAGGTAAAGGAAAAATGAACAACATAGTACTTACAGGCATGCCGGGAGCGGGCAAGAGCACTATAGGGGTTCTTCTGGCAAAGGTTCTCGGTTATAAGTTCATCGATGCAGATATTCTCATACAGAACAGTCAGGGAATGCTGCTCAGGGAGATAATAGCAAAGTATGGCGATGATGGGTTTTTAAAGATAGAGAATGATGTGAACAAGGGTATCACAGACCAACATGCAGTCATAGCCACAGGTGGAAGCGCTGTGTACTGTACTGAGGCCATGAAGAAATACATGGCGGAGGATACAGTTATATATATCAATCTTCCGTATGAGGAGATAGCGAACAGACTTGGCAATATCAAGAGAAGAGGCGTGGTGCTGAAGGATGGACAGACTCTGAAAGATTTGTATAATGAGAGGACAAAGCTTTATGAGAAGTACTGCCATATCAATATCAAAGCGGAAGGTCTTGGAATTGAGGAATTGCTGGACAGCGTTGCGGGCATGATAATTGTCAGAAGAGATCTGTAATACGTCATATGCCACATGATAGGGATAGAAAAGCTGCTTATATAGCTGAGGTGAAAATGTAGCATATTTACAATGGAGGGAATGTATGGAGATATTAAAAATGTTAGGTCAGATACTGCTTCTTGTGCTTGGATTTGTGTTTATGATAAAGGGAGCGGATGTATTTGTAGATGGTGCGTCTAAAATAGCTGTCAAATGCAACATACCAGAGATGGTAGTTGGCTTAACAATAGTTGCCATGGGCACTAGTGCTCCAGAAGCAGCTGTCAGCATAAAGGCGGCACTTTCGCCTGCGGGAGCCGGGATCACTGTTGGAAATGTGCTTGGAAGCAACATTATTAACATACTTGTCATCCTTGGAGTGACAGCACTCATAGCAGCACTTCCTATAAAGAAAAATACACTTAGGATAGATATACCATTTGTTATCGTGGCATCGATCATGATACTCTGCATGGGATATTTTGATGGTGTGCTCAGCAGACTTGAAGGTGTGATATTCTATGTAGTGTTTATTGGATTTTTGGTATATCTGATCATCAGCGCGAAGAATGGCAACAGCGAGAGTGATTCTATAGAACTCACGGAGAAGGATAAGACTCCGAGACTTATACTGTTTATAATCATAGGATTAGCGCTGGTCGTGGTCGGAAGTAATTTCACTGTAAATGCGGCATCATATATAGCTGGAAAGCTCGGTATGACAGAGAGACTCATAGGTCTTACAATAGTGGCATTTGGCACATCTCTTCCTGAGCTTGTGACATCATGCACAGCGGCAAAAAAGGGGCAGACAGATATTGCCATAGGCAACATAGTTGGAAGCAATATATTCAATATACTTTTCGTTGCCGGAACTACAATGCTCATAACCCCAGTGCAGTTTGAGCAGAACTTCCTGTTGGATGGCATCATGGCAATAGTGGCTGCTGTTCTCCTCTGGGTGTGCAGCGTCAGAAAGAAGAAGCTCACCAGGCCGGGCGGAATAGTGATGCTGGCTGTGTATGCGGTATATTTTGCTTATATTATGTACAAGAATTATATGTAGCAGATATCAAATGAATGGGGTATAGTCATTTATGTGATGATTATGAACCGGAAGAGTTGGTGTGTATAACAAGTCACTATGACAAGGATTATTACAGTATGGATGATTTTTATGATTTAGATGAACTTGATTAGATCTCAATAAAAAATACAGCGTGTAGCGATTGCCGCACGCTGTATTTTTTGTGGATATTTCTTGACTATGGTATGGGTATAACTTATAATCAGATATAGCAATTTAAACCGCAAAACTTTAAAGTTGACACGCTTTGATGTGATAAAGTAAACCGCGGATAAAAAATGTATTGGGAGGATACTATGGTACTCAAAGTTATTATGCTTGTTGTTTTCTTTGCAATCATGCTTGGAGTTGGATTTTACTCGAGAAAACACACAAAGGATGTGAATGGATTTGTTCTCGGAGGCAGAAGTGTTGGCCCGTGGCTCACGGCATTTGCCTATGGAACATCTTATTTCTCAGCGGTTATATTCATTGGATATGCCGGACAGTTTGGATGGAAGTACGGAATTGCTTCCACATGGATAGGAATTGGAAATGCGCTGCTTGGCTCACTGGTGGCATGGGTAGTTCTCGGAAGAAGAACAAGACTGCTCACACAGGAGCTTGACACGAGAACTATGCCGGAGTTCTTCGAGAAGAGATACTCCAGCAAGTCATTGAAGCTTTTCTCGTCGATCATCATCTTCATCTTCCTCATTCCATATACAGCGTCACTGTACAACGGACTTTCAAGACTGTTCGGAATGGCGTTCAATGTTGACTATAAGATATGCGTAATCGTCATGGCTGCCCTTACAGGTATATATGTAATCGTTGGTGGATATATGGCGACTGCTATCAACGATTTCATCCAGGGACTCATCATGCTGGTGGGAATCGTGGCAGTCATATATGCGGTACTCAACAACTATGGTGGACTCACAGGCGCGCTAGACAGTCTGGCAAGGATAAATGATCCTGCAGTGTCAGATACACCGGGTGTATTTGCATCATTCCTGGGACCTGACGTGTTCAATCTGTTTTGTGTCGTCGTGCTGACATCCCTTGGAACATGGGGACTTCCACAGATGGTACAGAAGTTCTACGCCATAAAGGATGAGAGATCCATCAAGACAGGTACGGTTGTGTCGACACTGTTTGCGATCGTAGTTGCCGGCGGATGCTATTTCCTCGGCGGTTTTGGAAGACTGACAGGAACCGATGTTGCTACAGAGGGATTCGATGCCATCATTCCACATCTGCTTGAGAAGCTTCCAGCTGCCCTTATGGGACTTGTGGTCATACTGGTGCTTTCAGCATCTATGTCCACACTTTCTTCGCTGGTCCTTACATCCAGCTCAACGCTCACCATCGACTTTATAAAGCCGGTCATTGCACCGAAGATGGATGAGAAGAAACAGATACTTGTCATGAGGCTCATGCTCGTTATGTTTGTTGCTGTATCGGCTGTTATTGCCATCGTGCAGTACTCAAGCAGGATAACGTTCATAGCACAGCTTATGGGTGTTTCATGGGGGGCTATAGCAGGTGCGTTCCTTGCTCCATTTTTATATGGCTTATACTGGAAGAAGACTACAGTTGCGGCTTGCTGGACATGCTTTATATGGGGAACAGGAATCATGACGCTGAACTTTATAAGCAATACATGGGGATTGTTCAAGTTCCCGGCAGTGATGCAGTCACCTATCAACTGCGGTGCGGTTGCAATGGTGGGCGGTCTCATCATAGTTCCTATTGTGAGCCTGTTCACAAAGAAGCCTGACCAGAAGAAGGTCGAGGATGCCTTCTCATGCTACGAGGAGACGGTTACAGTAGCCCACAGAAAGGCACTTGACTAACATAGATATTACACGGTCTTTACACAAAACTTTGTTGAAAGGCCGTGTTTTTTATGTTAATATTATCAGGCGGTAATGTGCATTTGAGGCATGCTGTAATCTATGTGGCAGGAGGCGCAGGGAATGATCACACTGTACAGAACGGATGACAGAATTTTGAGTGAAATACAGGAATATGGTCCTGGTGCCTGGATAGTCATGACTAAGCCAACAATAGATGAGAGTAAGAGCATAGCCGAGAGGTTTGAGATAGACCTGGCGGATGTCAGAGCCGCACTGGATGACGAGGAGAGCTCACGTGTTCAGGTGGAGGACAACTACACACTGATAATCGTGGATATTCCTTCTATAGAGATAAGAAATGAACGAGAGGCATATACAACAATCCCTCTTGGTATCATACTGGTTGCAGACTGCATCATCACCATATGCGCCGAGGAGACTCCTGTGCTTGAGGCCTTTATGGAGGGCAAGGTGAGAGAGTTCAGCACCAAGAAGAGGATGAGGTTCATGTACCAGATACTCTACAGGAACTGTACCACATACCAGTATTATCTGAGAGTCATGGACAGAAGAAGAACCCTTATTGAGCAGCGTATCCAGGAGGAGACCGAGGATGCGGATCTCATAGATCTTCACGAGCTGGAGTCCAACCTTGTATACTTCGCAACGTCACTGAGGGCGAACGGAGTAGTCCTCGACAAGCTGACCAGATATGGCAGAATCAAGCAGTATCCGGAGGACAAGGAATTGCTTGACGACGTTTTGGTGGAGAATAAGCAGGCTATAGAGATGACACAGATATACAGAGATATCATAAGTGGTACGAGGGAGCTCATGACGACCATCATCAACAACAGACTGAACAACGCCATGAAGTTTCTGGCGGCCATAACCATCGTCATGGCTGTGCCTACAGTTATATCCGGTGTGTATGGAATGAATGTGGGCACGAAGTGGATGCCATTTGCGAATGTACCATATGGATTTGAGATAGTGTGCGGTATAATACTCGTTATAAGTATTGTGATAGCTTTGATATTGAAGAAAAAGAAGATGCTCAAACAGTAGGGCAGATAGAAAAAGGATCACCGGCGGTTTTGTTGCTGCCGGTGGTCCTTTTTTGTGCCTTTGTTATTTGTTGTTGATAGGTATTCCGTTTACCTCGACCTGATCGGATATCTGGATGACGATGCATTTCCTTCCGTCGATCTCCATGGTCTCTACCAGATCAGTTCTCTCAGGATTCACCTTGATGACCACATCAGGAGTCTTTACCTCAAATGTTTTTGTGTTTGCAACATTTGTCGCGTACATGACAGTTGACTTCTCACGCGGTACAACTATGGCCGGTTCATCCTCCGGGTTCTCAGATGGCTGCTCAGGCGGTGCTGCCGCAGCGGTTACCTTCTCGTAGTGGGCGTCAAAATCTGCCATCTTCTCATCTGATACTCCGCTCTCTGCCAGCAGATTCTTTATAGTGTTCTTGGATAGGGTCAGCGGTTCAGGACTGTCCTTTCTCTGCTCTATCATCTCGTTCAGATTGTCGTGTATTGTACGCACCATGTCGTAATTACAGTCATCGCCCAGAGTCTCAGCCACGATCTCCTGGAATACATCTTTCTGCTCGCCCGCTGTTATAGGAAGAGAAGTGCCAAGGATGTTACTTATGAAGCTGTCGTGAAGCTCCTCCGGTTTTTTGGTGTAGTACAGAACGTTGTGGATATCCGTGCTCCTGTCGATAAATGCCGGGAACAGGAAGCCTATGTCCGGCATGTCGACCACCCAGTCGCGGACTCTGTTGTGGAATGTGCTTTCAACGTCGAAGTAGCTGAGTCCCGCCTTGGACAGGTTGACGTGGCAAATGGAGCACATGATATAGTCATACACCTCGTCTGATGCATCGTCCATCATGATGCCGTCGGTTGTCTTGCCCGGAACATCATATGTATCGTGGATGAGCAGTATGAGGTAGTTGCCGGTGTAATCGTAGTTCTCGATGACCTTGTCATAGAACTCATTTATCAGCTCATCGTTCTCAAGCTTGCTCTTCCTGAGTTTATTCAGGAATTCCTGTGTGCCGCCTTCAAACTCCTGTGAGGTAGGAAATGGCATGGTGACAAGATTCTTGCCAATGCTTCCTGATAAAGTCTTTTTCAGTATTTCAAAATATTTGTATGTTTCTTCTTCCGGCATGGTGAGAAACTGTTCGTTGATGGTCGCCACCTTGTTGCAGTCTCCGTCCACGTAGCATCCGCGGATCTTGCTTATGGAGCATTCCTTTGGAGCAAACAGGTGTCTTATCTCAAGTACGTCTTTTTTTGTCATAAATAAAACTCCGTTTCTATATAGTGATATATTTTGCGTTATAACATCTGCAATGACAGACCGCCTCCTAAGTATACCACAAATAATGACAAGTCTTAAAGATATCTTAAACTTTATAATGGTTGTTTCTTAATGGCAGTATGGCGATAATTGAGAACAGGAGGTGATTGTGGTAAGCTAAGGATAAATACGAAAAAGGTGAGGACAAGAAAAATGTACAATATATTAATATGTGACGATGAAAAAGATATAGTATCAGCTATAGAGATATATCTTAAGACAGCCGGGTATTCGGTGTATAAAGCTTACAATGGTATGGAGGCAGTTGATATGGTAAATTCTAATGACATACAGCTTGTACTCATGGACGTCATGATGCCTCAGATGGACGGTATAACAGCCATGGCAAAGATAAGAGAGAGCAGCAATGTGCCGGTTATCATGCTTACGGCAAAGAGTGAGGATACCGACAAGGTGCTGGGACTTGAGGTCGGCGCAGATGACTATGTGACAAAACCATTTAATCCGGTGGAACTTCTGGCAAGGGTAAAGTCCCAGCTCAGGCGTTACATGCAGCTGGGAGGCGGAGAGACACCAAAGGATAAGCTGGTTATCGGAGGTATAGAACTTGACGACAAATCCAAACAGGTCACACTTGACGGTGAACTTATGCCCCTCACCCCGACGGAGTATGACATCCTGAAACTTCTTATGCAAAATGTGGGAAAGGTATTTTCCACGAAGGAGATATATAAGGCGGTGTGGAAGGAGGATCCGATGGGAGCGGAAGGCTCTGTTGCGGTTCATATAAGACACCTGAGAGAAAAGATAGAGATAAATCCATCTGATCCGAGATACATAAAGGTTATCTGGGGAAGAGGATATAGAATGGAGGGACAATAGTGGATAAAACAATTTATAAGATACGAGGAAATGTGTTCTTTAAACTTGGAATATATATTCTTGTGGCGGTGCTGGCATATGGAACGCTGTATACAGGCGGTCTGGTGCTGCAGGGAAGCTACCTTGGAGTGTACAGTGATGATGATCAGGGCGCGACGCCGTATGAGAGACTTGTAAACGATTATGTGGAGGACACAAATGATGCGCTTACCGAAAAGGTGAAGGCTTACATCCAGGATACAAGGTCGCAGCTGGAAAGCATTACAACATATAATCAGCTCGTGAGTGCTGATCATAACGGAGATATGGTTATAACTGCGGATGATGTTTTCCGGAGATTGACCAATGCGGATACAACATCTGCGATCAAGTCGTCATACCGGTATGAGGATATGAGCGAACGAGGTGATATCGGCTATATGCTGACGGCATCCTGCAGTGATGATACAAATGTCAATATCAATAATGGAAAGATAAAAGTAACGACCGGAAATATAAAGCTGATAAACGATGATGCACGGCTGGACGATAATATATATACAAATGATTATGATAGCACGATAGAAGTACCTGTTAAAAGATATATTGTGTTTGACAAACAGAGCGATATGGAACAGGGCGAGCAGTATATCAATGCTCTGCTGGGGAATTATGATCCATATTATGACGAATACATTTATAATGAAGAATATGAAGAAAGTGATACTGTGGAGGCTGATACAGATTCTGTATTGACAGCGGATGGCAAGTCTATTACCAAACAGGATATCATGTATGGCGATTATTATCCTAGCTCAGTTGAAAAACTGTATCTTGATGAAGCAGACGATTCTGGCAGTTCATCTGGAAAGGTCTACTGTCTTGTGCTAAGCTATGATGCATATTCATTTATAAATATCACGGGAAAATGCTATGTGGACGTGGCGGCTGCTGTAGACAACATCAAAGCGTCAAATCCGGAAATGGTTCAATACATTGGAATATGGAGGACGAAGAGCGAGGGGATACTGGCAGGATTTGCAGTCATGTTGCTGCTGTGCATCGTCATGTCAATATTTTCAATGGTCAACGCCGGCGTAAAGACAGGGAAGGAGACGATAACTCTCGGCAGATTTGAGAGGACTCCGACTGAGCTTGTGCTGGCTATGGCAGTATGCTCTGTTGCAGCAGCAGTAGGGATCTGCGTTGAAAGCGGTATTGCATCCATGTGTGTGAACCAGTATAGGAATTACACATTTGTATCAGAGAATATACAGTATATTGCGTTTCTGGTGCCGGTGGCATGCCTATATTCTGTGGCATTGTTTTTCTTTAATAATATAGTCGCTAAGGTGAAGGCGGGAACATTTTTTGCAGACTGTCTGATAATCCGCGCACTGAAGTGGATAGCAAGAAAGACGAAAGCTTGTTTCAGGTATGTGAAAAGTCATATGTCCCTGACGCAGAAGGGCGTATGGGCTTATATAGGTATAACTATAGTAGAGATAATTTTTGTGGCAATCCTGGCAGCAGGCAGCATGAGAGGCCTTCTTTGGGTGGTGATTTATATCATTTTAAAATGGCTGTGCATAGTCGGAATAGTGGCATATCTCATACAGACACAAGAGTTATACAAGTGCGCAAAGGAGATGGCGGAGGGCAATCTGGACAGGAAAGCGGACACAAGCAAAATGTTCTGGGTATTCCGCGCACATGGTGAACACCTCAACCAGATAAGAGACGGCATGTCAAAGGCTGTTGAGGCCAGAATGAAGAGCGAGCATTTGAAGACAGAACTCATAACAAATGTATCCCACGATATAAAGACCCCGCTTACCTCCATAATCAACTATGTAGATCTGCTGCAGAAGGACGATATGGATGAGAAGACAAGACAGGAATATATAGAAGTTCTCTCAAGGCAGTCTGCGAGATTGAAAAAACTCATAGAGGATCTGGTCGAGGCATCCAAGGCATCCACTGGCAATATCCAGATAAACTGGGCAGAGATAGATGCCAATATGCTGCTTGAGCAGGCTGTTGCAGAATATGAGGATAAACTTGCAAATGCCGGGCTTAAGGTCGTATTCACAAGATCAGAGTTGCCGGCAGTCATAAGAGCTGATGGACAGCATCTGTGGAGAGTATTTGATAATCTTCTGTGTAATATAAGCAAATATGCAATGCCGGGGACAAGGGTATATGCATCGGTGATAATCGATGACAGAAAGACCAGGATTGAGTTCAAGAATATATCCAGAGATCCGCTCAATGTGTCCAGTGATGAGCTCATGGAGAGATTTGTCCGTGGAGACAGCTCCAGAAATACGGAGGGAAGCGGACTGGGATTGTCTATTGCAAACAGTCTGTGTACACTGATGGGTGCAAAATTCAGATTGAGCATAGATGGTGATCTGTTCAAGGCAGTTATAACATTTGACTGCGGAACTCCGCAGAAGAAAACCAATCGTTAGAATAATGTGTGATCTGCAGGTTGAATTATGAAAAAATATTAGATTTTAGCACAAAACGTTATTGACAACTAATTTGAGTTAGGGCATACTAACCTTGATGATAATATTATCAACAATCAGAAGGAGGCGTGTATGATGACTAACGAAAGATTAGAGACGGACAAGAAGAGTATAGATGATACAGGTATCCAGCGTACAGAGATGCAGAAAGAGATCGTTATCAGCAGACTCAGGGAAATGGGATGCAGGATAACCAGACAGAGAATGATACTCCTTGACATAATACTCGGGGAAGAGTGTTCTTCCTGCAAGGAGATTTATTATAAGGCGACCAAGCAGGACAGTCGTATAGGCTCGGCTACAGTGTACAGAATGGTGAATACATTGGAGGATATAGGAGCCATCAACCGTAAAAACATGTATAAGGTTGCCTGTGGTGCCAACTGTGGTATAGAGGATGCCTGTGTCATTGAGCTTGATGATTCATCCAGCATTGAGCTTTCGGCCAAAGAGTGGAACAGGATAATCCGTGCAGGACTTATGGCTGGCGGATATATTGAGAATCAGATGGTGACAGGTGTCAATGTAAAGCCTTGTGGCTGTGGCTCATGTTGTTAATAACGAAGGAGATGATCTACAATGGGTGGAACAATATTGGTAGTGTGCATACTGGTGCTTATAGTAGTGGGTGCAGTTATCAGTTCTACAAAGCACTTTAAAGGAGAAGGAGGCTGCTGTGGCGGCGGTGGTTCCGTCAAGGTCAAGGGTGACAAGATAAAGGATGTTGTCGCCGTGAAGACTATTTACATAGAGGGAATGCACTGCAGCAACTGTTCAGATCGTGTACAGAATGCACTGAACAGTCTGAGCCAGGTGAACGCAAAAGTCGACCTCAAGAAGAAGCAGGCTATCGTTAAGCTCGGAAGAGAAGTATCTGATGATGAGCTTAAGAGCTGTGTAGAGAAGTGTGGATACTCAGTAACCGGTATAGGATAAAGTCTTGAATAAAAAATTGTAAAAAATTTTCAAAAAATTGTTGGCAATTCGAATAAGATGTGGTATTATCCATATTGTTGTTGAAAACACAACAGATAAGCGCGAGTGGCTCAGCGGTGGAGCATCTCCTTGCCAAGGAGAGGGTCGCGGGTTCGATTCCCGTCTCGCGCTCTGGATAATTTCCATGTTGCTAAAATTTTAAAAAAGTTGTTGACAGTTTGCTGGCGGTGTGATATTATCCATATTGTTGTTGGTAGCACAGCAGATAAGCGCGAGTGGCTCAGCGGTGGAGCATCTCCTTGCCAAGGAGAGGGTCGCGGGTTCGATTCCCGTCTCGCGCTCTTTTATATTAATTCACACTCAGGATTCAATCCTGATTTTTTTTTGCCCTCAGAAGCGATTGGTAATAAAATTTAAACATTTTTACTATTGAATAAATGACATGTAGTGATATAATCAATCACAATCGTTGAATATCAGAAAAAGTATAATTTTTACGAGGTAATGATTAAATTATGAAAGAGAGACTTAAGAATTTTCATCATTCAGCAGTTTTTATCTGTCTGGTTCTTGCAATTGTTCTGGACGTTGTTCTGGAAGCTCTTGGAAGACATTCGCTGTTTAAGGCGATATCGTATGTGTGGAATCAGCCGCTCATATTTCTGTATAACTGTTCGATCATTTTCTTTACGCTGACACTTTCGCTGCTCATGAGAAAGAGAATATTCGGATACTGCGTTATATCGTTTGCATGGCTGATACTTGGAATCACGAACTGCATAGTTCTGGGATTCAGAATAACGCCATTTTCAGCTATCGATATGCTTATGGCGAGGAATACGATAACTATCATAGACAAATATTTTAATGTATGGCAGATCGTGCTCATAGCTGCGCTTCTGTTCGTTGCGTTGGCAGCCATCATAGTTCTGTTCATAAAATCGCCGACGGTTACGGGCAATATATATAGAACGAGAACGACTGTGTTTATAGTTGCGACATTCTTCTGTGTAATGCTCTTCACCAAGATCGCGCTCAATGCACAGACTATATCAGATAATTTTGCAAACCTTGCAACGGCATACAACAATTATGGATTTGTATACTGTTTCTCAAACAGTGTGGTCGATGTAGGTATAGGACAGCCGAGTGATTACAGCGAGGATAAGATGCTTGAGATAAAGGATGATCTGGACAGTGTTGGCACAACGGATTCAAAGCATGGCAAGGACAAGCCAAACGTTATATTTGTACAGCTTGAGTCATTCATGGATCCGTCATATGTAAAATGCCTCACGTTCAATGAGAATCCTATTCCGAATTTCACAAAGCTGAAGGAGGAATGTACATCAGGATTCCTGACGATGCCGGCGATCGGTGCAGGTACAGCCAATTCGGAATTTGAGGTGCTCACGGGATTTAACGTGGCATATTTCGGTGCAGGTGAGTATCCATATAAGACCATACTTGGCAAGCAGACCATAGAGAGCATGGCGACACAGCTGAAGCTTGATGGTTATTCAACACATGCCATGCACAATCACGATGGTACATTCTATGACAGATACAAGGTGTATAAAAACATGGGATTTGATACATTTACCCCGATGGAGTATATGTACAATCTGGAGCATACTCAGAAGAACTGGGAGAAGGACAATGTCCTTACCGGTGAGATCATGAAGACTCTGTACTCCACCACTGGACGGGATTTCATATTCACCGTCAGCGTACAGGGACATGGAAGATACCCATCAGAGCTTGACGAGGAGAATTACAGTTACCCTATAAAGGTTGCCGGCACAGGCGATGAGAGTCTTGATACACAGTGGACATATTACTGTAACCAGCTCCACGAGATGGACGATTTCATTGGCAAGCTTATAGACAGACTTACGGCGTACGATGAGCCGGTCGTTCTCGTTATGTATGGAGACCATCTTCCTGGATTTGAGATCACAGAGGACGATATAACCAACGGAGACCTTTACCAGACAGAGTATTTTGTCTGGAGCAATATGAAGAACTTCCCGGTTGAGGATGAGGATATAGAGGCATATCAGCTCAGCACAAAGGTGTTTGATATGCTGGGATTTGAGAAGAGCTATGTGCAGAAGTTCCAGTCAAAGTACAAGCCGGGCGATGCAAACTATGATGATGATCTCGAGAACATTGAGTATGATATGCTTTATGGACAGAGATACATGTATCCTGATGGATGGCCATATGAGCCGACGAATATGAAATACGGCATAAGCAAGATCAGGATCTCGGAGATCACAAAGGGCGTGTATGTGCCACCGGTTGATGAAGAAGCGGATTTCACGGCAAATGATGGTTCCGGGGACGGCGAGAGTGCTGAGGAGCCACAGCCTATGAATGGATATTATATCCACGGAAGCAACTTCAATGAATGTACATTTGTGTGGATAGATGATGCCTTTTTGAAGGAGACTATCTATATAGATAGAGATACGCTGTTTCTTCCATATGAGGACTCGTTTGAGGCGGGCAAGGAGATATCCGTGGCGCAGGTCGGAGACGACAGTATAGATTTCGGAGTGGAAGACACTTATGTATATAAGGGAGATCCTGAAGATCCGGAGGACACAGAGACAAATGTGACCACGGAGACGGAAGAACTGCCTTGACAAGAACTATATAATTTGTTAGCATGTTTAAAAAGTTACATCACCCAACGCGATAAGTGTTGGGTGATGTGTTTTCTCTATTAAGGCTAATTGACGTACATAATGAGCACAATGCTCTTATTAAATATTTTACAGAAAGAGAGAGAAGAAAATGGGTAAGATTATTGGCGAAGGAATTACATTTGATGACGTTTTATTGGTACCTGCTTATTCTGAGGTATTACCAAATGACGTTGACCTTACAACACAGCTGACACAGAAGATTAAGTTGAACATTCCTCTTATGAGTGCCGGTATGGACACAGTTACAGAGCACAGAATGGCTATTGCCATGGCTCGTCAGGGTGGTATCGGAGTTATCCACAAGAACATGTCCATAGAGAAGCAGGCAGAGGAAGTTGACAAGGTAAAGCGTTCAGAGAACGGTGTAATATCAGATCCATTTTACTTATCTCCAGAGCATACACTGGCAGATGCTGACGAGCTTATGAGCAAGTTCAGAATCTCAGGTGTACCTATCACAGAGGATGGCAAGCTTGTTGGAATCATAACCAACCGTGACCTGAAGTTTGAGAAGGACTACACCAAGAAGATCAAGGAGTCAATGACATCTGAGGGTCTTGTTACAGCAAAGGAGGGAATCACACTTGACGAGGCTAGAGAGATCCTTGGAAAGGCTCGTAAGGAGAAGCTTCCTATCGTTGATGACGATTTCCACCTGAAGGGACTCATCACGATCAAGGATATTGAGAAGCAGATCAAGTACCCATATTCAGCACATGACGCACAGGGCAGACTTCTCTGTGCAGCAGCAGTAGGATGTACAGCCAACATCCTCGACAGAGTTGCAGAGCTCGTATCAGCAAAGGTTGATGCGATAGTTATAGATACAGCACATGGACATTCAGCCAACGTTCTGAGAACTTTCAAGATGGTTAAGGAGAAGTATCCTGACCTTCAGGTTATTGCCGGTAACGTTGCAACAAGATCAGGCGCACAGGCTATGATCGACATGGGTGTAGATGCAGTCAAGATCGGTATCGGACCTGGTTCTATCTGTACAACAAGAGTTGTTGCAGGTATCGGTGTACCACAGATCACAGCTATCATGCAGGCATATGATGCAGCTATGAATGCCGGAATCCCTGTTATCGCAGATGGCGGTATCAAGTATTCAGGAGATATCACAAAGGCTCTGGCAGCAGGTGCCAACGTATGTATGATGGGAAGTCTGTTCGCAGGTACAGATGAGGCTCCTGGTGATTTCGAGCTTTATCAGGGACGTAAGTACAAGGTATACAGAGGTATGGGATCTATAGCAGCCATGGAGAATGGTTCTAAGGACAGATACTTCCAGGAGAACGCAAGAAAGCTTGTCCCAGAGGGCGTTGAGGGCCGTGTGGCATACAAGGGATCACTTGAGGATACAGTATTCCAGCTCATCGGTGGACTTCGTTCAGGTATGGGTTACTGCGGAGCAAAGAACATTGCAGAGCTTCATGAGAAGGCAGAGTTCGTCAAGATTTCAGCAGCTTCACTCAAGGAGAGCCATCCACATGATATCCATATCACAAAGGAAGCTCCTAACTACAGTGTAGAGTAATAGAAATTTGCATAGATGATTTCAGATAAGAGGATGCATATCTGTCAGATATGCATCCTTTTTTCTTGACACCGTTCTGTTATGTGAGATAATGAAGAATGGGTGTCTTAGAAAAGAGGTGTTTGGATATTTATGAAGGTAAACAATCCAGGTAAAAAAGATCTTGACCAGCTTGTGATGCTTGAGCAGGAGACATTTCCTGAGGCTGAGGCAGCAAGCCGGGAGTCTATAGAGCGAAGACTGAAGGCGCACAGAGAAACTTTCTGGGTGCTCAAGAAGGACGGGCGAATAATAGCAGGTATAAATGGTATTACTACTAATGAGAAGGATTTGAGCGATGCCATGTATACGGGCGAGGACTTCTACGACAAGAAGGGTCGCTGGCTTATGATATTCGGCGTGTCAACTCTGCCGGACTATCAGCACAATGGATATGCGGCGAAGATAATGCATGAGGTTCTTCAGGAGACGGTCAAATGTAAACTCGACGGAGTCGTCCTCACATGTAAAGAGAACATGATCCCATTCTACGAACAATTTGGTTTTGCGGATGAGGGCGTGAGTGAATCTGAGCATGGCGGTGTCGTCTGGCATCAGATGAGGATAAGGCGCAGAGATATAAAACGTGATTATAAGCAGGATGTGATTGATTGTATAGTGATAGTAGTTGTGGCCGCCGTACTGGCATTTCTGCTGGGACGATTTGTGATATTAAACTGTAATGTACCTACTGGTTCCATGCTTGAGACAATACAGCTTGGAGACAACATAATAGGAAGCAGGCTTACATATAAGTTCTCTGATCCTGAGCGTGGCGATATAGCCATATTCAAGTGGCCGGACGATGAGTCCCAGGTATATATCAAGAGAATCATAGGACTGCCGGGTGAGACCGTGGAGATCATAGATGGTAAGGTATATATAAATGAAAGTGATACTCCGCTCAAGGAGGATTATCTGAGTGATGAGGCAAGGACTGACGTAAGATCGTTTGGACCGTATCAGGTTCCTGAGGACTGTTACTTTATGCTGGGAGACAACAGACCAAACTCAGCGGATGCCAGACTTTGGGAGAATACCTATGTGAAGCGTGACAAGATACTTGCCAAAGCAGAATTTGTGTATTTCCCATTTTCACAGATAACATGGCTTGGAAACGGAGCAGAGTATTAGATTGTATGTCATGATGGATAATCAGAGGAGATGGTCACATGAACAGAGTAAGATTTGACATGCATTGTCATACGGCTGAGGGATCACCCGATGCCAAAGTAAAGATTCTTGATTATATTGATCTGTTAAAGCAGCGTGGTTTTCACGGAATGCTGGTCACAGACCATGATTCATATTCCGGATACAAAGCGTACTTAAGGCAGAAAGATAAGGTGAAGGATTTCGCTGTGCTCAGAGGTATTGAGTATGATACGTTTGACTATGGACATTTCCTCATCGTACTGCCATCAGATACACCTGAGGAGGTGTACGACCTGTTTGAACACAGGGGCATGGCGCTTATCAGGGTGATATGGCTTGTGCACGAGTGCGGCGGTATACTTGGCCCAGCTCATCCATTTGGCGAGAAGTTCATGAGCTTTGGCAGCACGAGAAGGCTTGGCATGATAGAGCACAGACTATATGCACAGCATTTTGACTTCATAGAGGGATATAATTGCTGTGAATCAGCCAAGAGGAATAAGATGGCCAGAAGGCTTGCGTCATACTATGATATACCTGTTTTTGGTGGAAGCGATGCCCATAAGGAGAACTGTGTCGGACTTGCAGGTACATATCTTCCGGATTATATACATTCGGAGGATGATCTGATAAATTATATAAATGACGGCAATCATCCCGAGGTTGGCGGAAAGAGATACCCGAAGACCTTGAAGGACAAGATAGGACCTGCCGGCAAATTCCTGACGTATGGATTTTATTTATACAATATATATGGCGCATTCCGAAATTATCCTGCGAGATGTCGCGCATACTTTGCGGCATCGGCAAAACTGAAGGCAAAAATGAAAAGTAACTGTTCAGACAGGGGACTGGATAGCAAAAAATAAAAGCAAAAACAGAAAGGGCGATTATGAATAAGAAGGAAAGAAGTAATTTTACGGGGACGCTGGGCTTTGTTATGGCAGCAGCGGGAAGTGCGGTAGGACTTGGTAATATATGGAGGTTCCCATATCTTGCGGCAAAGGACAACGGTGGTGTGTTTATACTTGTGTATATAATACTTGCGCTTACATTTGGATTCACACTGCTCACAACAGATATTGCAATAGGAAGAAAGACTCGGCAGGGACCGCTCACAGCTTATGGTCTTATACATAAGAAGTGGAAATGGCTTGGCGGTCTGGCGTGGATCGTACCGGTCATAATCCTTCCATATTACTGTACTATCGGAGGATGGGTTCTGAAGTATATGACAGCATATTTTACAGGTCAGACAGAGGCTGCCACTGGTGACGGTTATTTCACCGGTTTTATAACAGCCCAGACTGCGCCTATAGTATTTGCACTTATATTCCTTACGGCCACAGGCGTTGTCGTATTCTGTGGTGTTGAAAAGGGAATAGAGAAGTTTAGCAAGGTGCTCATGCCGATATTGGTAATTCTTATAATTGGAATTTCAATCTATTCACTGACGATCAAGCATACCGGTGATGATGGTACGATCAGAACAGGAATTGATGGACTGAAGGTATATTTGATTCCTGATTTTAAGGGAATGACATTCAGGGATATATTCATGGTTGTAATGGATGCCATGGGACAGCTCTTCTTCTCGATAAGTGTCGCTATGGGTATCATGGTTGCGTATGGCTCATATGTTAAGAAGGATGTTAACCTTATGAAGTCGATCAATCAGATAGAGATATTTGACACGGCAGTGGCTTTCCTTGCTGGTCTGATGATAGTCCCTGCGGTGTATGTGTTCTCTGGAACGGAAGGCATGTCAGCGGGCCCTGGACTTATGTTCATATCTCTGCCAAAGGTATTCAATGCCATGGGTAAGGTCGGAACAGTCATCGGAGCCCTGTTCTTCATCATGGTTACATTTGCGGCGATCACATCCTCAGTATCGGTCATGGAAGCGATAGTGTCAGGACTTATGGATAAGTTCCATCTCACGAGAAAGAAGAGTGCGGTCATAACAACTGTATATGCGGTTGTCGGAATGTTGGTCGTATGTTTCGGTTACAACATATGGTACTTTGAGCTCAAGCTTCCAAATGGAGCTACAGCCCAGATCCTCGATGTGATGGATTACCTGAGTAACAACATCTTCATGCCGCTTGTGGCTATCCTGTCATGTATACTTATCGGCTGGGTAGTGAAGCCTAAGACGGTTATAGACGAGGTTACAAGAAATGGCGAGAAGTTTGGAAGAAAGAAGCTCTATATTGTCATGGTAAAGTTTGTGGCACCAATACTGCTTGCATTGCTGCTTCTCCAGTCGTTTGGAATTGACTTTGTACAGTTTGTTACCAATCTGTTCAAATAGAACAATATAGTTTATAATGTAGAGGCATTTGTCATGTGGGTGATGAATGTCTCTATATTTTTGTCATAAGGAATGTCATTGCAGGATATTTATACCGGGTTTACGGATTTAATGGGAGAATGATGGATGAACAACAGGGATGATTTGATATATCTTGCCCCAATGGAGGGGATAACAGGATACATATACAGAAATGCACATCACAAATATTTCGGCGGCGTTGACAAATACTTTATGCCGTTCATTGCCCCGGCGAAGGGACGGCCTCTCAGAAACAGAGAGTTAAGAGATGTGCTGCCGGAAAACAATCAGGGGATAAATGTGGTGCCGCAGCTTCTGACCAACAGCGGTGAGGGATTTGTGAAGGCTGCAAAGTTCCTGAAGGAGCTTGGATATAACGAGGTGAATATCAATCTCGGCTGTCCGTCAAAAACTGTAGTAACGAAGTATAAAGGCTCGGGTCTACTGTATGATACAGAGAGACTTGACAATTTCTTATATGAAGTATTTGCCGCAGACGTGATGGATGTGTCTATAAAGACCAGAATAGGAAGAGACAATTCTGTGGAGTTCGAGGATATCATAGAGATATATAATAAGTATCCGATAAGTGAGCTGATCATACATCCGAGAATACAGACGGATTTCTACAAGAATACGCCAAACATGGAAGTGTTTGCCGAAGGTGTGGCTTCATATGGAAGACCAGACACAGTGTGCTACAACGGAGATATAAACAGTGTGGCGGATTATGACAGGTTCACGGGCGATTTTCCTGATATAAGTAAGGTTATGATAGGCAGGGGGATAATAGCTGATCCTTGTCTGGCGGAGCGGATAAAAGAAGAGTGTGGCGACAGTACATATGACTGGAACAGATTCTTCATATTCCATGATGAACTTTACAGGAATTACTGTGAGTCGGATGTGGGCAGGGGCAACACGATGTTCAAGATGAAGGAGCTGTGGGCTTACTGGTCGAGGCTGTTTTATGATGTGGAGGGAGCTGAGAGGGCTCTTAAGAAGATCCGGAAGACTAGAGATAATGGTGAGTATGAGGCGGCAGTCAGGATGCTGGCTGCACTGTGCAGATAGGAGATGATATCATGGGATGTCTTGGAAATTGTATATGGTTTTTATGTGGCGGAATATTGAGCGGACTTTCGTGGGGGGCAAGCGGGGTGCTGTGCTGTATAACGATAATAGGGATTCCGATTGGGATGCAGTGCTTTAAGTTTGCAGGACTTGCATTCTTTCCATTTGGAAAAGAGATAGTGTATGGAGGCGGGGCTGGCTCGCTGATCGCGAATATCATATGGCTGCTCTGCTGCGGAATACCTATGGCGGTAGAGAATGCCTGCCTGGGGCTGCTGCTTTGCATAACGATAGTCGGAATTCCATTTGGGCTTCAGTTCTTTAAGATCGCCAAGCTGGCGCTCATGCCTTTTGGTGCAGAGATTGTGGGATGATGGTGGAAATATACATAAATATAGTTGACAGAACTTGAATCACTAGAATATAATAATGTGGCGTCAGATATTTGCTGACGCCATATATAAGGCAATGACGAAGAGAAGTAGCATAGATTATCGCCCACAGAGAGCCGGTGGTGGTGGGAGTCCGGCGGAGTGAATATATGTGAATAACACTTTACCAGCCGCAAGCTGAAAGATATAGCCCATAGCGGGATACGTGTTTTATGTCGAGTAGGGGAGCCGTAGCTGCACGATACGCAGAGAGGTCATGAGCAAGGTGACTGAGAGGGACTGGGACGCGATGCTTTGAATATACGAAGATCGTGTAACGGTAAATCAGGTGGTACCGCGGACATTAAAGCAGACAAGTAACCGACAGGTAGTTTGAGAGAGCTCATGTTCGTCCTGAATATTTGCATATGTATATGTGCATCTGATTCAGGATGAACATAAGCTTTTTCTATTTGCAAGAGAAATAACAGCCAGTGCGTAATCCTGAAAAAGCCAAAGTGGACATAAAGCCACAGGCAAATAGTAAAGAAAAGGAGAGAACAGATGACAATCGAGAACATTTATCGTAACAGAACAATGAACGAGATCACTGAGGGCGATGTGGGAAAGACACTTAAGGTTGCCGGATGGGTAGAGAATATCCGTGACCACGGTGGAGTATCATTTATCGATCTTCGTGATATGTATGGCGTGCTCCAGGTAGTAATGAGAGACACATCACTGCTTGACGGAATAACAAAGGAGGATTGTGTATCAATCGAGGGTATCGTTGAGCACAGAGATGAGGAGACATACAATCCTAAGATCCCTACAGGTACTATTGAGCTTGAGGCAAAGACTGTAGAGATACTTGGCAAGGTATATAAGCAGATTCCATTTGAGATCCAGACATCCAAGGAGACACGTGAGGATGTGAGACTCAAGTACAGATATCTTGACCTCAGAAACAAGAAGGTTAAGGACAACATGATCTTCAGAAGCCAGGTCATCAGCTACCTTCGTCAGAAGATGACGGAGATGGGATTCCTTGAAATCCAGACACCTATCCTCTGCGCTTCGTCACCTGAGGGCGCAAGAGATTACATCGTGCCATCAAGAAAGTTCAAGGGCAAGTTCTATGCACTTCCACAGGCACCACAGCAGTACAAGCAGCTCCTCATGGTATCAGGATTTGACAAATACTTCCAGATAGCTCCTTGTTTCAGAGATGAGGATGCGAGAGCAGACCGTTCACCAGGAGAGTTCTACCAGCTCGACTTTGAGATGAGTTTTGCAACACAGGAGGACGTATTCAAGATTGGAGAGGAAGTCCTCTCAGCAACATTTGAGAAGTTTGCACCTGAGGGCGCAGTGGTTACACAGGCTCCATATCCGATCATCAGCTACAAGCAGGCTATGCTTGAGTTCGGTACGGATAAGCCTGACCTCAGAAACCCACTTAGAATAATAGATCTTACAGATTTCTTCCAGAGATGTACATTCAAGCCATTCCACGGCAAGACGGTACGTGCCATCAATGTACACAAGAAACTTTCAAAGGGACAGCATGAGAAGATGCTCAAGTTTGCACAGAGCATCGGCATGGGCGGTCTTGGATACCTAGAGATCCTTGAGGATATGTCATACAAGGGACCTATCGACAAGTTCATTCCTGATGATATGAAGGGTGAGATCGCAGAGCTTGCAGGCCTTCAGCCTGGAGATACTATTTTCTTCATCGCAGACGTGGAGGAGCTTGCAGCGTCATTTGCAGGACAGATCAGAATTGAGCTTGGCAACAGACTTGACCTCAACGAGAGGAACGCATTCCGTTTCTGTTATATAAATGACTTCCCAATGTACGAGTATGACAAGGAGAGCAAGAAGATCATCTTCACTCACAATCCGTTCTCAATGCCACAGGGCGGACTTGAGGCGTTAAATGAGAAGGATCCACTTGATATCCTGGCTTACCAGTACGACATCGTCTGCAACGGTATCGAGCTTTCATCAGGCGCTGTAAGAAACCACGACATGAAGATCATGGTCAAGGCATTTGAGATCGCAGGATACACAGAGGATGATCTGAAGGAGAAGTTCGGAGCACTCTATAATGCATTCCAGTTCGGAGCACCACCTCATGCAGGTATGGCTCCTGGTGTGGACAGAATGATCATGCTTCTCAGAAACGAGGAGAATATCAGAGAGGTCATCCCATTCCCAATGAATGGAAATGCACAGGATCTTATGTGCGGAGCACCTGGCGAGGTTACAGAGCAGCAGCTCCGTGAGGTTCATATTAAGGTCAGACAGTAAAAAGGCCGGACGGCACTTGTAGTTCGAGATATGGATATGAAAACATATATACAAACACATTCAGTTACCTTCACTTCAGCTTGCTTACATTTGCATGCTGCGAAAACCGCGATAAGGGCGGTGCGGTCTTCGCAGCAGCAGTAAGCGCTGAAGATCAGTCACTTTCATTATCGTTTGTATATATGTTTCATATCTTATGTATCAAGAACTACAAGTGCCTGTTTTTTTGACATGTACTTGTGTATAAAACCGGTTTTAATTGTTTTTATGAGAATTGTAAGAGGAGGCTTTTGACGATGGCAGGTTTTCTTATAAAGGACACAACTAGGGAAGAACGAGAGAAGATAGTCGCTGATTCTCTGGGGAATATTGACGCTTACTGTGATGGCTGTATGTGTGGTATCACAGAGATGTACCAGGATTATATTGACGGGAAGAAAGAGCTTCGTGAGATAAATATGGAGTTCAATGCGAGATATGTTCGGGATGAGAATATGGATGGACGGAAGTAAGCATATGGTGACAACTTTAATAATAAGTATGTTGCAGAGCTGGAAAAGCCATGTTAATATGGACATACAGTTAGTTGGTTTACATTACATCAATAAATAAGAATTAAAAAGGGGAAATTTATATGGGGATACGAAAAGAAATATTTATAGTTGCTGCGATGCTCTCCATTATGGCGTGTACGGCCTGTGGAAATTCAGGTGGAAATGTTTCAGAAACAAATGGTGCGGAGACCTCGACCGGTGTGGAGAGCGGAATAATAGAGCAGCCACAGGTCATGTATGATGGACACATCTATTATTACAATGCAACCGGAAGAGATGAGAAATTGCCGGAAGGATACGAGATCGCGGGAACGATAAAAAAGGTCGACAGCAAAGACTATCCTGCAGAGAATTTTGCGGCAGCAGGCGTGGATCTTGAAGCTGGACAGGAAATATATATCAGCACAACTGAGAAGAATGTCATTTATCTGAAATATGACAGCGGATATGCGAGGTTTGAGAGAAGTCCTGAGGATGCTGCAGCGGAAGAACAGGATGAGACGGAGGTTGCAGAGAAAGAGAATGAGATAGAGGGGAATAGTGAAATGGCAGATAATATGGATGATGCTATGGCAGAAAATTATGGAGAATATGGATTTGGAGAAGACGGAGAATTCGACTTTGACAGTGTATTTGGGATAGATCAGCTTGACCTGAACTACGAGGCACATGTTGCAGGATTTGACGGAGAGAGCTTTTTGTATAGTGTGCATATTGATGGCGGTGTCACAGATGAGAAGGTAGATGAGATCCAGCAGGTGATGGCGGATTATTCTTCACAAAATGGTGATGAAGAAAACTATATGGGGTATATTGATATATATAAGGGCGAAGACCAGATAATGATATACCTTGATCTTGGCGGCGTATCAGAAGAAAATAGCAACATGGCGGTAACGGGTATACTGAACGCACTTAACAGTGTCTCAGGTATAAAGAGTGTTATCATAAACGAAGGGATGTAGAAAAAAGAAAACATGTGTGAAAAGTCCATGATGTTTATTCTGAAATCACAAAGTAATTTTTGACTATCTTTTCAAAAGTTCTGAGTCGAACTTTCTACTTCATAAGCGTTTTTTTTATTTCATGCTTATGAAGTAGAGAATTTTTACCTTATCGTAAATTCGCAAGATAAATTATATGTATCGTAATCCCAATCTCTTTCACTTTCAAAGAACGCAAATTGTTTAATCAAACGATAGTGTCCAGCAGGCAATTCTCCATAAAAGCTTTTAACATCAATTTCTAATGTTAATCGTTCGTTAGGATTAATAAAACAATCCTTTTCATTGCTCTTTGAGGGGTCATCAAGCTGTTTAAGTTGATACCAAGTGCCGGATTGTTCAGCTTCTATTTCAAAATAATTTGGTGAATATCGGTATTCTTTATCAGAAGTATTTTCTATTAGAAATGAAAGGTGCTTCAAATCTAAATCCTTTTCTGTACTCATTGAAATCTTCAAATCACCCAAAGTGTCAAGTGCTTCTTCACTTCCATAAGGAGAAACCTCATATTCTTCGGAATAATCTTGTACTACATGGTTATCACTGTCCTTTGCTTGACTGCACCCAACAATACACACCAATAACGATAAGTTTAGAAACATACATATTATTTTTTTCATTTGTCCTTATCTCCTTTCTTTTAAATTTATAATAGCAATAAAATGTCTATTTTCAATCAACTTTCATTGCAATTTATTTTTACTGTAACACATGCTCCCCCTGCTTCGTTATTAGCAATTTGGATATTTCCGCCATGTCTTTCACTTAAAATCTTACTAATATTCAGCCCTAATCCCAAATGTTCAGTAGATATATCTTTCGATGATTTATAAAATGGTAATGTCGCTTTTTCAATATCAATATTTTTAAACCCGCAACCATCATCTGAAACAGATATAACTAAATTATTATTCTCTATTACTGCGCTAATAGCAATATCACTTTTTGCGTATCTAATACTATTAGAGAGTAAATTTTCATAAATCTGCATGACTGTATTTAAATTGATAAACAAGGTTATATTATCACCGCTTGTAGTAATTGAAAAATGTTTGTCATAACAAAGTGCTTCTGCTGTGTTATTAAAATTATCAATAAGTGCATGAAATGTAATCTGTTGCCGTGGAATATCAATATCCTCTAACCTATATAAGTTCGTCATAGCATTTACATATTTTTCAAGACGTGAAACATTTTTTGACATTACTGATATTTCATCTAATATTTCTTCTTGTGATACTAAGCCTTTGGGAATAAAGGAAAGCAGCATAGTAGCATGACCCTTTAGTAAAGTCAAAGGAGTGCGTAAGTCATGTGAAAAAGCAGCGTTTAGACGGCGCTGTTCAGCAAATTGTCGAAACATAGTTTCATTATTTTTCGCCAAACAGTCTTTCATTTTTTCAAAGGCATGACAGAGTTTTCCCATTTCATCATTTAATGGATATGATAACGTAAAATCTAAGTCATTTGCTTCAATTTTATGATACGCATTAGTTAATAGCTTAATAGGTTTCGATATTTTTTTTTTATAAAAAAATGTTACACAACATATCATATTAATAGATAATACGATAGGAATAATTGCAACATTTAATGAACCTAAAACACTGTCAATAAGCCTATCCCGGTTTGTAAAATTAGGTGAAACTTCGATATATGAAACATGGTTCGGATAGACATATTCGTGTACTGGGCGTTCTTTTTGATAATCAACATTGAACTTGCATATCTCGTTTCCTTTCGTATCAAATATTGTGTATTTTGTTTGGTCATTACTATAAGCGGCGGTAAATGAACCATTTTCCGGTATATCATACCTTGTTGACATATTTTCATACTTATAGTTCAAATTTATTCTGTATTTGTCAACCATTGAAATTAAAAGTATACAAATAATTATTCCAATCAACAACGAAAACAAAGCATAAAGAACAAAGGACATCCTAATACTCATGCTATTTAACCGATTGAACCATCTGCTTCTCTTTAATTTTTCCATTTATATCCGCACCCCCAAACAGTTTCAATGTAAGGTCTATCGCTTAAAGATAAAAATTTTGCCCTAATACGTCTGATATGTTCTGTAACAACTGTATTATCACCAATGCCGTCTAATCCCCAAACTTTTTCATAAATAGTTTCCCGGTCAAAAACAATTCCTTTGTTTTGTGAAAGGAAAGATATTATATCAAATTCCTTTTTGGTAAAAGCCATATCCTTATTATGATAAAACACAATACGTGAGGAATAATCTATAACCATATCTTCATCAAATTGCACCTTTGAAGATGTATTGTGTCTTTTTTCTCTGCGAAGATGTGCTGCAATGCGAGCTTCTAATTCATCAACAGAAAATGGTTTTATTACATAGTCGTCTGCGCCAATAGAAAATCCTTTTATTTTATCACTATCTTCAATGCGTGCTGTTAAAAAAATTATAGGGCATGAAACATAATCCCGTATTCTTTCACAAACAGTAAATCCATCAATATCTGGCATATTAACGTCTAACAAAATAATGTCAGGTTTTTTTCTACTTCTTTTAATGCAGCATTTCCTGCTGTTGCAGTATATACCGTATATCCAAGTTTGCTGAAATAGCAATACAGCATTGATACAATTTCTTTTTCATCGTCTACAATTAAAATACTCTGCGCCATAAATATGCCTCCATTGTGAATATCTGATTTAAGATTATCAAACAAAAATCTATTTCTAATCAATTTCTTTAATTTTCGATGTCATTAGATATTATATATGGCAATATGAGTTGTAGCAACCTTACTCTGCATGTTTTATGCTCTATTGCCATCAATACTATGATATGTGTAATCATATCTCAAAGAAAAGAGGAACAGTAAAATGTAATAGGGTGAAAAATATGAAGCAGGATAAAGTGAAGTATGATTTTAAGGCTTTCGGGCAAGCCATTAAAGCAGCAAGAAAAGCAAAGGGAATATCACGCAATCAGTTAGCCGACACACTGAATATTGCGCCCAGGTATATCGCGTCCATTGAAAACAGCGGGCAGCACCCAAGTTTACAGATTTTATATGAGCTTGTAACCCTGCTTGACGTATCAGTAGACCAGTTCTTTTTCCCGGAACGGGAACAAGAGAAGTCCACACGCCGCCGTCAGCTCGATACCATGCTTGACACAATGAGCGAAACAGACTTAAAAATCATGTCTGCTACTGCAAAAGGCATAGAGGAAGCCAACAATGACAGGACGGGGGAATAAAGTTCCCTCGTTTTTGTCTGCATAAAGTGAATGAAGCGCCGCAGAATTGCGGCGTTTTTCTTTTGCGCTTTTTGGCATACTGGGAGTTCCGTTGTAGTGATAAGTGAGGAAAAAACTTTCTTAGCAAGCATAGGAAAAGAGTACCCTTTTCCGTATTTTCGCCATGCCGTCCTGCGGTGCGTCGGTTGAAAATTGCTTGTTGGGAAGTATGGAGGAGATTGAGACGTATATAGGCAATATAGAGTCTGGAAAGAGCGGAAGTATAGATATCCTCACGAATGCCGTGGCGACGACTGCTGCGAGCGGTGATATGTCAAAGGTGATAGTTACATATGAGGACAAAGAGGGGAATGAGACGACGATTGAGGGGAATTTCAAGGCGACTGTGGAATCTCCGGTGTATGACAATGTAGAGAAGATAAAGGACAGCACAAAAAGCAGTGGTAAAAAGGTGTTATATGGTGTAATTGCTGTGGTTATAGTGATAGCTCTGTTATGTATATGTGCAATAAGAAAGCACAGGAGAAAAAAGGAGATTCTTGATGAATTTTAGATTCCGGTCACGGGGAGAGAGTTTATAAGGAGATAGATTGTATGGGGTGGATATGGCATTTGTGTCTTATGAATATGAAGAGAAGAAAGATCAGAACATTTCTCACCGTTCTCGGCGTGATGATAGGTGTTATATCGGTTGTAGCACTTCTGGCTGTGGGAATCGGAGTCAAGAACGAGATGATAGATTCTGCGGTTGCAAGTGGAAGTGTCAACCAGATAACGATATACAGTGAGACCAGAAGTAAGCATAAGGATCGAATGATAACGGACAGAACGATATCTACATTGACAGATCTTGCAAATGTGGATGGTTGTTATCCTCTGTATGAGGTTCCTGTGAGTATGAAGTATGGGGAGTATGAATACTTTGGCAATCTTGTGGGTGTGCCGGGAAATGAGCTTGATGGCTGGAGTCTGGCCTATGGGGAAAACAGCAATTCTTCACATGGGACACCTGAACTGATCTCGGGCAGCAGTGTGGGCAAAATGTTCTTCAATCAAAAGATATTTGACAGTTACGAGAAGAGAGAGAATAAGAGTATTGCGTCCCTTGTCGGAAAGAGATTTGACACGACCGTCGGATGGAGCGGTGAAAGTGACAGGATATTCAAACTGAAGCTCGCCGGGGTTTTATCTGATGGAGATACGGATAACAGCTCTGACAATGCTTCTGCTGACACTTCTTATGACAGCGCAGTTCAGGATGAAGAGTCTGACGAATCGCTGGACATCTCTGACAGCTACAGCGAGAAGTCTCAGACGATATACTGTGATATGGATTCACTGAAAAGCCTGCTCAGAAAGGTCAGCGCCGATGGCAAGCTGTACGGTCAGCCGGTGGATGGCAATGGCAACAGCTACCGTGAATTTGTCTACACATCAGCGGTGGTGATCGTAGATGATATAAATAACGTCGATGCGATGGTAAAAAAGCTTCAGGACATGGGGTATCAGACAGAGAATTCCAAGGAATATCTGGACACGATACAGAAGTACCTCAAGATGATACAGCTTCTTCTCGGCGGAATCGGAATGATAGCACTTATTGTGGCTGTCATAGGAATAAGCAACACCATGACGACCTCTGTATTCGACCGGGTAAACGAGATCGGTATATTGAAGGTCCTCGGCTGCGACATAGACGAGCTCAGACTTCTGTTCCTCATGGAGGCCGCAGTGATAGGACTTGTCGGAGGCGTCCTCGGAGTATTATCCTCCTACGGAGTGAGAATAGTGGTGAATAAAGCCGCCGTCTCCATGTTCAACCTTGCAAAAGAAACCCAGATAGCCATGATCCCATGGTGGCTTGCACTGACCGGAGTCCTCGGCTCCGTGATCCTCGGAGTGGCAGCAGGCTATTTCCCAGCAAGATGGGCCTCAAAACTAAGACCAATAGACGCCGTGACAAGGAGGTAAAAGGTCACAAAATTATCGCAAACATAAAGAAAAAGCCAGAAAGATACAAAAAACAGAAAAGCCCTATAAGAAAGTAAATTAGCTCGTACCCTGTAAGGGTGTGGGCCATCGTTAGTTCAGAAAGTCGAGTGTGATGGATCCACATCCTTACAGAGTACGGGCTTCACTATCTCAAAGGACTTTTCGTCCGTTTTCGTCCTACTTCCTGTTGGCTCTGTAGCGGAGAGTATGGTCAAGAATCTTCTTACGGATTCTGAATGACTTTGGTGTGATCTCCAGAAGCTCATCAGTGTCGATGAAGTCAAGAGCCTGCTCAAGACTCATCACCTTTGGAGGTGAAAGCTTGAGAGCATCATCTGATCCTGAAGAACGTGTGTTGGTAAGCTGCTTCTTCTTGCAGACATTGACCTCCATGTCCTCAGCACGAGGATTCTCACCTACAACCATACCGGCGTAAACCTGCTCACCAGGTCCGATGAACAGTGTTCCACGCTCCTGTGCGTTGAAAAGACCATATGTGATCGAAGTACCTGACTCGAATGCGATGAGTGATCCCTTTGAACGGTAGCTCATGTCACCCTTGTATGGAAGATACTCGTCAAATGTTGTGTTGATGATACCTGTACCCTTGGTAGCTGTCATGAAGTCACCACGGAATCCGATAAGTCCACGGGATGGAACAGAGAACTCAAGTCTTGTGGTTCCATTTCCTGTAGGAGCCATTCCCTGAAGCTCCCCCTTTCTCTGGTTCAGCATGTTGATGATAGTACCTGCAAATTCGTCAGGAACATCTATATAAGCGATCTCAAATGGCTCAAGCTTATGTCCGAGCTCATCTTCCTTGTAGATAACCTCAGCCTTACTTACTGCAAATTCATAACCTTCACGTCTCATGTTCTCGATGAGGACTGACAGGTGAAGCTCACCACGGCCTGAAACCTTGAAAGCCTCAGTTGTGTCAGTCTCCTCAACTCGGAGGCTGACATCTGTGTTCAGCTCTCTGAAAAGTCTCTCACGAAGATGTCTTGATGTTACGAACTTACCTTCCTTGCCTGCGAGAGGAGAGTCATTTACCATGAATGTCATGGCGATGGTTGGCTCAGAAATCTTCTGGAAAGGAATTGGGTCAGGATTCTCAGGGGAGCAGAGAGTATCACCTATCTGTACATCTGCAATGCCTGAAACAGCAACGATAGAACCTATCTGTGCTTCCTTAACCTCTATCTTGTTAAGACCCTCATACTCGAAAAGCTTTCCGATACGAACCCTCTCGAGCTTGTCCGGGTCATGCTCATTTACTATGACAAGATCCTCATTTACCTTGAGGACACCATTGTCGACCTTGCCGACACCGATACGTCCAACGTACTCGTTGTAGTCGATTGTGCTGACAAGCATCTGTACACCTGCCTCAGGATCGCCTGTAGGAGCAGGAATGTAATCAATTATAGTGTCGAACAGAGGCTTCATGTCTGTGCCTGGCTCGGATGAGTCAAGTGTTGCATAACCGGACTTGGCAGAAGCAAATACAAATGGGCAGTCAAGCTGATCCTCATTTGCATCGAGCTCGATGAGGAGCTCAAGAACTTCGTCAACTACCTCGTCAGGACGTGCCTCAGGACGATCACATTTATTTACACATACGATAACTGCAAGATTAAGCTCAAGGGCCTTCTTCAGAACGAACTTGGTCTGTGGCATAGGACCCTCAAATGCATCAACAACGAGGATTACTCCGTTTACCATCTTAAGAACTCGCTCAACCTCACCGCCGAAGTCTGCATGACCCGGAGTATCAATGATGTTGATTTTGGTGCTTCCATATGTTACGGCAGTATTCTTGGAGAGGATAGTGATTCCTCTTTCACGCTCGATATCGTTGGAATCCATGACACGCTCAGCGACCTCCTGATTGTCACGGAACACACCGCTCTGCTTTAAGAGCTCGTCTACAAGTGTTGTTTTACCGTGGTCAACGTGGGCGATGATAGCCACATTTCTGATATCATCTCTTGTTATCTTCATAATATTCACTCTTTCTTTCAAAATTAGTCTATTTTACAACGCTTAACATTCTAGCATAGTGAAAAAACCAATGCAATAATTATAATGTACAAAAATGTTGTAAAAATGAGGGCAAATGGCGGAAAAATGATTATTTTGCAGCCGCTTTGAGCAGCATCTCCTTAAGTTCGTCAGGTGAGAACTTGTAATGAGAATTGCAGAACTGGCAGTTGACCTCTATAGGCTCGCCCTCCTCGAGAAGGCTTGCAATCTCTTTTTTGCCAAGGCTGAGTACCGCATTGTAATATCTCTCCTTGCTGCAGTTGCAGTGCCACTCGGTAGGCAACTCATCGGTCACTACAACGTCATAGCCTTCAAATACATCCTTGATGATGTCAAGAGGAGTCTTGCCCGCATCGAGGAGACTGGTGATAGAAGAGAACTCGTTAAGTCTCTTCTCAAGAACGTCTATGAGTTCGTCCGATGCAAATGGCATGAGCTGGATGATGAAGCCGCCTGCCTGTTTGACGGTGTTGTCCTTCTCCATGAGAACACCAAGGGCAACAGATGTAGGAATCTGCTCAGATGTCGCAAAGTAATAAGTAAGATCTTCGGCGATCTCACCGGACACGAGCTGTGTCTGACCGACATAAGGCTCCTTGAGACCGATATCCTTGATAACTGAAAGTACACCAAGATCAAGAGCCTTTGCTACATCGAGCTTGCCCTTATCATTTGCATGAAGGATAACGTTTGGATTGTTGACATATCCCTTGACTCTTGAATGTGCGTCTGCAGTTACGGTAAGTCCTCCGATCGGTCCGTTGCACTGAATCTGAAGTGTGAGTACGTCGGACTCGTTCTTGCACTGTGCTCCCATAAGTGCTCCTGCTGTGAGCAGTCTTCCAAGTGCGGCTGTAGCCACAGGGCTTGTGTTGTGGATAGATCTTGCAGTCTCCACGATATCTCTTGTTGTTCCGGCGAAGAATCTTACCTGATTGTTCGCCGCCATACCTCTTATTATATGATCGCTCATGTTGTATACCTCGCTATTCTATGTTGATTAGTTTTGTTACATTTTGAAATCTGTCCGGTTATCTCTATATATAATCGCATTATAATAATGATATATTGGACAATCTTCACCATTTTATATTATGAATGGTGATAAGACAAGCCTATTCATAGTGTTTGTTATCCTGGTGTGTCTCCCTTGCAACCACGTATACCCTTTCACTGGAATCTGTGGCTGGCTGCCATGTAAATGCATCGTACATGGCGACGAGCTCCATGCCTGAGTCAGCAACGCATTTCCTCATGTCATCAAGGGTCAGGCCTCGCTGATAATGGAATTCCTGATACTTCCTGTATAGAGGACACTCATCATCCGGCTCAATGCCTGATTCTGGGTATTCTGGGAGAAACAGGCTGAGAGCCAGCTCATTTATATCGGTTTCCGTATCGTAGTAGTTATCCCAGATAAAGCTCACGTCGTCCCTGTCCTCGGCTATGGTGCTGTCGGCAACCACATCCTTGAAATAGTGGCGGGTCTTGAAGTCGCAGATAAATATGCCTTTTGATTCGAGATAGTTATTTGCCAGCCTGAATACGTGGGTTATGTCGGCAAGCTCCGTGAGATAGTTGATGCTGTCGCACACGCACACGATGGCATTCACCGTGCCGAAGAGCTCAAACTCCCTCATGTCCTGCATGAGATATAAGATGGATTCATGTCCTGTATCCAGCTTTTTCTCATTTGCCACCTCAAGCATCTCATATGAATTGTCGATACCGATCATGTCGTATCCGGCATCCGCAAGCCTTTCCGTTATCTCTCCGGTGCCACATCCAAGCTCACATATGAGCCCTTCGTCCACTCCGTATTTTCTCAAAACTTCTATTATATATGTGCACCAGTCATCATATGGAATGTTGTCCATCAGTTCATCATAGACACTGGCAAATACCTCATAAGCGTTCATGCTTCCTCCTTCAGCCTGCGCTGGTCAAATCTCTTGATAACAGTTTGAATTGTACCACAGCTTAAGTTTTATAGTAAACTGCAATAAATAATTATGCATAAAATTCGAATGATTGTTGAAAAAACTTAAAATAGCATTTATTATGTTACTGGGCAGAACAAATATAAAAATCAGAAAGAGGACAAGCAGAGATGGAATACTGGGATATTTACGATGTGAACAAGCAACCTACAGGGCGCACTATGAAGAGAAATGACTGGAATATGCAGCCGGGGGATTATCACCTCACAGTGCTCGGTGTGCTCCAGAACAGAGAGGGAAAGTATCTGATAACCAAGCGTGTCATGACAAAGGCGTGGGCAGCAGGCTGGTGGGAGGTATCCGGCGGCGGAGTGCAGGCAGGAGAGTCATCCATAGAGGCTGTCAGACGAGAGGTGATAGAAGAGACAGGCATAGACGTAAGTGATTTCGATGGAGGCTTGCAGTTTACATATAGGAGAGATAACCCGGATGAGAAGGACAACTACTTTGTGGATGTCTATAAGTTTACTGGAGATTTTTCGGAAATAGATATCAGGCCTCAGGAGGCGGAGACCGATGGTTTTAAACTGGCAACGCTGGATGAGATAAAAGAATATGCAGAGCAGGGAATCTTCCTTCATTATGACAGTATCAAGAAAGTGTTTGAATAAGCTGGGCTGCTTATACCAAAAAACAGTTTGAAAAACACAGCATATATGCTAATATAGTTAAGATTAGAGAGGAATCGGGCGAAAAAGCGTTATAAAGCCTGAAAAGATAAATTTCAAGGAGGCATTTTCAAAAATGGCTGAGACATACAACCACAAAGTCGTTGAAGGAAAGTGGCAGAAGGTCTGGGATGACAACAAGGCATTTGCTGCTACAGATGATTATTCAAAACCAAAGTATTATGCGTTAGTTGAGTTTCCATACCCATCAGGTCAGGGACTCCATGTAGGTCACCCAAGACCATACACAGCGCTGGATATAGTAGCAAGAAAGAGAAGAATGCAGGGCTACAACGTTCTGTATCCAATGGGCTGGGATGCATTTGGTCTCCCTACAGAGAACTATGCGATCAAGAACAAGATCCATCCAAAGGAAGTAACCAAGACCAATGTTGCAAGATTCAAGAAACAGCTACACTCACTTGGATACTCATTCGATTGGGACAGAGAGATCAACACAACTGATCCTGAATATTACAAGTGGACACAGTGGATATTCCTCAAACTCTTCAAGGCTGGTCTCGCATACAAGAAGGAGATGCCTATCAACTGGTGTACATCATGTAAGGTTGGTCTTGCAAATGAGGAGGTTGTCAACGGCGTATGTGAGCGTTGTGGCAGCGAGGTTGTCCGCAAGGTTAAGTCTGAGTGGATGCTCAAGATCACAGATTACGCAGACAAGCTCATTGAAGGACTTGACGGCGTGGATTACATCGAGCGTGTAAAGGTTTCACAGAAGAACTGGATCGGACGTTCAACAGGAGCTGAGGTAGATTTCTCAGTAAAGGGCAAAGAGGACAAGCTCCGCATATATACAACAAGATGCGATACATTATTCGGAGTAACATACATGGTTGTTTCACCAGAGCATCCAATCCTTGACAAGTACAAGGACGAGATCGGCAACTGGTCAGACATCGAGGCATACCGTGAGCAGGCAGCGAAGAAGAGCGACTTTGAGCGTTCAGAGCTTGCAAAGGATAAGACTGGTGTATGCATAGACGGACTCACAGCCATCAACCCTGTAAATGGCAAGGAGATCCCTATATACGTATCAGACTATGTACTCATGAGCTACGGAACAGGTGCTATCATGGCGGTTCCTGCACATGATGACAGAGACTGGGAATTTGCAAAGAAGTTCGGACTTCCACTCATCCAGGTTGTTGCAAAGGATGGCGAGGAAGTAGATATAAATGAGGCTGCATTTACAGACGTGGCAACAGGAGTGCTCATCAACTCAGATTTCCTCAACGGCCTTGAGGTAAAGGATGCAAAGGAGAAGATGATAAAGTTCCTGGAGGAGAAGGGTATCGGTCAGGCAAAGACAAACTACAAGCTCCGTGACTGGGTATTCTCACGTCAGAGATACTGGGGCGAGCCAATTCCTATCGTTCACTGCGATAAGTGTGGTTATGTACCTATCGACGAGAGCCAGCTTCCGTTGCTTCTTCCAGAGGTAGACAGCTACATGCCGACAGACAACGGCGAGTCACCACTTGCAGCTATGACAGACTGGGTAAACACCACATGTCCATGCTGTGGCGGCCCTGCAAAGAGAGAGACGGATACTATGCCACAGTGGGCTGGATCATCATGGTATTTCCTCAGATATACAGATCCTCACAACACAGAGGCTCTTGCAAGCAAGGAGGCACTCAAGTACTGGCTTCCTGTTGACTGGTACAACGGAGGAATGGAGCATACAACACTCCACCTTCTGTATTCAAGATTCTGGCACAAGTTCCTGTACGATCAGGGCGTAGTTCCTACACCAGAGCCATACCAGAAGAGAACATCACATGGTATGATCCTCGGTGAGAACGGCGAGAAGATGAGTAAGTCAAGAGGCAACGTTGTAAATCCTGACGACATCGTAGATGTATATGGTGCAGATACACTTCGTACCTACGAGATGTTCATCGGAGCATTTGACCTTGCAGCTTCATGGTCAGAGGATGGTGTCAAGGGATGTAGAAGATTCCTCGACAGAGTATGGAAGCTTCAGGACAGTGTGACAGACGAGAAGGGCTACTCCAAGGATATGGAGACCAAGATGCACCAGGTTATCAAGAAGGTTTCAAATGACTTCGAGAACCTGAAGTACAACACAGCTATCGCAGCCATGATGGCACTTCTCAACGACTTCTACAAGAAGGGAAGCGTTACAGCAGATGAGTTCAAGACACTGCTCATCCTGTTAAACCCTGTTGCACCTCATATCACAGAGGAGCTGTGGTCAGTAAAGAACTATGGCGGATATGTATATCAGCAGACATGGCCAGAGTTCGATGAGGCAAAGACAGTAGAGTCAACAGTAGAGATCGCTGTACAGATCAACGGTAAGACTAAGGCAACACTTGCGATCGGCAAGGAGGATCCAAAGGATGAGGTTATCGCAAAGGCTAAGGAAGTGATCGCCGACAAGCTCACAGGTAACGTTATCAAGGAGATCTATGTTCCTGGACGTATTGTGAATATTGTTATGAAATAAAAAACTATAAACATGAGAAAGCCACATGGAGAAAAATCCATGTGGCTTTCTTGATGTTAAATATATATCGGATTATCATTTATTTCAGATAAAGCAGCAGATTCTTGAGTGCGCTGTATGCACTGTCACGTTTGTACAGCGGTATCGATTCCACCAGTCTGTCAAGATCGTCATGAGTGATATAATCCTTGTTCTCGGGGGTGGTGGCCGGTTCCTTTCCGAACACCAGAAAATCCAGTGGCGCATCAAGAACAGTTGCGATATTGGCAAGAGTATATATACTCATACTTTTGTATCCATGTTCCAGCTCATACACATAATGAGGAGACACTTTTATTTTCTCGGCAAGCTGTTCCTGAGTAAGATTATGAGCCTTTCTCACATTTCTTATCCGCAATCCCAAGTCAAAGATATCTATCACAATAACCTCCATCTTGCTGAAACAATATCTATCAGCTACATTTTATGCAAATAGTATCTGCCAATAACGGTATCGTCAGCCAGAAACTATCAGGTACAAAAATGTGAAACTATAGCTAATAGCTACAAAAATGAAATTGTGTTACATTCAGTGAAATGCATTTTTTACAGCATGGACTTTATCATATTTATCTTTTGTTTTTCCTGTGGAGACATGCCTTCGCTCAGAACATCCAGAACGATCTCGGACTCGGATCTGCTGAAGGAGAGATCCCTTTTTTGCAGTTCTTTGTTGATCTCCATTAGCTGGGGGAGCATCTGCTCCGGAGTCATGGTGGACTGGGAGTTGGATAATCTGAGAAGAATTTCCCTTTTTAGCGGATGCATGTTTTTTAGTCTTGGGTCATTTTGAAGATTCATGTTTAATATCCCTCCATATCATATTTTTCAAACAGGTCTTTGACGGAGCTGTATATATCCTGGGATGACTGGGATTCAGTGTTGTCGTAGTTTTCTTCGCCCTCGGTTTCAGAGGCAGTTCTGCTTTGATAGTGCCGGTACAGAGAATCCGTGGATTGCTGTGTGTTCATGGCTTCCATGGTCTTCATCATATCCATGGCTTTTTTCATGCTGGCAAACTGGTTCCTGATATCGGGAAATCCACACCCGGCAAGGGATGACAGTATATCATCCTGATTGTTTATATCTTTGTGGAGTCCACAGGAGTTTACATAATTTGTATCGCGCAGAGCATTCAATATGGTCTGAAGTTCCATGATCTTTATGTACATTGCCAGAGGAGCTTTCATACGGTCATCCACAAATGGGAGAATGGCCTCCATCATGAACAGGCGGTCATCTTTTATTAAGTTGTCCAGTGGATGATGGAAGTTGCCATTAAACATATGAAGCTCCGTTTCATGCAGTGATCACTTGGTAAGACAGCTATACTATATTCTATTGATTTTCAGTAAAAAAATACCAGCAGAATTGCTCCTGCTGGCCACTTTTTGCGGATATCGGACAGTCATTCTGCCCGATATCCCGTTTATAGATCGTGGTGAGTCCGCTTTTAGCAGCAGCCGCAATCATTGCCACCGCAGCCGCCGCAGCCACATCCGTTGTTATTGCCACAGCCACCGCAGCAGAATAAGAGAAGGATGATCCAGATGCAGCTGTTGTCATTGCCACAACCGCCATTAAAACCGAAACCATCGCCGCCGCAGCCGCCACAGCAGAGGAGAAGGATGATGATCAGAGTGCAACTGTTGCATCCGCAGGAACCTCCGCAAGAAAGTCCATTTCTGCCGCCACAGCCACAACCGCCACAGGCACACTGTGTTGCCGATAAATCACTCATGGTAAGCCTCCATTATTTTGTTCATGGTTTAACATATTCGCATGAACATGATGTGTTACACATTTGTTCAAAAAATATTTTGTTTCATGTAAGATATCTAAAATGTGTTATAAAGCTGCCTTAAGGCATCCAATTCGATGTTCTAAAAACAGACTTACTATGCTATAATAAGCGCAAGTACGCTGAGAGATAGCGTAGGAAGTTTGGAAGGAAAAACGATAAAAAAGGACAGGGGGAAGATAACTTGCTGTATCGTTGTGTAAATTGTGGGGGTAACGTAGTGTACGATCCTGCAAAGAAAAAGATGGTGTGCCTCAGTTGCGGAGGGAGCGACTGTCAGGAGCTGGTTCCGTCACAGGAGCCTGTAATATGTATAAACTGTGGTTCGCAGATACCTTACACTGAGTATCAGTCTGCGGGAAGATGTCCTTCATGTGGAACATATCTGCTCAGGGATGACAAAGTAAATTATCCGTATGGGGCTGATGTGATACTTCCATTTAAGATATCAAAGCATGAGGCTGAGGAGAAGCTGAGGAATGAATTTGGTAAAAAGCTATTTATACCGGGAACATTCCTCTCACAGAAGACGCTTGAGGCGCTTAAGGGAGTGTATGTCCCATTTTGGATGTACGATTATGATTCGGATGTGGCTTATGAGGCCATAGGAACAAAGATCAGATCATGGACGTCTGGGGACAAGAGATATACAGAGACTTCATATTTTGATGTCGGAAGAAGACTGCATGTGAATTATGAGGGCATACCGGTTGATGCATCTATAGCCATGGAGGATGGAATCATGGATCTCATGGAGCCGTACAACTACAAAGAGCTCATGCAGCATGACAACAAGTACCTCTCGGGATTCGATGCGGAGACTTACAATATGCCGCCGAATGAGGTGGAGCCGAGGGCTCAGGCAAAGGCAGAGAAGGCAAACAGAGATTGGGTGAGAAGCACCACAACCGGATATTCATCACTTACAAATGAGAGATTCAGGAACAACAACAGACTCACGGGAACAAAGTTCGGACTCATGCCGGTGTGGGTATATGAGTACCGTTTCCAGGGCAAAAACTATAAGTTCTATGTCAACGGACAGACTGGAAAATGTGTCGGAACAGAGCCGAAGAGCATGAGTAAGGCAGTTGGACTTACCGCACTTTTGTTTGGCGCAGCATTTGTATTGCTTGATGGCTTGTCTATGTTATTGGGGGTGTTGTAAATGAATGCAGTAAAGAAATTTATCGTGGCAATGCTCGTGGTACTTGGACTTGGAATAGTGTTCTTTATAGGATACTTTGTGAAATCAAATGCCAATCTCAAGCATGACGCCAGAAATAATACAGAATGTAAGACAAATGAGAGAGTGTTTGACTATGCAGATAAGCTGTCTGATTCGGAGGAGGAGACTCTCCGCGGGGAGATAGCAGAACTGGAAGATAAAGTGGGTATGGACTTTGTTGTCGTTACCATGGATCAGTACACAGATCTGTCAGAATATGATGCCGATGCAGTTTCATATGACATAGAGTCTAACACAAAGGATATAGCAGAGAAGATCTGTGATTATTACAGATTCGGCTGGGAAGAGTGGCCTGCAGGAACATATCTTGACGGCAGGGATGCCAGCACAAGCGTAGTTATAGTTGCCAACTGGCAGGAGAACGATGGATATGTTTATCTGTGCACAGCCGGCAAGGCGAAGAAGAGAATAAGTGATTCCAAGGCGACATCCATAACGGAATACGGTGGAAAGATACTCAGATCGGATACTCTTGGAGCATTTGAGAGAATGATGTCAAGAACAGAGACGGCTATGAAGAGCAGCACAGGAGGATTAAAGTTCCTGTCACCATTTATATGCTTCCTTGTATCTCTGGGAGCAGCCATCGCATTCTGCATCGTGAATCTGTCGAAGAAAGCAGGAAAAGATACCACAACAGCTTCTACATACAGCGATGGAAATGCCAAGGAGCTTGACAGAAGAGATATATTTATACGTAAGGAAGTAACCAGCGTGACTATCCAGAGCAGCTCAGGAGGTTCTGGTGGATCAGGCGGTGGCGGTGGTCATGGCGGTGGCGGAAGCCATTTCTAAAAATCTGACCGTACGCGGGAAAGACATATTATGAAGAACAGGAAGTTTGAAAGTTATATTCTAAAAAACAGAATACCCGGGATCATTCTATCACTGATCATGGTGGGATGCATGATCATCATGGCGTGGCATTTCAGTCTGCCGGACAGGATAAGGAGCAGGACATACAGGAGCATAGCTGATATAGAGTCCAGAGCGAATCCAAACGACAGGGATGTGACGATAACCGTGGATCGGGCGGATTATATCGGATACGATTATTTTGTGGACTCCGAGAGACAGGGCAGATATTACTACTGTCAGCAGGATGGCAGGTATGCCATCCTGCTAATCAGGAGCAATGAGGATGTACTGCTGAATTATACGCTGAGAGGCAGAGTGGTCTCGGCGGAGGATGTGTATACATCTATAGTTGACGGACTTGCACAGGACATGGGAATACCATCAAAGCAGCTTGAGAGTAAGGTATACCCACTCATAATAAGTGAGGTGGATTTCCCGAGAATTTATTATAATATGATGCTGCTGGTTCTTGTGTTGACCGTTTTGTGGGCTTTATATAATATAGTCAGATGTATATACGGTGTGTGCTGTCCATGGAAGGTGTCAGGAATGCAGGTCGTATCGGGCGGAAAGGCAGACAGGAATACTGTCAGGGATATAGATGAACAGCTCAGATACAATCTCTACTATGATCAGGATGGCATAGCCATAACAGACAAATATCTGGTATATCACGGAACCTGGCACACGGATGTGGTGGAACTCAGCACCATAGAGACGTTCAAGAAGCTCAGAACATCGGCGAATATAGGGCCGGCAGACAAAAAGATATACAAACTACTCATGGTGGATGTGGACGGTGTGACATATGAGCAGGACTTCAAGACGGAGGCTGCCATAGATGAAGCATTGTCATATCTGAGAGATTCAGGGAAAAAATAAAACAGTATATGCGGTTCGTTATCAAACGGATCGCATATACTGTTTTTGTTTTGCCTATTATACTGTGCAGACTATACGTCAAGCTTGTCCTGATCGGAGAGCACTGATGGATCCTCAGATACATCTGAAAGTCCCATGTACTCATCGCCGATTACCTCTGAGGTCTCGGCGTCAGCGGCATTTGCAACGGCGCCGGTTGCCTCGGCGAGAACATCCTCAGCCTCAGCTACGGTCTCGGTTACGGCCTTTGCGGTTGTCTCATCCGGAATATCCGCTGTGGCTTCCGGGGTTACAGCATCCTCGGTTGCGGCTTCTTCGGATGTGGTTTCTTCTGCGCCGGTGGTGTCTTCGTGAAGTGTGAAATATTCACGGTCGCCATCTTCGGTGGAAGCAGCTTTTTCCTTAACCTTGTCCTTGAGCTTGTCATATGTGTCGGATACTGTATTCTTTGCTTTCTGGACTGTCTCGGAATCTTTTACTTTATTGTAGGTATCCTTGATCGTATCCTTTGCCTTCTGGACTGTCTCAGAGTCCTTTACCTTGTGGTATGTTTCAGAGTCCTTGATCTTTTTGACTGTCTCGGAGTCCTTTACTTTGTGGTAAGTATCTGTAGCTGTGGCTTTTGCCTTCTTTACAGTATCATTGTTCTCAACTGTCTGGTAAGCTTTCGTTGTCTTGATCTTGTCTTTGAATAAGTAGCAGACACTTCCTGCAGCGGCAAGAGTGAGCGCCATTTTTGTCAATTTGTTCATGATAAAAATCTCCTTCCCATAGAATATAACCTGTCCATTTATTTTAATATGTATTCGTGTCAAATGCAATAAGTGTGGTGGATTGATTCACAGGAATTAATATTTGCGAATGATATACCGTGTATGATATATTCATCTATAATGGAATGGATATATGGAGGTAAAATGGAACATGAATAATAGTGGACAGGATTACAACAAAGAAGAACAGGCGATAAAGGCACTTCAGAAGAACTATTTTCTATGTGCGGCACTCACACTGGCAGTGGGAGTTGGCATGCTCGCATTTACATCGTATAAGGTGATCGGAATAATATGCATCGTGTTGTGTGTGGTATTTGGGGTAATGGGTATCGTGCTCGTTGTCAAGCCGGACATGATAGATGTATCAGAGAACGGTGTGATGTCATATAAGAAGAAGGACAAGCCGGACAAAAAGTAAATATATTGTTTTTTATGAAAGGACGATAACATGAACGAATACAAGGACGAAAGGGACATTTTGGAGAAGGACATCAAGGCGCTTGAGGGGAAGTCTGCAACGTATTCAGGGGTTAGATTTGTGATGTTCCTTGCAGCTCTGGCAGGGCTGATAATAGGCATATATGACAACAGAGTGACAGTGCTGATCCTGGGAATAATGGCCGCTGTGGCATTTGTCGCAATGGTGTTTATCCATGGAAAGCTCAGTGAGGAGCTGGAATATAAGAAAGCCAAGTCGGAGGTGCTCAGGAGGTATATTGAGAGATTTGGCGACGGCTGGAAGAAGTTTGAGGATAACGGTGCGCAGTATCTCGGCGATGACGATCTGGTTGCAAGGGATATGGACCTTCTTGGACAGAGCTCTCTGTATCAGTTTATCTGTGTTGCGGGAACCGAGGAGGGAAAAAGGGCTCTCGCCGAGAGTATACGCGATCCGAAATACGATATAGCAGACATAGAGAAGCGCCAGGAGGCGATAAAAGAGCTCACTTCAAAGAGAGAGTTCTCGATGGATTTTGAGACCCTCGGCGTGAAGACCGGTATGGGCAAAAAGAAGAAATATACCGCGGATGAATTTGTGGCATACTGCAATGGCGATGACCATATACCTGCGGTGTTCAACATATTGAGATTTTTACTGCCGGCGATAACACTGGTGGCATTTATACTTGGAATAATGGGTGAGATAAACATAGGCTGGACGCTTGTCTCATTCTTTGTTGTGCTTTTGTTCTCCTGGCTTTTTGGCGGAGTTGCGGGTCAGGCTGTCATGCCGATGATCTCATTTGGCTATGTGATAGAGGACTATATAAGAATGTTCGAGCTGATCTCCGGGGAGAATTTCGACAGTGAACTTTTAAATGACATCAAGTCGCATCTGTCAAATGACTCTGGTGCCCTGGCGGCTATAAGAAAACTGAGGACGATAAGTGCTGCGTTCAATATCAGATACAATCCTATAGTTCATCAGATACTGTGTGGACTTATAATGTGGGACTTCCACATAGGCAGGATGATGGACAAATGGAAACAGAAGAATGGACAGAGCGTTGAGGGCTGGATAAAGGCTGTCTCTGATATGGAGGAACTCATGTCATTTGCTGTCCTTTCAAGAACGAGGGAAGTGAGCTATCCACAGGTCGGCGCAAATGCCAGAGTGCATGTCACCGCCAGGGATATGAGACATCCTCTGATAAGCCCTGATACAGTCGTGGCAAATGACGCGGACTTCAAGGGCGGTGCCACGATAATAACCGGAAGTAATATGTCTGGAAAGACGACTTTCCTCAGAACACTGGGTATAAATTTGGTGCTTGCATATGCGGGCGCTCCAGTGTGTGCGGGCTATATGGAGGCTGACAGGATGAAGATATTCACATCCATGAGGGTGACCGATGATGTCAGCAATGGAATATCAACGTTCTATGCAGAGATACTCAGGATAAAGACGATGGTTGAGTACAGAAAAGAGAATAGACCTATGCTCTGTCTTATAGATGAGATATTCAAGGGAACAAATTCTGCTGACAGAATAGTGGGAGCAACACAGGTCATCAGAAAGCTTGCGGGAGCGGGTTCAATGACACTGGTATCGACACACGATTTTGAGCTGTGTGATCTCAAGGCGGAGGACGGAACACCTGCTGCGAACTATCATTTCGAGGAATATTACGAGGGAGACCAGTTGAAATTCGACTATAAGAAGAAGGATGGCAGGTGTACCACGACAAATGCCATGGCGATACTTCACATGGCAGGACTCGACTGATGATGAAATTTGGCATTATCTGGCATAACAGTAAAAATGCACAAAAAATGCGATTTTTTTAGTGCTATAATTTTTGGGTAATTATGCACAATGACAGTTATCAGTAATAACCAAAAACTTTGTTGAATGATTTTACCAAATATGTTATATTTGGAGTAGTGATTTGAGGGGAATAATACAAGAATATTCGTAAGCCAGACATACGAAAACAAAAGGAGGTAGACATATTATGTTACCAGCAAATATAGGACAGGCAGGGGATAACGCATTATCAATAGCGGCATCCAGTAATAAAGGAACACTTATTCGTTATCTGAATGATCAGGTTGAGGACGGATTCTATACATTGGTTATAGACAGCCTGAAGGATTCTAATTTTGATCTGTCGACCATGACAGTGGATGACGAGGTTCGTGCTCAGTGTACAAAGCTGTATGAGCTTGCAGAGTTTGTAGACTTCAATATAAAGGCGACCGGACACTATGCGATCGAAGAGTGGATAGAGCCTTTATTCAGATTTGTATATGGTGATATTGACCCTGCCGATATAGATGCGCCTGTATCAGCTACAGGTGTTTATCGTTACAGTGTATGGCTGCTGTATCTCTTACAGCTTGAGAAAATCCCGGAGTGCATGAGACTGATCGGGGATAAGATCGCTCCACTTCTCATCAACATTTCATACCAGATACTTGAGGATGATGACAGACCAAAGAACTTTGACAAGGCTCTGCTCGGATACCTGGATTTGATCAATGTGGTTATGGAGATGGATATCTCAGCCAAAGACATAGGATCTGATTCATATATCAACAACCTCGAGGTACTTTATGATTACGTCATTGAGGATGCACATGCACCTAACGATTACAAGATACAGTTATCTATCAACCTCTTCTCTATCTACATTGCGAACAAGCAGTATGAGAAGGCATTCCAGTTCTACGGACTGAACGCAGAGTACATACCTATAGATAACCTGTCAGTATACTCCAACTTCAAGGAGCTCATCAAGAATGTCACAAGCACAGAGGCAGCAAAGATCCTCAGCAGCAAGGTGGCTTCAGAGATCTCCAAGCAGGAGGTATACAACAAGAGGATCGATTCACTGCTGAATGAGACCTGCGCATTTACCAAGAAGGTATATCAGGCTATCGAGAATGAGCCGGAGGTCAAGAAGGTACTTCAGACACTTGGTTCAGGAGCACAGCTCAGCGGACGTCAGAACATTCCTGAGGGAGCATATGAGTACAACAAGCTCTTCATAGAGTGCGGAATCAAGGCATATGTTAACTCTGATATAACACAGAAGTCATACGAGGAGAAGTATGAGAGTCTGGAGATCCTCTCCAAGGCACTCAACGTACTGTTTGAGGGATACAGCCTGTATGAGGTATCAAATAAGATCGAGGATCAGTACATAGAGCTCACATGGTGCTGCAACTTCCTGAACGCTAACCCTTCAATGCTGAAGGCATTCTTCAGTGTAAAGGAGAAGGTAAAGGTATTTGATGTCAGAAAGAAGTCAATTGTTGAGAAGAACAACAAGAACAGAGAGGTTTACTCAATGCTTGACAACAGACAGAAGATCCTTCTGTTCATGGCTGCTGAGGATATGGTCGTTAACGGACTCAACAGTACCAAGAAGATGGTTCTTGCATCAAGCTACGATATCAACACAGCCAAGAAGTACCTGCACGATACATATGTCAGAACAGCCCTTCCTGAGAAGTATAAGGAGGACAATGAGCAGGGTGGCGGTGGTCTCTTCGGTAAGAAGCAGCAGGCTATGCCGGCTGATCTGGTATCACTGTGTAAGGTAGCTATTGTTGAGGAGATGCTGTGCAAGTCAGAGTACCTGTACCATCAGCACACTCTCAAGGGAATAGACAAGCCATCAAACGAGGAGATGACATACTCTGTAGCATGTCTGATCAAGTGTATCAACCATATGATCAACAAGAAGAGCAAGGCTGCTGCAGCTCCTAACAAGAAGGTCATCATAACCAAGACAGGTAAGGTTATAGAGCTCAACGATGAGTCAGGACAGGCACCGGAGAAGCAGGAGTCAGGAATCATCGAGGCTATAGACAATATAGTTGTCCAGCTCAAGGATAAGAGTGAGAGCAACGTCAAGTATGTAAAGGATTACATTGAGGATCTTATGAATACACTCATGAAGTACAACTGGGATATGAATGTACAGCTTGATGAATTCTCAGGTGAGGAACTCAGAAACAAGGCCTTCCTTGTTATCAAGAAGCTCAACTATGATCTTCTCAAGTAATCTGATATTACAGGACAATTAAAAATATCAATATATTATGTGAAAAGCACCGGAACAAACTACAAGTTTGTTCCGGTGTTCTTTTTAAGGGTGGAAAAATATAGTTGTATATGCTAGAATAGGTTGGATTTAATAAAGATGTAAGATCAGGAGGATTAGAAATGGCAAAATTCATCAAGACACCGGTAAAAGGTATGTGTGATCAGCTTCCGGCTGATATGAGGCTTAGAGAGCATGTGCTTTCAATGATCAAGACAAGTTATTCCAGATTTGGATTTACACAGATAGAGACTCCTGTTATGGAACATATAGAGAATCTTACAAGCAAGCAGGGTGGTGACAATGAGAAGCTTATCTTCAAGGTGATGAAGAGAGGCGCAGACCTTGCGAGAGCCATCGATGCAGGTAAGGGAGAGCTGGCAGACAGCGGACTCAGATATGATCTGACACTTCCACTCTCAAGATATTATGCGAACAACAAGGAACAGCTTCCAAGCCCGTTCAAGGCACTCCAGATCGGACCTGTATTCCGTGCGGATCAGCCCCAGAAGGGACGATTCAGAATGTTCACCCAGTGCGATATAGATATACTTGGTGACAATACAAACCTTGCGGAGATAGAGCTTGTGGCAGCCACATCCGATATGCTCTCAAGAATATTCTCTGAGGTGGGAATAACAGATTTTACTATCCACATCAACGACAGACAGATACTTCGTGGTGCTGCGAAGAATGCGGGATTTGCAGAGGAAGACATTGCTTCCATACTCATCAGCCTTGACAAGTATGACAAGATAGGTCTGGATGGCATAAGAGCAGAGCTCACAGAGAACGGATACGACGCAGAGATGGTGGACAAGTATCTTGAGATATACCAGAACCTTGGAGATATGAGCTGCGCTGAGTTCTGTAAGGACATAGACGCTGAGTGCCTTGATCCAAAGGTTATAACCAATATGGACGAGATCATATCAAGTGCAAAGACCATGGTTGCAGATGGCGTAAAGATCGTATTTGACCCTACTCTTGTGAGAGGTATGGGATATTACACAGGACCTATTTTTGAGGTTACAATAGATGACTACAACTTCTCCATCGCCGGCGGCGGAAGATATGACAAGATGGTTGGAAACTTCTGTGGACAGGATGTTCCTGCAACAGGATTTTCAATAGGTTTTGAGAGAATAATCACCATCCTCAAGGACAAGCTTGAGAATGGATACAAGATAGATTCTGACAACGTGGCTATCCTCATTCACAAGGATGTGACACTGGACAAGAAGCTTGAGATCTTCAAGGAGGCAAAGGAACTTCGCCAGGCAGGTAAGACAGTGACTATCCAGATGATGAGAAAGAACATGAAGCAGCAGATAAACATGCTGGAGTCAGAGGGATACACAGAGTTCAAGAAGGTGTACAACGACTAACATACGTTCTGTGGATCACACAGATGTGTAACATCATGACAGAACGTATATGTTACTGAGATATTTAATAAAAGGCTGTATTCACATATCAGACAGATATGCGAATACGGCCTTTTGTGTTGCGTTATGAATAACAGAAATTATCTTACCATGCCATGCTTTTTCCTGAAGTAGAAAATAAATGGTTTTTCAATGATCCTCTTGAGGGTGATCTGTATCTCCTCGTGGCTTGTGTCTATAGGCTTGACAAGGATAGTGTGTATGCCAAGGCTGGCACTTCCGATGATGTCAGTGTAGATCTGGTCGCCCACGGCAATCGTGTTGTCTATGTTGCAGCCTATCTCGTTCATGGCACGGATGTAGCCCTTTTTCGATGGTTTGCCGGCTTTGAATATGTAATTCACCTTCATCTTTTTGTTGAAAGCGGCAACCCTTGGCTCCTTGTTGTTGGATACCAGACATACCTTGAAGCCCATGGCCTTGAGCTGTTCCATGAGCTGGATCGCTCTGGATGTGGCCGGCTCATTATGTCTCACAAGAGTGTTGTCTATGTCGAACAGTATACCTCTGTATCCCATGTCGTAATACTTTTTGAAATCTATCTTGTATGTGGATGAATAGTATTCATCCGGCAAAAATCTGATCATAGATATCCTCCCAGTTTGTTGTCGATTCATTATACCACAGGTGGACAGACAGTTGTATAAACACTTAATAAAATAATAAAATACCATATCCCGTCACTTTTATGTTTTTAATTTGTGGCAAAACATGTATAATGAAAATGATTAAGTTCAGATATAAGTAAAAATGATGATGGGCATATCAGATATGTATGTCGGTTTGCATATTGGATTAAGAACTTATATAGAATGAGGTGTGGGATATTGCACAGGGCGTATGTTCTAAGAAAAGAAAATAATAAATATATGCTGGATGTTATCAGTTCGTATGAAGCACTGTACAGTTCTGTATTTGGGGTGCAGGCGGATACGCTGTCCTATTCACAGGATGGTATGTGCAGGCGGATGTTCGATGAACTCATAGACAAACTGAATTATAGGGAGAAGATAGTGATAGATAAGCTCTATGGCTACAGACATGACAGATGCAGTGTGCCGGAACTTGCCTGTGAGCTGGAGACCGATGAGGAAGGTGTGAACAGTCTGAAGAACAGTGCGCTGGACAGATTGAGGGATCCGGATAATTACAAATATCTGGAGAAACGGTGGTATTCAGGAACGGATATAACCAACACTGAGTACGAGCTTGATTTCAGGAGAAAGCTCAGAGCGGAGCTTCAGAGATATCTGGCCGGTCAGAAGTCAGATATTGACATTTTAAGTGCGATAATGAGGAGAAATAAGATCTCTGTACAAAGGATATACAGGAATGTGCAGGCGGCAGCTACGGATCAGGGACGGTTTGAGACCTCTATATCAGGGAAGAAGAGCATAGATGATGCTGTAAATGCGCTGAAGGCGTTCAAGATAGCTGCACGTCCTGTTGAGAGCATCAGGAGGAAAAAGTCTGTAAGGGGAAATGTAGAGACCGTGCTCATAACAAATGATGGGATTGAGCAGGCGTATAAATACAGCGGACTCAGCGATGAGGATATAGCGGAGTGCGTGTGTCATGTACTGACGGACAGTGACGAGGGACATGGCTGTATACTTGACTTCAATATGTCAGATGGACTTATGGGACTCCTGTTGCTGAAGGGCTATCTGTATCTCGACAGTCTCATGGAGGACAGAGACAGGATATTGGCGGAGCTTCAGAGTGGAGGCTTTCAGACTCAGGCGGAGGAATTTGCAAAATTTGCGGACAAGGCGGAGATATACATAGCGGATAAGACGCACACGTCCATGACGTTTATTGTTGTGCCGGAGGCTGTTGCGCTTCGAATATATGAGGATAGGCCGGTGGATTACCATGAACTGCTGTCCTGCGCGGAGGAGACGGACAGGGAGTTTGCGGTCATGCTCATAAGAAATGAGAAGAAGGAATTTGCTGACTTTTCGGGACTTATGGTCACCGATGCTGCAAAACAAAGGCTCAGCGTATTGCAGAGAGACAATGAACATGCAGATGCGGTGTGATATATATTGACTTTAGGAGGAAAAACGATGGGATTGATAGCGGTCAATATCATAGGGTTGATAATGTTCATACTGGCAATAGTGATGTTTGTGCTGGCTGACAGTATGGTGGGAATAGCTATAGGTGTTGCGATCAGTGTAGTGTGGCTGACATTCACCATAACAGCAAATGTACATATACTCAAGGGAAGACGCTCGACGGAGAAGCTCAAGGACAGTGCTAGGGGACATTTGTTTGATGCACAGATAGAGAGACTCAACAGACAGTATGAGAGCATAATGTCCAGGGAGGAATACTTCCAGGAGAATGTGGAGGAGGGCAGTGGTGTCCGCAATCTGTACGAGGATATAAAGCAGCAGGCACAGAGCAACATGGACAGTGCCATAGGCTTTATACAGACATACGATTATTACACGAGACCCCAGCCGGTATACCTCGACAATCTGTGCAGACAGGGCGACGAGCTGGTGAGAAAGTTCAATATTCTGGTGGAGAAGATGGTTGATATTGACACCAACCTGAGCTCGCTGGATATGAAATATGTGGATGATGTCATAGAGTGCATGAATGGCATGGGGCAGGATGTCCACAGTCAGGGAATGTAAAAGGAGGAAGAAATGGATAAGAGGACAAAAGGATTAGTGGTAGTCGGAGTGCTGGTGATAATTGCGATGATCGCGGTCATTATCGGAATAGTCGGCAGGAAGGTTATCAACATAGCAGGCGGTGGAAATGGAGGATCATCAAGATCGGATATGACTCTTGATGAGTTATATGCAGATCTCGATGTAAATGAAGCGACCCCTGTAAAGGGTACGGTCACTCTGGACACTCCGGATCTGTATGCGGAGCTGCCTGAGATAGACAAATATCCACTGGCAGTTGAGGGTAATGGAGACATAGATATAGAGATATTTACATCAGGTGAGAAGGCGGGAAAGGACAACGACTCATGGCTTATAGATGTTGCAAATTCCTTCAACGGTTCTGGTGTGAAGACAGCGGACGGCAAGTCGGTATCGATGAGTGTGAGATCAGTGCCATCCGGTACAGCCGCTGACTATATCATTTCCGGCAAATATCTCCCGGATCTGTACACCCCGAGCAACACCCTGTTCGGAGAGTATGCGATATCGAACAGTGGCAGCCTTGAGCTTTACGCGGACAGGCTGGTTGGAAATACAGCGGGAATCCTTGTGAAGAAGGACAGCGGTTACACTACTGCTGCCGATGCCATAAAGGCCGTTCAGGATAACAAGATCACCATGGGATACACGAACCCACAGACAAGTGCCACAGGACTTAACCTCCTGCTCACGCTGCTTCAGGACGGAGAGGATAACTTTACAAAGTTTAACTCAAACATACCATACGTTGCATATACAACACAGCAGATGAGAGATAGTGCATCAAACGGAACACTCGATGCTATGCTGTCAGAGTATCAGGCATATATCAATGACAGCAATCTCGTGTCAATGTATGATTTCATTGCATTTGGCGTGAGACATGACAATCCTGTATACATATGTAACAAGTCGGGAAAGTCTGCATCAGAGCTTGAGGCCATACAGCTCGTTGTGGATTACTGCAAGAGTGATGATATGCAGACGATCGCGACAAAGAAGGGCTTCAATGCCAACGATGATTATACTGCGGCGGAAGAATTCTCCGGTGCACAGGTCACACAGGGACTCAAGACATACAAGAAGACAAAGGATAACGGCAAGGACATCATCGCGGTGTTTGTTGCGGACTGCAGCGGTTCCATGGACGGAGATCCTATGAACCAGCTCAAGAACAGTCTGACAAACGGTGCGCAGTATATCAATGACAACAATTATGTTGGGCTTGTCAGCTACTCAAGCTCAGTTACAGTGGAGGTTCCGATCGCCCAGTTTGACCTGAACCAGAGATCATATTTCCAAGGATCGGTCAACAATCTGATGGCTTCAGGCGGAACGGCTTCGTATGATGCCGTTGTGGTTGCGATGAAGATGATAACCGATGCAAAGGCAGAGCACCCGGATGCAAAGTGTATGCTGTTCCTTCTCAGCGATGGATATGCCAATGTGGGATATTCCATGGATGAGATAACAAGTGCGCTCAGACAGTCGAACATACCTGTATACACGATAGGTTACGGCGGAGATGCTGACACGGATGAGCTTGCAAAGCTCTCAGGAATAAATGAGGCGGCATCTATAAATGCGGACAGTGATGATATTATCTACAAGATAAAGAGCCTGTTCAATTCACAGCTTTAAAATTTATCGGTAAAATACATCATAAAAAACAGTTGCATTCCGTTGGCATATGGAATACAATATAGTCGTTTTTAAGAGACAACTGCATATGATGATAGATCTTCGGGGGTGAGTGCAATTCTCCACCGACGGTGTTAGGGAAACCTTAAGTCCGTGAGCCATGAGGCATGATCCGGTGTGATTCCGGGACCGACAGTATAGTCTGGATGAGAGAAGTATTATATATTCAGAACAGGGTATCTGATGGAAGTCCGTTTTGATGGATTTCGGTGATGGATACCTGAACAAGAGAAAACCCCGAAGTTATCTTCGGGGTTTTCTCTTGTGTTTCGAACAGATACTTCGGAGGCTTGAATGAGCAATATCCGATAGTCTGTCTGTAAAGGTATTAAGTAGGATGGTGGTCATATGGAAAAATATGATATAGATGATGAATTTGATCCGTCATATATGAGACGTGCCATAGAGCTTGCAAGGCGCGGCACTGGAGCAGTGAATCCAAATCCGCTTGTAGGTGCTGTCATAGTGAAGAATGGCAGGATCATAGGAGAGGGATATCATGTGAGATATGGAGAGCTCCACGCTGAGCGCGCAGCATTTGCCAGTCTTAAGGATCAGGCAGATGCCGAGGGCGCAGTCATGTATGTGACGCTTGAGCCGTGCTGCCATTTTGGCAAGCAGCCTCCATGTGTGGACGCGATCATAGAGCACAAGATCAGAAAGGTCTACTGTGGTTCCGATGATCCGAATGCTATGGTGGCAGGAAAAGGTTTTAAGAGACTGCGTGATGCCGGGATAGAGGTGTACACACACTGCCTCAAAGCCGAGTGCGATGCCATAAACGGCATTTTCTTTAAGTATATAGTAAATAAACAGCCGTATGTGACCATGAAATATGCCATGACCATGGACGGCAGGATCGCTACCCACACAGGGGCCAGCAAGTGGATAACCGGTGAGGCATCAAGGGCGTATGTCATGGAACTCAGAAACAGACATAAGGGTATTATGGCGGGCATAGGAACAGTGCTTGCGGATGATCCGATGCTGACATGCAGAATAGAGAAAAGCACGGACAGGGATACTGATAATGTCAGAAATCCGATCAGGATAGTTTGTGACAGCAAGCTCAGGATTCCGGAGGATTCACAGATCGTACAGACAGCCGGGGAGATAGAGACCATAGTTGCCACGACGGCAGCGGGAGCTTCAGACTCAGCAAAGTGTGAGAGACTCAAGGATAAAGGTGTAAGCATCATAGAGATCGAAGATGTGGATGGACAGGTGGATCTAAGGCAGCTCATGACGATCCTCGGCGGGAAAGGCATAGACGGAATACTGCTTGAGGGCGGCGGCGAGCTCAACTACAGCATGGTGTCTGAAGGTCTTGTGGATGAGGCATGTGTATTCATTGCCCCGAAGATATTTGGCGGCGAGGGCAAGTACAGTCCGGTATCCGGAACGGGTGTTGATGTGCCTGCGGATGCACATATGTTTGGACTTGACGAGGTCAGAAGATTTGATGAAGATGTGATGCTCAGATACAAAAAGGTTTAAGAACTTATAGAAAAGAGGTCATACATGTTCACAGGAATAGTAGAAGAGATAGGAACTATAAGAAAGATAGATAAAGGCGTAAGCTCCTGCAGCATCACGGTGCAGGCAGACAAGGTTCTCCATGGAAGCCAGGTTGGAGACAGTATAGCGGTAAACGGTGTGTGTCTTACTGCAACCGGCATATCGGGGAATATCTTTACTGCGGATGTCATGCCTGAGACTTTGAGACGAAGCGGACTTGGACAGCTTACCGGTGGCAGCAGGGTGAACCTTGAGCGTGCCATGGCGGCCGGAGGAAGATTTGGCGGACATATAGTGTCAGGACATATAGATGGAACCGGAACGATCAGAGAGCTCAAAAGGGAGGACAATGCAGTGTGGGTGACAATAGATTGTTCTCCGAAGATACTCAGATACATCATTGAGAAGGGCTCAATAGCCATAGACGGTATAAGCCTTACGGTTGCGTATGTCGATGATACATGCTTTAAGGTGTCGATCATTCCGCACACGGCGGGAGAGACGACGCTGCTGGATGGCAAGCCGGGCAAGGTGGTCAACCTTGAAAATGATGTGGTTGGAAAGTATGTTGAGAAACTGCTTATGCCATACAAAGGTGACGATACAGATGAAAAGCTTTCAAATGGAAATGCTTCAGATAGATCAGGACTTGATATGAAGTTTCTGGCAGAAAATGGATTTATGTAGACAGATATTTTAAGGAGGTAGAGTGATGAGTTTTGAATTCAACTCGATAGAGGAGATCGCTGCAGATCTTGCGGCGGGAAAGCCGGTTGTCATGCTCGACAACGAGGACAGAGAGAATGAGGGAGATGTAATCTGTGCAGCAGAATTTGCTACAACGGAGAATGTCAACTTCATGGCAAAGTGGGCGAGAGGTCTCATATGCATGCCTATGGGTGCGTCATATGCGGATAAGCTGAATCTCCCACAGATGTGTATAACCAATACAGATAACCACTGCACAGCATTTTCAGTATCAGTGGATCATGTGGATACAACCACAGGAATCTCAGCCGAGGAGAGAGGCTACACAGCCAGAAAATTTGTGGATGAGAATGCAAAGCCTGATGACTTCAGAAGACCGGGACATATGTTCCCACTTCAGGCAGTTGCAGGCGGAGTCATAGAGAGAAACGGCCACACAGAGGCTACAGTTGATCTTATGAAGGTTGCAGGACTTAAGCCTTGCGGACTGTGCTGTGAGATCATGAAGGATGACGGAACCATGGCGAGAAAGGATGACCTTGTGGAATTTGCAAAGGTTCATGACCTTAAGATATCGACCATAGAGAAGCTTGTGCAGTACAGAAAAGAGCATGAAGTATTCGTTGAGTGCGTAGCCAAGGCAAAGCTTCCAACAAAGTATGGTGAGTTTACGATCTGTGGATATATCAACAAGCTGAACGGTGAACATCACGTGGCACTCACAATGGGTGATATAGCTGACGGCAAGCCTGTTCTCTGCCGTGTGCACAGCGAGTGCCTCACAGGCGATTGCTTCGGCTCACAGAAGTGTGACTGCGGACAGCAGCTCGATGCGGCCATGAAGGCCATTGCCAAGGAAGGCAGAGGCGTGCTCCTGTACATGAGACAGGAGGGCAGAGGAATCGGCCTTATCAACAAGATCAGGGCATATGCGCTTCAGGATCAGGGGCTTGACACCGTTGAGGCAAACCTCAAGCTTGGTTTCCCTGATGATGCAAGGGATTACACCATAGGAACACAGATACTTGTGGATCTCGGAATCAGACAGATCAGACTCCTCACCAACAACCCACTCAAGGTATACGGCCTTGCAGGCTACAATCTTGAGATCGTGGAGAGAGTTCCTATAGAGATAGAGCCAACCAAGTTTGACGCATTTTATCTCAAGACAAAAAAAGAGAAAATGGGTCATATGTTACACGAAGTCTAATATTTCATAAGAAGGGGCTGGGTAAGCTCCGATATAGAATAAGGAGGATAAATCAGATGAATAAGGTAGAAGGAAAGTTAGTAGCAAATGGAGCAAAGATAGGTATAGTGGCAGCAAGATTTAATGAGTTCATAGTTTCAAAGCTCGTAAGCGGTGCAGAGGATGCACTTCTCCGTCATGATGTAAATGCTGACGACATCACAGTTGCATGGGTTCCGGGAGCATTTGAGATCCCTGTGATCGCAAAGAAGATGGCTGCAAGCGGCAAGTATGACGCTGTTATCTGTCTTGGTGCTGTTATTCGTGGTGCGACAAGCCACTATGATTATGTGTGCAACGAGGTTTCAAAGGGCGTTGCCTCAGTATCACTTGAGACAGGTGTACCTGTAATGTTCGGAGTTGTCACAACAGAGAATATCGAGCAGGCCATCGAGCGTGCAGGAACAAAGGCCGGCAACAAGGGTTATGACTGCGCTATGGGAGCTCTTGAGATGATCGACCTCATGAAGCAGTTGTAATGCAGACTGCAGAAAAAGTGATATAATGAAGCATGCGCAGGTTATCAAGTGAAAATATAATGCGTACAGAAGATACAGGCACGTGTAGTTATAATACATGTGCCTGTAAATATATGACAGGATGGATATAATATATGAAAAGCACAGACAGGAAGATATTGTTCTTTGATATAGACGGAACGCTTATAACCGAGGACGGAAGGAGATACTTCCCGGACAGCGCAAGGCGTGCGCTGGCGCAGGCGAGAGCCAACGGACATCTGGTGTTCATCAACACTGGCAGGGTTTACTGTAATGTCACTGATGAGATCAAGGATGCGGGTTTTGACGGCTTTGTGTGTGGCTGCGGAACATCCATTTACTATGACGGCAAAGAGCTGTTCCACAATGATGTCAGCAGGGATGTGTGCAGGGATATAGCTTATGCATGCCGCAGATATGACATGTTTGGAATGTATGAGCACAGAGACAAGGTGTACGTGGACGGTCAGAACATGGGAAATGAACTCCTTGCAGAGATGGTCAGATACTTCCGGGCAAATGGAATATTTGTTGGGGAGGATGTGGACTCAGATGACTTTGAATTTGACAAGTTCTGCTGCTGGTTCGCGGATGACAACAAAAATGTTCCTGAGTTCCGAGAGTATGTATCACAGAATTTTGACTATATCGACAGAGGTTCAAATTTCTGCGAGATAGTTCCCAAGGGGTTCAGCAAGGCGACGGGTATACAGTATCTTCTGGATTATTTTGATATTCCGCTTGAAAATGCATATGCATTTGGTGATGGCAACAATGACGCACCTATGTTATTATATTGTCCGAACAGCATAATCATGGAGAAGGGGCCGGAGGAGCTCAAAAGACAGGTTATGATGGTCACAGACGATGCGGAGAATGATGGAATATATAAGGCTATGGTGAAGCTTGGGATTATAGAGCCGATGGAATAGCTGGTTCATTTTGCCGGTCAATAATTATTAGAGTTGGAGATTTATATGGAAGAACAGGAAGAGAACAAGAAGGTGACGCTGCTCGATCAGTTGTCGATAGCGGTCAGCAGTCCGAAGAATTACAAACAACTGGTCAAGCTGAAGACGGGACGCCTTGTGTGGTTTGTGGTGATCATATCCTTTTTGCTGGCATTTATAGAGTTTGGAATAGACGCCATATTCTGGGTCGGCAAGGTCGGAGGTCTGAGAAATCTCATAACAAATAAGATCCCGGCATTCACATATCATGACAATAAGCTCGACATGGAACACGATATGCAGCTTGAGATAGGAAATGCTACTCTGTACATCAACACGGAGAATGCGTCAGTGGACCTTGACTCCATGGAAACGGATGGAGTGTACATCGCCATAGGAAGTGAGAATATAGTCATGGGAATGGTCTCAGATGGCAAGGGCTATGAGTACATGGTGACACCGCTCAAATACATGTTCCTGCCGGATGGCTTCAACAATAGCAAGCTGGCGGCACTGACACCGGTATTTTATATGTACATGGTGATTATGTTCATTTCGGTGATGGCGGCATCGGCGGGCAGACAGCTTCTCCTTGCGCTGATATTCAGTATAGCGGGCAATGGACTTGCAAGAAATCTCAACACGGGACTGTCCTACGGCAAGGTATTTACGATATGTGTCTATGCACAGACTCTGTCGGTGTTCATAATATCGGTCAACACTGCTCTTGGATATCTGTTATCATCGTTTGTTGTATGGATCATTGCACTTGTCGTGTCCATGATATTTATGAACAAAGCTATAGGAAGCTATGTGAGTGGAGATATACCGCCGGGAGATGTGTTCTGATAAGGCGGTCATTTGGTTTGAATAGGTGGAGGCATATATGGAGATAGAGAGAAAATACCTTGTACATGAGATACCTGTCGATCTGACGAAATATCAGGTGAAGCACATGGAACAGATGTATGTGTCCGTGAAGCCGGTCATAAGGATCAGGAGAACGGACGACAGACGTGTGCTCACGGTCAAATCCAAGGGACTGCTCAGCAGGCAGGAATTCGAGATGGATCTGGACGAGGATGAATACAGGAATCTCAGATGTAAGGCAGACGGCAATATAATAGAGAAGGACCGGTATATAATACCGCTTTCCGATACGGACGGAACCTGTGGTGACAGTGAAGTGGACAGGGAACTGAAGATCGAGCTGGACGTGTTCGACGGGATATTTGGCGGACTCACCTATGCTGAGGTTGAATTCCCGGAGGAGAAATTTGCAAATACATTTGTGCCGCCGACTTGGTTTGGCAGGGATGTGACTGAGGACGGTATCTATCAGAACAGCGCCCTGAGCGGTATGGACAGACGTGATATAGACAGTTTTGTAAAGAGTGCGAATAAGGAGGAAAAGCGATGAAGGCAAGAGTTTTATTTGCAACAGGTTATGAAGAGGTAGAGGCTCTCACGGTGGTGGATCTCTTGAAGAGAGCCGGAGTTGAGTGCCTGATGGTGTCGGCTGACGATCAGGATACAGTGACAGGAGCGCGCGGCATGGAGGTCACGATGGATGAGAAGTTATCAGAGATCGATGACCAGTGCGATCTTGTAGTTCTTCCTGGAGGTATTCCGGGGGTTCCGAACCTCAAGGCAAATTCAAAGGTTCAGGCCATGGTCAAGGCACAGAATGACAGAGGCGGCTATGTGGCTGCTATCTGTGCGGGACCTACAGCACTTGGCGCATTTGGCGTGCTTGCGGACAAGAATGCAACATGTTATCCGGGATGTGAGGATCAGCTCATGGCGAAGCGCCACAGCACGGAGCCGGTAGTGGTGGACGGAAATGTGATCACTAGCAGAGGAGTGGGAACAGCCATAGAATTTGCACTTAAGCTGGTTGAGATACTCATAGACAGACAGACTGCGGACGATCTCGCAGAGAAGATAGTATATAAGAGATAATGAATATAAAAATATCAGTTAGGAGCCTGGTGGAATTCATCTTCCGCAGTGGCGATATAAGTGATAGCAGTAGTGGGACTCTGTCCAGAGAAGCGATGAATGCGGGTAGCAGGATTCACAGGAAGCTTCAGAAAAGGGCAGGGTCTCATTATAATTCAGAGGTGCCGCTCCGGTATACAGAGGAGCTTGGCGGACATCTGATAACTGTGGAGGGCCGGGCTGATGGAATCATAGACAGATGCGGTGGCGAACAGGAAGAGCCGGGGGATATTGACGACGGCTTTGACATGGCAGAGGGGTATGCTGTGGACTTCCATGACAGCGATGTGCTTATAGATGAGATAAAGGGCATATACAGGAACCTCGATGACATGGAGAGCCCGCAGCGCGTCCACGTGGCCCAGGCGATGTGCTATGCGTATATATATTCAAAAGAGAATAATTATAGCTGGATAGATGTAAGGATAAGTTATGTAAACCTTGACAGCGAGAAGGAGAAGTTCTTCAGGCGGAGATATTCATTTGGCTATCTGGAGAAATGGTTCAGCTCAATGATGGCGGAGCTTTGCAAATGGATTGATCTGGTGGAGAAGCATCAGCTTATGAGGAATCAGTCCATCTCGGACATGGAGTTCCCATTTGAGTACAGGAAGGGCCAGAAGGAGATGGCTCTGTATGTGTACAGGGCTATTGAGCAGGAAAAACATCTGTATGTCCAGGCACCAACTGGAATCGGAAAGACCATGGCGGCGGTGTACCCGTCCATAAAATCCATGGTTCAGGGACATGTGTCGAAAATATTCTATCTGACAGCCAAGACCATAGCCCACACTGTGTCGAGAAATGCGGTGGAGCTGCTGGAGGACAGAGGGCTAAAGCTCAAGACTGTTATACTCACGGCAAAAGAGAAGATATGTTGTCAGGAACAGGTGGATTGCAATCCTGCGGTATGTCCGTATGCCGAGGGGCATTTTGACAGGGTAAATGATGCGCTGTACGACGTGGTATTACATGAGACGGTGGTTGACAGAGATGTGGTAATACGGTACGCACAGGCTCACAGGGTGTGTCCGTTTGAGTTGAGCCTTGACGTGAGTCTGTTTGCTGACATGGTGATATGTGACTATAACTATGTCTTTGATCCGAGAGCGAGCCTCAAGAGGTTCTTTGCGGCAGAGGGCGGTAAGCCGGGAGATTATGTATTCCTTGTGGATGAGGCGCACAATCTTGTGGACAGGGCTTCGTCCATGTACAGTGCGGAGATCGTGAAGGAGGACTTTCTGGAGCTCAAGAAGCTCACAGCCCAGTATGGCGGCCGTATGGCAAGACATATAGGAAGCTGCAACAGAGAGCTGCTTACGATGAAGAAGGAGGTTCCTGAGGAGGGATACAGGGTGCTCTCGAGCATAGCACCTCTTCACCTGAAATTGCTCAGCCTCCATGAAGCAATACAGCTCTTTCTGGAGGAGCACAGGCAGATCCCGGAGAGAAAGGAAGTCCTGAACTTTTATTTTAATCTCACCTCATTTCTGAACATTGCGGAGATGATGGATGAGAATTATGTCGTGTATGACGAGATAAGGGATGACGGAAGATTTGTGGTGAGACTGTACTGCGTCAAGCCTGCAGTTAACATAAGAAACTGCTTGGACAAAGGGCTTGCCACGGTGTTTTTCTCGGCTACGATACTTCCTGTCAGATATTATATGGAGATGCTGTCGGACTGCCCGGAGGACAGGGCAATATACATCCCGTCTCCATTTTCTGCGGAGAACAGGAAGATAATGATAGCAAATGATGTCACGACCAGATACACGAACCGTAATGAGGCGATGTACAGGAACATTTACAGCTATATAGAGCGCGTGATAAGTGCGAGACCGGGCAACTATATGGTGTTCTTTCCATCGTATGCCATGCTGGAGAAGGTGCATGTGCTCACTGAAGAGCTTCCAGAGTCTCTTGGGGTGGAAGTTATAGCCCAGGAACAATACATGACGGAGAGCGATAGAGAGAGCTTTCTGAGGGCATTTGAGGAGAAGGACAATGTGCTGGCACTGTGTATCATGGGCGGAATATTCTCCGAGGGAATCGATCTGACTGGTGACAGGCTGATAGGAGCGATAATAGTCGGACCCGGTCTTCCCCAGGTGTGCACGGAGAGAAAGCTGATGATGGATTACTTCGACAGCAGAACCGCGGCGGACGAAAAAGAGGCTGCATCCGACAGGAATGGATTCAGATATGCGTACCAGTACCCGGGAATAAACAAGGTATTTCAGGCTGCCGGAAGAGTCATAAGGACGGAGACGGATCAGGGGATAATACTTCTGATAGACGAGAGATTTGCCACCAGGCGTTACACGGAGCTGTTTCCTGTGGAATGGAATGACAGCGTGATATGCAACATGCAAAATGTGGACGGGATCCTTGAACAGTTCTGGGATTATAAAAGTAAAGAGATTTAAATATACAAAAGCATAATACAGTGCTATAATGGACACCTGATGAAGCCGGAGCGGCGGTAAAGCCCGGTTGTATATATTTTATCAATATGAAAAAAGGGGATAGTGATGGTAGATATAACAGTAAAAAATATTCTGGAAGCTACAGGAGGCGTACTCCTCTGCGGAGATGAGAACACTGTTCTCACTGACATCTGTATAAACTCTAAGGAGGCCAAGGAGGGCGATCTGTTCGTGCCGATCATAGGAACAAGAACCGACGGACACAGATTTATAGAATCAGCACTTCAGACTGCAGCAGCCACACTCACATCGGAGCATGACAATGTTGTGGTGTCGGACAAGGCGTATATCAGGGTGGATGATACTGTTAAGGCATTGCAGGCCATTGGAAAGTATATAAGGAACAGATACGATATGCCTGTTGTGGCGGTTACAGGAAGCGTGGGCAAGACCACGACAAGAGAGATGATCACAGCGGCTGTCAGTGCTGGAATGAAGTGCTTCCACACAGAGGGCAATTATAATTCGGTGTACGGCGAGCCTATCACGGTGTCAAGGATGACAGACGAGTACGATGCAGCTGTTCTTGAGCTTGGAATCGGCGAGCCGGGTGAGATGGACATCCTCACTGATATAGCTCAGCCGGATATATGCGTTATAACGACCATAGGCGTTGCACATATAGAATATATGGGTTCACTGGAGAACACCCGCAAGGAGAAGCTCAGCATTATCAAGGGCATGGGCGAGAATGGAACACTGTATATCAACGGTGATGATCCTATGCTGTATGCGGTCAAGGATGAGATACCATGTAAGGTATACACATATGGTTGCGGCGAGGGCATGGACTTCAGAGCGACTAACATCCGCATGGAGGATGGATATTCTGTATACGATATGGTACATGGGGATGACGTTGTAACTGTCAAGGTAGGAGTGATGGGACTGCACAACGTGCGCAATTCATTGGTGGCCATGGCTGTGTCGCATCAGCTTGGAGTTCCATATGAGAAGTCGTCGAAGGCATTTGAGAATTTCAGAGGTCTCAGACAGAAGGTCATCAAGCTTCCTGGCAAATACACGATCATAGACGATACATACAATGCAAGCCCTGATTCCATGAAGGCCAGCACCGATGTCCTCTGTGACATGAAGTGCGAGGGCAAGAAGTATATCGTGCTCGGCGATATGCTTGAGCTCGGAGAGAAGAGCGATGAGTACCACTATGAAGTCGGAGAGTATCTCAGAGATAAGAAGATAGATGAGGTCATAGTCATCGGAGAGCATGCCCAGAAGATCAAGGAAGCTCTGGATGCCTGTGATACGAAGTATGCCAAGACTGTGTCATTCACTGACACGGAGGAGATCGCGATATACCTTATGGCGCTCATGAAGCCTGAGGATATAGTGCTTTTGAAGGGATCAAACGGAATGAAATTGAGTGAAGTGGTTAATATTCTCACGAATTAGTGTGTGTATTTGTACAAAATGACAAAAGCGGTCACGGATTTACAACGATCTGTGACCGCCTTTTTGTGTAAAGTGTTGCCATTTATTGTAAATCAATTCCCAAAACGATACAAAAGGGAGAAAAGAATTTGGTTATATTGAAAAAATATAAAAAATGGAGTAATATCAACCTAGCTTGAAAATAAATACATAAGATTACATAGATACTTTTTATTTGGGAGGAAAGAATCATGGCTACAGCAAAGAAGGCAGATGAGACAAAGAAGGTAACAAAGGCAACACCTGCAGCAGCACTTGCTAAGGTTGAGGCAGTTAAGAAAGAGGAAGCTGCAAAGAAGACAGCAGCTACAGAGACAAAGGCAGCACCTGCAAAGAAGGTAGCTCCAGTTAAGGAAGAGCCAAAGGCAGCACCTGCAAAGAAAACAGCACCAGCTAAGAAGGAAGAGACAAAGGCAGCAGCACCTGCAAAGAAGGCTCCAGCAAAGAAGGCAGCTCCAGCTAAGACAACAGAGAATGTATTTGTTGAGTTCGCTGGCGGTCAGATCGAGATGGCAACAATCGTTGCTAAGGTGAAGGAAGTTATTGGCAATAAGACAGTTAAGGAATTGAACGTATACTACCAGCCAGAAACAGGCATGGTATATTATACAGCTGATGGAGAATCAGGTTCTTACAGTCTTTAATCTATAGATGTTTGTTTTGAGACGGATCCCAGTCGTAACGACTGGGATCTTTTTTATGCAATATTGTGTTGTATATAATGGGCTTTCTGTGATAATATGTCATAGGTTAGCGATAACTAACTAATGCTTTTACAAGGGGTAAGAGATGACAATACACGAGTATGGAGACAGGAAGAATCCGCATATATTGCTTATACATGGAATGTGGATGTGAATATATTAAAAAGCCTGTGATATGAACTTTGATTCATACCACAGGCTTTTTGCTTGCAGATAATACTATATATTATGAATTACTTTGTTGTCAGGAAATCTGCGTATGCTGTAGGAAGACCATGCTCTGTAGGATCAAGTCCCTTGATCTCTTCCTCCTCAGATACTCTAAGTCCCATAGTCTTCTTGATGATCAGGAATACGATGGTGATCGTAACTGCTGTCCATGCTGCAACTGCTGCAAATCCAAGTAACTGGATGAGAAGTGGATGAATGCCACCGCCGTAGAACAGACCGTTTAATGTATCATTTCCAGGAACAGTTGTTGTGGAGAAGAGACCTACAGCGATTGTTCCCCAGATACCATTTACACCATGTACGGCTACGGCACCGACAGGATCGTCAACATGTAATGCGTGGTCACAGAGCCATACTCCGAATACTACGAGAAGTCCGGCAACGATACCGATGATAGCTGCGCCGAAAGCATCGACTGTATCACAAGGAGCTGTGATGGCAACAAGACCAGCGAGTGAAGCGTTGAGACACATTGACACATCAGGCTTGCCATATTTGAGCCATGTAAATATCATACATGAAACTGTTGCAAGTGCAGGTGCGATAGTAGTAGTGAGGAAGATAGAACCTAACTGATCAACAGATGTTGCGGCTGCACCATTGAATCCGTACCAGCCGAACCACAGGATGAATACACCGAGTGCGCCGAGTGGAAGGTTATGACCAGGGAAGGTGTGAACCTTTACTACTTTGCCATTCTCATCCTTATTGAACTTTCCGATACGAGGTCCAAGTAATGCGGCACCAATCAGTGCTGAGATTCCACCTACCATATGGATGGCACATGAACCGGCAAAATCATGGAAGCCAAGTTTTACAAGCCAGCCACCTGGATTCCAGATCCAGTGAGCCTCAATAGGATATATCAGCAGTGAGATGATAGCTGAGTATACACAATATGCAGAGAACTTTGTTCTCTCTGCCATAGCTCCTGACACGATGGTTGCTGCTGTTGCACAGAACACAAGGTTGAATACGAAGCTTGACCAGTCATAGTTTTCAAAGTGAAGGAACAAATCCCATGATGGTTTTCCGATGAAACCTCCGAGTGCCCAGTCACTGCTGCCGAGCAGAAGTGATGAACCGAGGATCATGAATGAGACTGTACCGAGACAGAAATCCATGAGATTCTTCATTATAATGTTTCCGGCATTCTTGGCTCTTGTGAAACCGGCCTCAACCATTGCAAATCCGGCCTGCATCCAGAATACCAGTGCGGCTCCGACAAGGAACCATACTCCAAATACAATTGTGCTTACGTCTTCCATAATCATTCCTCCTTTTAATACATTGTAGTTGTGGAAGTGATCAGATAATAAAAAAAGATGCGTCCCGCCAGGTATGCTCCTGACAAAACACATCTTTGTGCACATTATATCTGATCGTACGTCACTGAGATATGACTGATAATAAGTATCTCAGTGCCACACCTCAATTACTAACTTGGGTTGAGTATAGTATTGAGATATGGTAAAATATTGAAAAAATCGGACATGGAACGATAAACCTTATTATATTTTGCACGGGCTTAATATAATAAAGCAAAGATACGGTAAAGATAAATAAAGTTATGCGGAGATGGCGTATGGATAGTCAGATTTTATTGAATGTTAATTTTTGCAGTGAAGTACATACTAATTTGATAGAAAAGAATGAGAAGTCTGTGTATGTGAGAGCTGGTTACAGCTTGGGTGGGCTGAGAATAGTGCCACAGGAGAATGCTGGGATATGTGTGATATGTACGGATGGACACATCAAAAGTGTGTATCCGGGTGAACTGGAGGCGGCTGTTTGCATTGAGGAGAGCTGCAGCTTCATATCTGTGGAGCAGGATCTTGGATTTGGCAGGGAGACTCTGGATACCCAAGATATGCGTCTGCTTGAAAAACTGCTGACGGCTGATCATGCATTTACAGGAAATGGTGCAGAAGATCCGATAGAGAGTGCGACAGAGGAGATCACGGAGCATATAGAGAAATGCGGATCGTTGTGGCAGAGGAATGGCATGGCTGATTCGGACATCGTGAAACAGGCGGATGTCATATATGCGGCAAAAGGGAAGATAAGCATATCAGAGCTTGCTGAGCAGATGGGATGCACCGTTAGACATGTGCATAGGAGATTTGTGGAGGAGCTGGGGGTCAGCCCCAAGAGGTTTGCCCGCATCGTGAGGATCAGGGAGACTGTGAGAAAAATGCTGGAGCATCCGGGCGGACATGTCACGGATTATATGGATGACATGGGATATTCTGACCAGGCGCATTTCCAGAGAGAGTTTAAGTGGTATACAGGGATGACTCCGGGGAGTCTGTTGAAGATACTGGGAGACAGAGCTGAACGATAAAAAACAGGCAGTGGACAAATGCCACTGCCTGCCAATTTAGAAAAAGGAATGATATTGGATACCTGTGCTTATTAGAGCGCTGTCTCTCCACGCTCGCCTGTACGGATACGAACGACATCTGCCACATCATATACGAAGATCTTACCATCACCGATCTTACCTGTGGATATTCTCTCGCAAACCTTGAAAATGATCTTGTCCGCAACATCGTCTGCTGCGATGGTCTCGATCTTTACCTTTGGAATAAGGTTCACAACATATTCGCTTCCTCTGTAAGTTGTCTTATATCCCTTCTGATTACCGTAACCCATGATGTTTGATACCATGGCACCTGTTGATTCACACTCATCAAGTATTGACTTTACATCATCAAGCTTTTCTGAACGAACTACGATTTCAAGTTTCTTCATAATTACAGTCCTCCTTTTACCCGTTGGATTTATTTTTTATGATTATAGCATAGCGAAAAATCCAATTCCATAGCACTTCGCAAATGCCGAAATTTTAAAACGATTCGAAAGATGCCAGCGGTAAAATAATACAAAAAACAGACAAATGACTTAATATTATTAAGGGGAAAATGATGGTATGAGGAGTTTGGTCACGGCTATTTTACAGTAATTTCATATTTGCAGGTGTTGGTAAATGTGGTATATGTGTGTTATTATATTTCTGACTGAGACTATATGTATAATCAGGAAAGGAAAATGAGATATGGCAGAGAATTATGATGATATAGATAAGAAGACACCGGATACGGTGGATACCGATGGACATGCATCGGATGATAAGGACAACGATGACGACTACGAGAAATACTGCTACCTGTGCAGGAGACCGGAGAGCGTGGCCGGCAAGCTGATACATATGCCTGGAGATATAAATATATGTGCGGACTGCATGCAGAGATCATTTGACAGCTTTAACAATTCCGGTTTTGGCAACATGCCGGGGCTTGGCAATATGCAATTCATAGATCTTACGAACATGCCATTTGGCAATATAGACATGTCCAAGTTCAAGGCACAGAATGACGTGCCAAAGTCACAGAAGGTCAAGAAGAAGGCGCCAAAGGAAAAGAAGCAGGAGGAAGAGCTCACGCTTAAGACCATTCCGGCTCCTCATAAGATCAAGGCTATGCTGGACGAGTATGTTGTGGGACAGGAATATGCCAAGAAGGTTATATCCGTGGCTGTATACAATCATTATAAGAGGGTTCTCACAGATACCATGGATGATATAGAGATAGAGAAGTCCAACATGCTGATGGTGGGACCTACAGGCTGTGGTAAGACATATATAGTCAAGACCATAGCAAGACTTCTCAAGGTGCCTCTCGCAATAACTGATGCCACAACTCTCACTGAGGCCGGTTATATAGGCGATGATGTTGAGAGTGTTCTGTCAAAGCTTCTCGCCGCCGCCGACAATGATGTGGAGAAGGCAGAGAGAGGAATCGTGTTCATAGATGAGATAGACAAGATCGCCAAGAAGCAGAACAGCAACAGCAGGGATGTGAGCGGTGAATCCGTACAGCAGGGACTGTTGAAGCTGCTTGAGGGTGCGGATGTTGAGGTACCTGTGGGATCGGGCAGCAAGAATGCTATGGTTCCCATGACGACCATCAATACAAGAAACATACTGTTTATATGTGGAGGAGCATTTCCTGATATAGAGGAGATCATCAAGCAGAGGATCAGCAAGCAGGCGTCCATGGGCTTCAAGGCTGAACTCAAGGACAAATATGATGATGATCCGAATCTGCTGAGACAGGTTACAACCGAGGATCTCCGTGAGTTTGGCATGATACCTGAGTTCCTTGGAAGACTTCCGGTACTCTTCACACTTGATGCGTTGGACAAGGATATGTACGTGAGCATACTCAAGGAGCCTAAGAATGCGATATTAAAGCAGTATAAGAAGCTCCTTGCACTGGATGAGGTGGATCTTAGATTTGACGATTCGGCATACGAGGCGATAGCCGAGGAGGCGATCAAGAGGAAGACGGGAGCCAGAGCATTGCGTGCAATTATAGAGAAATTCATGCTGGATATCATGTACCAGATCCCAAGGGATGACACCATAGGAAGGGTGACCATCACAGGTGATTATATAAAGGGCAAGGGAAGCCCTATCATAGAACTGCGCGGAACACCGGCACTTGAGGAGGCAAGCGCAACTCAGATCGATAAGCAGGACTGAACAGATCTGTAATGACAATAATGCGATAACAGGAAAATGCTACTTGATAATATTTTATCAATATGCTAGAATATCACCGTTCATTAAGGGAGTAGTCAGCGCAGAGCTTGCGTTGTGATATCAACATAATGATTGACAGCCATCGGTCGATGATGGCGTGAATCTGGTATTACTGTAGATGATGAGACTTTCTGGACAGCTTTTAGCTGCCCGGGAGGTCTCTTTTTATATGTGTCTGTGACTGCATCCGTCAAATCTATATCAAGGAGAAAAATTATGAGTATTGCAGAGTTATTCCTGTTGGCAGTTGGTCTTTCAATGGATGCATTTGCCGTGTCTATCTGTAAGGGGTTGTCCCTGCGCAACATCAAGGTGAAGCATATGCTTATCGCAGGTGCGTGGTTTGGAGGATTTCAGGCACTTATGCCGACGGTAGGATATGTCCTCGGAAGCTTTTTTGCAGATCTGGTAAGCAAATGGTCACACTGGATCGCATTTGTGCTCCTCCTGTTCATCGGCGGAAGCATGATCAAGGAGTCGTTTGGCGGGGAAGAGGAAGTAGATGCAGATATGAGCTTTAAGGTCATGTTCCTTCTGGCGGTTGCAACCAGCATAGACGCACTGGCGGTTGGAGTGTCATTTGCATTCCTCAAGCTGTCCACTCTGTATATCATACTTGCGGTATTATTCATAGGATGTATCACATTCATATGTTCAGCGGTCGGAGTGAAGATCGGAAGTATATTCGGAACAAAGTACAAGTCAAAGGCTGAGCTTGCCGGAGGTATCATACTTATACTCATAGGAGTAAAGGTTGTTCTGGACGGACTCGGTATATTGTAACCTTAACATAAAATAAATGGACAATAGTATGGTTTATGGCATACAATGTGTAGATAGGTTATGTGAAGGGACAATATATTAAGTAAGGAGTAGATGTATGACCAGATTCAAAAAGAATATGAGAAGATTTGTCGTGGCTGCTGTTGTCGGAGCCATGGCCATGTCGATGACTGCATGTACTTCTCATATGTTTGATGAGAAGACTATCACAGGAACAATAAAGGATAATGCGGACAACTACACAAAGGTGCAGAAGGAGTTCGAGGAATATCTGCACGATGAGTATGTGGACAGTGTGACATCGGACACACTCTCGTACAACTATGAGATAAAGGATGGGGATGCCCTGGGTATTCCTGAGCCGGAGGTATCTCTGGGCGATTCGGATATGAGCGATGAGGGAATCAAAAAACGTAAGGCTGAGTTTGATGAGTCCTTTGACAAGCTCAAGTCATTTGACAGGGACGATCTCACGGAGAGCCAGCAGCTCACATATGATATACTTAATCAGTATCTGGAGACGGAGTCAGAGGGTTATCTGAACATATACCTCAGCGAGCCGTTCTCACCTATGAAGGGACTGCAGTCTAATATATCCACATATTTCACAGACTACCGTTTTGACGACAAGGGTGATGTGGAGAGATATCTCCAGGTGCTTGGAATGGTAAGGGATTATTTTGATGACAATCTAGAGTTTGAGAAGACAAAGTCCGAGAAGGGATATTTTATGAGTGATGCCGTGTGCGATAAGGTCATCGAGCAGTGCGAAGACTTCATCAAGGACAAGGACAATCACTTCATGATACAGGTGTTCAACGATAACATCGAGGCGCTGGACTTCCTGACTGCGGACGAGATAGCCGATTTTGAGGAACAGAATAAGAAGGCCGTTGCGGAAAGTCTTATACCTGCATATGAGGATGTTATAGATGTGCTGTCATCGCTCAAGGGAACCGGTAAGAACCAGGGCGGTGTGTGTGGCTATGAAGGTGGTAAAGAGTATTACGCTTACCTTTTGAAGGACGCTGCGGGAACTGATAAGACACCTGAGGAAGTGGCACAGATGCTGGATGACAACCTGTCAGATCTCATGACAGATCTGTATTCCATAGCCATGACACAGTACGATTCATATGAATATTTTGTGGAGCACTACGATGACCTCTTTGGAGACAGTGACTCAAAGGAGCCTTCAGAAATAATAGATATACTCATGAATACAGCCACCGAGAACTACCCAGACTTTGGAGAGATAAAGTATCAGGCGAAGAAGCTTGATAAGAGCCTTGAGGATATTCAGGAGAATACGCTGGCATACTATATGTCACCTGCGATCGATGATCAGGACAACAACCTTATCAGGGTAAATGGCAAACATACGGATGGTATGTGGACCACACTTGCCCATGAGGGATATCCGGGACACATGCTGCAGAATGCATACTACATGTCAACAGATCCTGAACCGGTACGTACCATATTAAGCTTCCTTGGATACAAGGAGGGCTGGGCAATGTATGCGTGCTATGATGCCATAAACTATTACACATTTGATGGGGCATCTGATTCGGACACCGTTGCAAAACTGTACAGGTTAAACGATGAGATCAATTATCTTATAAGTGGAAGGATCGATATAGGAATCAACTATGAGGGCTGGTCACTGCAGGAAGCAAAAGATTACCTGAATGAAAAGGGATTCAACGGCGATGCCGCCGACGATCTGTATACTACCATGATAGGTGATCCTGCCGTATACCAGAGTTATTCAACAGGCTTCTATGAGATACAGGAGATCAGGGATTATGCTGAGGAACAGCTTGGATCAAAGTTTGACCTGAAGGAGTTCAATACAGTCGTTCTCGAGACAGGTCCATGCCAGTTCAATATCCTGAAGCAGCAGGTTCAGAAGTATATTGATACAAAACAATAAAATAGAATATAGCCGGTACATATAATGTACAGATGGAGACATACCGCAGCCGGAGAAATTTCCGTGCTGCGGTATTTTTGTGTAAAGATTCGGAATTTGCTGCATATACTATATAGATTGCCCCTGGAGGAATGTGCGGTGATATCAGATGCTGCTTACTCAGAGGATTATGTGGAATATATAATAGAATACAACGGAGACAGGGAAGCTCTGATGGATCTGTATCAGCCATACGGGCTCAACATAATAGACGACAGATATGCGGTGGCATATCAGCCGTTTCCGGCCGGGTATATGGAGAGTTTTTCAAGGCTTGAGTACAATCTTTTCCCAAAAGTGTACGGCCTGATGGACGATGTGGGGGCTCTTGAGGCTATAGGGGTTATCAATATCCAGCAGGAAAATATACTCGGACTCACCGGAAAGGGGATGCTGCTTGGCATCGTCGATACGGGGATCGATATATTTGGCAGTTCATTTGTGCGGGATGGGGGTAAGACAAAGATACTTGCGGCGTGGGATCAGACTGTGGAGGAGGCTGACAACGCATCATACGGCTACGGCAGGGAGTATAGCACGGAGGAGATACAGGCTGCTGTGGATGAGAGACAAAGGATATTGACGGATACCACCGGGCATGGAAGCTTCTGCGCGGGAACGGCTGTGAGTGTGGCTCCGTCGGCAGACCTGGTGGTGGTGAAGTTAAAGCAGGCAAAGGAGAATCTCCGCAGCTTTTATGGTATTCCATCGGATGCAAATGCGTACAGTGAGGTTGACATAATGACAGCGATAGCATATCTGCTTGAGCAGCAGAAAAAGCTGCGCATGCCTATGAGCATACTCGTGACGCTTGGGACCAACAGTGGAAGCCATACGGGGGCGGGAGCGCTGGACAAATATATAAACAACATAGGAGATCTTCAGGGGTTTGCGGTATCTGCTGCCGGTGGCAACGAGGGGAGAGCAGGACATCATTATTCCGGGATCGTCACAGGGGCATATGATGTCGTTGAGATCGATGTGGCAGATCACAACAGCTTTACACTTGAGATATGGGGTAAGTCCACCAATACCTACTCGGTGGCCATAGAGATTCCCGGCGGGGAATTTATAGAGAGGATATCGCCGAGGTATGACAGGAGCTCGATCATCCGTCCGATATTTGGAGGTGGGATGATATATGTCGACTATTTTCTCGTAGAGGATTCTGCTGGGCAGGAGCTCATCATGCTCAGATTTATAACCCCGGCAAATGGTATATGGCGGATAAGGGTGTACGGTGTTGGAACCACGGAGCTCAGCTTTAACGCGTGGCTGCCCATAAGCAGCTTTGTATCCCCGGGGACGAGATTTGTGTCAAGTGATCCGGGAGTGACCATAACCAGCCCGGCGGTGGCGGAGACTGCGATATGCACTTGCGCATATGATCACTCAAATGGTAATCTGTATATCGACAACAGCAGAGGCTATACGGCGGACGGCAGGGTGAAACCGGATCTTCTCGCTCCCGGAGTGAATATAAGGGGAGAAGGAGCCAGCGGGGAGACGGTTATAAGAAGCGGCACCTCAGTGGCGGCTTCGTACACTGCGGGCTGCAGTGCCATCATGCTTGAGTGGTCGTATGGGAGAAAGATGATAAGGAATATAAACGGCAACCAGATAAGGGGCTACCTGATAAGGGGAGCGGTGAGACCGGGAAGTTCGGGCGGGCTTTTGGAGATCAGGCAGTATCCGAATCCCGAGTGGGGATATGGCCTGCTGAACATTTACAATACATTTGAAAGTCTCAGGAATGTGTGAGGATAAGTTATGGAAAGAGCATGCAGAGAAGAGCTGGCGAGCGGCGGTACGCTAATAATAAGTGAGAATGACTTCAGGATAGAGTATTTCTTCCCGGGGCCGGATGGACGCTATGGTGGAGTGAGGGTCAATATTCCGGGAAGGAAAGTTGAGACCTATATGAGGGCATGGCAGAAGAATTATGAAAGGTACGAAGAGCTTCAGAAGGCGGCGGGTGCAAGTGTGGTGAAGAGACCGGCTGCGATGAGAGGTGAGTGCGGAATGACGATACGGACCGGTTTCATGGACGGAGTATACCTGAAGGGAAGCCACATGAGAGTGACGAAAAGGGTGCAGCTCGACATGATAATCCGGGATTATGGATACGCTCTGGACAGATGGAAGAAGTCTGGGCAAATGCCTGAAAGTAGTGATTGTTAGTCTGCGTGATACTGTGCTATAATGCATCTGTGTGGTCAGAAACGGGAGGAGTATGACATGCATTAATTCACACTATTTATAAGAACGGAGGATAATATAATATGTATATAACATGTCTTGATTTAGAGGGAGTACTGGTACCTGAGATTTGGATCGCATTTGCGGAGGCAAGCGGAATACCTGAGCTTAAGAGAACAACAAGGGATGAGCCTGACTACGATAAGCTCATGAACTGGAGACTTGGTATACTTAAGGAGCACGGACTTGGACTCAAGGAGATACAGGAGACTATAGCAAAGATAGATCCTATCCCTGGAGCAAAGGAGTTTCTGGATGAGCTGAGATCCATAGGACAGGTGATAATCATAAGCGATACATTTTCACAGTTTGCAGGCCCTCTCATGAAGAAGCTCGGTTACCCTACAATATTCTGTAATGAGCTGATCGTTGCAGATGACGGTGAGATCACAGGCTTCAAGATGAGATGCCCACAGTCGAAGCTCACAACAGTCAAGGCTCTGCAGTCAATCGGCTACGACACTATAGCAAGCGGTGATAGCCACAACGATCTGGGAATGATCTATGCGAGCAAGGCAGGCTTCCTGTTCAAGAGCACAGATCAGATCAAGGCGGACAATCCTGATCTTGAGGCATTTGAGACATACGATGAGCTTCTTGCGGCCATCAAGAAGGCAATGGACTAGTTGGAGATACAGATATGAAGTACAAGAGTGTAGATGAGATCGAGACGCTCTCTTTCAGGGATGCGACTCTGATCAGATGTATATATTCGGAGAAGCAGGGAATCCTGGAATTTGAATTTGACGGCGCGGTAGTCAGAGAGGACAACTCTGCAAATGAACTCTATACTGACAGATATGCCAGTGATATGCAGGTCAGATTCACTGAGCCTGAGATCGAGGCATTTCTGCTCGAGGGTCATAAGTATTACGATGCGAACGATGTCCTCCAGGAGTCAGTACCAGATAAGCCTGTGGACAGGGCGGACTATGAGGATGTGCTGAAGAGCTTTGAGGGCAAGGTTGTATTTTATTCGGGTCAGCCAAAGGAGATGCTCAAGTCTTCGGAGAATGCTGACAGAAAATGCTATCAGATGATAATAGATGTGGATGAGGAATCCTATGTTCTGAGTTTTTACTATGATAAGGTGATCGCACAGTGGGAGCACTTTATGAACAAGGTGATGAACTAGCCTGACGGTTCGGCAGGGATCAGGAAAGGAAGATGCGGCAGATGGCAAAGAGGATACGCCGGTATATAGCATATATTGATGAGCTTTTAAAGAGGAATGATGTGGACTTTGCACGGGAGGCAGAGAGACATCTCACGCAGGTAGGATTTTTCATGCATGAGAGACTTATCCACCTCATAGTGCTGGTATTGTTTGCCGTATTGACGGTTGCAACATGTATAACATTTGTCGTGACGGCCAATATATCGCTGTTGATACTTGCACTTGCATTCATGGTGCTGCTTGTTCCATACATAATGCACTATCATCTTCTTGAGAACAGTGTCCAGTATATGTATGAGCAATACGACAGAATGCTCGAGAAGGCGGGCATAGATGCGTTTGTAAACAGATGATTGGTGAAAGGCGGTAAAGCATATATGTTCAATTTCGTTATGGGTATCGTGATGATCGGAATAGGCGCAATAAGTGTGGCTCATGCATTTTTTTCAAAAAATATGGCGGGCTTCATATTCTTCGGCATACTGATGATCGGATTCGGAATAGTGGAGCTGGTCAGATCCAGGGGCGTAAAGGCCAGAAAGAAGGCTGCCAGAGACAGAGAGTTTGACATGTACAATCTCATTGCGTCGGAGATGGGAGTCAAGATCAATCCGCTCACAGGAGAGATGCTGAGCTCAGACAAGACGGGTGAAGACGAACCAGTGACTGTTACTGAAGCTGATGATGCAGCGGATGTGGCAGAATAAGAACATAGAATAAAGCGGCATGGAGGTTTTCAGATACCTCCGTGCCGCTTGTTTTTTCATGCGGGATATTTCATCTATTTATAATCAGAGAAATCATACTCTGCAAATGTCTTCCCGTGCTCATCGGATCTGTACACCTTGCCATCGCTGGAGTCGATATAGAAATCACCGACCTTGGTGTCGCCCTCTTTATTGTTGTCGTGGAGCTCGATGTGGTAGCCTGTTTTTCCACCGGAAAATTCTGTGAGATCCTTGTCACTGTTGGCAACCTCGAATCTTCCGTCACCTGCGGGAAGCTGATCCATGAACCAGTCCTGGGCATCATCGAATGAACCGAAGATGCCTGACACGGTGTTTCCCACGCCGTCAGCGACATCCTTTACACCGTCGGCCACGCCGTCAGCGACATCCTTTACAGCGTCGGCTGCTCCGCCTACAACGCCTTTGTCAGATGAGTCGGTGCTGTTTTCCTCAGAGCTGTTACCATTCTGAGCCTCAGATGTTGTCTGGGTGCTGGCTGCTGAAGATGAGCCAGTGCTTGAAGCACCGTTTGAATTGCCACAACCACAGAAGAGGATCATGGTGAGTGTCATACACGTCACAAGTAAAAAGTATTTTTTCATTGTACATGTTCTCCTTTTTTTAATATTTGCTATTTATATTCTCCGTATATCTGAGAAATATTCATGGCATAAAAAATAGACACATAATTAAAAATAAAAAATAATATAATAGAAAAAATGCTATAGGCGGCGAGGATCATTTGAAAAAAATTGACAATGTGCAGGAGGTGACTGACAGATGGCAGTATATTATGCTGGCGGTTGCCATATTTCTTGCCATAATTTTCTGTTGTTATTACATAATCAGCCAGTCGAGGTGGGGCTTTTATACTGCCGGAGGGCCGGTCAGGCAGCAGGCAAATGTCCTGGGGGCGGATGAGAGCACACCATCGGAGGTGGATGGGGCAAATGATACCGGGGAGATGCAGCCGGAGAAGGACGAAACGGAGTCTGATGCGGAGCCGGAGATAACGAAGAGGGCGTATCTCACATTTGACGATGGGCCATCCGGGAACACAGTGGAGATACTGGATATCCTTGATAAATACGATGTGAAGGCAACATTTTTTGTCGTGGGGCGCGACAAGAGCTATTATGATGCCTACCGGGATATAGTGGATAGGGGACATACACTGGGGCTTCATTCGTACACCCATGATTACGATAAAATATATGGAAGCCTTGCTGATTTCTCCGAAGATATTGAGGAATTGCGAAATTTATTGTATGATGTAACAGGTGTAAATTGTGTATATTACAGATTCCCGGGCGGCAGTTCAAATACGGTATCCAGAGTGGATATGAACACCCTGATAGACTATGTGAATGCCGAGGGGCTTATATATTATGATTGGAATGCGCTGAACAATGATGCCGTGTGTGGCAGCTACACGCCGGAGCAGCTTGTCGACAATATCATGAATGATGCACTGCAGCACGACGATGTGGTCATATTGATGCATGATCTTGAGTCGAGGCACACCACGGTGGAATCACTGCCGATGCTCATTGAAAGACTCCGGGATGATGGGTATGAGCTGCTGCCTATAGATGAGAATGCACCACTTATCAGGCACAGATGAGAAGGGACGGATATATGCCATGACTTATGAAGAGGCAAGAAGTTATATAGAATATACGGACACCATGGGAAGCGTTCTGGGGCTTGACAGTATAAAGGAGCTGCTGAGAAGGCTGGGCGATCCGCAGGACGCAGTCCCGGTTATACATATAGCAGGAACAAATGGCAAAGGTTCGATATGCGCATTTCTGGACGAGATACTTGAGAGTGCAGGATACAGTGTGGGAAGATATATATCTCCGACGATATTTACATATCTTGAGAGATTTCAGATAGATAAGGAATATATGTCTGAGGAGGATTTTGCCGTATATCTTGAGACGGTGAAAGATGCAGTGGATGACATGGTGTCGGACGGCTGGGGAAGACCCACATCGTTTGAGACGGAGACAGCGGTGGCGTTCTGTTATTTCTGCGACAAAAAGGTCGATTTCCTGTTGCTTGAGACCGGAATGGGAGGCCTGGAGGATGCCACAAATGTGTGTAGCCACCCGGTCTGTACGATAATAGCAAGTATAAGCATGGATCACATGCATTTCCTCGGGAATACCCTGAGGGAGATATACAGACAGAAGCTTGGAATATTGAAAAAGAACTGCCCATGTGTGGCGTACCCGCTTGCCTCAGAGCTTGAGGATATGTGGGATATGGCATGTGAGCAGAATAATATATCGGACTTGGCGGTACTTATCAGGGAGAAGGATATAGAGATATGCAGAGAGTCAGTAGGTGGAAGTGAATATATATATGACGGACAGAGATACGAACTTCAGGTTCCGGGCATATATCAGATATATAACAGTGCCACAGCGGCTGCGACCGCACATGTTCTCATGAGGCTTGGATATGAGCTGACTGAGGATGACATAAGGAGAGGACTTAAAGCGACGTTCTGGAAGGGAAGATTCCAGAAGCTTATGGACAAACCTCTCGTGTATGTGGATGGCGCACACAATCCGGGAGGCTGGAGAGCACTTAGACAGAACATAGATGAGTATTTTGCCGGAAGAGACCTCATATATATATGTGGGGTGTTCAAGGACAAAGACTATGAGCAGATGCTCAGGATCATGATGCCGGGGGCTTCTGCGTTCATAGCAGTTGAGCCGGATAACCCGAGAGCACTTTCAAGGCATGAGCTGAAAAGGCTGGCAGGGACATATATAGATGAAGTCTATGAGCAGGAAGATGTGGACGATGCCGTGAGGCTGACGATGACGCTGGCTGATGACAGGCAGGATCCGGTGGTGATTGTATTTGGCTCGCTGTCATTTATTGGGCCGATCATAGACCGTGCGGAACATGGAGGATATATAGAAAGCTGATGCAGACAGAGATGGACAGAGTGGACAGGATCATATACAACGATGAATACAGACGTCTCATGGAGACTGTGCGGAACAAGGAGACCGACAGGATATTCTGCAGGCATGGACTTGAGCACTGCCTGGATGTTGCCAGGATAGCGTATATAATGAATATCGAACAGGGATATGCGATAGACAAGGAGATCATATATGCCGCGGCACTTCTTCACGATGTGGGACGGGCATATCCTGATGACACCGGCAGGAAGCATCATGAGCTGAGTGTTGAGTATGCGGGCAGGATACTGGAGCAGTGCGGATTTTCCACGCAGGAGAATGAGCAGATATGTGATGCCATAGGCTCACACAATACAGACGGTGCTGAGCGGGAAGGACTGGCATATGTGTTGTATAATGCGGATAAGCTGTCTCGAAACTGTTTTGACTGCAAGGCATCAGATCAGTGTTACTGGCTGGAGAGTGCACGCAATACAGGGATAAAATATTAAGGGAAGTACCAAGGGGTAGCACGTCATGTGCGGATATTTAATATCTGGAGGATAAAAGGATGATAATAGGAAACAAGACATTTGAGAGTGGAAAAGAACCTTATGTGATGGGGATACTGAATGTGACCCCGGATTCATTTTCGGATGGAGGACAGCATAACACCATGGACACAGCTCTGTTTACCACAGAGAAGATGATAGCTGAGGGTGCTGTGATAATAGATGTTGGCGGTGAGTCCACAAGACCTGGATATACAAAGATATCGGATGAGGAGGAGATAGAGAGGACCGCACCGATCATCGAGGCGATAAAGAGAGATTTCGACGTGGCAGTATCACTCGACACATACAAGTCTGCGGTGGCTGAGGCGGGTATACATGCAGGTGCAGATCTCATAAACGATATATGGGGACTGAAGTACGATGAGAAGATGGCGGCTGTCATAGCGAAGTACGACAAGGCGTGCTGTCTTATGCACAACAGGGAGAACACAGATTACACAGACTATCTGGCTGATGTTGTATCAGATCTGGATGAGTCGGTTAACATGGCTCTGGCAGCAGGCATAGACAGGGACAAGATCATGGTGGATCCGGGAATAGGATTTGCAAAGGATCTGCATCAGAATCTGCTCCTCATGAACAATCTGGAGCTGCTCCACAAATGGGATCTTCCGATACTCCTCGGAACGTCGAGAAAGTCGATGATAGGACTTACACTTGATCTTCCAGTGACCGAGCGCGAGGAGGGAACAGTTGCCACATCAGTGCTTGGGCTTGTGAAGGGCTGCGATTTCTTCAGAGTACACGATGTGAAGAGCAACTACAGAGCACTCAAGATGACGCATGCGATGCTGAGTGCCAGATAACATATAGCGGAGGTGCGGTATGGACAGTATCAATATAAAAGGACTTGAGGTATTTGCACATCACGGAGTGTACAGGGAGGAGAATGTCCTTGGACAGAAGTTCGTGGTGGACGTATCCATGCAGGTGTCGACCCGGGAGGCCGGCAGAAGTGATGATATAAGAAAATCTGTGAACTATGGCAGCGTGTGCGATGACATACAGAAGGTCATGAAGAACAGAAATTATAAATTGATAGAGACTGTGGCTGAGGAGATAGCAGACATGATACTTCTCACTTACGATGATGTGAGAGGGGTAAATGTGACGGTGAAGAAGCCGTGGGCTCCGGTCATGGTACATGTAGATACAGTGTCCGTGTCCATAAGCAGAAAAAAGCACACAGCATATCTTGGACTTGGGTCAAATATCGGCGACAGGGAATCATATCTGGACATGGCCATAGATGAGCTGAACAAGGATAAATACACCAAGGTGACAAGAGTATCAGATTTTATAGAGACCGAGCCGTATGGCGGCGTTGAGCAGGATGATTTCCTGAACGGCTGTCTGGAGATAGAGACGCTCAGGACTCCTGAGGAACTGCTGAGACTGGTGAATGGAATAGAGAAAGAGGCGGGAAGAGAGAGGCTGATCCACTGGGGACCGAGAACTCTGGATATCGATATCCTGCTTTATGATGATGTCGTGTATGACAGTGAGGATCTTCATATACCACACGTGGAGATGCACAAGAGAGAGTTTGTACTTGAACCGTTGTCCGCGATAGCGGGATACAAGAGGCACCCGCTGCTTGGCAAGACAATATCCGAGCTTCGTGCCGGGCTGGACAAACAGTGACAAATTTGACACTTCAAGTGGAAGGATAGATAGAATGAATACATTGGAAGAGATAAACAGTCTGGAGGAGCAGATACAGCAGCTTATCACCAGAAAGAATGAGCTTATCGACAGAGCGTGTGTTGAGGGCAGAGATATTGCGCTGGCACATATAAGCTCTGATGTGGTGAGCGGGTTTGTGCCCGTGGATCATCTGAAGGTCGATAAAGACACGGTGGTTGTATACCAGGGTGTTCCGGGGGCTTACAGTCATCAGGCTATGCATGACTATTTTGGCAAGGATATAAAGAATGTAAATGTTGCAAAATTTGAGGATGTCATAGAGACGGTGAAGAGAGGCAAGGCTGATTACGGAGTCCTGCCCATAGAGAATTCCTCTGCCGGATTTGTGAGTGGTATATATGATATGGTTGGTAGCAGCGGCCTGACCATCGTGGGCGGAGACGAGGTCAAGGTAGCACATATGCTCATGGGAGTTCCGGGCTCAAAGCTTTCTGATATACAGACTGTATATTCCCATCCGCAAGGGCTTCTGCAGTGCAGTGAATTCCTAAACAGAGCCGGATACGCACAGTGCCCGGTTGCGAACACTGCAGTGGGTGCGGTGAAGGTCAGGGATGAAGGTGATATTACCCAGGCTGCCATAGCGAGCGCTCTTGCCGCAGATATATACGGACTTGAGATACTCAAGGACGATATAGTCAACAATGAGAACAACACAACGAGATTTATCATACTGTCAAAGAAAAAGGAGTATGTGAAGAGTGCGGGAAATATATCCGTATGCTTTGCACTGCCACATGAGAGTGGAACCCTTTACAGTATACTTGGACATATAAAACATAACGGGCTCAATATGACAAGCATTGAGTCGAGGCCTCTCAGGGGAAGAAAATGGGAATATTCATTCTTCATAACTCTTGAGGGAAGTCTCATGGATCCGGCGACGATAGATGCGCTGGACCATATAAATAAGGATTCTATGGATTTCAAGATAATTGGAACATACTGATAAGTAACATGAAAGGTGGGGTAGATATGGCAAGTAAGGTATTTGCAGCCATCGATGTAGGTTCTAACGAGCTGTCAATGAAGGTGTATGAGATAACTCCCAAAAAAGGGGCGAGGGAGATCGATTACGTCAACAGCACAGTTGAGCTCGGAAGTGATACCTACAACAGTGGCAGGATAACCGAGGATTCCATAATGAAGGTATGTGAGATCCTCAACAAATTCCGCAGGAAGATGAGGGAATACGATGTGCGTGAATACAAGGCGTATGCATCGTCCGCTGTGCGTGAGGCGGAGAATTCAGTCATGGTCCTTGAGAGGATAAAGCAGCACACAGGCATCGACGTCTCAGTGCTCAGCAACTCGGAGCAGAGATTCATGAACTACAAGGCGTATGCGGCAAAGTCGAAGTTTGAGGATGCCGACACGAAGAACAGGGCGCTTCTGGACATAGGAGCGGGAAGTCTTCAGATATCTATATTTGACAAGCAGAATCTGATCCAGACACAGAACCTTCCTATAGGAGCCGTGAGAATAAGGGATTATCTGGCAAAATACGGCGCAGACACGGTGGCTCTGGAGAATATCATGGAGGAGTTCGTATCGAACTTCATAGAGGAGTTCAGGAACCTCTTTATAAACGATAAGGACATCAAGAGCATAATAGCTATAGGAGACGGAATCGCAAATCTGAAGAAGGTCGGACCGGAGCTGAATATCACAGACAAGATCACAAGAGATCAGTTCCGCGTGCTTTATCACAAGGTAGTTGAGACCACCCCGGAGGTCCTTTCAGAAAAATACGGTGTGCCATACGAGAGGGCGACACTGATGCTTCCGATGGCGATCATTTACCAGTCATTCCTCGACAACTCAAGGGCGGAGGATATCATCACGCCGGATGTTACGTTCTGTGACGGAATAGTTGCCGATTATATGGATAAGAACGGAACGCTTCTGCTGAATAAGAATTTCGACGAGGATATCATTGCATCGGCAAACAGCATAGCCAAGAAGTATAAGGTCAACAGGAAGCACACACAGAATGTGACGCAGAACGCACTGGATATATTTGATTCCTTCAAGAGCGTCCACGGACTCGGAAGGAGAGAGAGACTGCAGCTCCAGATCGCAGCCATGCTCCACAGTTGTGGCAAATTTGTAAATATGAACGAGGGCACCATGATGTCCTATCACATAATCATGTCCACGGAGATACTTGGACTGTCCCACAAGGAGAGGGAGGAGATTGCAAATATTGTGAAGTTCAACGAGTATTATCTCCCTTCACAGACAAAGGCACAGGTATCGCTGATGACTGCGGATTACATGAAGGTCGCCAAGCTGGCATCCATACTGAGACTTGCGGATGTCCTTGACAAGAGCCACAGGCAGAAGATAAGTGATATGAAGTTCAGCTTCAAGGACTACGTGCTCACGATGACGGTAGATACACTGAATGACATTACGCTTGAGGCAGGGGTGTTCAAGACCAAGACTGAACTGTTCAGAAAGGTCTTTGGAGTGAAGCCTGTGTTAAAACAGAAAAGGGGGTTGTAAAGGATGGCAGATAAGAATCCGATATTTTATAACAGAGAGCTCAGTTGGCTTGAATTTGACAAGAGATGTCTGTCCGAGGCGAAGGACAGGACCATTCCTCTGTTTGAGAGAATAAAGTTCCTGAGTATAACGGCATCCAATCTGGATGAGTTCTTCATGGTAAGAATAGCATCACTCACGGATATGGTGCATGCCGGATACACCAAGAAGGATATAGCCGGAATGACGGCGCGGGAGCAGCTTGACGCACTCCATGCCAGCACCAAAGAGTTCATGAAGAACCAGTATCAGACACTGAACAGATCCCTCATCCCTCAGCTTGCCCAGAACGGATTGAAGCTTGTGAGACACCATGAGGATCTCACTCCAAAGCAGGCAAAGTACGTGGACAAATACTTTGAGAAGGATGTATACCCGGTACTCACACCTATGGCGGTGGACTCGTCCAGACCATTCCCGCTGGTGCGCAATAAATCACTGAATATAGGTGCACTCATATACGATAAGAAAAAGGACGTGACGGATATAGCGACCGTCCAGGTTCCATCTGTACTTCCAAGGATCGTGAGACTTCCTTCTGAGGAGAAGGGCGTTACCGAGATAATTCTTCTGGAGGAGGTTATCGAGAAGAACCTTGACAAGCTGTTCCTGAACTACGACATAGTGTGTGCATATCCATACCGTATCATGAGAAATGCAGACTTCTCCATAGATGAGGAGGAGACCGCAGATCTGCTGAAGGAGATCGAGAAGCAGCTCAAGCAGAGACAGTGGGGCGAGGTCATAAGACTTGAGGTGGACGAGGCCATGGACAAGAAGCTCCTTAAGGAGCTAAAGAAGCATCTCGGAGTCGATGACGAGGTCGTATACAAGATCAACGGACCTCTTGATCTTACATTCCTCATGAAGGTGAACGGCATAGATGGTTTTGACCATCTGAAGTATCCTAAGTACAAACCGCAGCCTGTACCTGGAATGGGTGATTACAGCCATATATTTGACAGGATAAAGAAGGGAGACATCCTTCTGTTCCATCCATATTATGAGTTCACTCCGGTCATTGAGTTCATAAAACAGGCGGCAAATGATCCTGATGTCCTGGCAATCAAGCAGACACTTTACCGTGTCAGCGGCAATTCACCTATCATCGCGGCACTTGCACAGGCTGCCGAAAATGGCAAGCAGGTAACTGTTCTCGTCGAGCTCAAGGCAAGATTTGACGAGGAGAACAATATAGCGTGGGCCAAGAAGCTGGAGCAGGCGGGCTGTCATGTTATCTATGGCCTTGTGGGTCTTAAGACACATTCCAAGATCGCACTGGTTGTCAGACGCGAGGAGGACGGAATCAGAAGATATGTGCATCTGGGAACAGGAAATTACAATGATCAGACCGCAAAGCTTTACACTGACATGGGACTTCTCACCTGCAGCGATGCCATAGGAGAGGACGCGACGGCGGTGTTCAACATGCTGTCAGGATATTCAGAGCCGAAGAAGTGGAACAAGCTTGCAGTTGCCCCAATCTGGCTGAAGGACAAATTCCTCATGCTGATAGGCCGTGAGGCAGAGAATGCGAGACAGGGCAAAAAGGCAAGGATAGTTGCCAAGATGAACAGTCTCTGTGATTCGGTGATCATGAATGCGCTCTACGATGCCTCAAAGGCAGGCGTAAAGATCGAACTCATCGTCAGGGGAATATGCTGTATCAAGGCAGGAGTTCCGGGGCTTTCAGATAATATATCAGTAAGATCCATAGTTGGAAATTATCTTGAGCACTCGAGAATATTCTATTTCTACAATGACGGATTTGAGGATATATACATGGGAAGTGCGGACTGGATGCCTAGAAATCTGGACAAGCGAGTTGAGATAACGTTCCCTGTAGAGGATCCGGAGCTTAAGAAGAAGATAAAGAATATCCTTAAGATACAGCTTGAGGATACACTCAAGGCTCACATCATGCAGCCTGACGGCTCATATGCGAAGCAGGATCTCAGGGGCAAGGCAAAGCTTGATTCACAGATGTATTTTGTGAAGCTTGCGCAGGAGAGTCAGAAGCCGGTGAAGGAAGAGGACAATGACAGGGTGTTCATCCCGGTTGAATCCCACGGCGATAATGAGTGATATAAAGGCAGCACAGAGGCATATCGACAAAAGAAAAATAACAGTTGACACACGGCTGGCGATGTGGTATTCTACCATTGCTGTGTGAAACAGTGAACATAGAAGCAGAGTATCCACTCTCACCTCAGCATGGTCTGACATGACTCGGGTTAATATTTAGCTTAGAAGATTTACAGGGTTTCCCTGAGCTTGAATATGCTTTGTATTAAGAAAGTGGATAGATGGTTCTATCCACTTTTCTTATGTCAGAGAATTGAATTTTAAAAGTGTGGAGGTAGAGAGTCATTAGCGATTTAATGATCAACGAACAGATTAGAGACAGAGAGGTACGACTCATCGGAGAAGATGGTCAGCTTGTTGGAATAATGTCATCCAGGGATGCATACAAGATGGCTCAGGATGCAGGACTTGATCTTGTGAAGATAGCACCTAAGGCACAGCCACCGGTGTGCAAGATAGTTGACTATGGTAAGTATCGTTATGAGCAGGCCAGAAAAGAGAAAGAGGCCAAGAAGAAGCAGAAGACCATGGAAGTCAAGGAAGTCAGACTTTCACCGAACATCGATGCGAATGACCTTAATACCAAGATCAATCAGGCAAGAAAATTCCTTGAGCATGGCGATAAGGTTAAGGTTACACTGCGATTCAGGGGAAGAGAGCTTGCGCATGTAGAGCAGTCAAAGGTTATTCTTGACAACTTTGCTGAGAAGCTTGCAGAGATAGCAGTTATCGATAAGCCTGCTAAGTTTGAAGGAAGAAGCATGATAATGTTTTTAACACAAAAGCGTTAAATTATTATAGACATATAATTCAAGGAGGAAGTAAGTAAAATGGCTAAATTAAAGACAAAAAGAGCAGCAGCTAAGCGTTTCAAGAAAACAGCTAACGGCGGTTTAAAGAGATCTAAAGCTTATAAGAGTCATATCTTAACAAAGAAGACCACTAAGAGAAAGAGAAATCTTAGAAAGGCTACAATGACAGACGCAACAAACGAGAAGGTAATGAAGAAGATATTACCTTATATCTAATAGATCAGGAGGAAGAAAACCAATGGCAAGAGTTAAAGGCGGAATGAACGCAAAGCAGAAGCACAATAAGGTATTAAAGCTTGCAAAGGGCTACAGAGGAGCAAGAAGCAAGCAGTATAGAGTAGCAAAGCAGTCAGTTATGAGAGCACTTACATCTTCATACGCTGGCAGAAAGCAGAGAAAGAGACAGTTCAGACAGCTCTGGATCGCTCGTATCAACGCAGCAGCAAGAATGAACGACATCTCATACAGCAAGCTTATGCATGGTCTTAAACTGGCAGGTGTTGACATCAACAGAAAGATGCTCTCAGAGATGGCTATCAGCGATGCTGAGGGATTTGCAAAGCTTGTTGAGGTTGCAAAGGCACAGTTATCATAATATAGAATCTTCTATATATAAGTAAAAAGAACCGGATGTGGTATAAACTTACACATCCGGTTCTTTTGTTGCGCGAAAAGGTTTTATAATTCGGAGGCGTATGCTATAATTATAGAGGTTAAGGGGATGACCAATGAGAGTAAAGACACAGAGTAGGAGGCACATATGTTCGTAGAGAGAATAACAAAGGATCAGATGAAGATGTTTCTTGAGACTTTTGCTTGCTGTAGTGAGCAGAAGAACCTCGTTATGAGACTTAACTATGCAGGAAAGGAACCGTATCTGGATGTGACCAGGTTCAGCAATGGTCTGGTATATACTGATTCATATTATGATTTTGACAGTACATACTGCAGTAATCTTTGGAATAAGTTTCTGTATACACAGTTCACACATGAGTATTACACAGCGTTCAAGGAGTACCTTATGAAGGATGTGGACAGAAAGCTCACTAATATGATAAAAATCTGAAAAAAGTTGTTGACTTTGTATTCGATAGATGGTATTATCTTATTCGTTGGTGACGAGCACAGAAGTCGACATCACATAAATATGCGGGAGTGCTGGAATTGGCAGACAGGCTAGACTAAGGATCTAGTGCTGGAAACGGCGTGTGGGTTCAAGTCCCATCTCCCGCATTTTTATTTTGAAAGTCCTATGGAATTTCGGATGTGAGAGAATGGACGGTTATCAATTACATATAGAATATGCGGGAGTGCTGGAATTGGCAGACAGGCTAGACTAAGGATCTAGTGCTGGAAACGGCGTGTGGGTTCAAGTCCCATCTCCCGCATTTTTTATTTCGAGAGAAAGCTTAAAACATAAGCTTTCTCTTTTTTTTAACTAATATTAACTCCCGGGAGATTTCCTTGATATATGGGCTGACAGGGGGTAGAATCAAATATATTCATAAAAACAGGAGGAATATAGCGTGTCAAAAGCGATATTCAATAAGAAGGTTCTGGCGGCAGCGATTGCCGGTCTGATGTCCGTGTCGCTGGTTGGTTGCGGAGGCAGTACCGGTGGACAGACAGGAAGTTCCAGAATAAATATAGAGCCGTATAGCAAGGTGGAATTCAATACGGATCAGGTTAAGAGCGGAGATATCCAGTCCTCATTAACATTGGAGCTCAAGCCTGATGGTTACAGCAGCAATGATTACTCGATACAGCAGTCTGACTACAAGGTTCAGGAGGTCAAGGTAAAAGAGGGCGATAAGGTGGCCAAAGGCGATGTGATGATCCAGTTTGAGGCCAAGGATATCCAGAAGACCATAGATCAGTATACGGATCAGAAGGAGCGGGATCAGCTTCTTATAGACCATTACAACAGGCTGGCGAGCATAGACAGCAGCCAGGATTACTCCAGTGACATATCCGCGGCGAAGGAGGATATGGATCTGGCGGATACATACATCAAAGAGCAGAACGAGAGAATGAAGGAGTATCAGGTCATTGCAGACAAGAACGGAACAGTGACTTATGTCAACTCAGATCTGCAGTATGGATATGTCACAGCGGGTGATACGCTCATAACGGTGGATTCGGGTTCGTCTGATTATGTATCAGAGACTGCGGATTCATACGAATTCAAGGAGGGGCAGACCTACGATGCTGATTTTCAGGAGGCAACATTTACACTGAAGCTCACGAAGTGTGAGAAGTATACAAGCTCTGCCACCGGAGAGGAGATGCAGAAACTTACATTTCAGCCTGTCAGTGATATGACCGGAGTGACCGAAGCGGATACCCTCAAGATGGTCATAGATAAGCCGGTTGTAAAGAACGTTGTATATGTGAATAAAAAGGCTGTGTTTGACGGCTCGGATGAGAAGAAGTATGTGTACACTGTAAATGAGGACGGATACAGGAATGCGGTAGAAGTTACCGTTGGAGATACGGTGGATGATTATACAGTTATCAAATCAGGACTGAAGGCCGGAGAGCAGGTGGTGATAAATTGATGAGACAGAATATTATGCATAAAGGCAGCACACGGACAAAAAAGAATATGACCGCCAGAATAGCATGCCTGATAATGTCATTTGTCATGGCAGGAGGAATGGCGGGCTGTGGCAAGGAGAACAGCGAGAAGGTTCCTGAGCTCGTTGAACCAGTAAGTACAAACGAGGCATACAGACCGGTCACATATGGAGATATAGGCAAAAAGGTCATCAAGACCGGAACGATAGTCCCAACTGACTATTGTTATTACTATGACACATCTGTGACTCTGTCAAAGGTGTATGTGAATGTGGGCGATGAGGTCAAGAAGGACACGGTTCTTGCAGAGACCGACAGCAATGCATCCACAGCATCGGGAGACGATGGCAGTGATACAGATTCAGGCTCAATAGTGGGTGATTCTTCAACATCGATGGATGGGGACGACAGCTCGGGAGCTGATTCCCAGGATGTGAAGAAGTATTCACATGAGATCAAGCAGAAGATATATGAGCAGAATCAGGCTGAGCTGGACTGGAAGATAAAGGCGTGCGAAGAGATCGGTGATTCAAAGGGCGCTGCAGAGGCCAGAACAGAAAAAGCCATAAATGAGGAGAACAACAGGTACGATAATCTTTTATATGAGTATGAGCAGAAAAAGCTCACACAGCAGGACGAGGATGAGGACAAGGTCAAGCAGAGCGGAACGCTCAAGGCAGACCGTCCGGGCACGGTAACATACGCCAAGAAGATAAGCGGCAGTGAGAATACTGTCGGCGGCGGTGAGAACGTGGTCGTGGTTTCAGATTACAGTGATCCATATATAGAGATAACCGGTGAGAGCTTCAAGAAGAATACATACAGCATGTATAAGAACATGTACACTGTGATAAATGGAAAGCAGTATGACATAGTGCCATACAACTACACCAATCAGGAGATAGCTGTGGCACAGAGCAAGTCAAGTCTTCCATACACAAGATTTAAGCTCAAGGGTGTGAAGGATGCAGATAAGATCCTCAGCGTGGGCAACACGGTGTCACTGTATTTCAGTACATCCGATGCAAAGGACGTACTCACAGTGGGAAATGATTCCATATACGAGGAGAACAACCAGAAATTTGTATATGTCAAGACAGATTCCAGTGAGAAGGAGCGCAGGGATATAGAGACCGGTGCCAGCGACAATAACTACACAGAGGTAGTCAGCGGACTCAAGGAAGGCGATCTTGTCTACTACGCTTCAGATGCGGTCATGCCTAGTGATTACACAGAATACACGGTGGCACTCGATTCATATACGAAGACAGCAACGGTGAAGAGCGATTCGTTCTCGGTGGAGGACCTCAACAGTGTCAGCTACACTGCACCATGCGATGGACGTTTCACGTCACTCAACGTCAAGAAGGGCCAGAAGGTTAAGAAGGGGGATGTGCTGTTTGTCATTGACAGTGGCGGCGGAACAGCGGCGGTCAAGGATATAGATAACCAGATCAGCGAGGAGAACCAGACTTACAGTTCGGATCTCAAGGATTTTGATGATCAGATAAATGAGCTTACAAATGAGATTACGAGATACCAGAAGGGTAAGGTGGCAACGCCGACGGATGCAGAGAACACTCTCTACATGGCGGAGCAGCTCGTGTGCCAGAGAAATGTTGTTACATACAACAAGGATCTTAGGATATATACACACAATGCAACCATCAAGAGCTTAAACGCACAGAGAGAAAAGCTCAACAAGAACAATGATGGAAGCGGAAAGATAACTGTCTACGCTGACCAGGCGGGAACAGTCCTCTCGGTTGGCGCGAAGACTGATGTGGCTGTCAAGGAAGGTGCAAATGTACTCACAGTCGGAAGCAACGACAATGTGATCCTGGCGATATCCATATCAGAGGGAAAACTTGCTGTAAACCAGAAGGTTTCAATATCAAATAAGAACAACAGCGGTAAGAAGATAAGCGGAGTGTGTGTCGGAAGCACCGGAGACAGCTCCAAGTCATATATCAGTACTGATTCAGAGGGCGGGGTTCACGTAACCAAGTGTTCAGGCAGTGATGAACTGAAGTATTATATAAAGGTTGATGATGCAAGCTTTTACAAGAAGCCGAAGTCATATCAGGTCAGCTACCCGACAAAGTCCTATGAGAACGTAGTCATGATACCTAACAACATGATCTATCATGAGACGAGCAAGAACAATTCAAATGAGTATGACTATGTATGGCTCATCAAGGATGATGAGATCATAAAGCAGTATGTCACTCTCGGCGAGGCAGACAAGACCAAGACGGTTATACTGTCAGGTCTTTCAGAGGGCGATGTCATAGCTAAGGAATCAGGAGCAACATCCACCGGTGGCTCATCGAGTTCATCAGATGGTTCCGATAATTCAAAGTCAGGCGCAGACAGCCAGTCGGATGGCGGATCGGATTCATCTGGCGGAGATGCGACAACAGCAGAGTAGCAGAGAGGAGATATAATGTTTAAATTTTTATCACATAAATTATTGAACAAGAAGTGGTTAAATGCATGTCTCCTGCTTGGAATCATATTGCTGGTGGCTGTTGCATCGTGCAACCCAATGTTCAAAAACGGAGCGCTGGATATGCTCATGTCGTCCAAGTTTGACGCGGCGATGGTAGAGCAGAACAAGTATCCGGCAACTATCGGCAGATCAGGCTCATGCGCGGTAGACGATTATGCCGATGCCGATGCAGTGCTTGGCAGGATCGGCAAATATGAGGACATGTGGAACTACTACATGGAGATAGATGCTCTGCAGAAGCAGACCAGCCTGTCACTTCAGGCGGGTTACACCCAGAGCAACCTGAATCACAGGACCAGCTTCAACATGACATATATGCCACAGATAGAGGATCATGTGAACATAACATATGGGACGTCACTCGAGGATGCCAAGACAGAGGATGGTGTGTATCCTTGTATCATCTCACAGAGAAACCTTGACAAATACGGCCTTGTCGTTGGAGAGGTATTCAGCATAGATACCGGACTCAGCGATGCCGTTGACTCACAGGGCAATCCTATGAAGTATCAGATCGTAGGTGTATTTGAGGAGAAGGATTACTCAGACAGCTTCTGGTATGACCAGCTTGCAGATCTCGACAGCGAGGTATATGTGAAGAAGGATGACTTCAACGACATGATAGGCAAGTACGGCTTCCTCACAATATACTACGTGGATCACGTCATGCTTGACTACTCACAGATAACACACAAGAATGCCATGGACACGCTGTATTATCTCCAGTCATTTGAGAAGTCAGATAAATATTTTGAGCAGAATTTCAGCAGTGTGCTCATAGATTATAAAGGCGATGCAAGAACCATCGGTATAATCATATGGGTTCTGGAGCTCCCAATACTGGTTCTGCTTCTGGCATTCATTTACATGGTATCAAGTCAGATACTTGAGATGGAGGATGGAGAGATCGCCATGCTCAAGAGCCGTGGTACCAGCACGAAGCAGGTTCTCGGAATATACCTTGGACAGTCGGCGATACTGTCGGCGATAGCCATAGTGATAGGAATCCCTATAGGATATCTTCTGTGTAAGCTTGCGGCAAGCACGGATTCGTTCCTGCAGTTTGGATTTAAGGATACACATTTCTATGGAGTAGATCCGTGGATGATAGTATACAGTCTGGCTGCCGCTGTTATAGCTATATTATTTGTGACACTTCCGGTGTTCAAATACGCCAAGAACTCCATAGTAGAGCAGAAGAGCAGAACAGGAAAGGTAAATTACAAGCCATTCTGGGAGAAGTTCTTTGTGGACGTCATCCTTGTGGCACTTTCAATATACCTCCTGTACAATTACAACAAGCAGAAATCGACGATAGCACTCGATATACTTGCGGGTTCAAGACCTGATCCGGTCATCTTCCTGAACTCCTCACTCTTTATATTTGCAGTGGGACTTCTGGTGCTCAGACTCATCAAATACCTGATAAGACTGATATACAGGATCGGAAGAAAGAGATGGTCACCGGCTGTGTACGCATCATTCCTGCAGATCACACGTACGGTCAAGAAGCAGGGATTCATATCGGTGTTCCTTGTAATGACAATAGCCATGGGTATGTTCAACTCGAACATGGCAAGAACCATAAATAAGAACAAGACACAGCGAATAGATTACAATCTGGGAACGGATCTTGTGGTACAGGAGCAGTGGACCAGAGGAACATACATAGACAAAGACAAGAAGACCCACTGGTATTACACAGAGCAGGATTTTGAGAGATTTACAAAGCTCGAGGACAGCCTGTGCGACAAGGTGACAAGAGTCATATACGACGACAATACCGTCATAAAAGCGGGCGGCGAGGAGTTGGCGGGCAGCGTACTCATGGGTATCAACACCAAGGAGTTCGGTGAGACGGCCAGACTGCAGAGCGGACTCAACAAGGAGCACTGGTACAATTACCTGAATGATCTTGCAACAGTGTCGAATGGAGTCATCATTTCATCAAACCTTGCAAAGAAGTACAATATAAAGGTTGGAGATTCCATAAACTATGCGAGATACAGTCCTATTGCAAGCAAGGAGAAGGAGGAGATCGCATCTCCTAGCGGAACGGTATGTGCCATAGTGGATGCATTCCCAGGATTCCAACAGTATGTGTATGAGAAGGATTCCGAGGGAGAGATGCAGGAGGTGGAGAGATACCTCGTAGTTGCCAACTATGCATATGTTGTTGGTGCATTCAGTCAGACACCATACCAGGTATGGATGCATCTCAAGGATGGTGTGGACTACAAGGATGTACTTCAGGCACTCAGTGATGAGGATGTCAATATAGTGCAGTATGAGAGTGTGGATAAGGATGTGTCAGAGATGCAGGAGTCACCTCTGGTGCTCATAACAAATGGTCTGTTCTCACTGTCATTTATCATAGCGATCATACTTTGTACGGTGGGATTCCTGATATACTGGATAACATCCATCAAACAGAGAGAACTTCTGTTTGGTATCTACAGAGCTATGGGTATGAGCATGCGTGAAATCAACAAGATGCTCATAAATGAGCAGATATTCAGCTCGGTACTTGCCAGTCTGGCGGGATACGGAGTTGGTGCTGCGGCTACGGCGCTTTTCGTCAAGCTGGTTGCCGTGGTTTATCTGCCGGAATCACACAACATAGCGATATCGATAGCTGTGGATCCTTACGACATCATAAAGCTCACAGCGGTTGTTGTATTTATGTTTGTTGTATGTTTCGTAGTCATAAGAACTATATTGAAGAAGATGAATATAACACAGGCATTAAAGCTGGGGGAGGATTAATCTATGGATGAAATTATGATAGAGGCACATGGAATCAAACGCTGTTTCAGACTTGGAAGCGGAGAAGATTTCTATGCACTCAAGGGAATAGATATAACAGTCCCGGCTGGAAAGCTCACTATACTCAAAGGTCGTTCAGGATCGGGTAAGACGACACTGCTCAATATCCTGAGCGCGCTGGATGAGCCTACTGAGGGCGAAGTGATAGTCGGCGGCCACGTGTACAGCGAGATGAACGAGAAGGAAAAGGAGAAGCTGAGAAGATACAATATAGGATTTGTATTCCAGTCGGTTGCCCTGATCCCGATTATGAGTGCGTATGAGAACGTCGATTTCGGACTCAGACTTGCGGAATATGAGGGCAACAGGGATGCCCGTATAAAAGAGGTACTCGATCTGGTGGGACTGTCATCCAGAATGACGCATTTCCCAAATCAGATGTCAGGTGGTGAGCAGCAGAGAGTTGCCATAGCCAGAGCGGTGGCTCATAAGCCAAAGGTAATATTTGCGGATGAGCCTACAGGAGCCCTTGATACGGCTTCGGGACTTGCAGTCATGAAGCTGTTCCAGGAGCTGGTGTACAAGGAAGGAATAACGATAGTCATGACGACACATGATCCGAAGCTTATGGAGCTCGGTGATGTAGTATATGAGATAGAGGATGGTGAGATAGTTGAGCGATAAGCATTTATTCAGAAAAAAGAAGAACGATGCTGTGGAGCCTGAAACTATAGCACCGGATGTGGAGACACAGGACATGGAGAACACGGATGGCCAGGAGACGCAGGAGTTCGTGTACGGCATGGATCTTCAGGAAGACGAGGGCACTGACAGCGGGAAAGCCGTGGAAGCAGATCCTGAGGCTGGCACAGATAAAGAAGCCGGCGGGGAACGCCTTGGTTCTGAGGAGAATATCATAGAGTGTGACAGCCTTGTCAAGATATACAAGACTGACGATGTGGAGGTCATGGCTCTTCAGGGCCTGGAGCTCAACATCAAATACGGCGAGCTCATGGCGGTCATCGGAAAGTCGGGATCAGGAAAGTCCACACTCCTCAATATGATCGGAGGACTTGAGAGACCTACGGCCGGAAAGCTGTATGTCGACGGCAAGGATCTGTTTGCGATGACGGATAAGGAGCTTGTGGAGTACAGAAAGCACACTGTAGGATTTGTGTGGCAGAAAAACTCCAGAAACCTTCTGCCATATATGACAGCCATAGAGAATGTTCAGGTACCTATGTACTTCGATAAGAGCAACAAGGAAGACAAGTATGCAAGAGCCCATGATCTGCTCTGCAGAGTGGGACTTGAGGACAAGATAAATTCATATCCATCCCAGATGTCAGGTGGTGAGCAGCAGAGAGTTGCCATAGCCATAGCCCTTGCGAATAATCCGAAGATACTTCTTGCGGATGAGCCTACAGGAGCCGTGGACAGCAAGACATCCAACATGATACAGGATCTGTTCAGAAAGCTGAACGAAGAGCTCGGGATAACGATAATCATAGTTACACATGATATAAGTCTTGCAAATAAGGTGGGACGTGTGGTTATGATTGCGGACGGCAAGATTAGCACAGAGAAGATCATGAAGGAATCTTACAAGGACAGAATGAACGAGCTGACGACAGATGGCTTCTCATCTGATGATTCACATGAGGAGTTCTCGATACTCGATAAGGCAAATCGTGTACAGATAAGCCCTGATATGCTGGCTGCTGCCGGAATCGACAGCAATAAGGTCAAGGTTCAGGTTGTTGACGGCAAGGTCATCATCACAAAAGAGTGATAGCAGATGGTGTTGTGTCAGCGGGGAAAATATATTATAATTACTTCAATTAAGTAAGGAAAGGTTGGTATTTTATATGAGAAAAGCGGGTTACAAAAAAGCGGCGGCGCTGCTTTTGGTGACATCACTTGTGGCAGGAACTGCGCTCACAGGATGTGGCAAGAAGAAGGTGGATTACAACATGGGAGACGACGAGAACGGCGGTGGCGGCGGTAAGCTGGCATCAAGACTCGACGTACCGGAGTCATACAATGGCAAGCTTGAGGGTATCAATGCAGATACAGGTCTCACAGATGTATCCATAAATGCCACAGAGATAGAGGTGCCTGACACAGATAAGATGTCAGTGCTTTACTATGAGCGTAACAATGTAGACAATGACTATAAGAAGCGTGTGTGCGAGAATATATTTGACGTGAGCGCCGGTGTATATGTATATAACTGGGATAAGCCATACAAGGAGGATGTACAGAGAGAGATAGATTCACTTCAGGCTATGATGGATCAGGCAACATCGGATGATGACAAGAGCTATTATGAGGATTACATGAAGACCCTCAAGGATCAGCTCAAGACAGCGTCTGATACGAGAGAGGGTGCCGGAGATTACAGTGGAGACACATTCGTCGGATCTGTAGGGGACAACGAGTTCATTGTAACATTCTATGGAAGTGGCGATGACATGTCCACAGGCGGTGGATTCTCACTGGATTACTATCCATCGGATCAGCTTATACAGTACAGACCTAAGGATGGCGCAACAAGTGTATACTGCTACAGCAGTGAATATTCTGACGAGGAGGCTTCCGCAAACACAGCTTCTATCAGTGCGGCAGATGCTGAGCAGAAGGGAACAGATTTCCTTGCATCATGTGGAATCTCAGATGTCATAGAAACAAGTAATTTTGATCTGCTGTGGGATTACAGCGATGCATCAAACAGCACAGTTGCCGCAGAGAAGAATGGTTACATGGTAACATATAAGCGTTCTGTGGACGGTGTGGCTCCATATACACCTAATGTATACGGCCTTGACACACTCGCAACAAGTGATGAAACGTGGTATGACACCATGGATGAGACATTCCAGCTCGGCATTGATGACAATGGACTTATCTCAGCATATTGCCTTGATTCCTTCAGAGCAACAGGAGACAAGAAGGACAATGTTGATCTTATAAGCTGGGATGATGCACTCAAGAAGCTTCCGGAGGCTGTAAATAAGTATTACACAGACAACAAGACACAGTACAGCACCATTGAGTTCAACGATGTAAGACTTACATACTACAAGCTCAAGGATGGAGATAAGTACACATACAGCCCTGTATGGGTATTTGCACAGTGCGACAAGATGGAGGATGGAAGCCTCGATAAGGATTATCCAATACAGCTCATCATGTTAGATGCTACCACAGGAGATATGATAGATCTTAAGGATGTCCTGAACCAGCAGACATATGATTCATCTGTAGTTGATTCTGTTATTGACAGTGATTCAGATTTTGATATAAGTGACGACAGCCTCATTGATGAGACTGATATAACTGATACTGACGATGCAGACAGCAGTGATGAGTCAAGCGCAGATGCGATTGATATCGGAGATGCTGATATTGACATGGGCGATCAGGATACAACAGAGTAAATAAAACTCAGACATATAGGTTAAAGGAGAAAAACCCTCATAGACTGATAAAGTGGTATAAATATTGGTCTATGAGGATTTTTTATTGTTGACACATACCCCTAGGGGGTATATAATCCGTGGATGAAAAGAGAATTTAACAGCCGTAATGTGCAGATAATAAACAGATGGCATATATGCAGAGTCATTTGAAATGTGAACAGAAATGGCTGATGTACAAGGGATGTGTCAAGTTTTCTATGAAAACTTGACATGTAGCTCCAGCCATTTGCCGAAGGCAAATTTTGCATGGCTGGAGTTCAATAAGGATGGAGGAAAGATATATGGAAGAACATAAGAATTGCTGCTGTCATCATGGCGGAGAGATAAGCGATGTGGAAGCCAGGGTGAGGACAAGGACAGACGAGGAGTATAAGAAGCTTCTCAACAGACTGAACAGGATAGAGGGGCAGATAAGAGGCGTGAAGAGTATGCTGGAAAATGATGCCTATTGCACAGACATCGTGCTCCAAGTGTCGGCGATCAATGCGGCACTCAACAGCTTCAACAGACAGCTCCTTGCCGAACATATCAGGATCTGTGTTGCAGACGATATAAGAAATGGCAAGGATGATACTATAGAGGATCTGGTAAATACGGTTACCAGACTTATGAAATAGATATGTCAGTTATTGGCAAGTGCAGTTACGAACTGACTGATGCTTGATAAAGGAAGGTGAAATATATGGACAAGTACAATGTGACAGGAATGACATGCAGTGCATGCAGTGCAAGAGTCGAGAAGGCCGTATCCAATGTTGAGGGAGTTACCTCGTGTCAGGTGAATCTCCTGACCAACTCCATGATGGTGGATGGAACAGCCGACAGCGGAACTATAGTGGCTGCAGTTGAGAAGGCAGGATACGGTGCGAGTCTGGCGGGTGGAAGATCCGCTGGTGGAAATACTTCACATTCAGGTGGGAAGAGCAGCGGTTCCGGTGAGAGTGAGGCGGACAAAGAATTTGGAAAAATGAAGAAGAGACTGGTGGCATCAGTTATAATTCTTATTCCCCTCATGTATATATCAATGGGACATATGATGTGGAACTGGCCGCTGCCAAGCTTCTTTGACGGCAATCATGTGGCGATGGGACTCACGCAGATGCTGCTAACCATAATTGTGATGGTGATAAATCAGAGATTCTTTGTGAGTGGATTTAAGGGAGCTATACACGGCTCGCCTAATATGGATACACTTGTTGCCATGGGCTCAGGTGCCTCATTCATATACAGCGTGTACGTGCTCTATGCCATGACAGCGGCGCAGACAGCAGGTGACGGTGAGCGTGTCATGACGCTCATGCATGATTTTTATTTTGAATCTGCGGCCATGATACTGGCGCTTATAACAGTCGGCAAGACGCTTGAAGCATATTCAAAGGGAAGAACCACGGACGCACTCAAAGGTCTGATGGATCTTGCCCCGAAGACAGCCGTTCTCATCAGGGATGGTGAGGAGGTCACCGTGGATATAGACGAAGTTGCGGTTGGAGATATATTTGCCGTTAGACCGGGTGAGAGCGTTCCTGTGGACGGAGTAGTCCTTGAGGGGGATTCCGCCGTGGACGAGTCAGCTCTCTCGGGTGAGAGCATACCTGTGGATAAAACTGCAGGAAGCCGTGTGTCTGCGGCGACGATCAACCAGTCGGGTTATCTGAAATGTCGTGCTACACAGGTAGGTGCGGATACCGCACTGTCCAAGATAATAGATATGGTAAGTGATGCGGCGGCTACCAAAGCTCCAATAGCAAAGCTTGCTGATAAGGTTTCGGGAGTGTTTGTACCTGTTGTCATACTGATAGCATTTATCACGATGATAGTGTGGATAATAGTGGGTAAGGATGCCGGTTATGTGCTGGCGAGAGGAATATCGGTACTTGTTATAAGCTGCCCATGTGCACTTGGACTTGCCACACCTGTTGCGATCATGGTGGGAAATGGAATAGGTGCCAAGCACGGAATACTGTTCAAGACTGCGACTGCTCTTGAGGAGACAGGAAAGAGCAGCATAGTGGTCATGGACAAGACCGGAACGATCACAAAGGGAGAGCCTGTAGTGACGGATGTACTGGCAGCCGAGAATGTCAGTGGTGACGAGCTGATGCAGAAGGCTGCGGCTCTGGAGAAGCTGTCAGAGCATCCTCTGGCAAGAGCTGTGGTTGGATACTACAGTGAGAATTACCAGACAGGTGATGCACAGAAGGATAAAAATTATGAGGTATCCGATTTCAAGGCTGTTGCGGGCAACGGTCTGATGGGAAGTTTGAACGGCAGAAAGATCATCGGCGGAAATATGGATTATATAAAGGGATATGCAGATGTACCTGAGACGATGAAGGACAGTGCGGAGAAGGTATCACAGCAGGGAAAGACACCTATGTTCTTTGCCGAGGAGGCTGACGGAGATTACAGAGTCCTTGGAATAATAGCCGTGGCGGATACTGTGAAGGAGGACAGCGCTGAGGCCATAAGCCAGCTTCAGTCAATGGGACTTTCAGTAGTTATGTTAACCGGTGATAATGAGAGAACCGCAAAAGCCATAGGAGAGCAGGTCGGCGTGGACAGAGTAATAGCGGGCGTGCGTCCGGACGGCAAGGAGAGCGTTGTGCGCGATCTCATGCAGAAGGGGCATGTGATCATGGTTGGTGATGGAATAAATGATGCCCCTGCACTCACAAGGGCAAATATAGGAATAGCCATAGGTGCAGGTACTGATATAGCCATAGATGCTGCGGATGTTGTTCTCATGAAGAGTGAGCTCACAGATGTTCCGGCGGCCATAAGACTCAGCAGGGCAACAGTTAAGAACATAAAAGAGAATCTTTTCTGGGCATTTATATATAATATAATTGGAATACCACTTGCCGCCGGCGTGTGGATCCCGATATTTGGCTGGACGCTCAATCCTATGTTCGGAGCGTTTGCCATGAGCCTGTCAAGTTTTTGTGTTGTTACAAATGCGCTGAGGTTGAATTTGACAGACATTTATGATAAAAATAAAAGATATAGAATCAAGGAGGACAAAGTTATGACAAAGACAATGAAGATCGAAGGTATGATGTGTGGACATTGTGAAGCCAGAGTCAAGAAGAGTCTTGAGGCCCTTGACCAGGTGCAGGAGGCTGTAGTCAGCCATGAGACAGGAACAGCGGTTGTCACTCTCAAGGCAGACGTTGATGACAGCGTGCTCAAGAAGACAGTAGAGGATCAGGATTATAAGGTGACATCAATTCAGTAAAGGCAGGAAATATATGAAGAAGATACTGAACAGATTGCTAAGCAGAATGGTAATAACGTGCTTTCTTGTGGTCGTCCAGTTGGCGATCATGATACTGGGGGTTGTTTTTCTTCAGGACAGATATATCTATATATCGGGTGCTCTCAAGCTGCTCAGCGTAATAGTTGTAATGTATCTTATAACAAAGGATACTAACCCTATGGTAAAGATGGCATGGATGGTGCCGATACTCATATTCCCGGTGCTGGGAGGTCTCATGTATGTGCTCTATGGACATGTGCTGATACCTAAAAAACTCAGAAAGAATTTTCTGCGGGTTCTCCAGCAGGAGGTATATGAGAACGTCAAGGGGGACAACTGGGTCCCAGCGGAGAATTTAAAGTCGGAGCCTACATACAGGATATGTAATTATATGGAGAATGTGGCTGAGGCGCCTCTGTACAAGCATACCAGTGTAAAGTATTATGCCATAGGCGATGATGTGATGGATGATCTCATCAGAGACCTGGAGAGTGCGGAGAAGTATATATTCATGGAATATTTCATCGTGGACAAGGGATATATGTGGGATACCATACTGGAGATACTGAAGCGCAAGGCTGCAGAGGGACTTGATGTCAGGTTCATGTATGATGACATCGGATCTGTGTTCAATGTGCCGAAGTATTACTGGAAGGAACTTGAATCCTACGGTATCAAATGTATGGCGTTCAATCAGGTGGTTCCATTCTTTGCCACTATCTTCAATAACAGGGATCACAGGAAGATCACTGTTATTGATGGCAAGATAGCTCACACTGGCGGTTACAACATGGCTGACGAGTATATCAACAAGATAGAGAAGTACGGCAAATGGAAGGACAGTGGAGTGAGACTTGAGGGCGAGGGCGCCTGGAGCTTCACTGTTATGTTCCTTCAGATGTGGAACAGCTTCAGATATTCAGAGGGAAGCTACAACAACTATAGACCGGCGGAAATCGACTATAGTGGCGTAAGTGACGGATATGTTCAGCCGTACAAGTCCAGTCCTCTGAGCGGAGAGAATGTGGGTGAGAATCTGTACATGCAGATGATAAATGATGCACAGGAGTACATTTATATATTTACCCCATATCTTATCGTGTGTAACGAGCTCATGATGGCACTGAAGCTGGCAGCCAAGAGGGGCGTGGATGTGCGTATTGTTACGCCGGCCATCCCGGACAAGAAATATATATACAAGATGACCCAGTTCAGCTACAAGGAGCTGCTTCTGGCGGGTGTGAAGATATATCAGTACACGCCTGGATTTATACATTCAAAGACACTGCTCATGGACGGCAAGCTTGCATCTGTGGGCTCTATCAATCTGGATAACAGGAGCTTCTATCACCACTTTGAGTGCGGAACTCTTCTGTATGACTGCAAGGCCATAGAAGATGTGAAGAAGGATATGATGGATACATTTGCCGAATCGGAGGAGATAGATATTCCGTGGTGCAGAAATAACATAAGCAGGGTGAATATACTTGGTGCGATACTCAGATTATTGTCACCGCTTTTATAAAAGGAGTATAGCCGTATGGGCAGAAAAGACAACATTGCAGGAGACGGCAGGCGGGAACTTCAGAACGGAATAACCACGTTATTTCTTATATATATGGGGGCTGCGTATCCCCTGATAATTCATGACAGATATTTTGATATAACAGTAACCAAGTACAGGGCGTTTTATATTGCACTGTGCATTTATGCGGTGCTTATGGTGCTTGCGGTGTTGGTGGATGTGCTTGGACGAAATGTCAGCACAGGGCATGGACAGCGGAGCTCCGGTGGCAACGTGGATGTCTCTGAAGGGGCGGCACACGGTAACGGATTTATCGGACGCCTGAGACATTTTATGGATATGCATAATATCATGGCCATGGATATATTAATGGCAGGATTTGTTCTGGCAAATGTTCTGGCATTCTTTATGTCAGGGAATAAGGCAGCAGCATATACAGGCGAGGAGGGCAGAAGGTGCGGACTTCAGTTCGTGCTGCTGGCATTTTTCCTGTATGTGTGTATGGCGAGATATTGCAGGATAAGGCGGTATGTGGTGGTCATATTCATGCTTGCAGGCTCATTTGTGGGAATTGTCGGCATATGCCAGTTCATGGGATATGATTTCCTTGGACTCAGGGAAGGGCTGATGCAGAGCATAAGAAATGTATACATATCCACATTGGGCAATATCGACATATTTGCAAGCTTCCTGTGCGTGCTGGTTCCGATGGCAGCCGGGGCGTATATCAGCTCGGAGGGAAAAGAGAGCATAGTGATACGGATAACAGCAGTCATCGCTGTGCTCACAGGAACAGGTGCGGTGATCATATCCAATGCAAACCTTGCATACGCAGGTGTGGGCGGTGCCATGATAGCTGCGTGGATATGGGCGTCATACCGAGGAAAGATAAAAGAATTTGCGGATGTATGCCTGGTCATGGCGTGCGGAGTCCTGGCGATCAGTATTATGCTGGGACAGACGGACAGTGGATATTCGGAGCTTGACGGACTGAGCTGCTTTGTGAGTGACAGCCGGATGGTGTGGATAGTGTTCGTGGTCGTTCTCGTTGTATGGGCGGCCATAAGGCTGGCTTCAAAGTGGACTGTGAAGTTCCGCGGAAAGGCAGCACTTGCTGTATCGGTCGGCGTATCGCTTGCAGGCATCGTGGCTGCAGTGATATATGCGGTGCACAACCACATGGGTATATTTCCATTTGAGGATTCCTGGGGGAATTACAGGGGGTTCGTGTGGAGAAGACTCATGGAGGCGTACGGGGATTTCAGTGTTCCACAGAAGCTGTTCGGTTATGGAAATGAATCGGTGAAGTCGATCATGACGGACAGGTACTATGACGATATGATGAATACGGTGGGTGTTATATATGATAATGCTCACAATGAGTATCTGCAGTATCTGATAACCACAGGAATATTCGGTGCAGTGAGTTACGTGGGGCTGTTGGTTACTACAGGTGGTGCTCTTGTGAGAACCGCGGTATCAGGAGCTGTGATGAATGAGAATGAAAGCACGAGCAGTCGATACGCAGAAAGAAGATCAAAGGAGAAGAAGACCTCGAGAGATTCAAGGGCTGCAAGAGATTCAAGGACTGGCTTGGAGTGCCTGCTTGGGTACGTTGCGGATGAGGGCGGTATGATAGCTGTGCTGTTCGGGATAACCGGGTATGCTGTTCAGGCATTTGTCAATCTTAACCAGTCGCTCACAACGCCATACATATTCCTGCTCATAGCAATGGCAGGAGGACTGTGCCGCAGATACAGGTGTCGATCAGGAATCGGCGGCAGAAAATGATGTATGAAATATGATTTATAAGAAAATAATACAGGGAATTGTGTGTATATACTTGCCACAGTACATAGCAAAATGTTATAATATTTGCCTGTGTGGTGCTAGTGAACCGCACATTGAATAAATAAATACAGGAGGTCTAGAGGGACATGCAGATTTATGACGAGCTTGTAGCCAGAGGGCTTATAGCGCAGACAACAGATGAAGATGAAATTAGAGATTTAGTAAATAATGGTAAGGCAGTATTCTATATTGGCTTTGATCCGACTGCTGACAGCCTGCATGTAGGCCACTTCATGGCGCTCTGTCTGATGAAGAGACTTCAGATGGCAGGCAACAAGCCTATCGCGCTGATAGGTGGAGGTACAGCCATGATCGGTGATCCATCAGGCCGTACAGATATGAGACAGATGATGACAAAGGAGACTATCCAGCACAACGTTGACTGCTTCAAGAAGCAGATGAGCAAGTTCATAGACTTCTCAGAGGACAAGGCGCTTCTCGTCAACAATGCAGACTGGCTTCTCGACCTGAACTATGTAGATGTTCTCCGCGATGTTGGAGCATGCTTCTCAGTCAACAACATGCTTCGTGCAGAGTGCTACAAGCAGCGTATGGAGAAGGGACTCAGCTTCCTTGAGTTCAACTACATGATCATGCAGAGTTACGATTTCTACGCACTGTACCAGAAGTACGGCTGCAACATGCAGTTCGGCGGCGATGACCAGTGGAGCAATATGCTCGGTGGTACAGAGCTTATCAGAAGAAAGCTTGGCAAGGATGCATACGCCATGACCATCACACTTCTCCTCAACTCAGAGGGCAAGAAGATGGGTAAGACACAGAAGGGTGCTGTATGGCTTGATCCTAACAAGACATCACCATTTGAGTTCTACCAGTACTGGAGAAATGTGGCAGATGCAGATGTTCTGAAGTGCATCCGTATGCTCACATTCCTTCCACTTGAGGAGATAGATAAGATGGATAGCTGGGAGGGCAGCCAGCTCAACCAGGCAAAGGAGATCCTTGCATACGAGCTCACAAAGCTTGTACACGGCGAGGAGGAGGCTGCTAAGGCACAGGAGAGCGCAAGAGCACTGTTCTCAAAGGGCGTTGCAGCAGACATGCCATCAGTAACACTTGCAGCAGATGATTTCAAGGACGGTGCCATCGATATCGTGTCAGTTCTCGTAAAGTCAGGACTTGTAACATCACGTAACGAGGGCAGACGTGCCGTAGAGCAGGGAGGCGTTGCCGTGGACGGCGAGAAAGTGACTGAGGTTTCCGCTGCAATCCCTGAGGAGAAGTTTGACGGCGAGGGAGTTGTTGTGAGACGTGGTAAGAAGAACTTCAGGAAGGTTAGTAAGTAAGCACGCGAGAAAAGTATATAGGTTGACATATACAAATGTTTAGTATAATATAATAGATAAGAAAGCACTGGGTTGCACACGGAGCAACAAAGATCCGTGGCTATATTATTGCGATTATATCAATATAATGATTCGAGTGATACGAAGTACTTAGAGTACAATATCATATCCAGTATGAGGATTAGGTCATACGCTGATGCTTTGAGTGATATCAAGGCGAACGGCCAGTGGTTATTCAAAAAAGGGAAGCGATGAGCTTCCCTTTTTATGTACTATAAGGAGGAAAATATTGGGGAAGTCACAGATAATACGGAGAATACATAGGTCGGCATTAAAATATAAAGAAATATTTGTTGGAAATACATATATGTTTGTATTCAATAATGATTATGTTGAGGTTATGTTTAAGAAATCTTCATTTATGCATTTAACAGGAGTGGCATCATGCCTAAAGGCGGATGATTTTTATAATCATGCATTGACTGAGAGAGGTCTACGACCGGGAGAGATATTTTTTAATGAAGATCATCCATACGACCTTGCAGATAAGAAAACTAGTATTCTTATTGGATTGGGTGATATTACCATTAAAGATTCCAGTGTGGTCATGGATATAGAGACAAAGACGTTTTCTTATAAGTTAGGAGTTGCAAATCTGGAGTTTACAGTATGTTTAGGGGATGACAAAAATTCGCAAGGCGAGATACAGGGTAATTGTAAAGTCCCGTATTCGTTCAGAGTTGAGGGAATAGAAAACAGTAAATCAGATAAGATATATTCAGTATCACATGTGTTGAAAAAGAAAACAGGTGAGAAAAAATATCATATATTGACTTATGGTGATATAGGCAACTTGAAATATCTTAAAGATGAGATACAGGAGAAACTAGAGTTGGATGAATAACAGTACAGTAGATTGCAATAAGAAAAATCTGGGGAGAACTGCTATTGCAGTTGCCGCCTTAATAATACTAGTCCAGTTCATAGACTCCTACTGCACAGAGATATTCGGTAGAACGCAGTCACTGTCGGTTACTACATTCCTCATAGATGCCCGTGAAATGAGTGCGGATGAAGGTGTGGCTTACATGAGCAGGATGATGCTACCATTTTATCTTATCGGGATGCTCACGCCATTTGTGAGATCTTACGCGGACATAGTTGGAAGAAAGGTGATGCTGTTCATAAATGTTGCACTTCTGGCGGTGGGCAGTGTCATATGTATGCTGGCGGACAGCCTTATAATCTATCTCCTTGGAAATGGAATACTGATACTCGGCTACTCATTGGATATACATATGATATACATAGTGGATATGCTGCCCGCAAACAGGCGTGCCACAGTGAGGGGAATATGCGGTGGAACAGCCATGGCAGCGGCCATGTGTATTCCGCTGATGAGATCTTTGGTTGCCAATAGATCCGGGCATGGCTGGCAGGAGATATATGTTGTGGGAATTGCCGGTGGTGTTGTAATACTTGCGTGCATGGGAATATACATGGTGGTGAGATCTGCAGCGGGACAAGGCAGTTGCGGCGGTGATGAAATACAAGAAAATGAAACGGCCACAAACGAAACATTCATAAAAAGGGAATCTGTAAAAGATGGAAATATTCATTTTATACAGACACTTGGAGCGTTATGTAAACAAAATAGAACTAAGGCGTTGCTGATATCTATTTGTGCTGTCGGACTTGCCACGGCTGGCATACAGTATTACAATGAGCCACTTCTGGCATTTGGCGGAATGATTGAGAAAAATGTCAATCTAGTCCTGGTGTGGCAGCCGATGACAGCGCTCGCGGTGAATGTTATCACAGGAATAGCGGCTGACAGAACACGCCGCGAATACGTGGTTGCAGCCGGAATCACATTGAGCCTTGTGTCAGGCTGCGTATTCATAATTGGAGCAGGTCATATAGCATCCCCTGTTCTGATGGGAATCCTGTGGGGAAGTATGAGCGGATCTTATTACTCCTCAGAGGAGCTCATCAATATGATGGTGATGGAGAGTGCTGCTCCGGAGGTAAGGGGTAGAGCCTCGGCTATATCCACATTTGCCTATGGAATAGGAGATCAGCTTGGAATATTTACCATCAGCATTGTGGTGGGGATAGCCGGAATGCGGTGGACAAAACTGATGTTCCTCGGCATACCGCTCGTGGCAGCGATGATAGTGATAAATAGACATCTGAAAATCAGATCAGACCGTCAGGCGTGAAAAACTCCCGGGAATGGTACAGATGAATGTGCCGTTCCGGGAGTTTTATTATGCCTGTTTCTGTTCATTTAAAAGTTTTCTGATTTTTTTCTTTATCTTCCTGTATTTGAGCAGCGGATACAGGAGAAATGCCCATATGACATAGATGCCAGCCAGAAATGGCAGTGCGATAATGTTCGACAGCTTGTTGGTATGCCACACAGCTACGCTGAAATATGCCACAAATATACATAGAGCCACATCCGTGATGAGATGGATCTTCTGATTTACAATGTACATCGGGTGATATCTGTCATCCGGAGGCTGTATGTCTGAAGTGCATACGCCCTCTTCAAATTTGCAGAAGTTATAGTTATATATACCCCTTGCGATCGCCAGATCTGAGATATTACCCGCGTATAGGTGATGCCTGAACAGCTGGCTCACGGCAAGGTTATCAGAATCCGGATTGCCCGCATAGAACGAGAAATCAGCCATTTTCTGATAGTGGGTTCTGGCCCTCAGAAGGATCAGTATGTTCAGGATACCATTTAACAGAATCAGGATCATGGACACTGAATACAGCATGGAGGCTGTTGGCATACGAAAGTACCCAAAATCCGGTTTCACAAGCTGCAATATCTCCGCGATCACACCCAGGGACGACAGTGTGATGATAAATGCGGTCAAGGTCGCCCAGCTATATCTGGAGCAATCGGATACCTGGTCGTATATATGTCGTATGCAGTCCTCACTGTAATTGGTGAGCCTGTTGTATCCGGTATGTCTGAATGAATCCAGTTTGGGATCGTAATCCCACGAGCACATGCGCGCCACCCCATATCCAGATGACGGCGTGTGTCCGGAGGCCTGATCGGAAAAGTAGGAATCGTATTTCCTGTATGCAATGTGGTCATACAGCATGCTGTCTATGAGCATCACCCCGCCAAATGATGCGCTGACCAGAGCAACCAGAAGCGGGAAGCTGTTGAACACAAATGATATCACGACAAAAAGTACGCCCGCTATGCAAAATAGAGTGATGATCAGTCTGCGATTTCTCTGTATGGCATTGAATGATTCCGAACAGTTCTGAAAATGGTTATATGTAATGCTGTAAGTATTATTCTTCTCATCCAGCACGGAATGCTCCAGTACGAGACTCAGGTCGGAATATTTCTTGTGGAGCGAGAAAGGGATAAATCTCAGCGCCGTCAGGATGATGGAGGCGCAGAGCATCACGATACTGAACAGAGTCCCCTTAAAGCTCGTCTCATCATAGTTACTTATCCACACTGATGAGAATATGGTTGCCAGCATCTGGACCGAGTAAAACACTATGAGCGTGTATGTGGCAAATGCCTGGAGTTTGTTTACTCTGCTGGCATCGTTCATCAGTTTTTGGAAGTGTGGGTTGTTGAGGTCATTTTCTTTGACCCGTTTGTCGGTAAAATCTTTTCTTGTGAGGGCGATTTCTGAAGCATATGCAGGGAAGTTTACATCATCAAACAGGGAATATAGCAGTATGGTGGCCAGATATTCTGATGGTGATGTGCATTTGAACACAGTACAGTAATGTGGCAGATGACTGTCTGTTGATATGACATTACTCAGGTAGGTCTGAAGTTTGGTTATGAAAGAGTCATCTATGTCACATCTTTTTTCGATCATAGTATCCAAATGGTCACATAATTTATCATAGTCTATGGAAGTTAGAAGTTCACGTATAGGAATCGGCTGCATGCTTCCATTGTAATTCTTAGTAGCAAGATTAGAAAAAAACGATCCAAGCTTTTGCCCAGTAGGATAACTCTCATTTGGGTGGATGAGATAGTAAAGAGGCAGTTTTGGTGATGAGGCAACCTTTTTAAGCTCATCAATGGACGACGCTTTAAACACAGAATACGACAGGATAACATCAATATCGTCAGATTGATTAGGATTACGTGTGAAAAATAGTTGGCTAAATGTGTGCTTATTCGAATATGAAGATGTCTGTGGGACGATTGGTATATCAAGACCAAGATATTTTATAAATAATTCCTCTAAAGAATATACGTTTTCAGCTGGTCTGGTACGGTAATTCATATTGCATTCCCCCTCAGGTGTTTATTTAGGCGTGATAGTTAAACTGCGATTCCAGTTATTATAGAATAATTTACCAATTATATATGAATATATAATAAATATTTGTCGGATTCAACAGAAGAAGACGAGATTTGGTCATAAAAAATCTGGTTTTTATCCATTAATTTAACGGAAAACCCCCTAATGCAGAATAGACACTGAAAAACAAATAATAGACAATGCACTGATTGCTATACCTGTTTGAATGACTAAATCGAATATTACTTCAGACTTTATAATGTATGGTAATAATTGAATATATTCCCATAATCCGATACATTTAGATAGTAATGAGGCGAGAACCGCATAGATAAATGAGGGGAGAGAAAATTCAATATGGTGAAAATCGGAGTGTGTGACGTGAATGAGGACGAAACACGTCGAACAGTGTATCTTTTGGAATCTCAAATGAGAAATGGCGTTATTGATAAGGATAATGTGACGATCGTTTCACATTCCCTTGAGTCGGTAATGTTAGATCTGGACGATCAGAAATTTGATTATGACATATTTATAACTGAATTGTCATTCTATAACGGCAGAAATGGCGTAGAGCTTGCAAAACGTATCAATAAAGCAGCACCATCCTGCAATATCATTTTTTATACAAATAAAATCCCTAATGAACTTGATATATACGAAAGCAGACATGTGAACTGTATGCTCAAAGGTCGTCATGATGGCAGGTTGGTTATGACTACCGGTAGACTAATTGAAACTTTAATGAGTGAGAAGAGTAAGGCTTTTATCAAGATCAGATTTGACAGAAATATTATTATATTGGATTGCCAGGAGATAATGTATATAAAGATAGAAAATCGAGTAACCAAATTCTATACCGCAAGGACTGAAGAGAATGAAAATAGAGTGTTCTGTGAATACAGACCATTAAGTGAGATAATTAAAGAATTGCCGGATAATTTCGTGAGATGTTCCGCATCAGCTGTGGTTAATAAGAATCATATAAAGCAATATAATCATCAGACTGTCACAATGATGGATGGTGCGGTGATAAAGATTGGAAGACGGTATGGTGATGTGGTGTTGGTAATTTCCTAAAATATATTAAAGATACTAGTAGTATAAATCAATTTATAAGTGCTCAAAATCTTATCTCCATTGAGATAGTTGTAAGCAGAAACAGTATATTATGTATATATAGTTTGTACATTAGTTAATGATGTGATACCGGTTTTAATAAAAAGAAACGGTGCGGTACTATGGTACATTTCGTCATAATTTAATGGTTGATGCTTAATTCATGTCGTTTTTCAAGTGGTGATTTCAAAACTAGAAACCTGCATAGGTATCTTGTTTGAACGGTTGAGATAACGTTTCATCTGTACCAACAAGTCGGTGCAATTATAGAAAGACATATGATTATAAAAGCGTTCCTGATCAATTCTATGACTGCGTTCTACCTTGCCGTTGTGGCGAGGTGTACGCGGACGGATCAGTTTATGACTGATCTTTAGCTGGCTACACAGAATATCAAGAGGATGTTTACGATTTGGCTTTTATACATGAGTGAATTTAGCGCTATTGTTAATTTGAATGGTTTCAAGTTGGTAACCAAAGTAAAGAATGGCACGTTTTAAAAAGGCTTCCACTGTTGAGTAGCTGCTTGGCTCCATGTAAGGAAAGATGAAACATTTTCTGGATGCTTCATCAATTATTGGTTACTGATAGAATTTTTGCTGTAAGAGCCAGAATAAAAGGCAATTGGGACATATTTAATGTCCGTTTGCCACTAAACTCCAATCTGTAAAGGAGTGTCGTAAGACTTTTCCTTTCTCCAGTTATTTGTGAAAGAAGCTGAACTTGAATAACTAACTTACGAAAAAATGCAGTACAGAGAGCTAGTGTGCTGGGTATAACCTTTGGCGGTGTGGAGTTTGCCATATAATTCACAAACAAATATTTTAGGGGGGCTGTGATAATATTGTATCTGTTTCAAGTCTTCATCTGTGTGTACATTGGGATGTTTAGAGTGAGGCCTGTGGAGTTTATCAAGCAAGGAAGCTTAAGTACCAGCGAATTTTTGTTCCAATGCATGATGGAAGATTTAGATATGTGATATCTTCGGCAAACGAATTAAACTCCAACGTCGATACGATAAAGTTTGTCGGCATAATATTTAGTTGGAATGTCATGTGGCAAATATCGTTGTGAGTGTGTTATTGTATTCATGGCGGTTAAGTACTCCTTTTCTAGGAATTTGGTTTTGGCGATTAAAATTCTAAAGTACTTAACCGTTTTTGTATAGAGGGAAGGTGTCACATCAATTGTAACCCTACAATTGAAAATGACAACCGTTTGGTTTATAATATAATAGTATATTTGGTCAATGCAGGAGAATTGGACAAACGCCTCAAAATTTTAATAAAAAATTGAAGCGAGATACGATTAGCACGGAAGAATTAATCTTAATAGGCAATGCTGTAGGTGCGAGGTTTGAACAGGTCTATTACTTGAAAAATGGTAGCATGATTTGCATTTCTAATCAGCATTACCAGTTTTAACCCTTTAAGATTTATTCACATTTCAAAAGGAGAATATACTATGGATTTACCTATTGAACTGAAAGCAGCTTCTGAAAAGTTGGTAGTTGGGTATAAACAGGCTCAGCTAAAGAAAATTGCACAAGACTTGAGTGACAGATATCGAAATGAAAGTGGTGCTGGAAAGGTGTTGCTTTCAAAAGATATTGAGGCGGCTGTTTATGCCTTGGTTAGAATGCCAGCCACATATGGAGCTGTGTCCGATGCGTTAAGATACGCATTGGAGTATTTTGATGGAAGAATTAACTCTTTGCTGGATGTTGGAGCCGGAAGCGGTGCTGCAACTTGGGCTGTGAGTAATTTAGTTGATCTCGAAAGAGTTACTTGCATCGAGAGAGAAGGTGCTATGAGAAGAGTTGGTGAAACACTTATGAAAGAAGGAAACCATACTCTGGCAAGTGTTAGATGGATTAGTTCTGATTTAACAACATCAAAAATAACAAATTCTGCGGATTTAGTTGTTTCATCGTATGTAATGAACGAAATGACTAAAAAGGATCGCCAGTTTGTTCTGGATAGTCTTTGGAACGCTACAGAAAAAATGCTTCTTATTGTTGAACCTGGAACACCCGCAGGTTTTTCTGTGCTAAGAGATAGTAGAGAGTATCTATTGTCTAAAGGCGCCCACATTGTTGCACCATGTCCTCATGAGTTTGCATGTAGATTGGCTGAAGATGACTGGTGTCATTTTACATGTAGGGTTCAGCGAAGCAAAATCCACAAGATGTTGAAAAATGCAGATGTTCCATATGAAGATGAGAAGTATTCATATATGGCATTTGTTAAAGAAGAGTGTACTTGTGCATCTGCTAGAATTCTAAGACATCCGTATATAGATAAGGGTCAAATTAGCTTAGAAATATGCACGAAAAATGATAATAGAAGTGTAGTCGTAAAGAAAAAGGATGGTAGTCTGTTTAAGATTGCAAGAAAAGCAAAGCACGGAGACAGCATTGATATTAAGTAAGTGGAGTAAATGGAAATGAATTGGCCTTTTTTGAAAAAAGATTTTCAATATATCTTTCTAAATAGATTTGTGTGTAAGCTTCCATCTTGGCATGTCAGGCGTTTCTTTTACAGATCTTGCGGCATGAAGATTCATGAAACTGCAAGGATTGGTATTAATACAATTATTGTTTCGCCAAGAGGGATAAGTATTGGAAGACGTAGTGTGATTAATGACAATTGTTTTATCGATGGTAGTGGTGGGGTTCTCATCAGAGAAGACGTTTCCATATCTGCTTTTAGTAAAATATATTCATGTTCACACAAAACAGATTCCCCCATTTTTGAATACATCACAAATCCGGTAGAAATTAAAGATAATGTTTGGATAGCTGCTAATGCAATGATTCTTGATGGTACGGTGTTAAACGAATTCTCGGTTATTGGAGCTAATAGTTGTTTTAAAGGTGTAACAGAGAAAGGGTACATTTATTATGGTAATCCTGCCAAGAAGATGAAGAAAAGGAATCTTGATAAAAAATATGCAATTGATTTTCATCCCCATTTTAGATAAAAGAGGAATCAAAATATGAAAGTTTTTATAACTGGCGTGGCGGGATTTATGGGAAGCCATTTGGCAGATCGTATAATAGAAAATGGTGATTATGTTGTTGGTGTTGATAATCTTATCGGAGGTGACATTGACAACGTAAATCCCAAAGTAGAGTTTTATAACGAAGATTGCGACAACTTGGAAAAGATGGTTGAGCACATGAAAGGTTGCGATGTTGTATTCCATGCTGCATGCACTGCACATGATGGCTTTTCGTTATTTTCTCCGTATTATATAACTAAGAATACTTTTCAGATTACCATGAGTGTACTTAGTGCAGCAATACAAAACAAGATTTCAAAGTTTATTTATTGTTCTAGCATGTCACGATATGGCGAACAAGAAATTTTGCCATTTACCGAAGATATGCTTTGCAAACCAAGGGTTCCATATGGGGCAGCAAAATACGCAGCCGAGTTGGTGGTTCAACAGATTTGCGATTTGAACAATGTATATTTTAATATTATAGTTCCTCATAATATCATTGGTCCTCGTCAGTGCGCAAATGATCCTTTCCGCAATGTTGCAGCTATTATGATTAATAGAATGTTACAAGGAAAGCAACCTGTGATTTACGGCGATGGAGAACAAAAAAGATGTTTTTCTGATATAGAAGACGTTGTTTTTTGTATTGAGCAATTGATATATAGATCCGATTTAAATAGAGAGATTTTCAATATCGGGCCGGATGAAGAGTTTGTTACGATTAATACTTTGGCGAGAACAATTGCAGATGCGTTAGATTTTGAACTGAATCCGATATATGTTCCTCAGAGACCAAATGAGGTAAAATACGCAACCTGCTCATCTGATAAGGCTCGAAAACTTTTGGGATATTCTACCAAAGTAACCCTGGAAGAGGGTATTCGACGTATGGTCGAAGAAAGAAAAAAGAAAGGACCTGTGGAGTTCGATTATCACTATGACATAGAGATAGTTAACGATAAGACACCAAAAACATGGGTTGATCGTTTGATATAGGAGTATTGAGATGAAAGTAGTAGTGTTAAGTTACTATAATCCTTGGATTAGTGGCGGTGGGCATCGTCCGGTTTGTTTTTTAGAAGAGGATTTGAAAAAGGGACACGAGGTTGTCTTTATATTTGAGAGTTCAGCTGAGACTGAGTGTATGCCTAGTTTTGGATTATATAACAATCCGAATCTTAAGCTTGTTAGAAGAGATAAATACAGCGGTGCTTTTGAAGCAATGAATGTCCAGGCACAAGGCATTGTTTCTGAAGATTATTTATTAGATGTGTGGAAACCCGATTACATTAGATCGCATAATCCTGTTGGAAGTTATATTGAATTGCTCAAAAGATGTAAGGAAAAGAATATCCCTCATTTATATGATCAAATGGATTATTGGGATGGATTTCCAGTGCAACCTTGGGGAGAGTGTACTGAAGATGCTTATATAGATTTTGCGGTTAGTAATACTACCATCAGCAATTGGTTGGTGGAGAAGAATTCTCTTAAAACAACAAAACCATTCGCAATGATTCCAAATGCAATTAAAGAGAATTTTGCTGAAGAATTGTTTGTTACATATAGTGAAGTGGAACAAAGAAATATAAGGAAAAGAAAAACCGTGGTGTATTCTGGAGCTATCTGGCCTGAATGGTTTGATTGGGATGTTATGTCGTATCTGATTGAGAGGAGACCTCAATACGACTTTCTCATGATTGGTGCGTATAATCCAAGTTCCGATGAAGATGATGGTCGTAATGTTAAAGAGATTGTTGCTAGATTAAAAGCATTTGATAATGTCACTTTTTTAGGACAAATTTCACACATGGAGCTGATTCCTCACTTGCAAAGAAGTAATGTTTCTATTATTCCGTTTGTTGTAAATGATGTAACTGAAGCTTGTTCACCTTTAAAATGTTTTGAGTATTTGGGTGCTTCACTGCCGGTTGTTACTACTGCACTTCCTGAAATTAAAGATTACCCAATGGTGTTCACTGCACATAGCAAAGAAGAATTTTTGGAGTTAGTAGATTCATTGATTCAACGTGGAATAACAGAAGAACAATATGTGGAAATGAAAACGTTTGTTGATGATAATACATGGAAAGCAAGAAGCAATGCATTGGAAGATATTGCATTAGATATGATTTCGCAAGGAGAGTAGTTATATGGTTGTTCTCGGTATTTGTGGGGGGCATGATGCAAATTGGTGCGTCTTTAAGGATGGAAAACTGGTAGGGGCATTTGAAAAAGAACGTTTTTCTAGAATTAGACATGACGAAGGTTATGTTATGGATCTTGTTGATAAGACACTCGAAAAGTTGGGTATCTCTCTTGATGAAGTTTCTTTGATTGCGACTAGTGAAGCAAATTTTAAAGGCACAGATCCGGGATTGCATTATATAAACAAAAGAATATACGATGAACCTGATCAGTGGATTGATATGCAGGTAGAATATCACGGAAGGATAATTCCTTGTTTTGCGGTACCTCACCATTTGTGTCATGCGGCTTATTCATTTTATGCAAGTAATGAAGATGAAAGTATAGTGTTGACCTGGGATGGTGGTGGAGATTTCTACACAACAAATGCATATACTTCTACAAGCATTTCGTATTGGAAAGGGAAAAAACTTCAGTGGTTTGAGCGGATTGGTAATAGTGATTTAGGGTCATTATGGCACATTTATTCAAAAGTGATATTCCAGAATCCTTTCGCTGCTGGAAAATTGATGGGATTAGCTGCTACAGGAGACGATTCTTTGGTTAAAGTGTTTTCTGATTATGCTTTACGACCAGTAAGAGGAACACTATCCCCTGCTTTTTCTATCAAAAACTGTTGGCCTGATGAGGATTATCCGATGTTCGGCAATGCGAATCATTGGGAACTTACAGATGCCGCTAATATTGCTTACGCAATTCAAAATATTACAATCAAAGCGGGCATTGAACTCGCTAACAGAGCATATTCTGTTTCCGAAAGCAAAAAATTATGTTTAGGTGGCGGTTGTGCTTTGAATGGCTATCTTAATACAGAGTTGTCAAAGAATACTCCTTTTGAAAAGATTTTTGTCCCACCTTCTGTTCATGATGGCGGTTTATCAATTGGGGCAGTTATGTTTACTCTAAATAATATTCTTGGAGTCCCTACTCAAAAGATTAGTGAAGATGAGTTGGTTTTTAATGGTTTAGATTATTCTGATGATGCTTGTGTTCATGCATTGAGAAAGGCTGGTTTGGATTGGCGGGTTATAGATTCAAAGGAAATGCATTTGTATGCAGCTGAGCAATTAAGAAAAGGGAAAATCGTTGCTTGGTATGAAGGTAAAAGCGAACATGGTCCGCGAGCATTAGGTCATCGTAGTTTCCTAGCAGATCCAAGAGTACTTGGAATGAAGGACAGATTAAACAATACTATTAAATTCCGGGAATCATTTAGACCGATAGCTCCGGTCGTATTAGAGACAGATATGAAACGCTGTTCTAGTGACATCGAAAGAAGTCCTTTTATGATGCATATCGTTTCAACAAGCGCAGATTTTCAAAGAATGAATCCTTCAGCAGTACATATTGATGGAAGTGCACGAGTTCAGACAGTAAATGATGATAATCCTATGGGAAAAATCATTAGATGTCTAAAGGATTTGGACGGAGGGTATTCGATTTTAAATACATCCTTCAACTGTCGTGAGCCAATTGTTGAAACACCAATGAATGCGGTTCATACGTTTTTAGAAGTTCCGGTAGATATTTTGTGTATGAACGGGAAATACTTTGTTGAGAGAGGATAAGATAGTTGGGAAAAATATATGTTGTAATCCCTATGTACAATGCGATTAAAAGCATAGATTCGGCTATAAAGAGTGCTATTTCGCAGAAAAAAGTTGATGTTCATGTTGTCCTTGTAGATCATGGATCGAAAGACGGAACATATAAATATGTCGAACAGAATTACGAACAGTTTTCAAATATTAGTATAATAGGCTTGACTAGGATTTCTAATGAAGTTAGATCTGCTTCTAGACCTTTGAATAACGGGATGAAATATGTTCTTGAACATGCAAGTGATTCTGATTGGGTAATGAGGTTGGATGCAGATGATGTTCTAGCAAATGAATATACGTTGTATAGAGTTATGCAGAGCAATGCAAGCGGCTGTGTTCTATTAAGCGGAAGCATGATATTTATCAACACAAATATAGGATACGCACAAGAGTATTGTCAGGAGAAGAGATATTGTAGTGTATCAGAACTACGTAAAGGTGCTGCGTATGCCTACCCTCATCATTCCACGCTAGTCTCCCTTAAGCTACTTAGAAAAATATGGGACAAAGATGGTTATTGTTATTATGAAAAAATAGGTTATGGTGAGGATCTTGATTATACAGTCCGCATGCTTTCTTTATGTAAAGAGAAGCAAATGGTTTTTACCGCGGTACCTATGATTATAAAAGAATTAAGCGGTGATACTATAACTAATTCAGTTGGTTTGGGTACATTGATGTATGATCATTTTGCGATTTTTCGTAGAAATAGCTGTTTATCCAAATGGCTATTTCTTAAAATTGTTTTTTGGTATCTATTAGAGAATTGCGGTAATGTTGGGAGAAAGTTAAATGGAATGAGAACTCCTCCTGCTATAAAGTATTCGGTATCAAATGTACTAGACTTTGAATCTGTTAAGCATATGAAAGAGATTTGGAATGCTTATAAGGAGAATGTCCATGAAGATAGTGTTTTTTGATGCGGATGGTACAATTTGCCATTTGCGAAATGGGGTTTCTAAAAAGAATAGAGAAGCATTTTCTCACTTGAAAAAGGCAGGCTACTATACCGTATTATGCACAAGCAGAAGTATGCCATTCGTGACTGAAGATATTAGATGCCTTGGTTTTGATGCATATATTACATCTGGCGGTGCATGTATACAGGCGCAGGAATATGTGGCTGACTACTGGATTCCTTATGAATCAGTAACGAGACTGATGTCTGCTTTGGAAAAGCATGCTTTGACGACAATATTATGTGGAAAGAATAATATTTATTTCAATCCACTAACACTAAATTCTGATATAGACCCCTGGTTTGATGTTATTTTCGAGCATATAAAAAATGATTACGCTCCGTTGTCACAATACTGTGAAAACATACATATCAACAAGATTTGTGTTAAGGTCGGAAAAAGCCGGCTAAATCCATATGATATGCAAGAATTATTTACCTATATACAGTCTACTTTTGGTTGTGAGATTACAGCTGGTTGGGACGATGAAGGTAATCTTGTTGAATTTGAAATTACAGCAAATGGCCGAAATAAAGGTGTAGCCGTTACAGAGTTGATTCGTGCCATTCAGAAAAAAGACCAAACTATAACTTCTTGGGCACTTGGTGACGGAATCGCAGACATTTCCATGTTTAAGAATGTTGATTTTTCAATAGCTATGGGGAATGCCCCAGATGTAGTTAAGGATGTAGCTTCTTATGTAACAGAGCATTACGAACAGGATGGCATGGCAATTGCCTGCGAAAAAATTATTTTAATGAATGATGTATATAACCAGATTGTGTCCTTTTCAGATATTTCTACAGACGGGATACTAGGGTTTGAACGTTTTCTGATTTTTGAAAAGGCAAAGTGGTTTGATTTGTTTATAAAGCAAGAACCTATTCCACCAATTCAGGTTGATTGGCAATTGAGTAGTTCTTGCAACTTACATTGCAGATGGTGCGTAGGTCAAAGTGTAAACAATGTTAATGAATTATCGGTGTTGGCTGATAATATGAATTTGGAAAGGGTAGATTCGATAGCAGAACAAATTGCACAACTCTGTGTTTCTGGAATCTCGATTGAAACGGTTCAGTTTTCTGGTTTTACGGGTGAACCACTTATCCATTGGAACCTTTTGCAGCACGCAATTGAGGTATTAAGATCTTATGGTGTCCGGATAGGAATATTTACAAATGGAACACTTATGAACGAGAAAACCTGGGGAACTTTGACTGATATAGAATCCGTTCATATTAGCATAGATGGGGGAACTACTACCTGGAAAATAATTAAACGACCTAGAAACGTGAACGTAGACTATTCGGTAGTTATACAAAATATCAAGGGCCTGGTTGAATACAGAAATAATAGGTGTAGTTCTACTGATATTAATACTGGATATACAGTAACGCAGGAAAATATAGGAGAGTTAGAGTCTACTATTCAAGATTTAATTAACATTGGGGCAGACTCAATATGCATCAAATATGATATTACCGGAAATGAAGAATTAGTATCATTCCGTGATTGTAAAAGAAAGATTGATGAGTGCTATCGAAAGTATCATTCAGCAGATTTTAAAGTCCTTATTATGCATGATGAGGCACCTGATAAAGCAAAGAACAGGTGGGATTGTCATAAAGGATGTTATTACAGGTATTTCTTTTGCACGATAGGTTCAGATGGAGATATATATCCTTGTGATTACCAAACGTTAAATGGTTGTCCATCGTTTGGTAATATCAGCAATACATCTTTTGAAGAAGCATATGAGAAAAAGAAATTAAAATGGGACGAACTGGTTTCCTCAAAGAAACAGTTTAGGAATGTCTGCCCGCCGTTGGCAGAAGTAATCAATCCGTATCTTGAAAAAGTAATGGGGCTGGTTGACCTCTATGGATCGGATGTTGTATTGTCTGCGTTTCAGAGAATTAGAGATGAATATAGATAGGAACAAGATATGAACTCTAGTATTTTAATCACTGAATGCACAGTTCCCACCGGGAGAGGTGTGTTTCTTAATGGAGACTTATATCTCCCACAAACAGAGGGACAATTGCCAGTAATTATAATGAGAACTCCGTATGGAAAACATAATATTAATGCTGTATTTAACCCTCTTGAAATAGCCAGGAAAGGTTTTGCATTATTAGTTCAAAATGTGAGAGGACGATTTGAGTCGACTGGTATTTTTGATCCATTTCTTAATGAAAAAACGGATGGAGACGCTACTATTGAATGGTTGTGTAATCAAAACTGGTGCAATAAACATATTTATGCATTGGGTGTTTCCTACGAGGGAATGACTGCAATTTTGCTAGGAGAAAACAAGAATACCATGGCGGTTGCGCCTATTATGAGTACATCCAATATTTTTCGTGATTGGTTTTTTGAAAATCACTTTATTAAACAAGGATTTGTACAGTCATGGTCTCATAGCTTTGCGTTTACTGATAATGGAAATCTTTTAGATTACAGAGAAATAGATATTGTGCAGCAATTGGCTAGTAATATTAAGAAGTTATACTATGGCCATATGGATAATTTCCCCGCTTCACGTTACTTAAGTTATTATCGGTCCTGGATTGATGAAAAGGATACTTTGTACTGGGAAAAAGTAGGAAATGCAACAAGCGGATATATGAATGCAGATACATACTATATTTCTGGGTGGTATGATATTTTTTGTGAGGGAACAATAAAGCAGTATTATGAAAATGTTGAACGTGTGTCAGGACATCATAGGCTAGTTATAGGCCCTTGGTCTCATACAGAATTGTTTGGGTCTGTTGTTGGTGATGTTGATTTTGGAATTTATTCTCTGGAAAAATATTCGCCAATGGATATCCTTGATTGGTTTGAAAAAGTGGAAACTGGTATTGCAAAGAGGACGGATATTTCATTGTATATAATGGGAAGGAATAGATGGTATCATTTTGAAAAAATACCAGAAGCACAGGAACAACGATATTTCTTGGTTAAAAAGGGTGAGAACAGACTAGTTGATGGGGATGGGATTTTTGAGATAAAAGAGGTAGACACTTTTATATTTGACTATTCTCAATTGGTGCCTACATGTGGAGGAAGATGCATAGATGCTATTCCAGAAGCTTTAGGTGGACCAAAGAATCAACGCCTTGTTGAGGAAAGAGATGATGTCTTGGTATATACATCTAAAGAGTTAGAGAAAGATGTCGTCATTATTGGAGAAGTTAAGTTCTCTCTGGCATGTAGTTCATCTTTGGATAGAATGGATTATATGATAAAGCTGTGTGATGTTGATCAGGATGGAAATTCAGTGAATATACTAGATTCTGGGGTGAGAATAGTTTGTGATGCTGATAAAGAGAAAACCTACTGTTTTTCGATAGGAACGGTTGGTCATTGTTTTGTTAAGGAACATAGAATACGCTGCCACATAAGTTCTTCCAATTTTCCAAGATTGAATGTTCAAGATTGGTTGATCGATAAAAGTGGAGATAATACAGTTTATTTGAATGGATCTACATATATTGACCTACCTGTTGTAAGGTTGGAGTGATTATGAAAAAACGGAAAATTGTGGTTGTTGGAGCAGGTTATGTTGGAATAGCTGTTTCAATAGTCTTCTCGGACAATAACGATATCATTCTTTATGATATTGACTATAATAAAGTTGAATTGATGAAATCTGGTATTTCCCCAATCAACGATGATGATATGTGTGAATTTTTCAAGTCTGTAAAAGATAATAATTGTTATACTATTACGAATGATAGTGAAGGTATATTTGACAAGGCTGATTATGTTGTGATAGCTGTACCGACAAACTGGAATCAAGATAACCATAGTTTAGATGTTACTGCATTATGCGATGTTATTGAACAGATAAAAAATAGTAATAAGCCACCTATTATTATAATAAAATCGACATTACCATTAGGTACTATGGATTATCTTAGGCACAAGTATAAAGCTCTTTCAATTTTTTATGTACCGGAATTTCTCAGAGAAGGTAGTGCTGTAAAGGATGAAAGAAATTTGACTCGTTTGATAATAGGAACGAATGATTTTCAATCATATCATGTAAAAGATATAAGAAGCTTGTTCTTGGATACTCAAACATATGACGATATTCCAGTATTGATTACTTGCGGTAAAGAAGCTGAATTGATAAAACTATATTCCAATGCTTTTCTTGCGTTGAGAGTGGTTTTTTTTAACGAAATAGATACATATGCAGAAATAGAAAATCTTGATTCAAGGAGGATTATTGAGGGGGTTTCTTTGGATCCTAGAATTGGTAATTTCTATAATGTACCATCATTCGGATATGGGGGATATTGCCTGCCAAAAGATACTAGGGAATTGCTATATATTTATAAAAAGCTTCCTGCTGATATTATTCCTTCCCTGGTACAGGCCAATGTGACAAGGAAGAGGTACATTGCGGAAACAATAATTAGACGGATAGAACAAATAAAGGCTTCTAATCCGTTGATTGGTATATACAGACTTAATATGAAGCGCGATTCTGATAATTTCAGAGAGGCTGCAGTTTTAGATATCATTGCTATTCTTATGGACGAGGGATACAAAGTAGTGGTATTTGAACCGTTACGGAAGTCATTTGATAACTATTTGTTTACAGTTTTAGATGATTTAGAGGAATTTAAAAAGACCTGTTCTATTATTGTTGCCAATCGAATGTCGAACGACCTTCTTGATGTCTGCGAAAAAGTGTATACGAGGGATTGGTTTTAAATATGAAAAAGATTTTGATTGTGTTTGGTACAAGACCGGAAGCAATAAAAATGTGCCCTCTTGTACTAGAATTAAAGAGAAGAAAAAAATTTGATGTCAGAGTGTGTGTTACTGGTCAGCATAGAGAGATGTTAGATACTGTATTAAAAGTATTCGATGTCGTCCCAGATTATGATTTAAATATTATGCAAGAAAAGCAGACACTTTTTGACATTACAATTCGTATTTTAGATAGATTTAGCAGTGTGTTAGAGAATTATCGTCCCAATATGGTTCTTGTACATGGCGATACGACAACTTCTTTCGCAAGTGCTTTATGTGCATTTTACAAACAAATACCCGTCGCACATGTTGAGGCTGGATTGAGAACTCATAATTTACGAGAACCTTTTCCAGAGGAATTTAATAGACAAGCTGTTTCTATTATTACCAAGTATCATTTTGCCCCTACAGAGCATGCTAAAAACAATTTGCTTATGGAAGGTAAAAGTGAAAATAGTATATTTGTTACAGGGAATACCGTAATCGATGCTATGAAAATTACAGTTTCAAATAAGTATTTTCATGAAGAATTAAAATGGGCAGATGGTTCTAAATTAGTTCTTATGACGGCTCATCGTAGAGAAAATATTGGGAAACCGATGGAAAATATTTTCCGAGCAATGAAAACAGTTATAGAAAGACATGCTGATGTGAAAATTATCTATCCGGTTCATATGAATCCTTCGATTAGATATCTGGCAGACAATATTTTAGGTGACCATGAGCGAATTCATTTGATTGAACCGTTAGATGTTGTAGATTTTCATAATTTCATAAGTAGGAGCTATCTTATCGTAACAGATTCAGGTGGAATTCAGGAGGAGGCATCTACTTTCGGAAAACCAGTGTTGGTACTTAGAAATACAACTGAACGCCCTGAAGGGATTGAGGCGGGAACCCTTAAATTAGTGGGGACGGATTATGAAAATGTGTTAATGAACGTGGAACAATTACTTTCAGATTATAATCTTTACTCTGCTATGAGTACTGCTAAAAGCCCATATGGAGACGGTTGTGCAGCTGAGTATATTTCCAATATATTAGAAGGAGAACTGTGCAATGAATAGATATCCAGAAATCATAAACCTAGAAATAATGTCGAGGTGCAATTTGAAGTGTATTCATTGCAAATTACAGCACCAAACAACGGAGGCAAACAATAAGTGGATGTCATTAGAAGATTTTATTAAATACGCTGACCGAATAAGAGAGTTTATTATTCATGCAAATGAATTCATGTTTTCTAGTGTTGAGCCATTATTGCATCCTGAGTTGTTTAGCATGATGGATTATGTTTCATCAATTAATTCTCAAATGGAATTTCCGATACAAACGAATGGGATGTTTTTAAACGAAGAGATAGTAAGAGAACTACGCAAAAGAAACGTGCCATGGATTTCTGTTGCGCTTGATGGAATAAACGAGAAGCAGTTAGCATTCTTAAAAAAAGGAACTTCATTTTCTACCGTAATTAATAATCTGAAAGTGCTTAGAGCATTGATGCCAAAATCTTGTATAATTAGAACGGTGTTTGTTTCCAATACAGAAAATATTAACACATTACCAAATTATATATATTTCTGCAAGGAACTTGGGATAGATGCAATTGATGTTAACGGCCTGTTCTGTTATGATGAAAAGCTCCAAAAATATGCCCTTTATTCAAATGAGGGGAATGACCAAGTGGAGATGATATTCGAGAATGCAAAAAAAATAGGAGACAAATTAGGAATACAAGTCCAGCTCCCGCTGTTAACCCCTGAGTTTGTTGGGTGTGAATGGAATAAAATACTGTGTATTGACGGTGATGGCAATGTTAATCCATGTGTAATGCTTGCACAAAAGATTCCATTTTATTTTTTGGGGGGATATACCCATGGACAGATTGTTCGCTTTGGCAATATATTTAAAATGGATATTAAAGAAATATGGAATAGTGGGAAATGCATCGAATTCCATAAATGTCTGCAATCAAAGGAAGCTCAGGACATTTGCAAATACTGTGCAGAGGGATATGGCGTAGTGTGCTCAAATCGATAAATTAAGAGAGATGATTTTGTAACAATGAGTGAAAACAGCATAATTATGTTTAAGATTGGAAATCAGGAAGCTGATTATTTTAACATTTACCATGAGCTTTGTCTGGATATAGAAAAAGTGGGACTTCATATTGATAAACAAGAGCAAATAAGAACTACCCCAAATCTCATTGAGAAAATGTGGGCAACTGTTTTTGAACAAAGCTTTATTCTTAAAGAACTAATGTGGCTATACCTTCAAAATAAGCAGGTTACAGTGCTATATATAAGTGGTGAGGATGCCATAGAAAAAGTACGAAGAATTAATGGGAGATTTAGAGAACGATATGCAAGCGATGCGATAAGAAATATACTCCATGCACCTAATTCCTATGAAGAATCAGTTAGAGATATTGAAATACTATCTTCTTCGAGAGAAAGTAAAACTAATTGTATTAAAATCTCTCAGGAAGCAAAATTAATATATGAAAGACTTTTAACGCAAAGAACACTAAATATAGATAATAAGTATGGTTTAGAATTAATAAATAGAGATGACTATTCTATAAGTGGTTTGGTAGAAATCCTTTCAAGAGATTTAGGCTTGATGTCAATTTCCGATGCCTATTATACAGTATTGTCTTTGGGTCACTCTAAAACTAGGTCATTAGTTTTGGCCGAGAACTGCTTGGAAAAACTAAAAAAGATACAATATGTATTGTCTTCTAAAGGGATAAGTACAGAGATTGTTACGGAGAGAGATATAAATTTGGAATATGCAAAAAACGGCGTTGTTGCTACAAAATTTGGGAATAGTGGAATGATTGATAAATGGTTGTTTCAGTATTTGAAAAATGAGGGAGCTAATGTTATTGCAGATGAATTTTTAGAAATTGGCGGGTATCTGTTGGGAGTAGTTTATTTGCCGATTTGTTTGTTTAAACGATGTTGTGGTCCAGAGAAAGAAATGCATTACTATGAATCTCGAAAGCTGTTTGAAACAAAAGTGCATTCATTTTCACGAGACTTAGTAAATGGAGCAGATTTTCCACCATTACTTTTACGTTTTTGTAATATGGAATTTGAATTGTACGATGGAGCGCATCGATATGAAATGTATAAAAGAAATTTTTTTAAATATGTGAATACAGTTATTTGGTTTCCAACAAGAATGGATTATGAGACTTTTATGAATGTCTATTATGAGAAATTAAAATATCAAAATAATAATTATATCCCGTTGAATACAAAGAATGATTAAGTTATCTATTCAGCTAGGTAATACAGTTGAAAATGTCAATGAAAAAGTGATTCAAGGAGGGTGCGGACAAAATCCTGGATCAAAAGGAGGATGAGTATATGCATGTTTCTATGAAAGAGAAAAAAGAAGAGGCACTTAAGAGGATGAGTACAATAGTTGATCATTTCCATCTTGGAGATAAATTGGTTAACTACTTAATGGAAGATAAATTGTATTATTCGTATGCATATTCAATGGATACAATAAATTATGATGATCGATATGCACAAGCGGTAAAGGATTTCGAAAGTGAAAACGAGGTGTATGTGTATCATGCAATTGAAGCAAAGCTTAGTAATGGGGATACACTTCTATCATTTTTGTTTGTGAGTGATTATAGAGAAGAGTGGCAAAATGAGTTATTAGATGGAGACTCTATTCTTACTTATTCGTTTTGTGTTGAGGCCCCTGATTATGGAGAGATGGGATGGATTGAGATGGCTGCTCCGATGGGCTATTTGATGAGGATTGCATAAATGTTACATAGTGGAACCACTATAATTAATTCTGTTTTTTTAGAATTATAAAATGAGACCATTTTATACATTTATTGCAAAATGCTAGAATAATCACCGATATAATCTACAAACAAAAGAACATCACAAAAATATTTATCACATACTATAATCTCATAGTACTTAAACAAGGCGGTATAAAGATTGATTTAGTAAATAGGAGGAGATAGAGATGAGTATTTTAGATAACCTTTATAGGGAGTTGGATGCCCAGGAGTGGAAACTGTGTGGATATTATATAGAGAAGGCTCAGGATTACTATGAATCTGAGAAGTATTCAGAGGCAAGAGAATCACTTAATGATGCAATAAGTATATGTATGGCTTCAGAAGAATATAATGCGGCAAATAAGATTCGGTATTACTTAAGATTTTGTTAGCTAATAAAATAAATTTGTGATGTTCTTTGTTGATTTATGATATACATGTAATATATGAACAATGAAAAATCTGAGAGAAAGCAAAAAAATAATTATAAAGCAAATGAGGAACAAATATGGATGAAAAGGAAATTATACAAAATTTAATACGAGCATTGATGTTTTATGGAATTACCAAAGGATGGGAATTACAGAAATTGACAGAAGAGTACATGCGATTAGGTATTCCGGAAGAATTAGTAAACGAAACTTTAAATGAAGATGAATAATGATAGGACATGCAAGAGATGGAAGAATATTTCCATCTCTTGTTTTTTTATGGATTTCATCATATTGAATGTTCAAGGCTTATATAAAATTGGTATTAAAAATAAGAATTTCTTATAGTTTGACTAAAAAATAGCAAAAAATTACAAATTTCAACGATATATATAATAAAAATAAAGAAAAGGAGAGTAGGTACATGGAGAGATGGTTAGAGAGAATCACGGATGAGGAATTAGCAAGAATTGATGAATATGTTGAAAAAGCATATCAGGATGATATTAGTGATATTTCAGAGTCATTTGAAAAGTGTAAGCCAAAGAAAATTAGAGAGAATTCCTGGGTTAAGAAGAAAAGATATCGAAAGAAGCTTATGAAGAAATTCCTTTCAGTAAAACCAGATATGACTCCAGAGGAGTGCTTTCCAATGGAACAAACAAGTAATGCAATTTATTTGAGGCCTGAGGCTTCAATTGATGGTCGTTGCTATTGCTTAAATCATGTAAATCATCTTTACATGACCCCAAGAGGACATATAGAGCAGTTCAGGGGAAGAGTTGAGTGGTGGTATGACGGAAGTCTTTATGGTATCGAAAGTAAGGATCATAATCTTGGGAAAATAACAAATCGCCGTATTCGTCACGAAAAGATTGATATGGAGGATGGGGAGGTGCTTAGATACTCAACTTATAAAAAGAAATACGCCCCTAAGCTTATAGATGTTATTTAGACATCTCTAAGTGAAAAGAATTCATAACGGGTATAGAATAGCGTGATTGTAAATGTGACGTAGATGTACAAAGGAGGATGTGAGAGATGAGTATATTAGAAGAAAATAGTGAAATATTTGAATTTGTAGTTCGAAATTCATTGAATGAAGAAAAAATAGGCATGAGAGCGGTGCGAGACAATACATTGCATCAGGTGTTTGAATTATTGAAAGAAGAAACTTGGCCTGAAATAAACGTGGAAGCAGTATTTTTTGAAAATGAATATGGGAAAATCTCCAGTAGTTTGGACGTTACTCTTGGGGAGTTTGGAGTTCATGAGGGCAGTGTGCTGACACTTGAGATATTTTGTAGAGGTACTGCTTAGAATGATAACACAATGTAAAAAATCCTATAGAGATGCAAAATTTCTATTTTATAAATGATTTAAAAAATGTAGAACAAATGATCAAAGGAGGTAGAAAAATATGAGACAGTTTTTGGATGTGATAAGAGCACCCGAAGGAAATGAAGCTATAAGAATCGTAGGGAATATTCAGCCTGCTGATGGCAGTGTTTTGCTTGTTCCTGCTGGATGTACAGCATTTGTGGTTATTAATGGGCATGTAAGTGATGAGATATTACCGGGGCGGTATGATCTCAAAACTGGGGTCAAGCCGTTTTTCAGGCGTGTAAGCAATTTTATGACTGGGGGTGATACTGGAATAGAAGTGTCTGTATTCTTTGTTGCAAAGGATATATACAATTGGACAACCATAGGAATTGGCGAGATACCATTTAGTATCAGACGTGGTGGGACCCAAATTACTATGAGAGCAATGGGGTCTGTGAGGATTGCTTATTGTTACGATGATCCATCAAAGCTTCTTTCAAGAGTTGTTGGAATGTATGCGAGGGATACGCCTGATGTGGGGGATGTAGAAGCATTTGTTAACTCATTTGCATTTCCAATAGTGAGACAGACTGTAAGTAGAGAATTAGGCAACTGTGATATTACTGATATCAATAATAACCTGGATGTAATTTCCAATTCTATGTTTTATCCATTGAATTCAAGGCTTCATGATGCGGGAATAACGTTAAAGGCCATTGAAATTCAGGGCATAAATATTGATCGTGAGTCACTCGAACGCTATGAGCGTATTGAAGAAACATACGTTACCAATATTGCCCAGACGGATGCCGAACGCTATGCCTTAACTACTATATATGGAGGCAACATTGATAAACGAATAGAGGAAGAAATGCTGACATCATCGGTTAGGGGAGCTGGAGCAGCAGTAGTAAATAATGGAAATAATATTGCTAATATGTATGCTCAGATACGTATGGCTGGCAAAGCTTTAAATGGCGTACTTGAGGGCCTGACAGAAAGACATCCGGATACATCACATGATACTAGACGTAATGATGACGCGCATAGGGTGCCTCCGATGCCAGGAGCAGCAGTTAATAGACCGGTGCCGCCTCCGATGCCTGGTCAGCGGAATGATGAAGATAATTAATGTGTGTATTGAGGAGGTTTAGAAGATGAAGAAAAGTAATGAAAATATAATTATGATAGTGCCAATATTTTGTGTGTTTGCAATAACCCAGATGCTCTTCTTCTGGCTTGCGCCTGATGTTGAGTGCTTTCTTGTTGTTTATGCATTTGTAACTGTACTTTCTATTATTCATTTGGTAATGACATATATGTTATCTGTTACAAAAGGTATCAGAAACTCAGCGGGAACTATTCTTGTTGGTTCGGTTATATGGATTATATATATGGTTTTGTCAGCTGTTCTGATTGGTTTTGATGTTTCAGTGAAAACAGCTGCATTTAGTTTAATAATAGTGTTTTTTGTATATCTGATTGGAACCCTTATAATGTATGCGTCAATGGGTATGGTCGCAGATCCTATAGGTTGGATAGACGAAACACATGGAACAGATAACTTGGAATCGAATAATTACATTGATAAGTAAAGGAGTGACGGATATGCCATCGTGTACCAGATGCGGATATAGATATATGCGTTATATTCCCAGAATTGCTGGGTATAAATGTGATCAATGTGGCGCAATAGATAATGAAGATATAAATAGTGAGACTATAGCTTATGACAAAGCTTTGCTTAAGGCGGAGGAGCATCTTATTGTGGGCAACTGGAGCCAGGCGATTAGTTCAGTTCGACATTTGTGTGATAGTAGACCATCTGATCCCAGAGCATATCAGACACTGATAAAAGCTTATACAGAGAATTATACAATCATGCCAAGTGATTATAATAAAACAGAGGCAGCTGCATGCTGGGATAAGTTACATAGATTAAATAAGATTAGCAGAGAACTTTTAATGTATAGAAATAAACAGGAAAAGTATATGCGGGAGGAAGCAGAAAATAAGGCTTTTTCGAGTGTGTGTTATGTTGTCCTATTCTTACTTATGTTAGTTATTACACCAGTTGCGTTCAAGTTATCTGTGGTAGTGGGGATTATTTTTATCGTAGTTGATTTTGTCCTTATATGTATGTTGATAGAGAAAGAACCAGTTAAGGCTGTGAGGAGGCACAGATATTATCAGAAAACAAAACTTAACAATCCGTTTGGGTACAGAGAGTAATGCTTGGATATATAAATGTTGGATTTGAAGAAAAAGTAAAAAAATAACTTGTAGGCGCAATATATGCTAGTTTCCTGCGATATTAAGTATAACAAGAAAATCCTAGAAGGCGGAAAGGAGAATAAAGATGATTAGAACAAATAATGCAGGAAAAGGTGACGCAATAATCATTGTCTTGATGGCTATAAGCCTTATATCATTTGCAATTGCAGGAGGCTCAAGACTTGTTACAAATATGAAACGGAGTTCTTGCTATAAAAAAGCCGTAAAGACATATGAGGAAGGCATAGACAAGAGCGATGTAACAGCATTGGAGAATTCGAGATCAGGTTTTTCTGAAGTACAGGGGTATAAAGATTCCGATATATATCTTTCACAAATTGATAATACAATAGCGAATGTAGACAATTATAATAACGCGGAGACTTATAGGGATTCAGGTGACTATGCAAAAGCAATTGATATATATAGTGAATTAGGAGATTTTAAAGACTCAGAGGATAAACTTGAGAAGGTAGCGGCGGCATTATATTCGAAAGCTGTTGATGATGCTAACTCAGAAAAATATGATGAGGCATTAAATGAGTTATCTCAGATACCTAGCGGAGTAGGTGTTTACGACAAAGCACAGCAGGCGATTAGTGATATTGCAGAGCTGGCTGAGAATCAGAAAAACGCGGACATATATGATTCGGCGTATGAAGCGTATAAATCAGGTGATTATAGCTCGGCCCAGAGCTCTTTTATGAAGATATCAGATTATTCAAATGCAAGAGACTTTTTGAATGCAATTGGAGATTATTATTATAAGAGGATGCCAACACTGTATAAGAATGGGGACTATGAAGGTCTTGTCCAGGCAATAGAAAAGTGTGATGAAAGGGCAGAATATCCGGCTGGTTATGAAAAGGTGATTCAGATTAGGGATAAATATAGGGATGAGTATACAGAAAAAGTGGAAAAGAAATCCCTAGACTTACTTTATAACAATGGATATGGGGAGTTCAAAAGTTACATAAACGATTCGATAAATGAGCTGTTTGACTCAGCTGCAGCAACAAGTATTCTGAATGCTCATTCACCAGTTTATCTGAGCAGCCTCACTCCATATGAAGAGGGGGAGTGGCAAATGACTGATAAATTAGCAGATATAGGGTGGTCCAACATGGGATTGGATTTTGCGGATGGTGTTACAGATGATACCGGGCACACACACAGTAATACATTAATTGGTGGTGGATGTAGTCTGGCTTACCATATAGGCGGTCAGTATGAACTGTTAACAGGAACTATGTTTGTTCAGGAGGACTGTCAGGCGACTAGTGATGATCCAGTGTTTTTGTTGGTAAGAGATGGCAATGGCAATGACATTTATAAACAAACGTTAGTATCAGGGTATGAACCAAAGAGTTTTTCTATTGATGTGAGTGGAATTGATGACATAGTTATATATTTTGATGGATATACGGGAACGTTCGTAGATAACTATTACTATGGCGCCGTGGGAGAATTGGCTCTGATAAAATAGCTGATATGTATTTACATTATTTATATGATACCCCTGGCATAGAAAGGAGGACAGACAGGGGGGGAAAACTTGATGTTAAATTATATTAAAGAAGGAGAAAAGAAAATAATGAATAATAATGATTATGAGAATCTGGATGATATGCTGGACGAGGTAGATGCATCGATGACACAGTACAACGAAGAGAAAGAGTATGAGATATATGTTAAGAATTGTCAGAACGAGATGAAGAATAGTGTAAAAGTTTTTGGAGGCAACACCTGTGGTCAGATTCTTGAGACAATGAGAGAGCCTTTGGGCATCATAGAAATTAAGGGACCAAGCTTTACATCTGAGGATGGTCTCACTTCAGCAGATTATAATACAACCATGAAGGAACTTGGAATTACAGCAAACAAGATGCTTATAATAGATCCTGCCGCTGGCGTAGCAGCAATCTTATAAGAAGAGTAGGAGGTGAGGGAGTCTATGGCTCAGATAGCAACTATTATAGGAGTTATTTCTCTTGTGGGATGTATACTGCTTTATATTATAAGAGGTAGTGATCCGGATACAATTGAAAGGACACGGCATGTTGCAGAGGATAAAGGTATAGATACTCCCTTGCGCCCTCCAGCTTTGCCAAAACAGGATGGGAAAAAGAAGCTTACATGTACTGATATTACATCATATCCAAAGTGTCCAATATGCAGATGCCATAATATATATGGTAGCAAACAGATGGTATTTCGAGATGGAACAAGGTGGAGATGCGTCAATGGACACAGATATGATATATAAGGAGGTTCGGGTGGTGTGAATAATGAAGATATATGTAATTTGGATAAACTCCCCAAGTACTTTGCTGAGGTCGGTCAGAAAAGAGTTTGTGTGATAGGTTGCGGTGCAGTTGGGAGTATAGTTGTAGAACTGCTTGTAAAGATAGGCATTAAGAAACTGTATCTGATTGATTTTGATAACTTTGAAAAAGAGAATATATATAAAAGCTCATCGATATATGATATAGAATGTGATGCTGGAAAGAATAAGGCTATAGTTTTGGCAGACAGGATCAACAGCATATTTGGCATGGAGATTCATGGAATAGCCTCTTCCGTGACCAATTTTGGACCTGGTGTACTGGCATCCTTTGATGTCATCATATTGGCCCTGGATAATTATGCAGCAAAGATTTATGTGAATCAGATATGGAAGACTATTCCAGATAAAGACAGACCGTTACTAGTGTTCGGTGGAACGTTTAAAGATATAGCACAGTGCTACGGTATAGATGGAAGTAGTATCTGCTTAAGGGATACGGTTAATGAAGAACTGTTAAAGAATCCGCTTATCAGAGCAAGTTGTACAGGTATAAATTATAAACCAGGATATATTATTAGCGAGCATATAAGAACTTCGGTACTGGCTTCCATGACGTGCGCTGTGATGATGGTAGATGCTTGTAAAAATTATATCCTTAATAAGAATTATGACTTAATTAATAAAGATATAGTCTATAATTCATTGCAAATCCGAATAACTACACAAGTAAACAAAAAAATATGCTATGACTGTATACACTATCATCCTATAAATGATGTCCGTGTGCTTGGGAATTTGGATGTATTTCATAGTACAGTCGGAGACTTGCTAGATGAAGTTACGTCTGATTTGGGAAGCTTAGAATATGAGATTTGCGCTCCGATTAAGGAATTTGCTAATGTAGAGTATAAGAATATAATAAAGTCTGATTATTGCGCATGTTGTGGAACGAAGTTGCATGGAATTTATAAGCATGAATTTAGTATTAGGTACTCACAGCTTTTATGTGATCATTGCCGGAATGAAAATAAAATTGTAGGTGATATTACGAAAAAGAAAGATGCTGAATGTATAATGGCATTTACAATTGATTGTGATGAAGAACTCAAATGTCGGACTTTATATGATATAGGTTTTGGCATTGGTAGCTATATTACAGTGAAGTGTATGGGACCAGGAACGGATGCTATGGACAGGGATATAAATATATATACATATTGCTGTGGTGGGGATGTTAGGTTATTAGATGTGGTTACAGAAATGGAGGACTAGATATGGATAAGGATACATTACTAGCTATCAAGAATGAATACAGAGACATGATAAACATGCTCGGTCACCGGGTAAAGGTTGAACGTTTACCTGTTGCCCATGGAGAAGGACTTCTGTGCAAATGGAAATTCAATGTAAATGCACCTTCTTATTATATAAGTAGTAAGGATGATGTTGATCCAAAGAGGACAAATAATATGGTTTTTTATATGGAGCTACCAAATGGTTTCCCTAAAACAGCCCCGAAGGTATATTATCCGACTGATAAAATGCTTGCCAGCATCAATGTGTATAGGTCGGGAACCCAGTGTATAGACACCTGGTATTATGACGACACTCATTCAGGGGGCAACTCTTCTGTAAAGGGAGTCGTGAAGAAAACACTGCTAGACATCATACATGAACCGAGTGTTAGTAACTTTAATTCGCAGGCCAATTCAAGTCTTTGTAGTTGGCAGAGAACCATGAATGAGAAGGGATTACTTCCTACGTGTAAAGCATCTGATGGCATTATTAAAACAGAGAGGGAACTTATGGAAAATAACAAGAAAGAAAAGGGTGTTACACCTATGCCGAGATCAGCGGCAAAACACATCGTACCAATGCCAGGAACAAGGCGGTAGAGAGGACGTGATTTGAGTTGATAAACAATAGAAAGAATAATATGCCTCCTCCACTTCCAAAACAGGATGAGAAAGCAATAGACGAAGAACTGAGTTTTTCATACATTTCGTACGAAATGGTCATGGACATGATAAAGAATAAATGCGGAAATGTTGTTTTTAAAATTTATAAGCCTAATATTAATAAAAATAGCTCGGTAAATGACTTGGTAATATTTCTTCCCGTTGCCAGTAGAGAACTGTACAACATTATATACTGGGGTGAACGAACACCTATCAACAATTACGAGCAGTTATATATGGGTATGGGGCATGTGTTTGTAGATGAGTCTGGCAGGAGAATTATAGTTATCTCACATGTTATGTATGTATATGCGGCAGAGAGAAATCAGGTGTCCGCACAGAAGAAGACACCAGAACGAGTAGGAATTATGGAGTACATAGATCTTGAGAGAGACATTTACAGAAAAAACTCTAAAATATGTAATATGACAAGTGATGGGTTCATGTTTGATCCGTTTGTAGATGAGGCCAGTTATACTATCTTATTGGGACATACACATCCAGGTCTGCATGTTTTCTTTTCTGAGCCAGATAGAAAAAGTTCAATGGCATGTCCGAGGCTCCCAGCTGTGACATTTGTTGCCGATCCCATTAACAAAGAACTGCTGGCAATGGTTGGAATAGAAGAGTCATATGCGGATATAATCATGTGGGAATACGATAGCGAAAGACATGTTGAAGAAACGAAGTTGGAATCGGATCCGGTAATTGAAAATACACATGATAAGGCTATTGCTGATGTGGAAGAGGGGATAAGAATACTGATGAGTGAGAGGGGAACAAAGGGAAAAATTTCTTCAAAAAAGAGAGATGATAAGTATACCTTGAAAATTAAGTTAAAAGGCAGTTTAAATGATGAAATGGTGATGCGTGAATGACTGACTACACTATAAATATGATGATGAGTAACTATTACAAATGCATGTTGTCAACGCGAGCAAGTCATATCTATGATTTAATTATGTGCAATATAGGTAAACTGGCAGCTACGGGTCGTATTACGTTATATGGAAATTATAAAGCTGACGATATCAGAAACTCAATAAATGCATACAAGGCAATCAGAAGGGATCATCCGGAGTTTTTCTTTCTTAACCGTGCTGTCAGTGTTAAATATAGATATCCATCAACACTTGAAATATCAGCAGAGAAAAGATTTACAAATGATCAGATCAGAAAAATCAATTCGCTTTTTCGCAATGAGGTGAATTCTCTTATAGAGAATACTGCTGATATGGCTGATATAAAAAAGGAAAAGGAGATATATAAAAGAATCATATCAAAATACTCATATGAGAAAAGCCCATACTCTAACGATGTATCGGGACTTATAGTATATAGAACCGGTGTATGTGAATCTCTAGCTCAGATGTTGTGCATAGCACTTCGAGAAGTTAATATCCCTGCAATAACTGTGGAGGGTAGAATCTCTGGCTCAGATACTGAGCATTGTTGGAATATGGCCTGGGTAAAGAGAAAATCATACATAAATAGAGTGCCGTACCACCTGGATGTTACTTTTGATCTTGATAGTATAATCATATATAAATATTTTAATCTGACAGAGACAGAGATGCTTAAAGATAGGGAGATGTATGGGAGAGAGAAAATATTTATAACAAAATAAATATAAGAAGGGATAAATGGTGAAAATTATTGTAAATAAAAGCAATGCAAAATTCTTATATAAAAGATTAAATAGTAAACCTACATTCAATGGAAATATGACGGATGTGAGATATGGATGTATATATAGACAGCTTGAGCAAAGAGGTATATTTAGGTTTATAGATCAGCTGATGCTGGATCAGAAATATGACAGGGTTCAGAGAACACACAGAATATTTCAGATAGCTGATCAGCTTGATTCTGAGGAGAGAGATGTATTTCTTGCATACACGCTTAAAGCATATGGAAAATATCAATACAGCTGATATTAAATAAACTAGTGAATAAATGGTGGCTAATCATTACCCTGAAAAGTGACTATAAATAAAGCAAAAATATCTTTACTAGTTGTAATAAGTCATTTAAATTTAGAAGTGAGGAGGAGAAGGTTATGTCATATTTCGAGATAAAATCAGTAAAATACCCCAATATGTTTTGGCGAGTAGAAGATGAAGCTATACCGGGTAACAAGAATTATGTTAGAAAGTATATTGATAACAATGAAAAACCTGAAATGATTAGATACTCAAAGGCTCCGTTTACGGTTATTCAGGGAATGACGGCTGCGAACGGTAAATGGTGTACATGTGAGGCTCTTGTATCTGCGGCTGCGAAGGATGCAAAGCGTACATGTAGAATATATATATCAAGAATAGGAAATAAAGATCCTGAATTTAGTTCATTGATAGAATTAGATAATGGTAGATTACGTTTAAATGCTAAAGTAGAGCATTATATAGAAAATGGGAAAAAGTATGATCAAAAGCTGGCTGATAAATCAAGAAATTTGTTAGCCGAATATAAAGTAAGTATGGGTAATATAGATCCGAAATTGTTTGGGGATATTAAGTCTGAGACGGGGGCTGTTATAGATTTATATGCAGAGATTATTAATAATGATAAGATCAAGATATACATATATGCAGCTGGAGGATCAGGAAAAACATATAGTCTTGTTAACTTTTCTGATTATATACTTGGTAAGAATGTGGGTATAGTACCTATCTTTATTCCGGTAAAATATCTCATAGCAGATAATGATTCGCCTATATTAGATTATATGTGCTTAAAATATGCAAATTTATTTGGTGAAAACAACACGACCATCAATAAAGGTGAATTTCTTATAAGACTGAATTCATATCTTGCAAATACTAAACAGCGTATTGTTATTATATTAGATGGAATCAATGAGGAACAGGAAAAAGGTATAAGCGATATAGGTAAGCTTGATGGAATAGATAATTGTTCAATTATTGTAACTTCAAGAAATACAACAAATGCAATGACACATCTGAATTGGACAGGTTATAAGATTTTATCTTTACAGGGTCTTAGTTATGAAAAAATACGAGATTATATAGCAAGTAAAAACATAGATATACCAGCAGATTTTATTTATGATCAATCGGTATTGACCAGTCCTATGTTCCTTAGAATGTTTGTTGAGAGTATGACTGATACCCGTGTAAGGACAGATGCTTGTAGTCAGGCAAGTATTATGGATGCCTGGATAAATAGACAGTTTGAGGTAATAGGCAAAAATAACTTTAATCCTGTGTTGGATTGGCTTCTACCTGTGTTTGCGTTGATTCTTTATGATATGATCGGACAGAGAGTAAGTTTATCGGTGGTTGATAAAAAAGCAGCCTTAGATAAGACATTGATAATTTTAAATGATAGTGATATCAAGGATAATATTGCGGCATATGGATATGATGTATGGGACTGTGACATATCTTTGAGAGAGACTTATAGATATTTCAATGTAGTTGTGTGTAGTAAACTGGCAATGTTGCAGCAGTCAGTGAATGAAGATTTTCATTGGAGACATGAGCATTTTAGAGATTTTTTTGTGGCTAAAGGTCTAGAGGTACTTAAGAGATTCAGTGAAGAAAAATACTATAAAGAGTATATTGCCAAATTTATGGATGTATTTAAATACCCAGAGGTTTTTGAAAAAAATAATTATTCAGCCTTTACTATTGCATTATATTTTACTGAATTAGTTAAGCATAATTTAGTAGAAGAAGTGGCTAAGAATATATATATATATACCATGATACGTAATATAATATACTATTCTGATGATCTTGGTTTTACAGATAAGGTGATAGAGTATGCAAATTACGAGTTGATGGTAGATGAATTCTCATCAGACTTTGATCAGTTTGATATTGCTAATACTTTAAATGGGGTGGCATGTACCCTTTTGAAGATACAGGATATTAGTAAGAAATTAGACGGAAAAGAGATTGCGGAGAGAGCAGAGAAACTGCTAAAGAAAGCAGATAATATGCTTGAACGGTTGTATCCAAATGTTTATGAATTGGATATTAGAGAAATACCAGATATAGATAATATGTCACCAGAAGAAGTTATAAAATATTTTGAATTTATGAGTGAAAGACTCGCTATGACACTGGACATAAAAAGTGGAGAGAATAAAAAATATCTTGAACTATATTCGCGAATATGCGGTAATAGGGGATTGCTTTATCTTACAAAGTATTACTTATCTGTGGAGAATAATATTGATTCTAGTGATGGTGTGAACACTTTTATGAAAAATGCACATGATTATCACGTAGTGGGAGCTCTGTATAAGTATTGTTTGTATGATTATGCATTCTATTATTATTCACGATATCATGAAAATAAGGATGAGGTGGAAAATGCAAGAGATCGATTTGATATTTCTTTGTTAGCATTGGGAACTGATGAATATCATGAGAAGAACTATCAGAAATCGATTAGTTACTATGAGTTGTCAAGGAAATGGGTTTCTAAAGAGAGCACAAAACCGCGCACATTATCATATCTTGTTCGAAGCAAGGTGGCTGATTACAGAGAAAACAGTGATAAATATACTCAGAAAGATTTATTGAACATAATTCGCATGGAAGAAGATGCTTTATATCTATATTCAAGGTATAAAATGAGACTACAGATAGAAAGGGTGGCGGATGTCATAAAGGAATTTATTGACGCATATAAGAAATATGGAGTAAATGGATTGCGTGATGAGGAAATAGATGCAGAAGTGATAGCGCTGGCTCAAGATATAGATCGGAAGTATGTTGAGCTTTATATAACTACTACCTCATTACCTGAAGTAGAAAAATATTATCTTGAATCATAATATGTTTCCCCCCTTCATCAGAAAGATGTAAAGAGATGAAGGGGGGATGATTAATTATTTACGAGTATTACATATATAACGAGTGAAAGGACTCTTTAACCTTATGCTTGAGACGCGACAACTTAGGTGGCAGGTTTTCAAGTGATATCTCCCATGCTACATCGTAGTTCAAAGGAGTGTTGATGATATATATCAAGGTCTTAAATGAGAGGTCTGTGTTAAACGTGTCATTGATATTATGTAACGTATATGATATTGCTTTAAGTAAGGAATCCTGACGCTTAAGAGTCTCCATATCAAACATCGTGTTATGATTGTTGAAACGGTTACAGAATGCATTGACATACGCAAGCTGAATGGTAATATCATTGCCAGTGCAAAAAATGGCTTTTAAGCAATATATTAACTCTTCTGTATGTAAAAGCAGCTTGTCCACATTGTCAGGCGATTCGGTATCATGTCCAGTGTTCTGATGACCCTCCAATGACTCTATAGCACGAATTTTAGAGGTCTTGTTATTAACTTTGTTGTTGCAGTTGTAATAATCGCAAAGACGCCCCTTACATATATTTTTTATAAAGGAAATGAATCTGCCAGGACTGTCAAATGAGTACTTGTGTTTGGATAAAGACTTGAAAACGGATGTGGTACATATCTGCGCCAAATCTTCTACTGATGATGAAGCAACCTTGTTATGTAAGTACTCTGTAGAGTATTTTAGGACATAATTCATAATATCATCAATAGCATGACGCTCGTCTATTGAGCAATTTGTGTAGTTGAAAGAGCAGGAATCGATAGCGCGGAGTTTGTTATAGACATCTCCGGCGGATTTGAAAAGGTTATCATTTGTATTCATAAAAATTCCCTCCTTATATTTGATGAGGCTATTGTAATGGGAGAAAATTTCAAAAAGGTTACAAGACAATTTCAATTAATTTCAGATATGAAAATCTTAGGTTTTCATGCCGTTTTTTTGTTTCATTTTCTTGAAAAAAAGTCTTGACATATTCAAAATATTATGTTATCGGACGGGAAATATTTTAATAAAAGTGCTGACCGTATGATTTTAATATATACACAAGACATACTTCGCGATCAGGACTATGTGTTGTGTCTAATATCTGTAGAAGTTTTCGAGATCTTATAAATCGATTGTCTATTTTGTTGGACATAATTATGTCAATTTTTTTAAAGGTTCCGTTGGCATTAAGTCTGTTGAAAATTTTTTGGTATTGAACATCACTGATTGTTTGATTACCAGTAATCTTTATTTTCAATAATTGAATACATCTGTTAAATCTGTTAAAAATCACGATTATCTCCATTGATCAGGAATATTTGATGAATATTATATGGACTTTGGAGAGAAATATTCGTTACTAATTATTTATCGATTTGTGAAGAGATCTTGATAGATTATTTATGATTCTAAATAAATCATGAAACAATAAGCAGTAAAGCCGCTCATTTGAGCTTTTTTACTGCTTATTATATATAAGAGATTCAATTGATATATATATTGGTACTTGTGTGGAAATTACCGAGTCAAAGTTAGTGAGTCAGGGGTGTCATCAGGGGATTTGGTATAGTGATGACGGATATAGGCTCTATCTCTTGAAACGGCTTCCTTAAGTGACTTTTTGGAGAACTTGAAATCTACAACACTAATATTATCTATATCTTCTATTGCAAGAATACTTGATATTTCGTTGAGGGAAAAGTCAATGCACCTAAGATTATGCTTAATTGTTTTTAAAAATTTGTAGAAACTGCAAAATAGATCAATTTCACTCAAGTAAATATACTCTTCATTATTGTTGGATAAGAAATCAATACCATCATATATAGGTGCGCATACGGCATCGTTCATATAAGTCATGAAAGTAACAGCTCTGATAATTTTCTTCTTAAAAGTTTTAGCATCTTTTTTCATTAACTCCTCGAACCTTTCCTTGACATCATTTTTAACTTCAATAATTTTGTCAATATTAATTTTATCATCGCAAGAGATATAGTCATATATCGTTGAAGATGATGGCGATGAAGAGAGACCATTGGAATCGCATGGCGCATCAAGAGACGTGTTGTTATTAAATTTATAAAAGTAGTGTCCATTTTTATCAGTTTTGATACGTTTTATTATGTCCAACTTTACTGGTGAATCACTTTTTTTTATATCAGAATATTCCTCGTCGGATATATAATGTTTAAAGGAAGATTTCTTTATAAAATCGTAATAGCGAAATCCACAAGCTTTTTTAATATATAAAACAAGCGAGCCGTTATTAGGAAGATCAGATTTCATAAAACTAGGTGAAGTTATGAGTGATGTTGCTACATCAATCGCAATGTCTTCGGCATCAAGGTAGCTCGATAATTTAGGAAATGAATTGTGTATGTGATTATATGAATAATCCAATATAAATTTATACAATATATTAGTCAATTCCCTAATTGTTGCTTCATCAAGCATCTCTTCAGATGAATTCAGTCTTATGTAAGCGTCATAGGCAATCATGCTTCCGATGTTAACCTCAGCGAACGAGGTATAAGTGGTATAATTACTGTTTTTTATAAGATATCCTCCTTTGTAAATAAAAATGATACGGTAATGTTTTAATAGTGAATGATAGATGTTATACTATTTATTAAGGCAAGCGTATCATTTGAGAATATTAAAAATATATTAAAAGTAAGTTCAAAATTTTTAAAATAAGGAGTAAATACATCGGATGGAAATTATAACGCCTCGGGAACTCTATATAGAATTGTTTGATAAAAAAGGTGTTAATGAGCAGATTATGTATGTATGTAAAGTTGACATCACCACCCCACCAAAGTTTTATCGATATATTTTAGATGGATCAATAACTAGAGAATTTATTGGTATTTTTAGATATGATGGACGTGTTGGTTATATTATAAAAAGACAACTAAATAAAGAAAAAAAATTTTGGCAGAGATTTGAGACACTCTTTCGTTGTGATTCTAATGTTATAAAGAAAATAAAAGAAAAATTAATAGAGTTGGTAAAATTAGACTCCTGTAATAGAGAAGCTTTTGTAGAGTTCATTAAACATTCTTTCCCTAAAGGTGAACATGAGACGGAATTTTTGTTCAACATAGGTTTGGACGATATAAGTGAGTTGCTCTTATGGGTTATTGTATTGACATTTTTCCCTAAAAACGCACACCAAATATATAAATCCTTTTGTTTGGAAAATCCAGTGAAAACAGGATGTGGACAAGTTGATGATCAATTACCACATGAACTGACAAATACAGAGTTTAAGTGTACAAAAGAGGAAGTTTTGTTCCGGGAAGATGAGTATGATGCGGCTTTAGAAAAACTAGAAAAGACGAATAGATTATGGATTACAGGAATGAGGGGGAGAGGAAAAACAACTATTGCAAGACTTATATATAGTTATATAAAAGATGATTATGATTGTTGTGGTTGGATAGACTATATAAAAAGTTTTAAGAATAGCTGTGTTTCAGAATTTTGTATTAAAGATAATAATAGAAATAAAATTGATTGTAATGATATAGAAAGCCAATGGTTAAATATTTACACAAAAATGACGAATTCAAAGAAATCCAAGTTGTTGATTATTGACAATGTAGATATCATTGACAGAATTCAGAATCCTGTAGTAGATAGAGAATTATTGGGTGTAAGTAATTGGACAAATACGACAGTTATTGTTACTTCAAGAATGACAAATTTGCCAGGATTTAATAATATCTTACTTGTTGATAATCTTGGAGATGAAGATAACTACGATAAATGTGTTAAACTATTTTATTATTATAATACTCGTTTAAAAGATGGACAAAATGAAGATACAGTAAAAAAACTGTGTCGTTTTGCCGGATACAACACTTTGGTAATTGAGATTTTGGCAAAAGGAAGTATGAATTTCGATGGATCTCTTGAGGAGTTTTATGAATTATGTAGACAGCCTTTCGAAATTCCAAGTGATTCAGCCGTATTGACATATCATGACTATACAAGGATAAAAACTGAAGATGGCAATAACTACTATACTATAGGAGAAGAAACAGTAGCAAGTCAGTTGTATAAACTATTTAATATACGACACAAAAAAGCAATCGAACAATTGATTTTGTGGGATTTTCATTACCTTCCAGAAAATTTTAAGGTATCACAAGAAGAACTGCAAACAATTATGGGATTCTCCAAAAGGGATATTTTTCCTTTGGTGGAAGAAGGATGGCTAAAAAACGAAGGAGATTTTTATTTCATTCATCCATTTGTTCGACAAGCCGTTTTTTGTTCACAGGAAGATTGGAATGATTATTGGAAAATAAAGAAACAGTACATTAAAAATGGATGTTTATCTAATAATTTGCTAGTTTTGTTGGAGAGAAAAAAATATTTCGCTGAGAATGACAGGGTAGATATAATGTTAAGAAAGCTAATTTTCGCAGATTCTTTAACTTATAATGGAGAATGTATTGATGTTGATGACTGGATATATATTGCAGATTATTCACGAAAAAGTGGGGTTATCAATACTGCAATGCAATATTACAAAAAGGCATACGATAAATTAAAATGTGCTTGGAATGATAATAAGTGCAGTGATGATAGAGCATCAATGTTCAATTATTGGAAAAGTACATATTACTATGGATACCTGCTATCATATTCAAAAAATGGATGTTTACAGGCTGAATCATTTATTCGAGAAGCACTTGATGCGGCAGAATATATATATTGTCATGGTTTATATAACGATTTTAATTTACAGTTGATAGCTTCAAGCCTTGATCATCTTGGATATATTTTGTATGCATCAATGACAAATGATATACACAGACTTACGGAGACTGATTATATATTGACGGAGGCTGTAGAGTTGAGAAGAGTGTTATGTGAAAAAAATTCAACGAAATTTAGATTGCTGCATGATTATGCATGGAGTCTGGATAATTTAGGGGCTTTTTATTCTGCAATTAAACTGGAAGACATACATTTTGAAACTAATGCTAAGAAGGATGATATTACATATATTACACGCGAAGACATATTGCAGATGAAACAGGATTGTGAAAGCTTACTGAAAGAAGCATTGCAGATTCGAGAATCGTTAGCTAGTGCAAGATCAGATAATAGTTCATCAGAAGTTGCGTGGACTAGTTTTAATATTGCTGTTTATCTCATGGATGAAAATAGATATGAAGAAGCTGAAAAGTATATAAAAAATGCAATGGATATATATAGAGTGTTAGAGAGTGAGGCTCCAGGAACAGCAACGAATGATAATGCTAGAACTTTGGTGCTGTACTCAAAATTGCTATGTCATATGGATTCAGAAAAAAAGACTCAATATGATTTGCTTGAGGAAGCTTTAAATTTATACAATTCAATAAATGATGATAATGATTATTCAAAGGAAATATCAGAGATACAGGGATTGATATCCAAAGTTGATATTAACACAAAAAATAAATAATAAAATAACGATGTATTATAAAATAGTAATGCAGGGAGCCCCTGTATTACTATTTTTAATATTGTTTATTTGTATTATGTATATTAATTAGTGATATGTGGTCTATACATATAGATACTGTTATTTAAAACCTCTCCATAGCTATCAATCTGAATAATGGTGTTATCGGGTACAGCATAAAAGCAAGGGTATTTGTCAGCAACCTGTTTGGCTATAAGTAAGAAGCGGTTGATATCGTTTACGTGGGGCAACACGCATCCATCTACAAAATTAAATGCAGTAAGATCTTTTAAGAAACAGTAGTTGCTATAGCAATAGTTGATTGTAGCGATGTCATTTCCAACAAGAGCAGCTCCTGCTCCAAAGCCTATATATGTACATCCATTATTAACTATATGTTTTATATAGTCAAAAAGTTTTCTTTCCTTAAGAAAGGCAAGGAGTTCAAACGAATTTTTCCCATATAATAATACATAATCAGGAATAATTGTAGGTATTCCATTCTCAATTGAATATATATTTTCATTTGTAAAGCCTAATACAGAAGAGCAGTATATTTGGGCTATTTTATCTGTATTTGATGCATCACAAGAAATATATAATATATTTTTATCTTTTAAATGGAATTTCTTGAAAATAATATACATTTCTAATGTCGAATTTTTGTTCCCTAGATCCGATGAAGATAAAATAAATTTTGTCATTCAAATCCCTCCATTCGTATTTTTGAATTTGTATATGATATCTGCAGAAATTATCATAAATTGTGTCTATAATAAATTTTTATTTTGATAATAGATGTGCAATATTTCAAAAAAATCCTAGATATAGTCATTGAATAAGTAAAATAGCCAAGGAGGTAGATGTATGATCAGAAAAGAAATTATGGATAATATTCGAAAGCAGATAGCGGAACTGAATGTTTCAGTTGATGCAAAGAAAATGTTGGAAACGGCGCTTTATTTAGGTGATATGGGTGAAGAAGCAGCAAATAGTATTCCAAATGTGTTGATAGTAGCTCCGCCGGGAGTGGGACTGACTTCATTTTCACATATATATTCGGAAATAATAGACTGTTCGGGAAAATATAAAATCAGAGGAGTAAATACATTCCTTGAACTTGATTTCCCATATGCAGTAAGTGAATTAGAGTACAGTAAGTTTTTTGATTCACCAAGAGTTATATCGGAGACTCAGAATAAGTTTTGGGGAACTTTTGTCATATCATTTGAGAGATACGATAAAAAAAATTTATTGGAAAGTATTCCATTTGACAGATTATGTAGTTTTGTGTTGGAAAACAAGGATAATATAAGTTTTGTTTTTCATGTCACTCCAGAATTTGACCGGGTAGATGAATTGGGGAAGATCTTAGGACAACTTGTTGACATAAAAAAAATAGAATTTGGAGAACCAGATTGTGAAGTTTTAACTGCATATTTTGTTCATGAGATATTGAATAATAATACAGGGATAAAATGGAAAGAGGTATGGACTGATGTTGTAAAAGATAAATTTATTGTAAAAGCGTGCGGTAATGAGGGGTTTAGAGGATACAGAACGATGGATGTATTGGCAAGGAGATTTCAATATGAATGGGCTGAAGTTAAGAGATGCATTGTTACAGAAGAAAAGAATGAAGACAGAATATTTAATGATGTTATGGATAAGATGATAGAGTGGGCATCTAAACCAAATAGTAGCAAGTCCAGTATTGGATTTCGTGTGTAGATAATAGAAGGGAGAACATATATCGATGAATAAAACATACATAAAGAGAAATGAAAATAGCTTCGCAAGTGAGGAAGCGGTTACTGGAATGTGTAGTAAGGTTAATTACAGTGCTGAAAACTGGTCAGGAGGGTCAGGAATAAATGTAATATCAAATGGTCAGGTAAGTTATATTCATGATACGGAGGCATCGACAATGGTCGTTGGCGCTACTGGTTCAGGAAAAACAAGAAGGGTACTTCTGCCATATACATATTCATGTATCAAAGAAGGATCGAGTCTTATAATTAATGATCCAAAAGGTGAGATCTATACACATATGTATGATATTTTATGTAAGGAAGAGTACAAGATAATAGTTCTTGATTATAGAAATCCGTTAAGAGGGGATAGATATAATCCATTGGAGCATCCAGCAAGATTATATAAACAAGGAAATACAAGCAGGGCGGCAGAGTTATTCACAGATATAAGCAAAACAATATTTGGTGCAGTTAAGAGTGAAAAGGATCCATTTTGGCCACTTACAGCATCGCAATACTTTGTGGGACTTGCTGAACTTGTTAGCGAGAATTTTGATGAAAAGCTATGTACATTAGATAATATATTTAATATACATATTCAGGGAGAAGATGAAATAGTAATACATGATGATGGCTGGGGAAGGAAAAAAGAAAAAAGGATGAAAAGGTTTTTCGAGACGAATGACAGAAAAAAGAAAAACTATTGGAAACTGTTATGCCCAACAGTAACAGCTCCAAATGAAACCAGAGGTGGTATAACAGCTGTGTTTACATCAACGCTTGGAGACTTTGTTCTTAATGATAATCTGATTGATCAGACTTCTGGATCCACATTTGATATAAGAGATTTAGTAGACAGTAAGACTGCACTATTTTTTATAACGAGGGATGAAGGATCTGTGTATGACAGATTGATATCAACGATTATCAATCAGATATATCAGTATTTGATAGATATAGCAGAGGAAGATGGGGAAAATGGAAGACTTAAACGACGAATAGAGTTTATATTAGATGAGTTCGGTAACCTTCCAGCTATAGATATGATACAACGAAAGCTTACTGCAGGACGTTCACGTAATATAAGATGGCTTACGGTTGTGCAATCGTTACAACAGTTGATTCTTGTATATGGTAAGGAAGTGGCCAATATAATTATTGGAAATGGTGCTGGAAATCTTGTGTACATGTATTCAAATGATAAGGAGTTGCTTGACTATATATCTCATTTATGTGGAAATAATAGGAATTCATATGGTGTATTAGGCGAACCGTTGCTCCCTATAAGTAAACTGCGTAGTTTTGATAAGATGAAAGGAGAGTGCCTTATGTTGCTTGAAAGGATGTCTCCTTTTGTCAGTTATCTTCCAGACATAAGTGCTTATCCAATAAAACTTTCAGATAAAAGCAGTATAGGATACAGGGATAAACAGGAAGTTCAAGTCGTCGATTTCGATAGTGTCCTGCAGGAAGAGGTAAATGAGGCGATACCATTTGACAATAGACGTAAAAAAAATAAAGAAGTTTTTCCAGGACCAACAGGTGAGATGATGGATATTGACAAGATGATTGCAGAAATAGATAAAAAAATTGCGGAAATTGAAGCTGAAGAGGCTGCAGAAAAACTTGCAGAGGAGACAAAAAATGTAGCAGAAAGAATTGAAAAAGGAGTAAAGAAGGAACGGGAAAAAATGAAAAAAGAGGAGAGCAAAACAGGCAAAAAAAGAAAAAATAATAAAGATAAGAATAAAACAGAAAAAAATAATTAATTAACAAGTAAAATATACAACTTTTGATTTTTTTAGCAGATATACAATGCATAGAGAAAGTCAGGAGGTGTATTATGTTGCAGATAATAGAAGAGAAGCTGTTGGCTATGTATACTCAGATACAGGTGCCGATACTTTGTAAAAATGGTTCTTATGTTGATACTCTTACAGGCAGGAAGATAGTTAAAGATAAAGCAATAAATGGTGAAATAGAGTACCCGCCCGGTGGGATGAAATATGCTAATCAGAAGCTAGATACCTCCATATATGTTGATTATGCATGGTGTGACTATTGGAGAATTCATTATAGATGTATGCGGGCTACAACAATCAATAAGCATGGTCTGAACTGGGAACTGCTCTTGGCAGTAGATTTGGAGCCATATAGTAGAAAATTGGGTGGGGAGAAGCTAGAGAATATTGATTATTGGCTTAATGAGGCGCAGGACCATTTATTCTCAAAGTGGGATTTTGAATTCATACTTGATAATAGAAAAAAAAGATATCCAGATATGTCTTACAAGGATATTATGGAAGATATGATGCAGGATTTTGGGGGCTCAATAGGACTTTATAATTCCAGTATTGATGAGTCATATTGGGGAGGACCTAAAAGACCGTGTGTATTTTTACATTCTCAGAGAGTGGGAATCAGGGGATGGATCTCAGGGAATATCAAGAAGATATATGAGAGAAAGCTGGACTTTAATGGCATGAAACATAGGAAATTTGGGTTCGAGCTTGAATTCACAGGAATTTCAAGAGATCAGGCAGCTAGAACTGTAGCAAAGGTTTTGAGGACAGAAAAGCTTTATGCAGGGGGCGTATATCATACTCATGTAATAAGGGATAGTGCTCGTAGAATATGGCGTATAGTTAGGGATTCGTCTATTTATCCAACTGTTACAGCCTGGCATTCTGATCCGAATTATGATCATTATAAATGCGAGTTGGTAAGTCCTATATTGCAGTATAAGGAATTGTATCTTGTTTATAAGATTGTATGTGCACTCAAAGCAAAGGGGGCGTCAGTAAATGACAGTTGTGGTATGCATGTGCATGTAGATGTGGGAGATTACAATGCAATACAGCTTAGAAATCTTGTTAATATTGTATTTGGCAAGGAAGAGCTGTTGTTTAAGGCGTTTAATGTATATGGCAGAAGGAGAGAATGGTGTACAAGGCTTGATAGAGAGTTTCTGCACATGATTAACGAAGAATGTGGAAGTAAATTGACCATTAAGAAAATAGAAGATATATGGTATAGAGACATGGCGGAGCGGACGAGTCATTATAATCTAACCAGATATTACATTCTCAATCTACATAGTTATTTTCAGAAAAAAGGGGTTGAATTTAGGTTGTACAACTCGACTCTGGAGACAGATGAGGTGAAGGCAAACATAATTTTTTCTTTAGCAATGTGTAGTTATGCTGCATCACACAAGAAGACAGCTAGTCATATAAAAGAAAAGCCATTTTGGATGATGCGAGCAAGACATTTAGGAAATAGGGATGAGATGAGTTCATGGTTATATCAGATTGGTCTCAGAGGTGACGAGTTTAAATTTGTGAGGGTTTATGTTAAGCGTTATTTGACAAATGAGGAGAGGAGCGCAGCATAGGATGTGTAAATATTGTATAGCATATGGTAGTAATCTTAATAAAAGACAGATGAAAATGCGTTGCCCTACAGCAAGAATTGTAGGGCATGGTTACCTTAGAGACTACACGCTTGTTTTTAGAAGATTTGCGACAATAGAGAAGTGTATAGGAGAAAAAGTTCCTGTTACAGTTTGGTACATAGATGACGAGAGTGAAAAAAATCTGGATGTTTATGAGGGATATCCAGGATTCTATCGTAAAGAATATTGCAATGTGGAAATAGAAGATGAAATTTTGTGTGCGATAGTTTATATTATGAATAGTAACATACAGTTTTATGAACTGCCTGACAGACGGTATCTTGAAGTGATGGTTGAGGGATATAGTGATATGAAACATGACAGAGACTATATATACAGGGCGCTGGAAAAGACAAGGCATGAGATAGAAAACATGATGAGATCTGGAGGAACCATAAACATACCACAGGAGAGAAATATGACACACAGTATGAAACTTAGACCGAAACCATTTGAAAATATGGCAATCGGTAAAAAGACAATAGAATACAGGTTATGGGATGAAAAAAGGAGACTGATGAATCCAGGGGATACTATAGTGTTTACCAATACGGAGACTGGAGAAAGACTAAAGGTGCGCATAAAGAACATATATAGGGCAGATACATTTGGTGATCTGAAGAAAGTGCTTGTTGCGAATAAGATTACAAGTGCAAATCAGTTTTCACCAGAGTCAATGCGATTATACTATAGTGAGGATGATGAGGAGAAGTATGGAGTAGTTGGAATTGAGATTTCAGGAGAATAGAGGAGGCAGAACAAATGAAAAACAAAGAATTTATGGATAATTTCACTGCAATCGTAAAAAAGGTGGACAGTCTTATGGATAGCGCCATGGGAGATATATATAATTTCTGATGGTCCGAATTGCGATTCGGATTATGGCGTGGATGAAGAGGAAAATCTTGTTATTGGTGGATGGATATCATGACTGAAGGTTGCAGATCTCAGAAATATACGATATCGTGCTGGAGTATATTGCGAAGCAAAACGGCCGGATTTGCGGAGCAAAATGGTCGCATTCTGTTCCTGAACAGATGAATTACTGCCAGTCTATGTAATCCAATCCTTATAATGATGGTAGCCATCTCAGTGATGGTAAATGGATCATTTTAAGGAGGATAATGTATGCAGTTAGATTACAAGGACATCATTATCAAACACTACACGATATCAATGTCTGGTAGCGAAATAACACGTCAGACTGGTTTCAGCAAGCCTAGTGTCAATGACTTCTTGAGAGCATTCAAAAAGTGCGAGGAGCTGAACTATCCATTACCAGGAGGTATCACCAACTATGGTATTGCTCTAAAGGTATATGGATCCGTACCAGGATCAGGAGGCCGAAATGAGAATATCGAGCTACCTGATTATGAAGAGGCTGACAAGCTTATGGCTACGCGTAAAAACATGACCCTCATGTTTCTTTGGAATCGTTATAAGAAAAAGTGTGAAGAAGAAGGTGCCTGCTTCTATCAGTACAGTCAGTATTGTGAACTCTACAATAAGTGGTGCGAAGAGAATTACGAGACAGTCCACTTTGATGCGGTTATCGAACAAAAAATGGAAGTTGATTTTGCCGGTCAGACCTTCTCAATGACAGATCCTCTTACTGGGGAGATCGTGTCCATCGTCGTGTTTGTGGCTATCCTGCCTTACTCACAGTATATCTATGCAGAAGAAATGCTCTCAACGAAGGAGCCACAGTGGATTGAGGTCAACAATCACGCACTGGATTACTTTTGTGGTGTACCTGCATTGGTTGTGTGCGATAACTGTAAGCAGGCAGTCATCGCAAATCAGGATTGGATCGAACCTGAATTTAACAATGACTATGCTGACTGGGCAGATCATTATGGTACCGTTATTCTTCCTGCGAAGATCTGTGTAAATGTCAATGAAAAATTCTTTACCACTTCGCTAACGAAAAAGTTTACCTTCATCTGCTATTGAATAAGTTTACCACTTTAGTTCAAATATAAGGGAATGCCTGTGGTAATTGACATTCCCCTGGATGTTAGCCGTAAAGCTTATCAGCTACATCCTCGTATGCATTAAGCATAAGTTCATAGTTGTCATACAGTTCTCTTACGGTATGCTGTATGAACCAGCTATCTTCCAGATATAAATGAATATCCGGTACATCTTTCTGATAAGGGGAAGCATCGTATTTCGTGAGAAGCATGAGATAGAAGATGTCGATTTTGATGACTTCCTTATCGATGAATTAAATTCATATCAGGATAATGATGATATGGACAGTGAAAAGAAATCAGCAATACTAGAAGAATATGATCTTTTTGATGTGGATAATATAGATGAGGTGATTGCTGACATAGATAGGAAGATTGCAGAGCTTGAGGCGGAATAGACTGCGGAGAAGGCAAAGGAGAAAAGGAAGATGGCAGAAGCAAATGACGAAGAGATAAATGATGAAGAATAATAAAATTTGTTGGTGAAATTTGTTCACTGGTGATATATAGTTAGAAATAGTAATATTTCAATAACGAGAAGGAGAGGGAGAATGGACAACACCAAAGAAAAAAACAACGAAACTTTAAACAGGACTCCAAGTTCAATGACAAAAGATGAAACAAAAGTTGATCCGGACGACGAAGCCTCAACTAGGCTTTTTGAAGAGACAGATGACAAAGAAAAGAAGCAGCCAATAACATCCAGAAGTTACAAGATAAAAGCAGCAGCTATCATAGTACTGCTTTTGGCTGCATTTGTGGTAAAAGACTTTATTATATTCAAGAGAGTATCCAGTTTTAACGCTGAAGCAACCGGACATGTGCAGTTCCTGCCGTGGTGGATTAGGGATCAATGGCAGATGCTATTCATCGGCATGGTATTTATTTTGATCCCGTGGGAACTCATGTATAAATTTTATCTTTATATTTGTAAAGAGAGAAATCCGAATCTTAGGCAATCAAGAGTGTTTTTAGTTACCATACTTGTGGTTGCCTCGCTGATTGCCATTTTTTGTTATATCCCTTATACGAAGATTAGTCGGGCAGGCTTGTACATATTTTGCGTGATTGCGTTGAGTCTTGCAGTATGTTATATATGCAGGCAATTCTTTGAGAGTGGTATTGTATGGTTGATCCTATCGGTAATTTATCTTGTTGTTATTACATACATATATGCAAACCGGATTTGTGCAAAAGCAGATATGTTATTTGAAACTTCATTATCTTCTGCCTGGCAGATGACTGGATATGCCATATGGGTTCTAATGGTGCTGTTCAGTGCAGCTGTGGAAGTGCTTATTATATATGCATTATATAATAGCGAGTTGATAGTAGAATGGCTGATTTATATAATCATTAGTGTGATGCTGGGGATAGCTTATGGCTATGTTGTACTTCCTGTATTGGTTAGATTCGAGAACGGATTGCGCAGAAATGTATCAGGTGATTATTCGTTTGTGGGCGAACCGTTGAATTCGCCAGTTGTTATATGGATGATTGCATTGCTGGCATTTATTATCGTTCTGCTGGCATGTGCTTCGAAGATAGTTGAACGTTATTCACATAAAAGAATGTGGATGCTGATATGGATAGATGTAAGTGTTTTGGGACTTCTGATATTTGGAATATGTGCAAAGGCAGGAATTGTGGACAACAGTTTCAGCAGTAATTCATTATTTGACATGGGTAGTATGATAGCAGTGTTTATAGCTGTCAGACTATTGATCATTCCCATTAAGCCACAGCCGGATCTGAAGTGCAGGTTCATAAATACTGATCAGGAGATAATCGATAGCGGGTATGATAGAAAAGTATTGGAGATTCAGATACTCAGCCTTCAGGAACAGCTTAATGCTCTAGTGAAAATGACAAGGCTGACAGATATAAAAGTAGACATGGCACACAAAGCACTGGTGATTCCTGACGGTAAAGATGAGGGTGAAGAGGAACTTCACGACTTTCTTGATTTTGTAGAAAAAGCTGATAAGCTTATGGATGAGAAAAAGGAAAAGGGAGAACCGGTAAACTATAGTGAGCTATATAGTAGACTTATGAAGATCAGAAACGAGGAACGTGAGCAGATCTTTAAGATTATGGAAGCGAAATATAATGATGAATGTATGGATCTTGATGATTTTGATGATTTGGACCATACAGATGATGATAGTGATGAGGATGAAAACTAGGAAGACGAACATACACTTCAGGATACAGCACTTGCAGCTTTGACTCAGATAAATGAGAAAGAATATGATACAGAGCTTGTGGATGAGGGGATAGACAAAGACCATATTGTACATTACGGATTTGCATTTGAGGGCAAGAAAGTGCTTATTTTGGCGGGATAAAAGGCCTAAAGACTTGTGGCGGAGATTACTGTCACTGATATGTTAGATAGACTGTAAATATTCAACTAATAAGGTGGCGTTAATCTATGATTGATAATAAAGTGAATGAGTACAAACAGTACAGCGAAAACGATATAAGAGAGAACTATAGAAAACTTACCAGGTTATTTATTGCCAAAGAACTCACCATCACCACCATGGAATCTGCCACCTCAGGGCAGATTGCATCCCTCATCACAGACACGGAAGGCTCATCGGCAGTGCTTAAGGGCGCATTTGTCACCTACTGCAATGAGGCAAAGATCATGCAGGGAGTTCCGGCGGAGATCATAGATGAGTATACAGTATACTCAAAGGAAACTGCAGGTGCCATGGCGAAGGCGTGTAGGAAGGCATATAATGCGAATATAGGGATCGGCGTGACTGGAACAATGGGCAATGTTGATCCGGCGAATCCGAACGCTTCAGTTCCGGGGCAGGTATACTTTGCCATAGACATAGATGGCGATGTGGAAGCATATTATGTGGAGCTTCCACCTCAGCCGACAAGGCTTGCGTACAAGCTGGCTGTGGCGGAGGAGATTTATGAGGAGCTTGTGAAAAGATTGGTATAATACTGAATTATTTGAAGGTATTATTTCAGAATGACATAGTAAGTTTTGCGAATAAGGATGATGTTCTCACTTGCCTGATCCATCCTGGATATCTGGCTTATCAGAGAAAGAGTAATTCTGCATTTGTGCCAAATGAGGAGATAAGGCAGGAACTTATAATGTCGCAGTGTATACGGTGACCTTATTTAACCTTATTAAGCCTTTTTAAACCTTAAAAAAAAGGATGATTTACAAGTAGAAAAACTGATATATGGAGGCGGAGAAAGATGAAAAAATACGATCAGAAGATTCTAAAAACGGCAATACCGGCATTTGTGATATCAGCTTTATGTTATGCGGCCATGTGGGGAATAATGACGAGAACGGAGAATATATTTTTGGCTGGATACATAGGCGGCGGAGGTGCAGTCAGCCAGATAAGGAACATTCTTATATGTATTCTTGTAGGGGCGATACTTTTTGTTTTGCCACTTGAGAAGATATGTGATAAGACATATGGCGCAGTGCGTTATTGTGGATCGCTTTTTACAGATAAAAAGAAATTTAGAGATGCGGCGGCATTGTTTGTGCTTACGCTTCTGTATGCCGTTATCTGCTGGGCAAGTGTGACGTTTTCAATACATACCGACAGTGGACTCGATGATGGAGGACATTGGGGATTATTCGGTTCGGGAAGTGACGAAATATATGCTGTGGTGATAACGATACTAGCTTTTGTGGTTATGGTAAAGGGCGTTGACCTTGTAAAGAAAAGTTGGAGTGGAGTTTTGTTCTGGTTTCTTATCGAACTTGCAAATGTTGTGAGTGTAAAACTTGTGACGGCCAAAGATGATCTCACATTTGCTATCGTATGCGCAGAAACGATTATGTTTATTGTATACATGGCTGTTCAGCACAGGTTGAATATTGTGACTTGTCTGTTATCACTGCTTTGTGGAGCTATACTTATATTTGCCGGATGTGATGATGTATTTACCAGTAAGAATAAGATTTCAGGTTCTTCGATTATGGATGAACTGGATCAGGCTGGAAGTATGCCAGACAGGATTTTTGGAGCAAGATATAATATTACGATAATTGAACATCAGGCTGGAATAGGTTTGTGTATATTGTGGTTCATATTGCTTGTGATTTTGTCAATCGCTGTCATTCTGTCTGCAGCAAGGCTTATGAAGGTATCTGCCAGACGTGGAACGTTTGTGCTTGGAATATATATGATAGAAGCATTTCTGATCATATATGCTATATTGGCGGAACTGGGATTTATCAAGCCGGCAGTGACACTTTTGCTGCATATGAACGAGGTGGTTCCGGTTATGATATTGGGATTTAGAATGTTTTTCATAGAAGATGGCAGCCACAATGAAAAATCCTGCTTCAATGTGTAAATGTCAATGAAAAAGTTTACCAGTTGCATCATTGATTATTACGGAACAAGGAGTATATATGAATAAGCAGATAGTTAATTATAAAAATGATGAAGAAATGCAGAGTATAATAAAAGCAAAACAAAGAAATATCAAAATAATACAAATCCCCATGTATTTGTCGTTAGTGGGAATACTCCTTCCGTTTGTGGGGGTAATATTTGATATATATGGTCCAATTATTGATACTGTTTTTAGAGTGGTGCCTGTAGTATGCATATTTATTGGCTTCTTACTTGCTATACTGTGTAATAAAAAAATGAAAGACCTCAGGGTGTTTATAGGACAGAATATTGTGCTCGGGGTTCTCGAGGAGAGAATTCAGGTTATTGATTATTCGCCAAGTGGTTATGTGGATGAATCTTTTTTAAAAAAATGCAGTATTCTTCCAACTTATAATAGAGCAACAGGTTCAGATTATATTCATGGAATATACAGAAATGTAGAATTTACATACAGTGATCTTGAATTGAAAACAGAAAGTCAGGATTATACTGCAAATGAAAACAACCTGAAAACTACTATTACAGAGTTTTCAGGACAGTTTATGACAATGGCGTTGAGTAAAAGCGTGAATGGATTTGTACAGATAATGGGCAAGAGTAATTCTGGGAAAATGAGGCAAAATAGAAAGGCCGTATACATAGATGAAAAAAACAATATATCAAGCTACTTGAAAACGGGAGATCGCGTATTTGATGACCGGTTTGAGGTTAATGCATCGGGGGATGACCTTGCGTATTCTATTTTGACCCCTCAGTTTATTTCAGGCTTGAAGAAAATGGGAAAACGTACAAGAGTTCAACTTTCTGGAAATATGGGCGTGATTGCCTGCTACAACGAGAAAAATTCATTTGAATTAATTGGAGAAATTAAAGATAATAGCGATATCGAATTATACAGGAAAAAGTTTAGAAAAGAATTATCAGATATTTTAGCAATCCTTGATATAATGATTGATTGTTGCTAAGGGATGATTCGGAATTTAATGTATTATAGAAAACTAGTAAAAGAATCTGTTACACTTATATTTGAAAACAGTCCGAGAGAGTTGAAGGAGAAGCAATTTTTTTATACATATGTCCATATTGGGAAAACAAAATGCAATACCGGATTGGGGTTGGATATGCTTCAGTAATAGTATATCATCCCGCTTGACGTATTTGAGGAAAGTTACTATTCTAAAAGTGAAAAGGAAAAGAAGGGGAATAGACGCTTTATGGAGAATGAATGCAATATAGAGAATAAGATCAGAATGAATTACCGGCATCTCACACAACTTCTTATCTCCCGCCACCTAACCATCACCACCATGGAATCCGCCACATCAGGGCAGATAGCTTCCCTCATCACCGACACGGAAGGTTCCTCTGCAGTGTTGAAAGGTGCATTTATCACCTACTGCAATGAGGCGAAGATCATGCAGGGGGTTCCCGCAGAGATTATAGACAAGTATACAGTCTATTCAAAGGAAACTGCAGGTTCAATGGCGCAGGTGTGTAGAAAGGCGTATAATGCGAATATAGGGATCGGCGTGACTGGAACCATGGGAAATGTGGATCCGGCAAATCCAGACGCTTCGATTCCGGGACAGGTATACTTTGCCATAGACATAGATGGCGATGTGGAAGAGTATTATGTGGAGCTTCCACCTCAGCCGACAAGGCTTGCGTACAAGCTTGCTGTGGCGGAGGAGATATATGAGGAGCTTATTAAGAGGCTGGACTGATAGAACGATTATCAAAGGAAGAATAAATGCTATATCTCATATCCGACATCCACGGAGATGTCATGTCATTCAGAAAAATGTTGAAAAAGATAAGCTTTGATCCAGCCGTGGACAACATGATAGTCATGGGAGACATATTTGACTGGAACGATGAGGGAATTTCTCTTCTTGAGTTTATGTCGGACTATCTTGTGGATGGTTCGATGCAGCTCATAAAGGGTAATCATGAGCTGTTTGCCCAGATGTACATAGAGGGAAGCATGTCAGAGAGACAGTGGATCATATTCGGCGGTGGTGGAACAGTCAGAGATATCAAGAGGCTCAATGTGGATGAACAGATGAAGCTGCACGGGTATCTGGCTCATCTGCCACATTACACAGAGATACATTCGCCAAAGTACGGAGTTTGTGTTGTCACCCATCCGGGCATTCATTGTGGCTCGTATGTCAGAAATGCTGACAGGACGATCAACATTACCGAGTCTATTACGAATGCCGTGAGAAGAGATGAATACAGATTTCTCATCTCACCTGATATCCACAATGTTCCTTTTTCAGATAAAAAAGCATTTGACAGGTATGTGTTCTGCGGACATGTGACGACGAACAGACTCAATGAAGATCATTCCTACAACGTTTACGTGACACCTTACTATATGGATCTCGACTGCGGAAATGGGGAGAGATACAGGGGCGGAAAGCTGGCGTGCTACTGTGTGGATGAGAACAGTGCAATATATGTTTGATAAATTTTTTAAAATTAGGGGTTGATTTTTGAAAGAATATGGAGTATTTTATATTCAACAATTAGATGATACGAAATGGACAAAGGTGTTCTCAATAAGGAGGACACCTTTCTCTTTTTTTGAGGATACGTTAAGGATTCATTTTAATCAGGAAAAGGAGTAGTAATTATGATGAACAAAATTTCAGCCGTATTTGGCTCACACGTATTCTCAGATCAGGTCATGAGAGAGAGACTTCCAAAGGCAGTTTACAAGTCACTCAAGGCGACTATTGACAAGGGCGAGCCTCTCGATACATCAATCGCAGATTCAGTTGCAGCAGCCATGAAGGAATGGGCAATGGAGCTTGGTGCAACACATTATACACATTGGTTCCAGCCACTTACAGAGACAACAGCAGAGAAGCACGACTCATTCGTAAGCACAGTCGGTGATGGCGGCGTTATCCTTCAGTTCACAGGCAAGGAGCTCATCAAGTCAGAGCCGGATGCTTCATCATTCCCTTCAGGCGGTCTTCGTGAGACATGTGCTGCAAGAGGATATACAGCATGGGATTGTACATCACCAGCATTTGTAAAGACAACAGATGAGGGAACATGCATCCTCTGTATCCCGGCAGCATTCACATCATATACAGGAGAGTCACTTGACTACAAGACACCTCTTCTCCGTTCAATGGATGCCATCAGCAAGGAAGCCCTTAAGGCTCTTGCAATGTTCGGCAACACAACAGCCAAGAAGGTTACTTCATCAGTTGGTCCTGAGCAGGAGTACTTCCTGATAGATAAGAAGAAATTTGCAAAGAGAACAGATCTTAAGCTCTGCGGTCGTACACTTTTCGGAGCAATGCCTCCAAAGGGTCAGGAGCTTGATGATCAGTATTTCGCAGCGATCAAGGATAAGATCGCATCATACATGACAGAGCTGAACGAGGAGCTGTGGAAGTACGGCATCCTTGCAAAGACACAGCACAATGAGGTCGCTCCTGCACAGCATGAGCTTGCTCCAATCTTCTCGACAACCAACATCGCCACAGATCAGAACCATCTGGTTATGGCAACCATGAAGAAGATTGCTGCAAAGCATGACCTTGAGTGTGTACTTCATGAGAAGCCATTTGCCGGGGTAAATGGTTCAGGTAAGCACAATAACTGGTCAATCTCAACAGATGAGGGTGAGAACCTCATCGATCCAGGCAAGCATCCTGAGACAAATCTTCAGTTCCAGTTCTTCCTGGCAGCGGTTCTTGCAGCAGTAGACAACAACGCTGAGCTCCTGAGACTTTCAGCATCATCAGCAGGAAATGATCACAGACTTGGCGCAAATGAGGCACCTCCAGCAATCATCTCAGCATTCCTTGGAGAGCAGCTCCAGTCGATCGTTGAGCAGATCATCGAGAAGGGTGAGGCTACAGAGTCACCAAAGGGCAAGACATATGTATCAGGTGCATCAACACTTCCTACATTTACAATGGATGCCACAGATAGAAACAGAACATCACCATTTGCATTCACAGGTAACAAGTTCGAGTTCAGAATGGTTGGTTCAACACAGTCCATCGCATTCCCAATGATGGTACTTAATACAATAGTTGCAGATCAGATCAAGAAGATGACAGATGAACTTGAGGGTGCTGACGATTTCGAGACAGCCTGCAAGGCACTCATCAGAAGAGAACTCACAGCACATCAGAGAATCATCTTCAATGGCAATGGTTACTCAGATGAGTGGGTTGAGGAGGCAGCAAAGCGTGGTCTTCCAAATATCAAGTGCATGGTTGATGCTGTTCCTTATCTTGCAGCAGATAAGAGCGTTAAGATCTTCGAGAACCTTGGAGTTATGGATAAGGCAGAGCTTGAGGCGAGAGCTGATGTAATGCTTGAGAACTATGCAAAGAAGATCAACATCGAGGCACTCACTATGATAGAGATGTCTAATGAGGAGATCATTCCTGCAGTTATGGAATATCAGGCAGAGCTTGCAAAGGGCGCAGCTGAGATCAAGGCTCTCGGAATTGATCCTACAGTTCAGGTATCACTTCTGAACACCATCTCAGAGAAGCTTACAGAGCTCAAGAGCGCTACAGTAGTCCTTGAGGAGCTGGTTGCAAAGGCAGCAGATTACGAGGGAGATACAGAGGCTTGGGCTAAGTACTTCCACAACACAGTATTTGCAGCATTTGACACAGTGAGAAAGCCAGCTGATGAGCTTGAGAAGGAACTTCCAAAGACAGCTTGGCCATTCCCAACATACGAGCAGCTGTTATTCGAGCAGTAAAACATAGATTGAGTTTGCTAATCCTACTAAATTCTATATAAAATAGCTTGGAGGCATCCTGTCTGCGCATGTCGCAGGCGGGGTGCTTTTGCGCGTTAAAATCCCGTCAAGCGCGCACATGCGAGAGCTTGCCCCTTACTTCAAATTCTGCTATTATATACAGATGTGTTGTGATGTATTTTTGCACCGGCCACGGCATAAACAGGATCATGTGTGTGGCGGATGCTGAAAGAATAGGAGCATAATTTGAAGAATTTATATATAGCAGAGAAGCCCAGCGTGGCGAGGCAGTTTGCCGACGTGCTGGGGGTGAAGGGCAATGCGGGAAATGGTTACCTGGAGTCGGATACAGCGGTTGTCACATGGTGTGTCGGACATCTGGTCACCATGAGCTACCCGGAGGTCTACGATCCGAATCTTAAGAAGTGGAGCCTTTCAACTATTCCATTTATTCCAACTGAATACAAATATGAAGTTCTTCCTGACACAAAGAAACAGTTCAATATCGTTGCGGGATTGCTTACCCGCGATGACATAGGCTGTATCTATGTGGCAACGGATTCAGGACGAGAGGGAGAATACATATACAGGCTTGTGGATTCCATGGCTCACGTAACCGGCAAGGAGAAACGCCGTGTGTGGATCGATTCACAGACCGAGGAGGAGATCCTCAGGGGAATCCGTGAGGCGAAGCCACTCTCAGAGTACGACAGTCTCAGCGACGCAGCGTACCTTAGGGCCCAGGAGGACTACCTTATGGGTATCAACTTTTCAAGGGCGCTGTCGCTGAAGTTTTCAAATGTAGTCCAGAGGTATCTCGGCATGGACAGATGTGTCATAGCCGTGGGCCGTGTCATGACCTGTGTCCTCGGTATAATAGTGAAGAGAGAGCGTGAGATCAGGGAGTTTGTAAAGACTCCGTTCTACAGACTCGTTGCAAATGTGGGCGAGGAAGGACAGACATTTGATGCAGAATGGAAGGCAGTGAAGGGCACAAAGTATTTCGAGTCGCCTCTTCTGTATAAGGAGAATGGATTTAAAGAGAGACCCGCAGCGGAGCAGCTTCTGGCGGAGCTGAAGGCAGGGGAGCCCGAGGCTGTGGCCCAGGCTGTGGAGCGCAAGAAAGAGAAGAAACAGCCTCCGATGCTGTACAATCTGGCGGAGCTTCAGAATGACTGTTCATCACTTTTCAAGATCAGTCCGTCCGATACCCTCAAGATAGTCCAGGAGCTCTACGAGAAGAAGCTGGTAACCTATCCGAGAACAGATGCCAGAGTGCTGTCAACGGCCGTGGCAAAGGAGATAGGACGGAACATATCGGGACTTAAGAATTTCCAGCCTGTGGCAGAATTTGCACAGGGGGCCATGGAGAGCGGCACATATAAGGGAATCGCAAAGACGAAATATGTGAACGATAAGCAGATCACCGACCACTACGCCATCATACCTACCGGACAGGGCTTTGGAGCACTTAGAAGTCTGGCACCTACAGCTCTCAAGGTATATGAGATCATATGCAGAAGATTCCTCAGCATATTTTACCCTGCTGCAGAGTACCAGAAGGTTGCAATGACACTCTCCAAGAATGGAGAGAAGCTATTTGCCAACTTCAAATATTTGATAAACGATGGTTACCTCAAGGTGGTTGCCAACAGCTTTTCCAAGAAGAAGGATGACGTGAAGTACAGCCCTGAATTCATAGCAAGGCTTGCGAAGATAAAGAAGGGTGACAAGCTGAGCGTCCAGGGAATCGACATAAAGGAGGGCGAGACATCCCCGCCTAAGAGATACAACTCAGGATCACTGATCCTGACCATGGAGAATGCCGGACAGTTCATAGAGGATGAGGCGCTCAGAGAGCAGATCAAGGGAGCTGGAATCGGAACAAGTGCCACAAGAGACGGGATCATCACCAAACTGGAGAAGAACAAATATATATCGCTGAACAAGAAGACACAGATAGTGACCCCGACATTCCTTGGGGAGATAATATACGATATAGTATATTATTCCATCAACGGTCTGCTGAGAGCGGACCTGACGGCGAGCTGGGAAAAGGGGCTTGAGGGTGTCGCTGAAGGTCAGATATCCAAGCAGGAATACACGGATAAGATGACTACATTTGTCACCAAATACACAAACCTTGTGAAGCAGATACAGAACCAGAATGGAATAACAGGGGTATTCGACAAAACGAAGGTGTTCTACGCCAAGGGCGGAGGTGCCCAGAATAAGGATGCCAAGGCTCCCGCCAGAACAAGCTCAAAGTCAGAGAAGAATGCAGATACTCAGTGATTGAACATATGTATACAAAGGTGTATAACATAGTATGTATTATATGTGTATGTGATAGAAAAGGAGACTATTATTATGGAAGATATACAGTCAGTTGTAACAATAAAGGAGCTCTACAGCCTGGATCAGACCATGGCAAAGCCACTTCTTGAGAAGCTTACCTATCCATGGGAGGCACTTCCACTCATCAAGGGTTTCGTGCTTGAGCTTGGAAAGAGCCTGGATAAAGATGAATACAAAGAGGTGGATGAGCATGTGTGGATCCATAAGAGCTGTAAGGTGTATGGAACAGCGACCATCCTTGGACCGACCATCATAGGTGCAGGCACAGAGGTCCGCCCGGGGGCATTCATCAGAGGAAGCGTACTGGTTGGAGAGAACTGTGTTATAGGTAATTCCACAGAGCTTAAGAATGTCATCATATTCAACAATGTTCAGGTCCCTCATTACAACTATGTTGGAGATTCAGTTCTCGGTTTCAAGTCACATATGGGGGCTGGAAGCATCACATCCAATGTGAAGTCGGACAAGACTCTGGTTCACGTTAAGGGAAAGGTGAATGGACAGAACTTTGACATAGCAACAGGACTTAAGAAGTTTGGCGCAATGCTCGGAGATAATGTTGAGGTTGGCTGCAATAGCGTCCTCAATCCTGGAACAGTTATAGGAAGATTCAGCAACATCTATCCTGTATCAAGAGTCAGGGGATATGTGCCGGGAGGCAGTATTTTCAAGGATAAGGACAACATAGTTGCAAAGCAGTAACGAACGGATAAAACGGTGAGATAAATAAAGGACATATGACAGTATATAATGCAAAATATATACGGTCATATGTCCTTTTGTTTTGGCGGAAAGCACCGTGACAGCTAGTTGATCACGGCATCCTTCAGGGCGTTTCGTATGGAATCTATGATAAGTCTGGTAGTGTATGTGCTGTCTCCGGAAGGTGTTATATCGTCCACGGAAGATATGTAGTGAAGCTGAGTATTGATATCCTCGAGTGCCGTTTCAAGAAGTGGGTACATGGTGGTCACAGTCTCATCCACCTGTTTGAATGACACATCTGTGATGTAGTCCTCATCCACAGTGACCATGACGGACAGAGTGTTTTCTCCCAGAACAAGGGAAGATGAGTATGTCCCCGGTGTGTAATGTATCTCGTCGAGCTTAGGAGACGGATCAGTCTGGGCTGAGGTTGCGATGCTCCTGGCTGAACCACTGGTGTCATCCGAATCTTTGCCGCGGAACATGGTGATAAGTATAATGACAAATACGATCACAAGTGCCAGCAGTATGGCGGTGTATATGAGTTCTTTTGATTTTAATACGATAAGTTTAGTTGATGACATTATTTGCTCTCCCTGTTTTTTATATATTTTATTCACAAGAGAGCGATTTTATGAGAAAATTATTAGCAGATGAAAAAACAGCATAGATAACAGTATATTGAGGTGTAAGGAGAATACAGATGGCAATACAGTTTGTACTGGGACCCGCCGGTTCAGGAAAAACAGAATATGTGATAAAGAAGCTGATAGAGGAGTCGATGGCTCACGGAGACCTGAATTATTTGTACGTGGTTCCAGAGCAGTTCTCCATGGAGGCGCAGAGAGATATAGTGACCATGCATCCGAGGCATGGAACAATGAACATAGATGCCATAGGCTTCAACAGGCTTGCGTACCGGGTATTCGATGAGCTGTCAGTGAATCCGGGAAGGGTTCTTGAGGACTTTGGAAAGAGCATGCTCATCAAGAAGATACTTATGGAGTCACAGGACGAGCTCCTTGTGTATGGAAGCTATATCAACAAGATGGGTTTTATAGATGAGATGAAATCCATGATGTCTGAGCTGTTTCAGTATGCGGTTGACAGGGATTCGATCGACGCAGTCATGGACAAGCTGGATAAGGACAGTCTGGTATACAGAAAAATGCATGACATCAGGCTTATATATAAGAGATTTGAGGAGTACAACAGGGATGGCAGCTATATAGTTGCGGAGCAGCTCATTGAATTGCTGGCTGAATGCGTGGACAGGTCGGATATGCTGGCACACAGCCATCTGTATCTTGACGGATTCACAGGATTTACACCGGTACAGATGGATCTTATCAGGAAGCTCATGACACGCGTTGAGAGCATGATATTTGTATTTACGATAGATGCGTCGCAGATAGGCTTCACAAAGCCGAAGGAGTACGAGCTGTTCAGACTCACCAAGGAGACTGTGCAGGCGCTTGTGAGAATGGCGGGTGATGAGCAGGTGGACATACTGGATAATGTCGTTATGTGTCAGGATCGCAGACCGTACAGATTCGAGAAAAGCAAGGAGCTTGCCGGACTTGAGGCCAATCTGTTCAGATACCCCCATGGCAGAGTCACAGGCGATGACGGAGACATACATGTGGTCGCTGTGGACAGGGCGGCAGACGAGGCTGAGTATATAGCGGGAAGAATACGAGAGCTTGTCAGGGACAAGGGATACCGTTATAAGGATATAGCCGTGGTTGCGGGTGATCTGCAGGATGTGGCAAGGTATTACCGTCAGGCGATGGAGGAATACGATATCCCTGTGTTCATAGATGCAAATATATCTCTTAAGGGAGATCCGTGCTCAGACACCATAAGGGCTTTCCTCGGTGTAATGACGGACAACTTCTCATTTGACAGCGTGTTCAGGCTGTTAAAGTCAGGAATGACCGGTGTGGATCAGGACGACATTGAGAGGATGGAGAACTATGTGCTTCTCAGGAATCTCAGGGGTTACAGGAGCTGGACGAAGGAGATAACCGATGACAGGAATCCTGACTATGCGGCAGACATGGAGTCTATAAGAGCCCAGATCATGGAGCTTTTCTCGGACAAATGTATCGATGTGTGGAAGCCGGCAAGCCCTGGCTCCAAGAACACAGTGAGAACATATACGGAATCTCTTTACAGCTTCCTTGCGCAGCTTGATGTGTGTGGTAAGCTTGAGGCTCATAAGAAAGTGCTGTATGAGCAGGAGAGATGGGATGAGGGAGATGCATACGGAAGGATATTTGACAAGGTTGTTGCCCTGTTTGAGAAGATGGAGGCTATAATCGGCGATGAGAAGCTTACCGTAAAAGAATATGCGGGAATCCTGGATGCAGGCATAGCGGATATGGAGATCGGTATAGTGCCTCCGACTATAGACCGCGTGGTGGTCGGCGATATGACGAGATCAAGGCTCAACCATATAAAGGTGCTGTTCATGGCGGGAGTGAACGAAGGCATAATTCCGAAACCGGCCAAGAAGGGCAGGATACTCTCCGGTGCAGACCGCCAGAGCCTTGAGGACTACGGTATAGAGCTGGCCCCATCAGATAAGACAAATGCGTATATAGAACAGTTCTATATATACACCACACTCACCAAGGCGTCGGATATGATCTATGTGCTGTGCCGAAAGATCGGAGAGGATCTCAAGTCCATGAAGCCGTCATACCTGATAGACAGGATAAAGAATATATTCCCGGATATACGGACGGAGGAGTATGATGTGGACGGTCAGATGCCGGAGACTGCGGCGGGAGCGCTCAGATACATCATCAGACATTCTGATGACGCTGAGGCCGGGGAGACGCTGGACGCTGTCAGAAAACTGCTTTCGAAGATGGGATATGGCAGACAGCTCAGATCGATTAACTTCGGGCAGAATTATGTTAACTCGTCAAAAAATCTGTCTCCAGATACTGTACGCCTTATATATGGAGAGAATCTGGTGGAGAGTGTGTCCAAGCTTGAGCGGTATGCTGAGTGCCAGTTCAAGTATTTCCTGACATACGGACTTTCGCTCAGAGAGAGGGAGACATACAGGATAGGCGCTGCAAATGTTGGTAATATACTTCACAGCACCATGGAGAAGATATTCTCATTTGTCAGGATGTTCAGGGACAACGACTGGGTACATCTGGACGAGGCGGAGCTGGAACAGAAGGCGGTGGAATTTGCAAATGAATCTGCGGAGGATGAAGCCGGGCTGTACTTTGAGGATTCTTCAAGAGCGGCATACATGAAAAAGCTTCTGGCGGATGTTGCGTCGAGGACAGCCAGGACGCTCCGCACATTTATCAGATGTGGGGAGATGGACCCGGAGAATTTTGAGCGGCGCTTCAACACATCGGAAAATGCAGACAACATAGACAGATATATATTCAATCTTCCAAATGGACTCACGATGAGCCTCAAGGGAGTTATAGACAGAATAGATGAATTTACGGATGACAGGGATGCTTATTTCAAGATCATAGATTACAAGTCATCTGATAAGAAGCTGGATATAGACAAGGTGCTCGGAGGACTCCAGATGCAGCTCGTGACATACGGCGCCATAGCCTGCGAGCTTGAAAAGCGCAGGATGGCACAGCTTGGAAGACCTGGTGGTATACATGTGGGCGGACTTCTGTATTATACCTTTGACAATCCGGCATGTGACGTGACGGCAATGGGAGATAAGATCAGATACACCGATGACGGCATGGGATTTGCGGCCGATGACGAGGTGTTCGGGGGAGTGCTTGTGGACACCTTCGAGAAGAAGATACTTGAGGAGTCCAGATATTCAGGCCTGTACAATGGAGATAACAGGGCGCTGAAGGTCATGGACAACAGCTCAGCGACACTCAAGAACGGACAGAGCCTTGAGGAGACTCTTATAACAGATCTCATGGAGGCGAACCGCAGGAACATAGAGAGGCTTGCCGGCAGTATAGCTGAGGGAAGCATCGAGATAAATCCGGTCAATGAGGGCAAGGCAAATGCGTGCAAATACTGTGATTTTAAGGGCATATGTGCATTTGACAGCAAGTATTCAGGCAATTCATACTCCAGGATCTATAGGGGCGAGGCGGAAAATTACAACCGCAAAGCTGAGGATATAAAGAATATCAGGACTGACTACAGGAAGGTCAGGGGGGATATGGAGAAGGCTGTTAAGGCATGTGACAGCGCCAAGAAAAAGTACGATGATGCACAGAAGAAGGTCGATGACCGCGGCGATAAGGCAACACAGAAGATGAGGGAGACTCTCGAGAGCACCGGCAGGAAGCTTGCGGAGGAGAGGGCGCATCTTGAGGAGCTGCGAGAACAGGCTGAACAGATAGCGAAGAGAGCTGCAAAGTTTGATATAGAGATAAGTGAGGAATGATGGCATGGGAAAAGATATGAAGACTGACAATGGAATAAAGTGGACAGACCAGCAGGCACATGTCATCGACACAAGACAGGGCAATCTTCTTGTGTCTGCAGCGGCGGGCTCAGGTAAGACTGCGGTTCTCGTGGAGCGCATCATAGAGATGGTGGCCGGAAGGAATTCGCAAGGTGACAGAATAGAGGGTAGCGAGCCTGTGTCTGTGGATGAGCTCCTTGTCGTTACATTTACAAATGCGGCAGCGGCCCAGATGAAGGAGAAGATAGGACAGGCACTGCAGAAAAAGATAGATGAGATGATGGCGCAGGGAGACTATGACGAGCACCTTATAAAGCAGATGACGTTGATCAACCACGCTGACATCTGCACCATAGACAGCTTTTGCCTTAGGATAGTGAAGGAATACTTTGCGAGGGTGGAGCTCGACTGTGCATTTGGCATAGCGGACGACACGGAGATGAAGATCATAAAGCACGACGTGATGGATCAGGTCATGGAGATGTGCTATGAGGATGAATCGGTCGTGCCCGGTTTCGACAGGCTGATAAGGACATTTGCGAGAAATGAGAGCGACAGTGCCGTGCCGGATATAGTTGAGAGGATAATAAAGGTTATATCCAGCTATCCGGAGCCGAAGAAATGGCTTGCGCAGGCGGCGGATGCCATGAAATTTGCCGTGGACACATCATCCACTGAGGGGGAGAAAAGAAGAGCTGTCATGGAACTTCCGATGGTCAGAACATTTGCGGACAGGGTGTACATGATGCTCAGAACTGCGGATGATATGGTCAGGGAGTGCAAGAAATATGCAACTGAGGCATATGGCCTTGAGGCGTACGGCCTCCGTGTGGACAAGGATGCTGAGCTGATAACACACATGCTCAGAAGCTGTGGCGGGGAAGACGACCTGCACGTTGATCTGTTTGAACTCAGGGATATATACAGAACGTCGTTAAGACCGGAGGGACTCAAGATGGAGAAGGATGCCCAGGGCCGGAGTATATGCTATGCATTTGACAGATTTGTGAACCCGGGCGGTGGAGCTGACCCGGAGAAGAAGGAATTTGTCAAATCAAGGCGGGATGTGTATAAGTCGATCATAGACGACATAGTTTCGGTCGTCCTGGATGTGGATGACATTCTGAGGCAGGCAGCCATGACTGAGCCAGTGATATCATCACTTTTGAAGCTCACTGGGCTTTACATGGATGAACTCATGAAGGTCAAGATGGACAAGAATATGTTCGAGTTCCACGACATAGAGGAGTTTGCGTTCAGGATATTGTGCGATGGAATAGAGGATGGCAGGGCCGTTCCTTCAGAGATTGGAAAGGAAGTCTCAAGGCGGTACAGGGAGATACTTATAGATGAGTATCAGGACAGTAACTTTCTGCAGGAATACATTCTGGCAAGTGTGTCGGGACACGGTGAGGATATCCACAACACATTCATGGTCGGCGATGTTAAGCAGAGCATATACAGATTCAGAATGGCGAGACCGGATCTGTTCATAGAGAAGTATGACAGCTACCGCAGGCTGGGTGATGCTGACATAGCGGACCCGGACATAGATGGCAACAGCATACTGCTGACCAGAAACTTCCGAAGTGAGATAAATGTGTTAAAGACGGTGAACTCAATATTTGCCCAGCTCATGAGGCGAGAGATAGGAGACATAGAGTACGATGAGGGCGCAAAGCTCAATTCTAGATTTGCCATAAGTGACGGAGAAGGGATGACGGAGCCGGATGACGTGGATCATGGCCCTGTATCAGAGTTCATACTCATAGACAATAATATGAGAGAAGCGGATGTATCTGAGGAGTATGGCAATCCTGAGGTTGAGGCGAATTATATCGCCGGTAAGATACGTGATATTGTTGACGGAAGTGAACCTCTGTATGTTGGAAGTGGCGATGACAGGAGACCTGTCAGATATAAGGATATCGTCATTCTTCTTAGAAGCGTGTCCACAGCATCCACCATATTTGACAGGGTATTTCAGGAGAAGGGCATACCTCTTTACATTGAGAGCGAGAGTGGTTACTTTGATGCTGCTGAGATACGGACGCTTGTCGGCATGCTATCCATAGTGGACAACAGCTACGTGGATTACGACCTGGCTGCTGTCCTAAGGTCGCCACTGGTGGGCCTTGATGAGGAGGAACTTGCGGTTATAGTGGGTGAATACCGCAGCAGATACGAGAAGAACGGCACGGACTGGAACGCCAGACTTTATGACAAGGTCATAGATTATATGGACACCCATGTGGGCGAGAAAAAACACGCTGTGGACAGACTGTGGGAATTCCTTCACATGCTTGACTATCTCAAGAAGAATAAAAATTATATGTCCATAAGCGACATAATAAGATACGTGCTGGACACCACCGGATTTTACTGGTTTGTCGGTGCCAGACCGATGGGAAGAAGACGCCAGGCGAATATCGACATGCTCATCAAGAAGGCGGATGATTTCGAGGAGAACAGCAAGGGCGTGTTCAACTTCATCCGATATGTTGATGAGCTCAAGACAAATGATCTGGATTTTGCAGAGGCTGATGTGGTCAGTGAGAATGAGGACGTCGTCCGAGTCATGACCATGCACAAGAGCAAGGGACTGGAGTTCCCTGTTGTATTTGTGTCTGGGCTCGGCAAGGAGTTTAATCTGATGGACACCAGATCAAATGTGCTTGTCCACCAGGATCATTATCTGGCGTGCGACCAGGTCGACCTCAGAACAAGAGCCAGAAGAATGACATTTTTCAAGCGGATAATGAGTAAGAATATCGTTGCGGAGACCTATGCCGAGGAGATGAGAGTCCTGTATGTGGCGTTAACCAGGGCAAAGGAAAAGTTGTACATGACCGGGTGCGTGAAGGATGCAGATAAATTCAAGGCAGCCTGTGATATGTATATAATCGGAGACAGGATGAATTATGCATCTATCATGAAAGCAAATGGCTATGCCGCCTGGATATATACCGCGCTCAGATATGTGGGAGAGTGCGATCATGTGAAGAGCATCGGGGTGGAGGCCGACAGCTTTATGTCTCCTGAGACTGATCAGGATGAAGCAGAAAATATGACAGTGGAAGCCTCTGAAGCGAAGCTCGACAAAGAACTGTATGACCATGTGAAGAACGGACTGGAATTCAGGTATGGCTACAGACATTCGGGGCTTAAGAGTAAGATGTCCATAACCGAGATAAAAAGACTTCAGGCGCACGGTGAGGATGCCATTACACCGGATATCCTAACCAGCAGGGAGTACAGTGCCAGAAGTGAGGTCCCAATCCCAGCATTCATGAGTGAGGAGAGGATAGTCCATGGAAATGAGATAGGAAACATTTATCACAAGATCATGGAGCTTGCAGACTTCTCAGGGAAAACTGTTGCGGATGCGGAGAAGGATGTCGACAGAGTGTTTGAGCTTGGGTTATTTGATGAGGTGTACAGAGAGCGGATAAGACCAAAGAAGATATATAAGATGATACACAGTGAGATAGGACAGCGCATGGCGGCTGCGGGCAAGTCGGACAGACTGTACCGTGAGAGACAGTTCTACATGATGATGGAGCCCGGAGAAATAATGAGCTCACTTAAGGACTGCGGAGACGAGACGATAGTTGTACAGGGAATCATAGATGCCTACTTCGAGGAGGATGGCGGCATAGTTCTTCTGGATTACAAGACAGACAGCGTGAAGGATGCGTCGGAGCTGGTTAAGAGATACCATGTCCAGCTCGACAAATACGCCGATGTGCTTGAACAGCTCACCGGCATGAAGGTTAAGGAGAAGGTCATATATTCATTCTGTCTTGATACAACGGTAAACTTGTAAACCGTACGCTGAATTGATATAATAAGACCGGGTATGCAAAAACGATATAGTGATGAAAGGACATGCGCATGATAATAGCGGAGAATCTTAAGAAGGTGTATGGCGGAGACATTGTATCAGTTGATGATCTCAGTTTCCATATACACAAGGGTGAGATAGTAGGATTTGTTGGACAGAATGGTGCGGGTAAGACAACTACCATCAAGATGCTGACAGGTATACTTATGCCGACGGAGGGCAGAGTAAAGATAAATGGTTTCGACATGAGAGAAAAGCCGATGGAGGCCAAGCAGTCCATGGGTTATATAGCCGACAATCCTGATATATTTCTCAGACTTACGGGACTTGAGTATGTCAATTTCATCGCTGATATATATGGAGTATCGACCACCGAGAGAAAGCAGAGGATAGAGCAGATGGCTGAACGCTTTGGTATGGAGGACAGCCTGAACAGACAGATGGTCAGCTATTCCCACGGTATGCGCCAGAAGATGATGGTCATAGCTGCGCTTGTGCACAATCCACCTGTATGGATACTCGACGAGCCTATGACGGGACTTGATCCGAATGCGGCATATGAGCTCAAGAAGATGATGCGTGAACATGCCGACGCAGGAAACTGTGTATTCTTTTCAACACATGTTCTCGAGGTTGCAGAGAAGCTCTGCGACAAGATAATCATGATAAGAAAGGGAAAGGATATATACCAGGGAACTCTGGATGAGCTTGAGACACAGCACAGGAACAAATCTCTTGAAGAGATATTTGTGGAGATGACGCATGAAGAATTTTAGGATATTGCTCAGTATGATAAGCAGGAATAATGATATGGAGATGCCGGAGCACGGGGACAAGGCAAAGGCATATAAGGTCATGGGAATCATCGCCATGTGCTGTATAATGATCCCGTGCTGTATCGTTGTGGGATTTATAGTTTACATAATGACTGCCGCACTCATGGAGGCGGGAGGCTGTACAGAGGGACTCAACCTCGTTATCCAGCTCATGTCGGTGTTCGGTGTTATATTCAGTATAATGGTCATATTCAATCTGCTTTATTTTTCATCTGATCTTGATCATTTACTGCCGCTGCCTGTGAAACCGGCAGAGCTTGTGGCCGCCAAGTTTACACACGCATATTTTGCCGAAAGCGTCATGGAGTTTATGGTTCTCTTCTGTGGATTTATCGGTTACTTTGTAGCCGCAGAGATAAAGCCGGTATCCGTGATAACCTCATTACTTGGCGTATTTTTACTTCCGGTTCTGCCGCTGGTGTATTGTGGTATATTTGCACTGATAGTCATGGCGTTTTTCAGCAGACTCAAACTGCTCAGAAATGTGGACTTCATGGTGGGACTTGCGGTTGTAGTGTTTGCAGGCCTTTTCATATGGTCATTTGCACAGATGGACTCTGTGAATATAAATAATTACATAGACAGCCTTAAAAATGGTGACAATATATTCATAAAGGTAATGAACAATATATTTTTCACGGTTCCGCTGTTCCTGAAGGCATTGGGCAGTAACAACATCGTGTATATGTTGCTCTTTGTGCTTGTGAACGCTGGCTGTGTGGCACTTCTGTTTTTCCTTGGAAATCTGCTGTACCTCAGGGGCGTATACCTTGTGTCATCCACCGGAAGGTCAGGACGCCGCCAGAAGGAAGTTGTCGGGCTGCAGGACTTTGCCATAAAGACACCGTTCAGATCATATATGGCAAAGGAGATAAAGACACTGGTGAGGACTCCGGCATACAGGAAGTATTGCGTTGTGGTCAACCTGATATGGCCGATACTCGTTGTGGCATTGTTCAATATACCTGCAACTGCGGATTCAATCAGGGCATTCAGAGACACATTTGGAAGAGGGCTTTTCCTGGCTGACATGGTTATGCTGGTTGCGGTCATCGCCCTGGCATTCTTTGCAACAGCGATGAACAGTATCGCATCCACGGCGTTCACCAGAGAGGGAAGCCATATATCATTTATAAAGCACATCCCGATGACATATGATCTCCAGATCCGCGCAAAGGTCTGGGTTAGCATGCTGTTCAGCGGAGTGACGATCGCGGTTACCACGGTTATCCTCTGCATATATATGGAGTGTAGTGTTATAGACAGTGTGTATTATGTTGTGCTGGGAATCCTCGGCTCGGGCATTTGCACATACACAGGTGTGCTTCTCGATTCAACACATCCGAAGCTTGACTGGGAGGATGAATACGGTGCGCTCAGAGGCAATCTGAATGCATTCTTTAATATGGCTATTGCAATTGTTATAGCAATTGTTTTGTGTGTGGCAGGATATCTTGTTTTCAAGTTTACAATGATCCCGTCATATGCAGTATATATTATTTTCTTTATAATAATGGGAGCTATACTCGTTATCCTGCGCAGTATTACTATGCGCAGGAGTGCGTGGAATATAGACACTGATGTGTACAGTTATTAACAGGAGGCAATGAAAATGGCACAGAAAAATGCGTGGAACAAATACAAGAAGGATGAGATAAAGGAACTGGAGAGCCTGTGTAAGGACTACAGGGAATTCCTTGACAATGGCAAGACAGAGAGAGAATGCGTTAAAGAGATCGTCAGACAGGCAGAGGATCACGGCTACAGAGATCTGAAGAAGATCATTAAGAACAAGGAGAGCCTTGCAGCTGGAGATAAAGTGTATGCCGTGTGGATGAACAAGACGGTCGCCATGTTCAATATAGGAAAGAAGAAGCTTGAGAAGGGCATGAACATACTCGGTGCACACATTGATTCCCCTCGAATGGATGTGAAGCAGAATCCGCTTTATGAGAAGGGCGGATTTGCATATCTCGACACTCACTATTACGGCGGAATCAAGAAGTATCAGTGGGTAACACTCCCACTTGCCATACACGGTGTTGTTGCAAAGACAAATGGTGACGTTATGACAGTGAACATAGGAGAGGACAAGAATGATCCGGTATTCTGTGTTACAGATCTTCTCATACATCTCTCTCAGGAGCAGCTCAAGAAGAGAGCGGATTCAGTGATAGAGGGAGAGCAGCTTGACATACTGTTTGCAAGCAGACCGCTTGAGGGCAAGGAGAAGGAGGCTGTAAAGGAAGCTGTACTTGCGCTCCTTGAGAAGAAGTACGATATGAAGGAGGAGGATTTCCTCTCAGCAGAGCTCGAGATCGTTCCTGCAGGAAAGGCAAGGAACTGCGGTATAGACGAGAGTATGATCATGGCATATGGCCAGGACGACAGAGTGTGTGCATACACATCCCTTGTCGCCATGCTTGAGGCTGACGATCCGGAGAAGACGACCTGCTGTCTGCTCACTGACAAGGAGGAGATAGGAAGTGTTGGAGCAACAGGAATGCAGTCACACTTCTTCGAGAATACTGTAGCTGAGATCATGAACGCCATGGGTGGCTTCTCAGAGATCTCACTCAGAAGATGTCTTGCATCGTCAAGGATGCTGTCATCGGATGTATCTGCGGGCTTTGATCCTACATTTGAGTCAGCATTTGACAAGAAGAATGCGGCTATCTTCGGTGAGGGAATGGTATTTAACAAGTTCACAGGATCAAGAGGAAAGTCAGGATCAAATGACGCAAATGCAGAATACATGGCGGCTATAAGAAAGATCATGGATGATGCGGAGATCACATACCAGACAGCCGAGCTCGGCAAGGTAGATGTCGGTGGCGGCGGAACCATCGCATATATACTTTCACTGTATGGTATGGAGGTAATAGACTGTGGCGTGGCTGTACTCAACATGCATGCACCATGGGAAGTGACATCTAAGGCAGATATATATGAGACCAAGAAAGGATATGTTGCATTCCTCAAAGAGGCGTAGGAGCGGACATATCTTCGGAGGAAAAAATGAGAGATCATCAAAAGAAACTTATCATATACGTGATAATACTTGCCGTGGCGACAGTGATGTGGCCACGGCTTAGTGTGTTTGCAGATGAGGATTTTACATCAAATTATAACCAGAGGACATTCTCCGATACCGATGGGTTTGACAGTGGAGAGGCAAATTGTGTGTGCCAGTCTGTGAGTGGATACATATGGATAGGTACGGACAACGGACTTTACAGGTATGACGGAAGTGAATTTACACTGTTCTCACTGGACGGTGACGAGGATGCCACGAAATATTCGATCAACTGCATTTATCTCACAAGTGATGAGAAGCTGTATGTTGGAACGGACAACTATGGACTCTACATGTATGATAACGGAACCTTTCAGAGAGTTTCCGAGATGTACAATCTGGGTGTGTCAACCATCAACGCCATGTACGAGGACGATAACAAGAATCTGTGGATAGCGGCCTCGTCGGGAATATTTCGTCTGTCATCTGACGGTGCGGAAGCTCTGGCTGATGATGTCGTGTCAGGACTCAGCGTGGGAAATATATCAGGACATGGGGACTATGTGTATGCAATAGCCAATAATGATATTTTGATAACCGTTGATCCTGAAAGACATGTCTCCATAACCAACAAGTCAGAGTACAGGGTCGACGATATAAACTCACTGTATGTTGACGAGAATGGCAACAGATATTATGGATCCGCCGGATACAGCATCCTTAAGATAGGAACAGACGGCAAGAATGAGATCATCAACACGGGCAGCCTTCACGGAATCAACAAGATATATTCGGATGGCGACAACATCTGGGCGCTTGCCGATGACGGTGTTGGATATATCTCATCAAAGGGTAATGTGACAGCCATCGGGGGACTGAGCTTTAACGAGTCGATGAGCGATATGATCATAGACTTTGAGGGCAATTACTGGTTTACGTCATACAGAAAAGGTATTCTTCAGTTGGAGAGGAGCAAGTTCCAGAATGTCACCATGAAGTACGGCATAGACAGCTCCATCGTGAACTGTGTGACGAGCTACAATGGCAACACGTTTATAGGAACTGATGAAGGTCTGTATATCGTAGATTCAAATGGCAAGCTTGTGATGAGTGCGGACAATGAGCTCGTATCAAAGCTCAGCGGTATAAGTATACGAGATCTGTATGTGGATTCGGACGATCATCTGTGGATAGCTACATATAAGATATATGGTGTAATAAAGGTGGGCCGAAACTGGCAGTACAAGAGCTACAGCCGTGGAGAGTCATCACTCATAAGCAATGCCGTGAACTGTATAACTGAGATAAAGCCGGGAACGGTGGCGGTTGGAACAGAGAACGGTATATCTGTGATAGAGGGCGATGATGTCGTAAAGAGCATATCGAGACTGGATGGACTTGATAACCCTGACATAATCAGCCTGTACGCAGACGAGACCGGCGAGCTGTATGCCGGTTCCAACGGCGCTGGCGTGTTTATAGTTGACACGGATTATACTGTCGGCAAGATGAAGCTGGATGATACCCAGAAGATGAGCGTTGTGTCAAGTATGGTCCGCGGAAGCAGCGGTTTGTGGATAGGAACGGACAATGGTCTGTATTATCAGGAGGGAACCGTCAGACAGGTCACCACCGTGGATAACACCAACGGTATATACGATCTCATAATGGACGATCAGGGATACCTGTGGATGTTTGGTTCCAGAGGTTTATACAGATATTATGAGAAGGATATACTGAGCAATGCCTCACCTGAATATATAAGCTTTACGAAGAACGACGGAATAATATCCAACATAACAGAGAAATCAACCAACTATGTGTCAAAGACAGGCGTTGTGTATGTGTGCTGCGATGAAGGGCTGTGCAGGATAAATCTCAATTCAGAGTATGTGAACGAGGTAGCTCCTAGGGTTCGTATTGCCTCCATAGAGGTGGATGGAACTGAGCATCAGTTCTCAGATCTGGACGGACAGATAGATGTGCCGAAGAACACCAACAGAATAACTATCAAGTTCTCAGTCCTTAGTTATGTAAACCGTGCTGACATATCAGTGGAGTATTACCTTGAGGGCTTTGAGAGCGAGAAGAGAACGCTCACGGGAACTGACAAGATGGAGGTCGAGTACACCAATCTTGAGGGAGGTACTTACCGTTTTATGTTAACTGCAAAAAATGCGGACGGCGTGGAGTGTGAACAGCCGCTTACATTTGTCATAGACAAGGAACTTGGTTTTTTCGAGACGAATCTGGCAAAGATGCTCATTGTGATATTTATAGTTCTTCTTATCTTAGTGGGAATAGCTGTTGCGAGAAGTATCTTCAAGCTTCTCAGAAGACAGAACGAGCAGGTGGAAGAGCTCAGCAAGAAGAGTGAGGAGGCGGAGAAGTCCAATCAGGCAAAGAATGATTATGTAAACTATCTTAATCATGAGATAAGAACTCCACTCAATAACATAATCGCCATCTCAGAGCTTGCCATGAGAAACTGTCAGGATACCCAGAGTGATGAGTATGCACAGTACGGTGCCATGTATGCTGCGGGAAGAGAGATACTCGATATGTCCGATGGAATATCGAAGCTTTCAAACCTCAAGGACGACATCATAGAGCCGGAGTACAAGCAGTATTTTGCCTCGGATCTCATAGATGAGCTCTCCGACGAATTCAAGTCCATGGTGAACAGTGATCTCATCGATCTCAAGGTCAGCATTGAGGACAAGATACCGAACGGACTCATAGGAGATATGACGGCGGTGAGAGAGATTCTTGAGAACATATTTGCATGGTCCGCAAATACTACAAAAGAGGGCTATATAAGCATAGACATTGACTGGCGTATAGCCAGAAGAGCTGACGAGGATGTAGATGAGGCGGAGGTCGAGGATTACACAGTCAGTGAATTCTCGGAGCTCATAGAGGAACCGGAGACTGAGATATCCCGAATATTTGACAGGGATCACGATGAGATATATCTGGACTTCAAGATATCGGATACAGGACTTGGAGTTAAGGAAGAGAGACTTGGAACATTGTTTGAGCTGGATGATTCCTATGAGAGATCAGATATAGGAATGTTCAGAGTCAGTCTTGGCCTTGCCATAGCCAAGGAGCTTGTGCGTATGCTGGATGGAAGCATCAGCGCAGAGAGCATATATGGCGCAGGAACGACCATACGCTTCAGCATCAAGCAGTCAGTGTTTGATTATAGTTATGTCAACTACAATGAGAGAAAGCGCAAGGAAATGGCGAGAAGAAATGCCAATTCACATCTGTGGCTGCCGGATGCCCGCATACTTATAGTGGACGACTCAGAGCTTGCATTACAGGTGGAGAAGACCATATTTGATACATATGGTCTGGCGTGCGACACAGCCACATCGGGATTTGATGCACTTGATAAGGTCATGGTGGAGAATTACGATATGGTATTTATCGACACTGTTATGCCTGTCATGGATGGACTGGATACCGTCAGGGAGATGAGAAATCTTGACGGTGAGGAGTACAAGAAGATGCCTATCATTGCGCTGTCCGCCAACACGGTCGAGACATCCAGAGAGGAGATACTCACATCGGGCTTCAACGATGTCATAGTTAAGCCGATAGAGCTCGATCAGGCAGAATCCATGCTGAGGACTTATATATCGGAGGACAAGATAAAGGAGAGAGACACAGAGCTTTCCCAGTCCGATGATGATATCAACTATATGGAGGATGCAGTCCTGCTTGGAAGATTTGTGTCCGTGGAAGATTCCGTCAAAGCCATGGGTGGAAGCTTCAGAACCTTTAACACATTTGTCAGAAATTACAGGGATGAGTACCGGGAAGAGGTACAGCAGCTCAGAAAATATATAGACGACGATGTGAGAAAGTACAAAAATATAATCCATGACATCAAGAGCAGCAGTGCAAATATCGGGGCTTACGGAATCGAGCGCAAGGCGGCCAACCTGGAGTCTGCGATAAATATCGGAAACCAGCAGTATGCCCGCGATAATACCCGCGATTTTATAGCTATGATGAACGACTTCTTCAAGCAGATAGACAAGTACATGTCAAAGATAAATCATGTGGAGGAGACTGCTGAGAAGGAAGTCCGGGATGGAATAAACAAGAGCAAGCTCAAGGAGCTCAGGGCATTCTTGAGAGCGGGGGACAGCGAACCTGTGGAGGACATTATACGTGATATTGACAGGTACTCCTACGGAGATATAGACACAGAGTTCTTCACTGCACTTAAGGAGTATGTGGGAACCGGAGATTACCAGACCTCCAGTGAGATGATAGACCAGTATCTCAACAGTATCTAACATTATATAAAGTGCGCAGGCAAAATAAGCCTGCGCTGCAATATAAATAAACAAGAAAAGAGGAAATGAAAAAATGAGAGTAGCAATTATCATGGGATCAACAAGTGATCTGCCAAAGGTTGAGCCGGCAGTATCAATTCTTAAGAATTACGGTGTGGAGGTCGATGTGAGATGCCTTTCAGCACACAGAGCACACGCAGGACTTTCAGAATTCATCGAGGAAGCTAACAATAACGGAACAGAGGTCATAATCGCGGCTGCAGGAATGGCGGCAGCACTCCCTGGAGTTGTGGCATCACAGACAGTTCTCCCTGTTATTGGAGTACCTCTCTCAGGCGCAACTCTTGATGGAATGGATGCACTTCTTTCTATCGTTCAGATGCCTTCAGGAATCCCTGTTGCAACAGTTGCGATAAACGGAAGCAAGAATGCTGCATATCTTGCCCTTCAGATAATCGGTGTCAACAACGAGGCAGTCAGATTAAAGCTTCAGGATGAGCGTAGAGACATGGAAAAGGCTGCCATGAAAGCTAACGAAGAAGTAATAGAAAAGTTTAAGTACTAACTTTACAATTAAAAAGTGGAATGTTAGTATGTTGGATGGATGGTATTCGAAAGAAGCTGTACCTGAATCATGCTTCCACAGGAAGCGCATACACGGATACTGACAACAGATTTAAGCAGGTGATTGTATGAGGATTGGATTTATTGGAGCTGGAAAAGTCGGATTCACATTTGGCAGGTATATCGCAGAGAAGAGAGAGCTTGTCAGAGAGAAAACGGATGGAGCATTGTGCCTGGATGTTGGTGGATATTTTAGCGCCAGCAGACAGAGTGCGGAGCTTGCAGCAGAGTTTACCGAGACCTGTGTGTACGACAGCCTGGAGCAGCTGTGTGAGTATAGTGAAATTATTTTTCTCACTGTTCCTGACGGACAGATAGGAGAGGTGTGGAAGAGTATAAAGGATCTTGACATTCGTGGCAGGATCATTTGTCACGCCAGTGGGGCGATGACATCAGATATTTTCTCAGGTATAACAGAGGCGGGAGCCTTTGGTTATTCGATTCATCCTATGTATGCAATAAGTTCAAAGTACGAATCCTATAAAGAACTGGACAATTCATTTTTTACAGTTGAGGGAGATGACAGATATGTCGATAAGGTATGTTCTGTCATAAGAGCCCTCGGCAATAGCTGCGTGCGCATTGATGGTACCGACAAGGTGAAGTATCACGGCGCTGCGGTGTTTGCAAGCAATCTGGTAACAGGGCTGCTGGCGGTTTCACAGGAGCTTCTGACACAGTGCGGCTTCTCGGCGGAGGAGGCACAGAGGGCTATAGTGCCTTTGTTCCTCGGCAATGCGAAAGCTGCGGCTGACAGGGGACCGGTTGACAGCCTGACAGGGCCTGTTGAGAGATGCGATACAGAAACTGTGAGAAAGCATCTGAATGCATTGAGCGGAGATGAACGGAGCGCATATGCTGCGGTGTCCAGATGTCTTGTGCCGGTGGCAGAGAGAAAGCACCCGGACAGAGATTATAGCGGTTTGATACGTCTACTGAACGGAATAGGAGAATTTAATTATGAAGAACACGACGGCAACACTCAGGCAGATGAAGGGAACGGACAAGAAGATATCCATGATCACAGCGTATGATTACACCATGGCGAAGATCGTGGATGAGTCAGGAGTCAACACTATTCTTGTTGGAGATTCCCTGGGCAACACTATCCTCGGATATGAGGACACGATCTCTGTAACTGTTGATGATATGATACATCACAGTGCAGCGGTGGCAAGGGGCGCAAAGAATGCTCTTGTTATCACAGATATGCCATTTATGTCCTATCAGACAAGCGTGTATGACGCGGTTGTCAATGCCGGAAGGATCATGAAGGAAGGACGTGCCGGAGCGGTGAAGCTTGAGGGCGGTCAGGACATGTGTCCGCAGATAAGCGCCATAGTCAAGGCGAGCATACCTGTATGTGCACATCTTGGACTCACACCACAGTCCATCAACGCATTTGGCGGATTCAAGGTGCAGGGCAAGACAGAGGCTGCAGCCAAGAAGCTCATAGAGGATGCAAAGGCTGTTGAGGAGGCAGGCGCATTCATGCTCGTAATGGAGTGCGTACCGGAGAAGCTTGCGAAGATAGTCACAGAGACAGTAAGCATCCCTACCATAGGAATAGGCGCAGGCCGTTACTGCGATGGACAGGTGCTTGTAAATCAGGATATGTTTGGCATGTATTCAGACTTTGTTCCAAAGTTCGTAAAGCAGTTTGCAAATGTGGGCGATGTTATGAGAGGTGCGGTTAAGGCTTATATCGATGAGATAAATGCCGGAACATTCCCGGGCCCTGAGCACACATACAAGATAGACGATGAAGTAATAGAGAAGTTATACTAAAGGAGAAAACGATCATGGTAATTTTAAAGAAGATAGATGAGGTAAGAGCGCAGGTTAAAGAGTGGAAGAAGCAGGGACTTACAGTTGGTCTTGTTCCTACAATGGGTTATCTTCACGAGGGACATCAGAGTCTTATCAAGAAGTCAGTGGAGCAGAACGACAGAACAGTTGTAAGCGTATTTGTAAATCCTATACAGTTTGGACCAAACGAGGATCTTGAGAGCTATCCAAGAGATCTTGAGGCTGATGCAAAGCTCTGTGAGAGCACAGGTGCAGACATCATATTCAATCCGGAGCCTGAGGAGATGTACGCAGACGGCTTCGTGTCATTCATCAACATGACAGGACTTCCAAATGCACTCTGCGGACTTACACGTCCAATACATTTCAAGGGTGTATGTACAGTTGTAGGAAAGCTCTTCAATATAGTTATACCTGACAGAGCATACTTTGGACAGAAGGATGCCCAGCAGCTTGCCATCATCATGAGAATGGTCAAGGATCTGAACTTTGATATAGAGATAGTCGGCTGTCCGATCATAAGAGAGGCGGACGGACTGGCAAAGAGCTCAAGAAACATCTACCTCACACCAGAGGAGAGAAAGGCTGCAGTAGTTCTCAGCAAGGCCGTAAAGCTTGGTCAGGACATGATAGCTGACGGAGAGAGAGACGCAGCGAAGATCGTTGGTGAGATGAAGAAGCTCATCTCTGCTGAACCGCTTGCAACTATCGACTATGTAGAGATGGTCAACATGGATACCATGCAGTCCATAGAGAAGGCAGAAGGACATGTACTCTGTGCAATGGCAGTCAAGTTCGGCAAGGCGAGACTGATTGACAACTTTATAGCTGAGTTATAGAATACAGCCTTTGAAGAAAGGATAAAATACACAGTATGTTAAAAGGGAAGACAGTAGTTCTCGGAGTCACAGGAAGCATTGCGGCATATAAGATAGCCAATCTGGCAAGTATGCTGGTGAAAAAGCATGCGGATGTGCATGTCATCATGACGGAGAACGCAACAAACTTTATCAATCCGATCACATTTGAGACGCTCACAGGCAACAAATGCCTGGTCGATACATTTGACAGGAATTTCCAGTTCAACGTGGAGCACGTAGCACTGGCAAAGAGGGCGGATGTGTTCATGGTGGCACCTGCGTCGGCCAATATAATCGGCAAGATAGCGGGGGGAATAGCAGACGATATGCTCAGCACAACGATCATGCCGGCAAAATGTCCTAAGATCATAGCACCGGCCATGAATACCGGAATGATAGAGAATCCTATAGTACAGGACAATATAAAGAAGCTTGAGTCATATGGATATGAGATAGTGGAATCCGCAACTGGATACCTTGCATGTGGAGACACAGGCAAGGGCAAGCTCCCTGATGCGGAGGTTCTTCAGGATTATATCCTTAAGGCCATAGCGAAAGAAAAGGATATGGCCGGGGTGAGACTTCTGGTTACGGCAGGCCCTACCCGTGAGGCCATAGACCCGGTCAGATATATAACGAATCACTCCACAGGCAAGATGGGATATGCCATTGCCAGACAGGCCATGCTCAGAGGGGCGGACGTCACCCTGGTCACAGGCAAGGTGGAGATAGAACCGCCGAGATTTGTCAATGTGGTTGACATAACATCGGCTCAGGATATGTATGAGGCTGTCATGGACAGAAGTACAGAGCAGGACGTGATCATCAAGGCTGCTGCGGTGGCTGATTACAGGCCTGCAGAGGTGGCAGAACACAAGATCAAGAAGGCTGATGGAGACATGAGCATCAAGCTTTCGAGAACGAAGGATATTCTGCTTGCACTTGGAAATCAGAGAATTGAAAAGGGGATACAGGATCAGATCATCTGCGGATTCTCAATGGAGACGAGGGATCTCATAGAGAATTCAAGGAAGAAGATAGATTCAAAGCATATAGATCTTATTGCGGCAAATAATTTAAAGGTCGCAGGGGCGGGATTTGGTGTTGACACCAATGTTCTCACTCTCATTACAAGGGACAGTATCAGTGAACTTCCGATGATGTCAAAGGAAGAGTGTGCAGACATGCTTCTTGACAGAATAATGGAGATGCGTAAAGTTGCAGACCTGTCCTGACAGGAGTAATATTTTGAAGCAGATAGATAGAAAAAAACTCAGGGCTGTGTGCTCTGTGTTGTTTGTGCTTTATATAATCTGTATCGTTTACTTTCTTATTTTCAGCGATATGTTTGGCAGAGGGGGATATGATGAACGCAGATACAATCTTCACCCTCTGCAGGAAATACAGCGATTTATCACATACGGTGATCAGATGTCGCCAATGAGTGTATTTCTGAATCTCTATGGCAATATAATCGCATTTATACCGTTTGGTATGCTGCTCAGATGGGCGAGAAATAAGAACACGACATTTGTACAGGCTCTCCTGTACTCTCTGGGATTTACACTTGCCATAGAGACGGTGCAGTACATAACCAAACTGGGGGTGTTCGACATCGATGACATCATCATGAATACGCTTGGTGGAGTCATAGGATATTGTATATATTACGTTACAGCAAAACTTATCAGGAGATATCATGCAAAGAAGTAAGGAATTCAAAGTTTCGACACCGGGTCTGCCGACGGACACCATAATTGGATACTTTCTGGGCGGATTTGGCGGAGTGTTTGTGGTCATATCCATCATAAAATCCATACTTACCCAGGGAAAGGTACAGAGGGTGTACGGAGTCCTCATGGTCAGCGCGATGCTGATGGCATTTACAGGCCTGGTATTCTCGGCCATAGGCTACAGGGCGGACAACGGAGGTATAACAAACAAGAAGATGGCGATCATACTTAATGTTATAGTTCTTGGAGCGTCTGTTATATTTTTATTGATGGGATTATAGAAAGGGCATGCGATGAATTATTATAAGAATCTTACAGAAGAATATGATGATATAGAAGAGCGCTATGAGCTTATCATGGAACGTGTGAGACAGATAATCCATGAATCACTGGTAAAGGAGCCGTACAGAGATTATTTCAGTCATGTTGCCGGATTTATAGCTAGAATAGGAGATGTTCTGGAACTGGTAAAAAATGACGCACTGCCAGACAGGAGCCTTGATCAGCTTCAGGCGATGAACCATGGGCTGTACAACGACATACTGGGAGACAACTACAATAGAAGCTATGCAAATTACAGATATATCATGGGTGAGTTTTCAAAGGATTACACCCGTGACAAAGAGGAGATAAAGCGCATCGCCCAGCTTCTGGGATTTGTGTACAACGAGATAAGAGGAATGACAGTGTACGCATTTGAGGGCAGAGTGGTTGACATAACTTTGTTTGCGGAGCTGTTTGTCCAGATATATTTCATGTTTCAGGATGATTTTTCCGTGAAGGATCTGGAATCCGCTGTGTATTATTTTGAGAACGATTATGCCGAGTTCTGGATCACGTACAGGATAAGAGAGCAGCTTGACCCTGATCTCACATTTGCGACGGATATCATTATGAACAGCGATTTGGGCGATGTCACGTATCTGTACAGATATGGAGAGTATGTTGGAAAAAATGAGATCGACACGGCGATTTTCATGAGTACCCTGCCGGATTCAGAGATAGAGGCCATGGCAAGAACATTCACCGAGGGCTACAGACTGGGATTCGAGGCTGCCGGAATAGATCTCTCGAAGAAGAAAACTGTAAATATCCGATATTTCCTTGGACAGGAGAGGATGATAAGAGCCGCGATACTGCAGTTTGAGCAGATGGGTCTGAGGCCGATATGCTACCGATATGCGGCAAACAGGATCAACAGGAGACTTATACACAGGATAGGTTATTCGTCAAGCGTTCCTAACAGACAGCTCGAGTACGATCACAGGATGGATGAGGCACTCTTCATGGACAAGAAGCTCATGGAGAGAAAGCTGGAGGTGCTTAGACAGGCATACAAGAATATGGCCTATGAGGCTTCAGTATATGCGGGCCCTGCGGTGGTCGAGGTGTTCGGCGAGAACCCATTTGAGCCGGAGAACAGTGAACTGAATCCTGTGCTCGACAAGAAACAGCAGGAGGCTGCGATCTCATACCGCACAATGAGTTCACAGATCGTAAATGAATATATAGCCCAGGATCAGTGCAGCTTCACTATAATAGCATACCCTGTGCCGGAGATCGGAGATAGATACAGAGATATATTCAGGGATACTGTCAGGATCAACACACTGGACAATGATCTGTTCAGGGCGATCCATCAGAGTATGATAGATGAGCTTGATAAGGCTGAACACGTGAGGGTTGTCGGTCAGGGAGCAAATGTGACTGATATGACCGTTATGATGCACGAGATGACAGATCCATCGAAGGAGACCAACTTTGAGAACTGCGTAGCCGATGTGAATATACCTGTTGGAGAGGTGTTCACTTCACCGAAGCTCACCGGAACCCACGGAATATTAAACGTAAGTGAAGTATTCCTGGACGGCCTGAAATATGTGAATCTCAAGCTTACATTTGAGGATGGAAAAATAGCGGACTATACATGTGACAACTATCCGGATACGGAGAAGAACAAGGCGTATATAAAGGAGAATCTTCTGGGCGGAAGGGATACACTTCCTATAGGAGAGTTTGCAATAGGAACAAATACGACAGCATACGTCATGGCAAACAAATATGACATAGTGTATAAACTGCCTATCCTCATAGTTGAGAAGATGGGACCGCATTTTGCTGTGGGAGATACATGCTATAGCTGGAGTGAGGAAAATGTGCTCCACAATCCTGATGGCAAGGAGATCGTGGCAAAGGACAATGAGTGTTCTATTCTGAGAAAAACAGATGTGTCAAAGGCGTATTTCAACTGCCATACAGACATAACAATACCTTATGATGAGATAGGAGGAATATATTCCGTTCATCCGGATGGAACTGAAGTTCCGATCATCGAGAAGGGCAGATTTGTCCTGCCGGGAACAGAGAAGCTCAATGAAGCGCTGGATCAGGCAAAGTAGACCTATAGGACAAAAAGAGACAGATATCTATTTCAGTCGAAATAAATATCTGTCTCTCTTTATGTATATATCTTTGTTCTGATACTGAAGATTACTTCAGTATGGACATTCTCTTGTATCTCTTGTTTGAGTAAAGTGCCGTGTCTGCCTGTGAGAGTAGATCCTCGATGGTCTGTTCTCCATCGCAGACAAATTCAGTAACACCAACGCTCATCTCTATGAAGTATGGCTTGCCACAGGTTGCGTTCAGCTCGGCTGAGAAATCCTTGATCTTGCGCTGCACTTCGGTGACGTAATCGGAGTTGTCTATAAATGCAAAGCATACGAACTCATCGCCGCCTATTCTACCGATGACATCATGTGGACCGAAGCTCTGGGACAGGATGTTCGCGATGTTCTTGAGGGCGAAGTCACCGTCCTTGTGTCCAAATTTGTCATTTACAACTTTCAGTGAATCCATATCAGCGAAGAGAAGTATGGCCTTCATTCCACAGTTTGACGGAATGTTGATATAGTATTCAACCCGCTCCATAAATCCACGTCTGTTATATATACCCGTCAGCTCATCTGATGTCGACAGGTGGTTCAGAAGCTCGTTCTTCTCGTGGATCTCGTTCAGAGACATCCTGAGCTGTTCCTGCGTGATGTTCTGCTCACGGAGCAGCGACATATATTTCAGTGCTGCACCGAGCTGCAGGCTGGTGGAATATATGGAACTGAAGTGAGCCACATCTGTGTTGCATATGAACACTCCGTGGTGATCCTCGTTTGTAAATATAGGAACTATGACGGATGTAAAACGCTTGTCATAGTATGTATATTCGTTGTCAAAAATTTCTACAGAAGGAACCCTTCTGGACTCTCCGAAAAGCACCTGACAATTGTTCGGGTTGAAGAAAGCCTGAAGGAAGACTGACTTTGGAACGATCCAGCTTCCCGTGTCTGTGATGCGCACAGGATCGTCGTAGGTGTAGATGTAAGCTCCTTCGTAATTCAGCCCCTGAAGCTTGTGGAGGATGGATGTGTATGTCTTGCCAAGATCCTCGCCGTATGTCAGGGTGTCACGGGTTATGTATATTGATGACCAGCCCATCATCTTGTTCTCGTATATCGTGTTGTAAAGCTGATTCGAGATGAAGAGTGATATGGTGTTGGTTATGGTCGTGTTAAGTCTGTTGAACTGGAGACTCTTGGCTGCAGACAATTTACAGCTTGAGAAGATGGAAGCCAGTTCACGGAACATGTATGCTGTTTTCTGGACAGAATAAAAATCGGTCAGGTCAGATTCGAGAATACATTTGAGTTCATCGATGATCTTGTTCTGTGGATACTCCGTATCAATGTCGCTCTTGATCACGGATACTATATCAATGAGTATCCTGTTGTATGCGGACATGACTTTGGAGGCAAAGAAAGAATCTGCAATCTCTCCGAAGAGTCGTCCGTCGAGAATATCGATGATGTCCGGTATGTCAAGATCCAGTAAATGTCTGCCGGCATCTATCAGGTCGCTCTCTGTGCACAGGTGACAGCAACAGGACAGTCTGTTTATAAGTCTGGAATCCAGAGTCTCGGATTTCATGTTGCCGGTCTGGGCAAGTCTCACCGCCGCATACACTGCACGGAAACCGAGTTCACAGGAATTGATATTGACTGTGGTGAGGGGGGGATCCATGTTGACGGAAGATGGTGAATCGTCAAAACCGATGACTGACATGGTTTCTCCTATGCGTATTCCTCTGGACTTGAGTTCTGCATAACCGCCTATTGCCATGCGATCATTTGCAAATACGATGGCATCGGCATCCGGGTTGACATCCAGAAGCTGTGCAGTCTCCTCCTGACAGTATTCTGCGAAGTCGCCGTGTATTATCATGCGGTCCTCAACGCTGAGTCCGTTCTCAGAGAGAACCTCTCTGTATATCTTGAGTCTGAGATTGCTGTCGGTGTTGTCATCCTTGCCGGCAACAAAGCATATATGCTTTCTCTTGTGTTCTTTTATGAGATGTTCTATGGCATCCCTCATTCCTCTTGAATTGTCTGTTCTGATGCATGGATATCCCGGAAGCTTCTCCTCCAGTGTGAGGATAGGTATTCCATCAAAATGGGAAAGGAAAGAATTCATGTCCTTCTCCGATAACAGAGATGATATAGCTCCGACGGAGATGATAAGTGCGTCCAGACACTCAGGATGTGCATAGTAGAAAATCGAATTATACTGGTAATCATACAGTTGATTGGCAGGATCATAAAAGGAGGCATTCAGAAACATGCCCGGAAATATGATGAGATTGCAGTCAAGTTCCTTTGCTGCGTATTCAGCTCCTTTGCAAACCTCTGTTGCGTAATCGTTATCAATATGACACGTAAAAATACCGATGTTCAATCTGTTGTTGGTCATGCGGGTGCTCCTTTAGTAACTGCTTTTGCTGTAGTATAATCGACTGTTATATATTGCGGATAGCTATAATCACAATATATTGTGATTATACCACACGTTCACCACATTATCAATTTGTAATCATCTCAATCTTTACAAAGTATTCGATATAATCTATAATTTATTGGAATATTTGAAAAGGTGCCGGTGCGCCTTGTACAAAACAGATAACAGGAGGATAAGAAATTGGATTACAAGAATGCCGGAGTAGATATTGAAGCTGGATACAAGTCTGTGGAGCTTATGAAGAAGCATATCAAGACAACCATGAGACCCGAGGTACTTGGCGGAATTGGTGGATTCGCAGGAGCTTTCAGTCTCGTTAAGATCAAGGATATGGAAGAGCCTATACTTCTGTCAGGAACAGATGGATGTGGAACAAAGGTTCAGCTCGCTTATATTATGGATAAGCATGACACCATCGGAATCGACGCAGTGGCAATGTGTGTGAATGATATCGCATGCTCTGGTGGAGAGCCACTTTTCTTCCTTGACTATATAGCATGTGGCAAGAACTATCCTGAGAAGATTGCAACTATAGTAAGCGGCGTTGCAGAGGGATGCAACCAGTCAGGAGCTGCCCTCGTAGGTGGTGAGACAGCAGAACATCCGGGACTTATGCCTGAGGATGAGTACGACCTTGCAGGATTTGCAGTAGGTGTTGTTGAGAAGAAGGATCTTATTACAGGAGAGAGCATTAAGCCTGGAGATACACTTATAGGTATCGCTTCAAGTGGAGTGCACAGCAACGGTTTCTCACTTGTAAGAAAGGTTTTCGAGATGACAAAGGAATCTCTTGATACATATTACGACGAGCTTGGCAAGACACTCGGTGAGGCACTTATTGAGCCTACAAGAATCTATGTAAAGGCTCTCAAGTCAGTGAAGGATGCAGGCATTACGATCAAGGGATGCAGTCACATCACAGGTGGTGGATTCTATGAGAATATCCCAAGAATGCTTCCAGACGGAGTTCGTGCTCAGGTTAAGAAGGATTCATATGAGGTACCGGCTATATTCAAGCTTCTCGCAAAGAAAGGCGATATAGATGAGCATATGATGTACAACACATACAACATGGGAGTTGGTATGTGTCTTGCTATAGACCCTGCAGACGCAGATAAGACTATTGCAGCTATAGAAGCTGCCGGCGACAAGGCATTTGTTCTCGGTACAGTTGTAGCTGGTGAAAAGGGAGTAGACTTATGCTAAAGGTTGCAGTTCTGGTATCAGGCGGCGGAACCAATCTTCAGGCCATCATAGATGCCATAGATAATAAAGTCATAACAGATACGGAGATAGTTGCGGTCATAAGCAACAATAAGAATGCATTTGCTCTTGAGAGGGCGAAGAAGGTGGGAATAGCAGCGGAGGTCGTAAGCCCTAAGGATTACGCGGACAGAGCTCGATTCAACGAAGCACTTCTCGCAAAGCTTCAGGAGACCGGAGCGGATCTTATAGTTCTCGCAGGATATCTTGTGGTCATACCTGAGATAGTGATAGATGCATATCCGAATAAGATAGTCAACATACACCCATCACTCATACCGGCATTCTGCGGAACAGGCTACTATGGACTTAAAGTTCATGAGGCAGCCCTTGCAAGAGGTGTCAAGGTAGTGGGAGCTACGGTCCATTTTGTAGATAAAGGCACTGACACAGGTCCGATCATCATGCAGAAGGCAGTTGCAGTACAGAATGGTGATACACCGAAAGCTCTGCAGCAGCGTGTGATGGAACAGGCTGAGTGGAAGCTTCTGCCTGCGGTTATAGACAAGATCGCCCATGGCAAAGTACATGTTGAAGATGGAATTGCAGTTGTAGAAGATTAGGAGGAATATCCATGAAAGTATTGGTAGTAGGAAGCGGCGGAAGAGAGCATGCTATAGTTACAAGTATTTCAAAGAGTGATAAAGTATCCAAGATATATTGTGCACCTGGCAACGCAGGTATCGCAGCACTTGCAGAGTGCGTTGATATAGGTGTGATGGATTTTGATAAGCTGGTTGCATTTGCAAAGGATAAGGCAGTCGATCTGGTTGTTGTTGCGCCGGATGATCCGCTTGTTGCAGGTGCGGTCGATGCATTTGAGGCAGCCGGTATCAGAGCATTCGGACCTCGTGCAAATGCAGCAATCATAGAGGGCTCAAAGGCGTTCTCCAAGGATCTCATGAAGAAGTATGGCATACCTACAGCAGCTTATGAGAACTTTACAGATGCAGATTCAGCACTCAAGTACCTTGAGACAGCTACATTCCCTATAGTTTTAAAGGCCGACGGACTTGCACTCGGCAAGGGAGTTCTCATTTGTAACGACCTTGAGGAGGCAAAGGCAGGCGTCAAGGAGATCATGCTTGACAAGCACTTTGGTTCAGCCGGAAATACCATGGTAATAGAGGAGTTCATGACAGGACGTGAGGTATCAGTTCTCTGCTTCTGTGATGGAACAACGATCAAGCCTATGACTTCAGCGCAGGATCACAAGAGAGCAAAGGATGGAGATCAGGGACTCAACACAGGCGGAATGGGAACATTCTCCCCAAGTCCATTCTATACAAAAGAGATAGACGAGTATTGCATGGAGAACATCTACAAGCCAACCATGGCTGCCATGAAAGCTGAGGGCAGAGAGTTCAAGGGAGTTCTGTTCTGCGGACTCATGATGACTCCAAATGGTGTTAAGGTTCTCGAGTACAATGCAAGATTTGGTGACCCTGAGGCTCAGGTAGTTCTTCCACGTATGAAGAATGATATTATTGATGTCATGGAGGCATGTATCGACGGAACACTTGACAAGGTCGATCTTCAGTTTGAGGACAACGCAGCAGTGTGCGTAGTTCTTGCATCAGACGGATACCCTGTATCATATGAGAAGGGCTATCCTATACATGGACTTGAGAAGTTTGACGGCAAGGATGAGTACTTTGTATTCCATGCCGGCACAAAGTTTGACGGTGATCAGATCGTGACAAATGGCGGCCGTGTACTCGGTGTTACAGCAAAGGGCAAGGATCTTTTCGAGGCTCGTGCGAATGCATATGCTGCGACAGAGTGGATCACATTTGACAACAAGTACATGAGACATGATATAGGTAAGGCTATAGACGAGCAGTAATCTATAGATATATATTTACGGAAGAGGTTTTGAGAGAATTTGTCTCAAAACCTCTTTTGTATTCCTGTAATATATATGTTATAATGAAGCACGCTGATGCGTGCGTAGGTCATCGCGCTTACGCACGACGACATATGCTATAATGAAGCGCATAAAATCCTAGATTATTTAGATTTGAGGTGGACTGAATGAAATTACCGTACAGCAAAGAATCTGACATAGTTATAAAAGAGGCAAACAGGGTGGCGAGGAAGCTTGGACAGAATTTTGTCGGAAGCGAGCATTTTATCGTTGCACTGGCATCTGTAGCAGATACAACAGCGTACAGTATTCTGAACGAGAATGGTCTGGATATAGTTAAGATCATAGATGCGTTGAAGTATACATTGGAACCTGGTGGAGTAGTCACAGGGGAGAGAGACAAATATACGATGAGCGCAAGAAGGATTCTCGATGACTCACAGTATGAGGCGAGAAGACTCAATTCCCAGGAGGTGGGAACAGAGCATATCCTTCTGGCACTTATAAAGGAGACAGACTGTGTAGCTGTAAAGCTTATGGCATCAGAGAATGTAAATATCCAGAAGGTGTACACAGACATACTTCTGGCCTGTGGAAGCGATGCGAATACGGCAAAGAGAGAATATGCAGCACTGAAAAAGTCGAGAAATAAGAGCAAGACATCCACACCTACACTGGATCAGTATTCCAGAGATCTGACACAGGAAGCACGGATGGGCAATATGGATCCGGTCATCGGACGTACAAAAGAGATAGAGAGAGTCATGCAGATACTCAGCAGACGAATGAAGAACAATCCATGTATGGTCGGAGAGCCGGGTGTTGGAAAGACTGCTGTTGTGGAGGGCATAGCATATCTCATAGCCCACGATGAAGTGCCGGATACTGTAAAGGGTAAAAGGCTCCTTTCGCTTGACCTTTCAAGCATGGTTGCCGGTTCCAAGTACAGAGGAGAGTTTGAGGACAGGATAAAGAAGGTCATCGGAGAGGTCATATCGGATGGCAATATCATATTGTTTGTGGATGAACTTCACACACTCATAGGGGCAGGCGGTGCCGAGGGTGCAATAGATGCGTCCAATATACTGAAGCCGTCCCTGTCACGCGGCGAGATCCAGATGATAGGTGCTACGACTCTGAACGAATATCGGAAGTATATAGAGAAGGATGCGGCCCTTGAGAGAAGATTCCAGCCGGTGTACGTGGATGAGCCTACAAGGGATGAGGCAGTGGAGATACTCAAGGGACTCAGACCATGCTATGAGCAGCATCACAATGTCGATATAAGCGATGATGCGGTTGAAGCTGCGGTGGATCTGTCCATCAGATATATAACAGACAGATTCCTGCCGGACAAAGCCATAGATCTTATGGATGAGGCATGCTCCAGAAAGAGGCTCGGATTCTCATCGGACAGACATAATTATGAGAAGAAAAAGGCTGTGGAGGCTGAGCTTACAACGCTCAACGACGATCTGGAGAAGGCACTCATGGCTGGCAATATAGAGGCGGCGGCAGAGGTGAGCGCGAGACAGAAGGAGCTTGCAAAGAAGAATGCAAGAAAGCAGTCTTCCAGCCGGAGAAATATCACAGTTCAGGAGAACGATATTGCGGATGTTGTGTCCGTGTGGACCAAGATCCCTGTGAGCAAGCTCACGGAGAAGGAGTCAAAGAAGCTTGAACGCCTTGAGAGTGAACTTCACAAGAGGGTAGTTGGCCAGGAGGAGGCTGTTACAGCCGTATCACGTGCTATCAAGAGAAGCAGAGTCGGACTTAAGGATCCGAAGAGACCGATGGGATCATTTCTGTTCCTCGGACCTACAGGTGTCGGTAAGACAGAGCTTTCCAAGGCTCTTGCAGATATAGTATTTGGAAGTGAGGATGCCCTGATAAGAGTTGACATGTCGGAGTACATGGAGAAGCACAGCGTGTCCAAGATGATAGGTTCACCTCCGGGTTATGTAGGCTTTGAGGAGGGCGGACAGCTCAGCGAGAAGGTCAGGACCAATCCGTATTCTGTTGTGCTGTTTGACGAGATAGAGAAGGCTCACAGCGATGTGTTCAACATTCTCCTTCAGGTACTTGATGACGGACATATAACGGATTCCCAGGGAAGAAAGGTGGATTTCAAGAACACCATCATAATCATGACCTCCAATACAGGGGCACAGGGTATAGTTGACCCTAAGCAGCTTGGATTTGTCACGGTAAGCGATGAGACAAAGGAACATGAGAAGATGAAGAGCAATGTAATGGATGAGCTCAAGAGAACCTTCAAGCCGGAGTTCCTGAACAGAATAGACGACATAATCGTGTTCCATGCCCTGAGCGAGGCAAATGTAAAGGATATAACCGGACTTATGTTAAAGGAACTTAAGAACCGTGTCCAGACACAGATGGATATTGAGCTTAAGTTCACCGACCATGCAAAGAAATATATCTTTGGAAAAGGCTATGACAAGAAGTATGGAGCAAGACCACTCAAAAGGGCTATTCAGACATATGTGGAGGATGTGCTTGCGGAGGCGATGCTTAGAGGTGATGTCAAAAAAGGTGATACAGTCACAGTGTCAACGAAGAAAAAGAAGGAAGCCGACGGAAAAACCACTGAGAAAATATCACTTACAGCGAAACAAAAGACAGAGGAATGATGTCGGATTAGATATTTGTGATGTGAGCATGATATACAGTAGTGCCAAGTGCGGAAAAATAGCAGTAGAAATTAATATGAAATATTGGTGAAAATGCATAATTTTGTAGAAAAAAAGGATGCATTACTGTATAATGAAAATCACTAACGGATAGTATACAGAGATTATTGATATATATCAGGATATTATTGCGATAGAGTTCAGATCATACAAAAACAACAGGAGGATAAGATCAATGTCAGTAGTAAATGAATTGATAAATGCACAGGGGGAGTCATTGGAATTCGGTAATTATGAGCTTGGAGCAAAGACCAAGAAGGACGGTTTTGAGTTCCAGGGAGATATCTACAAGATAAAGACTTTCAACGAGATCACAAAGCTTGAGAAGAACGGAATGTTCGTATATGAGTCAGTACCGGGAACAGCAGTACATGGTTTCAAGGCTGATGAGAACGATGTTACATTTGTAGTTGAGGGACCAGAGAATGCGTCCATCACACTTGAGCTTGAGCCTGAGACAGAGTACAAGGTTCACGTAGACGATGTATATGTCGGCAAGAACAAGACCAACCTCGGTGGCAAGATGAGCATAAGCGTAGATCTTGAAGAGGGCAGACCAGTCAAGGTTGATGTTAAGAGAGCATTTGACTAATATAGCATACACAGGAGATATTTATGGCAAAAGGAAAACAGGTGTTTTTTTGCCAGGAATGTGGATTCGAATCGACAAAATGGATGGGGCAGTGTCCCGGCTGTAAAGCGTGGAATTCATTTTGCGAGGAGAAAGTGACAGTAGGCGCCAAGAGCCAGTCCGGTAGAAGGGCTGTCGTGGCGCCTACAAGCATTTTGGAGGTGGAGACCACCGACGAGACGCGTTTTACCACAGGAATAGGCGAATTAAACAGAGTATTAGGCGGCGGGATAGTGAGCGGATCCCTTGTGCTGGTGGGAGGAGATCCGGGTATAGGTAAATCCACCATATTGCTGCAGATGTGCAGGAATATGTCAGAGATGGGACAGAAGATACTTTATGTGTCAGGTGAGGAGTCTCTTTCACAGATAAAGATGAGGGCAGAGCGTATCGGAAATTTTACAAAGGACATGCTGCTTCTCTGTGTCAACAATCTCGAGGATGTGGAGGAGTATGTCAAGAAGGACACTCCAAAGGTCATTGTTATAGATTCCATACAGACCATAGTTACGGATGACGTGGAGTCTGCACCGGGAAGTGTATCCCAGGTAAAGGAAGTTACAGCCAGACTCATGAGGATGGCGAAGCAGACAGGGATCGCCATATTCATAGTAGGACATGTTACCAAAGAGGGAACCGTGGCAGGCCCAAGAACCCTTGAACATATGGTAGATACAGTTCTCTATTTCGAGGGCGAGCGTAATGCCGGGTTTAGAGTCCTTCGTGCAGTAAAGAACAGATTTGGCTCGACAAATGAGATCGGTGTATTTGAGATGAAGGGAACCGGACTTGCAGAGGTGAAGAATCCGTCACAGCTTATGCTGGATGGAAGACCTGATGACACATCCGGGTCTGTAGTAGTATGTACAATGGAAGGAACAAGACCGATATTGCTTGAGATCCAGGCTCTGGTGTGCCAGTCAAGCTTCAATCTGCCAAGAAGAACAAGTGTGGGACTCGACTACAACAGGGTAAATCTCTTGCTTGCTGTTCTCGAGAAGAGAGGCGGCATAGTTATGGCGGGCTGTGATGCATATGTGAATATAGCCGGAGGTATGCGCCTTGATGATCCGTCGGCAGATCTGGGAATAGTATTTGCTCTTGTATCAAGCTTCAAGAACCGTGCCATACCTTCTGATATGGTCATGTTCGGAGAGATGGGACTTTCAGGCGAAGTGCGTGGAGTGTCAGGTGCTGAGCAGAGAGTACGCGAGGCCGCAAAGATGGGATTTAAGACCTGTATCATACCGAGATCCAATCTGGACAATGTGAAGAAGATGAAAGACCTTGGAGATATGAAGGTGGTAGGTGTCGCAAATATACAGCAGGCACTGGAGTATATATAGAAGAAAATATTCAATCATATAAAGCACGATAATAGCGGTGAGCATGGCCACAGTATCATTTGGTATTGTGGCCAAAATTATTTCGTGTAAAATTCAATAAAAGTGCTTGACTTTGCCAAATGATGGTGGTATCTTATAAAAGCTGTCGCGTGAGACGGTGTCAGAAACAT
>NZ_QTMI01000003.1:0-516331 GCF_003603115.1 Coprococcus sp. AF19-8AC | reverse complement strand
TTAATTTTTCAAGGTTCTTTGTGCTCTCGCCTCTCAGCGACAACTTCTATATGCTATCACATCTGAAGTTCTTTGTCAACAACTTTTTATCTTTTTTCAAGATCGTTTCGATTGCTGATGTCTGACCTCTTCGGCGACAACTTCTAAATATTACCACACCGAAGTGTGTATGTCAACAACTTTTTTCATTTTCTTTGTCATCATATTCCAGTGACAGAAGAAGAAAATCGATGTTAACTTATGCCGGTCACAACCAGCAAGTGAAACTATACTAAATATCTCCCAATATGTCAATAACTATTTTCAAAAAAATGTTTTTATCGTACAGATATGTGAGAGCCTTGCTGTCGTGTACCATTTCCAGCATCTGCGAAGCCACTGAGAATGCTGACAAAAACGTTATGAGAACCATTGCGATCCATATACACAACACAGCCTGTGCAACGCCAAAAACAAGTCCGCCTGCTTTGTCCAGTCCACCGACCACGGGGATACCCGACAGAACATGCGATAACGCAAGAGCTATCAGCACGAGCAGCAGCACCACAAATATGGTTAACAGATAAGACAGTCCGTTCATGACCATATCTGTGAGATAATCCACAACATATGCCACATAGTCTCCGATCGCCTTTCCATTTATCTTGTCTCCGCCGTTACTGCGTATGTAGTTCTTCACGATCTCCGGCAGTTCTGTATGTTCTAGATAATCTTCTTTCTCATAGACAGATACACTTTCACTGATATCTTCCACTCCTATGCTCTGCTCTACCTTCTGCCTCACGGTGTCTCTGAGTGGTGTATGCTGACAGAGGAACTGGTTTACATACGGATTCAGCACATTTGTCAGGATCACCGCTCCTACTATGCCCACTGCACTTACCGCACTTTTGATGAGACCTCTCCTGTATCCGATAAGGGCGCACAGAAGAATAACCGCCACAGACGCAAGCAACATCAGATTCATATGCGCTTCTCCTTTCTCTTACATGCCCTTGAGGGCAATAGTCTGCGTCTCATTTTCAAATATGACCACATACTCCTCCTCGTTTGAGTCCGGCACAACATTTACAAGATTCTTGGTGAATGAATAATTAAATTTCATACTTCCATTAAACCTGATTATACTGCAGTCCATATCTCCCGTGACTATTATCTCCTCTTCAGTTGCATATATTTTGTCAAATGCATTGTCGTAGTCCACTTCAGCCTTCAGCGCACCCTTGTTGTCATATATATATATTTTGTATTTCGCCTTTGAGGCAGAATCCGAGACAGCAATATAACCCACGCAGGAAGAATTATAGAATACGCCCTGCATCTCCCTGGATCTGAGATCTATAACAGCTCTCTTCTCCGGTTTCTCCGTCATAGTGTATGTTCTTATATCTTTATTACCAAAGCATGCAATATTGTCATTATCTGTAAATTTCACGATAGGATACAGTGCATCATCCACTGTATAGCTTCCCATCATACGATCAGCATTCTCATTCTGTCCAACCGAGCTAAAATTGTACATGGCTATCACAGACTGTACCTTTGTGCCCTGTATCTTCATATAACTTGTGACCAGCTTCTGTCCATCGTTCGATATGTCTATATCCATAGGGTATCCACTTTTATCTATCGTGGTCTTGAGCTCATAGATCGTGTTGCTGTCCTTATCGTATCCATTGATATAATTGCAGCCTTCTCCCACAAGTACAAGGGTGTACACTCCCTGCTCTGCAATATCAACATTTGAGATGTCGTAAGCGAGAGTCTGACGGCTGACTTCGCCGTCAACATTAAACACATACACATCTTTACCGTTCATATCCGCAACTATCGCGTAGTTTCCGCACACCTCTGCGTGTGGCATCTTCATCGCATAGCTCACATCCCACTTTGTCACGCCTTTTTCATCTATGTAAGATGCACCGTCCTTGGTCACCTTCAGCACATTTCCCGCAAATACCGTGTAATCTGCTATATTGTCACCTGATGTTTCCGTCGCTGACACCACATCATACTGAGTGTATGTCTTTATCGCATTATATCTCAAAAGTGCAGTGACAAGTCCTAGCACAACCACAATTGCTGCGATAGCGAGGAGCATTTTGCCTTTTTTGCCCATGGTACGTTTTACTTCAATGACATTATCCCTGCCATTTGCAAGGCTTTCCTCGTCCATATCATCTTCTGTCTGATTCTGAACTTCCTGTTTTTCATCGTCTCTGCCCGCAGCAATTTCCTTATCCGCAGTTTTTTTATTTTTTGTTAAAAATTTCATATCCGTATTCCTTCTGTTCTTTATTCACTATAAAAAAACATGGTAATTATAGCATTTTTAATCTGTATAGGGAATAACCAATTTCTGGCCCTCATATATAGGTTCATCTATCTTCAGGCCATTTACCGCCGCTATACTCTCTGCGCCATCCTGCGTTCCGTACATCTTTATCGATATACTCACAAGAGTGTCCCCTGGTTCAACCACATAGATGCTCTCCGTATCCTCCGGCACAGAAGGTATCTCTGATGTTACAGCTTCATCTGAAACACTGTCCGAAGTGTATTCCGAGCCATACGAAGTTCCCTCCACCGAAGCACTTGTATTCTCCGTGCCTTGCGCCGCTGATATATCCTGCGATCCATTTGCTTTCTGTGCCATCTCTGTATCCTGCACCCCTGCCGCATTCTGAGTTGCCTCCGTGTTCTGTGATCCCGGTGTATTTTTTTGTGTATAGGCATCTCCGGATGCAGCTCCTCCCACTGTTTTCTCAGCACCGGCCATGGTGTCTGCACTGTTCATGAACACCTGAACCTCACCGGAGTGTTTTGCCTTTGTCAGCCTGTCCGTTATCTGCCCCACTGTATCCGGGGATATGTACCACAATGCTCCAAATGACACCGCACATACCGCAACAAAGCACGCCGCGGTTGTACCCCAGCTCCTCTTCTTCCGGTTCTCCGTCTGTTTCCCCCTCTCTCTGAAGTTTTCAACGACCGTCTTATCCTTTATTACCACACTGTCTGTCGCAGATTCCGCAGTCTCACGCTTTCTGCTGATTATGTAGTTCTGCATTTTCTCATTTCTCACATAATATATATAGTATCCCTTTTCCCTCATAAGGGTCCCGTGATCGTAATAATAAAATGCCTCCTCACACTCCAGTGCATCCATAAGGAACAGGATCTTTCCCTCACCCGGGAAATTATCGCGGTGCAGCCTTTTCATCTGATCGTTTATCTCTGCAGAGAAACCCATTCTGGACAGGAACCATCCCACGATCGACAGGTCATCGAAGTATTTGTTTATCTCCGCATATATTCCGCTCCACTCGCTGTCACCAAATTTTATCATGGATATGTCAAATTCAAGATTCTGTGCATCCACTGCGCCGCTGACAAATATCACCTTTGTGCCATTTTCATCATATACTTTTCCGAGAAGTATGGCTCCACGGCAGTTCATATTGCCCGGCGATGCAATTCTCCTCAGATATGTCATTACATAGTCTTCTACATATATCTTGTAATTTCCCGGGGCATTTCCCACCTGTCGTATATTCTTGGGCAGCTCATATTTCACCCTGTCGCTTGACCTCATCATCTCATTTGCTTCATCATATACTATCTCTATCATTCACCCGACCTCCTATACTCTTAAGCATCAGCCCTTACAGCTCCGCCAACGATGCATGAATAATACCATGTTGACAAGACGCTTTTTTAGGAAATCATGTCATTTGATGTGTGTAACTGCGCCCTATATTCCAGCCTATTACGACCTATATCTACAGGATCACGTAAATGAGCGCTTTATGAATCTATTGTGTAAACTTTGATAATCTTGGAAATACTCTATACTATAAAACACAGGCAGGGTATTGATATGATAAAAAAGAAGCAGCGACAAACAGAATATTTTAATCCAAATGACATTCTTGCCTGCCGTGCGCTTTCAACCAGAATATCGGATTTTCTGGCAGACAGCGGGCAGCCTTCTGACAGCACCGTGGTTTTATGCATAGGAACCGACCGCGCTACCGGTGATGCTCTCGGCCCTCTGACAGGCAGCTTTCTGACAGAGCACAACTGTCCTTTCAAAGTGTACGGAACGTTAAAAGCTCCGGTTCACGCCCTCAATCTGCGCGATACCATACACCATATATACGACCATTTTGTCTCCCCCGCCATCATCGCCGTCGACGCATCCCTTGGACGTCCTTCAGATGTAGGTATGATCACGCTCTCTAACGCCCCCCTGTACCCCGGAATCGGTGTAAATAAAAAACTCCCGGCGATAGGAGATATCTCCATCACCGGGATTGTAAATCTGTCTGGGAAGCCAGGTATGAGTCTTCTTCAGAGCACCAGGCTGTATACCGTCAGCAATATGGCACGCTTCATCTCTGACGCCATACTGTCATCATCGACACACTGACTAGCTCTCTCCCTTATAAACCTCTATGGCGCCTGACACTGTGCTTGCCGTGCCCTCCTCCATGATCGATATAAGATCAGAGAGTTTCTCTTCTGTGAGCAGATCTTTGCCAAGGAATGTGACATAGCTGTCAGTCAGATGGCTCTGCATATCAGCAAGCTGTGACTCCATGGCATTGATCTTTTCCTCGAGCTGCTTCAGATCCGCCTTAAGTGCGTCGATCTTCGGCTGCCGTCTTCCTGTTATATCATCAGTTATAACCTGTTTTGTATCATTCTCAAATACTTTTATCGCCTCAAGCTTGCGATTGCTTATATCCTCGCGCTCCGCCTCAAGCTCGCTGAGCTTTTCATCATATTTGCCAAGATTATATACACTCTCATCCTTGTCTCTTGTTATCGAGTTTCTGATGATCCTTATCTGCTTGTTGTTGGCGCGGACCTTGTTTCTTATCCGCCTGCCCTCATTGACGATCTCAAGATTCTTTACCTTGGCAAGATTGAACACTATAAAATATATTATAAATTCTGCTATGACGATCGCCTGACTGATCACCACATACGTCAAAGTGTGAACTCCGGTCTGGTATATGGTGTATGAAAGCGCCACGCATACAATCGCCGGTATACATCCGCAGAACAGGAGTATAAGCAGTATAAGCTTAAACACGTCGCCTGCTCCGCACGGAGCGAACATACAGTAGAAGAAGCCCGTATTGCAGAAGCCCGATACATTGTTCTGCTTAAACAGCTCCTTTGCCTTGAGTCTGAGCTGTCTGTTGCTCTCGTTCAGAGAGGCCGTCTCGCTCTCTATTCGGTTGCCCATACGCTCCGTCTTCTTCTTATCCTTTTTCGACTGAAGCTGCCTTATCTTGGCTCCGTTCGCCGAAAGCTGCTGGTCATATCCATCCTCTATCTCATTCTTTCTGTTTTTCAAGGTTGAACTGATCTCATCAGAAAGGCCCTTTTCCTCCTGTGAGATGCTCCTGCTGGTCTTTCTCTGTGCCGTTCTCGCCTGTTCAAGGTTGTCCTGCACATCATCGATAGCCACCACCAGCTCCCTTGCCCTTATAAGATATTCCTGATTCTCCTGGAAAACATTCTCCGATCCCATACAGTCCTCCTTATGTCTCTTATAATAGTGCATATCAAGTTTATAATATCAAATCGCCTACTAATTAACAACATAATTTTGCAAATTCTGACACATCTGACACATTTCGGATTATATTCTGAAAATACTTTCTTATCATGCACCCGGTCACTATTATTTCACAGTAATTTAATTGAACTCATACTGATTATATTTTATAATTATTACATATGGGCGATAAGCAATATTTATGGTATTTATCATTTACAGAATGGGGCTGTAAAATTACAAATTATATATGACAAGGAGAAGCGACATGAACATTTTATTTTTTCTTACACCTAAGAGCGATGTAGCATATATTGAGGACAGTTTTTCACTCAGACAGATACTTGAGAAGATGGAGATACACAGATATTCTGCAATACCGATACTATCCAACACCGGTGAATATGTCGGCACCATAACGGAGGGCGACATTCTCTGGTACTGCAAGCGCAATTCGATGAACGCGCTCAAAACCGCAGAGAACATCTTCCTTAATGATATTCCAAAGAAATTCGAGTACGCCTCCGTATCCATCAGTTCCAACATGGAGGATCTCATAGCCAGAGCCATGGTCCAGAATTTTGTTCCGGTGGTTGACGATCAGAACAAGTTCATCGGCATAGTTACACGAAAGGATATCATCGGTTACTGCTATAAGAAACTTAAGACCAGCGAATCATAAAAAACACCCGGATATGTAAGCATTTTGCCTGCACATCCGGGTATTTTAATGTAATTCAATATATCTTAATCCCTAATTTAATATCTAATTGAGATCTCCTGTTCTGTTGACGGCGCTCACGAGTGCATGTACAGATGCGTCTATGATATCGTCCTTTATTCCTGCGCCCCATGTAACCTTACCATCGGCAGTCTCGACTCCGACATAGGCAACGGCCTGTGAGTTGGATCCTGTCTGAAGTGAATGCTCCTCGTAACATACAACCTTGAACTGTATGTCAAAGTGCTTCTTTATAGCGTTGCTCACGGCATCCAGACGTCCATTTCCCTTGCCATGGTAAACCTTCTTCACTCCATTCTTCAGTATGGTTATCTCTGTGGATATTCCATCTCCCTGTACGAAGTGATTCTCAAGCATCTTGACAGGTCCATCTATATTGACATATGTATTCTGGAATATATCCAATACTTCCTTTGGACTGAGCTCCTTGTGCTCCTTATCTGACACATCCTTTACTGTGTAGCCCAGATCCTCTCTGAACTTTGCAGGAAGGTCAAAGCCGTACTTTGTCTGGAGGATGAATCCAATTCCACCCTTTCCTGACTGGCTGTTTATTCTGATAACATCGCCATCATACTTTCTTCCGATATCCTCAGGGTTAAGCGGCAGATATGGACAGGTCCACATTCCGTCTCCTTGCTCTTTTCTGAACTTCATTCCCTTGGCAATGGCATCCTGATGCGAGCCTGAGAATGCGGCAAATACAAGCTTTCCTGTATATGGTGAACGCTCGTAAACCTTCATTCCTGTAACTCTCTCATACATCTCTGTGAGTGATGGTATATCGCTGAGATCTATCTCAGGGTCAACTCCATGGGTGAACATGTTCATGCAGAGTGTGATCACGTCCACATTTCCTGTTCTCTCACCATTTCCAAATAATGTTCCCTCTATTCTGTCTGCGCCGGCGAGGATACCAAGCTCTGCATCTGCCACTCCACAGCCTCTGTCATTGTGAGGATGAAGTGAAAGGATAATATTCTCCCTATCGTGGAGGTTCTTGCTCATATACTCTATCTGGCTTGCGTAAACATGTGGAAGTGACATCTCGACTGTTGCAGGGAGGTTGATTATAACCTTTCTGTCCGGTGTCGGCTTCCATACATCGATAACTGCGTTGCAGACCTCAAGTGCATAGTCAACCTCTGTTCCGGTGAAACTCTCCGGTGAATACTCAAAACGATATGGAACGCCGTACTCATCAGCCATCTTGTTGAGCAGCACTGCTCCATCCACTGCTATCTTAAGTATCTCTTCCTTTGACTTTCTGAACACCTGCTGTCTCTGGGCAAATGATGTTGAATTGTACAGATGTACGATCACGTTCTTTGCACCCTCTATAGCCTTAAATGTCTTCTCTATGATATGTGGTCTTGCCTGTGTAAGTACCTGTATCGTGACATCATCAGGTATGAGATCCTGCTCTATAAGTGTTCGGCAGAACTCGTACTCAGTCTCGGACGCTGCAGGGAATCCGATCTCTATCTCCTTGAAACCGATCCTGACAAGCTCCTTGAAAAATTCCAGCTTCTCATCAAGGCTCATAGGTACGATCAGGGCCTGATTACCGTCTCTCAGATCCACGCTGCACCAGATAGGTGCTTTGTCAATATACTCCTTGTTTACCCAGTCTGTGCACTGTACCGGTGGCATGTAATAGCCACGCTTGTAATTCTGATAATTCTTCATTGATATAACCTCCTACTTAAGCAAAAAAAAACTCACATCTCCTAATCACTATAGAGACGTAAGTTACGCGGTACCACTCTATTTCATACAATAATGTATGCTCTCGTCGCAGATACAGATGAACGATATACTTACCGCCGTCTTATACCCTCCTGCTGTAACGGTCAGGCTCCGTCCCTTCCTACTTCACACGATCATCTGACGTGCCATTCAGCGGGCTGCTCCAAGGCGAGTTCAAATCCTATCGATCACCACCTCACACCAACCGGCGGTTCTCTGAACATCTCCAGAATTCTACTGCTCCTCTTCATCGCATTATCTAGGCTGACTCTAACACATACAAGTGTCAGATGTCAACCCCTTTTCGCTATAATCCTATATATATATTAACAGTTCTACCAGACAATAAATCTCTTGTTCTTGAGAGATCTTCCGCCTGCTGTAAGCATCAGTATACCCACTACAAGACCAGTAACTATCGTTATAACCCCAAGTGCTATGTTGAGTGCTCCAACCTGCTTCATAGTCTTATATGCTTTCTCCATACTCATATGCTCCTTTCTATAAGCCTTTATCAATTCTCAGATATGGTAAGTATATCATGTGATATTGCTTCTTACAACTTAAAACTTGAATTAGTTTATTTTACTTTGCACCCCGCCCGTGATAAAATAACTGTGTTTCGGATCATTATATTTGTATACAAAAAGGAGTATCAATATGCCAGCAATAACAAATGACTGGGCTGAATATCTTAAGCCTGAATATAAGAAACCTTACTATAAAAAGCTGTTTGATTTTGTGGGACAGGCATACGCAACGGAAACTGTCTACCCACCAGCCGATGATATATTCAACGCATTTCACACAACGCCGTTATCCCATGTAAAATGTGTGATAATCGGTCAGGATCCATATCATGAGCCGGGGCAGGCACACGGTCTGAGTTTCAGTGTGAAACCAGGTGTCACCATACCACCATCGCTCGTCAACATATATCAGGAGCTTCACGATGATCTGGGATGTAAGATCCCCAATAACGGATATCTTGAGAAGTGGGCCGACCAGGGAGTCCTCATGCTCAATGCCGTGCTGACCGTTCAGGCTCACAGAGCCGGTTCCCATCAGGGAAAGGGCTGGGAACAGTTTACCGATGCAGCGATCAGGATCCTGAACGAGCAGGACAGACCTATCGTGTTCATCCTGTGGGGTGCATACGCCCAGAAGAAGGCCGCATTCCTGAACAACCCACACCACCTGATCCTGAAGTCCGCACACCCAAGTCCACTGTCTGTATACAGGGGCTTCTGGGGAAGCAAGCCGTTCAGCAAGACCAACGATTTCCTGGTTGCAAACGGAGTCGAGCCTATCGACTGGCAGATCGAGGACATTTGATTTTGGAGGACTGTACACATGGAGATTTATATTGTAAGACACGGTGAGACCGTATGGAATAAAAAGAAGCTGCTTCAGGGCCGGACTGACATTGAGCTCAGCGACAAAGGACGAGAGCTCGCCAGGATCACAGGAGAAAATCTGAGAGACACACACTTTGATATGGTGTTTTCCAGCCCGCTTAAGAGGGCTTACGAGACAGCCAGCCTCATTGTCGGCGGCAGGGACATTCCAATTGTGAAGAATGACCTCATAAAGGAAATGTGCTTTGGTGACTGGGAAGGGCAGAATATGTCAGAACTTCTGGCAGACGGAAGTCAGGATTTCCAGTATTTCTTCAAGCATCCTGAGCTCTATCATCCGGTTGGAAACGGCGAATCATTTGAGGAGCTCTGCCAGCGGGCGGCCAGATTCATGACTGAGTATGTGGAGCCACTCTCCTCAAAATATTCAAGGATCATGATCGTTGCCCACGGTGCGATAAACAAGGCGATGATGATGCATGTGAAAAAGCATCCGCTCGAGGAGTTCTGGTCAGGCGGACTGCAGCAGAACTGCAACGTGATAATGCTTGACTACTCGGACAACGTATATACGATCATCGATGAGACAAAAATTTTCTATTAGATTATAAATAGATCATAAAAACAAAGAGCGCTGTCCCAGCTTCATCCATGATACAACCTATCATGAATGTTTCAGGTTCAGCGCTCTCTGCACTTCCAGTATCTGCTCTTCTATCTTATCTGCGAGCATATATATCTGTTCATTATATCTTCCATCTATTCTCCGCATAGCCTCGGGAAGGGGATTGAGAATGTCCGTATACGACTGCTTTATCTTCTTCTGTATCCACCTCACATCAGGCATGTAAACTATCGTCCTGAGATTGTGGAGCCTGTCCGCAAGCTTCACGATCACCGTCTGGTATGAGCCTTGGGAAAACAGCCTTCTGGCATATACGGAAAACGGCTCCCCCTGTATCCTGGTCAGAAGTCTCACCTGCTCGCGTATGTCCGCACCAAATGCATTCTCTATATCGTCAAGTGTACATTCTGTATCTTCAACCGTGTCGTGAAGAAGTGCAGTTATAAGGATATCCTCGTCGGTTATCCCACACTCTTCTCTCAGGATATTGTATACGCCAAGTATATGTTCATCATAATAAGGCATCATACCGCCATTCCCACGGCGCATCTGCCCTTCATGAAATGCTTTTGCCATATCCATAGCCTGCTGTATGCGTTCTGAAACCTGTACATCCGGTCCAACCATATCATCAACGCCTTTTTCCAGTGTCATGTCAGCCATCTTCTTATCCCTTTCAGTACATCCCAAACTACACAAAGTATAACATAGCAGCCTTGAATAATCTATCCATTTTTTATATACTTAACAAATGTGCTTCTATTAAATTTTACATATACAATGAAATATTTTTTACTTTGCACATCACACTTTACAAAAGGAGTATATACATGGACATAATCAAGAAAATTGCTCAGGAGATAGGCTGTCGTGACAGCCAGGTTGAAGCAGCGGTGAAACTCATCGATGAGGGCAACACCATTCCATTCATCGCCAGATATAGAAAGGAAGCCACCGGCTCCCTCAACGACGAACAGCTTCGTCTTCTTCACGAAAGACTTGTATACCTTAGAAATCTCGAGGACAAAAAGGCTCAGGTCATTGCAAGTATAGAGGAGCAGGGAAAACTTACAGACCAGCTCAGGGCGGACATTGAGAAGGCCGAGACCATGGTTCTGGTTGACGATCTCTACAGACCATACAGACCTAAGAGAAAGACAAGAGCAACCATCGCCAAGGACAAAGGGCTGGAGGGACTCGCAAACATCATCATGCTGCAAATGACCAGAACTCCGATAGTCAAGGAAGCTGAAGCTTATGTGTCTGAGGAGAATGGCGTTGCAGACACCAGCGAAGCCATTGCGGGCGCAATGGACATAATCGCTGAAAATATATCTGACACTGCCGATTACAGAACTCACATAAGAGATCTCACCACCAGACACGGTGTGCTGAGAACAACAGCAAAGGACCCGGAGGCTGAATCCGTATACGAGATGTACTACGACTTCTCCACCCCTGTATCCAAGATGACCGGATACAGAACCCTCGCCGTTAACCGCGGTGAAAAGGAAAAGTTCATCACAGTAAAGATCGAGGCACCGGTCAACGACATAATATCATATCTGAAAAAACAGATCATCGTCAGAGACAATCCTGAGACCGAACAGATACTTTCAGACGTGATCGCAGACAGCTACGACAGGCTCATAGCCCCTGCCATCGAGAGGGAGATCAGAAACGCCCTCACAGAGACCGCTGAGGACGGTGCCATCAAGGTATTTGCATCGAATTTGCAGCAGCTTCTCATGCAGCCTCCTATCGCAGGACAGACAGTGCTCGGCTGGGATCCGGCGTTCAGAACCGGCTGTAAGCTCGCCGTTGTGGACCCGACCGGAAAGGTTCTCGACACCGTTGTCATATTCCCAACAGCACCTCAGAAGAAGGTAGCAGAGGCTAAAAAGACTGTGAAGGCTCTTATAAAGAAGTACGGCATAACTCTCATATCCGTAGGAAACGGTACTGCATCCAGAGAGTCAGAGATGGTGATCGCAGAGCTCATCAGCGAACTTGACACACCTGTACAGTACGTGATAACCAACGAGGCCGGAGCTTCTGTATACTCAGCCAGCAAGCTCGCCACCGAGGAATTTCCTCATTTTGATGTTGGCCAGAGAAGTGCTGCTTCCATCGCCAGAAGAGTACAGGATCCTCTGGCAGAGCTGGTCAAGATCGATCCAAAGGCCATCGGAGTCGGTCAGTATCAGCACGATATGAACCAGAAGAAGCTGACAGAAGCCCTGGACGCAGTTGTAGAGGATTCTGTAAATAAAGTCGGTGTCGACCTCAACACCGCTTCTGCCCCACTCATGGAGCACATTTCCGGAATTAACAAGACTCTTGCCAAGAATATCGTGGATTACAGAGAGGCAAATGGACGCTTCAACACCAGAAAGGAACTCCTCAAGGTTGCCAAGCTCGGACCTAAGGCATTTGAACAGTGCGCAGGTTTCATGAGGATTAACGGCGGCTCAAATCCTCTGGACGCCACATCTGTCCATCCAGAGAGTTATGATATAGCCACTGCCCTGCTGAGCCACATCGGCTACACAACCGATGACATTGCATCCGGCAGGCTCAAGGATCTTTCAAAAGCCGCCGGCAACATCAAAAAGCTAGCTGAGGAGCTGGGAACAGGAACGATAACTCTCAACGACATCATAAAGGAGCTTGAAAAGCCTGCCCGTGATCCCCGTGACGAGATGCCAAAGCCGATCCTCAGAGGAGATGTCCTTGAGATGAAGGATCTGACAGAGGGAATGATACTCAAGGGAACCGTCAGAAACGTGATCGACTTCGGCGCATTTGTGGATATAGGTGTTCATCAGGACGGACTTGTCCACATCTCAGAGATGTCCGACAAATTCATAAAGCACCCTCTTGACGTGGTGAGCGTCGGCGACATAGTCCAGGTAAAGGTCATCGGCATAGACCTCGCCAAGAAACGTATACAGCTCTCCATGAAGGGTATCTAACACACAACAAAATACAGTAACATATTTAAGCCTCCGGCATAGTTTATACAGAGAAAACTTATGTGTGGAGGCTTTTATAGTGGAACAAAACAGAAACTGCAGCCGTAACGGCCAGAATCGATGCTACTATAACCAAGGAACCTCTGTTAAATATACCGCCTCATCCGGCTCCAAGCCACGTTCCTGTGAATCCGGCACTGCCCCATCCGCAAGATCAGGCAGGCCCCTTGGAATGGCTTATATCCCTGAACAGCCCTTTGAAAATCTGTACGATGCAAAGTGCGGACTTGTGGAGGGAACCATGTTCAAGGATCTCAATCTGATATTCTGCGGGGTAAGGGGGAAATAGGCATGAATAAAATGAACAAAAAACAGCTTCTGCGCTTTATCACAGAGGTCTCTTTTGCACTTGACGATATTGCGCTCTATCTCGACCTTCATCCCGACTGCACCAAGGCGCTTTCGAGCTATGACAACTATCAGAGCATGCGCACCCAGGCTATAAATGATTACGTGAACATGTATGGGCCGCTGAACAAATATCAGGTCACTGACAACAACTATTTCAACTGGGTCAATGACCCTTGGCCATGGGAAGGAGAGTGTAACTGCTAATGTGGGTTTATGAGAAAAGATTACAATTTCCTATAAATATAAAGGAAACCAACGCAAAGCTGGCTCAGGACATAATCAGTCAATACGGCGGCCCAGACGGCGAAATGAGCGCCTCCATGAGATACCTGTCGCAGAGATATTCCATGCCTGACAAGAAGGTCAAGGCGGCTCTGACCGACATCGGAACCGAGGAACTTGCCCATCTCGAGATGGTTGCGACCATCATTTACCAGCTCACAAGGGATCTGAGCATCGAGGAGATCAAGGCATCTGGATTTGACAAATATTATATCGACCACACTATCGGCATCTGGCCCCAGGCGGCAGGAGGAATTCCATTTAACGCCTGCGAATTCCAGTGCAAGGGCGACGCGATAACAGATCTTTTTGAGGATATGGCCGCTGAGCAGAAAGCCAGGTCGACCTACGACAACATCCTCAGACTGTGCAAGGATCACCCGGACGTATATGAGCCTATCAAATTCCTGCGCGAGAGGGAGGTCGTGCACTTCCAGAGATTTGGCGAATGCCTTGAGGCTGTAAAAGATACCCTCGATCACAAGAATTTCTATGCATTCAACCCTTCATTTGACACCAAGGCACCTTGTTTAAAGAATAATTGAAAATTAGAAATATCGGTGGTAAAATGATGTCACTTTTAACAAGAGAAGAGGCGGTGTTATGTCAGAAAAACAGATCAACCATTCACAGAGATTCGGAATCATACTGGTTCTGTCATGCGGAATCATGTGGGGCATAAGCGGAGTCCTTGGACAATACGTGTTCCAGTCGTCAGATGTAAATGCCACACAGCTTTCCATAATCAGACAGTTTATATCCGGTGTCGTACTGCTTGTCATCGCCGCCGTAAAGGGAGATAAAAGGGCTTTGACCATATGGTCAAAGCCTAAAAGTGTCATATCTATGCTGTTCTTTGCACTCTCAGGTGTCATGGGCGTGCAGTTCACATACTTCGCTTCCATCGAACATTCCAACGCCGCAACCGGCACAGTGATCCAGTTCACATACATAATCATGCTGCTGTTGTACACAACAATATTCATGCACAAGAGACCTCATATATATGAAGCCGCCTCAGTCGTATGTGCATTTGCTGGTATCTTTCTGATCGCCACACACGGCAGCCTGAATTCCCTTGCCATATCCAGGCCGGCGCTCATATGGGGACTCACCTCAGCGGTATGTTTCACTATATACTGCCTTTATCCTCAGAAGCTCTACAATGAATATGGTCTGGTAAATATCATAGGCTGGTCATCACTCATAGCCTCCATTTTCCTTGCGCTGGTCACAAAAACATTCTCACTGCCTCACATGGATGGAAGGATAATTGCAGCCTCACTTGCGGTAGCCATTGTGGGCTCCCTCATCCCATTTACAATATATGGTCTCGGCATCAGCATCCTCGGAAGCGTGAAGGCGAGTCTATTTGTCACAGTCGAGCCCGTGTCAAGTGCCCTGCTGACGTGGATCTTTCTGGGAACCCAGTTCACCCGCATGGATCTGATCGGTTTTCTCCTGATTCTTGGATCCATACAGGTTGTTGCCATAATGACATTTCACAATGAAAAACACATAGTAAAAGCTGAACAGACCCATCTGTCATGATGAAAGTCCATCCAGTTCATCTATCGCACATCTCATAACCCGGATCTCCTGAAGCTTTTCATCAAGAAGCTTCTCCCGGTGTGTGAGTTTTTCGTATATATCTCTTCTTCGTCCGTCAAGGCTTTGCAGCCCGGTTCTGCGGCTGTGTATCTCATCCCGCTGTGCACAGAGCTTATCAAGTTCCGCCCTGCTTTCCTCAAGCTCCGCTGTCAATCTCTTTCTTCCACTCTTCTTCCTGAGTCCCCAGTATTTTGACAATGCATATCCAATATAGTATGCAAGTCCCGCAGCTCCGACAGCGAAGAGCATCGCATACACAAGTCGTCCGTCCGGGAGAATATTATCCCCCCGTGCGACCAATGCATACATTATAACTATCGACAATATTCCAAGTACCATGAGCGGTACAAGTGCTGTCCTTACTCCAGTCCTTATCCAGCTTCGTCTGTACTCCTTAGGAAGCTCCTCCAGATGACGTCTGAGCGTCGTGATCTCAAGTTCTCTTTTCCGCTCCTGTGCCCATACCGAGTTAAGCTCACCCAGAACATCAGAGCTGACCTCGTAGTCATTTTGCAGGCTCATATATTCCCTGACCGCAGCGTCCGCCTCGTATGTCTGACATTTCATCCTGAGTATCTGTCTGACCTGTCTCAGTGTATCGTGATAAAGCTCCCTGCCCATTTTTCTGCCCGATCTTGCATACAGCCCCGACACCTCTATCATCATGTCGACCGCAAGTTTTATTCCGTCTCTGCTTTCAAGATCGGCTACATTCAGTTTATCGAGCAATCTGCCAAATTCTGTATTTTTGTTGGCTCTGGCGTATTCACTGTAGTCGGATCGTTCAAATCTCTCACCTTCCACCGCCAGGATTCTGTAATCCTTCAGCATGGATGATATATCAAAGTTCTTCTCACAACCTGCCATACGGTTCAGGCATATGGAATATATATTGTCACGTCCCTCAAGCTCCAGGATACCCAGAATGGCCTCCGTCAGAGCACCGTCCCTTGTATCGTTATCCACCGGATAATCAATTCTTTTATATTCTCTGACCGCAGCAGGCACAAACTTAGTCGAAACCACTCCGTCAGACATTTCCCCATATATATATCCATGTGCGCCTGTTGACTCTCTCGACACAGCCTCCGGACTTCCAGAATAATAAGCCTTGCCCGGAATCTTCATCTGATACTTCTGGCGGCCGCCAAACGCAATGTAATTAAATCCACTGGCACGCAGCCTGTTCCAGTCAACCGGCATCCGTCTCCGGTCACCCCCACATGCGATCAGCACATTACATACCGCTTCATCCTGCGGTTCTGCATCATCCACCACCCTGGCATCCATCTTCCTGTCAAAATAACTCACGCCGTATATATCAACATCCTTGTCCGGAAAATGAATATGATCCAGTGCCATGGTCGCCTGCTCATCCCTGACCGCTGTGTACCCCATGTCTCCAGTCTGCTTGTCTCCAATCTGTCTTATTCCAGGGCTTCCGATCACACACACACGGGATTTGAAACCATAGTCAAGAAGCGGCGCATCACTTCCCAGATTATCCTGAAATCCAGCAGCATATATGACCACTGTATGCTTTAAGCTTCCAAATATCTCATCAAGCCATGCAAGCTCTTCCTCAGATGGCTGATGGTCAAACAGATTGCCTGCAACCAGAAGAAAATCCACGTCAAGCTCCCCGGCACGTGCCACCACAGCCTCAAATGTCATGTATATTTCGTTTTTCCTCTCGCCGCTCCATACACACTCCCTGTCAGGCAGCGCGCCGAGCAGCACATCGGATATATGTATAAACGTTATCTTTTTCATCAATCTGTATATTCCAATCCCAAGCATGAAAATGCATTATAATCCGTATTTGTTATGTGTGAGCATGACGCACGCCCCACATTTACATACTCTTTTATAATTATATTAGTATATGTCGATACACGCAAGTGCAACGACATAATGTATGTCGTGCACAGGTGCGACAGCCTTCACGCATCAATGCGCTTCATTATTTCATGTCATCTGACCCTAAAACGTTCATTTCAACAGCCAGAGCATTATTTTGCCAAGTTTAATTTGTTTTTAACTTGTTTTTCTCAATTGACTTTTAGATATGGCTTGCTTATAATATGTTAATGTAGTTTTTTGAAGTATTAATGGAGGATATAATTATGGCAGTCAAGTATGTGTTTGTCACTGGTGGTGTTGTATCTGGACTCGGTAAGGGTATTACTGCTGCTTCTCTTGGACGTCTTCTCAAGATGAGAGGATATAAAGTCACAAGCCAGAAGTTCGACCCTTATATCAATATTGATCCGGGAACAATGAACCCTATCCAGCACGGCGAAGTTTTTGTCACTGACGACGGCGCCGAAACAGATCTGGATCTCGGTCACTATGAGCGTTTTATAGACGAAAGTCTCAACAAGAATTCTAATGTAACAACCGGAAAGGTATACTGGAGCATCCTTCAGAAGGAGCGCCATGGTGATTTCGGAGGACACACAGTACAGGTAGTGCCACATATCACCAATGAGATAAAAGACAGATTCTACAGAAATCCCGATGCAAAGGATACTGAGGTAGCGATAATCGAGATCGGCGGAACCGTTGGAGATATCGAAAGCCAGCCATTCCTTGAGGCTATCAGACAGTTCCAGCATGAGGTCGGTCCTAAGAACTGCATCATGATCCATGTAACTCTTATCCCTTATCTGAAGGCTTCAGGTGAGATCAAGACCAAGCCTACCCAAGCGAGCGTTAAGAATCTTCAGGGAATGGGTATTCAGCCCGATATCCTCGTATGTCGTTCCGATCTTCCTCTTGATCAGGGCATCAAGGATAAGATCGCACTGTTCTGTAACGTGCCGAGCAGAAACGTTATACAGAATCTTGACGTGGATGTTCTGTATGAGGTTCCACTTGCCATGGAGAAGGAGCACCTTGCCGATGTAGTATGTGAGTGCCTGGATATGGAATGTCCTCCACCTGCAGAACACGCATGGCTCGAGTGGACAAGCATGATAGATGCATGGAAGCATCCTGAGAAGAATGTAAGAGTTGCTCTAGTTGGAAAGTACGTATCACTTCACGATGCCTATATCTCAGTAGTTGAGGCATTGAAGCATGCCGGCGTTGCCAACAAGGCAGAGGTTGAGATCAAGTGGGTCGACTCCGAGCTTGTAACAGAGGAGAATGTCGCTGAGATCCTCGGCGATATAGACGGAATCCTTGTTCCGGGCGGCTTTGGCGACAGAGGTATAGAGGGAATGATCACTTCTATCAATTACGCCAGAACACACAAGGTTCCTTACCTTGGACTGTGTCTCGGAATGCAGCTCACAATAGTTGAATTTGCAAGAAATGTACTTGGATATTCAGACGCCCACAGCTCTGAGTTCAATCCAAACTCATTCCACCAGGTAATCCACATCATGCCAAACCAGCACGATGTAACCGATCTTGGCGGCACCCTCAGACTTGGTTCATATCCTTGTGTGCTTGCAAAGGATTCAAAGTCATACCAGTTATACGGTACAGAATATATTCACGAGCGTCACAGACACAGATACGAGGTCAACAATGACTATCGTCAGGCTCTGACTGACAACGGAATGGAGCTTGTCGGACTGTCACCTGACGGACATATCGTCGAGATGATTGAGATTCCTGAGCATCCTTGGTTCATCGGAACACAGGCACATCCGGAATTCAAATCAAGACCAAACAAGCCACATCCTCTTTTCAAAGGATTTGTAGCAGCTGCACTTGAGCATATGGATAAATAATATATAGAGACAGGGAGTATATCAACTGCTGATATACTCCCTGTTTTTCTGTTTATTATGTTTTATAGCAGGTCTGTAAATGACCTTCCGTATCACTCCACCACGTCAAGAAGTTCCGCAAATGTATGGATCTCCGCATCCTTATCCTTCACACTGCCAAACCCGTATGCCGCGTGAATGAACTTTATCCCGGCAAATCTGGCACTGTCGCAGTCGCCCTGGATGTCGCCGACATATGCAGCATCCTCTATTCCATTCTTCTCCATGAGTATCTTTATACTCTCGCCCTTTGATACCTTTGTATCTCCCCAGCAGAGTATATCCTTAAAATACTTTCCAAACCCGTAATAATCAAGAAATGCCTCTATATATCCACTCTGGCAGTTGCTGACTATAAACAGCCTGTGTGATCCCGAAAGCTTCGCAATGGTATCCTCTACACCATCGTATAGAACGCCGCCATGTTCACGGAGATACTCGTTCTCATAGTCTCCGCAGGCATCCATAAGCTGAGTCATTCTGTCCTCCGAATACGCTCCGAACAGCTTGTCGGCAATGGCATCCATTGGCATACCCATAACAGATTTGATATCGGCCTCTGTCACCTTCATGTCCACATCAGCCTGTCTTTCGAGGACTTCACTCCAGGACGCAGCTACATTTGCCGCGCTGTCCCACAGAGTTCCATCCATGTCAAATATAAGTGATTCTACCTTCATATTCTACCTCTCGTATATTCTATTCAAGTATATGGTCAACACCCTGTTTGATGATGGTCACAACGTGCTCATCGGCCAGGGAATATATTATATTCTTGCCCTCTCTTCTGCTTTTTATCAATTTGGCCTGCTTCAGCACCCTGAGCTGGTGTGAAATAGCCGATGCATTCATCTCCAGACGCTCTGCGATGTCTCCGACACTCAGTTCCTTCTTAAGCAGGGCGAACATGATGGATATACGTGTCGCATCGCCAAACACCTTGAACAGGTCTGCCAGATCTGCGAGATCCGACTGTTCCAGTTCATAACTGTCAAAAAAAATATTTTTATCTTCTGCCATATCTATGGTCCTTTCTGCTCCCAAACAAGCAACTCACGTGTTCCATTTGAACAAGTATTCATATGTAAATTTACTACACTTACTTTTTTGTGTCAAGTCACCTGAATCTCATGAATATTTCAAATGATAACTGCACACAATTACATCATACTGAAACGCCGCATTTGGCGCGATCATATTGGAGGTCAAAAATGAAAACATTAAATTGCATATGTCTCACACTGACCATAATCGGTGCTATCGTATGGGGCATTATAGGACTGTTCAGCTACAACATAGTGGATGGCATCTTCGGTGCCGGAACTGCATTTTCCAGAATAATCTATACTCTGGTGGGTGTTGCCGGACTGTATACCATCTCCTTCTACTGGTTCCTCGACAGGGATTAACAGCATTAATATGCAAATGCCCGCACCTATAATAGTGCAGGCATTGTATTACATATCATAAAACAAATTCTGTTATTATCATAAATCCTATGCATACGCACAGTGCCAGTACAAGCGGCACAGATATGATCCTCGGTCTCTTGGCCTCAGTGTTCCTGTTTCTCCTGAACATCGCCAACATATCCATATGTCTTTTATTCAGATACGCAAGAAGCACTATCAACGCTGTAGCCGCGCACAATCCCATAAATGCAAATGGAATATAGATCAATATCGTCTGCTTGAGCTGATCTGCTGCTATTCCCTCAGAAGCCTGTTTCTCCACCATCTGCTTGAGCACGCTGACATGTGATGCTATATAGCTGATGATGACCGATATCTCATTAAAACAAAAATGAGCATACATGGTCGTAAATATACTTCCTGTCGCCTCGGCAAGAAATCCCAGCATCATTCCCAGAACCATCGCATATGCCATCTGATTGAAATTCATGTGCATGGCTCCGAACATTATTCCTCCTATGATTATAGCCGCCAGTCTGCTGCCATATCTGTAGCTTCCCATTATGACGCCTCTGTAGGCAAGCTCCTCCACGATTCCCGGAGTGACCGCCATGAGAAGTGTTGACACCCACAGCTTATGATTCGACACAAGACCTGTTGCAAGCTCGGTAGTGGCACTCTCCACCCACAGAAGACTTATGGCATTTATGAGTGTCATAAGAGGCTCAAGAGCCACGACGAACGCCGGAACGATGATTATCGCCAGCCAGTGCGTCTTCTTCAGTCTGAGCGTTTCGCGCAGATCACATTTGCTTATAAGAATATATATGATCGTCGGCACGAATATCATGCTCTGGCTCAGGATCAGATTCTGAACCATGGTTATATGTGAGCCGATATTCGTCTTCCACAGGATCATAACAACACACAGATACACACATATCAGCGACAGGAAAAACCATGACGCTCCGTGTACCTTTCTCTGAACATTGTCCTGTCTCATACGCTTACTCTACTGTAGCGATGGCTTCTATCTCTATAAGCACATCCTTAGGGAGTCTTGCAACCTCCACGCATGAACGTGCAGGGAAATCGCTTGTGAAGAAGTCCTTGTAAATATCATTTATCTTGCCAAAATCATTCATATCCTTGATAAATACTGTTGTCTTCACTACCTTATCCATAGATGAGCCTGATGCCTCTATGAGATTCTTGAGATTGCCGATCGCCTGTCTTGCTTGTACAGTGGCATCTCCCTCAACCAGAGTATTTGTCTCAGGATCGATAGGTATAACTCCTGATGTAAAAAGCATTCCATTCACGAGAACCGCCTGTGAATATGGTCCTATTGCCGCTGGTGCCTTTGGTGTACTTATTATTGTCTTCATGTTTTGTTCCTCCTGTTTTTTACTATTATATATGATGAACTATTACTCCTCATCCTTCTCGCTCAGCTCCGCCATGAGAGCCTTTCTGTTGTTGCGCCTTCCGCCATTGCTTCTGGTGAATTTCACCGTGCCTTTTCTGTCAGGCACGGGCTCCGGTGACCGTCTGGATACCGGTTTCTTCGTCTCAGGCTTTGCACGCTTCACAACATCGGCTTTGGTTGTTCCTTTTTTCGCAAGCTCTGCCCGCTCTTCCTCGGACAGTATCTCAATGTTCTTCTCTGTGATCCTTATCTTACCGTCCTTGAGGAGCTTGCCAACCGCCGTCTTAAATGCTCTCTTGCTTATTCCAAATTCCTTCTCTATCACCTTTGAATCTGCCTTGTCATTGAACGGGAGCACTCCATTATATGAATCGATGATATTCAATATCATCTCTGCATTCTCCCTGATCTGCATCTTTATCGGCTTCTGCATGGTGAGGTTCAGCTTGCCGTCTTCCCTGACTGACGCAACCCTGCCCTCAACGTGGTCGCCGGCATATATGGCACTGTGTATCTCCTTCTTCGGGATAAGTGCTGAATATTTGTTGTCCACAGCGACAAATGCACCATACTCGGAGCTGTACTCTATAACTATTCCCGATATAGCATCTCCCTGCTTATATGGGGAATTGCTGCTCAGATACTCATAAACCTTCATGGACACACACAGTCTGTCCGATTTGTCAGTGTACATTCTGACCAGATATTCATGGTTCTCTCTCACCGGGCCAACCTGCTCCTTAAACGGAAGCAGAATATCCTTTTCAAGTCCCCAGTCCATGAATGCACCGATCTTGGTAGTTCCCACACACCTGAGAACAGCCATCTTACCCATAGTTATATATGGAACATTCACAGTTGCAATGAGTCTGTCGTCAGAATCCCTGTATATGAACACGTTGATGTGCTCGCCTGTCTTTATGCCATTCGGAACCTGCTTTCTCGGAAGAAGCACCTCACTGTCAGAATCCGCACATCCAAGATACACACCAAATTCCTTTTCTCTCTTTACTATAAGATCATTCCATTCGCCTATCTTTATCATCGTCATACCGTCCTCTTAATTTTTTCTGTCGACACAGTATATCATATATCCTTACTACTCCGTTCAAACTGGACAACACACCTTGTCCTGTCCTCTTCATCTGCCAGGATTATCTGAACATATCTGTCGTCAATAAACCTCTTTACTACTATAACATCATCTTTCACATATTGCATCTTATATTCCGCTCTGACTGCAATAATATCCGCAACATCATCCACGTATTCCTGGGCAAGAGCAATATACGCTTCATTATTCATATGATTGTTGGAGTCTATCTGATAAGACATGACCTTTCTGGTATCTATAGTCTCCGCATCGCCCAGCAGTTTTACCTTGCGCGGCGCATACTCCATGTCTATGGCAGGCTCCATCGGATATGCGTCTGACACCTCTTTGTCTATCTTGACAGGTCTCAGCCTCTCGGTGTCCATATAGCTCCAAATGGATGCCGCCTTAACTATGCATTCTCCATTCTCGTCCAGTATATCTATATTTCTGAATCCCAGAGATGCCTTGAAATCATATGCCCACGTCCTGACCTTGATCTTCTCTCCCATCGCAGGATATCTGACCACCTCTATCTGCCAGGAAACCAGGAACCATGCTCTGTGGTGTTCTGCCAGATAATCCAGCCCTATGCCAACCTCCTCCGACTGCAGTATAGCACAGTCCTGGAAATAGTTCGCTATGGTCGCCATGTTGGATATCTTATTTCCACCAGTCTCACTGTACCTGACTATCGCTTCATATGAATACATTACGCCACCTCCATGATGCTCATTTTACTATAATTTTATACCCTATTTAGAGGGCTATCGCAAGGCGAAAAATTTTTTTGAATTTTTTTAAAAAAGTGCTTGCATTATTCTGAGCTTTAGTATATACTACCATTTGTTGAGGCAATGGGCTATCGCCAAATGGTAAGGCACTGGACTCTGACTCCAGCATTTTCAAGGTTCGAATCCTTGTAGCCCAGCTACTAAGACTTGAGATTTATCTCAAGTCTTTTTTATTTCATAAACCGCTTCATATAATGATACTTACAGTGGGCAGTCCGCTCCACAGCACATAAAAAAGACATGTCGTTAGGCTCCGACATGTCTTTCGTGTATTACTATCTGTGAAAAATTTCATTGGCGTAACAAAAATGTAACACATTTTTAAAATATTATCAATAGGTTTTCGCGTATTTTTTCTAAAAATTCAATTTCAATCCAAGCAATTTTCGCGCATTATTCTCAAATATATTGTTTTTGTCCACATCTTCCAGATCAAGGGCCTCTATGTCCGCACATGACTGTTCCTGATCAGACCATGGGCTGTCCGTTCCGAACAGGATCTTGTCAGACCCGTGAGCTGCCACTATCTTCTTAAACATGTCACCATCAAGAAGCTGCCATCTGTGCGGTGCCCCCTCCCGCCAGTCTATCTGTCCATAGGAAAATGCCGTGTCAAAATACACATCTCTTCCGCAAAGTCTGTTCAGCACATCATCCCACATCTGCCATCCACCCATATGGGCAAGCACAAGCTTGTCAGGTCCAACCTCATCCAGCACCTCCTCCGCCATTGCAGGAGTGCAGTGAGTCACATCAGGAAGTCCTATGTCTGTTCCCGCATGTGTCACCACGATAAGCCCAAGCTCTGTGGCATAGCTGATTATCCTTTTATATCTTATATCGTTGAAAAAAGCCCCCTGGTAGTCAGGATGGATCTTTATCCCCTTCAGACCTTTGTCGCATATATCCCTGAGTATCTCTTTGTAATTGTCATTGTCGGGATGTATCCCTCCAAACGACCACACATGTGTCTCTGAAAAGCGCTCATTCTCCTCAACTGCGAATTCATTTATATGCTTATATTGTTTCGGAGACGTTGCCACCGGAAGTACCACAGACACATCCACATGTCTGCTCCTCATGTCATTCTCCAGTCCGTCAAGTGTGCCATCCGAATGTGCCCTTGTACCGGATCTGCTCTCCAGAAGCCCTACCGTCTTGGCTGCTATCCTGTCGGGATACGTGTGTGTGTGAAAATCTATTATCATAAATATTCCTCCTGTACATTTATACTGCGTAAGCGCAGAATACCTCTGCTGCGGCCATGCTGTTCACGTTCTCCATATCCACAGTTGAAAAACATCGGATTTTGAGGTATCTTTATCAAAGATATTTCCACGAAGGAGGAAACATGAGCAAACGAAAAAAGAAAATGACGCTGAAACAGATGCGGTCCCTCGTCGTCTTTTTGGTCGCCATAAACATCATACTATTATTGTGCATACTTGTCATGGGATTTTTTCTGGCAAAGGCACAGATCACCAAGGGGAAAGGACAGACTGTCATGCTCCAGAAGGCCAACGACACATACACGGTGTGTGTGGATGCCGGTCATGGAGGAAGCGATGTAGGCGCTGTGGGACTTGACGGAAGCTACGAGAAGGACGACAATCTCCGTCTTGCGCAGGAGGTTGCCAAAGCCCTGAAAAAGAGCGGCGTCAACGTCATAATGACCAGATCCGACGACAGCGACACACAGCTCGGCTCCCGTTCAAAGATAGCAAACAAGGCCAAGGCTGATATCTTCGTTTCGCTACACCGCAATTCAACAGCCAACCCAAACACCACAAAGGGCATTGAGATATGGATACACAGCTCAGGATCTGAGCGCAGTTATGCGGCCGCAGATGACATTCTGAGCAATCTCGAGGAAGTGGGTATAACCGCCAACCGAGGGGTGCGAATCGGAACCCAGGGAGACAGCGATGATGACTATGCGGTCATCAGAGACACCGATATGACAAGCATGATCGTTGAGATGGGCTTCATGACCAACCAGGACGATCTGGACTATTTTAATGAAAATCTTGAGAACTACGCCAAGGCAATATCCAACGGTGTGGTTCAGTGGCTGAACGATTATGTCCAGTAACGCCGGACATATCATAACATTTGAATAATTCCATAAAAAAATAACACATTGAGCACAGCCCAATGTGTTATTTTTTATTCACTTATAACTGTTCTGTTTCTTCCTGATTCCTTCGCCTTATAGAGTGCTGAATCCGCTCTGTTGAACCATGCCTTGGAACTCTCTCCCTTGGTGTACTCAGCGACACCACAGCTACAGGTTATTCCATCCTTGTTCATAAAGTGGAAATAGTAGCATCTGAACTCTGTTCTTATGTCCTCAACAACATTCATGACCTTGGACAGTTCCACATCATGGAACAGTATCACGAACTCCTCACCGCCGTATCTGAAGGCAAGTCCCATATCCTTCGACTTCTCCTTCATCATCTTACACAGCGCCTTGATAACTATATCTCCATTGCTGTGGCCATATGTATCGTTGACTTCCTTGAAATGATCTATATCAAATATGGTGACATAGGACTTCGCCCCAGTCTGCTCCACATTCTCGATCTCCTTATCAAGGCTCTCCTCAAATGATCTTCTGTTGTACAGGCCTGTCATCGGATCAACCATAAGCTCACTCATCAGTGTTACCTGTCTGTTGTAGCTTCCGGCAATCGATTCCATAAGTGCCTTCGTGTGCTTGTTGACGACCATAACCATCGCACACATAACAGATACTACCAGTATGTATATGAGCAGTGCTCCAACCCAGTTCATCTGTGTGGCAAGCTCACCGACATTCAAATGTAATCTCACAACATTGATGACCATGAGTGCAAGCACCGCAACTCCCGACCATACCGTCAGCTCCTGATCTGCAAATAACGCCGTGGCAATTATGGTGACACACGGAATAAGTATAAGCGGGTATATGGTGCAATATGTAAATGCTATAACACCGACACATACATATATCATACCTGCCACGACATAATTCTTGTGCTTTATGTCCGCCTCATCGTGCTTCATATAAAAATAGCAAATTGTGATCGCTATAGCCTGTACTATCATCGGCAGCACGATATACTTTACTATATATGCGCCTGCTCCTATGCTCTTATCTACTCTGTATACTCCAAATAATATCCATGCAATAACAAAAGAAATACTGCATATAACTATCATCATACGCCATACCAGCATATGCCATCTTGCGTCAATCTCATCCTTGTTAATATCATTCATGTGTACGCACCCCGCAAAACATCATATATGTTGATTTTACCATATGAGGGTCCTTTTTACCACCATTAATCAACAAAAGACGGACTTTTTTTATGTCAAAATCCGTCTTTTGTACTAAAAATCATCAAATTACTTAAGGTTGTAGCCAACCTCAAATGCCTCAAGATTCTTCTCCACTGTCTTAGGTGGAACTGTGTTCTTGATAACCTCAACCCATGCATCATGTGAGAAATCCATGTGCTGTGCCGCGATTCCTATGATGACTGTGTTGAATACCTTGTTGTTGCCAAGCTTCTTGGCCTCGTCCATGGCATCAACTGAGATAACCTTGTACTTGCCGCTGAGCTCCTCGATGATTCCATCAGGATACTGTGCTGCGCCTGTAACTACAGTGATAGGATCTATTCTCTGGTCATTTACGATGATAACTCCATCCTTCTTCAGGAAGTGTGCATATCTGAGCGCCTCAAGTCTCTCAAATGCTATGAGGACATCTGCACATCCCTCTTCCACGATAGGCTCATTTACCTTCTCACCATATCTTACATATGTAACAACACTTCCACCTCTCTGGCTCATTCCGTGAACCTCTGAGAGCTTTACATCATAACCTGCTGCCGTGGTGATTCCACCGAGTATACGGCTTGTGAGAAGTGTTCCCTGTCCGCCTACGCCGACGATCATAATATTCTTTGTCTCCATGATTAGAACTCCTCCCTTTCTATAGCATCGAACTTACAACGCTTCATGCACAGTCCACAGCCTGTACAGAGTGTGTCATCTATACGGATGGTTCCATCCTCCTGCCTGATAACTGCAGGGCATCCAGGCTTTAAGCACATACCGCACTTCTTGCACTTCTCAGGTATTGCCTTGCATCTTCCTGTTATCTTAGTCGTCTTCAAGAGTACACAAGGTGACTTTGTGATGATGACTGATACCTCATCCTTTGCTGTCTCCTCCTTGATGAGCTTCTTAAGACCTTCTATATCAAATGCATTTATCTCATGGACGCTCTGGATTCCCAGTGCCTTGCAGAGATTGTAAATATCAATGGCATATGTAGGATCTCCCATCAGTGTCTTACCTGTTGCGGCGTGATCCTGATGTCCTGTCATACCTGTTGTCGAGTTGTCAAGTATGATGACTGTTCCTGTGCTCTGGTTGTATACCATGTTCATGAGTGAGTTCACACCTGTGTGAAGGAATGTTGAATCACCTATGACCGCTACCCAGTTCTTGATATAATCCTTGCCCTTTGCCTTCTCCATTCCATGAAGGGTAGAGATGGATGAACCCATGCAGACTGTTGTGTCAATAACACTGAGCGGTGCGACAGCTCCGAGTGTGTAACATCCGATATCTCCTGCAGCGTGGATCTTCAGCTCTGAGAGGACTGAGAATACGCTTCTGTGTGGACATCCTGGACAGAGGATAGGTGGTCTGGCTGGAACCTGAGCAGCCTCGACTGTCTCTACCTTCTCGCCGAGAAGCTTCTCTCTGAGCATATTTGCGCTGTACTCACCCTGAACTGTAAGCAGCTCCTTGCCGACTGCATCTATTCCCCATGATCTGACCTGAGTCTCGATATGTGGCTCAAGCTCCTCGATGACATACACCTTGTCTACCTGTGCACAGAAGTCCTCGATCATCTTTCTTGGGAGTGGATTTACCATGCCAAGCTTTAAGACTGATGCGTTTGGCATAGCCTCTCTGACATACTGGTAAGGGATACCGCTGGTGATGACACCCACACTCTTGTCTCTCATCTCAACTCTGTTGATCGGCATGTCAGCTCCGTCTGCTGCCATGTCCTTGAGTCTCTGCTCTACAAATACATGACGTGGTATAGCGTTACCAGGCATCATGACATATTTCTTTATATTTCTCTCATATGGCTTGTCAGGAATCTCCTGTCTGTCACAGAGCTCTACAACGCCCTGTGAGTGTGAGAGTCTTGTGGTTGTACGGAGCATTACAGGAGTATCATACTTCTCACTCAGCTCAAATGCATACTTTGTGAAATCCTTTGCCTCCTGGCTGTCTGATGGCTCAACAACTGGGATCATGGCTGTTCTTGCTACAAGTCTTGAATCCTGCTCATTCTGTGATGAGTACATTCCTGGATCATCTGCTGCAACAAGTACCATACCTCCGTTCACACCTGTGTATGCTGCGGTGAACAGCGGATCTGATGCCACGTTCACACCTACATGTTTCATCGACACTATTGATCTCACTCCCGCAAATGATGCACCGATCGCTACCTCTGTGGCTACCTTCTCATTTGGTGACCACTCTGAGTAGATATCTCCTTTATACTGCACCATGTTCTCACTGATCTCTGTACTTGGTGTTCCAGGATATGCCGCTGATACCTTGACACCCGCTTCATAACAGCCTCTGGCGATGGCTGCGTTACCAAGCATAATCTTTTTTTCGCCCATGAATCTTACCCTTCCTGTCTATATTGATATTCTTGTTTTTATTTTTTCGTCTTAATTGACACTCTAATTTGTTATTATACAAGAATTATCAATAAAATAAAAGAGTTTTATACAATGTGATTACAAAGTGTGATTACAAAGCCATATCGAACAGCTCCTCTTATCGACATTTTCCCTAGTCAGTTATATTCTGCGTCTGACGTACCATGTCTGCAAAGCCCTGCCACTGCATATCGATAATATCGCCACTGCCGGCTGAACTGTCCACCTTACCGCCAACAAGAGCCATAACCATATCAAAATCTGCAGAACCCACATATTCACTGTTTTTGAGGATCATACCATAGGCCGCCACGGCACTTGCCGCACTCATGTCAACTGACATTTCGCTGCTGTAGCTGTCAGTCTTCACCACACGGCTCACAAGACTGCTCTTATCCCCATCCGGCTCCTTGTATCTTACGTTCACTGTCGCAAGCTCACCGGTATAGTCCTCTGCGCTATCAGACTTATCCTTAACGTCTTGTGATGCAGTATCCGATGTATTTGCCTGATTGGAATCCTGTCCGTATTTGTGCTCGGCTGCAGGCACATCGAAGCCTGATCCCGCAGGCACTATCTCATAGAGCACCGTCACCATATGTCCTGCGCCTATCTCGCCGCCGTCCACAGCGTCATTTGCAAAGTCCGCATCCGCAAGGGCGCGGTTCTCATAACCTATCTGCCTGTAACCCTTGACATTTGCCGGGTTGAACTCTATCTGGAACTTCACATCTTTTGCAACAGTGTTCAACGTGCCGCCCATCTCATCCACCAGCACCTTCTTCGCCTCATACGCAGAATCTATAAACGCATAGCTTCCATCACCATTATCAGCAAGAGCCTCAAGCTTGTTGTCCTTCAAATTGTCTGTTCCAAGCCCAAGCACGCTGAGAAAAATGTTGTTTTCCTTCTTCTCCTCGGTTATCAGATCCACAAGGTCGCTCTCACTGGTAAGCCCCACGTTCAGATCCCCGTCCGTTGCAAGTATGACACGGTTGTTGCCGCCCTCTATAAAGTTCTTCTCCGCCAGCTCGTAAGCTGTGATGATGGCATCGCCGCCGTTGGTACAGCCCTCGGCTGTCATACTTGAAAGCGCCTCATTTATCGTGTACTGCTCTGAGCCGGATGTGCCCGAGAGCACCACAGTATCCTCACCCGCATATGTGACTATGCTCACCTTGTCGTTCTCATCCAGATTCTCCGCCAGCATGGCAAATGACTGCTGCACGAGTGGGAGTTTGTTATCTTCATACATGGATCCCGAGGTGTCGATCAGGAACACCAGATTTGAAGGCTTCTTGTCTCCAAAATCTATTTCATCCGTGTTGATCCCAACCATCATGAGCTTTGTGGCCTTGTTCCACGGACAATCCGAATATTCTGTGTATATAGAGAACTTCTCTCCGTCCTCAGGCTTCTTTCTGTAGTCATAGGTAAAATAATTCAACATCTCCTCTATTCTCACCGCTCCATCAGGAGGAAGACTGCCGGACTCTATATATGATCTGACATTACTGTAGGATGCCGTATCCCTGTCTGCTGCAAATGTGGAGAGTGGTCTGTCTGCTGTGGATACAAATCCATTCTCCGCCACGCTGTCATACTCTCTCGTATCGTAGGTGATCTCTGTATACATAGAATTTGAAGTATCTGTCACCATCGCTGTATCTCCCGCGACTGTTGCCACATCACAAGCTTCCTCCGCATACATAACATCATTCGACGTACTGTTGAATATTCCACTCAAGCCATTGTCCTGCAGCGACTTCTTTTTTTGCTTACTTTCTTTTTCCCTGTACTTTTCTGCGATCCCTGTTATCTCTGTCTTATCCCCATTTTGTTTTTCAAGGCGCATTCCCCTGCCATCTACTGCATCATCGTTACCACAGCCCGTAAGACCTCCTACCATCATAACCCCTACCATAACTGCGCATATGGATCTTGCAAATATTTTTGAATTATATTTCATCATAAAAAATCCCTCCGTAATATGAATTTCAAGCTACCGGTCAAGCTTTATATTCTATATACGAAGGGATTATTATTTTTTATGGTAATTTCTGTATTTTTTTAATTTTTGATTTGTTTGTGCTATTCTGCCCTCTCAAATCTGTACCAGTTGCCCTCAACCTTCACTACAAGGCTGCCATCATCACACACAATGTAGGCTGAGTTTCTGGATGGGTTCATGTCAAAGTTGACCTCGCCGTCATTTGCCGGCACGCCATCGGTGTAGCTCTCAGCGTAGGCCGCTTTGCTCTCATCCACGCTGTCAGCATCGACCATGTCGTATGTGTCCCTGTAGAGCACACCATCCAACATGATCATGGGGATATAGTCAGCACTATTCACAGAATTCTGAGCATCAGTATTTCTCTGTACATCATAACTCGCCGTGGCGTTTTCTGCCATTTCAGCAGCATCGCTTTGAATATCGTCTGCCGCAGCCGCGTCACTTTCTTGTGCATAATAACTTTCATCCGAAGTCACCTTCACACTGTTGTCCTGCGCTGTCTTATCGCTTGCCCCCTTACGGCTGTTCCTTAACGGTCCGGCTACGATCAGCACACACACCACTGCCGCTGCCACAAGACCGGAAACGATCTGGATGGTTCTTCTGTTCCTGTCTTTACGGTCTTTCTTGACTCCAAACTTCTTATCTCCAGATTTCTTATCCTGCACCCGATGCGCATCCACCGCATCAAGTCCTGCCTCTATTTTTCCCCAGAGATCAGGTGCATCCATATTCTCTATATATTTGTCAGCTATTTCCTTTTCCAGTTCATCTTCATGTCTGTTCATAGTCTGCACCTCCTAAGTCTCTTGATCGCACTGTTGTAAAGCCACGTGACTGTTCCCATCGGCTTGCCAACTATCTCTGATATCTCTCTGAAGGTAAATCCTCCAGCCACCTTCATATCAACTATCTCCCGCTCATCAGGCTTAAGAGACTCCATGGCCACCTTCAGTGACACGCTGTTCACAACCTGTTCCTCCATGCTGCCACTCTGCCCGGTCTCCGGTATCTCATCCACCAGAGCCTCACGGTCTATCTTCCTGATCCTGTCCACCGCCATATTCCGGGCGATCGTGACCAACCATTTCTTATGTCCATTTCCCGGCTTATAGCTTCCCGCAATGCTATACAGCTTGATGAAGAATTCCGATGTCACATCCTCAGCCTCCTCGCGCTGTCCTATGGTGTCGTACACCACAGCATATATGAGCTTCAGATACGCATCATATATGTGCCGCAGGCTATCCCTGTCGCCCGCCGCCATCGCAGACATGCACTGTTCAAATTCTCTGTCTGTCATAGCTCCCTCCTCATGATAATATACGTTATATCAACTGATTTTTATGGAATGTCATTTAACTTTTTAATCTTTTCCGCCTATTTGCAACATCATATCTTCCGCATGGCGGCAAATCCCATCACGTAATTTTTCCTGCCACCAGCCGTGTCAAATGGCCATACCATATGGCGGCTGTCAACCAGCTCCACGTCATAGTTCATATGAAGCGACATATCCTTCATGAGCTGTGCCACACCTTCTATGTGCTCCACCGACTTCATCGTCTCCACATCCCGCCTGTCAAATGCATTTGCAAGCTTCTCTGCGCATGTCTGATCCTCACATGCAGCGACCTCATATCCATATATGAGGACATCCTTTGTCATATGGTACATGTAGTCATTGAGTCTCTCCACCGCCGCCTCGTTCAGCCCCGAGATGGCACTGCTTATGAGTCTAAGATCCTCGTCATGATAATTGTCCCTGTAGTGGTAAAGCAATGCCGCAAATCTGGAATTTAGCTGGCTGTGAAGCCCGACCGCCACACTGTAATCAAATATATCAAGATACCTGTCGGTGTCATTTACTATATCCCCAGATTCCGTTATGCCAATATATTTACCGGAATTGGCAGTCGCTATGCCTGTCAGGAACTCAAGTATATGCTCGATGTCCTCACAGTCCTCAAGCATCGCCTCATACAAGCGGTACTGGTCATCGTCTACATGCCAGAATGGAATATCCGCTATTATATAATCCTGTTCCTTCAGCCCATATTCCCTGACTGCCGAAAGCACAGCTTCCCTGTCTCTGTCTATGAGCACCAGCCTGTAATTATCTGCCAATCTTCCTATATCTATATCGCCGGCCGGCCCTATTCCCCACAGTGCAAGCACAGGCTTTGAATTCGCTGCATCTGCATCCTGCCCGGATTCTTTTTTTACCCGGCAGTTATTTTCTATATATTCCGTCACCTCACGTCTGTACTGTTCCCATCCCACATAGGAATCCGGTATACGCTCCGTGGCGATCATCTCATCAAAATAGCTCATTGTCTTCTCCTGACTCTGTGAACTGACAAATAAAGCAAAAGGGTTATGCCTGTCAGTATTTATTGATCATTCACAGGTATTTTATAAAATTTTATTTTTAAGCACAAGTGGAATGTAGTATAATACACATAGTTGTGCAACAGGACACACCATTCCAGTTTTTTTACATTTTGGAGGAGTTATGGAATCAATACAGACAAACGCTCTGAACAGCAAATACATCAATTCACTCCTGCGCCCGGAGGAAAATCCTTTCATGCAGGAGATGCAGAGTTTTGAGGAGATCATGATGATGTATTCATGTGCCATCAGAGAGGTGAAGACAAAATTTGAAGTGCTGAACGATGATTTCAGCGTAAGATATAAGAGAAATCCTATAGAATTCATACAGTCAAGGATCAAAAAGCCTGTCAGCATTGCCAAAAAGCTTGCAAGCAAGGGCTGTCCGGTTACATGTGCAAGTATACTGACCAATCTGGATGATGTCGCCGGAATAAGAGTCATCTGCCCATTCATCGACGACATATATATGGTGGCAGAAAAGCTCATAAGTCAGGACGACATCACCCTGATCGAAGCAAAAGACTACATATTGCATCCAAAGCCAAATGGCTACCGCAGTCTGCATGTCATAGTCGAGATTCCTGTGTTCTTCGCAGACCACACAAGGAATATGCGTGTGGAGGTACAGATCAGAACAATCGCGATGGACTTCTGGGCAAGCCTGGATCACCAGCTCAGATATAAGAAGGATATCCCGAACGTGGACATGATCTCCGCAAGACTTAAGAAATGCGCAGATGTGATATCCGCAACAGACCTTGAGATGCAGTCCATCAAGAACAGCATTTATGGTCAGCGATATATTCCTGAACTTAAGAGAGAATCACCTGAAGAATAACTACAGTTATCTATTACTGATATTTTTCAACCTCAGGTAGAATGAAAAAATTGAAATATTTGCAACTTTTCATTTGACATTTTATCAAATCTGTTGTAGTATAACTGATGTTGTTAAGCAACATGTGTGCATAGCTCAGCTGGATAGAGCACTTGGCTACGGACCAAGGTGTCGGGGGTTCGAATCCTCTTGCGCACGTGACAGAAGCTGTCTGAATTATTTCAGACAGCTTTTTTGTTTCATCAAAACTACTTTATAACAGCCAAATATTATTCATAAAAAAAGCCAGGGGGTGCGACTATAAGCTTTATTTACATAAAGTGCTACTCCCTGCTCCCCAGATATTCTTCCACCTTCTCCGGCGTATCCAGTCTCAGCCGTACAATAGTCATCATGATCATGTACCGCAACACTTCCTTTAAGATCTCATCGTCAAACTGCGACTTCATATTTTCCGGGTATGCGTGTACCAGGAAGTGCACATTATAAGCATCGCCCTGTCTTGAGATAAATGCACTCACATAGAGGCCATTCATGACCGCTGTTATGATGTCGTCATCCGTGATCTGTATATTTATCTTATACATCTTTGATATAAACTTTACCGTCTTGTCTTCTTTTACGAGAAAACGCCTGTCTGTAATCTCTCCTATGGAAAAGTTCTGTTTATGGAGTGTTATCGCCTGCAGGAATTCTGATTCCCTGTCATTCTCAATTATATAATCATATATATCATTAGGTGTGTATGCCATATTGTTCAAGTTATCCTTTCATCTATTTGTCTATATGCTAAGCGCTTTTGTCTATCACTCGTCCGGAGTCGTCACGTCACACTGCCCATCGTAAGTCCGATCACAAATACCACAAATGCACCAATCGTAAGCACATACCACTCGATAACACGGACTGTAAGTTCCCAGTCAGACGGCTCAACATCATACAGGTTTCTCACCCTGGGCCACATGGCCAATCTGAAAAGTTCATCTGGAAACAACATGCTTACGACTGCAATAATGCATATAATGATTCCGAATATATATAATACTATATTTCCTCTGTTTGTAGTCTGCGGACCAGTAATAAACTTCACTATTTCATAAATATCCGGCGGATTTGCATAATAATCTCCTAAAACCACATCAAAATCGTTGGTCATCGTGCCGTCCGCATTGTATACCATGTATCCATCTTTTGAGACAGCGCCTCTAAAAAACACCTTATCACCCGCCATGATCTTTACTCCGATATAATCATCAGATGATAACATGCCGTTTTCTGTCCCTACCGGTATGGCAGAATGATCCTCCATCCAGCTATATGGTCCATATGTTACGTCTCTATACCCATCTCCTGTAAATCGATGATAACACTTAAATTCTATGCTCTGGTCATCATATACTATGATACTTGTATGTCCATCTGTATATGTCACATTTCCCTGTTCTTCTTTTCGGGTCAGAAAGTCACCCCTGAATTCTATTCCCTTTATGGACATTATAATCGGATAAATTATGGAAAATGCTATGATCATTGCCACTATAATGCTCATCAGAACCTTTTGCGTCCTGGATAAATTCTTTATTCTCTCCATATACATTTCCCCCTTCGATCAGGAATTTTCTGTTATCTCCACGAGCTGCGAAACATACTCTGCAGATTTCAAATACATATCGACTGCCTATATTATCCTCCCATGCTATCCGCAGCCCCTGACTATTGCCCGCGCACGCCTAGAACAGATCCAGCGTATTGTCAAGATATATCTCTTCTCTTACCCTCAGCTGGTACTCTGGCTTTGTCATATAGTATAACAGAAATTCCAGCACTATGGCACTTCCAAGACCTCTTCCCTCTATCTTGAAATTGGAAAATCCCATCGGCAGGTAAATGTTCCTTATATCATCTATACCTATAAATCCGGGATTCTCCATCGCTTTTGAGAAACGATAGCCACCTGCTGCGTTCGGCGATGTACAGTGGTGAATTGATTTCTCACCGAGAGCCATACGGCTCACATCCTCATAGCAGGCTTTCCTGTCCTGACAGGAGAACCAACAGCATTCGTTGCACAGGAATTCCACCTTGTCTTTCTGCTTTTGCGAAAGCGCCCCCAGCCTGTCAAATGCTTTGTTCAGCCGGAAATCCGGCACAACATATCGGAATTCATCCCGGTCAAGCTCTGCCGAAAACTGGTCAAAGTCCGTAATGACCTTTGTTGTAGATGAAACCATATATAGTCCCGGATAGTTCTCCTGCAGATAGTCAAGCAACAACTCCGAATGGACTATGACACCGTTTTGAATATCACCCTTCTCAAACGCTCTGCACAAATCATTACACCGTTTATCCGCAAGATGTTCCGGTCTTAACAATGAGTTGCTGAAGGTCAGCCTCGCCGATATTCCATACCCGCTCATAAGTTCCAGCACATCTCTGGCACCGCTGTCGCCATATCCTGCTCTGCCGCCACCCCAGAGGCAGTCACCCGGTGCGCCATACACCGAGCCGATATCACACCAGTCGTAAAAATATTCCCTGTGCTCACGGTATAGTGGCAGGAATACCTTGTACAGCTCGTAGAATTCAAAAAGTCCGGGCAGATGGTAATGTGCCTTGTATTCTGTTTTGTTATTACCTGTCTCTGGCTTTGATCTGCCAGACAATGGCTCATTCCCCATAGTGTTCATTTTCCTGTTTTTCTTTCAGTTCCCATATGTTATCTTAGCTTCCGCATACTGTCTACAATTATATAAAAGTTCTTCATCTGTTGCAAACCATGTTTAGGATATTGTATATTTGAAAGAGGCATCGACCACCCAAAGATCAAAAAGAGGAAGAACGTCGATGCGGAGCTGGACAAGTTTCTGTAGGCAATACAAACAAACTGCAACGGAGGTTATTATTTATTATGGGGAATACATTCAGGGAAGTTAAGTGTTTCAAATGCGGACACATTTTTATGTGGCAGAAAGATGGTATAGACTATCAGTCTGAATATCGTCTGGAAAGCACCAGCGAACTGCTGGGAATTGCGGCATGTCCTAAATGCGGAACGGATATGTTGGTAATTCCGCATGTTCTTGAGGGAATCTCTAAAGATTCAAATGGAATTGTGGAATCAGGGATACGGGGAATATAAAGGCAAAAACAACCGGGTATGTTTCTTCCTGAACATGCCCGATTATTTTTTATATGGGAATATCCTACTCATCTGGATTTACGATGGCGCCTATCTTAAACTCTCTGCCGTCCTTTTGCCACTGTCTGTACTCCGCTGTAGCGGCAAAGAGTACATCTCCCGATGAGTTGATTGCCGTCTCAAGTGAATCCTGGACCACTCCGATGATCATTCCGACAGCAACAGCCTGCATGGATATATCCTGTGGGATTCCAAACAGCGAGCACGCCATAGGAATGAGCAACAGCGAACCTCCCGCAACACCTGAGGCACCGCACGCGCCAAGGGTTGCCATAAGACTGAGCATGAGTGCTGTCGGAACGTCAACCGACACTCCCATGGTATTTGCAACGGAAAGCGCCATTATAGTTATAGTGATGGCGGCACCATCCATATTGATGGTCGCGCCAAGCGGTATGGATACCGAATACACATCCGGGTCAAGTCCAAGTCTATTGCAAAGTGACATGTTCACTGGGATATTTGCCGCAGAACTTCTGGTGAAGAACGCCGTCACACCTGACTCTCTGAGACATCTCCACGCAAGTGGATATGCATTTCTCCTTAAGACGATAGTCGCAAGGAGCGGATCTACGATCAATGCAACCGTAAGCATGGCGCCCACAAGCACAAGCAGCAATCTGCCATATTCCTTGAATATCGACAATCCACTCTCCGATACTGTCGTGAACACAAGTCCCATGATTCCAAATGGTGCGCACCCGATGATCCACCTCACGACGGTTGATACCGCATCCGATATGGATACAAGTGCAGATTTTATAGACTTGCTTGTCCGTCGCATGGCAAGTCCAAACAAAAGTGCCCATGCAAGTATGCAGAGATAATTTGCGTTGAGTATCGCATTTACGGGATTATCGGTGATGTTGAGCAAAAGATTCTGGAGGACCTCCATGATTCCCGATGGGACGACATCCGCCTGATATGATTCAAGGTCCAGTGTCATGGTTACAGGGAAAATAAAACTTGCGCTCACCGCCACTACCGCTGCGCATAGCGTGCTGAGCATATACATGATCGTCACCATACGGAACTGCTGGCCATTTCCCTTTCCTGCATTTGCAATTGAGCTGATGACAAGGGCAAACACCAGTATCGGCGCAATTGCCTTGAGCGCCCTGACGAACATGGTTCCGATCAGGCCTATTCCCGTTGCCCCCGGCACCAGAAGTCCCAGCACCGCACCGATCACTATTCCAACCAATATCTTCGCGATCAGCGACACCCTATTCCACATCTCTACAATCTTTTTCATGAATCTAACTCCTAACTATATCTATATTTCTGCTTTTTAACATACATTTTCTTTAGCATTCTTCTTTCTCAGAAGAAGTATCCTCACGAGCAAAAACACTGGGAATATAACTCCCGCAAGGATTCCGCGTTTCTTAATAGTATCATATATCGATCAGGCTTGTATATAACAGATTTCATAACACAAAAAGCGGCGAACAGATTCTTGCTTCTGTTCGCCGCCACTTCACTTCTATAATACTCTATTTTATGACCAGACTTCCTCTGCTATCTCCTTAACGAGCTTGAGCTTTGCCCACTGCTCTTCCTCTGTCAGCTTGTTTCCGATCTCACACGATGCAAATCCACACTGAGGGCTCAGGCATAATCTGTCAAGTGGTACATACTTTGCAGCCTCATAGATCCTTGCAATGACCTTCTCCTTATCCTCAAGAACCGGAGATTTTGTTGTGATAAGTCCGAGCACGACCTTCTTGTTCTCTGAAACCTTTGCAAGAGGTGCAAATCCGCCCGATCTCTCATCGTCATACTCAAGGAACAGCGCATCTACATTCTCATTTGCAAATACATAATCTGCAACTGTGTCATAAGGACCGCTTGTGAAGAATGTTGAGTGGTAATTTCCTCTGCAGATATGTGAAGTGATGACCATATCCTCCGGCTTTCCTTCAAGGGCAAGATTGTTCACTGCAAGCAGCTCCTTCTTGACATCCTCAAGTGATATTCCAAGCGACCTATATCTCTGCTTTGCTGCATCCCCCACTATGGCTCCCCATGTACAATCGTCAAGCTGCAGGTTTCGGCATCCAGCATCATAGAACTGCTTAATAACATCCTGATAAGCCTTTCCGATATCCTGGATAAGCTCCTCATTTGTAGGATAGAACTTCCTTGTGTTTGCAATATTGTCAGGTACTATCATCTGCTGGAATGTCTGTGCAGGAGCCGGTATCGTATACTTTGCAACTGTATTCTCATCCTCGAACTGCTTTAAGAACTTGAAATATTCAACAAATGGATGAGCCTTTGCCTTTATCTTACCTACAAGATACGTATCATCAAGAACCGCAAGCTCTGCATCGAATTTCACACCATTTCCAGTGTTCTCATGGGCAACTCCATCAAGTCCCCACATAAAGTCAAGATGCCAGAATGTTCTTCTGAACTCGCCATCTGTGATCGCATGGAATCCAAGTTCCTTCTGCTTTGCAACGACCTTGGTAATCTCCTCATTAACAACTTTGTCGAACTCCTCCTTGGTGATCTTTCCGTCCCTGTATGCTGCCTTCGCATCCTTGAGTGCCTGTGGTCTCAGAAAGCTTCCTACAAAATCGTATCTGAAAGGTGTCTGTAATTTGCTCATATGTCTTTATCCTCCGTAGTGTTTTCTCGTTTTCTTAACTTGAGGATATTCTAGCAGGATAGGCTGTCCATGGAAAATACTATTATTTTGAGGCTTGCCATAGCTTTAAGCTATGGGTATCTATAAATCCTTTAACTCCACTGCGAGTTATACAGATCCGCATAGAATCCATTCTGCGCCATGAGCTCATCATGGTTACCCTGCTCTATGATGTCACCGTCCTTCATAACAAGGATTATGTCTGCATTCTTGATGGTTGACAGTCTGTGGGCTATGACAAAGCTTGTCCTACCCTTCATCAGATTGTCCATGGCTCTCTGAATCCTGTGTTCTGTTCTCGTATCGACTGACGATGTAGCCTCATCGAGGATCAGGACCGGATTGTCAGCAAGAATTGCCCTTGCGATAGTTAAGAGCTGTTTCTGTCCCTGGGAGATATTTGTTATCTCCTCATTGAGCTCCATGTTGTATCCACCCGGAAGTGCCGAGATAAATCTATGTGCATGAGCTGCCTTTGCCGCTGCGATGACTTCCTCATCCGTGGCATCCAGTCTTCCGTATCTGATATTCTCCATGATAGTGCCCTTGAACAGCCATGTATCCTGAAGCACCATGCCAAATACATCCCTGAGCTCACGTCTGTTGAAGTTCTTAATATTGTGTCCGTCCAGTAGTATAGCACCGCCATTCACGTCGTAGAATCTCATGAGCAGCTTGACCATGGTGGTCTTACCCGCTCCGGTAGGTCCGACTATAGCTACCTGCTGTCCCGGTTTTACATGGGCTGAGAAATCCTTGATGATGATCTGATCCGGGTTGTATCCGAACTTTACATGCTCAAATGTTACCTCACCCTTGATTCCCTCTGTGGATACAGGATTCTCTACTATCTGCTCCTCTTCTTTCTCTTCAAGAAGTTCAAATACTCGCTCAGCGGCTGCTGCCATCTGCTGCATCATATTTGTGACCTGGGCAACCTGCTGAACTGGCTGTGTGAGGTTCTTCACGTACTGTATAAATGCCTGGATATCACCTATCTGGATAGTTCCTCTGATCGCAAGAGCCGCACCTGATATGGCAACTGCCACATAGCCCAGATTACCGACAAACATCATAATAGGCTGCATCAATCCTGAGAAGAACTGTGACTTCCATGCTGACTTGTACAGAGTCTCATTTGTCTCATGGAACTCTCTTCTAACGTCGTTCTCCTTATTGAACGCTTTTATGACATTGTGTCCGCCATACACCTCTTCAACCTGCCCGTTTATGTGTCCCACGTATTCCTGCTGCTGCTTGAAGAATCTCTGGGATTTCTTGATGACAAACATCATGAGCATGATACTTATCGGAAGTATCAGCACTGATATAAGTGTCATAAGCGGGCTGATCGTGAGCATCATCACAATTACACCGATGACCGTACTAACCGATGTGATGAGCTGTGTGATACTCTGGTTCAGACCATTTCCCATGGTATCTATATCATTTGTAATCCTTGAAAGTACCTCGCCATAGGTTCTGCTCTCAAAGTAACTCATCGGCATCCTGTTGATCTTCTCGGACACCTCACGTCTCATCCTGTAGCACACCTTCTGTGTGATACCGGTCATGATGAAGCCCTGTACAAAGCTAAATGCCACACTCAGCACATACAGGCCAAGACAGAACAGCAATATCTTACCGATATACGTGAAATCAATTCCGCCGTTGCCTGTTATCTTGTTCATGATTCCCTCGGACAGGACTGTTGTCGCCTTGCCGAGTACCTTCGGACATACTACGTTGAATACCGTACTTCCAATTGCAAATATAGCAACGACAACAACCGCGGCCTTGTACTTGCCTATATATCTGAATAACTTTCCTATCGTTCCCTTAAAGTCCTTGGCTTTATCGCCGCCCATCATAGGACCGTGGCCTCTTCTAGGACCTCTGAAACTTCTCTGATTATTTGTCTGATTCTGTTCTGACATGTCCTACACCTGCCTTTCTGAGTCAGTTCCAAGACTGGCCGCTATCTCCGATGGAGAAAGCTGTGACTCGGCTATCTGCCTGTACTCCTCACAGGTCTGCATGAGTTCCTTGTGAGTTCCCTTGCCGACTATCGTACCCTCGTCAAGCACAAGTATCTGATCTGCTGAGAGTATAGTGCTTACACGCTGTGCAACGATAAATACCGTGCTGTCATTTATGTGCTCGCCAAGTGCCTTTCTGACTGCCACATCCGTCTTGAAATCAAGCGCCGAAAAGCTGTCGTCAAATATCAGGATCTTCGGCTTTCTTGCTATGGCTCTGGCTATAGCAAGACGCTGTTTCTGACCACCGGACACATTTCCACCGCCCTGAGCAACCGCACTGTCGTAACCATGCTCCTTCTCCTCTATGAAGTCGGATGCCTGGGAAATCTCAGCTGCAAGCTTGACATCTTCATCAGATGCATCCGGTGCACCGAATCTTATATTGGACGCAATCGTTCCCGAGAACAGAATTCCCTTCTGCGGAACAAAACCGATATTCTGTCTCACGCTCTCCATAGTGAGGTCTCTTATATCCTGTCCGTCTATCGTTATCGAACCCTCCGTAACATCATAGAATCTCGGGAGGAGCTGAACCAGTGTACTCTTACCACAACCGGTACTTCCTATGATCGCCGTAGTCTGTCCAGGCTTGGCCTCAAATGAGATATTCTCAAGTACATTCTCATCTGCGCCCGGATATGCAAATGCGACATTGTCATACTTTACGACACCCCTTGGTGCTTCAAGCTTCTTTGCCCCGGCTGCGTCCTGAACTGTCACTTCAGTGTTTATGATCTCCTGTATTCTGTCTGCTGCCACGCTGGCACGAGGGAGCATGACTGACATCATGCTGAGCATAAGGAACGACATGATAATAAGCATTGTGTATGTAATAAATGCAGTCATTGATCCTACCTGAAGGACACCCGCATCAATCTTGTGGGCTGCCACCCACTCTATAAGTATGCTTATTGCATACATGATGAACATGAGTATAGGCATTGCAAATGTCATGACTCTGTTGACGAACAAGGTGTTCTTCGTCAGGTCTTTATTTGCCTCATCGAATCTCTCTTCCTCCCGTTCCTCTCTGCCAAATGCCCTGATAACCGGGATACCTGTAAGTATCTCTCTTGACACAAGGTTTACTCTGTCCACCAGTGTCTGCATAACTTTAAACTTTGGCATGGCAATGACCATAAGCGTTCCCATGAGGATCACAACTGCTGCTATACCGATGAATATTACCCAGCCCATTCCGGCTCCGTTCTCAACAACCTTGACGATTCCTCCAATAGAAAGTATCGGTGCATATAGAACCATTCTGAGCATCATAACTGTAACCATCTGTATCTGCTGGACATCATTTGTAGATCTCGTTATAAGAGATGCAGTTGAGAACTTGTTGATCTCAGCATCCGAAAATGCGATAACCTTGTTGAACACCTTCTCTCTGAGTCCGCAGGCAACGCTTGCCGCAACCCTTGACGCCACAAGTCCTATGAGAACCGCAGCTGCTGCCATGAGAAGTGACATTCCAAGCATCTTCACCGCTGCCCACTTCAGATATGACATCTGTCCTGCCTTATAATCGTAGCCAAAGCTGTCGTAGCATATTCTTGTACATGCTATGGCTGTGGATTCCATATAATCCTCACCCATGCTGTCGAGCATGCCATCAACCACAGGCTTCATCTGTTCACCGATCTGCGCCCACATCTCCTCCGGCATCTCGTCAAGGGTGATTCCCATCTTGTCGAGTCCTGCCTTGATCTCGTTGTCCTCGTCAGAGTTCACCATCTGATATGGATAGTAATACATCATAAGCCCCTTCATACAGGCACTATCCACTTCGTCTATGTGTTCCTCGCCATCTTCTGTCAGGTAATAATAACCATCCGAACCATCTTTATAATATTTCTCCCATACGGCTTTCTCATCGTCATCCATAAATCCGCCTATCACGTTGTAGGCTTTCTCTGGGATCTGTTTCGGACTGCAGTTCTCTATACCGTAGTTCTGTATACCGGTATCTATGAGCTTTGAGGTGTAGTCCGGAAGTGACAGATCACAGTATGCCTGCAGAACAAGAAGAAGGGCTATGATAATGACCGACTTCCAATATGGCTTCAGATTTCTGAATATCTGCATGTCATTTCCTCCTTGAACAATTATTAATCAGATGAATGTATCCCCCTCTAGTCTTTCTATGTGCACAACATAACATCACCTGTACCGGATCGCTCCCGCTCATTTCGGCCTACAGCGGTACTAAGGTGCCACTTACATGCCACCTAAGGACCGGTGGCCTCAAATGTCCTGTACAGGTGCTGTTATGTTGTACACGTTAATATACATTATGCAGGGATACATTCATCTGATATCTACGCTTTCTTCTGACGGAGAAAATGCCATGCTTTAGCTGACGTTGTTTTCCCCTTTACATTTTCAAGCGTATTCTTTCTTTAATTAAATATCTTTGAAAGTTTATCATTGCATATATTCTCAGTCAATTAAATATCTATAAAGATTTAATAATTTTTATGACAAAAACACAATAAAAATCTGATTATCCGCTAAAACACAGTATCTATCAGCATTTTCAAGGAAACAAACACATCAATTTACTACTTATTTACTACCATTGAATGAGCCTTGATACGCAAGTTTTCCTAGATATGCAAAGATATGGTACAGCACATCAGTATTGAAACAAGAAAAATTGAATAACTCATAGACTATGGAACGCCTAAAATGACGTTCCTTTTCTATTTTCAGCCGTTCATTATGGACGGTTATTTTATTACCAAAAATGAAAGGAGCATTAGATTTATGAAAAAGATGTTAAAACGATTGTGTACGGGCTTCTTAGCTCTTGCAACTGTCGTTACTGCTTTGCCGACTACACCCGTTCATGCAGAAAGTAAGCAATACTGGACGGAGTCAAAAGAGCGTGTCGGTATCGTTGAAAAAGTAATGAATGACGGTTCGATTGGTTCTACCTTTAATGAGGGACATTTGACCGTTGAGGGCGAGGACGCTTACTGTATCGACATTAACACAGACTTTAAGAATGGCTACAAGACCAGAGCTGACGCAAGCACCCGTATGAGTGCCGACCAGATAAGCGACGTTGCCTTATCTATCGAATATGTAAAACAGTACACAGACAGCCACAACGGAATAAGCAAAAACCACGCCTACCTTTTAAGACAGCTTGTTGTCTGGCAGAGATTAAGCGTACATCTTGGCTGGCAATGCGATAACGTGCGAGCTTCTTATGATGAAATTCCAAAGGCAACGCAGGACGAAGTTTTCGCTGGTGCAAAAGCCTTTGTCAAAGAGAATAAAGGACGCTATGAATGTGGCGGTTATATCTACTCTGGCGAGGGGCAGGAATTGGGACAATTCTGGGCGAAACTCAATGTTGGAAATGCGAAACTTCAAAAGACTTCCAGTAATACCAGCATTACAGACGGTAACGGGAATTACTCTATCGCTGGTGCGACATACGGTGTCTTTGCTGATAAGGACTGCACGAAACAGCTTGCCACCCTTACGACTGATGAAAACGGAAATACAGATGTCGTAGAGGTAACGGCTGACACAGTCTATATCAAGGAATTATCCGCACCAGCAGGATATAAGGTTGATACAAATATATATTCCTTAAAGGTTGAAGCTGGAAAGACAGCGACCTTGAACGTATCAGATACACCAAAGGTAACAGACACTTTGATTGAACTCTTCAAGATTGATATGGAAACACAGAAAGACAATCCGCAGGGGAACGCTTCTTTAGCAGGTGCGGAATTTACATGGAAGTATTATACTGGCTTCTACAATAAAGACAATCTCCCTGCCGAAGCTACAAGAACATGGGTTACAAAGACAATCGCCGAAACAGACAGCGACGGTACAATCCACTATGTTACAAAATTAGCGGACGCATACAAGGTATCTGGCGACAGTTTCTATATGCAGGACGGCAAAGCCGTTCTTCCACTTGGAACACTAACCGTAGAAGAAACAAAAGCTCCAAACGGTTACTTGCTGGACGGTGCATATATGCAGGCTGGCGATAAGTCCGAACAGATTAAGGGCTTATATGTAACACAGATTACCGAGGACGGCGACCTTGCCGTATTGACTGGAAGTAACCAGTTTTCTGTATCAGACAAGGTTATCCGTGGCGGTGTGAAAATTCAGAAACGAGATTTAGAAACGGGCGATACAAAACCACAAGGAAGTGCCACTTTGAAAGATACTGCCTTTGACATCATTTCCTTAAATGATAATGCGGTACTGGTTGAGGGCAAGCTATACAAGAAAAATGAAGTGGTAAAGACAATCCATACAGACATTGAGGGTGTCGCTTCTACGTCTGCTGACCTTTTACCTTATGGAAAATTCCGTATCGTTGAGAGTGAAGCTCCAAACGGATATTTGACAGACGGTGCAAAACCGATTGATTTTGCAATCACAGAGAATGGAAAAATCGTTGATTTAACCGACGAAGCCCATTCTATCTACAATCAGATTAAGCGTGGAGATATTGAGGGCGTAAAAATCGGAGCAGGCACACACAAGCGTCTTGCTGATGTTCCCTTTAGGATCACAAGCAAGACAACGGGCGAAAGTCATGTTGTGGTAACTGATGATAACGGGCAATTCTCCACTTCTTCTGACTGGGCTTCTCATAAGCATAATACCAACGCAGGAAAGACCAGCGAGGACGGTGTATGGTTTGGAACTTCTAAACCAGACGACAGCAAAGGGGCGTTGCCTTATGATACCTACATCATTGAAGAAATGCGTTGCGATAGTAACAAAGGCTTTGAGCTTATCCCACCTTTTGAAATCGTGGTATCAAGAAATAACCTTGTGATTGATTTAGGTACTTTGACTGATGAATACGAAAAAGAAATCTCTATCCATACCACAGCGACCAGTAAGGACGGCGAAAAGACAATCCTTGCAGGAAAAGAGGTAACAATCGTTGATACCGTCAAATTAGACGGACTTACAAAAGGCACAAAATATCAGCTCAAAGGCTGGCAGATGTTAAAGGAAGAAAACACCGAGCTTCTTATCAATGGAAAGCGTGTAGAAAATGACTATACCTTTATCGCTGATGATGAAGCTATGAAAGTGGAAATTACTTATACATTCAATGCGTCCGAGCTTGGCGGTAAAAATCTGGTAACATTCGAGGAATTATACGATTTGAGCAATCCAGAAGAACCCGTAAAAGTTGCGGAACATAAAGACATTGAGGACGACGGACAGACGGTACTTATCACAGAGCGTATCATCAAAATTCATACGACTGCTACCGATAAGGACGGCAACAAAGAGCTTGAAGCTGGAAAAGAGGTAACAATCATTGATACCATAACCTTAGAGGGCTTAGAAGTCGGCACACAGTACAAACTTGTAGGCTGGCAGATGTTGAAAGAAGAAAATGCAGAGCTTCTTATCAATGGAAAACGTGTGGAAAGTGATTACACCTTTACCGCAGACAGCGAAACTATGAAAGCGGAAGTTGCCTTTACCTTTGACGCTACTTCTCTTGACGGCAAACAGCTTGTAACTTTTGAAGAATTGTACGATTTAAGCAATCCAGACGAGCCGAAGAAAGTTACCGAGCATAAAGACATTGACAACGAGGGACAGACGATTACCTTTAAGGAAAAACCCGAAGTCCCAGAAGAACCAGAGAAACCCAAAACACCACAGACACCAGATACACCGCATAAAACAGACAGTCCAAAAACGGGCGATAACACGAACCTTTACGGACTGCTTGCATTATTACTAACTTCTGGTGCTGGACTGGCAGGTATCTTCTTCTGCAAACGCCGTAAAATGAAGAAATCATAAGGCGGTAACGATATGAGAAAAGAAAAATCACGTTCTCCGCCGATACCGTGTCGGCAGACTTCCGCTTATTCTGGCTTGTCTGCTACTTACCTGCAAGAACACGGATAGTCAAGGGTGCGTAAGCATTTATTTTACCCTTTACTATCTGGGGACTTGCTGGTACTTCCCTAACCGCCAGAATAAGAAATCACTATCAAAAACTTATCAAATATAGAAAGAAACGAGGTAAAACAATATGGAAATGAAATATGTCGTGCCAGATATGGCACAGTCTTTTGGAACACTTGAATTTGCAGGCGAAAGCGAGCCTATCTTTGAAAGAGATAAAAATAACCGCAGGGTCTTAGCCAGACGAAGCTACAACCTTTATTCTGATGTGCAGAAAGGCGAAAATGTTGTCGTGGAAATTCCCGTGCAGGCTGGCGAAAAGCATTTCAAGTATGAACAGAAAGTAAAACTTGTCAATCCGAAATTATACGGCAGAGGTTACGCAATTGGGGATATGGGACATACCGATTATGTGTTACTTGCTGATGATATTGTAGCAGTTGAAGAAAAGTAAAGGAGTGAAAATATTATGAGATTATCAAACGGTTTTGTTATTGACAAAGAGAAAACATTTGGAGAATTAAAATTTACAGCAGTGCGTGATGTATTCTTGCAGAATGAGGACGGGACACCGAGTACCCAGCTTAAAAAGCGTATCTATGATTTGAAGTGCAGTCTGCATGGTGGAATTATCCCCGTGTCTGTACCGCCAGAAGTACCAGTAAGGGAATTTCCGTACAATGCAGTTGTGGAGCTTGTCAATCCAGTAGCCGATACGGTATCACGAAAAACCTATACGGGTGCAGATGTGGACTGGTATGTAAAGGCAGAGGATATTGTGTTGAAGAATAAAGGCAATCAGAACGCAGGCAATCCACAGAACCATGTACCGCAAGGACAGATGAAAAAATAAATGTGAGCCCATATTTTTCTTGTAACTTATATATAGAACCGATATAATTAGTTGAAAAGTTCTGTTTTAAGCCATGTAAAACTATTTTGACAAGGGAAAATGGCAATGTCAAAGGCTTTTGACAGACAAAATAGCTATATTCATATACAATAAAGGAGAAGATTCAAGATGGATATTGGATTACAAATCAAAAAATTTAGGGAACAACAAAAAATTTCTCAAGAAGAACTGGCTCTTAAAATATTTGTTTCAAGACAAACAATTTCTAACTGGGAAACAAATAAAAGTTGTCCAGATGTTAAAAGTTTAATTACTTTATCTAATATCTTCAATGTGTCTTTAGATAATTTTATAAAAGAAGATATAAAGGAGATGAGGGAGATTGTAGAAAAAGCAACTATTAAAAAGTTTAATGTGATAAGTGTAGTTTTCCTAATTGAATTGATAGTCGTAGCCATAAGTGCCTATCCTTTATTTAGTATTAAGGGAAATATAGGAATTATTATTTGGTTATGCTTGTTTGCAATAACGCTCTATACGGCAAGTAAGATTGAAAAATTCAAAAAGAGCCATGACATTCAAACCTATAAAGAAATTTTGGCATTTATTGACGGAAAGCAATTAACGCATGATGAAACACAACAAGAAATAGGAAAAAGAAATTATCAAAAAATCATATTTGCATTCATTGCAGGTGTAATCGCACTTATTATATGTTTTGTTGTAATTTTTATTTGCCAGCATTTAACAAATTAAAAGGGAGGAGAAATCATGGAATTTTGGCTTATTATGATTGGCTTTATAGTTATGGGCGGAAGTTGTTCATTAGCAGGTACTTGGTGGGATAGAAAAAATAAAAAAGATAAAAAAGAAGAAAAGAAACAATAAAATTTACACTTTATTGTTGATTAAGCAGTTAGTCTTAGGATTGACTGCTTTTTTCATACCTAGAAAGGATTGATTTATGCGTATGATTTGGAACAAAGGACACCGTATCAGAGCCAGCGACAAGCACCTTGTCTACCACTTTTCCATAGGGACGCTTCTGTTTGTATTCATGGCGGTTCTTCTGCTACTGAACATCAAACAGCTCATGCGTACCGACTGGGAACATTTCAGCTTGTTAGAAAACGGCTTGACGCTTTCCCCTTACAACTTCATAACTGTGCTGATAGCGACTGGTGTTTGTGCATTGGTCGCTTTTCTGTATTACCGCTTCTGTTACGACAGTTTCAAGAAGCTATTGCACCGTCAAAAGCTGGCACGAATGATACTGGAAAATAAGTGGTATGAAGCCGATACCGTACAAGACAGCGGTTTTTTTACTGACCTGCAAAGCAGATCAAGGGAAAAAATCGTCTGGTTTCCAAAGATTTATTATCAAATGGAAAAGGGATTGCTCCATATCCGCTGTGAAATCACGTTAGGAAAATATCAAGACCAGCTTTTACGGTTAGAGGATAAATTGGAAAGTGGCTTGTATTGCGAGCTGACCGACAAGACCTTACATGACGGCTATATTGAATACACCCTGCTTTATGACATGATAGCAAACCGCATTACCATTGATGAAGTATGGGCAGAAAACGGCTGTCTTAGGCTGATGAAAAATCTTGTGTGGGAATATGACGCACTCCCTCACGCTTTGATTGCTGGTGGGACTGGTGGCGGTAAAACTTATTTTCTGCTGACGCTCATTGAAGCCTTACTGCATACCAACGCTGTCCTTTATATCTTAGACCCAAAGAACAGCGACCTTAGGGGACATCTTTATCTATACGTCGGCTGACGAAGAAAAAGGTGTCCTTTTAGAGTTAAAGGGGCGTGGTTGCCGACAGTTTGAAAGTTACCTGCTGGCACAACAAAGAAGTTGGTATGACTTTCTCATGGACGCACTCATAGACGGTGGCGTGATGAAGCGTATCGACCTTACACGCCTTTGATACCAGACCGCCCGTACAGAGAAATGAGGTGGAGTGATGAAAGAAAGGATAAAAGGTGTGTTCACAAAAAAGAAGATTTTCCACTTTCTCAAAATGGCTCTGTTCGTGGTGGCACTCTCCCTTATCCTGCTTTCACTTTTGGGGACGGTGGCTCATGCGACGGGGCTTGTAGACGATACCATAAACGCAGAAAATCTTTATTCAAAATATCCCCTTTCCAACTACCAGCTTGATTTTTTCGTCGATAATAGCTGGTCGTGGCTTCCGTGGAACTGGCTCGACGGTATCGGAAAATCGGTACAATACGGGCTGTACTGCATTACCAACTTTGTCTGGACTATCAGTTTGTATTTGAGTAATGCAACGGGCTATGTGGTGCAGGAAGCCTATAAGCTGGACTTGTGCTTGTGCTAGAGCCTTAATCAATGAACCGAAACTGATTTTAGCTGATGAACCGACGGGAGCTTTGGACTCAAAAGCTTCCAGATTATTACTGGAAACAATGTCTGAAATCAACAAGAAAATGCAGGCTACTATTTTAATGGTAACACATGACCCGTTTAGTGCGTCTTTCTGTGAACGTATTTTGTTCTTGAAAGACGGTAAAATATTCAATGAAATTTTCAGAGGGGAAAAAAGCAGAAAAGATTTCTTCAATGAAATACTGGATATATTAACCTTGCTCGGAGGTGAAGTGGGAAATGTTAGGTAAGTTAGCGTATAGAAATACAAAAAGAAATATTAAAGATTATTTGATTTATCTGATAACCGTTACTGCATCCTTTTCTCTTATATTTGCTTTTAATTTGGTGGCAAATTCTGATGAAATTGTAAAGTTATGTTCCAGTATGGATGCATTTAAGAATTCATTGTTCGCTGTAAATATTCTTATTATTTTTGTGATATGCTTTTTGATCAACTATACAACGAAATTTATGTTTGAAAAAAGAAGTAAAGAATTAGGAACATATATGCTTCTTGGCATTAAGAAAAAAGAAATTGCCCACTTAGTTGTAATTGAAAATATACTGTTGGGAATTTTAGCATTTGTATTAGCTATTCCTATTGGCTTTTTATTCAGCCAGTTTGTGTCGTTAGTAATTGTAAACTTACTGGGTATTCCAAAAACTCTCTTTATTTCTTTGAATTTCGTTTCTATTGGACTATTGATAATTTATTTTTTAACTATTTATGTTTTGGTTTTGCTTAATCTATTAAGAAGAATAAGTAAAATGACGATACGTGATTTTCTTTATTTTGACAAACAAAATGAAAAGAAAATGTTCCGTGACAGTAAAAAAAGAAATGTCATTTTTGTTTTAAGTATTATTCTTGGTGCGATTTCTCTTTTTCTCTGGAATTCACGTTGTACTATGGATAATTTTAATAAGCAAGAAACACTTACTTATTTGATGGTAAGCGTAATCATGTTGATTATCAGCATTTATGGTATATCTACAACTTGTGCAGATATGTTCTTGACTGTTATCTTAAAATTTTGTATAATAGGAATTGAAGTTAAATTAGATGCTAAAAATTTGTAATTAAGAAGGAGGGATTCGTCATGTTGGTATTCCAAATGCGTAATGTAGATAAAACATCTACTGTTTTGAAACAGACTAAAAACAGTGATTACGCAGATAAATAAATACGTTAGATTAATTCCTACCAGTGACTAATCTTATGACTTTTTAAACAGATAACTAAAATTACAAACAAATCGTTTAACTTCTGTATTTATTTACAGATGTAATCACTTCAGGAGTGATTACATGAACAAAAATATAAAATATTCTCAAAACTTTTTAACGAGTGAAAAAGTACTCAACCAAATAATAAAACAATTGAATTTAAAAGAAACCGATACCGTTTACGAAATTGGAACAGGTAAAGGGCATTTAACGACGAAACTGGCTAAAATAAGTAAACAGGTAACGTCTATTGAATTAGACAGTCATCTATTCAACTTATCGTCAGAAAAATTAAAACTGAATACTCGTGTCACTTTAATTCACCAAGATATTCTACAGTTTCAATTCCCTAACAAACAGAGGTATAAAATTGTTGGGAATATTCCTTACCATTTAAGCACACAAATTATTAAAAAAGTGGTTTTTGAAAGCCGTGCGTCTGACATCTATCTGATTGTTGAAGAAGGATTCTACAAGCGTACCTTGGATATTCACCGAACACTAGGGTTGCTCTTGCACACTCAAGTCTCGATTCAGCAATTGCTTAAGCTGCCAGCGGAATGCTTTCATCCTAAACCAAAAGTAAACAGTGTCTTAATAAAACTTACCCGCCATACCACAGATGTTCCAGATAAATATTGGAAGCTATATACGTACTTTGTTTCAAAATGGGTCAATCGAGAATATCGTCAACTGTTTACTGAAAATCAGTTTCATCAAGCAATGAAACACGCCAAAGTAAACAATTTAAGTACCATTACTTATGAGCAAGTATTGTCTATTTTTAATAGTTATCTATTATTTAACGGGAGGAAATAATTCTATGAGTCGCTTTTTTAAATTTGGAAAGTTACACGTTACTAAAGGGAATGGAGATAAATTATTAGATATACTACTGACAGCTTCCAAGAAGCTAAAGAGGTCCCTAGCGCCTACGGGGAATTTGTATCGATAAGGGGTACAAATTCCCACTAAGCGCTCGGGACCCCTTGCAGGAAAATGTCCTAAGTGTGGCAACAATATTGTATTAAAAAAATCGTTTTATGGTTGTTCAAATTATCCTGAATGTAAGTTTACTTTAGCTGAACATTTTAGAAAGAAAAAACTAACCAAAACGAATGTAAAAGAATTACTGGAGGGAAAAGAAACCCTGGTAAAAGGAATCAAAAACAAAGAGAAAAAGCCCTACAATGCCGTTGTAAAAATTGGGGAAAAGGGATATATTGATTTTATCTCTTTTTCAAAATAAACATAAAAGCCCTTTAAAGAGGGCTTTTATATATTAATCACAAATCACTTATCACAAATCACAAGTGATTAATCACAAATCACTTATCACAAATCACAAGTGATTAATCACAAATCACTTGTGATTTGTGATTCTTAATGATACAATATTACTATGTTTTAGCTTTAAAGGCTCGTACAGACTATATGTTTTGTGCGGGCTTTTTTCATACCCGAAAAAATTTAAAAAATTTTTCAAAAGAGGTCATTAAATCACACCTAGCTGTCCTTATATGGTGCGGAAAGAGGGATAAACACTTTTCAAATCATAAAGGAAAGGAGGTGAGATTGATGAAACCGTCTGACTTCCAGAAAACAGTTCAATGTCGTTTTGAAAGTTGTTTAAAGAAAGTTGTCCGTAGTGTCGTGAAAGATTATTACAAGGAATTAAACCGTCGTAAGAATAAAGAAATATCTTTCAGCGAATTGCCAGATATAATGGATTGGTAGAAAGTAAAAAAGGACGACCAACAAAGGAACCGAGAATGAAAAAATCAACAAATCCATTACCTTTAACAGAATCGGAACGAGAAGAACTGATACGCTTGAGAACTGAAAATGAATATATCAAAGCCGAGAATGAAGTAATAAAAAAACGGATCGCCTTGAGGCAAGAAAAATGGGTTGCGCAACTCAAGGCGAAAAAGCAGCAATCATCAAAGAACTCAGAGAAAAAGGATATCAACTAAAGTATCTCCTAAAAGCAATGCATATGGCTAAATCTACTTACTATTTTGAGATTAACAGAAACGATATTGTTGCCGAACGCAATCAAGAAGTACTAGAAGAAATAAAAAATATTTTTGAGGAGAACAAACGCAGATATGGCGTAAGAAGGGTTCACCAGGAACTTATTAATCGCGGGTATCAGGTGAACCATAAGAGAGTTCAGCGTCTTATGCATGAATCAGGATTAGCCGGCAAACGACCAAAGGAGAAATATCATTCCTATAAGGGACAAGTTGGTAAGATTGCTGATAATATAATAGGCAGAGATTTCAGCACAACTTCGCCTTTACAAAAATGGACCACAGATGTGTCTCAATTCAATTTTTCATGGGGAAAGTGTTATATATCGCCAGTGTTAGATATGAATACAAACGAAATCATTTCATATGATTTATCTAGGACTCCTAATCTTGGCCAGATAGAAAGAATGCTAAATAAAGCTTTTGAAAAATTTCCTTCTGTCGAAGGATTAATATTTCATTCTGATCAGGGGTGGCAGTATCAGCATGTCAATTTTAGAAATGCCTTACAAGAACATGGCATTGTACAATCCATGTCACGGAAAGGTAATTGCTATGACAATTGTATTATGGAGACATTCTTTGGAAGATTGAAAAATGAGATGTATTATGGTTATGAGAAAGACTATTCTTCCTTCGAAGAATTCTCACAAGCGGTTGAAGAATATATAGATTATTATAATAACAAAAGAATTCAGGCAAAAACAAAATGGATGCCACCTGTACAATACAGGATAGCATCCATGTGTTCAGCCTAGTTCATAAATATGTGTCCAGGATTCTGGGTACATATCACTGTTCTCCAGCAACTACCGTTTTTTCCCGTTTCTTCTGACTTTCAATCTAAGCCAGCTTTATCCGCTCCGCCGCATCTCTTGTTATAGCAAGTCTTTTTCCCTTTGCCTTGATTATCACATTGCCAAAGTAAGACGATACGACTTGCACCTGATCTCCGGTCTCAAGCTGACATGCGCCGAACAGGGATCTGTCCGCGCAGTTCCAAGCTATCTCACCTGAGAAACCGTTTACTGCATCTGATAATGACATCATAGTAACCACCCCTTCAAAATAATTGATTTCATGAATCATCTTATGTATCAACGCACTATCCGATATACAATTTATCTTTCGTTTCTTCTATTGTCTATACAATTATAACTCTTCAGTGTCGGTGCAAGTCAATTCTAATTGTTAGTATATGGGGCTAATCTTTCTTACACCGAACTAACTTGGATACACAAAAACCCCACCGACATCCGACTTACCATCAGACATCTGTGGGGTATAATGTTCTCAATAATTATTATCTCACACCGAATTACTCGATTACCTTAAGCCATCCCTCTGGGCCTTCGATTCTGCCCATCTGGATTCCTGTAAGAGTATCATACAGCTTCTGGATAACTGGTCCCATCTTCTCCATACCGCTTGGGAAACAGATCTCCTTGCCGTGATCGTTGATCTTGCCTACAGGTGAGATAACTGCTGCTGTACCGCACAGACCGCACTCTGCAAAATCCTTAACCTCATCGAAGTATACTTCTCTCTCCTCAGCCTCAAGTCCAAGGATATCCTTTGCAACTACCATCAGTGAACGTCTTGTGATCGATGGGAGGATACTGTTTGACTTAGGTGTAACTACCTTGCCGTCCTTTGTAACAAAGATGAAGTTTGCTCCACCTGTCTCCTCAACCTTTGTTCTTGTAGCTGCATCGAGATACATATTCTCATCGAATCCCTCTTTGTGTGCTGTAACTATTGCATGAAGGCTCATTGCATAGTTAAGACCAGCCTTGATGTGTCCTGTTCCGTGAGGTGCTGCTCTATCGAAATCTGAAACCTTGATTGTGATAGGCTTTGCACCGCCCTTGAAGTAAGGACCAACTGGTGTTGTGAGGATTCTGAACTGATACTCGTCTGCCGGCTTAACACCTATAACTGGATTTGAACCGAACATATATGGTCTGATATATAATGTAGCACCTGATCCGTAAGGTGGTACATAATCAATATTTGCCTTTACTGTATCTACTATTGCCTGTACAAATCTATCCTCTGGGAAAGGTGGCATCTCAAGTCTTCTTGCTGAGTCTGCCATTCTGCTTGCGTTGAGGTCAGGACGGAAACATACAACACGACCATCCTCTGTTCTGTAAGCCTTCATTCCCTCGAAAACTGTCTGAGCGTACTGAAGAACACCTGCGCACTCGTTTAATACTACGTTAGGATCCTCTGTGAGTGTACCCTCATCCCATGCTCCATCCTTATAATTTGCTACAAATCTCTTATCCGTCTGAACATAGCCAAATCCAAGGTTTGCCCAATCGATATTCTTCTTATCCATATCTACATCTTCCTTTCACTTTAGCTTGTGCTTTTTTGTATGTGTCTGTTATATCACATTATTTCGCCTTTTTCCATATGTATATTTAACATTTGCTTGAAAAATTAAGGTTTTTCTTCCAAAAACGGCTAATTTTTTCATGTTACAATGTACAATTTGATGATTTTCCCAAGTTACAAGCTTTCCTACTTCAACTTATTACCCTCTGAGAAAGCATCGCCAACCCTGTCGCCGAGTGCAAAATATCCATGTCCGATGGTGTCAAACACGATCGGATGGAACTCTTCATATGTGATCTCGCCGTCATCGCCCAGGATACGGTCGTCTGCAACAACATTTACAATCTCGCCGAGGAACTTGTCCCCGTCTATGATCTCCTTGAGCTTGCACTCCATTGTCAGTGAAAGCTCGTTGATGACTGGAGCATTTACAAACTCGCTCTTTCTGGTTGTAAAACCAGCCTTCTTCATCTTGTCTGGCTCGTCATTTGCCGACACGATTCCCACATAGTCACAGGCTGCCACATGCTCTGCATCAGCAATGGCAACTGTGAAAGCTTTGTTCAGCTTTATATTCTCGGTAGTCTTATGACTTCCAAGGTCAAATATGATCTCATTTGCTCCGACTATTCCGCCCCATGCCGCATTCATGACATTTGCATTGCCATCGGCATCGTATGTTCCGATCATCATGACCGGCTGTGGCACCAGCATAGGTTTTGCACCAAGATTCTTACTCATATTATCTGCCTCCTTAATTTGAAGAAACTTACCATTCTATTTTATGACTACTGCCATCTAAGGGCAATATTTTTCTGGCTAAAATATTATTCCCCACATGCATATAAGCACCGCCAGGAACAGCACATTTGCAAATGTGAAATACGCCAGATATCTTCCTCTGGCACCCTTGTCCTGTCTCGCCACATATTTGAATGAGATCAGACTCGCCATAGATGCTATCAAAGTTCCAAGTCCGCCGAGATTGGTACCGACTATCAGGTCTGTGTACCTGTCTGTAAATCCTGACAGCAATACTGCAGCCGGAACATTGCTTATGACCTGACTGGCAAGGACCGAAGTTATCACCTCATGCCCACCAAGCACCTTCTCTACAAATGTCCTAAATCCATCGATTCTTCCCATATTTCCGATAAACACGAAGAATCCCACAAATGTGAATATCAGCGAATAGTCTACCTTCAGCAGCAATCTTCTCTGGCATATAAGGACTACCACAAGCACTACCGCAAATGTCACCCAGTATGGGACGATCCGCGCCACGGTGAGCAGCGACAGCACAAATAGTATGCTATATATACCCACCAGCTTCCTGTTCACCTGTATATCACTGCCTGAAAGTCTGATCTCAAGCTGCCTGTTTTTTCCTTTCATGCATACTATGACACATATTACAAGAAGCGCTGCCGATGCCACTGTATATGGCAGCATAAGCAATACAAACCTGCCTGCGCTGATCCCTGCAAGTCCGTACAGATACAGGTTCTGCGGATTGCCTATGGGTGTCAGCATACTGCCAAGGTTCGCAGCTATGGTCTGGAGGGTTATCACCGGCACCATCCATCTGGTGAGTACTTCCTCCCCTGCCATACCAAGGACCGTGAGTGTCATCGGTACAAATGTTATGAGCGACACATCATTTGTGATAAACATGCTGAAAAAGAAACACATAAATGTAAGCACAAATGTCACCGCCCGGAGCGAACCCATACGATTTATCATGCTTTTCGCTATGATGCCAAACATCCCCTGCTGTGAAAATCCCGCGACCACTGTCATAAGACAGAAAAGTATCGCAAGTGTCCTGAAATCTATGTAGTCCACATACGCGCTGTCCGGAGGCACGATAAATGCCGATATCACCGCCAGCAGAAGTGCCACGGTGAGCACTGTCTCTTTGCGGACAAATTCTCCGATTTTCTTTATACCCCCGATCATGGTCTGAATGTCCTGAACTCGTTCTTGTTGTACTCTGTGAGTAATTCCCACGCTTCTTCTCTTGTCATCTTTTTATTCTCCTCGTATTATATAGTAGTAAATTTATTTCCTTGCATATCTCTTCATTTTTTGCAGAAAAAATTCACACGCCTCTGATTCTGTTTCAAACAAATTCAATCCCATATCTATCTAAGCAGTGCAGGTCTGCACACACGTGCCGACATCTGTTCCTTAAGTTCTGTGATCTTTGCGGCACACGTCGTCAAATTCGCCGCAGCATTTTCAGGCTTCATCGCCGTTCTCACCTGCTCCGAATCACTGTCATCTATACCAAGCACATTGTTCACTGCGTAACACTCATTGAACAATCCTTCTTTGACGCAGTTCTCCGCACCATCCCCAAGACATCCTCCTATGGCGATCACATATTTGCCGTGTTTCTTTGCAAGCTTTGCGACTCCCAATGGGGTCTTGCCCATCATGGTCTGGGCATCTATCCTGCCCTCACCGGTTATGACAGTATCTGCCCACTCTACATCCGCCTCAAGCCCTATCTCTGACAGAACTATATCTATTCCCGGCATAAGTTTTCCACCTAGGAACATGAGAAACGCATATCCAAGTCCGCCCGCAGCGCCAGCACCCGGAGTGTTTCTGTCAGACTTTCCCTCAGCTGATCTTTCCACAACGTCAGCATAGTTTTTCATGTAGCCATCCATGATTTCCACCGTCTCCGCATCTGCACCCTTCTGCGGTGCAAATACACGGCTGCACCCTAGCTCCCCCACAAGGGGATTAGTCACGTCACAGGCGATACTAAATGTACAGCGTGATAGTCTGTATGCAAAGTCATCATCATCTACACATGACTCATCGACAGCACCTGCACCAGATATCGCAGCAGTGCCTACAATTGGCGTATCGACAGGATCTGCTACAGCCAGCTCTGATGAATTCTTACGGACAAGCATCTTCCCTGGAATAACAATCCTTTCAAGGACTCCAAGCCCCTCTGCCCCATATGGCACCTCATGACCATTCACGTCAAGACAGGAAAATCCAAGAGCCTGAAGCATTCCTATCCCGCCGTCATTCGTTGCACTACCACCTATCCCGATGATAAAACGCTCACATCCCTTTGAAACAGCATCATTTATCATCTCACCGACACCATATGTAGTCGTATGCATCGGATCTCTCCGGTTCTCCGGAACAAGTGGAAGCCCCGCCGCCGCTGCCATCTCCATGACAGCAGTTCGCCCGTCTGCGGCATTATATATTGTATATTCCGCAGTGATCCTATCACCAAGCGGTCCGGTCACATAACATCGCTCTCTGCTGACACCATCTCTTCCATATATAAGAGCATCAGTAGTGCCCTCTCCGCCATCAGCCACAGGACGTACCCTGACCTCTGTATCCGGCAATATTGACTTTATTCCTTTTTTTATGGCATTCCCCGCTTCAAGACTCGTCATGCTTCCCTTGAAAGAGTCAACCGCCACAAGTATCTTCTTCATAATAACTCCTGTCTGTATACTGAAGCACCAGCCATCCATCTTTGTACATGGCTGAAGCTTCACATCGCCTTTGTATATTATAATACCATCTGCAATTTTTGCACACCAAAAGTGGGGCGTATACAAAACTGTTGTTATGTTCTGTATACGCCCCGTTGTTCAAAAGGATGTAATTAAGCTATTTTACTTTAACTGATTTCGCCTTGCTCCACGCAGAGTAAAATGTCACTGACTTTCCATTTATCTTTACTGTCTTGTAGGTTCTCACACGTACATAGTATGTCTTTCTACTCGCAAGCTTCTTGACACTTGTTCTGATCGTCTTGTTCTTGCTTACAGTCTTTACCTTTGTGCCACTTCTGAAATTCTTATTTGCACAATACTGTAACTGGTAACCCGTTGTCTGTGTCATCTGCTTGTTCCATCTGACTGTCATGCTGCCCTTGCCGGACGCAGTCGCAGCAATGGTGGTTCCCTTCGGATTTATGGTGAAATACATTGTCTTCGAATCCTTATATTTATTTCCGCACAATGTGACCTTGACCGAATATTTTCCTACATTTTTTCTCCCCGCACTGTAGGTGGCCTTGTAATCCTTATTCTTTGTCAGAATATTCCCAGCGGCATCTTTTACTGTAACCGCCGGTGTTCTGACCTTTCCATTATATACATACGAAGCCGCATTAAGCTTAATTGTAGACACCTTGGATATTCTGGATGTCGAAAGCTTTTTGCCGCATGACCTACACGTTGTGGTGATGACGCCAGCCTTCGACATTGTTGCTTTTGTTGTCACAGTGTTCACCTTTGTGGCGTGCTTACATACGGTCGTCTTTGCTGTGAGGACGCCAGACGCGGCATTACTATACACCACGTAAGTGTTCTGTATATATTCAAGCTCACCGGATACCTTGTAACCCTGTGACAACATATACTCATTGCTGTAATACTGGTCTCTTGTAAATGAAACATTGTCTTCTGACTTCTCCACCATATAATATGATGACACATTTCCATACTTGTCTGTCACATCGCCAAGTACACCTGCTATGTCATATTTGAAATATGCATAATCTTTGTAGTTATTATCTATTGAATTATATAAAAATACACACTTATCGCCCGTCTTCTCCTCAATGTACACATATGCAGGTGAAGAGGATCTTAAAGAATATCCGGCAACAGATTCTTGTGTATCGGTGTATCCACACTCCTCAGCGTTGAATGTACCCTCTGTAGTCTTCAGCTCATGCATATAATACTTTCCATCGTTTCCTGGTATAGGCATGAGCTCATACTCTGTATATATACGCACATTCTCTGCCTTTATCGTTCCATCTGGATTATACTCGGTACGCACCCCCTCCGTCACAGTATACAATTTCTTATCATCAGCTTTTTTGTACACCTGACAAATGTCACCTTCACCGCTCAGATCAATCTCTATGCTCTGTATCTGCTCATAGTTCATTCTGGTTGCCTGTGTCTTCTGAAGACCTGTCAAACCATTTACAGCAAAACAATCTGCAACCGTTGTGTTCATGGCCAGAACAAGGTTGCCATCCGTCTTTCCCGCAAATGCGTGTACCTCAGCATTTCCGCTTATCTTGAAGTATGATCTTGTTCCCTCCGGCTGTAAAACTATTGCGTCAGTTGACTTCTGCTTCTCGTTGACATACAATTTACCGTCACCAACGATTTCCACAGAACCGCCATATCCATCTCCCCATGCATACAATGCACTTACATGACTCGTTCCCACGAGCTTGATCTTAAAATCATCGCCCATCATATTGGTAACGACCCTGTAATCCGGCAAATTACAATTGGTGAGTGTCAAAGTGTTCGTACTCTTGTCATACACCGCACCTTTGGCACTGGTAGTTGTTCCTGCCTGCGGAGTCCTGAAGCTGTACACATATATCGCTTCGTTATTATCCGGATTGTAGAACTCAACATATGCAAAGCTCCACTCCTCATCCTCACACGGGCCATTGTTTGCGGCCATCGCCGCGACACCGCCTACCGTCAGAATAAAAATAAACGACAGCAGAAATGTCAATCTCCTGAAATGCTTCATAGTCATTCCCCCTTCTATGATATTCTTCGTCTACAGGTAAGTAACTCACCTGTTGTTTTATGTCATAGATTATAGTCATCTGCTGTCGTTTTCATAACGTTACATATGTCTCAATATGTGCTATATATTCAATTTTACATTCATTCATCACTTTTATCTAATCCATATGTGTATTTTCAATCTGGCACACTTATACTTCCATAGCAATCAACTCTCACGCAATCATCATTCCTCATGCCATCCATAATAATACTGAATAAGGCCTACTCTGGTCTTCGTTCCAGTCTTCTCATTCATGGAAGATATATGCCTATATAGGGATGCCCTTGATATGTACAGCTCATCCGCTATATCCTGTACACTGCCATCAGATACAAGCAGCTTCTGCAACACCTCCCGCTCACGTCCAGTGAGGTGATGAGCATCTGCAAAGCATTCAAAATCAACCTCAACTCTTGCGTTAGAATTCTCCGCCGATTTCGTCACTTTTTCTTCATCATATCGTCTATATTGTTCCTTCTGTAGATTTTCAAGCACAAATACCGCAATGCTTATAAGTACGAGCAACAATATGACCACTACACTCATAACCATGATTCCGGGGAAATCTATCAGCATATATGATATTATTCCCACAATACCCGCACCAATGTTGTTGACTGCCCTTCCGGCACCAGACCAAAGCGCTGACCAACGCATTCCATAGGATACATTTATGAATCCTGTCGTGAAATACACTACGAAGAATCCGGCTGCAAGATAGAATACAATCAGACCTATGATAAATGCCCCTCCAAACTCTATGATAAGCATGGCTATAACGGACAACACTGTAACGCAGTACATCATCTGATTCATAAAGCGCTGATCTTTTATATCAAACAAGAAGCCTGCTGCAACTCCGCTTAATGCGAGAAACAACCTTGGCCATTGCCCCACATCTGCCCCGCCCTCAGCGTGGACAACGGTCACAACATTATCCAGTGCGGAAAATATAAACGTCATAAGAAGAACAACCATCACAAGCGCCACAGCCACCGATCCGCTATCAGGAGTTGTTTCGTCACATTTTTCTTTGCAATCCGTTTTGTTCCGCTCATCTACCATGTATGTGTCCACTTCCGCTTCTGCGTATTCATCTCTGGCCAGAAAAAGTATCACTGCAAGTGCCACTATGGCCAGCGAGAACATAACCATACGCAGGATCACATTGTCTATAAGATTATAATTGATATACTGCAGAAGCAGTCCAAGTGCATATGAAATTCCCACAATTACCGTAAGATGCTTTCTATCCGTATAATCGCGGCTCACATCGTGATACACGCGTCCTCCCATAACACCACACACAATAAAGAATATAATTCCATATAACAGTATCAATTTGCCGGAACACAGTATTATCGCTGCGAGCGCGGCAACCTCCACTATATTCAAAGTAATAATTATTATCTGTTTGATTTTGCTGCCGACATATCTCTCAATCAGTGCATATATGAATAGTCCCACCGCACTGGCCAGCAGTATCACACTCTGATACAACAGAACACTTCTGGCATCCACAAACTCCGCAGCTCTGCTGTCGAAGAAGAATTCCATACCCAGAAATACAAAGCTGAACAGAGCCAGCGAGATCACACTTCTGATATGCGCCGGTTCAAAGCCTTTTTCATTATTATTTATTTTTTCAACATCCACTGATCTTTCCCCTGACATATATGGACATCTCCTGTTTATTCTGTATTAAAGATAATATAGCGCTGAATTTTTGTCAAAATATAAAGTATGCTAATTCATAACACCTATGCCCCTTGGAGTATCAATGTGATTGAATCGAAGAAGGACGCCCCCCAAAAGGCGTCCTTGCTATATTAATTATTATCTATGCATTTTCCGTACCGTCATCTTCTCTCTGACACTTTCTTATATACACAGAAAATCTCACAGATGCGGTGAGTGCTATCACAATCCATGTAAATATATTCGTATACCACACTCCCCAGAATCCCATCTTTAACACATACATCAGTATCAGTGCAAATACTATCCTTCCTCCCACCTCAAGAGCACCATTCAGCATGGAGAACACCACATCCCCCATTCCATTTAATGCGCCTCTCATGGTATATATCGTTCCAAGTGCAATATACATACTTCCGGATATCACAAGTCCCTTTGCGCCAAGCCTTATGACATTCTCCTCCGTCACGAAAAATCCCACAACATTTTCCCTGAAAACTGCTACCAGACAGAACAATGCTGCACCAAGAGCCAGCGTGATGAGCTCTGTCTGCCATACCGCTCTGCGCACCCTTTCGTACTTGCGTGCACCACAGTTCTGTCCTGCAAATGTAGACAATGCAAGTCCCAGAGAACTAAACGGCTGGAATATGATTCCCTCAACCTTTCCTGTTGCAGTATATGCAGCCATGACCTCCGGACCATATCCATTTATAAGGGTCTGCAGTATTGAGCAGGATATTGATATCATGGAAGTCTGAACCGCCATTGGTATACCGATACTGAAATCTTCCTTCATTATATCTCTGTCAAACTTGAAATGGCCTCTCTTCAGTCTGAAATAGGGATTGGTTTTCACCGCATAACATATAGAGCCAACGCTAGACAGGATCTGACTGAGAACCGTTGCATATGCGGCACCGGCAACGCCCATATCCATGTATATGACAAACACTATATCAAGCACAACATTTATGGCAGAAGCAATCATGAGAAATATAAGAGGGGTCTTTGAATCCCCAAGTGCCCTTAGCACAGCAGAAATTCCGTTATAAATAGCCACCGCTATCGTAAATCCACAGGTGATCCTCATGTATGTATATGCGTAGTCAAATGTCTCTGCAGGGGTCTTCATGAGCCTTATAATAGGCCCCGCAAAACAATATCCCAGTATACTCATGAGTGCACCAACCGCCAATATGACAAACAATGCATTTGCTATGGCTTTTTTTACCTGCTCTTCTTTCTTCGCTCCAAAATATCTTGATATGACAACACCTATTCCAGATGCCATTCCATTGCACAAAGAAAAAAACAGGAAACTGATCATTCCAACTGATCCCACACCGCCAAGCGCATTTGCCCCTAGATGACGACCAACCACTATCGAATCAACCAGGCTGTATACCTGCTGAAATAGATTGCCTATAAGTAGCGGAACTGAGAACTTCATGATCAGTTTCATACTGCTTCCCTCTGTCATATCCATAACATATTCTTTTTTGTTCAATACCTTTTCCACTATGTTTGCTCCTTGTATATATTTAGATTATCCATGATATACAAACTCATGAATCACCTTGCAGATTTTCATAGCAGCACCATCCGTATTGTAATCCCTGTGTATTAACCCATATGCCTCATCATAACATAAGTTATGCTAAGGTCAAGAAGCTAAATGGCTAATCTTCTATATACTCAACATAATCTCTTTCATCAGCGAAAAGCTGGTACTCTCCGTCCACATATCCCATATACCCTTCCGAAACAAAATATCCTTTTATCATGATCACGCCTCCTGTACACTTTATCTTCCAAGCTTCAAGCCTCTATCAAGCTCCTTAATATGGCTCTATCTTATCTTGTCAAGTGTCCAAAAAAGCGTACACCAATTCTCTTTTATATTCCACAAGTACCGACGCAAATCCGGGCTTGAAGATAAGTGACACGGCATATATAATGTATATAATTTTGAAAAATTTCTGCCATATAAACATGGCACCAAGGAGGAAATATGTACTACGGCGCACTTGAAGCCGGTGGCACCAAGATGGTTTGTGCCATAGGCGATGCAGACAAGAATATAATAGACAGAATATCCATACCGACGGGCACACCTGACCAGTCCGTGCCTGCCATGATAGATTACTTTAAGAAATATGACATATCCGCTCTCGGAATCGGTACATTTGGCCCGGCCGACATCAATCCTAATTCCCCTACCTACGGCTCCATCATGAGGAGTCCCAAGAAAGATTGGGAGGGATTCAGCCTTTACAAAGCATTTACGGATGCGCTTGGCTGCCTGGTTGTGGTGGACACAGACGTAAACGCAGCAGCCTGGGGTGAATACCTGTATGGAGCACTGAAAGGACTCAACTCGGGAATGTACCTCACTGTTGGAACCGGCATCGGCGGCGGTATAATATCCGATGGCAGACTCATTCACGGCATGGAACACCCGGAGACAGGCCACATCCTCATCCCTAGACGAACCGGAGATGATATACCATGTACCTGCCGATTCCACCAGAGCTGTGTAGAGGGTCTTGCATCCGGCCCTATGCTTGAGCGCAGAACCGGAATGAAAGGCAAAGACATCCCAGCCGACTCACCGGTATGGGATCTTGAAGCATTTTATATAGCTGAGGCACTGGTCAACTACACCATGTGCTACTCAGTTGAGAGGATCGTCCTTGGCGGCGGAGTCATGGACAACAAATTCCTGTTCCCTATGATCCGCAATTACTACACTGAACTGCTGTCGGGTTACATTGACATGCCACAGGTCAAGGACACCGACACATACATTGTTCCCGCAGGGCTCGAGGGAAATCAGGGCATCATAGGTGCTATGAACCTGTTCTGATACACACATTTGTCCACAAAAAAACAGTTTCACCGATCGACTGGTGAAACTGTTTTTTCTTTTCTATGCTGTTGCCTTCTCGTACTCCTCAAAGGTCTTATCCATTATAACCTTGTACTTGCCATACTCGGTCTTGTTGTAGAAGCACTCCTCTGAAAGACTCTTGATACCAAACTCCTCGAACCACTCTTCCTTAAGCTTGTTGAACAGAACCTCCTTCTTTGGTCCTGTGATGGTCTCCAGATGCCACAGACTGAAATGCAGTGCATAGTTGATGTAATCCTGCTCATACTCCCAGAAATTGCCGTGTGCTTCAAGCGCCGCCTTGAGTGCCACAAGAGCCTCGTGGAAGCACTGCCATGACTTCTCTCTGGTGTTGGACAATGACTTTGGATTGTTTCTTCTCTGGTGTGCAAGCACCTCGTCCACTATCTCTATATTTGTTGCAAATGCTATCGCTGAAAATACGAACAGCATATCATTCGAAGTTCTGAGCTGCTGGAATCGGAAATGGTTCTCCTCAACATATTCCCTGCTGAAGAGCTTATCCCAAGCCCATCCCACAAATACCTTGAATATATTTCCCGTGAAATTACGAAAATACATTGGTCTGTACGGTGGAAGCTCCTTCTCGTGAAGTGTCCATCTGACCTGAACAAATTCCTGAAGATCCTCTCTATACTGATCTGATCTGAACACAACTACCTGAGCTCTGGTCTCGTGAGCCTTGCTCCATGCCTTTTCCAGCATGTCCGGCTCAAAGAAATCATCGGAATCCAGAAATGAAAGATACTCTCCGGTCGCGATCTCAAGACCTTTGTTTCTCGCTGCCCCGGCTCCGGCATTTGCCTGCTGTATAACCTTTACACGCTGATCCTTCGCCTCATATTCCTTCAATATCGCCAGAGAATCATCTGTGGAGCCATCATCCACGCAAATGATCTCTATATCCTTAAGTGTCTGACCCACTATGCTGTCCATGCACTGGCGCAGATAATCAGACACATTGTAAACAGGAAGAATAACTGATACCTTTGTACCCATAGCTTTACCTCTATTTGTTTCGACTAAATAAACTCTTGATCTTTCTAGGTATGAACATAATGACCGCACCGATCCTGAATGTAGGTGTCTTCTTCACTCTGTCCAGATCTGCACGGGTCTGATGAACCAGACCACGGAGTCTCTTGACTTCTCTCTCAAGCTTGCGCTCACGATCTGTACATCCGATTCTTGTATAATAGTAATCGTCAGGGGACTTGATGATAAACTGGATGTTCGCCCACTCAAGCTTTGTAAATATAGTCTGATCAATCTCCTGCATCTCCATTGCTCTCTTGAACTCGGAGCTGTATCTTCTTATATAATCCTTCTTGAATTCAGGTCCGATTCTCCTGATCGTCTCGTTGTAATTGTGGTATTTCTTGAGCCAGTATACGCCTCTGAAACGCTCCCAGATCTCAGGATCCTTTACAAGTATATCTCTGATGTGATCATACTCAACATTGACACAGTATACCTTCTCTCTGCTGTGAACAGATGAATTCGGGTTATCTCTGCGGTTCATATAATATGGCTTGTTCACTATCATAGCTCTCTTGGCATATATAAATGTCTGGAACCAGAAACCATTGTCCTGGAATGATGCTCCCGGAGTCTCGTTGTGTCTGATATGATACTCCTCTATGAAGCTTCTCTTGTAAATTCCACTCCATGTGTTCATAATGAAACGGATCGCACTTGGTGTCTCGCTTGGATTGAACACAACATTATAATCCTCTGCATTCGGTGACAAGTGGTTGTACACCAAAGTCATGTTGCCATTGTCATCGTTGCGCTTAAATCTATAGAAATCTGCCTTTACAAGGTCAAGGTCGTTCTCAACCGCCTTGTTGTACAGTTCCTCATACATATTAAGTGGCACAAAATCATCAGGCTCAACTATACCAATATACTCACCTGTAGCCTTATCAAGACCGATATTCATGCCTATTCCATAACCGCCATTTTCCTTGTCAACAATAATGATACGGTCGTCTTTCTCCGCATATCCCTTTAATATTTCAAGTGAACTATCTGTAGATCCGTCATTGATACATATGATCTCGATATCCTTCAATGTCTGATTTACAACACTATCCATACACTCCACCAGATACATCTCTACGTTATATGTTGGAATGATGATTGAAACCTTTGCCATCTTTCTTCTCCCATAAAATTTTATCACAATGTTAGTATGTGCTATAATGCACAATTCATGGGCATTATAGCACATACTATATATATTATGCAATTTTTGATTTTATTTATTTATAAGCTATGCAAATAAGGCAAAATATGCAAGAACTATAACTCCGAGCACGATCCTGTACCAGCCAAATATCTTGAAGTCATGCTTCTTGATGTAGCTCATCAGGAACTTGATGACAACAATGGATACAAGGTATGCAACGACACAACCTATAATAAGTATAGCGAACTCAGCACTTGTAAATGACAGTCCAAATTTGATCATCTTCAGAGCACTGAGTCCGAACATAACCGGAACCGCAAGGAAGAATGTGAACTCCGCTGCTGCCACTCTTGATACACCGATGAGCAGGGCGCCTATGATGGTGGCACCTGAACGGGATGTACCCGGTATGATGGAGAGCACCTGAAACATACCTATAAGAAATGCTGTCTTGTATGTTATGTCGTTCAGCGTCTCAACCTTCGGTGTTCTGGTCTTGTTCCAGTTCTCAATCACAATAAATGCTATTCCATAGAAAATAAGGGCAATCGCTATGACAACCGCTGTGTGCAAATGCGCCTCTATGTAATTATCAAACAGTATCGTAACTATCGCTCCAGGTATACATGCAACAACTGTCTTGAACCACATACTCCAGGTATCTTTCTTCATGACAGGCTGTGTCTTGTCTTTGAGCTGGAAAGGCCACATCTTATTCCAGAATATGGTCACGACAGCAAGTATCGCTCCAAGCTGTATCACCACGAAAAACATTTCCTTGAAATCAGTGCTCGCATTCAGTGAGATAAATTCATCCACAAGAAGCATATGTCCTGTGCTACTGATCGGGAGCCACTCTGTGACTCCTTCCACGATACCAAGGAATACTACCTTAAGTATCTCGATAAAACTTAATGCCATCTCTTCTCTCTCCTTTTAACTTCATTATGAGTATTCTATATTCACAGCGGATATCTGACTCCATCCGGCTGCGGTCTCTATGATAACATATTCTCACTCGTTGTACATCATTCTACAGAAAGCTTTTGAAAATGTTATGTATGAGTTTATCTTCTGTCTATAATTTGCATATATCCGGTATCTCAGCACCCCAGATGTCAACCAGCTTATCCACCGAAAACGCAGCATTTGCCGGGCTTGTGGACGGAAGTACAACAGGTTCTATGCCAAGTATCTTCTGCTGATATTTTGCATAATACTTTCCTGAGGTCTTGCCGTTGCATATCACTTTTGTGACCTTGGAAGCTTCCACTATCTTCGACAGATCCGTGGGCGTAACATTCTTTATACTGCTGTCGCTTGAACCTATGATGTCACAACTGTAGATCGCATCCCACAGGGCTATGTGGTGTGCATGCAGCATGGCTTTCTTCTCATCTATGGTCACCGGAAGTTTCTCGCCAAGCACTCTGCTGATGACCTTCCAGAATCTGTTCTGCGGATGTCCGTAGAAGAACATCTGCTCCCTGGACTTCACCGATGGCAGGCTTCCCAGTATGAGTATCCTTGATTTCTCGTCGTATAGTGGGGGAAATGGATGTACTATATGTTCATATCTGTCCTCTGTCAATCTTCTCACCTCTCAGATAATATTCAAATAACTTTTTCCATTTTTCTGGTACATTGTACGCCACCTGCCGGTTATTTTTCAATTAAATTCTTGCTTTTGCAGCTATGTTTTAAGTCATGTCCACATTATTTAATTTACTTCCAAATGATATTCATGTATATTAATTAAGTTAACGTAATTTACGGACTATGAGCGAGATCCGCCAATGCGGTAACGAACACATTTGGGAGGAATTATACATGAAAAAGAGAGAATCTTTTAACAACAAATGGGGCTTCATCCTGGCCTGCATCGGCTCTGCCGTGGGCATGGGCAACATCTGGATGTTCCCTACAAGAGTCTCCATATACGGCGGCGGATCCTATCTCATACCATATTTTATATTTGTGGTACTCATCGGATTCACCGGAGTTATCGGAGAGATGAGCTTCGGACGAGCTACAAGATCCGGTCCAATCGATGCATTTGGAATCGCCATGGAGAAAAAGGGCAAGCGAAAGCTCGGTGAACTGCTGGGCGGCATACCTGTGCTCGGCGCACTGGCAATGGCCATCGGATACACGGTCGTCATGGGCTGGATACTGAAATACATGATCGGAGCTTTCACCGGAAGCACACTGTCACCGGAGGATATAGACGGCTTTGCTTCAAGCTTCGGCGGAATGGCATCTTCATTTGGCAACAATGCATGGCAGATCATTGCACTTGCCATCGGAATCACCATCCTTATGTTCGGCGTGGGCAACGGTATTGAGAAGGCCAACAAGGTCCTGATGCCGGCGTTCTTCGTATTGTTCATCATCCTGGCCATATATGCGGCATGCCAGCCGGGAGCCATAGAGGGATACAAATACATCTTCCGAATAGAGCCAAAGGTACTTGCAGATCCAAAGACATGGATATTTGCGCTGGGACAGGCATTCTTCTCACTCTCAGTTGCGGGAAACGGAACTCTGATATACGGCTCATATCTGCCAGACGATGAGGATATACCGGAGGCTGCCGGACGTGTTGCACTTTTCGATACGATTGCTGCCATGCTTGCCGCACTGGTAATCATACCTGCCATGGCAACTGCCGGAGCACAGCTCAACCAGGGCGGCCCGGGATTGCTGTTCATCTATCTGCCATGCCTGTTCAAGTCCATGCCTGGCGGTTATATTGTTGCCATACTCTTCTTTGTGGCTGTGTTCATGGCGGGACTGTCATCACTAATCAACCTGTACGAAGCACCAATCGCAACGGTGCAGGAGAAGCTTGGAGTTGGCAGAAAACCTGCATGTGCCATCATCGGTGTCATAGCAGTTGTGGTATCCATCTGTATACAGGGTATCGTATCTGACTGGATGGATGTACTGTCCATCTACATCTGCCCACTTGGCGCAGGACTTGCCGGAATCATGTTCTTCTGGGTATGTGGCAAGAAATATGTTGAGACACAGGTCAACACCGGAAGGGAAAAGAAGTTCACAGAGAAGTTCGTGCCTATATGCAAATACATCTACTGTCCTGTATGTCTCCTTGTATTGATACTTGGTATCCTTCTCGGAGGCATCGGCTAGACAGACATTTCAATATAATTAATAAAAAGCAGTCTGACGGATCATCACCATGTATAACACTGGCGATGTCCGCAGACTGCTTTTTCTTACTTTTTGTTCTTCAGCACCCAGATATGTTCGTTTATTCATCATCTGAAAGTCCAAATCCCTCTTCCAGGAACCTGTTCCACTCAGCATTATTGCTCTCAAGTTTTTTCTTCTGCATAATCCTGTTCCTATCTGTGAGGATGGACAACATCTCATCCACGATCTCCTCAAGCGGCAGTTCCTGGTAATGCGACAGATAGCCCATCATCCTGCCCGCCGTAAAATCCGTATTCAGATTCTTTGTTATGAGATCACAGAACTCCTCGGGATATCCCTGGTCAAGCATCATCTCATAGAGCTCCATGCTCATCTCTGATCTTGGTTTCATTCGGATCTCCTTCCTATCACAAAGCTTGCCACCACTGTAAATATTGCACTGATTATCAGCTCAGTATAGTATCCCAGCCCTCTGCTGAGTATCATGCCCGGCAGCAACAATTTGCTTCCAAATATCGGCAAAAACATCTCCATGAACAGCTTCTCACTGATTCCCATACCACCTGGAAGTGGAAGCATATCGACCGCAACAGCTATAGCTCCCTGCATCAGTATGATAAGTCCTGCAGATGCCCCCGCAAGTCCGAATGCCTTGTACACAAACCATGTCGCTGCAAACAGTGAAAATCTCTGGACAAGTGTTATGAGAAATACTATTACCAGCATCCCGAAATGTCCCATCATATAATCCGCAGTCTGGTTGTATTTCTCCATCGATGCTGCAAGCTTTTCCTCACGGGACTTCTTGTGTCTCAGGAATCTCATCTTCTCAAGAAGTCTGCTGCCCTTCACAACAAATGCCTTGGCAAGTGACGGATGGAATGCGAACAGCACCATACCTGCCACACACACCACGTTCAGCATAAGTCCCAGATAGAACACCCACTGCACATCATCTATATAAGTATGTATAAACTTCTGTCCAAATATAGCGATTCCAAGTCCAAGTAGCACCAGTACCAGCTTGTACGTGATCGTCACTATGAGCAGTACCTGTGTGGACACTGGGATCGGTATCTTCTTTTTCTTCATATAATATATCTGCGCCGGCTGTCCGCCTGATGCAGATGGTGTAATACAGCTAAAGAAGAATCCAACTGATGAGAAAAGAAAGCATGTGCCCCTGCGTATCCTGACACCGAGCTTGCTCATCATATAATGGATGATCACAGATTCTCCCCATATAAATACAACAACACATACCACTCCCGGTATAAGCCACCACGGATTCACCGTCTTCATTATATCCGCAATCTGCCCTAAATCCTTGCCGTGGAACACTCCGTATATGGTGCCGGCAAATATCAGGACAAGGAACAATACGTTGAATATCATCTTTTTCTTGTTTTCCATATCTCTGCCCTTTTCATAAGTGGGGCAATACCCCTTTAAATACAGCGTGAACGTCATGCACAATGCTAGTATATCATGGATCATTCAATTAAATGGCAAAAAAGGGTGGTTTTTACTTTAATTATTTGTAATGTGAGTTTTATGTGGCATACACATTCTATTTTTCACTGTTCAGGATCGGCAGATTCTGGCTCTCCTCCCAGAGAGTCGCAACCTCGGTTCCATCCTTGTGACAATACACAATCTTATTTATAACTCTTGGCTCCTCATCGCCATAGTATATATCTGAACTGCCTGTATCCTCATGTTCTGTCTGAGGGACAGCCACGCCCTCTCTATATCCTCCAATGCTCTGATACGCCTCACTTGACATCCACGACCTTGCATTTCCAAATATATCAAGTGATGTCAGCCCCTGCTCCCCGAGATAGAATTTGAATACGCCGCTATCCATTTCATCTGAAGTACTTATATCTACTATCTGTCCCATTCCCTCAAGGCCATTCTGGTGAAGGTACAACATTCCGTCTATCTCGACAACCTGGGCAGCCTGTTGTATCCCCTCCGATGTCATCTTTGGCCAAACCTCAGTCCACCTGCAGGTTATCGCCCAGTTGAGCACTATCCAGAGCAGCACAAATATCAATATAACCGCCAGCGCTCTTCCTCTTATCTTTTTATTTACAAATTTCTTAAATCCCTTTACACCTGAACTATCCTCCATCGGAAGCACAAGATGCGACTTCATGCGCTCAACCGTCATCAGGCAATCAGGACAATGCTCTATATGCTCCTCAACCTTTGCCTTGCTCTCCTCGCTGCACACGCCATCCACGTAAAGTGGTATGAGATCTTTTATAATTTCACAATCTTTATTCACTATTATACCTCCTGTTTCTGTTACATTTTATCCATTATCATCATTCTGGCACGGTGATATGTCACTCTCGCCCAGCTCTCCGTCTTGCCAAATATATCAGCGATCTGTCCGAATCTCAGTTCACCGAATACCCTGAGCGTGAACACTTCTTTATACGGTTCCGGTAGTTCATGCAATATTCTGTGAATCTTTATAGCCTGCTCCTTATCAACCGTCTCTGATATGAGATCATACTCCGCATCCCCCATAAGTGCAGCCTGTGACTCTGACCGGTTATTTACCGCGTCACCATCCACCTGCTCCCTGTTCTGTTTTCCCGCATATGTAAAGTATGTATTCTTGGCTATCTGACAGAGCCAGACCTTTATATCACAGTCTCCTTTGAACCGATCCACAGCTTTTATCGCTTTAACAAATGTCTCCTGTGTTATGTCTTCGGCTATGTGGGGATTCTTAGACAGTGCCAGCACAAAACGATATACGTCTTTGTAGTACTTTTCGTATATTTCTTCTATTTCATTTTTTTCTTTTCCTGACGCCAAGTTTTTTACCTCCCTTCACATATAAGACCAGTAAACTAAAAAAACGTTACAAAAGGAGCAGACGCATGTAAATGTAAGGCGCTTCGCGCGGCGTCTGCGTACTTCACAAGGAATCCTCCCACTTACGTGGGTCCCTCCTTATGAAAATAAAATGCTGTGAATTTCGAAAATTCTTCACAGCATTTTTCATCATTTATATTTTGTCAGATTTTCTTCTCTTTGACTAGAAGCTGTGGCCTCCACCGCCACCGCCGATGCCTCCGCCTCCGCCTCCGAATCCACCGCCGCCGATTCCGCCATGACCGCCGGATCCAGATCTTGTACTTCTCGTTTCACTGATCATATCATATTTATGATTCATATTATATGAAACCTTTGTACCGGTAAGTAAATTTTTTGAACCCATGTCATAAACCTTCGAGGTCTTTTTCATCAGAAGATAATTAAGCAATATAGAAAATATTATTGCAAGGAGTATGTTGCTGATATGCTTCATGGGACGGCTTATCTGCTCTCCTGCCAGCAGCGTATTTATCTGCTTGAACGCCTCATTTGCGCACTCAAAATATTTCTCTTCGCTTGCATATTCATAGACATTGTCTGTTATCGTATACGCATTTGTCTTGGTGATGATCTTGTATGGTCCGCCATACGAATAGATGTATATCTGTCTGTTACGCATATCAATGAAGAACATAACGCCATCGCGGGTGCCAAATTCTCTTTTATAGGCAGATTCCGCATGGTATGCTGTAGATTTGTACATAAGGTTCGATGTAACACACAATACATTGCAATAACGGGCAGTCTCCTTCATAGTCTCCGACAATTGTGCCTCCTGACTTTCAGTCAGCACATCTGCATCATCTTTGATTACCACTTCATGCTGGTGACTATACGAATCATCCTGATCCTTCTCAGATGCCTGAGCAGTCACTACACCATTACATCCCATAACCCAAAACAGCAGTATGATCATTACAGTGATCACCATTCTGGTAATTACCGCTCTACGCACGATGATCACCTCCCTTATACTCAAACTGTGGAAGTGGTCTTGTGGACATCCGGTTGTGGCTGATAACCAGATCTATGAGTGTCAGAATGGTTGCAGCACACACCAGAAGCACGCATCCATAATAATACTTGTCCATAACAGGTTTTATCAACACGACCGCTACAGACAGAATGGTGGCAAATGCAACAAATAATCCCATGACGCCACTTTTTCTTTTTACTCTTCTCACGTTTACTATGCCTTTTACTGCCCCATAAATGGCTACCAGACACGAGATGCACGCCACAACATAGCTGGCCTTTCCCATAATATCCCAGTTAAAAAGAAATGGATTTATATCAAACTTCAGGCAGAATAATACTATTATGCACACTATCAGCTGTATAACTTCCAGAAAACAGGAAAACTTCACAAATGAAGTTATCTTATTTTTTATTTTTCTTTTTGTGTCTTTTTGTGGCTTTTTTGTTTGCAGCTTTTTTGTTTGTAGCTTTTTCTTCTTGCCTCCACTTTTCTTTGCATTGAGTGTGTGCCTTGCGAAGAATCCCACATCATTTTCATGTGTCTCTACATCTGCTATCTTCTCCATCTCATCGCAATATATCATGGTCACAAGCGCACCTATCGCAGATACAAATGCCAGTAGCACGCCAGGCCTCACCGTAAGAAATAAGTTCAGCAAAAAGTATAGCGGGATCACTCCTATCAGGCATCCAAGCAGGAACTTTCCGATGTCAAGCGGTATGTCCGCAGCCACTTTTCCCGTGCTACCATTTACCGCTGCATATGCAATACGCTTACCGTTCTTGTACGACAAAAGCCACACAGGAAACAACCCGGTTTTTGCTCCAGTGATCTTTATATCCATCGTTTCTGACAACGGCTCCTCCGGTTCACCGATAGCATCATATGTGCATAGATGATGCTTTATCTTCCTCATCATCACATCATGCGCCATATCTCCTGTCACCTGAGCTATCTTATCCCTGTAAACCTTATAATCCACATCCGGCAGATCCGCATAGAATCCGCTCAGATATCCCATGGAAAATGGCTTCATATCCGCCGAGTCAAATGGTGCCACCTTGCTGCTGAGATCATCTGGAAACAGCGATGATGCGTCCATTGTTATATTCTCGTAATGATTATCCGCAAAGCATCTTACATTATACGTATGACTGACTGTATCAACCCCTGAAGTATAGCTGTCCGTCGCCCTTACAGTGGTTTTACCTTTCTGGTCAACATCACACAGCCAATAAGGCATGTAGATTCCACGGAACTCCTGCACATTTCGTCTGTGTTTCAGTCTGTTCGGCGCGTATATCGCCCTCTTCATGACTGTGGCATATGATGCCTTGCACATGTCCTTCGTCACCGCAAACGGTATCACATAATCTGGTCTTCTCTCGCTTTTCAGCCGGCTGGAAAGCATAGTTGCTGCCCCGCAGTAACTGCAGAATCCCGTCGCTGATTCATCCGTACTGTATATCTCGCCACCGCACTGCGGACAAATGAATACGGTAATCTCCATAAGCTTGCGTTCCTCGCTGTCCTCATCCTTGTCGACACTCTCTGGCTCGTATTCATTTCCACATGCTTTGCAGTACATTTTCTTTCTTGCTATATCATATACCAGATTGCTGCCACATCCGGCACATTGTATCATATGTATTTCCCCCTGTAATATAAATTGTGAAAGATTATTAATGCAATAACCTAACTCATTATACTACCTCTTTTTATAAAGAACCAGTTCCGGATTTGTCCCTTCCGCCTCATATGTCGATATCATAACAGATGTGGGGATGGTGGAAATCAACGGGGTGTTGCTCTGTTCCTATACCGACTGCGTAAACCGGCATTTCGGAAATCCCGAGCAGCCTATGAATTTGCCAAATTGCCCCGATCTTTCAACCAACTTTTTCCCGCATTCCGGGCATATCATAGACATCTTTGCAGGTGCAGACTTAATATCTCCACTTGAGTCCTGCGGCATTTTATTGCCGTTCTTCTTTAAATGATCGGAGGTCTTAGTGCCTTTTTTTTGCGTACCGTCAGATATAGCTTCGATCTCTTGGGGCTTATCGCTGGCTTCCTTGGGCTTAACGATGACCTCTGGGGGCTTACCGATGAGCAGCTCTCGAAACTCTTTAGCTGTTATCATCTCGGCAGTGCATTCTCTCGCAACCCTCACCGGCCTGCAAGTCCATACCGACTTATCGCCTATCATGTAGAATCTGAATTTTGCCCTTGTCGCTGCGACATTTACAATATTATTGTTCACCCAGTTGACGGCTCCCATAGATTTGCTGTCGCATCCGAGCAGGAATATAACCTCATCCGTTCCCTGACCCTGGAAAGTGTGCACTGTTCCAATGTTATTTGCATTAAGCCATTTTCTGACTCTTGGCTCTTTTCCGTATAACTCCGATTTCTTTATCATCTCCAGCATTCCCTCTTTCACCGATGTAAATGGTGTGATGATAAACAACCTAGGGATATCACAGGAATCCCGTTCAAATTTTCTCTCCAGTAGTTTCAGAACAAGCTCGCCCTGCGCCTTGACAAAGTGATCCTTCTTGCCCGAATTCTCAGCACCGGCTACATCTATCCAACAGCTCTTGTCCAGGATAAATGTTCTTGTCCTGTCCTCCTTAGGAGCTGCCGTCTGCTGCTTCATAGTTCCATCATATGAAAGCACATTTGAGATTGTGTACATCGGGTCAATGCAGCGTCTATGGACTACCAGTGGGCAGCCTACCCACTCTTTCTCCTCATCCTTTCCAAGATAAGTTCCATACGGATTTATATAGTCAGCAAAAGCCTGCACAGAGATTTTCTTATCCTTGTAACCTGCCAATATCTCCGCGGTAAGCAGCTGTTTTATCATGTCAGTCTCTGCGGTAACCACAGGCTCGATCTGCTTTGGATCTCCTACTATGATCGCCTTTCTGCATCTGAACATCGCACCAACTGCCATCTGCGGCTGTGCCTGTCCTGCCTCATCGACAATAAGAGTTCCAAGCACTCCGCTTTTCTTCACGTCTCCCAGAAATGTCTGCGCAGAAGCAAATGTAGTGGATATCACAGGGGTCAGCAGGAAAATGCTTTGGAGCATATATGGCATGGCTTCTTCTCTGTCAGCAAGCTTCATCCTCTCACCACAATCATCAAACACATTCCACGCAATCATCAGGTTGATGATATTATGCCGCATGCATTTTGATGAAATGACAAATTCTTTGTGCAGCTTACATGCATACAGGAATAACTTTTCACGCTCTCTATTGTACTGGGCGGTAAACCATGGATTGGTTATCTGTGCTTTTGTTGACAGCCGATCATCCTCGGATACATAACGTTCCATAAATGCAGCGTCCACCGGGGTCATCTTCATCTGCCCATGCGAGTATTTTGAAATACACCGCTGGTATTCCTGAAAATTCTGCAGGCCTGATATCCTGTTGTTCAAAGAAGTTATCTCTCCATTAAGTTTTGATATTGTCGCTTTCTTCTCCTGAATGAATATATCTCTTGCGGATGTATCCTTACGCCTTGCGAACAATCCCTTCGGTCTGCTTTCCTCAAGCTCGATCAGCTCTTTTTGTTCAGCAAATAACTGACGCTCAAGCATCTGCCGCTTTCTTTCCACATCACTTATTTCACATGACAAATCCTCTGGTGCATCTTCCTGCAGCTCCACAGGAACCGAACCTGCCAGAGCACAGATCTGTCCTAATTCTTTTCGTAAGTTTTCAACCAATTTATACTGAGATAAAAACTTTTTTCTTACCTCCAGATATTTTGCCTTATGCTGCTCCCTGACATCATTTGATCTGTAGTCCTCCACAAATGGCTTCAGGACCGAATTGCAATACTTACGGATATTTGCCTTTCTGCCAAACGGAGCGGATATCAATCCCCAGCAGTCAGCTCCGCCTAAAAGTTTATCCGCATAACGCGTAAAATAAATGTCCTTCTCCTCTCGGCTCTTACCATATCTGGTTATAGTCTCCACATCACCTGACTTGTTGATATCAAACAAATCATGAACCTCATCCAGACCGCAGCGGATCTCCTCTTCGTCATCCCCAGACGACTCCAGACTGTCAAGTATATTCCTCGCCTTCGGAAGGTCTATCGTGATATTTTCCACCGCCGCATTGTTACATGACGCGACCAGCATACTATAGTTGTTGATCTCATCAACATTTATCGAATAATAATGAGGCGCATACTGGTAATAAGCATTTGCATTTGTCTCTAGCGGTCCATGAGAAAATGAATGCATTTCGAATATAGAGTCTGGATCTTCTGCGTTCTCAGCGAGAAGTTTGGCACGCTCAACGATATTGCTTGCCACGATCTCCTTGAGCAATGTAGTCTTTCCCGTTCCGGGAGGTCCGTTTACAGAAAAAACTGGAGCATCCCCGTCCTGTCTGATTGCAATATTGACTGCAACCTGCTGCATCAACGCCGGCATATATTTGGCCGGCCATTTTCCCCTTGGCGAATTTGTAACGTTAAGAATTCTGTCAAAGAACAGCTTCATCTCACTTTTTCCCGCATCCGGCGAGATGATCGTTCTCGGTAAATCGTCTGGGCCTTTCGACTTTTCGTACCCTGCCAGAATGTACTCGATCACTTTCTTCTCATATTCATTCCCATCGCCAAAGTTCCCGTTCTGAACCAGCTCTGACAACTGAATAATGTCATTCAAAAAGAAACTTTTACCCTGATCCGCATAGTCAAATGCGTCTTCGTCCGCATCTCTGGCCTGTTCGCTCGCATACCTGTTGTATTCGGCAATTCCCATCGATTCCTGAGGATCATCTAAGAACCTGTGTTTCACATACTCATTAAAAATCTTTTCATATATGGTTGAAATGAACTCATCGACATTCTGGTCCTGCAGTTTCTCATTGATCTCTCCAACAAGATCTTCATACTCGCTAGTATCGAGAGAAAAGTCATGACTATTATGTGCTCTTGACTCATCCCACTTGGCAACTGCCCACAGTATCGATGACAGCTGGAAACTGTTCTTAAGATACACACCTTTCGTATCTGTCTTGAATGAGCACCATGCGATCGCACTCTTTTTCGGATAAGCTATCTCAGGATTATCGGATTTATCCTCTATAAACTTCTCAAGATAATCAACTACTGTATTCCTCTCTACCTTCCCCAGACAAAAATGGATCTCATCACCAACCGAAAGAAACTTCGCATAGTCGTCCCTGTCTTTTTCCAGGATCATTTCCAGATCTATATCAGAAGCCGACAAAACTGGCAAATCAAAGAAGACCTCGATCTTCTCTGCCTTAACCTCTTTGCCATTCTTAATATTCTTAATTAGCTTTTTGTTCTCTGAACTTTCCTGTGGAATGTCGGTCTGACCTAGAAATTCTGTGATTTTCCAGTAGTTTAAGATTTCCAGGACTGCGTTCTTTCTTTTGTCTTCCATTCGGTGTGCTCCTTGTGGTGTAACCCCTAATCTTCTTTCTTGAAATATCTTCCGATCTTTCTTATAACCTCACTTTTGAATCTGTTTTTACATTTGCTTACCATTTATCTTATCCACCAGTGTCACGTCCGCCGGCAGCCAATCGACCGAATCAAGTTCCTCTATAGTGAGCCACTTCGCATCTTCGTGTTCTTTTAATTCTAAATGATCTGCTGCCAGCTCACACAAGAAACAATCCATCGACAAATGAAAAGCTGGATAATCATATTCGATAGTATCAAGCAATTCTCCAACATTTATCCTTGCATCCAGTTCCTCGTTTATCTCCCTGACCAGAGCGTCCTGTGGAGTTTCACCAGCTTCTATTTTTCCTCCAGGGAATTCCCATCCCCCTTTAAGTTCTCCGTATCCTCTCTGGGTTGCAAATATCTGCTTTTGGTTGTTTTTTTCTCTTACAATTACTGCAGCAACTACTCTTATTGTCTTCATAACATCCTCCAATTAAGAATTTACAATGTACTCGTAAATATCTTCACGCACTGGAACATCAAGTATCCATTCAATTTCCACTGCTGTTTTCTCTGTGTTCGCCATTTTGAATTCTTTAGTTTTTCCACTTGCTGTCATATGTCCAAGATAATAAAACTCCTTAGAAATCTTATCATCTTTATTCTTTCTTACAAAAAGCTCTACATGAATCCCTCTTTCCTTCGCTTTAAGGAAATTCTGTACATCCTCTGATTGTAAACTTCTGCCAGACTTCGAAATAGCTATCAATCGATCCCTGAAGCCCGGAACAAAATGATCTTCATATTTCGTGGTGTCACTAATATCCTCTGCCTTATCATAATTGATGAACACAGGAAATGTCTTCGTCTTTCTGTCATATTTATATCCACCAATATTTAACGGAACTTCATTCTGCTCCCAATTGAGAAGACGACACACATCCTCATAAGTGTATTTCTGGTACAAAACAAAGTCCGTCTGATCATATGTATTACTATAATCACGCTCGTATCTGCTAATACCAAATTCAACAAGTTCTTGAAGGATATCATAAAATTCGCCATTTGATAGCATTTGTAAAAATGACTTTGTTGGTCTATAATCGTTTTCTTTTTTCTCAATAAACACGCACTTCGCGTAAGTTTTCTTGCTCGCTCCAGCCGGGAATTCATTAGTCATAACATTTACAATGTTTTCCTTCTGATCCTGACTGACATCTTTTCCATACTTCCTCATGTCCTCTGAAAGGCCGGCAAACAAACCAAATTTAGCTAGGCCCCGGGCATATGTAAGTATTCTCTTCAACATCTGAAGTTCCTGAATTCTTTTTCCATTTGCCAATTTCTTAGAAACAAATTCGATTACTTTTTCTTCATCCTCTGGCAAGCGAGTCTTGTATTCTTTCTCATATTTCACTAAAAACTTATAATACGATCCGAGACTGTTGTTATCAAAGATTCGAATAACATCCATCTCGCCGTATTCATCAAAATCCCTCAATCTGGGAATACGTCCAAGTTTATTCTTGAGGTTCGTATAATTCTCTTTAATGAGCCTTATATCACTAAAGTTTGCGTTATCAACCGATGTAAAAATTCTTTTTTTACTTATTTCGTCAAAATGAATCGTGGAGGCACCAGGAATCATCCGTTCACCTTCCATGACATATCTACGGATATTATCTTTGTTGTATGTTCTATCTCCTGATAAGGCAATCGGTATCATGAAATTATTGTTATAGTTTCCAATAAAATCAAGGATTACAACGTATTCTTTCCCCTCTGCTTTTCGAAGGCCTCTTCCCAATTGCTGTATAAAAACAATTGGAGACTGAGTCGGTCTCAACATGATGACCTGATTTACCTCGACAATATCAACACCTTCATTTAAGACATCCACAGAGAAAATATAATCTATAGGAGTCTTATCTGCCGCTGCGTCTCTCTCATCCATAGCAAGCCTCTCAAACGCATCCTGCCTAACCATCTCTGAGTCCTCACCACTGAGTGCAACTGTCCTATATCCTAATTCGTTGAACTTCTTTGAAAGTTCCTTACACTCCCGATTACGGCTGCAAAATATCAGGCCCTTTACACGATCTCCGCTGTAACCATAATAATTTGACTGCTCTATAACATGCTTTACACGCTCGTCACAAACCAATTTATTAAAATCTTCTTCAGATAGATTCTTTGACTTGGAATCCTGTACAACAGATAAATCAGTAATTCCAAAATAGTGAAATGGACACAGCAAGTCCTCTTCCATTGCCTGCTGCAGACGAATCTCATAGGCTATCTGATGATTAAATATCTCATAAATATTTTCCCCAGAATCATTGTCATTTCTCTTGTCAGGCGTAGCTGTCATACCAAGGAATAGACGTGGAGTAAAGTAATTCATAACCTTCTGATATGTATTTGCCGAGCTATGGTGGGCCTCGTCCAGAATAATACAATCAAACTCGGCTGGATCATACATTTGCAAATGCTCATCCCTATTTAACGTCTCCACAGTGGCAAATACATAATCGCTATCGTATTCATGATAGCCAGCACCTACCAATCCTACAGAAATCGTACTGCCGAAAACTCTCTGATACGATTTCTTTGCCTGTACAGCAAGTGACGCTCGATGGACAAGAAATAGCACTCTCTTAAATCCAAGCTCACGCATAGCAAATGCCGACGCATAAGTCTTTCCCGTACCAGTAGCACTTATAAGAAGTGCTCTCTTCTCATCATTCTCCAATATCGCTTTCAGATTAGCAATAAATCTCACCTGCATGCTGTTAGGTTTTAATTTATATCTCTCCAATGAGGTAACATTTCCCTCTGAAGCGATTTTCCTTTGAGCTTTGATTATATCGTATCTCTGCTTATATTCCTCATAAAACACATCATAATCCAGAGCATATTCTGAGTTCCATAACTCGTCAAATTCTTTTAAAATATCCTCTGTCATCTCTCCCTGTGCCGTGGAGACAAGCTTCGTATTCCATTCTCTATTGGTCGTGAGTGCAGCACTGGTAATATTCGAGCTGCCAATTATGATCCTATATATTTCTTCCTCTCTGAATATATATCCCTTTGTATGAAAGCCGTTGTTAGCAGATCTTGTATCATACATTCTAATCTTTATATTCTTCAGAGAATGCAATTTCTCCAAAGCCAAAGGCTCACTAAAATCCAAATAGTTTGAGGTCAATATCTCTCCTGGGACCCCTTTTCTCTCAAGCTCTTTCAACGTCTGAAGAAGCGGTGTTACACCGCCCAAAGTAATAAATGCCACACTTATCTGAAACTTATCACATTTTAGGAGTTCACTCTCTATGACTGAAATAACTTTCTTGCCTTCCCTGTGATTATTTGAAACAAAGCCCGGCTTATATGATATCTCAGATGCAATATTGCCATCGATATATGCAGTTTCCAATCCGTCACGTACTAACTGCGTTTTATCCTGAATCATAGTTGTCCTCCATTTCAAATAGTATGATTTATTTTATCATAAAAGATGGGGAATGGGGAGATTTGTAAAAATTATGGTGGGATTGTAACAGGAATTTTTGATTAACTTACATCGTTTAGCTTTTTATTGTTATAACATTTCCCACATGCTATACTTTTTTCAACAAATGCTTATCGTTATAAGCATCCAGCATTGTAACCTCTGCAGCGAAAGCAGAAACACCACTTATAAACAAAAATCGAGGTAAATACAATGGCATTTAGCAAAACAATCCAAATGTATATTAAGGTTACAAGAGGTGCAAGCTCCAAAGGTGTTATTGTTCCCGATGGTTTTGCAGTTTTTAAAGATTCCAAAATTGCTTCCAGTACCGTGCCCAGTATGTCTGCATCTCTAATCAAATTACGTACTTCTCTTATTGAAAAGGGAATCATTGATTCAAACTTCTGCTTTACAAAAGACTATATATTTACCAGCCCTTCATTGGCAGCTGCTATTGTTATGGGAAGAAATGCAAACGGAAGAATCGAATGGAAAACAGAAGACCATACATCTATCAAAGATATTGAAGAAAAACTTTGAAAATTAAATTCATAGGTTTCTTTTTTTCAAGGTTATCAAATACGAGCCTGACTGAGCCTTTAGTACAACAATTGATCAGAAAAGCTGGAAATAGTTTTTCTCTTGTGAAAAACAGAATTAATAAGGTCTTTGGGGAATCTCTTAAAGATTTAACTGTATCCACAACACGGTAAACAAACTCCCACTTAGCAATGTCCTCCAAATAGTCAATATTTTTGTACCCAAATCGTACCCAACGCCATCTAAAAAATCCCTACAAAGCCCATAAATACAGGCTTTGTAGGGATTTACCTTTTTATTCAAACTCGCAAAGTTCTTTTTAACATACTTTGTTATCTTATGTTTTTCCATACATTTTAGTATCAAATATCTCTGTATTTTTTCTATTCTATCTCGTTTTAAGAGCTTCTAGTACCAAATCAGTACCAGCAAGTATTTTCTTTACTCATTATGGTTCGAGTGGCTTGCAGGTTATTAATCGCTACTTACAGAATAATCTGCGATTGACTTGCTCTCACTCCTAAGCAAATTATAGAATCGAATATGTTGTTTTGCAAGTAATTTATATTTTTTACTAGATTGTGTCGTAAAGAAACTTCTTCTCTATTTCATGCTTATACCCATTTGCTTCAAATCCTGCTTCATTTTATTGCAAGGATTTTTACATTTTTCTGGCAAATCACACTCAAGTATAAGCCAATCATTAATATCATTTAGTGCATACTCAACAAGTTCGTCCTTGCATTCGCAACCAATCTGTTTTAAAAACGCAATTCGCAAAGCCAACTCTACAACATAGGTGAAATACCAATTAATGTAGTCCTTTGTAACCGATTCTGAATTTGCCTCATAATCAGTTAGACTACCTTCTTTCATAATATAGTGATCAATCTCATGACGTTCTAGCATAAGTGCATCATACATTTTTTGAGATGGTATTCCCAATAACGACGCTCCATATTTAACCGTTTTTGAATCCAACGCAGTTCCAATAACCTTTGCTATATTTGCTTTAACATTATTGTTGGGACCGGATGTATTTATAACAAAGCCATCGCATATATTTAATAGCAACGACAACCTATGATTAACATTTATTGTTTCATATGCCTCGGAATGTATGTAGAAATATGAATTAATCAACGATTTAAACATCTCTCCAGATGTTCTGCCCTTATTTCTAAATTCATTATAATCCAATACTCTCTTTTCTGAAAAATCTTTATCTGTGCCCACTAAAGTACTTGCACATTTTCTCCATGTTTTACCAGTCTTATAAAATGAGAGAAAATATAACTTTTCAACATTCACATCAATACCATCAACATTATATTTGCATGGCTTATAGAAATATCCATCATACAAAGATGACAGCTCCCATATGCTACGAAGCACTTCTATAACATCTTCTGCATTACTTTCAAGTGATATCATAAATTTCTTTGTCTCTTGTATCAGATTACCGGATACATTTTGAAAATCAATATTTTGGAGCTGCATAATATTAGTATTTGCATTTGGTTTTGTTTCAAATTCAACTGTAATCCTCAATTCCAACCTCCTATTGTTGTTTTACCCAAACTTCAAAGAAACTCTTTTCTCTATCCTTCTTTTCAGGGTAACTTGTAATAAAACCTTTCCTTTGTAGTTGTGATAATAATTTTTCATTATAACCATTTACATCAATCGAAATTTCTTCCTTATGTCTGGATTTATTATCACTAAGCTTACTCCACTCACCCCCAAGATCCGTTAATAATCTCGAAATTTCTGCAATACTATACACTTGTAAATGATTTACAAGCAACATATGTCTTCCTGCGTTATCCAAATCTTTCCATGCATATTCAACATATACCTTATCTACATTAAATTGATTATTGGCAATAGTCTTTGCCAGATTTTCAGTCATACTACTTGCAGATATTTTTTTCAATATTCCAGGCTTGTACTTCTTATCAATAGTCGTATCATTCAGTAACATAACAATTTCACTTTCGTTCAGTGAAATAGATGGCAAATCATTTACAAAGTCATCAATATATTCTTTACAATATACCCCAAAACTATCTTTTGCAAGACTTCTAATCTTTTCAATCTTTGATACGGTATATCTTATATAATGCTTTCTGATTAATAAATTTATTTTGTCCACCGTAAGTTTTGATACATCAAACTCAATTTCTTCATCACATTTATAATTATCTGCTATTTGTTCCACTGTTTGTACTGTAATTTCTGAATTAGTGATAATATTCTTTATACAATCATTGTCTATCTTATCTGTCTTCTCTGACGTTACAATGTCACTACAGTTTTCATTAACCCAGACTGACAGTTCAGTGGTAATACCAAATTCATTATAATAAGATTTGAAATTCTTCCAAGTGGAAGAAATACGGCTATTTTCAAGTAAATAATTCCAAATTTCTTTCTTTTTTTCTTTTTCAACATTATTCTCACAACATTCATCCAGATTGTCCCAGTTTACTTTTTCCTTATCCAATACAGCTATGACAAGTTCAATATTTGTATTTGCCAAACGTTCTATAATATCTTCTACCGCACTTATTTCCTCAGAATTATTCTCATCTATTCCCAATACAAAATGATTAATATAATCTTCAAAATCATCCCAAATCCTTTTATTTAAGACATTAATATCAGCATTTAGAATAGTTGTATAATGTGCGTTCTTAAGCCCATCTGCTAAATCCGAATGATAAAAATTTATTACCGATGAAACCATAGAATTATTTAACTCATACATATCGTTTTGGTATATATAATTTAATACTTTCGCGTCTGCACCTACATTATTAATTTTTCTGAATACTATCGCCTGTCTTGATATTACTTCGATTAGTACATCCGCTGATACTCCATTTAAGCATGCTAATGATTTTTCATCTTCAACGATAAAATTTTTTATGCAATTCGAACGATCTACTTCATCCATTATTACAATTTGATCCATAGTTGCATTATTTAAAATTAGCGACAAATATTTATATTTAGTCTCATCCAACAAAGAAACATCCTGCGCAATATTTTTCCACATATGGCGGTAGTATTTACACAATTCACTTACAAACTCATTAACATTTTGACCTCTCTCAATATATTCTTTTGTAAATTGATAATGTTCCACCCCTTTGTCCAATTCGAAACCATCAAAATAATACTTTTTATTAGTTTTCTCTGAACATTGGATAAGCATAAAATCCGTAAGTATATAATTTAATGTCTCTGTCTGCCTATACTCAGCATCATAAATACGATCACTCACCTGCTGCAAATTTTTTATTTCAAATGCGAAGTTCTTTGCTCTATTGCGCATACGAATGCTACGTAAATAGTCATTCTCATCCTTCGTAATACTATTGGGATGGAAATAATTAATATAATCTGCATAGCTCTCGTTTATATATCCATTTATAAGTAAAAACTTTAAAAATCCATATTCACTTATTCCTTCCGGAAGAAAATCCTCTCCAAACTCAGCAATCAACTCTTTTAATGAGTATCCATCTATTTGGGCAATCGCCACTTCCAAATTTTGTATTTCTAAAATCAATTCTTGCTTTTTAGGGCCTTCGCTGAATTGCAAATCATTCATACGCTTTAAATATTTGCTACCCTCTGATGCCATTTTTTGTTTGATATTACTTACAGTATGCGATTGCTCATAATAACCATTAGATTCATCATATCCAATAATTAGCTGGTTAATGTTCTCAAATTTAGTTAAATCAAAATCCTCTTTAAGTATTTCTCCATAATAATATTTACTTCCATTATTTATCTGCAAATTTTTTATTGGGTAATATGTTCCATTGTCATATGATAAAAATCCCAAAAACGCATGCTTAATTTCTCGCAACCCGAAAAGAACATCGTTATGTACATTTTCTAGGATTTTTCTTTTAGGTACTATTAGCTCTTCAAGTTTTTCCTTTTCGGCATTGGCATAAGTTCCTTTCTCCTGAAAAGCCTGCTTAACTATTCCTCTCTCAGCCTGTAATTCAGCAAATTCTTTCGGATATAGATTTTTAAATGTAATCATCGAAAACATTTCTTCATCTTTAAGTTTCGTCGTTTTTAATGTTCTCTTATATACAAGAAATTCATTGCATATATTAGTCAACACTCTCATATCTTGTACAAAAGGCGAAATCTTCCATATATAGCGATCAGATATATCATAATTTTTGCTTTTATATACATCATCTGCACCTTTTTCAAATTTTAACAATCCTCTTAATATTTCCCCAGAGTTTGTTGCATTGATATAAGGAATCACTGGAACAATGAAATCAAAAAACTTGGTTCGCTCCTCGTCTTTGAACATATCATCTTTTATCGCATATATAAATACAACTTTGCGTTTAATATTATCATAATTATTTATGACCGTATTTAATTCACGTAGTTTTATAAAAATATTAGGTTGGTTGAACCTGTCCAAATCCTCAATAAAAACAGTATCATAAGTTGTACTTTGAAAGAAATAGACAATTTCATCTAACGACTTATCAAAGATTGATTCCTTTTCTTCTTTCTTAGATATACTTGCCTTATCACCCAAGTTAATATTAGCAATTCTGAAATTTGACATCACATATTTAAAAACTGTTGTAATCAATAACAATACAACAAAGATTGTTACTATAAATACAGCATACGATGACCATTGATTAAGATGAAAAAAAGCTCCATTATTAATGACTGTATTTTTAAAGTCTTCCAAAACATTCGGATTAATTTCAAAATAAACAACTGATGCTACGACAGTTAACATCAATAGCGAGAAAAACATTTTCCAATAGGATAATTTCTTAATCTTTCTATATCGACTTTGTGGAATTTTGCCCACATCCACTCTGTAAAAAAGTTGTTTAAGAATTCCTTCCTCTATTACATTTTCATCAACGTCATCTAAAGTCCAATCATCAGCTAATGAAGATGTTTTATCATCTTCTCCATTTACTGATTTTATTGGCGTTGAAAATGCTGCCAATGATATGGACAAATATTTTGTCTTAGGATATTTTTCCAGATACGTTTTTATAACACTACTTTTTCCCGACCCATACGGACCTGATAATGCTATATTTTTTACCTCTTTATTCTTTATCGCCCAATGAAGTGCTCGTATATATTCTTCACTATTCTTTGTATCTGATTCTGGTGTTAAGTCCCTGTATCCAAACTTCCCCTCCGGGCAGCCATTTTTCTGATGCCCAGAAATTAAATTTTGTATTTTTTCTTTTAGATTCAATTCTTTCATTTTTATCCTTTCCGGGCATCGTATGCTCTGCTATTTTTTCACCGGTTCTCTCATCTCTCGATATATAACCCCAGCCAATGCATTCATAATTGCATCATATTTAGCTTTATCTTCAAACAAAGACTGGTAGCTCTCCTGAGACTCCATATAACTATCCATTGCAGCAGTTCCAAAAGCATTTGGGAAGATAGTCTGCATGAAGATAAGTGGATTTGTTGTGCGTGCTGAATTAGCAAGTTTCTCGTCTTTTGCTAATTTATCATGAAGAGCTCCAAGCATAACTCTATCCGCATCCGTGAAATCGCCCTTGAATTTTTCATTCACTTTTTCGAAAATTTCATCCAAAGTGCTCTTTTTCTTTAATCCCTGTTTTCCTTTATCTGTAACAGTTTCGTATTGACCATCCATATTTTCAAGTTGTATGGCACCTTCAAATGTCTTTTTTAGCTTGTAATATTCAAGTTTCAATTTGCCATCAAGATCTACATCCTCCTCTTTTTCCGCTTGAATAATATCTATCAAATATCTAAGGAATAAATACTCGTGATGCATCTCTCTGTCAAACATACGAACCACCTGCGATATGTAGCTGTACCATTTTACAAGACTTCTCGCTTGTCTTCTAAACTGATAGCGTTCTTCAGGATTTTTAAGGTTATATCTATCAGCTACTGGTTTTAAACACTGGTCATCTGCCCCATAGAATTCTTCTTTTGCGCACCAGGTCTATTCCATACCTCAATAAATCCAATAATGTCATTATCATTGTAAATAGCATAATCACGTAACTCTCGTTGTGTTTGATACATCGTAAACGCTCCACTGTAGGTACCCCCACTATAATTTGCCGCTCGTCTGAGCGGCTTTATTTCAGTATTATTTCCTGCATTCTGCAGGGAGTTCAGCTGACCAGGGCAGAAGCTTCTCGCAGAAATCATTGTTCTTATCATCCATGTGTTCCGGGATTTCTGTAAGAAGATAATTAAAGTATTCATACAGTCTGAGCTTGTTTGCTTTTGCTGTTTCTACCAGGCTGTATATTATAGCACTGGACTTGGCTCCATTTATTGTGTCACACATGACCCAGTTCTTTTTACCGATACAGAAACTTCTGATACTTTGTTCTGCGGCATTATTATATATCGGGATCTCTCCGTCATCCAGAAATCTCCTGAGATATTTTTCCTGGTTAATTGAATAAGTCATCCCATTATAAGTCTTACTCTTGGGCATGACTTTATCTATGTTTATACGGATCCAGTTAAAATACGCATCTACAAGTGGCTTGATAAACTTCTGTCTATGTTTACGTCTCTCCACCGGTGACATATCCTGAAGCTTAGCCTCTTCATGATAGATCTGCTGTATCTGTGAGAGGGCAAGATAGGCCAGACTCATTTTCTGTTCGCTTTTTGGAAGTGCTTTAACTGCTTCATCATACCGCCTGCGGCTGTGTGCCCAGCAGCCTGATACCTCAAGATCTTCCAGTTCTCCTTCCAGTGTATGATATACCTGATATTCATCTGTTACACATACTCCTCTGAAATCTTTAAGGAATTCCCTTGGGTGATCAGCCTTCCTTGTCTTTTGATAATCGTAAAGTATTACCTGCCTGTCCGTTTGATATTTCCCTGTCCTATATACCCACATATAGCTTTTACTTCCTGCAGGCCTGCCATCTTTGTTTACCAGAAGAGGAGTCTCATCTGCCTGTATCACATGACATCTATACAGATATTTGTGCAGATAGTCATATAGTACTGAAAGATATCTTTCTGCACAGAATATTGTCCAGTTTGCCATGTTCTGTCTGGTGATCGGTACATTATACTGTTGATAAAGTTTTTCCAGTCGTGCAAGCGGAGTAGCATTAACATACTTTCCTGTTATTATACCTGCTTCCAGTGACGGGGATACCAGACTGCCTCTTAGCAGATAAGCCGGATGTTTTGCCTTTTCCATATGTTCCGTCTTTTCCCCCGAGTATACAGCAACATGATGTTCCTCTAGTGCGATCTTCGCTGGAGTGAAGCTGTATCTGTGGTATACTTCATCAGGCAGTTTCTTCCATTCTTCGTCAGGGTATAATGCTCTAAGTTCATCTTCGCTGAGATCGTGGTTGATTATCTCTTTTGGAAGTCCGAACAGATCCTCGGCACGTTTGCCTTTCTGCTTTTTTGATCTCTTCTGTATCACTTCTTCTGTAAGTTCATAGGCATTTTCATCCGCCAGTGCTTCTGCTTCATTAAAGATGATAACCAGTTCACCATCTACTTCCTGAAAAGAAAGCTGACTGCTTTCCATTTTTTCTGTAGACCTTCCATATCTGTTACGGTTGGATACTGCCAGCTGTTCAATTACCAGTTGTAGCTTTCTGTCTATCTCTGTCAGCTGATCCTGCTGCATAAGAAACAGCTGGATAATCGTCTCTTTATTAAACTTATTCAGTTGTTCCTCATCATATAGCTTTGCCATAACAGCCCTCCGTTTCTTGAGGTCTATTATACTATATATGCTGAAAATTGGCTAATTCAGGGACTTTATCTGTTCGTCATAATGACTATGAATAAATACGCTTTTATAGTGCCTGTAAGCTGTCTTTTATCTTAGAAATGATTGAAGATGATTTTTGCCATTATCTGACTGAAATTAATTAATACAGCTATGTATGACTTGTATTTTGATGAACTTTGACAGCTCTTTAGGATTTAGAAACACAAGATATATTTTTCTCCATTATGCACAAATATTTATCAGCTCATATATTCGAAGGATACCTCTTTAACTGCCTTTCGTGGTTCTATAGTAAGCCCCTCCATCAGCCATCTGAATTGTTTTGGTGTGAGACTTTTAACTTCGCTTGCATTGCGCGGCCACTGAAATGAACCATTTGCAAGTTTCTTGTACAGGAGGAGAAATCCATCACCTTCCCATACAAGGCCCTTGATCCTGTCAGATCTTCTTCCGCAGAATAGATAAAGCGTACCCGCTGTTGCAGGGTTCTCTATGCCAAGGGATCTGAGAACTCCGGCAAGGCTGTCTATACCATACCTAAGATCTGTTCTGCCACATACTATGTATATTTCAGAAAAACCAACTGCATCATTCAGCATCTACAAGAACCTCCATGATGGAACGTATCACTGCGGGAGCAGCACCGCCAGCGATCTCTATGTGTATGCTGCCGCGGTCTATCCTTATCTTTGAACTGCTGCACGAATCAAGGTCATTCTGATAATCAGCGCATTCAAGTTTGACTATTTGTGGTTTCTCAGTTTCAACTGGCAATTCAGGCTGAGAGCCTGAACTTTGCATGCATGCCACCAGTCTCAGCTGCTTAAACCAGTAGTAATACTGATCCTTTGATATTTTATTTTCAGCAAGCCAGTCCTTTGTTTTCATGCCGCTGTTCCTGCATTCCTGAATAATCGCGGTCCAAGTCACAAGCTGCTTTTCCAGAATAGCAAGTCGTGTCGCCATAATCTACCTCCCGAATATTTGGATTTTTCGCTCTTATTTTCCAACTAGTTGAGGTAATTATAAAAAAATTCGGGTAAGATGGGTAGGTACCGGCTATGGAGCGTTTACCTTCATTCCACTATATATCATTATCCAGTACAGTATATTTATTTTTTCACAAGACAAGAAAAAAAGATATCATACCCTTCTATTCAAATAATACGGATATAACGTCTTTCTTCATTTTTACTCACGCAACTATCATTTTCTACTCAAACTCTTGGGCGGAGAGATTTATCTGGTTTCTTCTCAGTACACATTTGTGCGTTTTATTCTTCATATTCATCTTATTTCGCATTTTTGTGTACCTAATCTAAAATTTTTAGAGCCAATATGGAGCCAAAACTTTCCATTACAATGGCGAAGCCGAATTGATTATTATTGCTTCAGAAATATATCTCATTAATGGAATTTCCATTGTTAATTCTTGGCTATTTGCAAAGGGATTATATACACCTCTTTCACTTAAGCGACTTTCATTCGATTTACTATGTACTAACGCATTTCTAGTCTTATATATTCTTGCTGCTAACTTTTTATACACTTTTTCATTTGAAGCATCTCTTAAATCAACAGTATCTCCTTTTGAAAAACTAACCTCTGACGATTTATAATAATCCACAATAGAATTACTAAATTCTGTCAAGTCATTAATCAACTCACTTATATTAACAAATTTTCTCAAGGTCAATTCTAGTGCTTCCAATTCTGAGCCTTGAAACTCTTCCTTATTTTGTCTATTTTTCTTTTTTATTAAATCCACAATCTTAACGATATCTTTCGTCCTTTTTGCCGAAAAGCCGGGGTGCTGTATAATATGTTGCACACTTTTACAAATATCTTCGTTATACACTTCTTCATAAAAATGTTCCATTATATGATAAAATCCTACAAACTTTACAAAAGGTTCCTCAGAAGTTAATGCCATATAATATTGTTCAACTAATTGCTCTTTATACAAAAGTTGAGGTGCCATAAGTTCTGAGACATTCTGAATTCTTCTTCTTGGCAAAACATTTCTTTGTGGAAATAAATCATCTATTTCCGTTACCGCTTTAAATACAAAATCAAAATTATATGCAATGTTGAATAAATACGATTTAGCATACCTTTGTAATTGCTCCCTATTCTTTTTTGTATTCGTTTCTATATATACCGCCAATGGTAAACGTGTAATCATTTTTATCAAGCTAAATATGTCTTTTTCTGCTAAAGTTTCACACCTACGTTCAAAAAGCTGAGATGGAACACTAGAAAAGACTCTTTTTCTTACATCAAAGTCTTTAATAACATACCAAATCAATTGTCTCGAGATTTCATGAAACGAATATGTAATATCAGCCTCTTCATCACTTACAATTAATTCCGTCAATTTATCCTCAAGCCCTATGGAAAAACGTCGTCTTGAATCAATATCTGGTATATCAACAACTGATTCATAACTATTTCCATCACATATTGAATATCTCTCAAAATCATATCGTTCTGCTTGCTGCCTTAAATCATTATAATTGTCTATTGTATATATGTACTCCTGTGTCGCAATAATGTATGAAATTTTATTATTATCATAATTAAATTGCAATCTATTTTTCCAATTTCCTAACATCCTAGAAACTTTTTCGCAAAATTCATTCCATTCCATCTAATCTACCTCCAATTACAAAGAGCACTCGTGTCTTTACTTAATAATATATATACTACAACAAACTTCATTTTGAAAGAATCTATCAATATTAGATTTTTCAACTCTCATACCTAAAAAACTCCCTAGCCATCATCTCCGCTGTAACCCTGTTATACCCATTCTTCAGATACCCCTGCACAATCGTCCCAAAGGACATCAACAATGCTAATATCCCAATGAAAATCGAAATGATCTCATAAGCCGTCATCGGCGCTAAGCAAGCACCCCCAGACACTTAACGCCCTGTCATGGGTACTTTCCTTAAAGAGTACCCTAACATAAGAGCTAATGCTTCTGCAAGGATAAATAAAAATTATTGATTATCACTCTACGTCGCAAAATACTATTTAGCATCGGTTACAATCGGAAAGTTCATTTCAACAATAAACTCTTTTTTTTCTATTTTTGCTTCAATCTCTCCATCCATCCGACCAACCAACTCCTTTGCAATAGATAGTCCCAATCCAGTAGATGTTTTACTTCTGGCAACATCTGCTTTATAAAATCGCTCAAATACCTGATCTATATTAATCTGTTCTGGATGTGTAACCTGATTGCTGATTCTAAGCACCGCCTGATTTTGATCACGTTCCAACACAATGCTAATCTTCTTTTCTCCGTGATCCAGCCCATTTTTTATCACATTCTGGATAACACGGCGGAGTCCCTGCCTGTTTCCATGTATATACAACTGTTCTTCCGTAATCTGAATATCCGGCTGAATTTCCATTCTTACCCATTCATCATAGTATGAAAAAACTGTTTCCTTCAAAATCCGGTTCATACAGCACAATGTCAATTCCAAACTGTAAGATTCGTTTTTTAACTTTGTAAACATAAAAAGTTCTTCCAACATTTCATTCAGACTATGAATTCTTTCGTGGATAATGCTTAAATAACGTTTCTGATCCTCTATATTTTCACATTCTTCCATTAACTGGAAATATCCGTCCAAAGATGTCAGTGGTGTGCGGATATCATGAGAAAGATTTGTATAAGTGTCCGCAATCAGAGCTTCTTTCTCCTGATAATGCTGCTTCTCTTTTCTTCGCAGTTCCAGAAGCTCATTCAACTTGTCAGAAAGCTTTCCTATTCCACCCACATCAAATTCATGGTTAATCAACATGTTACTGTCATGTTTCATCATAAACGCCAATTGGCGGCAGATGTCTTTCACCTGCCGCTGGTATTTCCACATAATAATAAATTGTAAGATAATAATTCCTGCTAATATCCCAATTACGATATACATCCGTTAAATATCCCTCTTTTGAAAAACAACGCTACTTACTGATATCATCATAACGATGAACACTATTGCCACACCAAATGCCGCCAAACACTCATTTCCACTCGGATTCATAGGAAGCAGTGATAATTTTCCTGTTATCGTATACTTATAAATCTGGAAATTCTGAATTCCTATTTTTTGAATAGCACTATTGATCACCCCATACACAATGGTCATTACATTCATGCTAAGACAGACAGCAATGACCATGCTGATTACATTATTTTTCAAAATAATTGCAATCGCCATACAAATCAGCACAAGTGCATAATGAAGAACCAGTTCAGTCACAAAATAAGATAAAATTGCCTTTGTATTTCCCCATTCCAATTCCCTGAAAACAATACCATTCGCCGCTGCCTGAAATAAGAATGCACCTGCCATTGTCAGTACCGTAAAGACAGCCAAGGCAATTGCTCTGGAAAAAATCAGAGTTCCTCTATTTCTAACCTGACCGCCTATATTCTTAATATATCCGCTACTGATATCCGCTGTTGAAAACAGAACAGTAAAAATCACCAAAAGCAGTGCATACAATTTTCCTTGGGAATTGGCAAAAAAGATATCATATACCGTCACCTTTTCTCCCGGCTCCGTAGGCAGCGTTACCATCATTCCCACATTAATATTATCCACAGTAGGTTCAGTAACCTGCTCCTGTTTCATGGCATCCTTTTCAGTCAAAAGCTCATAATCCGTCTTGCATAAAGATGTTGTAATCAATAATATTGCTGCCAGTACGATCCAGATTACATACATACTTTTGGTTTTAAGCATCCGGTATAAATCCATTTTTATTATATTAAGCATGATCCGCACCTCCCGTCAGATTCAGGAAATAAGTTTCCAGTTCTTCACTGGTTATGGAAATCCCTTTTACCGGAATTCCTGACTTTGCAAGTTCCATATTCAACGCTGCACTTTCATTCAATCGTTCAAAAATATGAATATGCTCTTTATCTGTTACCTGATAGTTGGTAAATCCCATAGAATCCAGCACCGGAATCGCCTGTTTCGGATGATCCAATGTCAACTCTATCCGTTCACTGCATCTTCTTATTAATTCTTCTCTTGTAATTTCCTGTAATAAACTTCCATTATGAATAATTCCATAATCAGTAGCAATCTTCGATAATTCCTCAAGAATATGACTGGAAATGCATATTGTCATATTCTTCTCTTTCTGAAGTCTCTGAATCGTATCCCGGATCTCTGCAATACCCTGTGGATCCAATCCATTGATTGGCTCATCAAGAACTAATAAATCTGGTTCTCCAACCAAAGCAAGACCAATTCCCAAACGCTGTTTCATTCCAAGTGAAAAATGTTTTGTTTTTTTCTTTCCCACATCCTCCAGACCGATAATTCTCAATATTTCTTCAATATAACTTTTTTTCTTTATTCCAAACAGCTTGCATTTGATATTCAGATTTTCATATGCAGTCATATTTCCATAAAGTCCCGGTGCCTCAATCAGACATCCTATCCGTGATCGAACTTTTTGCAAATCCTTTCCCTTGTATCCGAACATCTCGATTTCTCCACAAGTTGGCTTGGAAAGTCCACTGATCATCTTCAGACAAGTTGTCTTCCCAGCTCCATTCCGACCGATAAAACCATAAATAGCACCTTTTTTAATATGCATATTGACACTGTCCACAGCTTTATGGTGTCCATATTGCTTAGTCAAATTTCTTGTTTCCAATAACATTTCGCTCAAGTTTTTCATCTCCTTTTTCTTATCTGCATTTATCATAAAGGAATAATCCTAATCAAACGCAAATAAATAGTAAAAAAAGAGTAAAGATTATAGATGAAGACGATAACCGATTCCCCAGACTGTTTCAATATATTCCTCAGATGTAACTGTTTTTATCTTTTTACGAATATTGCTTATATGTACATCCAGAGTTTTTGTTTCACCCATATATGGTTCGTCCCACGCATATTCAAAAATGTCCTCTTTACTGAAAACCTGCTTCGGATTTCTGAGCAGTAATTCTAAAATCGCAAACTCCTGTCTTGTTATCTTAGGAAGTATTTTTCCACCAATGCTGACCTGAAAAGTAGCTTTGTTCAATACCATCTCTCTGAACGAAAGGTTAGATTCTTTTATTTCCTTTTCTTCTGTATGACGAAGCTGTACCTTAATTCTTGCCAGTACCTCTCTGATTTCAAAAGGTTTCGTTATATAATCATCAGCCCCACTAGTTAAAACCTTTACCTTTTCATCCAAGCTATCTTTCGCAGTCAAAACAATAACCGGAAGATTTCCCTTTTTCCGTATTTCCTCCAGAACTGCTTCTCCTGTAATTCCCGGCAACATCAAATCCAGCAACACCAGTTCATAGCTATGCTCCTGCATATTCAAAAGCAGCTTTGCCTCAGTTCCGGAAAACGCCTGCTCACAGGAATAGCCTGCTTTGGATAATGCTTCCTGAAGCAGATTATTGATATTTGTATCATCTTCTACAATCAGTATTTTCTGCATGATAGTTCTCTCCTCTATTTTACACTGTGAAAACATTATTTTCTTGCATTATACGCTTTTCCCTTTTTTCCCGCAATTACTCCCCACAGATTACCGGAATTCTCCAGTACATAACATACTTTTTGTTCCAGCTGAACTTATAATTTTCAGTATTCCTGTGCTTCCAAGATGCATATATCACTTTTCCCTTACCATTATGCCTTTATTTCTCCATCAGTGCTTTCGCAACCCTTATCCTGCCCACAAATAGAGCCAAACTAGAGCCATTTGATAAAACAAATGCCGGAAGCCCGCATAAATACAGGCTTTCGGCATTTTAGTCCGTTATTCGAACTCGACTCACGGGAGATTAATTACAATGATTTTAATAGCGTTTTCGCTACTTTTCATCGTTTTATTCGCCATATTTTCTGTCCTGATTTTGACTGGTATAAAAATTGTACTCAAATTGTACTCACGCCAACACAACAAAATTTATTCTTCGATCAGCGGCATATTGATCAATTCCTGCAGTTTTTTCTGCAACACCGCTTTATCCGGCAACTGTAGTTTATATTCCGCTACCATCATCGGAGACAGGGTTCTGCTCATCGCATATTCCACTACTTCATCATCTTTAGAAGCACAAAGAATCATCCCAACACTTGGATTTTCATTTTCTTTCTTCTTCTGACGATCTAATGCCTCCAGATAGAAATCCATTTTAGAGATATATTCCGGTTTGAATTTGCCAATTTTCAATTCAAAAGCAACCAGACACTGGAGTCCTCTATGGAAAAATAACAAATCAATTCGGAAATCTTCGCCACCGACCTGTACCCGGTATTCCTCATCTATGAAAGTAAAATCTTTTCCAACTTCGAGAATAAATTCTTTCATGTTCTGGATCAGACCTTTTCGCAGATCAGCCTCCTTGAAATTCTTTGGTAAATCAAGGAATTCAATAACATACGAATCCAAAAACGGATTCTCTTTCAGTCCCTTTATTTGTTCTGGCAGGAGTTTTTCTTTGGAAAGCATATATCTTTCGTAATAACCACTATTAATCTGTCTATCTAGCTCTCGGGCTGAATATGATTCCTTTATGCAAAGGGTCATATAAAAATGTCTCTCTTCTGCAGTTTTTGCTTTGGACATAATAGCAAGATGGTTACTCCAACTAATTTGTGTCAACAGTGTTGTCACAAATTCATCATTGTAGTAAGTCTCATAAAATTTTTTCATATATGACATGAACTTTGCGCTATCAACAGCACCTATGTCTTTGATACTCCATTCTCCCGACAAGCCTCTATATTTCCATATAACTCTGTGAGTTGTAATAAGAAAACCTTGCTCATGATCTCCTTTGTAATTAAAAATTAACAATGGATCTTCCATAGTTTCTAAAGAATAATGTCGTGTAATATACTTTACAGCATCTCTATCATAATTTTTGTCAAATAAAAGTATTTTTTCGCCAAATACGTCATCCGAAAAATATTTCTCTGCAACTAACCTAACATCATTTGGAGAACTTTCCTTTATTGTTATTTCAGATTCTGTATTATTATAATTACCCCCTACTTATTTTTCATTATTATCTTGTGATTTTACTTCTTTTTCATCAATAAAATTAACTACTGATTTTATGTTTCTTAAAATGGCATAAAGACTTGTTTGCTCAATTTCGGCATTACACACAAAATCTAATTCACCAATTTTTATAGAACTAAACGCCTTTTTTGTTGTTTTATTTTTCAACTCATTCCAAGTGATTTTCCCACATTTATTAGATTGACAATAGTATATTCCATCCGTTCCAATAGCAAATCCAGATTTACCCTTTCCTAAAATAGTAGAATCTAAAATAATAAAAATTTTCTCATCTTCGGGTATTCCAAAATATGTTTTCACCTTATTTAGCTTTGAATTATTATTTTTTATTGGATTTCCATATTCCTAATTGCCATATTTGTCCAGATTATCCTGTCCTATCACATCAACCGCATTTGTCCTGTTCTCAGCATTTACCTTATCAATTATCTTATTGGCCGACTTAATAACAGTTTTAATATTTTCTTTCTCCTGACTTATACCATCCTCAGCCAGTATTGCTTTGAAATCAACCGCCTTCAAATAATCAAGCAGCACACCCATCTCATCATCAAACATTTCCTATGTATCATAGTAAAGCCGATATAAAAGCATCTTATTCATTCCATCAGAAGGATCTTTGTAATCAACATTACCATAATTTTTCTCTATATCCGAAAATGCAGTTTCATAATTTCCATTGTTTATTTCATCAACTATTTTAAAATAAGTGCCCTGATCTGCCTGTTGCTCTTGTGTTTCATCGTTTCCGCAGCCAAATAATACTGAAACAGTAAGCATGCACATAATGAGCATATATATCTTCTTTTTCATTGCATTTGTCCTCTTTTGATATGTTTTAATCTAAGCTTGTAAATAATCTTATCTTCTCTTCACAAATTTTACGACTTTTTTCATTGCCCAAGCTTTACATTCATAACAGACGTTGGTCTCTTTGTCGTAAATCCATATTCTGCTGGATCTTAAATTCAAATACTTGGAATACCATCCAATTATAAAAGTTTTGAGCTCATACTTACCATCAGGAGATATTATTGATGCCCCCTTCTTCCACGGAGAAAACAGTTTCTTAACTGATGCCTTATACTCATCGTCTGAATTCTGTAAAAATATAGTATCCAGACGTTTGATCATTTCCTCCTTGGATATATTCTCTGTTCTTGCAACTTCACCTTTTGCAGCCTCAATTATCATGTTGTATGTACCAGTTGCCGCCGAAGCGATAGTTATACCTGTCTTATCCATATGTATTCTCCTCTCCTATGCATTGTCCCTATTTACTTATCGTTATAAAGATAAAACTCGCCTCATATTATATATCTATAAAGATAATTTATCAACTCTTTAGATGTAATTTTATCTCAAAAACTTTGATAGTCTATCTCTATAATGAATTAATTGGAGGTTTCCATATATGGCAAATACACATGAACCCTATGAGTACCCTGTCGGAGATAGACTACGCTTTTTTCGCGAGCAAAAGCAAATATCCACCAACAAACTTGCCAATCTTGCTGGAATCAGCCAAAGTTACGTCCGTGATATTGAACTTGGGAACAAAAATCCCACTATAGAAGTGCTATTCCAATTATGTCAGACACTGGGAATTTCTTTAAAAGATTTTTTTGACGATGAAAGCTTAAATTTGACTAATGATCCTCTTATACAACGAATATACCAACTAAATGCTTCTCAAAAAGAATCATTACTTGCTTTCTTAAATACAATATAAAAAGCTGAACTTGCCAATAATCACAATATTGACAAGTTCAGCTTTTATTATGTAGTAATTTAACTGACTAGTTATTTATTTCCAGAGTGTCTGAATATTCTCCATCAAATCCTAAATCAAGGCTATTTTTCCCCGCACTCTGTGTAAATCCAGCATAATTTTTACCTACATCAAAACCTGCAAAAGAACACAATACATCATATTGCTTGTTCCACGGTGCAGTGTCTTCATCCTCCAAATACAAATCTTTAGAAAAAAGTTTCTCCCCATTACAGAATATATCTATAGTACCACATACCAATTCATCATCTGAAGAAGTCATCGTTTCTGCGTACATGGTTACGGTCGCTGTATATTTAGATCCTGTATACTCTCCTGAAAAATCACCATACGAGGTAGAAGTTTCCTCTGTAGCGACCTCATTTTCTGTTGTGGAATCAGTTTCAACAGAATTAGGTTCCGAAGTATCTATCCTTTGCAATACCCACACTGCGCTGCTCACTTGAACTTCTATTGAGTTGACAGAGTTTGCATCGACAACAGCATAAACCCTTCCCTTTGCCTTACGACCGCTATCCAATGAAGTTGTCTGCAATCCATCAGACTCTAAATACGATAAGTCAACTGAATAATCATCGGCGTAAACAGCAAACAAAGCCGCTGATATACTTACCGGATTTTCTCCTACATTGTTAAATTCCGTATCAAACCAGATTATATTTTGCGCATAATTATCACTCCATACGCTTCCCCAATTCAATATAGTTAATTCAATCTCTCCTTCCTTTTCACCTTGATCTACAGTAAATGTTGTTGTCTCCCCGACTTTTAGTTCATTAGAATCATCACTTTCTTTTGGCTGATCGACTGTCTGATTGTCTGAGCTACTATCATTTTCATCGCTACTCTTTTTCCCTGAACCATTTCCATCAGTAAAAGCATTATTTTCTATTGCCCACTCCCTATCCTTTTTCATATCATCGACTGCATTATCAACAAAATCACATCCACAAAGACTCATAATTAAACTCGCACTTATAAAAATCATTATTATTTTTTTCATACTCAAATCTCTCTTTCTTCATCTTTATCGTATCATCATTAACACATCTATTTTTTAATCCAATATGTCCCCTCCTCCACCATAATAGTGTTTTAATTAGCAACCATTATAATATCAATAGCGTTAGTAGTCAATCTCTAAAGATATATATCTCTTCGCTTGCACCTGATCTTATAAATTAAAAGAACCACATAGGCAATATTCACCTATGTGGTTCTCTCTAAAATTATTCTCTTTTCTGAAAAGTATTACTTTTTTATTACTTGCTCTGTAACCAAGTTTTCAAAAACTTAGTAAAATCAAAGCCTGCAAGTTCTTAAAAACAACAATCTGTCTACTCAAACTCAATCGTTCCAGGTGGCTTACTAGTCAAATCATACATTACCCTGTTCACACCCTTAACCTCATTGATAATCCTGTTCATTACCTTCTGAAGCACCTCAAATGGTATCTCTGAACAATCAGCTGTCATGAAGTCTGTTGTATTTACAGCACGGAGTGCTACGGCGTAATCGTACGTTCTGAAATCTCCCATACAGCCAACTGAACGCATGTTGGTCAGGGCTGCGAAGTACTGACCGAGGCTTCTGTCGAGGCCTGCCTTTGCGATCTCCTCGCGGTAGATGGCATCGGCATCCTGAACGATCTTGACCTTCTCGGCTGTGACCTCTCCGATGATTCTTATTCCAAGGCCTGGGCCTGGGAATGGCTGACGGAATACCAGGTACTCTGGGATTCCAAGCTCAAGGCCGGCCTTGCGGACCTCGTCCTTAAAGAGAAGACGGAGTGGCTCCACGATCTCCTTGAAATCTACATAGTCAGGAAGTCCGCCTACGTTGTGGTGGGACTTGATGACCGCTGACTTGTCAAGGCCTGACTCGATGACATCAGGATATATGGTTCCCTGTACGAGGAAGTCAACGGCACCGATCTTCTTTGCCTCTTCCTCGAATACACGGATGAACTCCTCGCCTATTATCTTTCTCTTTGCCTCAGGTTCGGTTACTCCGGCAAGCTTGCTATAGAATCTGTCCTGAGCATTTACTCTGATGAAGTTCAGGTCGTAAGGTCCATCTGGTCCGAATACCGCCTCAACTTCGTCGCCCTCGTTCTTACGGAGAAGACCGTGGTCTACGAACACACATGTGAGCTGCTTGCCTATCGCCTTGGACAGGAGAACCGCAGCTACTGATGAGTCCACACCACCTGACAGGGCGCACAGCACCTTGCCTTCGCCTATCTTGGCACGGAGGCTCTCTATTGTATCTTTTACAAATGAATCCATCTTCCAGTCGCCTGCACACTGGCATACATCCATGACAAATGCTCTGAGCATCTTCATACCTTCCTCGGTGTGCATAACCTCTGGGTGGAACTGAGTCGCATACAGCTTCTTCTCAGCATTCTCCATGGCTGCCACTGGGCATACAGGAGTGTAAGCTGTCTTCTTGAAGCCCTCTGGCACCTCTGCAATATAGTCTGTGTGACTCATCCAGCAGATGGTCTTGTCATTCACATCTGCAAACAGCTTGGATGTCTTGTCAACCTCTACCTCTGTTCTTCCATACTCGCTGACAGGGGCCGTGCTGACCTTGCCGCCCAGCAGATGAGCCATGAGCTGTGAACCGTAACATATTCCGAGAATAGGAATACCCAGTTCGAATATCTCCTTGCTGCAGCTAGGTGAATCGTCTTTGTATACGCTGTTTGGTCCGCCCGTGAAGATGATTCCCTTTGGATTCATCTCCTTGATCTTCTCCAGCGGCAATGTGTACGGATGTACTTCGGCATATACATTACACTCTCTTACACGTCTGGCGATCAGTTGGTTGTACTGTCCGCCAAAGTCCAATACGATAATCAGTTCCTTATCCATGTATATCTCCTTTGTTGCCTTTTATTACTTATAACAGATTTCTGAACATTTCCTAGTATAACACAATATGCAGCACTTTTGTGCTGCATATTATCTAAAAATTATGTTGTTTTAATTATTTATGCATTTTACATATACGATAGCATTCGAACAGATACTTCACTGACAAATTTATATAACGCAGTAACGTCATCTGCCCTACCCACTCAATATTGAAATCTATTATATAACAATATTTATACCAATCTCTATCTTAATCCCTACTTCAGCTTCTCCTTCAAAACCTCAATACCCTTCTGGTACTGGCTGTCATTCTTGCCCTGGAAATCCTCATAGGTATAATCATCTGGAAGATCCACTTCAATATCAGGCGCAACACCCTTCTTGTGGATATCGTTGCCGTCGTGTGTGAAATACTTCTGTGTCGTGAGCTTGATCGCTGTGCCATCACCAAGTGGTATAACGCTCTGCACGATTCCCTTACCGTAGGTATTCTTTCCTACAACAGTTGCAGCCCCGAATTCCTTGAGTGCCGATGTAAGTATCTCTGACGCACTGGCACTGTACTCATTTGTCAGGACTACCATAGGCATATCGAGGTATTCATCATCTGTCGATTTATACTCGTCCACAACCTTGCCGGTCTTGTCCTTGATGGACACTATGGTTCCCTCTGGGAGCAGATAGTCGCAAATGTTTACGACCGTGGTAAGCATTCCACCCGGATCACTTCTGACATCGATCATCAGTGCCTGCATGCCCTCATTCTTGAGCTCCTCAACTGCCTTCTGGAAAAGCTCGTCTGTGTTGTCTATGAACTGCGTGATCCTCACATATCCGATCTTGTCGTCTATCATAAATGATGATACCGTGCTGTACTCAACGATCTCCCTAGTGATGGTGACATCGTGGTAAGCCTTATCACGCTCCCTGTATATCTTCAGCGTAACATCAGTTCCAGCATCACCTCTTATGAGTGATACGAGGTAGTCAAGATCATCGTCTGTAGTGATCTCGTGATCGTCTATCTGTACAATAATGTCATCAGGCTGTATATCCACCTTCTCAGCCGGTGCACCCTCAAGGATATTTACCGCACGGACATATCCCGTATCCTCATCCTTGCTGACCGTAACTCCGATTCCGGCATACTCACCTGAATCATCCTCCTGCAGCTTGGCATACTCTTCCTTGGTGTAATACTGTGCATACGGATCGTCAAGGGATTCCATTATACCCTTGTATATGCCCTCCCTGATCGTATCATCGTCAATATCATTGTAATAATAATTGTCTATGATACTCTCGATCTTCTCTGTCTTGTCAAGTACGTCCGCATCCAACAGATTGCCATCATAGGTTATCTTGGTGGAACTGCCGGTTTTGCCGCTGAGTGTGCCACTGAACACACCTGATGTACCGCAACCCGTCAGACCGATCACCGTACTTGCCAGCACCGCTGTCACTACTGTCTTCTTCAACATTTTCCTCATATCATTATCTCCTAACCTTGTATTGCCATCAAATACCTGAATCTCTCCATATCCCCTGCCCGGTCTACTGTCCAAGGAAGTCATGCGGATTGACATACGTTCCGTCTATCGACACGCCAAAATGGCAATGCGGACCTGTCGACACACCCGTACTTCCTGCCTTTGCTATGACCTGACCTTTCACAACCTTGTCGCCAACATTTACACATAGCTGTGAGTTGTGCATATATACCGTACATATTCCGCCGCCGTGGCTGATCATGACCATGTTGCCACCGCCGCCATTGTAGCAGGACATCACGACTGTGCCGGCCTCCGCCGCAACAATATCTGTTCCATAATCACAGCCTATATCAAGTCCCTGATGATATGTACTTGCTCCCGCTGTAGGAGCATCTCGGTAACCAAATTCATCCGTGATAACACCTCCGGTCGATACCGGCCACATGAATTTGCCCTTATATTTGGAGGTGTCGTATACCTTTCCATCTTTCGTATACGCACCCGTACCATTTGCATTTGCCTTGCCCATCTCCTGTCTGGATATCTCCGCGATACGCCTCTCGGCTTCCTCACGGGCCACAGTAAACTTGTTCATCAACGACTTCTGGGCTTCTATATCGCCATCATATCTGGTGATCTCTTCCTGCTTCTGATCTATAAGGGTCTGCAGTTCAGCCTCGTTACTCTCCAGATCCGTCTTGACCGACTCCACCTGTCTGAGGTCAGATTCAAGCTGCGCCTCATAATTGGCAATATCTGTCTTGGTCTTGATCAGCTTTGCAAGCTGCCTCTGATCGTATTCCGATATCTGGTCTATATACTCTGATTTGTTCAGGAGATCGCTGAATGATATGGATGTGAGCAGGGCATCGACATATTCCGTCTCCCCCTCCTCATACAGATACTGTATTCTCTGCTTCATCGCCTCATACTGCTCATCCTCTGCCTTCTGAGCTTCATCCAGACTTTTCTGAGTTGTGTCTATCTCCGTCTGGAGCTCGTCTGTCTGCTCCTGCAGGCTCGTTATCTGAGTCTGGACGGATGTCATCTTGGCATCCAGATCCGCAACGTCCTGAACGATCTTGTTCTGCTGTTCCTCCAGAGAATCCAGAACGTCCTTGGCATTCTTCTCGTTTTCACTGGCATCATCCTTCTGACGCTCAGCCTCTTCCTTCGTCATGGCATATGCCATATTTCCCCCGGTCTGAGACGCAGCCATGCCCCCCATGACTACACATCCCGCAACAAGCAATGCCATCCTTCTGATATTCCATTTTACATTGACTTTCTTTTTCATAATCTACTACTCCTTGTTATCCCCATCTAACAATTAACTAGTATATCTTATGTCGTCGTGCGTGAGCGCGATGACCTGCGCACGCATCAGCGTGCTTCATTATATTATATCGCCTGCCGGCTCAATGAGGGCATTCGCATTATGACGTCTTGCGCAAGCGCATCCGTCGCAATGCTCATTATATCATACTCTCAAATGCTTCCTCGTGGTAAGGATACTTCCTACCAGTCCAACACCAATACCAAGCACAAGTCCAACCGGTATCATGGTCTTGAACAGGTCATGCTGGCTCACAAATGCAAACAGCGTTGTGACAACCTTAAACCTTCCGGCAACATATGTCAGTATCTTATCATACATGTAGTACAGAAGGACCAGTGGTATAGCCGAACCGACCGCACCTATGATCACACCCTCTATGATGAACGGCGCCCGTACAAATACATTTGTCGCACCGATCAGCTTCATGATCCCTATCTCTTCCTTTCGCACCGTGATACCTATGGTGATAGTGTTGCTTATAAGGAAGATAGATACCAGCATCAGTATCACAACTATTCCTATGGATGCATATCCGACAAGGGATGACAGTGTCGTGATGCTGTCCGCAGTCACGTCAGAGCTCTTGACCTTTCTGACTCCTGAAAGCCCCTGGGCAAATGCCACGAACTCCGGCTGTCTGGCCACATCCTTGAGCGTAACCTCATATGAGGCCGAATTCTTAAGTGGATTGTCCTCGCCAAATGCATTCTTTGCCGCCTGTGGATCATCGTAGTTCTGCTCAACAAATTTATTCCATGCGTCATCCGCCGACACGTAATCCATCGTGTTTACATAATCCAGAGTTCTTATCTGTGATCCGATAAGCTGTATCGTGTCGTCCGACACATCCTCGTCAAAGAACACTGATATTGTAACTGTATTCTCAAGCTCCTGCATACCGGACTGGAAGTTTACAACCACCGCATATATGATTCCAAAGAGGAACAGACATGATATGATGGTTCCAAGTGATGCAAGTGAGAACAGAATATTTCTTCTTATATTTGCAAAGCCCTGTCTGAGGATATAGAAAAATGTACTAATCTTCATCTATATATCCTCCTTCCTTCTCGTCGCTGATAATTACACCCTTCTTCAGGGTGATAACTCTCTTCTTCATCTCATTGACGATATCCTTGTTGTGGGTTACCACGACAACTGTGGTTCCTCTCTTGTTGATATCCTCAAGGAGGTTCATGATATCCAATGAGTTCTTAGGATCGAGATTTCCTGTAGGCTCATCCGCCAGTATGATGTCAGGATTGTTGACCAGTGCTCTCGCCATGGCAACTCTCTGCTGCTCACCACCTGAGAGCTCCTTTGGATATGATTTGTATTTGTCTGCAAGTCCAACCAGCGTCAGCATGGCCGGAACTCGTCTTCTGATATATCTCGCCGGGGTCTGGATGACTCTCTGTGCAAATGCGACATTCTCGTATATAGTCCTGTCCTTGAGAAGTCTGAAGTTCTGGAACACAACCCCTATCCTTCTTCTGACCTTCGGTATATCCTTCCTCTTGATCTTGCCGTAGTCGTATCCGGCAACAGTGATATTTCCCTCCGTAGGATCGAGCTCCTTGAGCATAAGCCTGAACAGAGTGGTCTTGCCTGATCCACTGCTTCCAACTATAAATACGAACTCGCCTTTTTCTATATTGATGTTCACATTCTTGAGCGCCTGATTGCCCCCAGGGTATGTCATACTCACGTTCTCTAACTCTATCATCTCATGTCTCCTATATTGCCTCTTTACGGCATAAACTGTACATTATCTTACATTTGTCCATAGTCGGATGATTCTGATTCATTTCATCCACGCTTCATTATACTACATATTGATTGTTTTGTTGTGTATAGTTTGTGAATTAAAATTAATACACGATGCGGCAGTCTTCATATATCCATATGTAAGGCTGCCGCTTCTATGCAATCTATATTCCAGATAACTGTCCACCGGACATTTTAATAATCCAGTGACTCCATGTACTTCATGTACTTTACAACCATAAGAGCGATCTTAAATGTGATGGCATCCTCGAATACTCTCAGATCAAGGCCTGTGCTCTTCTGCAACTTATCAAGTCTGTATACCAGAGTATTTCTGTGGATGTACAACTGTCTTGATGTCTCTGATACGTTCAGGCTGTTCTCAAAGAACTTGTTGATAGTTGACAAAGTCTCCTCGTCAAATTCATCAGGGCTCTTGCCGTCAAATATCTCTCTGATGAACATCTTGCACAGAGGAAGTGGAAGCTGGTAAATAAGTCGTCCTATTCCAAGATTGCTGTATGCTATGATATCTGTGTTCTCATAGAATATCTTTCCAACATCCAGAGCCATCTTAGCCTCTTTGTATGAACGTGAAACTTCCTTTATCTCATTGACAATTGTTCCGAATGATACATGTACAGATGACATCGCCTCGGTATTGAGCATGTCAACGATGACCTTGGCAATCTTGTTCATGTCGTCATATGTCTCGTTGGACTTGACTTCCTTGACAAGAATGATGTTCTTCTCGTCCACAGCAGTGATGAAATCCTTTGTCTTGGCTGAGAAGATATTACGTACTGTCTCAAGTGCATTGGTATCCTTCTCATTCTTTGTCTCTATGATAAATACGATTCTTCTCACATCAGTATCTATGTGGAGCTTCTTTGCTCTGTTGTAGATATCAACCAGAAGGAGATTGTCTAAGAGAAGGTTCTTGATAAAGTTGTCCTTGTCAAATCTCTCCTTGTATGCGACCAAAAGGTTCTGAATCTGAAATGCTGCAATCTTGCCGACCATATATGTATCATCGGTCTCGCCCTTTGCCATGAGAATATGCTCTAACTGGTTATCGTCAAACACCTTGAAGAACTGATAACCTCTTACAACCTGGCTCTCTGCCGGTGAATCAACAAATGCACGAACTGAATCCTCGCAGTCATCTATATCCTTAAGTGTTGACGCAAGCACTTTTCCCTCTGTGTCCAACACGCACAGGTCAGTTCTTGTTATACCTTTTAATCCGTCTATTGTATCCTGAAGAATCTGGTTTGATATCATTCTTTTCACTCCTTATACTCATTATACGTTTTATCCCGTAATCCATTACTCTTATTTTAAAGCAAAATTGTAGAAAAAAAAAGAGAAAATGCAGATTTTTTATATGTATTTTCTGCATTTTCTCAATTTTCCAAGAATTAAACTACTGTTTCCAGTTATCTGGAGTGTAATTGTAAGTTCTATGTGTTATCTAAGACTAGTTAACAAGGATCTCCTCTGTCTCCTTATCGAAGATATGGATCTTGCTTAAGTCAAATGCGAACTGAACTGTGTCGCCAGGTCTAGCTGTTGTACGAGCATTTACTCTTGCTGTGATATCGAACTGGTCGATTGTGAAGTATAAGTAAACCTCGGCACCAAGCATCTCGTAGATGTTGATTCTTGCATCGATTACGCTCTCTGGTGATGACTCGATGAAGAGCTGCTCATCATGAATATCCTCTGGACGGATACCAAGAACAACTTCCTTATCGATAGCATCAAGTGCGATAAGTCTCTCAGCCTTGCTGTCTGGAACCTTGATTGAATGTGAACCGAACATAAGGAGAACGTCAGCACCTGACTTAACAACCTTACAATCGATGAAGTTCATAGGTGGCATACCCATGAATCCGGCAACGAACAGGTTACATGGCTTGTCGTAGAGGTTCTGAGGTGTATCTACCTGCTGGATGATACCATCCTTCATAACTACGATTCTTGTACCAAGTGTCATAGCCTCTGTCTGGTCATGTGTTACGTAGATGATAGTTGTCTGGAGTCTCTGATGAAGCTTTGAGATCTCAACACGCATCTGTACACGAAGCTTAGCATCAAGGTTTGAAAGAGGCTCGTCCATAAGGAATACCTTTGGCTCACGGACAATTGCACGTCCCATAGCAACTCGCTGTCTCTGTCCACCTGATAAAGCCTTTGGCTTTCTGTCAAGAAGATGCTCGATATCAAGAATCTTAGCTGCCTCATGTACAGCCTTGTCGATCTTCTCCTTTGGAACCTTTCTTAACTTAAGTCCAAATGCCATGTTATCATATACTGACATATGTGGGTACAGAGCGTAGTTCTGGAATACCATCGCAATATCTCTGTCTTTTGGCTCTACATCGTTTACGAGCTTGTCGCCGATCCATAACTCACCTGAGCTGATATCCTCAAGTCCTGCTATCATTCTAAGAGTTGTTGACTTTCCACATCCTGATGGTCCAACAAAGATGATGAACTCCTTGTCTTCGATCTCAAGGTTGAAGTCCTTAACTGCGTTGAATCCGTTAGGATATACCTTGTAAATGTTCTTAAGTGATAAACTTGCCATTTGAAATTACCTCCGTAGTGTATATAATCTTGTTTTTGTTCACCCTAAAAACTATTGTTATTCTACATCATTGGCATTTTTCATTCTATGTGATTATTGCTCAAAAAAATTTTTGAACTTTTGTCTAAATTGTATACATGCACAAATTTTGCAACATTTTGACGGTTTTCGAACCGTTTTTCCTTGGTTTAAACTTCCTTTTTTGTGAAACCTTCACCATACCCATTTATGTCAATAGGGTTTTTCGTCACGTTTTCGGTATATTTTATTACTTTTGCCTATTGTTTTTACTCATATATATACTTGACAAACCAGAAAAATGTAGAACAGCCGGCAAAATCTGTAACATTTTGTACTACAGTAAAAAAACTCTGCTGATATCGGTGTTTTCTATTACGATATCAGCAGAGTTTTCTATATATTTTCTACATATTCTTCTATATCTAGTTGTTGGCTGCGTTGTCCACACCTATTACTACGACAATGTCTGCACCTGAAATGTCGACATCTGATGCAACAGATGAGTCAATATCTGATCTGTCTGCCGTTGCTGCACCGCCCAAAAGGCTTACTAGTCCGCTCACATCATATGAATCTGATGTATAGATAACTGTTGTTGACTGATCTCCGTTGTCATATGTTCCTATATCTACTGATGTGTATCCATCCGCTGTGAGTGTTGTCTGCCATGTAGCTGCCACACCTGACACGCCTGATGCGTTGAGCACTACTACATTTGCACTCTTGGCATTTCCCGCTCCTGCATCCTCTGTTGAAGCATCCTGTGAGCTGTCATCCGCTGATGTGTCTGAACTGTCTGCAGCATCGCCTGAACCTCCAAATGTAGGATCTGACGGATCTGACTCCTCAGTCACGATGCTTGTCTTATTGCCCGTGTCCGATGCGTCTGATTTCTTGCTCTTGCTGACGGTTCGTGCAAGCAGTACGAGCATGACAACTATAGCCACTGCAAGTATGATAACCGCTGCTCTGAGCATTGTATCTAAGAATAATTTCATTACTTTCTTACCCATTATATAGCCTCCATCTCAATATAAATGTATATTCTCATTTGTTAACAAAAACAACTAGAGTATACCAAAGTGCTTTTTTATTTTCAACATTTAATTCGCATGATATACTAGAATTAAATTTTTGTTCACAAATAGCGGAGGTACAGATTTGAAAACAGCGATAATAATTGGCGCCTCGACAGGCATCGGAAGGGCGACAGCACTGGCGCTTTCAGACAAATATAACAGCATATCTATCACTTCATTCAAACACAAAGAAGAGCTTCTCTCTCTGAGAGACGAACTTATGGCAAAAGGCTGCATCTGTTACTGTGAGACCGGAGACGCCGGGGATATGGAATTTATGGAGAAGTTTATACAAAATACCATAGATCATCTCGGCAGCGACATCGATCTCCTCATCAACAATGCCGGCATATCTTATGTGGGGCTTATAAACGATATGACAGCCCAGGATTTTGACAGAACCATGAAGTCAAATGTATACTCGGTTTTCAATAGCTGCCGACTCGTGGTTCCTCACATGATCCAGCTCCACAAAGGACACATAATCAATATCTCATCCGTGTGGGGAAATGTCGGTGCGTCGTGTGAGGCCGCATATTCAGCCTCCAAAGGTGCTGTAAATTCCTTCTCAAAGGCTCTTGGAAAAGAGCTTGCTCCAAGCGGTATAACCGTCAACGCCATAGCATTTGGCGCAATTGACACCTCCATGAACGGTCATCTGTCACCGGAGGAACGCCAGATGCTGGAGGATGAAATACCTGCAGGAAGAATGGCCACACCTTATGAAGCGGCAGATTTCATTGTGCACATTGCCGAGTGTGGAGAATACCTGAATGGTCAGGTGATCACATTTGATGGCGCATGGCAATAGGTACTTTTCATCAAATTTTACAACAGCATAGGCGATTTTGTCCAAATTTCTATTGCTTAATTGTATATATTGCATTAGAATATATTATATGTTATAGAATCGGGGTTATAAAATGGGATTTGGATTTGGGAAAAAGAAGAAAAATATTTCATCGGACACATCTCCCGCCGCAGCAGATATCAAGACTACTCTTGACGAGGACGGCAATGTGGAGATTGTTTCCAAAAACTTCAAGATGAAGCCGACACAAAAGCTGGAGGAGCAACCATCCAGTGAAGGGGACACTTGGATCTGCTGGGGATGCGGACAGCCTACGGATCAGGATATCTGTCCTGTCTGCGGTAAGAAACGCACAAAGTAACAACACACACACAAGGGGCTGTGAAAAAACTCGATTGAGTTTTTTCGCAGCCCTTTTTTACTTTATTGCAATGCGGTCACTGCGCATCGCTTACATTTATTTTCTCTACACTCTGCTAAAATGTGATTCCAAGAGCATTTATTATGAGTCCCCACGCAAGTCCTGCAGCATACAGCACCACTGCTATCCTTATATTCTCCGCAGGTCTATGCCTGTTCATCCTAAAGAGCACCACAAGGCCTACTCCTGCACTCACCAGAAGTCCTGACATCATAGCACCCGCGCTGAGTATTCCCTGAAGATACAGCTCGGTTATTATGACTGATGCCGCACAGTTAGGAATAAGGCCCACCAACGCTGCTGCCGCCTCTCCAAGCACAGGCACATCATTGAATATACGGGCTATGGATTCCTCTCCTATAGCCTCTATGATCACATTTATCACAAGTGAGAATATAAATATAAATATCGCAATCTTTGCAGTGTGCACCAGAGCAGATCTGAATATTCCCCCCTCGCAGTCGCAGTGTTCCTGTTCGCACACCTCATGGATATTCTTCTCTCCCAAATGTCCGTGGTCGTGACTGTGCTCATGGACATAGTCATGCACATGTCCCTTTCCTTTCTTCTCAGCAGCATCCTTATACACTATATTCTGTGTGTGCAGAGAGCTTTCTGCCGCTTTTGCAGAGTCACTGTGCGCATGTCCGCTATGGTGTTCGTGCTCATCATGTCCACCATGTCTGTGAACCGGATCTATCTTCTTTACCTGGACCGGCTTTCTCATTCTGTCCAGCACAAATCCTACCATATAGCCTGTTATTACGGCTATGACCGCCTTTGTCGCAAGGATCTTCACTATTGTCCCCACGCTTATCGCGTCATTTGACAGCATGATCGGCAGCATCTCGTCCGAGGTTGACATGAACACGGCTATGAGCACGCCCGCCCCTATCACGCCTCCGCTGTACAGGTTGGATGCCATAAGTGAAAATCCGCACTGTGGCACTATTCCCAGCACTCCGCCAATCAATGGCCCAAGCTTCTCTGCCTTTCCAAGCACATGTGCCTGTCGGCCTGCAGTTTTTCTCTCAAGCCACTCCATGACCACATAGGTGATGAGCAGAAACGGGATGAGCTTCACCGTATCAAACAGTGCATCCTTAAATGAATCTATAAGCAATTCCTTCATATTATAAAACACTCCTTCTCAGATCAGCACTCGTAGATATTGTACCCACAATTGTCCTGACTGAATCCAAAATACTCCTCGTTGGTCATATCCATGAAATAGCTGCATATCACCCTGCATATTCCGTTATGGCAGACAAACAACACCGACGAATCCGGATATGTCTCGCGGGTTTCAATTATCAGATCGTACGTTCTCCTGGCGATATCCATCATGGATTCTCCTCCGGGATATCTGTATGCGAACATCCTTTTGTTGTTCAGGAAATCCCTGTCGTCCCTCTGAACACCCTCATACACACCGTAATCCTGTTCTATAAGCCTCTCATCCGTGATGACAGGCAAATGCTTTCTCTCCGCCACCGCCCCGGCCGTCTCCTGTGCCCTGGAGAGCGGCGATGCTATTATCACGTCAATAGAGCAGCTATCCAATCTCTCTGCAAGGAGCTGTGCCTGCTGAAGTCCTTTATCTGTAAGATGGGAATCTGTCCTGCCACAGACCTTATTAAGTCTGTTCCATTCCGTCTCTCCGTGTCTTGCAACATATAACTTCATATGGGTTCTCCTTCCAGTCATATTGGGTATCTGCTCTTTTTACCAACTGTGTATTAACTACAAAAATCTCATGTCTTTATAATATTAAGCATTTTTGCAAATTAATCAACTGTTTTCGGCTATTAAAGCGTCTGGAATTATCTTCTATATGCTTATACTTTCTGTATTTTTAATCGTTTCTGTTGTCTGGGAGCCGCTATCCTGTCCTCCATTCTGTCCATTATCTGAGTTCTGTCCATCCCCAGCATCTGAACCGCCGCCTGTGCTATCTAGTTTCTGCATACCATCGTTATCCGAATCGTCACCTGTGCTGTCCGGTCTCTGCATTCCGCCATTATCTAAATTGCCGCCCGGTCTCTGCATTCCGCCTGAGCCCTCGCTGTATGTAATATCATCCAGTGTAAATGTACTGCTCTGGTCTCCAACAGTCAGAGTGTAGGTCTCACCCTGTTTCATATCTGATGTACTGATGACAACCGAGTTAAATTTCTTATCCACCTTATAGCTGAGCACCTCCTTGCCATCTGAATCGGTGAGTGTGGTCGTCTCGCCGGAGTCAACCCACTCATCAAAGTTAACAATAGCCGAGCACTGTGTGGACTCATCTCCAAATCCCTGAGCCATACCGGAACCACCCACAGCTACGATCTCGCCGCCTGTTATCGCCGCACAGATTCCGTAGTCCATCGCACCATTGCCATTATCCGAAGGGCCGAGTACATATACGCTGCCTCCTGTGATTCCAATGTAGCCATTGGAATCTATTCCATCACCGTTGGCATTTATATTTATCGTTCCTCCTGTTATAAGAATATATGCATCACTGTCGGCATCCATGTCCACCCCGCCCATGCCTGGGCCGCCTCCAAAACCATCATGGTTGTCTCCCGAACCTGCGCCGTCTCCAGCTGCATTAAAGCCGTCATCACTGGATATCACATCTATATTACCGCCAGCCACAAGGATCTTATACCCCTCTACCCCCTCATAACTCTTAGATACATCTATATCTCCACCGGTTATTATCAGAAGTCCCTCCGCATGGATCGCGTCATCCCCAACCGATATGTTGATGTCTCCGCCTTCTATATATATATATCCATCCTGCTGGTCGTCATTTCCCGCATGTATACCATCCTCATCACAACTCAGGTTAAATGTTCCGTCCGCAATTCTCACGCTATCCTTGCCGTTTAGGCAGTGATCCTGACTGTCTATGGTATAAGTGCCACCTGTAACCACCAGGTCATCCTTGGACACGATTCCATGTCCCGTAGTGTCTTTGACCGTCAGGCTTCCGGTGCCGCCCAGTGTAAGGTCGCATTTGGCAAATATCACGGCATCCACATTGTTGTCATCCGTCTGAACGTAGTCCCCGGACACCGTAAGACTGTTCCCTGCCCCTTCCGCCAACGTAGCAAATACCTTGTCAGCGTTCTTTGCATATATAGCCGCATAGTCCGCAGCCGTGATCGATACTCCGTCAAGTACAAGTTGAACCTTATCATCATCGCCCGCATCCACCACGATGGTGCCGTCTGTGAATGTCCCTGACAGAACGTATACACCGGCCGCTTTGATAGTCACCACTCCATCCTCGATTTGAACATTTAAACTATTACATGCGGCTGTCTTTCCCGATAATGTTATCTTTACAGTCTCGCTCTCATCATAGGTTCCCGCCAGATCCCGCTTCGTGAACATATCTGTTATATCTATAGCCGCATCGCTCATGGCTTCATCTATAGCCGCCTGCATTTCCTCCACAGTCATCTCTGTCTTTACACTGGTATTCTCTGCATCCGCACTGCCATTTGGGCTTACTTTATCAGCGTCAGTCTCTGTGCTCACATCACTTGTCACCTCAGTATCTGAAGTCGAGCTTGTGCTCTGGCTGGTTGAACATCCGGCAAGCATTGCCATGCACATGGCCGCTGTCAACCCTATAGCCAGACATTTGCGGATTCCCGCTATATGTCTCATATATTTATTCTTCCTCATACGATCATCTCCTTACTAAGTATCTGCCTTATCAACTGACTTCTACAATGTCATGTCCCCCGAATCCACCTGTGCCAGCACGATCTCAAGGTTGCCATTTCTCACTCTGAGCTTATCTATCATATCCTTCTGATTTGTGTCATTCTTAAGCTTCACCACATATGTAAGCTTGAACAGACTTCCCATGTTGGTCGTCTTCACATTTGTCAGTCTGTAACTGTCTGTACAGTCGGCAAGTATCTCATCAAATGCCTCTGTATAGTCGAGATTTTCAGGCACGGTGATCTTCAGGGCTCTCTCTTCATCCCTTCCGCCGCCAAATCCAGTAAGGCTGCAAATGAACATCGCTCCGCCTAGTATGGTGGCAAATAATACTGCATATCCTATAAATCCCATTCCGGTCACAAGTCCAGCTCCCATCGCAAGGAATATGGCGCATATCTCCTTTGCCGAACCTGGAACCGATCTGAACCTTACAAAGCTGAATGCACCTGCCACAGCAACACCCGCGCCAACATTGCCATTTACCATCATGATCACCACGCACACAACCGCAGGTATAAGTGCCAATGTCACCAGAAAACTCTGGGTGTATTTACTTCTGAATGCGTAAACCAACGCAAGGAATACTCCTATTATAAGGGATACCGCTATGCAGATCAGAAACTCCTGCACTGATATCGTTGTCGCCGTTCCAAATATACTGTCAAATAATCCTGTCATCTTCTATCTCCTCCTGTCTATGTTTGCCACTTTATCATTTACATAATTCGTCTTTTTTAGTTTCTGGCTTTAAATGTATATGATCCACTTATGTCAGCCTACCATCTGTTTATACGCCTCTCCATACTTTGAAAATGATATCTTGTATGCTCCATACTTTGTGAGCAGATGTGACAGCCACAGCGGGAATCCGCCTGCCATCTTAATCTCCATGAGCACCTTATATTCTGGTATGACCTTGTGCCCATATGGTTCTTTCTGAAGTGTCAGATCGTCATTCTGCCACAGTATATTGTAATCAAACGTGATCCTGAGCTCCGGATCATCTATTCCTTTGTAGGAATCTCTCTCATACGAGAGAACCACCGCAGGCTCCAGATCCTTGTACACCTGCATGAAGTAATCTATCTCCCTTCCTATCTGACAATCCTCGTGCAGCGGCTGACCGCCCACCAGATAATCCATGGCCTCCTGTTCAGACACCTCCAGCCTCCTTTTGTACACAACAGATTTGTATTTCTTCTTGAGCTCGATAAAAACCTCTGAATCGTCATCCGGGACTCCATAGCTTCTGAGCCTGAGCTTCTCTTTGTAAACCGGCTTTTCTATGGAGTCTCTGATGAGCCTGTGGGAAGGAGTGTCAAAATATATGTTAATGATCTGGCTATGCGCAAACCTGTCCGGCTGCATATACCTTATCATTTCGCTCTTTATCTGCTTGTACTGGTATCGAGTCAGCATGTATTTAAGTTCATATCTTTTAAACGTGTTGTCTGCCATAAGCATCATCCTTTCTTGTCTTATCTCCTCTTGATGAGGCTATAATAACCTGCCAAACTTAAACGAAGTTTAAATATATAAAAGTATCCTGCGCTTACTTTTGGGGTATGTTCTCTATGTTGTATCTCCAATCGGTAGTGCCGGCGACCGAGCTTTGACGCTTCTGTGCCGCCGCAGAGAGCCATGCGTCCTTATCGTGCTTGGCGCGGCGTGCATGATAGAAGCTAAGTCAAAGTGAGGGTAGACAAATATGATTGGATATACAACATAGAGATCACCCCAAAAGTAAGCGCAGGATACTGCTACAACGCAAAAACGCCCATCTGCGGATCACTCCACAGATGGACGTCTATAGTCTTATATTATAATCTTATGTCTAGTTGATTTGAAGATATGGCTCTCGCCTATTACCTAGGATTAGCAAACGCCCTGAGCAAGCATAGCGTCAACAACCTTCTCGAAACCAGCGATGTTAGCACCTGCAACATAGTCTGCATTTCCGCCAACTGTCATGTCGTATCTCTTTGCTGCATCTGAGATGTTCGCATAGATTGTCTCCATGATTCCCTTGAGCTTGCCGTCAACTTCCTCGAATGTCCATGAAAGTCTCTCACTGTTCTGGCTCATCTCAAGAGCTGATGTAGCAACACCACCTGCATTTGCAGCCTTACCACCAACGAAGAGAACACCGTTCTCCTGAAGATACTTAGTAGCCTCAAGAGTTGTAGGCATGTTAGCACCCTCTGTTACTGAGATAACGCCGTTTGCAACAAGCATCTTAGCGTCGTCAAGGTTAAGCTCGTTCTGTGTAGCACATGGGAGAGCAAGATCACACTTGATCGACCATACGCCGTGATCATTTGCATCCTTCTTTACATGGTACTCAGCTGATGGTCTGGCAGCAGCATAAGCATCAAGACGTGCTCTCTTAACTTCCTTAACTTCCTTAAGAAGTGCAACATCAATTCCTTCTGGATCGTAGATCCAGCCTGTAGAATCTGAACATGTTACACACTTAGCACCTAACTGCTGAGCCTTCTCGATTGCGTAGATTGCAACGTTACCAGCACCAGATACAGCACATACCTTGCCAGCGATGTCAATGTTGTGATCCTTTAATAATGCGTTTGTGAGGTAAAGTAATCCGTAACCTGTAGCCTGTGTACGGGCAAGTGATCCGCCATATGTAAGTCCCTTACCTGTGAGAACTCCCTCGAATGATCCGCGGATTCTCTTGTACTGACCGAACATGAAACCGATCTCTCTGGCGCCTGTTCCGATATCACCAGCTGGAACATCAACGTCAGCGCCGATATATTTGCTAAGCTCTGTCATAAAGCTCTGGCAGAATGCCATGATCTCTCTGTCTGACTTGCCCTTAGGGTCGAAGTCTGAGCCACCCTTACCACCACCGATAGGAAGTGTTGTAAGTGAGTTCTTGAAGATCTGCTCGAAACCAAGGAACTTAATGATACCAAGGTTTACTGATGGATGAAGTCTGAGACCTCCCTTGTATGGTCCAATGGCATTGTTAAACTGTACACGGAAACCTCTGTTTACCTGTACCTGTCCGTTGTCATCTACCCATGGTACTCTGAACATGATCTGTCTGTCTGGCTCTGTGATTCTCTCAAGGATAGCGTTCTTTCTGTAAAGCTCCTCATTTGCCTCGATGCAAGGTCTGAGTGAATCAAGAACCTCTGTTACTGCCTGTAAGAACTCAGGCTGATCTGCATTCTTCTTCTGTACTATCTCGAGTACTTCATCAACGTATGACATAGTGAAAATCCTCCTAAAAATTTTTTCTAAACATCTTCCGCAACAGCGGATATATACATTTTAAATGTGATCTCTTATTCTTTCCTGACCACGTTCCCTATTATAGTATAGTAAGTTAAGAATGTAAAGCAAAAACTTGCGAAATCTAAGTGTTTTTTTGTTTTTACTTTATTTTATCCTGTTTTTACGAATTACACATACTGTTTGTAAACATTCAGTACCCTGTGCGTTCGGATTTTGTATGCAGTTTTCTGTCTTTTGCAAAATATTTCAGATGCCCCTGCAGCAAATGATCAGTAATGCGATACAGAAATCACACACATCTTTCAACATAAAAATATAGCAGGACAAATCTTATTATTGTCCCGCCATATTCTGTCACACTTCTCATATTTTTGACTATTCTACTTCTTCTCCTCATCGTGGTGAAGATCATTCTTCCAGTATCTGCATCTGTGCTTTACATTTGTGGAGAATACGATCTGAGTCTTTGTCTTGCCAAATCTCTGAAGCTCTCCGACAAAATGATCGAGATCCGCTGTTGTCTTGAAACGTACCTCGATGAGCATTGAGTAATCTCCTGTAACGCAGTTGCACTCCACAACGTTTAACACACTGTCTATATAAGGATAGAACTCAGCTTTCTGCTCCGGTGAAACCTCCAGATTGATAAATGCCTTGATATAGTGACCCATGGCCTCCGGGTTGAGCTTGGTCGTAAATCCCTCAAGCACGCCCTCGGCAAGCATCCTGTCTATTCTTGTTCCAACTGCTGTAGGTGACATGGACACCTCAGCGCCTATATCCTTAAGTGATACACGTGCATTGTCCTGAAGCATGGCAAGTATCTTCTCATCCACCTCATCCAGTCTGTAGTATATCAGTTCTTTCTTTTCCATAAGATATGTTCTCCTTCTCACTTTCTAAGGCAATTACAATATTATCCTACATAACAGCAATTGTCCTTTTTCCTATTCAAGCACCTTATCTCGTGGTGCAACTTGTGTTTCACAATCATATTAGCATATTTACTTAAGATTATAAATGTGTAGTGTCATTATATACCCTGCTCTGCGCAAATTACAACCTGATTTTTATGTATATTTGTCGTCCTATACCGCCAGCTTTTTACTCCTTATCATTTGATGATCGTACGATACAGTTATCCTCAAGCCAGTGCGCCACCCCATCCTCATCATTTGATGATATAACCGATGTGGCATACCTTTTTAGCTGTTCATCAGCATTTTGCACTGCGTAGCTTTCGTCAGCAAGTTCAAACATATCTATATCATTCCTGCCATCTCCAAAGGCAACCACCCTGTCGCATTCCAGAAGTTCCTGCAACTGTTTTATTGCATTTGCCTTAGATGCTGCAAACGGCATGATCTCCAGCCATTGTTCATCTGTATAAATGTCTTTCTGATATACACAGTGAAATGTTTCTTTATATTTATTGTACATTGGCTTTAATTTTTCCGGACTGTCAATGCAGGTTATGTAGAAAATATCTCCCACTTTCAAGTTCTCCGCAGACTTTACGACATTTGTCCTGATATCCCCCTGCCTGCTGAGCAGGAACTTCTTCATACCATCTGTGCACAGCTCCGGGACATATGAAAACTTCTCCTTGCCATCTATCCGCGCATACACTATCGGAAATATCTGATTACCGAATAGATCGTCAAGCACTGATCCTACCGATTCATCAAAGTAATTCGCAGCAAGGACTTCACCGGTAAGATTGTCCACTATAAACGCACCATTGTACACGATCAACGGAATTTCTGCCCGCAGTCCTTTTGTCACCTTCTTCGCTGTAACAAGTGAACGCGCCGTGGCATAAGAGAATATCATTCCTCTATCTGTCAGATTATTGATTACACTGTTTGTATACTCGGATGTGGTCTCATCGCTGCGAAGAAGCGTACCGTCCAGATCTGATACATATAAAGTTTTCATGTTGTCACCCACCTATCACAATTTTTCTGCAATACATACTATATTTCTACAACTCACACATTTTCATACAACGTGCATTATTTCTTATAATGCTTTCGTTTTCCCACAATTCACTCGATTTCCTACTACCCACTAGATTTTCAATTTTCTACTACATACTAGTTTCCATAACACTCTATCTTCTGTACAGGATTTCCACATCGCCGTCCACAAATCCAGCGGCAACAGCCTCGTACTTCTTAAGTTTCTCAGCATATTTTCCTTCTGTGAGATACTTTCTGATCATCTCACAGGAAATATCAAGTATCTTCTCCCAACCGGTATCATGCTGCCACTCATACAGATCTTCCCCTGTGGAGAACTCTTCGTAGCAGTTCCAGTCCTCATCCTCCTCGTCAAAATAAGTTGAACTTATCAACTGGATCGACCAATGCAAGTCCACCTCTTCATATATATTGAAGTTGATCGCCACCCCCGGCAGCGGCATATTCTCATCTAAAATTCTGTCTAACCATTTTGCAAATTCATCATACATAACTAATCCCCCGTATATAAAACAAAGGCTGATGTAAAGTATTCCCTATACACATCAGCCCTGTTTTTATGACTCTATATAATTATTACTTGTTGTTCTTGATGTACTCATCAATTCCCTTGGCACCAGCTCTACCAGCTTCCATTGCAAGGATAACTGTTGCAGCACCTGTTACGGCATCGCCACCGGCATATACGCCTTCCTTGGTTGTCTGTCCGTTTGCCTCTTCTGCAACGATACACTTCCACTTGTTTGTCTCAAGTCCCTCTGTTGTAGATGAGATAAGTGGGTTTGGTGAAGTTCCAAGTGACATTATTACTGTGTCAACGTCCATTGTGAACTCTGAATCTGGAATCACAACAGGTCTTCTTCTGCCTGATGCGTCTGGCTCACCGAGCTCCATCTTCACACACTTCATACCGCATACCCAGCCGTTCTCATCCTCAAGGATCTCTGTTGGGTTTGTGAGTAGATCAAATATGATTCCCTCTTCCTTAGCGTGATGAACCTCCTCAACTCTGGCTGGGAGCTCCTCCTCTGAACGTCTGTATACGATATGTGTCTCAGCGCCAAGTCTGAGTGCTGTTCTTGCTGCATCCATAGCAACATTTCCACCACCGACAACGGCAACCTTCTTACCTCTCATGATAGGTGTATTTGAATTCTCGTCAAATGCCTTCATGAGGTTGCTTCTTGTGAGGTACTCATTTGCTGAGAATACGCCGTTGGCATTCTCGCCTGGGATACCCATGAACTTAGGAAGTCCTGCACCTGATCCGATGAACACTGCGTCAAATCCCTCATCCTCAAGGAGTGAGTCGATGGTGACTGACTTTCCTACTACTACATTTGTCTCTATCTTAACACCAAGTGACTTGATGTTCTCGATCTCCTTGGCAACTACCTTCTCCTTTGGAAGACGGAACTCTGGAATTCCGTATACGAGAACTCCGCCCGGCTGGTGAAGTGCCTCGAATATAGTTACATCGTAACCCATCTTTGCAAGATCTCCGGCTGCTGTCACACCTGAAGGGCCTGATCCGATGACTGCCACCTTGTGACCATTCATCTCCTTTGCAGGCTCTGGCTTGATTCCGTTCTCACGGGCCCAGTCAGCAACAAATCTCTCAAGCTTACCGATGGATATCGCCTCGCCCTTGATTCCTCTGATACACTTCTGCTCACACTGTGTCTCCTGTGGACATACACGGCCACATACAGCAGGAAGTGCTGATGACTCGCTGATGATCTTGAATGCCTCAGCGAAGTTACCTTCCTTGACCCGAGCTATAAATCCAGGGATATTAATAGATACAGGACAGCCATTCATACATGGGGCGTTCTTACATCCTATACATCTTGAAGCCTCAGCCATAGCCTCCTCTTCATTATATCCGTAACAAACCTCTTCAAAATTCTTTGCACGTACCTGTGGCTCCTGCTCGCGAACCGGCACTCTCTTCCAAACATCTACTTCTATAGCCATTACTTGTCACCTCCACAGTTTCCACATCCGCCATGATGTGTATCGCCCTCTTTTGCTGCAAGGAATGCTCTGCCCTCTACAGTCTTGTAGAGCTGCTGACGCTGCATAGCCTCCTCAAAGTTCACCTTGTGACCGTCGAACTCTGGTCCATCTACACACGCAAACTTAACCTCTCCTCCTACTGTCACACGGCAGGCACCACACATACCTGTTCCGTCTACCATGATAGGGTTAAGGCTGACAACTGTAGGAATCTCAAGCTCCTTTGTGAGCTTACATACAAACTTCATCATGATCATAGGTCCGATGGCAACACACACATCATACTTGTTGCCAGCATCTACAAGCTTCTGGATCTCATTTGTAACGACACCCTTGCTTCCATATGAACCGTCATCTGTTGTGATATACAGGTTGCCGGCTACCTTCTTCATCTTATCCTCAAGAATGATGAGTGACTTGTTTCTTCCTCCGACGATGACATCAGCTTCGATGCCCTGCTCGTGGAGCCACTTTACCTGTGGGTATACAGGCGCTGTTCCAACACCGCCTGCAACGAAGAGAATCTTCTTTTTCTTGAGTTCTTCTATATCCTCCTTGCAGAACTCCGATGGACATCCAAGTGGTCCAACGAAATCCGCAAATGAATCTCCTGCCTTCTTATTCTTCATCATCTCTGTAGCAGCTCCAACTACCTGGAATACTATAGTGATGGTTCCGTCCTCTCTTGAGTAATCGCAGATAGTGAGCGGGATTCTCTCTCCATCCTCTGAACCTCTGACAATTACAAACTGTCCCGGAAGACATTTATTTGCAACTCGTGGTGCAACCACGTCCATGAGGTATATGGTCTCTGTCAACTGTTCAACCTTAGTAATCTTATACACTCTGTGCTCCGTCCTTTCCGACAGCCAAATTCTGACTGTTATGATCATTTTATTCTGTAAATGGGTGCAAACGCCCCTATTTATACACGTACGTACTTAATTTAGCAAAAAATATCAACAAAATCAAGGTATATGTAAAAATATCACTGTTCTAAAAATGATCCTCAGGTACAAAAAATCCTGCCAAAAGAGAAATTTTTCTCTCTGGCAGGGACTATTATATCTTACTTTATATTACTGTCTCTTCCTCTTCGCCTTGGCCTTGAGTGCTTCCTCTTTCCTTCTCTCGTTCTCCTGAATTATAAGCTTCTTCATTCCCTCCAGCTTTTTCTGGTTCAGCCTTATCTGCTCAAGCTCACTCTCAGCCATCTGCTGTGCCTCTTCACTCTGGAAGCTGACAAACTTGTCAAATGCTCCCGGATAGGCAAATGTCTTTTCTACATTATTATAAGAAAATACAATTCTTATATGGCTTCCATCACATTCCATCACACTGCCTTCACCAAACTTCACATGGTTTACTTTTTCATTCTCAAACATTATTACATCCTCCTATCCATATTATTTCCATCTACAATACTGTTAAAACAAACTCACTAAAATTACGATATGATGCACCTGTCTGTTTCGATCTGCAAGGCTGACTCTGTTCACTATGTGTTCTTCCTGCTACTAATTATACTGTAACAAAAAAATCGGCACTTTTTCCAGTTAAAAATGCCGACTTTTTTATTTTCGTGAAAATAGTCACTGCGAGTCATGGTTTTTGTTCATTATTGATTTCTCAAACACATGAACCATACAAAAATGTACTCATATTTTTACCAAGCCATATTGTGCACTTTTAATCTATCTTGCATTTGCTTTGAGAAGTTCCGCAACCTCCGCCTCTGTTGCAAGTGAGAGTGCCTTTGCTGCCAACTCATCTGCTTCAGCCTTCGACCACTTGGCTATCGTTCCTCTTGTCGCAAGGACTGAAGTGGCACTGACTGAAAACTCTCCCAGTCCAAATGATATGAGGAGAGGTATGAGCAACGGATCTGCTGCCGCCTCACCGCACATGCCTACCATGATGCCCGCTGCATTTGCCGCCTCGATGATATTCTTCATGGAGCGGAGAACTGCAGGATTGTAGGACGAATACAGATACGCAACCTTTGCATTGCCTCTGTCGACCGCCATGGTGTACTGTGTCAGGTCATTTGTGCCTATACTGAAGAAGTCTGCCTCCTTTGCGAGCAGGTCTGCTATAAGACTTGCCGCAGGAGTTTCTATCATTGCACCGACCTGGATATCCTTATTGTATGCTATATTCTCTACATCAAGCTCAGCCATGAGCTCCTTAACAAGAGCCTTCACGCTTCTGATCTCATCAACACATGTGACAAGCGGTACCATGATCTTGATATCGCCAAATGCACTCGCACGGAGAAGTGATTTGAGCTGTACTCTGTATGAATCTTTATTCTGCAGACAATATCTCACTGCTCTGAAACCTAAGAACGGATTGTCCTCTTTCTCAAGTCCAAGGTATGGGATATCCTTGTCACCACCCACATCAAGTGTTCTGATGATGACTTCTCTGCCCTCCATGGTCTCGGCAGCCGCCTTGTACGCCTGGAACTGCTCTTCCTCAGATGGGAGCTCCGATGCGCCCATGAACAGGAACTCTGTTCTGAAAAGGCCAACGCCCTCTCCATCACATGCAGCAACCTGCTTTGCATCCTCCGGATTACCGATATTGCCATACAAATGTACCTTTGCGCCATCAGCTGTGACTGTGTCTTTGCCTCTATATACCTCAAGAAGAGCCTTATCACTTAAGTACTTCTCTCTCTTTGCCCGATATTCTTCTATCTCTTCCTGGGACGGATCAAGTATGCAGATTCCATCGCATCCGTCAACTACTGCTGTCATTCCATCTGAAACCATGTCAACTATTCCATCCACGCTGAGTACCGCCGGTATCTCAAGTGCTCTCGCAAGAATAGCTGAGTGGGATGTCTTGCCGCCAACCGCAGTGATGATTCCTGCCACATTCTCCTTGACGATTCCTGCTGTCATGGATGGGGTGAGATCCTCAGCCACAAGGATAGTTCCAGCTGGAACCTCTGATATGTTCACATCAGGTGTACCTGTGAGTATCTTGAGCATTCTCACCTTGATGTCGCCAATATCAGTTGCTCTCTGTCTTGTGAGCTCATCATCTGCCATCTGGAACATTCCGGCAAACATATCACATGTACTCTCAAATGCAGCCTCTGCACAGGTTCCGCTCATAATCGCGCCCTTTGTGATCTCATCCATCCCCGGATCTGTGAGGAGCAGTATGTGTCCCTCAAGGATCTCCGCATTGTGCTCTCCGACACTCTCCTTCATGGCCTCTGCCATGGCATGTGTCTTCTCTGTAAACGCTGCAACTGCATCGTCATATCTCTTAATCTCTGCATCTGTATCTGTGATTGTTCTTTTCTCATATTCCGGCTTTGCGTCAGATATGATCACAACCTTTCCAACGCCGTAGCCGGCTGAACCCGCGATTCCTTTATTCATAAGAAAACCTCCAATTATTCTCTATACAACAAATGGTACTCAATCTGAGTACCATTTGTCCGTAACATTTACTGAAGTCTGATATCAGATTTCACTTATCATTTCCCTGCTGCGACGTCAGAACATCTACATGTCCTACTCGCCGAATCCTGACTCGATGAGCTCAACTGCCTTTGCAAGAGCCTCCTTCTCGTCTGCACCGTCACACTCTACTGTAACCTCAGCACCACACTTGATGCATGCTGCGATGATGAGCATTACGCTCTTGGCATTGATCTTCTTGCCTGCTACGTCGAGAGTTACTGCGCATGAGAACTTTGTCATCTCCTTTGCAAATACTCCTGCTGGTCTCATATGAAGTCCCTGTTCATTTACTACTTTTACTGTCTGTGCTACCATAATTTCTTCTCCTTCTTTAAAATACGGGCCGCAATTCCAGTTATGCCACTGCAAGTGATTGTTTATATCATTTTCGGGTCGCTCCCGCTTATTTCGGCCTACAGCGTATGCAACAACTGGTGGTTTTCCAGTTGTTGCCGATAATCGTCAATATGTTTTCCATTGACGATTATCTGAGTACCGGCGGCCTCAAATTCCCTTCAAATGATATAAACAATCACTTGCAGAAATCCTCTATCATAAGCGGCCCTTGTTTTGTTTAATAATATATTGTGACTTGTAATTATCTGCTTTATGGTTCTGTTTCTTATCAACCCTCGGATTTAGCAGAATTTTGTAAAAACATTTGATCTGCATTTTTCTGTTATATGGTATCACAGCCAGATGTTCCCCACACCTTTTTCGTTATTCCATATATCCGACAGATTTTCACAAACCCCAATTGTATAAATTATAACATTCTGTCGTTTTTTGTGCATTACTTTTGTGCATTTTTTACTCCTGCACGTTTCTCTTGATAAGACCGAGCATGATACATGTGATCACTGATCCTACAAGCCATGAGATGATGTATGGTAACCAGTTGCCTACTGTTGCGAATACAAAGATTCCGCCGTGAGGTGCCATCAGTGTACATTTGAATGCTGCTGACATTCCACCTGCAACTGCTGCGCCTACGAGCGTACATGGTATTACGTGGAGTGGATCTGCTGCTGCAAATGGTATTGCACCCTCTGTGATGAATCCACATGACATTACAATATTTGATACTGTTGAGTTTCTCTCTGCCTTTGTGAACTTCTTAGGGAAGAAGATACATGCAAGAGCAATTCCAAGTGGAGGTACCATACCACCCACCATAACTGATGCCATTGAGATATAGCATGCCTGAACTGCTGGATCTGAGAGCTGTGCGCCGCCTGCGACAAGCTCTGACGCTGTTGCGAGAACCATTGTTCCGTATACATAAGCTGCCTTGTTTATAGGGCCGCCCATGTCTATCGCCATCATACCGCCGAGGATAATTCCAAGTGGGATGAGAAGATTTTTATTTGCAAGGGCTGTCAGCATATCTGAAAGTCCTGTATTGATCAATCCAATAATTGGATTGAGTATAAATATCATAAGTACTGCAACTATAAACATACCAACAAGTGGATATATAAGTGTTGGCTTAATTCCCTCCAGTGACTTAGGGAATTTGGAGCAGATCTTTCTAAGAAGAAGAACTACATATCCTGCAAGGAAACCTGCTGCGATACCGCCGAGGAAACCTGATACTGTATTTCCGCCGCCCTCTGCTACAAATCCAAACTTTGATATAAATGACTGGAATCCGCCAAGGTTATCTCCTGCCCATACATAACCAGACAAGGCTGCATTTCCGGAAGATGCCAGGATACCACCGAGGAATCCGACTGCAAGTCCAGGTCTGTCCGCTATGGACTCTGCTATAAATCCTGCAAGTACCGGAACCATCACGCCCATCGCCAGGCCACCGGCATACTTGAAGAATGCTGAGAGCGGTGTCATGGAACCGAAGTTGGATCCACCTGTTGCACCGAATCCACAAAGTGTATCTATAAGGAATGCAAGAGCTGTGAGGATACCACCGCCGATTACGAATGGGAGCATGTGTGATACTCCGTTCATAAGATGCTTGTAGATCCTACTTCCCACACTGCCATTTGCACTGCTTGACTCTTTTCTGCCGCCCTCCTCGTGGTGAACAGGAACCTGACCATCCACGATCTTCTGTATGAGTTCCTCAGGCTTGTGTATTCCATCTGCTACTCTTGTGAAAAGAACTGGCTTTCCATCAAATCTTGCTGTTTCAACATTCTTGTCAGCTGCAACTATGATACCATCACAGTTTGCGATCTCTTCATCAGTAAGTATATTTTTTGCTCCGCCTGAACCATTTGTCTCAGCCTTTAAGGCATATCCCATCTTGGCGCCGGCCTTCTCAAGTGCCTCGGCTGCCATATATGTGTGAGCTATTCCTGTAGGACACGCTGTAACGGCAAGCACTCTAAAGCCTTTCTTCTCAGGAGCCTTCTCAACTGCCTTTTCCTCAGGCTTCTCTGCTGTCTCCTCTGGGAACTTTGCGTTCTCATATTTGTCAACGACTGCAAGGAATGCATCCTTGTCTGCTGCCTTCAGAAGCTCTGCTCTGAAGTCCTCATCCATGAGGAGCATAGACAGTCTTGAAAGCACCTCAAGATGTACATCTGATCCGCTCTCCGGTGCTGCGATCATGAAGAACAGGTTTGATGGCTGTCCGTCAAGTGAGTCGTAATCAACTCCATCTGGAACTGTCATAGCTGCAAGTCCAGGTCTCTTGACTGCCTTGTTCTTGGAGTGAGGGATTGCTATTCCTTCTCCTATAGCTGTTGAGCCCTCTTCCTCTCTCTTAAGTATTCCTTCTTTGTATGTTTTCTTGTCTGAGATGTTGCCTGCTGCATCATGCAGGTTTACAAGGTAGTCGATCGCTGCATCCTTTGAATCTACCTTTACACCCAGAGCAATGCTTTCCTTTGATAAAAGCTCTGTAATTCTCATAAGCGTAACCTCCTCTTAAATAATCAGCCGCATCCACATATGCTACTGTGCGATATCTGAATCTCCTAAGTATTCCCTCTCATGACGGAACACGTACAATTTACTATAACTGCTTATAGAGTTCTTCTACTTTGTCCGCTGTGGCGAGGCCTTCTGAAAATGCTGTGGCACTTCCGGTTGCTGTTCCTCTCTTCAATGCTTCCATGTAATCGTGATCCTTCAGGTAGCTTGCTGTGAATCCTGCCACCATAGAATCACCTGCCCCTACTGAGTTCACAACTGTTCCCTTTGGAACTCCGATCTTGTGAACCTCTCCTGTCTCTGTGATGAGTATTGCTCCGTCCCCTGCCATGGATATGAGTACATTTCTTGCACCCATGACCTGAAGCTTCTTCGCATACTCAACGATCTCGTCATCGCTCTTTAAGACTACTCCGAACATCTCGCCAAGCTCATGGTTATTAGGCTTGATGAGGAATGGATGGAACTTCAATACATTGAGCAGAAGATCCTTTGTCGCATCCACCACGATATCGATGTTCCTGTTCATAAGCCTCTCCATGATCTGCTCATATATGTCAGCTGGAAGTGATGCTGGTATGGTTCCTGCAAGTACCAGGCAATCTCCGGACTGAAGCTTGTCCAGCTTATCAAACATCTGCTGCAGTTCATCCGCCTCAATATCGGGACCCTGTCCGTTGATCTCGGTCTCCTGCTCCGCCTTGATCTTGACATTTATCCTGCTGAGGCCATTCTTTAGCTGGATAAAATCTGTCTTAACTCCCATGGCCTTGACTCCGTCCTCAATCTCCTTACCGGTAAATCCAGCAACAAAACCGAGAGCTACAGAATCAACTCCTATGTTATTAAGTACGGTGGAGACATTGATACCTTTGCCGCCATAGAATATGGCTTCTGACTTACTCCTGTTCACCATTCCGAGCTCAAGGCTGTCCATCTTGACAACATAATCGAGCGCCGGATTGAATGTCACCGTATAAATCATTATCTGAGTACCTCCTTTACAACTGTGGCGTCTATGTACTTATCATTTACAAGTCTGTCAGTGATAATACAGGCTTTTTCGATTGCCGCAAATGTCACCGCTGTCACCTTGTCGAACTTGCTGCTGTCAGCAAGGACTATGCTCGCATAAGATCTGTTCACCGCTTCCATCTTCACCATAGCCTCTTCCACATCAACCGTTGTGAATCCGTAATCCATATGGATTCCATTCGTTCCAAGAAAGCACTTTGTGAAATTGAACTTTTTCATGGAATTGACTGCCTCGGCTCCGATGATCGCCTCTGTGATCGGCTTAACAAGTCCGCCTATCATGTATGTCCTGAGGTTCTTCTTGAGAAGCCGCTTGGCATGTGCTATTCCATTGGTGACAAATGTAGCATTTGTTTCGCCGATATAGTCGATCATGAGCTCCGTGCTGGTTCCTGCATCTATAAATATGAAATCTTCATCATTGATCATCGTTGCCGCATATTTTGCAATGGCACTTTTCTCTTCGACGTTGAGCTGTGCCTTGGCTGAAACCGGTGCCTCATTGGTGATATATTCATGCTCGATCGCCTTGGCACCACCATGAAATCTCTTGATCTTACCCATATCGTCCAGAGCTATCAAATCTCTTCTTATAGTAGATTCTGACGCTCCCGTGATCTCCGTGAACTCTGCAACTGTCATAGACTTTTTCTCTTTCAGTGCATCTAAAATCGTTGTGTATCTATCCTCGGTCATCATAATAATTGCCTCCTGCCTTTTAAGTATGTCTCCTGTATATGTGTTTTTCGTGTTTTTCGTGTTTGTGTATTTTCTTTTTTCGTGGCTTTTCAGAATGCATATATCTGCATCCGGTGCTTTTAACTTTTCTTTAGGATAACATATTTTTTGACTGTTTTCAATTATTTGTGATTGTTTCAAGGTGGTTTTCACTTGATTTCAGTCACTTTCAATCAATCTATATGCATAATATCATCGCAAATGAAGATTGTCAATCATTATTCTGCATATTTTTGAAGATTTTTGAATTATTTTGATTGTTTTTGACTATTTGCAGGTTTAGTACTCGTTTTGCAGCTTCCAGCACACAAAATAAGACACCGACCAAATCTGATCCGTGCCTTACTCTGCGTTATCAATCTATGATTATTCTGCCACATCCGCAGGATTGACATGCACCATCACATGCTTTACCTTTGGAAAATTCTTCTCTATTCCCTCATGGACCTCTTCCGCTATCTCGTGCGCATGTCTTAATGTATATGAACCGTTTACACCTATCTCCACATCTACATATATTTTGTTGCCAAATATCCTTGTGTGGAGAAGATCAACACTGAGAACTTCTTTCTGGGCGAGCACAAAATCCCTCATCTCTTTCTCTGTCTCATCATCGCAGGAGTGATCCACCATCTTGTCCATGGCATCCTTGAAGATATCGTATGCCGCCTTAGCTATGAATACAAAGATAACAATACTTGCAATGGAATCCATAACCGGGAATCCCATCATCGCACCACCGATACCGACAAGCGCGCCGACCGATGACAGCGCATCTGATCGGTGATGCCATGCATCTGCCATAAGTGCGCTTGAATCTATCTTCTTCGCATAGTGTCTTGTGTACCAGTACATTATCTCCTTTGTGACAATGGATACAACAGCCGCCACCAGTGCCAGCATCCCCGGTTTCTGCAGGCTTTGGTAATTGCCACCGATTATGTCCTTAACCGCCTGCGAGCCGATCTTGATACCGGTATACAACAGCACTATAGACAACACAATCGCTGCCACACACTCAAGCCTCTCATGGCCGTAAGGATGTTCCTTGTCGGATTCCTTCGACGCCAGCTTCACCCCGATTATGACTATTATGGTGCTGAACACGTCTGATGCTGAATGTACCGCATCACTTATCATTGCATTTGAATGTGCAAATATTCCCGCAAATAATTTGAATACTGACAACAGTACGTTCTGTACTATCGTTATAAACGATACTTTATTTGCAACCTTTTTAAACTCATCCTCTGATACGGCAGATGCCGCCATCGTGTTTATTTTGTTTGCGCTTTCCATATAATCAGCCATCCTTTCTTAAATGAACACCAGTCTATTGATAATCACCTTAATCAAAAGACCGATGCTGTGCGATCAATAAATTTCAGAAAGCTCTTATCACTAAATATATGTGGGAGATTTTATAGAATGTCTAAAAGAGTATAAAAAAACACCCACGACTCAGTATTAGTAACTACTGTCCCGTGGATGTAAAGATTCCACTGCCATGATGGCCCGACTCCTTGGCTTTCGCCAATGGTCTGCTCAGTTTGTACTGTAGATTTATATGCAGTGCAAAGAGTTAACTTAGGTTACCATCTATGGCAGTCTATGTCAATATTTATTTTCAGATCAAAACTCTTTTTCAAAACTGAACTTAATATCCTTGAGATCAAGTCCATTCGATTTCACATACAGTCGGAGCACATTGAATCTGCCGTAAAATTTGACCTCTTTCCTGATCACAACATCCTTGCCGTCAGTTCCGTTAAATGTGAAGTTGCTCACAGGGAATCCGTTGAAAAACAGGGTACACGGCAGCTGGGCAAGCTTTTCGAGTGTCGAGCTTCCCCTCAGGCTCACCTCATACTCTCCCGGATGTTCAACATCAAGGGCTATGACATAATTCGTGTCGGCGGTGCTGGCCTTCTCTGTCAGATCTATAAGTATGTCTCTGTCGACATTGATGTATTCCACATCATCAATTGAAAAATCGTCCGCCTGCTTTGGACGGTTTATTATCTCTACCTCTACAGGCTCTCCCACAAGACGCTTAAATGCATTCGTATTCATGGCAAAGTTACACACATTCTTTGCAATTCTCTGAAGCTCAGCTCTCAATATACGTCCGTCCTGAAGTGCCTCTATGACATTATCTCCGCCCATGTTCTTCGAGCCGTCCGGGCAGCACATATACATGTCATTCTGTGCCTGTATCATAGTCGCAAAGTCATTTGCATCCGGCTCCATACCCCTGCGGTTGATGGATGCCCACCAATCTGTCATGACCACGCCTGTAAATCCCCACTCATTTCTGAGTATCGTGGTATTCAGATCATAACTTCCTGCGGTGTAGAGACCATTTACCAGACCATATGTTGTCATAACAGAGTCGGCATATCCCGACTTGGCAGCTATCTCAAATCCCTTCAGGTATATCTCCCTGAGTGCCCTCTGGGAGATGACCGAGTCCGTCGTATGGCGGTGATACTCCTGATTATTTCCGCAGAAATGCTTGATCGTTCCGGACACGCCGCTGGACTTAAGTCCCTCTAACTGTGCAGTTGCAATGGAACCCGTAAGGTATGGATCCTCGGAGAAATACTCAAAGTTTCGTCCATTAAGCGGGTGACGGTGGATATTCATTCCCGGTCCGAGAAGAACCTCAACCTTATTTGCTGTCATCTCAAGTCCGAGAAGTGCATACAGTCTGGTGTTCAATTCTTTGTTAAATGAACATCCGCACAGAGTGCCATTTGGAAGTGAGAATGCCTTCATACCTGAGTCGAGTCTCATTCCCGATGGTCCGTCATCACAGCACACCGACGGAATCTTATGTGCGATCAAATTTGGCGATACCCCAGCAAATGCTGACGCTGTTCCCGCCGTCACAAGAGAACTTCCCATTCCCTCGCCGCGAACAAAGCATGCCAGATCCTCATCATCAAACTGCGCTATGAACTCATCCATGGAAGCCTTGCCTTCCCTTACATCAAGAAGCGTAATTCCCTTGTCACCAGTAACCGGTATCTCCTCCGGCAGTTCCTGCTCTCTCCTGTCATACATATCAACAGTGACTAGAGGTGTCTCCTCATACTCTATAAGCATCCTGCCGTTCTCATCACAGAATGGTTTCATGCGGTCAAACTTCTCATATGGTGCAAGTGCCTCCTGAAGTTTCTGAAGCTCCACTGTCTCAGCGAGCTCAAAGAACAGACACTCTGTTGTATTTCTTATGCTGTTTCCTACATGGATAGTGTAGTCTCCAGCTTCAAGCACATAACAGTTTCTATGGCCTGTCGCCCCTGAATCGTCAAATGATGCCATGCGGTCAAGTGGTATCTCAAACTTCAGCTCATCGCTGAGTCCCGGAACAAGCTCCTTTGTCTTCGCAAAATCAATGAGCACTCTGGATGGCTTGCCAAGCCTGCCCTGTGGCATCTCACCGTACACCTGGACAACCTCCTTGCCAAGTCTCTTTCCTGTATTTGTGACTTTGACACAGATATTCGCCACGCCTTTTTCAAAATCCAGGCTTGCATGCTTTACGCCGATCTTGAAGTCTGTGTATGACAATCCGTATCCAAACGGATATCTGACCTTATCCTTTGCAAATGTCTCAAAGTAACGGTATCCCACATAGATATCCTCAGCGTAGAAGTTTCTCTCTTCGCCGCCGAAATTGTCATACGCAGGATAATCCTTGATATCGTAGGCTATCGTGTCTGTGAGTTTTCCTGAAGGGCTGACATCTCCTACGAGGACATCAGCCACTCCATATCCTCCGACCATTCCACCCTGCCATACATACATACAGGCATCCGGGGAAATCGTGTCAAGAAATGACATATCTATAAGACCGCCGACATTCAAGAGAACGACCATCTTCTGGAAATTCTCTCTGACAAGTCTAAGCATATCAGTCTCTATATCAGTGAGCATAAATGCTCCTTTTTCAAGTGTATTGTCCTTGTCCTCGCCTGCCGTCCTAGCGATTATCACTATGGCCGAATCCGACTCGCCGGCAGCCTCCTGCACGAGCTCCTCTGTAACCGGCATCTCTGCCTGTGACCACGGCTCCTGTCCCCAGCCAAGTCCCAGCTCCACAGGATGTTCCTCATCCCATGCGGCATAAGTCTCTGCCAGTTTCTGATTGACATTTACATCCTTGCACTCATTAAGTGCATCAAGGATTCCCACCACTCTGGCAACATTCACCATGCCGCCTGAACCGGTTCCACTCTTATAATAATGGTTCTGCATACGTCCAAATACAGAAACCGTCTCTCCCTGCTTAAGTGGCAGAGCTTTGTTGTCGTTCTTTAACAGAACCAGGCCCTCTGCAGCCATCTCACGGGCTGTCTTCTCATAGACCTCCCAGTCAAGTACTCTATCTTCCATGTATTTAACCTCCGTTGGGTATTTCAAACTTTTTGTGTGTTTCTTGCAATTTATATTTTACAGTCAGTTTCGTTTATTTGATATGGAAAAGTTGTTTTATTGCATTACCTGATAACATAACTTTTCTACTGCTTTACATATCTCTGATTTCTGCTGTTAGGTTTATCAGGCAATGTCATCTTTATCAGTCCAAGCTCCATCGCCGGATTTATATAATTTTTTCTAAGGGTCTCTTTGGACTTAAGCCCCAACGCCTCCATTATGAAATTTGACGTATACGGCACATCATATTCCATGACCGCCAGCATCCGCTTCACATACTCTGAAACCTCAGAATTTGATCTGTTTACCTGCAATACAACTTCATCCAGAATCTGATTTATCATATCGAGCATGAATTCTATAAATATGTCCGAGTTACCTTTTGTATGGCATACCGCTATCGCATCATAATATTCATTCTGAAACCGTTCAATCTGGCTCTCCAGTGGTATATATTCAAATACGCTTCTCCACCTATACAGAAGAACCGTATGCCACAATCTTGCCATTCTTCCATTTCCATCTGCAAATGGATGAATAAACACAAACTCATAATGAAATATTGCAGATAAGATAAGTGGGGGAATAACTCCCTCATTTTCTTTAACCCACTGCATAAGATCCCGCATAAGTTCATTTATCATATGTGGTGGAGGAGCTACAAATATACACTCGCTGCCTGAAAAAACTCCCTCATTGCCTTTTCTGAATACACCGGACTCGTGGACGGTCCTGTACGTCAATATTCCATGAATCCTTTTCAGGTCTGATATACTTGTAGGGTCTATTTCAGGGATCTCCTCATATGCTGCGTAAGCATTTTTCACTTCCTGTATTTCTGTTTGATCTCCAAGAACAAGATGTCCATTTATTACATCTCTGACATCACTTAATGACAGTGAATTTGCCTCTATCTTTAGCGAAGAATGAATTGATCTTATTCTGTTGTTTCTACGCAAATGTGGTTTTGACTCCAGCTCTTTATGACTGGTAATACTTCCAACTTTTTCAGATATCTCTGAAACAAGTTCAAGCATTTTATTCGATACCGTATATGGTGGTACATAACCGCTCATCAGCTCACCTCCATCTTGCTTATTATCTTGCTTACTATCTTACCAATTTATTGTGGAATTTTCAATGAGATTTATATACACATACCACCGGATTCCTTCGCAGAAATTTGCAGATTCAACACATGTGACGCCAAGAACCAACAAATAAAAAAACTACTCTACAAAACATTGCTTTGCAGAGTAGTTTGTCTACAGTCTGAGACTAAATTTTCTAGACTTTCCCCTATTTTTTATATGGCATAAAATTTATTTAACTTTTATCTTCTTTATACCACTATAACTTCCATATATTTTCTGTGATCCTACAATCTTATAACTTCTCACCCTTACATAACAGATTTTTCCAGTCCGTTTCTTAGTTAATGTCACACTATACTTAGAGTTTTTCTTTATTGTATATGTATTTACAGACTTCTTAAATTTACTATCAAGAGCTGTTTGCATCTCATAACCACTTGCCTTTGTATCTTTAACATACTTAACATATATGCTTGATTTTTTCTGTGATTTGATTCCCTTAATTACCTGTATTTTAGGTTTTACAACCACTGTTATCTTCTTTGTTGCGGCTTTATATGTGGTTGTCTCTGCTGCATAAATGAAAACAGTAACCTTACCTGTATTTTTAACAATCATTTTTCCAGTCTTATCAATCGAAACTATATTATTGTTGGAAGACTTGTATGATATTTTTCCATTTCCATTTGTCTTTGCCTTTATGGTACCAGGCTTTCCGCCATATACCAAAGTATAATTTGCAGCAGTAGTTGTTATTGTCTGTGTCTTTTTAACTACAGGCTTTTTGGTTATCTCAAAAACACATGTTGCTGTACCTGCATAATAATCCTCTGTCTCTGCAACATATGCCTTAATTATATACTTTCCTTCATTAGATGGCACAGTATTTGAATACTTGTTACTTCCTACTTTAGAATATGTATATGTAACTTTACCCTTTCCATCATTTCCTGTAAGAACTGGAGAAGATGGGCGATCACCAACATGCCAGCCCGCCATCATCAAAACAAGATTATTGAGTGACTTTTTCGTTACAGGCTGTGAACTACTATATTTATCTGTAATTGTAAACTTACAGGTTGCAACTCCACCATAATATTCATTCGTCTCTGCAACAACAACCTTTGCTATATATGTTCCCGCCTTTGTTGGCATTGTATTTGTATACTCTGTACTTCCAACTGCTGCATAGCTGTATGTTGCTGCGCCATTACCTAAATTGCCTAATAAAATAGGTGTTGGCGCTCCTTCACTTATATCCCAACCATCAAGTATTAACACTAAATTATCTAATGTTTTTTTAACTATTGGTGTCGGCTTATATTTATCTGTAATTGAGAACTTACATGTTGCCACCCCACCATAATATTCATCAGTCTCTGCAACAACAGCTTTTATTATATATGTTCCCGCCTTTGTTGGTATAGCACTTGTGTACTCTGTACTTCCAACTGCCGCATAGCTATATGTTACTGCGCCATTGCCCAAATTGCCTGTCAAAATTGGTGTTGATGCATTTTCGCTTATATCCCAATCGTCAAGTATTAATACTAAGTTATCCAATGATTTTTTGACTACCGGAGCTGGCTTACTATTGTTATCCGTTATTGTGAACGTACATGTTGCCACTCTAGCGCAATATCTATCAGTCTCTGCTACCTCTGCCTTTACAGTATATGTTCCTGCTTTTGTCGGAAATTCTGCTGTGAAAACATCGCTTCCCTCTGGTGCATATGTATATGTTACCGCACCATTACCATCATTTCCAAGTAATACTGGCTGTGATGCCGTTCCGCTCAAATCCCAATCAGACATTTTAACTGCAAGATTACTTAATATTCTTTTTGTCGCAATGGTCAAGATATTACTTCTACATCCAGTATAAATTTCGTTCTTATTTTCATATGTACATATACCATATGCTTCTACCAAATAAGTATATGTAGTATTCTGTTTTAAACCAGATATAACACAAGAGGTTGTTGAACCATTTGCTATATCCTTCACCTTTGAATATGTATCATCATTCTGATTATACAAATAAATATTATATCCATCTGCTCCTCTTACTGAATCCCATGATATGTTTACACTATCAGCAGAATACTTTACAAGTGATGCATTTGTAGAATCAAGATACAAGCCATGACATTCGGCACCTGATGCACCTAAACAATAATCATTTGCTGCATTAACCCTGTACTCATATGTTATTCCTGATATACAATTTTTATCTTCGTATGTATCTATGTCTTCTCCTGAAACAACTGCTATTCTAGAATAGTCACTGTCCGTTGCCTTCTTACGATACACTTCGTATTTTGTTGCACCTGACACGGTATCCCATGATAACCGGAAACCGCCCTGTATTGTTGTCAGACCGAGAGCATTACATGTATCAAGGCTTGTTGCCACCTTCTTTATTGTGAATTTCTGAGCTGAACTCTCATTTTTTTCATACAACCACACATTTGTACCATCTGCCGAGCCATTACTATCTATATCAAGTACCGCATCTCCACATGATGCGTTTATAAAATAAGCACCTTCTGCTCCTCTCACAAACCACTTTTGCGCAGTCGTATTATTTCTTGTATATACTCCTACATTCGTTTCATTTTCCTGTCCCCAATTAGTATCATCAAGAGCTTTATCAGAAGCATTGTTTATTATTTCATATGATCCGCTTTCTCTCTTTCTAAAATGCCAAAGCTGATTTTTCTGTCCCGAGGCGGTTCTTATTGTCACATTGTCATCGCTATCGGCTGTCAAATACTTACCATTTCCTGTATTGATTATATTTGCGTAAAAGTCATCTCCTAAGTTAACTATCGAACTATCATATCCATATGTACTTACTGTCTTCACTGCTTCCTTCTGACGATGCTCTTTATCATTATAAGGTATTGCATATATATCAATTCTATAATGTCCTTCTTCCGGAATTGTAAATTGATAACTATTTGCATTTACATCTCCGTTTGAACCTGTTGCTCCACCGAAGCACTCTTCCCCAGTATCAGTATTGGTGATGATTAACCAATAATGTAAGAAATCACTCTGACTGCTCGTTTTATTCCACGTAATATTTATTTTATCTCCAACTATGTAACACTCTCTGTTTGTTGTAATCGTTGGAGTTGTCATTTCTCCTGAAGCCCCACTCAAAGCACTTATGTGTAATACTCTTGCACCAACATCACACCCATTACTCCATGTGTGTGGATCACACCATTTTCCAAACGCTCTAGGAGTATTATTTCTAGCTCCGTTATGTGCGTAATAGGTTGCATAACCACTACTATTATATCCTCCACAAATCATTATATGTGGTCTGTATGTATGCGTATTACACCACTCTATTACAATATCTCCAGCCGCAAGAATATCTCCATCCAGACTTTTTGTCGCCTGTCCAGATGAATCAAGCTTTAAAATCTGTCCTTGTACTCCAGTTGCATTTGATACTGCATTATAACAATTTGTCGTTATTGTCTCAGTATTTATTGATATACCACCAGCCTGTACACACCGAGAAACAAATTCAGCGCATAATCCTACACCATCATTCCAATGACTTGCTGCATATTGTAACGCTGCTTCAGCGTTATATCCAGCAGCCTCTACTTTATCAGCTTTCTTTCCTGGCATAAATGGTACTAACGTAACAATCATCACGGCTGCCATTATCAGGCTAATCCATCTTTTTTTCCGTAGCGAAATACCTTTATTCCACTTTTCATTCATACTCATAAATTTTCCTCCTCTTCCTACAAACTACTCAAGAAAAACACAATCTTCATTATTTGCCAAGTGCATCCCTCCATTTTTCTTTTGCTAATATCCTATTGCTTTTCATTTTAACGGAATGCCCGTTAAAAGTCAATTTCAATGAACATTTGTAATATATTTTATAAAAGTATATTTTTTCAGTGACTCAGGAGTACCTAATGCATTATTATGAAATAATCAAATCTCTTCGCGAAGACAATGACCTTAACCAGACTCAGGTTGCAAATATAATACATGTTGCACAGACAACATATTCTGACTACGAGAAAGGCAAAGTTCGCATGCCGATTGAATGTCTTATCGAACTTGCCAGGTATTACAATGTTGATATGAATTACATAACTGGTGTTTCCGGCTGCAAACAGCCATTTCCCATAAAAAAATAAGACACTGACCAACATCATTTTGATCAGTGTCTTATTTTTATTTACGAGTAAAACCTATGAACGATAATCCCCATTGATCTTCACGTAATCATATGTCAGGTCACAGCCCCATGCCTTGGCTGTCACGTCACCGATTCCAAGATCTATGTTGATGTGTATCTCATCTGAGCTCAATACCTTGGCTGCCTTCTCCTCTGAGAATGGTACGCCTGCGCCGTTGCGGCATACAGGAACTACGCCAAATTCTGACTCAAGATCTACTGCAACCTTATCTATATCAAAGTCTGCCTCCGCATATCCGATAGCACAGAGGATACGTCCCCAGTTGGCATCCTCGCCGAACATAGCACACTTTGTAAGTGGGGAACGGATTACGCTCTTTGCCACGATGATGGCTGTGTCAAGGTCAGGTGCCCCTGCAACTGTACACTCGATCATCTTGGTTGCTCCCTCACCGTCTGATGCGAGCATCATAGTCATACACTCCATAACTATATAGAGGGCCTTCTTGAACTTCTCATATGCATCATTCTCTGTGTCGATGAGCTTGTTGCCTGCAAGGCCATTTGCCATGACTGTAAGGGTGTCATTTGTGGACTGATCTCCGTCTACGGAGAGGCAGTTATATGTCACCTTTACGATCTCTGAAAGAGCCTTCTGGATCAGCTCTGATGTGATCGCTATATCTGATGTGATGAAGTTAAGCGTTGTCGCCATGTTTGGATGGATCATTCCGCTTCCCTTTGCCATACCTCCGAGGGTGCATGTCACTCCGTCTATGTCAAACTGGACAGCAACCTGCTTATCAACTGTGTCTGTGGTCATGATAGCATTTGCCGCCTTGTCGTTGCCGTCTGCCGAGAGACCGTCTGCAAGTTCTTTCATATGCTCCTCAAATGGCTCGATAGGGATGATCTGTCCGATGACGCCTGTTGAAGCATTGATGACAAGGTTCACATCTATACCCAGGGCATCCGCTGCAAGCTGGGATATCTTCTCAGCCTTCTCTATTCCATCTGCGTTGCATGTGTTGGCATTCTTGGAGTTCACAATGACTGCCTGTGCCTTGTTGCCAGATTTCTTCAGGTGTTCCTTGGTAACTGTGACCGGTGCGCCCTTCACCTTGTTCTGTGTATACACGCCTGCTGCCACACATGGCACCTCTGAAAATACCATTCCAAGATCATTCTTGTTCTTGTCAGGGTTCAGTCCACAGTTAAGTCCATTTGCCGTGAAACCCTTGGCCGCGCACACGCCACCGCCTACATATGTATAACCGTCATATATCTTCTTGTTCATAGTAATCCAATCCCTTCTAAAATGTATTTTAACCAATCTTCATCAATTGGATGCCAACTTAATGTTCGCAGCCAATTGATACATCCTATCTATTCACCCACGCAAGGAACTTGTCCAGTCTGCCCACGGTCTTGTCTTTTCCTATCACGTTCATGATCGTGAACAGGTCAGGTGAGTTCTGCTTGCCTGTTATGGCAACTCTTACTATGGTACATACATCTGTGATGCTGCCCTTGTATCCGTCAGGATTCTGCTTGTACTCCTTGACATTTGGACAGTAGCCGATCTTCTCGCCCATGACCTTCATGCTTGAGAACCAGTCCTCTGAGTCAAGGAAGAGATCATTCTTGTACTCCTCGATGACCTCTGTGATCATCTCCGGTGTGTACTTCTCGTCTATCTCATACTGGAGATCCAGCTCATCTTCTGGTGTGTACAGATAGCCGAACATAGCGCGCAGATCTGACCATTTGCCGACATCCTTGCGGACCTTCTTGCCTGACATCTTCCACAGATTGATGGTCTTCATGAAGCCGTCCTTATCCTGTGTGCCAAATGTGTATATGTTCTCGTCATGCTCCTTTGCCCACTCCATGATGAGGTCGTAACACTCCTCGGCTGTGAGCTTTGAGATCATCTCCTTGCTGACATCATTGAGCTTCACCATGTCAAAAAGTGCGCCGCTGACAGGCATCTTCTTGAGTGATAATGTAAAGTCGTCTATTGTCTTGTCTGCATGTGCTGCATGCCACTCTTCGTAGTTGGAGTTTGCTATTGTCATAAGGTACTCAAGCACGCTGACTGATGGGAATCCCTGCTCTGCATAGAAGCCAACCGCAGCCTCCGGGTCCTTTCTCTTGCTGAGCTTTCTCTTTCTCTGGTGCTCGCCCTCCTCGTCCACTGTAACCTCAAGCTTCATGATAGGTGCGATGTGCGCATACTTTGGAAGCGCAAATCCACACAGATCAAAGAGCTGCTTGTGAAGTGGATATGATGCAAGCCACTCGTCACCTCTGATGACAAGATTTGTCCTCATGAAATGATCGTCAACTGCATGTGCAAAATGGTATGTAGGTATTCCGTCTGACTTCAGAAGTACCACATCCATGATATTCTCAGGCATCTCGATCTTGCCCCTGATAGGATCGCTGTAGATAACAGTCTTTCCTGCCTCGCCCGGACTCTTGAGTCTAACAACATATGGCTCGCCCGCTGCAAGCTTCTCCTCTATCTGCTCGTATGTCAGATTTCTTCCTACTGCATACTCGCCGTAATATCCTATGTCAACCTTTGCAGCCTCCTGCTTTGCCCTGATCTCATCAAGCTCCTCGGCTGTTGTAAAGTCAGGATATGCATATCCCTCCTGCATAAGCTTCTTGACACAGGTCTGATATATCTCTTTTCTCTCGCTCTGCTTATATGGGCCATATATAGTCTCGCCACCCTCAAATGGTCCCTCGTCAAATCCAAGGTCAAACTTCTTCAGCGAATTGATGATCTCATTTACACCATCCTCAAGCTCTCTCTTTCTGTCAGTGTCCTCTATTCTGAGGTAGAACACGCCGCCACTCTGCTTTGCAAGCTTTCTTGAGATCATGGCTGCATACAGTCCACCGATGTGCATGTATCCTGTAGGGCTTGGCGCAAATCTTGTTACCCTTGCCCCCTCTGGAAGCTCTCTCTCCGGAAATCTCTTCTCAAGGTCATCCACTGTATCTGTTATATCTGCAAATATCAAATCCGCTAATTTGTTGTAATCCATCTCCTGTTTTCACCTTTCTGCTATATCACTTATCATCAAGAGTCTGCTTGATGATCGCTTCATTATATCCTGTCTGATTATAATTTGTATTATGTTTTACGTCAATTCCTTAAACCACAATGGCAATTGCATAGATTCCATATACTTATCGCCTTGACTTACACGTAAAATTTTCCACAACTATCTCATACACATTTACCGCTGCCAGCATCTGGTCTGAGTAGTTATACTTCTTCTTTTCTACCTTGTCAAACGATCTCATATTCTCGGTATTTCTCGCAAGCTGATGATTCATAAGGCAGTTGAGTGCCTCGCACTTTTCCTCAGGATCTGTCAGCTTTCTGGCTGTGCCATTTCCCATGATACTGCTGTAGAGATAACCAAAGCTGCAGGCATTTGGTCCCTCAACCAGATAGTGATCTGTATCCATCTCTATGGCCACCTTCGGATCCGCTGCCAGAGCATCCACCTTCCTGCCCTCACCGGCAGAGTGGAAATAAAGCTTCAGAACATCCTCCTCGTAGGTATAACCGAAATTCAGCGGAACTATGTACATTCCCTCTTCATCGTGAACCGCCATCCGGAACACCTTACACGAATCAAGTACATCCACTATCTCTTCACGATCTGTTATCATCCTGTCACTTCTCCGCATCTCCCGCATACAATACCTCCTTTTTCAGCGTACAATCTATTAAAATAGTATAAATGACGTCAGCATATTTGCAAGTTTTTTGAACTTTATATTATTCGGATTTTCAAAACTTTTTTATTTCTGATCCAGGCTCCACGCTTTAACTTTATATGATGTAACTCCAAGTATCGTCTCGCCGTCTATCTGAAGTGGTGTCGGACGATCAAATTCAACCTCAACCTCTTTTGCGTTGAATATATCAACATACTTTTCGTACTTGACATGCTCTCCCTTGAATATAGAAGGAAAGATCATAAGGGTTCCAAGCTTGCCCTTGCCGCGGAACACCATAACCGAAACTGTATGCTCCGGATTCAGTCTGTCCTGCCCGGGGGCAGCCATCATTCCGCCGCCATAATATCTGCCATTCATGGTTGGCACGAGCCAGGCATTTTTATATTCATGACGGACTCCATCCACTTTCACCACAGCATTTCTCGGTTTGAATGCGTAGAGCAGGCCTTTGATAGCTATAGCCGTATAGTTCACAGGCTTGTTCTTATGAGTTTTCTCATTCTTTGTCCTCTGGCGGTCGCCCTCCTCACAGCAGTAACCGTCTATTCCGAATCCAACATTGTTGATGAACAGCCACTTTTTGCCGTTGATCGTCACCTCCGGGAGATGCTGTATGTACTGATTTATCTGGTAATCCGGAGTGTCATGACTGTTATGTCCTATGTCCTTTGCAAAGTCATTGCCGCTTCCGGAGGCATAATAGTAGATGGTATTCTTCACATCCATGTCATTTATGTCATTCACAAATATGTTCAGCGTTCCGTCACCGCCGCACAGGATAACCTCGTCATCCTCTGCAAGCGATCCCATGAACTCCGCATATGAAGCGATCTCTGTCATCTTCTTGAGTATCGCATCAGGATATGTATCTGCAAGTGCCTGCACGTCATACATACATTTGCCGTTGCCCGCCAGTGAATTATATAAAATGTACTTCCTTCCCATAGTTTTTACCCTTTTCATCTTTCTCAAGAACAAGTCTCACCCTGTCGCTGATCTCATTCTTCTTCATTGCTTTTACCTCATCGGCAGGTATCACATCCGCCGCATCTATATAGACGTCAGATCTGCGCCTCAGCACATTCCTGTAGATGTTCTCCGTTCCATGTATCGCCATGACGACTATCGGCGCATGCGCTTTCTGGGCTATTCTGAAAACACCCGTGTGAAATGGCAGAAGTCCGCCCTGTCTGTTTCTCGTTCCCTCCGGGTATACTCCAACTGCCATATCTCCCTTCTGGAGAATCTCGGTAGCCATCTTGATCGTAGACAATGCCTTACCCGGATCTGATCTGTCTATCGGCATAAAGCAGCATCTTCTGATGATCCTGCCGAATATCGGTATCTTAAAATTCTCCGGCTTGGATATAAATGCCACATCCCACTTCTTAAATACCTGCCATTCTATCAGCGGATCATAATTTGACAGATGATTTCCCACAAAGAGTGGTTTGACATCCACTGGAATCTTCTCCATGCCAGTCACATGCATTTTCACTCTTAGAAACCACATGGCAAATCCGGTGACACCATACAGCAGATGCCTGTAGAACCTGCTGTCCTCCGTATACTGCCTGTCAGTTCTCACGAACAGACTGCACACGAAGAGAAAAAGTATGTACATCAGAAATATGGCTATGATTCCGCCAAGTATATATATAATTATCACTTTTTATTCCACCCTTTTCTAATATCATCCATAAGCTTCATCATATATATAGACTCTGACAAAGGCATCGATTTACTCTGGAACTGTCCCTGTCTGATCATATCAAGGCTTTCCATGATCTCATACTCATAACCACTTATCTGTTCCGGCACATCCACGTGTCTGATAAGCCTGTCCTCGCAGTCAAATACATCTATCCACTGTGGATTATTTATATTCTGGACTATCATGTATCCCTTCTCACCGTAAAAGATGCCTTTTCTGTCTGATCTTCCGTACATGCTGTGGGTTGTCACTGCCATCCTGCCGTCTCTGTATTTGACGGTTATACTCTCCTGTCCGTCTACTCCAGTCTCGTGCATCATAACAGAGGACTCAATATCCGAGATATCCTTTCCCATATGCATGACAATGAAGTTCAATCCGTAAACTCCCACATCCAGAAGTGCTCCGCCTGCCAACTCCGGGTTGGTAAGCCGCTCTATATTTGATATCGGGTAGGACAGATTACATGTCATAGTCCTGACATCACCTATTACGCCAAATTCCAGAATTTCATTTATCATCTGTCTGGACGGCATATACCGCGTCCATATTGCCTCTGCCACGTACACATTCTTCTTTGCTGCCAGATCTGCGATCTCCTCAGCCTGTGCAGCATTGTAGGTAAATGCCTTCTCGCATAGCACATTTCTTCCATGTTCTATGCAGAGCTTCATTTGCTCATAGTGATGCGAATGCGGCGTTGCAATGTATACCAGATCTATCGCATCGTCACTGACCAGTTCCTCATAACTTCCGTAAGCTTTATCTATTGCAAACTCGTTGGCAAATGCATTTGCCTTTTCCCATCTTCTCGAACCTACAGCATACAGCTTCACATCAGTCATCCTGTTTATCGTGTCCGCCATAACGCCGGCAATCTTGCCTGCGCCTAATATTCCTATGTTCATATGCTGTCATCCTCCTGTTTTTTCTATCTGTTTTCCAGCGCTGACACTGCATATATATCTTCAAAAGTACATCTCTTTTTGTTTTCGACATATTTTGACACTACATATCAGATTATAACACACAGACGGGAAAATAGAAGAAAAACTCCTGATGCCAGCGATAACTGACACCAGGAGTCCTCCCCTTTATCTTGAGCACCATAATAAGCACCCAACCCACTATATATGTTGTTCTATGCATCTCTATCGGCTACACATATTCTACAGTGTAAAATATGTTGTTCCACAATCCGCATGTTACTCTCTGTACATAAGGTAGCTGTACATATCTGCATAATCATGTCTCTCATTCTTGATGAAATCGATGGCTTCCCTTGGATGCTGATTCAGCATTCCGGTCAGCATGTATGGCACATCATAGCCCCATACTGCATCTCCCTTTGCCTTGAGCGGAACCATGTACTGCTCTATAAACTTCAAGATGTGGTACAGGTTGTACTTTGGATTTCTGAGGAATCCAAGAAGAAGCTCAAGCGCACAATTTCCTGCGCCCCTGCCCATACAGCTTACAGTTCCATCGAGCATGCTCGCACCACTCCTCATTGCCTCAACAGTGTTGGCATAGGCAAGCTTTAAGTTGTCGTGTGCATGTATTCCTATCTTCTTGCCATACTTCTCTCCAACTGCGACATATTTCTCCGCGAGTTTCTTGATCTGCTCAGGGTACAGTGAGCCGTAGCTGTCAACAATGTATATTCCATCTACATTGCTCTTACCAAGCAACTCAAGGGCAAGATCGATATCCGACTCCTGATCCTTTGAAACTGCCATGATATTGCATGTGGTCTCGTATCCCTTTGCATGTGCATCCTCAATCATCTCGATGGCTGCAGGCATGGTGTTGATGTATGTCGCCACCCTCACCAGATCGATAACACTGTCGGCTCTGTCGATGATATCCTTCTTGTAGTCGCATCTTCCGACATCAGCCATAACTGAAATTTTCAGATCTGTATTGTTCTCTCCAACGATGGCTCTTATATCCTCCTCGTTGCAGAACTTCCATTTGCCGAATTTGTTCACATCAAACATTTCCTTGGAGGCCTTATAGCCGAATTCCATATAATCAACCCCTGCCTTGATGTTCGCTTCATAGAGGGCTCTTATAAACTCGTCAGTAAAATAGAAGTCATTGACAAGTCCTCCATCTCTTATTGTTGCGTCAAGTACCTGAATGTCAGGTCTGTAGGTGATCAAATCTCCGCCTATCATAATAGTGTCCTCCTTCTTCTTTTTTACATCAACCTTTCAATGGGATTTTTGATAACGGCCGATGTTTTCTCAATTTAAACTTGCGTCACTTTAACGCGTTGGTGTATGTTGGTGACTTTGTTCAGTATAGCACATAAAAAAATTAATGCAAGGACTTTATTCAAAAAATACAATGAAAATCAAGATCCCAAAATAATTTTCTCGCAAAAAATTATAAAACAGCCTAAAAGATACAATTTTCTGGAACTTTGTATCTTTTAGGCCTAAATTGTTGATTTCTGGATAATTTTTAGCTCAGATCCTCGCCGTTGGTCTCGATGACCTTCTTGTACCAGTAGAAGGAATCCTTTCTGTATCTCGCAAGATCCTTCATGTCGAATTCATCTCTGTTGACATATATAAATCCGTATCTCTTGGTGATTCCTTCGTGAGTTGACACGAGGTCGATCGCTGACCATGGGCAGTAACCCATCATCTCTGCGCCCTCGTCTGCTGCCAGCTTAATCTGCTCTATATGCTTTCTTAAGTACTCTATACGATAGTCGTCGTGTACCTTGCCGTCCTCTGTAAGCTTGTCATATGCGCCAAGACCATTTTCTGTCACAATCATAGGAAGGTGATATCTGCTGTACATCTCTCTTATAGTTGCCCTGAAGCCGTCAGGGTCTATCTCCCAGCCAAACTCTGTGCGGAGAAGATTTGGATTTGGATACGCCTTGTATACCCCCGGCTCAATACCGGCTGATTGCTGATCCCTTTTTTCTGAGTCCGTCACAGCAACCGGGCTGTCATCCCACTCAACCGTTGCAGTGTTATAATAATTGAAACCTATAAAATCAGGCTTTGCCTGCGCCATGATATCCATATCTCCAGCCTCAATAACAGGGATAGCGTCATGCTCTTCAAGGAACTTCCACACCAGGTCGTTGTATCTTCCATACACTGCCATATCAAGGTAAAGCCAGTTTCTTATCGCGTTGAAGTTCTGTGCTGCCAGGACATCCTTCGGCTTACATGTGGCAGGATATACCAGAGAGATGTTCGGGGCAGGACCAATCTTTGCTCCAGGGCACATCTCGTGGAGAAGTTTCATGGCCTTTGCCTGAGCAAGGAGCATGTGGTGATTCTCCTGATAAAGCTTCTTGTATTTATTTGTCACGCCCTCCATGTTGCAGGTTCCGATCACGTCACCCACAAGTGTGAGCATGTTCTGCTCATTGATAGTCAGCCAGTACTTTACTCTGTCGCCATAATTTGTGTAGAGAAGCTTTGCAAATTCAACAAACTCGTCAACACTCTCTCTTCTCGACCAGCCACCTTTTTTCTCAAGAGCCGCAGGAAGATCAAAATGGAACATTGTGACAAGCGGCTCGATTCCGTACCTGAGGCACTCATTTATCACATTGTTGTAGAAGTCAATTCCCTCCTGGTTGACTCTGCCGGTTCCCTCTGGGAGGACTCTGCTCCACGCGATGGAGAATCTGAATGTCTTGAATCCCATCTCAGCCATGAGGGCTATGTCCTCTGCATATCTGTGATAAAAATCAGCACACACATCCAGCTCACTTGTTCCCGCTGGAACTGTCTTGATATCCTGCACACTTGGACCCTTGCCGTGTGACAGATTGGCACCCTCAACCTGATATGCGCTTGTCGATGCTCCCCAGAGAAAATTCTCCGGGAGTCCATGTTTCTTTGTGATTATCATAATTTTCCCTCCATGGATTTACATTTTCAATAGTATTTATAAAAGAGATGAACCATCTGTTCCAGTTCATCTCCATCTTACGTTTGTTTTATTGCGATTTTATTTCACGCCCTCATACTTCTGCTTATAATTGTACAACGCGCCAAGAAGATTCGAATCATTGCGGAACTTGCATGTGTCGATAACCATGCCATCGTAGGTCTTTGTAATCTTTCTTATCTTGTCCACATACTTCTTAACCCCCGGAACAAAGTTCGGATTGGCACTCATTCCACCTCCGATAAGTATGACATCCGGATCTATCGTCATGTACAGGTTACAGCAGAGCTTTGCTATGGAGAAGTATGAGTCCTCAACCATATCTATGATCTCCTGATTGCCCTCATCTATCCATTGATATACCATCTCACCGGTCACCTCTTCTGGCTTCATATGCATTATCTTGGATGCCTTGTATGTAATGGAGCTTGCAGTACATGTTGAGGTTACCATGAACGGGTTATATTCAAATGTCTCCTCAACAGTCAGCTCTTCACAGCATCTGACATTATCAGCTTCTTCCCTTGTCATGTTCATGAGGGCATATGACAATTCACCTGCCAGAAGTCTCTTGCCTCTGTGGATCTTTCTGTCAATGATTATTCCACCGCCGATTCCTGTACCCACGACAACGACTGCTGCATTTGTAGCCGTGCTGGCATTGCCCAGCCACAACTCTGCGAGGGCCGCACATTTGCCATCGTTCTCAAGGGCTACAGGCACACCGCCGCATGCCTCTGATATGAGATCACCAAGATGTGCACCATCAAGATACTTGATCCCGCCACCGCCGTACACTATGCCGCGTTCGACATCTATCTGTCCAGGAAGCCCCATGGCAATTCCTGTTATGTCACAGTCCAGTACTTTCTCGTCATACACCTTCTTGATCTGCGCCACAAATGCCGGAGTTCCAGCCTCGGCATATCTGTCGGTTGGAGTCTTACCCTTTCCCGATATATTGCCCTCATCGTCCATTAACGCATACTTTATAAATGTTGCCCCTACATCAAATACTAAATACATAAGTCCCTCCTACTTTTCTCATTACCCATTGTTTTTTTCTTTCTATATATATTTTTATATTCACCTTGTCACTCTCGTTCTCTCCACAGCATCCTTCCAGCCTGCAAGGAGCTTCTCCCTCTTATCCTCAGTTATCCCCGGCTTAAATCTTCTGTCGGCCTTCCAGTAGCCCTTGATCTCATCCAGACTGTCATAGTAGCCAACCGCAAGTCCAGCCAGATATGCAGCTCCCAGAGCTGTTGTCTCCGTGATCACAGGCCGCACTATCTCGGCATTCTCTATATCTGCCTGGAACTGCATCAGGAAGTTGTTGGCACTTGCACCACCGTCCACTCGAAGGCTTGTGATTGAAAGTCCTGCATCCATCTCCATAGCCGCAAGAACATCCGATGTCTCATATGCCAGTGATTCAACTGTCGCCCTGACAAAGTGCGCCTTATTTGTTCCCCTTGTGAGGCCGAACACTGCCCCTCTGGCGTACGCATCCCAGTAAGGAGCGCCAAGGCCAGTAAACGCAGGTACCACATATACACCATTACTGTCCGGCACCGACAGAGCAATGCGCTCAGTATCCGCCGCACTGTCTATGAGCTTCATCTCATCCCTGAGCCACTTGATGGCTGCTCCAGCCACAAACACACTTCCCTCAAGCGCATAGCTGACTTTTCCGTCAAGTCCTATGGCTATGGTGGTGAGAAGTCCCTGCTGCGAGTCAACTGCCTTATCCCCCGTATTCATGAGGAGGAAACAACCTGTTCCGTAGGTGTTCTTCACATCACCGGCCTCAAAGCAGCACTGTCCGAACAGCGCGGCCTGCTGATCTCCGGCAACTCCCGCTATAGGCACCTCACCGCCAAATATCTCTCTGTCCGTGTATCCGTATATCTCACTGGAATTTCTCACTGCCGGAAGCATGCTCTCCGGTATGTTGAACTTTGCAAGCAATTCCCTGTCCCACTCCAGTGTATGAATGTTGAATAGCATGGTACGCGATGCGTTTGTGTAGTCCGTTGCATGGACTCTTCCGCCTGTGAGCTTGTATATAAGCCATGTGTCAACAGTTCCGAACATCAGCTCCCCTGCCTCTGCGCGTTCCCTGGCTCCCGGCACATTATCAAGTATCCACTCTATCTTCGTTGCAGAGAAATACGGATCAACTATCAGTCCCGTTTTCTCTCTTATCACCTTGTCATATTCTTCAGCCTTAAGCTGCTCTATCCTGTCCGCAGTTCTCCTGCACTGCCACACTATGGCATGGTACACCGGATTGCCGGTCTTTCGATCCCACACTATGGTTGTCTCTCTCTGGTTGGTAATTCCTATTGCGGCTATGTCCTCGGTGCGGATTCCCATGGTCTCCCTCGCCTCCATCATCACCGACATCTGGGTTGCCCATATCTCCATAGGGTCATGCTCCACCCATCCGTTATTCGGGAAATGCTGGGTGAACTCCTTCTGTTTCACTGAGCATATCCTGCCTTCCTTATCAAATATTATCGCCCTTGAGCTGGTCGTTCCCTGATCCAGCGCCATTATATAATCTGCCAAACCTTTTTTCCTTCTTCCTTTTAAGTATCTATCAAATAAGCCAGAATCAAATAGTTCAGCTTAATTGTTTTGATCAAATTTTCTCAATCGTTTTTCAAATAATTCTCTCTCAAATGTTCGTTCACTCTCTCGACCTCTAGTTTGAAGTCTCTTGAGGACATGCGGATTGCACCCTGGCCCATGGTGACTATCTGCTCCAGTCCGTCCGATGTGACCACAGTGACCTTGTGCTTTCTCGCAAGCTCATGTGTGAGCTTTTCTATATGCGCATCCGCGGTCTCACCCTCCTTGGTGTACACCACCTCTATATCATCATAAGGGAATCTCTCGCCCTTGTTGTCCTTCACCTTGTAGCCGTCAAATACCACTATTAACTTACAGTTCATATATCCCTGATAGTTTGACAGTATGTCCATGAGCTTACCTCTGGCGGAGTCTATGTTGTGCTCCGACAGTTCCCGAAGTGTATCCCACGCAAATATGACGTTGTAGCCATCCACTATGACATAGTCCTCGCCACTCTTTTTGCGCTTGAATGCTCCAGGCGTGGCTATACCTCTATCAGCGGGTCTGCTGCCCACAAACGGTCCATTTCCGGGCTGCCTGTCTCTCGACTGACTTCTATTGTACCGTGCACCGCCTCGATATTCAGACTGGACCGAGGTCCCTGCGGCACCAGCAGACATACCGTTTCCGGCTATGCCATCACTTCCTCTGCCGGAAGTTCCGTTTACCTTATACTCAGATGTAGTTCTCCTGAATCTTCCGTTCAGTGCCACATCCTTATCCTTGTAATCTCCGCCAAATGTCCTTGCAAATATCTCGCTGAGTTCCTCGTCCGTGATGGACATATCCGACACGCTCTTTCCCGGTCTGTTCACCGGAATATCCGTAACATCACCATCCTTTGTATATCCCTGCTGACCTGAGATCTCAAATCCCGGATCCTCCTTCACATGCATGTTCTCATACACATCGTACCAATCAACCAGATAACCTGCACCATGGGCACAGAATACCGATGATGATGGATTAAACCTGTCAAGCTCAGGATCATAATGTCTCTCAGCCAGAACCTCTTCGGTGTTGTGGCACGGCTGATATCCGTCTATATCCACCTGAAGCCTGCCTGTACCTCTGGAAAATGCTGTGAGTTCACTGTAATACTCTCTCATGGTATATACCGGGGCATGTCCCATGATGACTGTCGTCTCACCGGATATCTCCTGACCGTCCATAGTTCCGCTCATCTTCACTATGTCTGCAAGAACCCTTCCGGCATACTCCTGTGGTACCTCTATTTTAAATGCATACACAGGTTCCAGCAAGACACTTTCCGCCATCATAAGGCCCTGTCTCACCGCCCTGTATGTCGCCTGTCTGAAATCTCCACCCTCAGTGTGCTTCTGATGTGCGCGCCCCGCAGTGATGCTTATCTTCATATCCGTGATTGGCGATCCCGTAAGCACTCCCCTGAACTCACGCTCCTGAAGATGGGTGAGTATCAGTCTCTGCCAGTTCTTATCCAGTACATCCTCGCTGCAAATGCTGTCAAAGCACATACCGCTGCCATTTTCCATAGGTTCAAGCAGCAGATGTACTTCAGCGTAATGTCTGAGCGGTTCAAAGTGTCCCACTCCCATGACCGGAGCTGCAATCGTCTCCTTATATGATATCCTGCCCTGACCGTACGTGATGGCTATGCCAAATCTGTCTCTGACCATCTGCGCCACGACCTCCAGCTGCACCTGGCCCATGACCTTGATGTATATCTCACCGGCTGCCTCATTCCACTGCACCTGCAGCAATGGATCCTCTTCCTCAAGCTGTCTGAGCTTTGACACCATCGTGACCGCATCCACATCAGTCGGGTACATGACCTTATAGCTGAGAACCGGCTCCAGACTTGGAAGCTCTCCATCCGGGCAGGCACCGATTCCCTGTCTGCCGTAGGTATTCACCAGTCCCGGAACAGCACATACACAGCCCGCAGTGACATGATCCACCATGTCATACTTTGCACCGGAGTATACCCTTATCTGATTTACCTTTTCAAGTGTTTCCTCGCCTTGTCTGCTTGTAAGCGTGAGTACATCCTTTAGTCTCAGGATTCCCCCTGTGATCTTCATATAGGTCAGCCTCTCTCCTTTGTCATCACGGCCGATCTTAAATACCCTCGCGCCAAATTCATCCCTTCGCCGAGGCTCTGTCACATATCTGTTCATTCCATCCAGCAGCTCAGCCACACCATCATTTTTAAGTGCCGAACCAAAATAACAAGGAAAGAGCTTTCTGTATGCCACAGCCTTAGCTATGTCATCTTCCCGGTTTTCCCCGGTCTCGAGGAATCTTTCCAGCATGTTCTCATCGCACATGGCTATGTGTTCACCAGCATCTTCACATAAAAAATCGACACAGCCATCACTCAGTCTGTGTCTGATATTGTCCATGAGATACTCCCTGTCATACCCCGTCATGTCCATCTTATTTACAAATATAAATACAGGAATCTCATATCTCTCAAGCAGTTTCCACAGAGTCTCCGTGTGGCTCTGAACACCGTCCATGCCATTGATGACCAGAACTGCATAATCGAGGACCTGAAGAGTCCTCTCCATCTCCGTTCCGAAATCCACATGTCCTGGAGTGTCAAGCAGTGCTATATGCATATCACCAAAGTTAAGCTCCGCCTGCTTGGAAAATATCGTGATTCCCCTGTCCTTTTCCTGACTGTCTGTATCAAGGTATGTATCCTGATGATCCACACGTCCAAGCTTTCTAATACGTCCAGTCTGGTATAGCATCGCCTCGGAGAGTGTGGTCTTGCCTGAATCAACGTGGGCCAATATGCCCGCGACTATGTTCTTCATATGTATCTTTTCCCTTCACCTGCCGATATATATCACCTGCCACGCATCTTGCTAACCATTGATATATATCGGTTCTTTATAAACTCATTTAACGGTTCAGCTATGAGTCTGTATCCGCCATACTATCGCCATACTAGATTCCCTGTTTTTCATTCTGCGCCGCCTTATATCGCTTGAACCTCTTGAAGAATATGGCTGTAAATGCACCTATGATAAAAGGGAACATGAATGTGGCAAATCTGTAGAGAAGTGCCATGGCTCCGGCTGCAGCAGAACCAACAAGTCCCGAATAGATCGCTGTCATAACAAGCTCACTTGATCCGATTCCTCCCGGCATAGGAATGACTGCCGCCAGCATGACACTCATGGCTGTTATACCTATTGACGTGACAATATTCATATCACACAAGTTGTGACACACTATATAAGGTATGGCAAACCAGCACGCGAACTTGCATATATCAAGCAGCATGACTACCACTATAAGCCACGGTTTCTTAAGTACAACCCTGGTGGCATCCTCCATCATAGCTGTCTGCCCACTTAAACTGTCAATCTGCTTTGCAAATCGTCCTTTAAACAAAGCATCAGCTTTTTCAAGAAGCCATCTGAGGAATCTGTGAAACGGCGGCCAGCACGCAAAGAGCACTATCGCCATCGTTATGAGTATGGTCGCTATAACGCCGAGGACAACATATGAACTGTATTTGCCAAATACTCCAAGCATATATTCTCTGTTCGCAAGAAACAATGCCACCGCCATAACACATATGGTCATCTTGTGTATCGCATAATCAATAGAGTACAGACCAAGCGCTTTCGACGGCTGTATTCTGCAGTGTTTCATGAACAATGTGGATGCCACTATGGTACCGCTCCCAAGCGTTGACACCCTGTAAAATGACACAAAATACGTCATAATATTTGCATCGAAAAATGTCATATTATTCTCCACCTGTCGCATGAGGATAAACGTTATGCAGCTCTCTATCACTCCGTATAAAAGTGTCGCTCCTAGAATAGCTGCCACGACCACAGGACTTGTCTTTACAAGTTGCGACATTATAGGGCCTGCCATGTCACGGAACACATATATGATAAGTCCGACCAGCACCAGCACACACAACCATTTTATAAGTGTTTTCTGTCTATCTGATAGTTTTTTCATAGTCTTATATCCCTTTTCCCCTAATATCAATTCATTCAGATCAGTCTTATCCCAATCTGCCCACCATCTCAAATGCACCGGCAATTAGCGGCTGATCTCATGTTTCGTACAATAGATTAACAAGCTAAGGTGAAAAAAACAAGCATTTGTTATTTCATTCTGACATAATAGGTAGACTTGCCTGTACCGCCTCTGCCTATATCGCCCTCTTTTACGAGTTTTCTGAGTGCTCCCTCTACCGAACTGATGCTGAGAGACGGACAAAGTTCCATTATATCCTGCTTTGTAAACTTTCCTATTTTCAGCAGTATTGCTTTTCGCACCATCTCAATCGCCGGCAACTTTTCCTCTACGATTTCAAAGCGCTCATCAAAATCCTTATAAGCAGCCAGTATTGTCCCAAGGAGATATTTTATAAACGGGATCACGTCCTCTGTGCCCTCGTGCCAGCCTGCCTGGGCTTTCCCAAGCGACTCATAATATAACTCCTTATTCCCCGCTATCTTTGCCTCAAGAGAAATATACTTTCCAACATAGAATCCACTTCTATATAGCAGAAGCGTTGTGAGCAGTCTGCTCATTCTGCCATTGCCATCATTAAACGGGTGTATGCACAGAAAATCATGTATGAAAACAGGAATGACGATCAGCGGCTCCACCTCGAAATTACCGATCACCCTGTTGTATTCCCCACATATCCTGTCCAGCGCTTCCGGTGTCTCAAATGGAGCCATCGGCGTGAACAGGACTTCCGTTTGCCCATCAGGATAAGTTGCGCTGATATAATTCTGCACCGTCTTTGTTCTTCCTGCAAATGGGTTATTCATATGACTGTACAACATCTTATGCAGCTGAAGTATATAATTCTGAGTTATAGGTATTGCATCAAAGCTTTCATGTATAACCCCCAGCACATCCCTGTAACCTGCTATCTCTTCCTCGGCTCTGTTCTTCGGTGTGGTCTTCTCCTCAACCAACTGCTTTATTCTTGTATTTGTTGTGACTATACCCTCTATAGCATTGGACGCCTCCGTGCTCTGGATCTTTGCTATCTCCACAAGCTTATCCAGTTCATCTGGACGCTGTCTTAAATACAGTTCCTGTTTACCTGCATATCTATATATTGCAGCTATGAGTCCAAGCACTTCAGAATCCCATTTTTCTTCTTTTATTTTACTGTAATTAAAAGTTCTCATTCCCTTAATTTACTCCTTTTCCCTTAAATATTAGCACATTTTAAGGGAAAGTCAACCCGATTAAGGGCATTTCCCCTCAAAGTTCTATCAGTTTTAAGGTTATCCAATTGTATACTATTTATGCAGCTAATTAAGGGTACTTTCAAAAAAGCCATCACATCAAAACACGATGTGGTGGCTTTTTCATATAAATTCTATATCACAGCAATTACTATCTATCCATTTAGCCGAATAACGGAGTTGAGTAATATCTGTCTCCACTGTCTGGAAGAAGAACTACGATGTTCTTGCCTGCATACTCAGGGCGCTCTGCGATCTGCTTTGCTGCAAAGTAAGCTGCACCTGATGAGATTCCTACGAGGATTCCCTCTGCTGATGCGATCTCCTTTGCTGCTACAAATGCGTCATCATTCTCAACGGCGATGATCTCGTCATATACCTTTGTATTCAGAGTGTCAGGAACAAATCCTGCACCGATTCCCTGTATCTTGTGTGCTCCTGAAACGCCCTTTGAGAGGACTGGTGATGTGGCAGGCTCAACAGCGATGACCTTTACATCTGGATTCTTCTCCTTCAGGTACTCGCCAACGCCTGTGATAGTTCCACCTGTTCCGATACCGGCTACAAATACATCTACCTTGCCGTCTGTGTCCTCCCAGATCTCAGGACCAGTTGTAAGTCTGTGTGCCTTTGGATTGGATGGATTTACGAACTGTCCAGCTACAAAGCTGCCAGGGATCTCCTTTGAAAGCTCATCAGCCTTTGCGATGGCTCCCTTCATTCCCTTTGTTCCGTCTGTGAGAACTATCTCAGCACCGTACGCCTTGATAATGTTACGTCTCTCAACGCTCATGGTCTCAGGCATAACGATGATCGCCTTGTAACCCTTTGCTGTTGCTATGGATGCAAGACCGATACCTGTGTTGCCTGATGTAGGTTCGATGATGGTTGCGCCCGGCTTAAGTGTGCCGTCCTTCTCCGCATCCTCGATCATCTGGAATGCGATCCTGTCCTTAACACTTCCTGCTGGGTTAAAGTACTCCAGCTTCGCAAGGATATTTGCCTTGAGATTATTCTTCTTCTCTATGTTTGAAAGCTCCAGAAGTGGAGTCTTACCTATAAGCTCTGCTGCGCTCTTATAAATATTGCTCATTGTATAAAACCTCTCTTTCTAACTGCAAAATTTTAATATATGATTTGCGGTGCGAAAACCAAGTATATCTGTCGCAAGCCGCACCGCAAATATATTACTCCTGAATTGCCTTGAATGCCTCGTCAAGATCCTCGATGATATCGTCTATGTTCTCAGTACCTATTGAAAGTCTGATCGTGTTCTGCTTGATTCCCTGATCGATAAGCTCAGCCTCGTTCAGCTCTGAGTGAGTTGTTGATGCCGGGTGGATAGCCAGCGACTTAACATCAGCGACATTTGCAAGAAGTGAGAATATCTCCAGGTTGTCGATGAACTTCTTGGCTGTCTCTGCGTCACCCTTGATCTCAAATGTGAATATCGAACCACCGCCGTTAGGGAAGTACTTCTTGTACAGTCTCTGCTGCTCAGGATCTGTGGATACTGAAGGGTGATTTACCTTCTCAACAAGCGGATGGTTGTTCAGGTACTCAACTACCTTGAGTGCATTTGATACATGTCTCTCAACACGGAGTGACAGTGTCTCAAGTCCCTGAAGGAATATCCATGAGTGTATTGGTGAGATCGTAGCACCTGTGTCACGGAGGAGGATAGCTCTGATCCTTGTGACAAATGCTGCAGGACCTGCTGCGTCTACAAAGCTTACACCGTGGTAGCTCTCATTTGGCTCAGTGAGCTGTGGGAACTTGCCTGATGCCTTCCAGTCGAAGTTACCGCTGTCGATGATGACGCCACCGATAGTTGTTCCGTGTCCACCGATAAACTTTGTTGCTGAGTGAACTACGATGTCAGCGCCGTACTCGATAGGTCTTACGAGATATGGTGTTGCAAATGTGCTGTCGATCACAAGTGGAATCTTGTGTGCGTGAGCGATATTTGCTATTGTCTCGATATCTGAAACCTCTGAGTTAGGATTTCCAAGGACCTCGATGTAGAGAGCCTTTGTGTTCTCCTGGATAGCATCCTCAAATGCCTGTGGATCAAGTGGATCAACAAATGTTGTATCTACATTGTAATCCTTGAGTGTATGTGCAAGGAGATTGTATGTTCCGCCGTAGATATTCTTTGCTGCTACGATGTGATCTCCTGCAAGTGCAAGGTTCTGAATTGTATATGTAACTGCCGCTGCACCTGAACCAACTGCCAATGCTGCAACGCCACCCTCGAGGGCTGCGATTCTTCTCTCAAATACATCCTCTGTTGGATTTGTAAGTCTTCCGTAGATGTTGCCGGCATCCTTGAGTGCAAATCTGTCAGCTGCATGCTGTGAGTTGTGGAATACGAATGATGATGTCTGGTAGATTGGTACCGCTCTTGCATCTGTAACCGGGTCTGCTGTCTCCTGTCCTACGTGTAACTGTAATGTCTCAAACTTTAAATTTCTCTCTGCTCTTGTCTTCTTTGCCATGATCTTATTCTCCTTAAATTCAAATATTTTATCTGTCATGCGCACCTGCCCATTCATCTTGTCATGTATATGAGCTCATGTGGCATTATACTCTTCTTTATTATTCTCTGTCTATTATGTATGATCTGTTATTTATATCTGTGTCATGATTATTTGTTCTGTGTTCGCTTTAACAGCAGCAACACATGACTTCTATGAAACACATTCGTCTGTCTTCGTTAAGGTACTGTGGTTTAAATGTACTTCCCAGCATATCAACACCTCTTTCTCGATTTTCGTCTTTGGAATTTGACTTGATCGTATCATTTCTGTGATTATTTTTACTTTTCACATAATTCCTACTCGGAAACTATGAATTAAGCATAGCTGTATATTACAGCCTAATTCCCACTTTGTCAATAGGTTTTTTATGAATTATCTTGATTGTTTTTTTTCAGATGTTATAATAGACGTGTAAATGATGTGAAATCATCAGTAAATACAGGCATTTGGGAGGTTTATATTATGAAAGTATCCACAAAAGGGCGTTACGCTCTGCGTTTTCTTATAAATATAGCATCGAGGACAGACGGCAAGCCAGTGAGCATCAAGGATGTTGCCGCACAGGAGGAAATATCCGAGAAATACCTTGAGCAGATCACTTCTGTGCTGAACTCCGGCGGGCTGGTGAAGAGCACCAGAGGACCGCAGGGAGGCTATCTTCTAAGGAAAGCACCGGAGGACATAACTGTTGGAATGGTTTTAAGGCTCACTGAGGGCGGCATATCTCCTGTTGCGTGCCTTGATGCAGATGAATTCCAGTGCGAACGCGAGGCAAGATGCTCCACCATAGGTCTCTGGCGCAGACTGGACAAAGCGATCCGGGACGTGGTAGACACCACCACCATCGCTGACCTTGTGGCAGAAAGACCTGAGGCGGCAGATAACTATTGCATTTAAAGCACATTTACCATATCAAAGCATAAAAGCATGTATATATGATTTCCAGCAGGGCAGTTGGGATTCATATATACATGCTTTTGTTATATTTTTATATTTTGACTTCAAAATCCGTACAACTTTCTCAACATACAGCCTTACACCATCCCCAGGGAACACATCTTCCGGCATCTCAAATCCGTGTTCCTCACGGTACATATAATACCTGTTATCTATTTATTCACCATATTTTTCACAGAGATCATATACCTCCCTCAAATTATGCATTTATTTACAAAAATAATACCCTGTCCTTGCGGACAGGGTAAGTGAACCTGTGGTGTAAAATTTTCGCTCTTACTTGTGAGCCATTGTCTTGATCTCTGTGTCGATCTTCTGTACGAACTCGTCAAGTGGAAGAACTGTTGTGTCAGCCTCACCGTGGAGTCTGTATGATACTGTTCCGTTCTCAGCCTCGTTGAATCCGATTACGAGAAGGTATGGAACCTTCTGAACCTGACCCTCACGCATACGATAACCAAGCTTCTCTGCTCTGTCATCAAGCTCTACACGAACGTCGATGGCATCAAGGGCATCAACAACCTTGTGAGCATAAGCCATAAGATCCTCGTTGTCTGTCTTTACAGGCATAACTCTTACCTGTACAGGTGCAAGCCATGTTGGAAGATTGCCCTTTGTCTCCTCAAGGATGTAAGCCATGAATCTGTCGAGAGATCCAAGGATAGCTCTGTGGAGAACTACAGGTGTCTTCTTCTCGCCGTCCTTGTCGATATACTTCAGATCGAACTTAGCTGGCAGACAGAAGTCGAGCTGACATGTCGAGAGTGTATACTCATTTCCTACGGCCGGCTTAACATTTACATCAAGCTTTGGTCCGTAGAATGCAGCCTCACCGATCTCCTCTGTGTAATCGATTCCTATATCATCAAGAACTTTTCTAAGTGCATTCTCTGCTTTGTTCCACATCTCATCGTCATCGTGATACTTTACCTTGTCCTCTGGGTCACGGAGTGACAGTACGCATCTGTAATCTGTGATTCCGAAATCCTTGTATGTGTCAAATATGAGCTTAACAACTCCTGCAAACTCTTCCTCGATCTGGTCTGGTGTCACAAATATATGTGAATCGTTCTGACAGAAGTGTCTTCCTCTCTCAATACCCTTGAGTGTACCACTTGCCTCAAATCTGAAGTCGTGTGCGATCTCAGCGATCCTGATAGGAAGATCCTTATATGAGTGCATCTTGTTTGCATATATCATCATGTGGTGCGGGCAGTTCATTGGACGAAGTACAAATGACTCTCCCTCCATCTCCATTGCCGGGAACATGTTGTCCTTGTAGTGATCCCAGTGACCTGATGTCTTGTAGAGGTTTACTGTACCTACACAAGGTGTCATAACGTGGAGGTAGCCAAGCTTTCTCTCCTTGCGCTTGATGTAGTTCTCAAGCTCCTGCCATACTGTATATCCCTTTGGAAGGAACATTGGAAGTCCACGTCCTACAAGGTCATCGACCATGAAGAGCTGCATGTCCTTGCCGATCTTTCTGTGGTCTCTCTCCTTTGCCTCCTCAAGTAACTGAAGATGCTCCTCAAGCTCCTCCTTTGTAGGGAAGCACACACCATATATTCTCTGAAGAACCTTGTTCTTGCTGTCGCCCTTCCAGTAAGCTCCTGAATGTCTGATGAGCTTAAAGTTACGGCAAAGCTTTACATTGTCTACGTGAGGTCCACGGCAGAGGTCTGTGAAATCACCCTGCTCATAGCATGTGATTGTTCCATCCTCAAGTCCATTTATAAGATCGAGCTTGTACTCGTCATCCTTGAACATCTCAAGAGCTTCTTCCTTGGATATCTCCTTGCGGATGATCTTCTTGCCGCTCTTGGCAACCTTCTTCATCTCTTTCTCGATGGCTGCGAGATCTTCCTCGCCTCTGATAACGTCATCGCCGAGATCTACATCGTAGTAGAATCCTTCTGCAACTACCGGTCCTACCCAGAACTTTGCCTGTGGGTACAGATGCTTGATAGCCTGTGCCATAAGATGTGCACAGGAATGATTCAGTGTCTTAAGCTGTTCGTCTTCTTTGAAATTAACCATGTCAGTTCTCCTTCTTACTTCTTATAAAGTGAAAATAAATTGCATGTAACAACTAAAAAAGCACCCTTAGATATAATCTATCTAAGGGTGCGTATGCACGTTTCCACCTTAACTTTTAACTCAATTATGCCTTTAACGCAGCTACGCGGTGACGCTTATATCGCGCACGGCTCGGGAGTGGTCTTCATGTGATATATCATAAGCTGCTCCCACCATATGTTCTGGCTCACGTCTGATTCATATCTGAGTCCGATTCACATATGCAGCTCTCTCTGGATGCATCCACCACACTACTCTTTCCGTCTATGCCTTTGTCTTATCTGCCACCTAGTGTAGCACGATATATTTTTTTTCACAATAGTATTTTTTATTTTTTTGCCTTTATTTTTTCAACCATTTTCAGCCTTTTTCAGCCAATCAAACAGCCAACAGACTTCTCTCTACCTCATTTCCATGGAAAGACTCATATCCTGGCCGTCCACCATAAGAGTTCCCATGCTGCCGCATACCACAGGCATCATCGGTGACAGATGTCCGAGATCCACATCCATCACGACAGGCACATTGTATTTTCCTATGATCCCCAGCACAGCCTGATACTGGTCAAGGCCCATCATCTCCTGTCCGAACTGCAGCGGTCTGCCGATCATAAAGCCCTTACAGTATCTGAACCATCCGCCGTTGTCCATCTGCCACATGGCTCGTCTTATGGACATGACGTTCAGATCACAGGACTCGAGGAACCAGATAAATCCATCATCCTTATATCTCTCAAGGAATTCGCCAACATGGTCAAACTTTGTTCCTATAAGGTTCACCAGACAGTCCATGCAGCCGCCTATCATTCGCCCGCTCACCTGGAACTTCTCAGGATAGCCCTTTATCACTCTTGGCTCTGTGATGTTGTATGGCAAGAATGGATGTTCCTCATCCCTGAGGGATTCCTTCTCCCATCCGTCATATCCGGCAAATGACAGTTTCTGTCCCTGAAGGACCGCCATAGCATCCGCAACTGATCGGTGCCACGGCTCTTGTCCAAATGCCGCCGCACACGGACCATATATGGACGCCGTATCGCACAATGTCGTGAGCAGGAATGTGAGATTTGTGTTGTCCGAATATCCCATAAACCACTTCGGATCTGCTGCCCTCAGTCTGTCAAAATCAACATAGTTAAGTATCTCGCACATGAGCTCTCCGCCGCCGCAGGATATGAGTGCATCGTTCTTCTCCGATGTGTAATAGTCATTTATCTCCTGACCGCACAGCTCCGGCTTGTTGCTGATTCCTATGCCCTCACCGGTATAACAATTTGGTCCGATCTGTATACCAAAACCCATATTCCTGAAGTTCTCCTGCGCTCTGCCAAATGCAGTCTTATACGGCTCTGTATCACAGCCAAATGATGGCGCAACGAAACCTATCGCATCGCCCTTTTTTATAAATTTCGGAAATCTCATATATCATACACAGGTATTTCCTGCTTACCTCCTTCTTATCGTTTTATCATATTCAGCCATCCGGTCCAAATCCCCAGACATCATAGATTTCTACATCAGTTTTAATATCCACTCAACCACGAACACCGTCACACACGCCGCAGCAGCCACAACTATAAGCCCCTTCTGCTTGATTCCAAGTATGAGTGCTACCACAAATCCACACACAGCGCTTATGATACTCTCCGTACTGTATAAAATGGACGGAAGTGTCAGCGCCGTGAGACATGAATACGGCACATAATATAGAAATGAATTGACAAATCTGTTCTCTATCTTCTTGCGGAACGCCACCAGCGGCACCATTCTTATGAGGTAGGTGACGACCGCCATGGTTATTATATATATGTATATATTCATCACTGCACCTCCTTTTTCTCAGCAGTTCCCACTGGGAAGAATATAGCCCCTATCACAGAGGCTGCCACCGTGCTTATGATTATGGCAATTCCAGTTGATATAAACTTGAATATCGGAACGTAATACAACACGCATGATATGGCAGCAGCCACAAGTGCCACTATGGCAACCGGTCTGGACTTCCTGGCAACCGGCATGACTATGGCGACGAACATTCCGTAGAGTGCCAGACTGAGTGCGCTGCTGATTGACTTTGGAAGAAGTCCTGAGGCAATCGCACCGAACAGGGTTCCGCCTGTCCAGCCAACTATCGGCAGCAGCTGAAGGCCGATCATATACCCAAATGTCAATTCCTTCACATGGCCCATCGCCACCGCAAATATCTCGTCAGTATTTGCAAATGCTATTACGAGTCTCTCCTTGATTCCAACTGCCTCCCCAAGCTTTTGTGAAAGTGACAGGCTCATGAGAGAATATCTCAGATTGATTATGAACTGGGTGAGTATCATCTCAACCAGCGTTCCCCCTGCAAGGATAATCTTGAGTCCTGCAAACTGTCCCGCACTGGTTACATTTGTCAGGCTTATGATGACCGCCTGAAAACTTGTGAGTCCGCCCTTTACCGCCAGCAGACCAAAACTAAAACTTACTGCGAAATACCCCAGTGCTATCGGTATTCCATCCTTTAACCCTTTTCTAAATTCCATCTTAAATACTACTTCTTTCGTGACAAATTATGTTATCTCTTCCTTCTGCGTCCTCCGCAGTCGTAACACTTTACATACTTCCACACAAATCTGTCCTTGAACCCAAGGCCAAGATATGTGTATGCCCTTACCTTTGTATACAGCTTTCTGGCAGCCGCGATCTGCCTGTCATCCGGCTCAACGCGTCCGTATACAGCAGCCTGAACCCATTTTATAAACTCTGTGAACTCATCGCCCTTTATAAAGCTGCACGACTCCGTGACAGTGTCGGCATACTCCGTGTCGTTCTCACTGACGTTCTCTATGGCACCAGAAAACACCATCATATCATACATCGCCGTGGACATCTCGTATATAGCTGATATCCTGTTTCTTCCCACAAGCCTGCGTCTCCTGCGCGCAACTATCGTCCTTCTTCTGAAGATGACTGCGCCCCACAATATCAGTATCACGGCAAGCACAACAACAACTGTTCTGAACACTCTGTTCTGTACAAGCTCCGACAGACCATCCCCGGCATCCCCTGGTGATCCCGACTGCGCATCTCCACTGCCATCATTCGGGACATCGACCTGATTGCCATTTTCTCCTGTGCCATTTGAAGAATCACCATCCGTCTCCGTAGTGACTTCTGTATTCTCTGACATCTGGGTTGTCGAATCAGTTGTCGCCTCCGTTGTTACATCCGGACTTGAAGTCTCCTCAGAAGTCTCCGGCTCCTCTGTATCATCCGATGAATTGTCCGCAGTATTATCACCGCTGTAATCCGGTTCCTTCGGTATCCCCAAAGTATCTGCCCTGTCTCCAAGCGGTGTGGCATCCACGATCACCCAGTCACCGGCATCCTCACTGTACGCTTCAATCCACGCATGACTGTATTTATCCAGAACCACCGCACGGTATGTTCCATCCGACTGCTTTATCCACGCAGACGACGGCACCACATAACCTGTATTATACACGGTGGAGATTCCCAGTATCCTGAAGCCCACCGCCGCCGCAGAAGCAAAGTGAACACAATATCCCTCATGAACGTCATACATCGCACTGTTGACCGGATCCTCACCCTCGGTAAATTTCTTTGGTGCTGTGGTATATGACATATGCTGTCTTATATATGTCACCAGTTTGTCCATGACCTCATTGGAAAACTTCTTATCTGGCGCATATCCCTGTATCTCTGATTCGTATCTTGCAAATGTGTCCTTATCATAATACACCATGACCTCATCATCAGGGCTGTGTCCATCCGCCCTTCCGTGCCATGACCCATTCTCATATGTAACATAGCTTCTCGACTTGACGTAGAGATTTCCCTGAGGCTTATCCTCCCTGATTATCTCATCCACAACTTCATCACCGGGATTGACCTCAGAATCATCCACCTTATAGTAACCTGAATATCCTTTGTTACTTTCCCCCGACAGAAAATATTCCATGTTGTCCACCATGTCGAGCAGTTTCCCTTGTTCCTTCACACCTCTGTCGTATACGCTGTCATATACAAGAAGGGTGACAACAAGGCACGCGGCAAATACCGTCACAGGAACTGCAATGTTCCACACCACCGACAGCGGCTGTCCCATTCTCATGAGAACATATCTCGCCACGATAAGTGACAATACAGTAAGCACTACTCCGGGTGCACTCACAGGTACACTGAGTGTTGCGCCAGCAAGCATAAACAAAAATGCAAGTCCGATAGCTATCATCAGACTGTTACACCTGTATATCATATAAGTGGCAAAGAACATTGACACCGCCACTATAAAAAGCACAAATTCCGTCACAGCACTCACACTGACATAGTCAAGATCTATGAGTCCTGTCTTTATCCCATAAACCTTTTTCAGATCATATGCTATGCTGTATACCATGCCCTTTCCTCCGGCATAGAGCAGCTTTCTTCTGGCAAGCCCCCATCCCAGCAACACAGTAACCGGAACCACAATATCCAGTATCCTCTGTTCTTTTCTCAAAATGTACCACAGAGAATAAACCAGTGCTATCACCAGACTTCCTATGATATACGCACCCACAAGATTGGTGGAGTCCATATATTTATTTATATCCGAGCTGTATGCGATATCGCCCACAAGGTATGTCATACCAAGCGACAACGCCCATACAGCCAGTCCCAAAACAACTCTCACTTCCACACCTCTGTAATTCTATGATGATGCCTGGAGAATCTACACCGTGATATAGGATTTTGCAAGATCCTCCTTTATGGTTTCAAATCCCACCTGAAAACTTTCATCTCCACACTCTATATTGCCATTCATGTCTATGTCGATGAAGCTTGTGAAATCCTCACCTCTGTATCTCTCTCTGTACATTCCTATCACATCGTAGCTGTCATTTGTCCTGGCATCCACATACGACAACCTTGCAGCGGCATCGTACACATCCTCCTCACGGACTATGCGGTATCTCGTTATGGACATCTCCTCCGGATCATACCACGCTATAAAGTGAGGGACTTTAACATCTATCAGTGAAAAGCTCACCGATACCATGGATTCCAGCGCAACAGACATTGCCTGTCCATAGTGACGGCAGTTTCTTCCATCGAGATCCATACAGATGATGACCGGACACGACAATGCCTTTGATGTATCCCTGACCATTATCTCATCCTGTCTGGCCGACAACTTCCAGTGGATACGGGTCATCCTGTCTCCAGGTCTGTACTCTCTCACCTGATACACCTCGGTCGAGTCATCGCTTCTCACATCCGAATAATATACATCACTGTCCGTCACAAAATCTCTTGTGTTCTTCGTGACCTCCACCGGAACGAGATAGCACTGAGGCAATACGTAAATGTACGCCGTTCCACCAACCTTTTTCCTGATTGAGAAAATATGGAAAGCATCATATATCCTGACGCCCGATGCCTTTATCTCGTATCTTCCGCTGACATCCAGCTTCATCTTTCCCACGCACTTTCCATACCTGTCATCTATCTGTTCAAATGTACTCTTCTTCTTTTTCTTCATACCCGGAGCAAGAACACTGAACACCGCTGCCACATGGGGTACCTGACCACCGGTGACAGATACCGCAAGTTCCGGACAAAATGTACTGTTCTTCTCAACCACAGGTATATTCATCTGCATCTTAACACTGGTTCTTATGTATCGCACGATCAGCCCGGCTATAAGACTCAGCATGACAGCAGTCATGATCACCGCTGCGAAAAAGTATGATTTTTCTTTATTGATTATTCCTATATATACACATGCCCCTATCAGGACAATATACAATATTCCTCGTCTCATACGACATCCTACCACTACACGCTTCCAAATCTCATGCTACTTTTTCGCCGAACTTCTTCGTCTAACCGACGGTTTGTACACCCTCTCCATTATGTCCTTGAGCACAGCCTCCTGTGTTATGTGGTTCACCCTTGCCTTGGCACTTAAGACTATCCTGTGTCTTATGACGTCCGTCCACACCATCTGCACATCCTCAGGTATGACAAAATCTCTCCCGCTTATATATGCCCAGCTCTTCGCCATCTTGGTGAGGGCTATCGTTCCTCTTGGACTCACTCCTAGCTCAAGGCTTGGATTCTCTCTGGTTCCAACAACAAGCTGGCCTATATAAGAATACACGTCATCGCTGACCTTGACATGCTTTACTTCCTCCCTGATAAGCCGCAGCTCAGATGCACCTATTACAGGCTGTACATCCTGAAAGCCATCAGCGGAGGTCCTTCCCTTAACTATATCCAGTTCGCTCTCTATGGATGGATATCCCAGCTTAAGGCACACCATAAATCTGTCGAGCTGGGAATCAGGAAGAAGCTGTGTTCCGGCACTGCCGATAGGGTTCTCCGTGGCAATTACTATAAATGGATCCGGAACCTGATATGTCACTCCATCCACAGTCACATGTTCCTCCTCCATAACCTCGAGAAGTGCCGACTGTGTCTTTGGAGATGTTCTGTTTATCTCATCTGCGAGGAACAGATTGCACATAACAGCACCCGGTCTGTACACAAACTGATTTGTCGCCTTGTCGTACATCGTAAATCCCGTTATATCTCCCGGAAGGACATCCGGTGTAAACTGGACTCTCTTGTTCTGGAGCCCCATTGCATTTGCAAATGCAAGAGCCATCGTCGTCTTGCCGACTCCCGGTACATCGTCCATGAGAATGTTACCGCCTGCGATTATCGCCGCCATTATCTTGGCAATACACACGTCCTTGCCTATGACGACCTTCTTCACCTCATCTATAACGTCCATTACCTTGTCATTATAATTCATCTCGTTCTCCCATCCTTCAGATTATCTGTCTACATACGCAACAGGGAGGAAGCTCTTCCACTTCCTCCCTGTTATCATTGCTGCTGAAGCTTCGCCTTTACCGTCTCTATATTATTCATTATAACTCTGTATGTATCATTGTCCCCATAGACACTGTAGAGTTCTTCTGCCGCAAGCTGATAAAATTTGAGTGCCTGCTGGTAGTCCTCCTGTCTGTACCACACCTCTGCAACAGCAGACAGCGCAGCACTGTAGTGATATCCTCTGACACCCTTGAGCTGATATCTGCGCACCGCCTCCGTCAGCTTGTCCTGAGCTTCCTTGAGCCGACCTGCCCTGAGAAGGCTCTCGCCAAGATTGGCATATGTGGCAACAATCTCCGTACCGGCATTCTCATGTCTTTCTATGATGCTGAGCGCATGCTCCAGTGCATCAACAGCCTTGTCGTAATCGCCAAGCTCCTGATAAATGAGCGCCACGTTGTTATAATAACCCGCCAGCAATATATCATATGGACCGAGCTGCTCCGAATATATGTCATACACCTTCCTGCAATAGGACAGGGCTTCCAACAGGTTACCTGCAGCCCTGTTCTCATTTGCAATATTCATGAGAGCGGTTCCATATGGAACTGTATCTTCAATCCCCATCTTATGAGCGAGCCTCATGACCTGCCTGCAAAAATACAGTGCCTTGTCGTGTTCTCCCGTGGTGCGGTGAAAACCGATAAGCTCATTGTATATCGCAAGCATGGAATCAGTATCCTTTTCATATTCAGCATCGCTGAGTGCCTGGGTAAGGTATCTCTCCACCTCCGGCAGTCTGTTCTCTGCGAACAGCTTATCAAGCCCGCTAAAAACCTCATTTATATTCATATAGTCAACCTCAATTTCTCTCACAATATCCTGTCATCACATCATAACACAATATTCGATTCATTTACAGACCCATTAAGGAAATCCATGGCATTGTCCAGAGTGGTCCTGCTTATCGCCTCCAGTGCCTCCTCTGTAAGGAATCCCTGATGAGACGTCACTATCACATTTGGAAATGACAACAGTCTCGCAGTGATCGAGGACTCCAGTATGTCATCCTCCCTGTTCTCAAATACATTTGGAGTCTCCTCCTCGTATACATCCAGCCCGATTCCGAAGAATTTTCTGCTTCTGATCCCAGCTATGAGATCGTCGGTCTTGATGAGTGCACCTCTGGAGGTATTCACCAGGATCACGTGATCCTTCATCATACCAATGGTCTCTTCATTTATCATATGGTAGGTCTCGTCGGTCAGCGGACAGTGAAGCGATATAAGATCAGATCCCGCCAGAAGCTCAGGGAGCTCCACATATCTGACAAAATCAAGGTCCGGATTCTTATACATATCGTAAGCGATCACATCCATTCCAAATCCATGACATATCCTCGCCATGGCAGCCCCGATCTTACCGGTTCCGACGATACCGGCTGTCTTGCCGTAGAAGTTCATGCCTGTAAGTCCGACCAGACTGAAGTTGTTCTCCCTCACCTTTATATAGCTCTTGTGCAGTCTCCTGTTCACCGCCATGGCAAGTGCCATCGCATGCTCCGCCACAGCCTCAGGCGAATAGCCCGGAACCCTCATCACAGTTATACCGCATTTTTTTGCCGCATCCATATCCACGTTGTTGAAGCCCGCGCATCTCATCAGTATAAGCTTCACGCCCGCATCACTCAGCGCATTCACAACGGGTGCACTCACATCCGAGCTGACAAATGCACATATGGCGTCATACCCCTTTGCAAGTCTTGCGGTCTTCACCGACAGATCTGTGTCTACATAATCTATGGTCAGCTTGTCGTACTGATCTTTCATCGCATCGAACGACTCCATGTCATAACGCTTTGTATCATAAAATAATATATTCATATCTGTTCCTCCTGTTTTTTCCTCTATCGGTATAATGTGTAGCATTGCTTTTTTCTATGTACAAAAACGGAGATTCTCTGAACTGTGTACAGAGGATCTCCGTTTATTATTTGCGTGACAGTATAGCTGTAAGTCCCTGAGTCGGAACATGTGAGTCATTGTTATCCAACATGTTAGGCAGTATGAGTGTCGCCTCATACACCTTGCCCTTTCTGCAGGTCGTAAATGATCCATTCATCTCCTCCGCCATCTTCTGACATGTCAAAGTACCTATATGTGTGCTCTCAGCCTTGCTGCTTTCCGGATTTATATAATTTCTGAAATAAATTCTTACCTTTCTCCGATCTATATATACCCTTATATCTATGCTTTTTGATTTGTCCGAATACTTTCTGATGTTGGTAAATACATTGTCGGTTATCCTCTTCATACCCTGAAGATCAACGTAAATTTCGGCTTCCTTGTCCGAGATATCAATGTCGAACTGATATCCATTCTCGCCCAGGAGCACAACATACTCTCCAAGCATCTGGTCAAGGAACGGCCCCGCCGGGAACATCTCCATGTTGAGATCATCACCGCCCTTTGAATATACATAGAAGTATCTGAACATCTTGTCCGACATCGTCCTGAGCTGCTCCGCCTTCTCAGCACTTATCCTTATGTATTCGTCAAGCTCCTCCTGGGATGAATACTCCTTGTTCTGCATGAGCTCCAGATATCCCGCCATGACTGTGAGCGGAGTTCTTATATCATGGGCCATGGCTGTGACCAGATCACTGTTCGCCTGCCATGCCTCACGCTCCCTGCTGAGCTGCTCAATAATGGTCTGCCTCATGGTGTCTACATTCTCCGCCAGCATACAGATCTCATCCTGACCGTGTATTGTTATCGGCCCATTGATATCCACATCCTTGATATCCATGACCTCATTTGTGAGGCGTCTCATTCTGCCTATCTCTCTTCCGAAATAGACTATTATCACACCGATGAACAGGATACAGCATATGACAAATATCGCTATCTCTCCGACATCCTTGATCGTATCATCCGAATAGTCAACTATGCAGACATCAAACACTCCATCCTTGAATAGCACAGGATAGAAATCGTAGTCAAATTCATTGAGGTCTCCTCGCAGCATGCTGGAATTGCCGTAGTAAGCTCCCTCATCCGCGGTCACCGCATCGGATTTCTTCTGGGATTCGCTGCTCGAGGATGCCTTCCTCTTGATCTTTCTGATATTTCCATAGTTGTCCTGTAACAGAATGATTATCTCACCAGTCTCCGAATTCGTTATGACATATTTGTATGCGCCCTTCTTCTCTATCATCCAGTCAGAGTCGAATACTATATCATTGTTGTTATAAATCAGTATGTACACATTGTCGTGCTGCTCCTGCCATGCCCTGAGTGCCTGCGTATCCGTAGCCTTTATGGAATGGCTGGTCACATATGAAGCAAAGCTCTGGATCTGTCTGGCGGATCTCTTCTGTGTATTCGTGTCACTCATGTATACATTTTTCATGTAGCTGTTCAGTGCAAATGTTCCTGCAAAAAAAGCCGATATGGACAATATTAGCCCAAGCAGTATGATCACAAACAGCTTTACCCTGAGTGTCCGCTTAAATGGCATCTTCATATCAGTCTACCTGATATCCCTTTCCATATATGGTCCTAATGATCTCAGGCTGCGCTGAGTTGTCCTCTATCTTCTGTCTGAGTCTGAGTATGTGTACCATGACCGTATTGGAAGATGAAGGAAGATACTTCTCCTGCCATATATTCTCGTAGAGTGCCTCGAGTGACCATGGCTTTCCTCTGTGTTCCACCAGGAAGAACAGAAGTGCATACTCCTTGTCGGTGAGCTTGATGACCTCACCGTTCTTGATCACAATCCTCTTAAATGAGTCAATATTTATATTGCCGACTGAGATATTCTTTGGATCGGTCTCTGATTTTCCGCGGTACACCTTGTATCTTCTGATAAGAGCATTCACCTTGCGGTTAAACTCGCTCTGGGTGAATGGCTTTGCCAGGAAATCATCGCCACCCACATCGTATGCCTCGTTCTGATCCGGCTCCTTCGTCTTCGCCGTCAAGAAGAGGACTGGGATAGATGAAAACTCTCTGATCTGCTGGCATGCCTCAGTACCTGAAAGCTTTGGCATCATTATGTCCATAACTATGAGATCGATGTCCTTGTCCGCACGCACGGTCTCGACGGCCTCAACTCCATCGGCAGCCTCCACAACATCGTATCCAAGTCTCTTGAGATATATATTGAGCAGCGTTCTGATGTCCTGCTCGTCGTCCACTATAAGTACTTTTACAGATTCTTTTTCGTTCTCCATATCGCATTACTCCTTATCCACACCAAATGTATGTACATTATAACAAATACTCATATCTTTATTCCATTCTAAACTTCTTTGTAAGGAAATTTAAGTCATAAAAAAACGGGAACCCTCACTATGTGAGAAGTCCCCGCCTTTTCTTTATAAAATGATTGGAAGAGCTATAGTTAGGTGTGTCTAACTGTTTCTGAGTATATCCAAATTGCCAGCATATGTCAATAACCTGCCCGCCATTTGTAATGATAACATTTATCAGTTCGCTCTTCTCTCCTGTCTTCTTCGCTTTATGCCTCTCCATGCCCCCATGATCATGTCCCTGTACACGCCAGGATTGAATATGAGCAGCAATGGGAAGAGCTCCAGTCGTCCCGCAAGCATGTCAAACATCAGAACATACTTGGTAAATCCCGTCAGCCCGCCAAAGTTTCTGGTAGGTCCTACCTCGGAAAGACCCGGTCCTATATTGTTGAGACACGATGCCACCGCAGTGAAGTTGGTCACCAGATCCCTGCCCTCAAGGGACACAAGAAATACAGACAGGGTAAATATTCCCATCAGCGTGATGAAGTATACATTTACCGCCCTGACTACCTCGTGCTCCACCGGTTTGCCATCCATGTTTATCTTCTTGATATTCTTCGGATGGAAATACGAACTCAGCTCCTTGACAACGGTCTTGAACATTATCACGAGTCTCGACACCTTCATACCGCCACCGGTGCTTCCCGCACAAGCTCCGACAAACATCAGGATGACCAGCACCGTCTTACAGGTCTGTGACCACTGGTCAAAATCCGCCGATGCATAACCCGTCGTGGTGATGATCGATGCCACCTGGAAGGCCGCATGTCGCAGGGCATCCCACATATTTGACATGGTGTTCATCAGACTTACAAACAGTATCGCCACCGATGTCAGGATGATGAGGAAATATGTCCTGACCTCCTCCATGGAAAGTGCCTTTCGGATGTTCCTGAACAGCACAAAATAATAAAAGTTGAAATTCACACCAAACAATATCATGAACACAGTTACAACCCACTGTATATATGGTGAGAAGCTTCCAAAGCTGTCGTTCTTTATTCCAAAACCGCCTGTTCCGGCTGTTCCAAATGCCGTACACAGAGCATCGAACAATGACATATGTCCAAACATAAGGAAAATGACCTCCAGAACCGTCATTCCGAAGTAGATAACATACAATATCCTGGCAGTGTGCTTGAGTCTTGGAACAAGCTTTCCAACGGATGGCCCCGGGCTCTCCGCCTTCATCAGGTTCATATTTGAACCGGACGCACTGTTCATCGGAATGATGGCAAGCAGGAACACCAGAACTCCCATACCGCCTATCCAGTGAGTAAAGCATCTCCACAGCATCATGCCGTGTGACATACTCTCCACATCGCTCAGTATGCTGGCTCCCGTTGTGGTGAATCCCGATATGGTCTCAAACAGTGCATTTGTGAATGAAGGGATCTCCCCTGAAATGACAAATGGCATGCAGCCAAATATACTGAGCAGTATCCAACTGAATGCCGTGGCTACACATCCCTCTTTGAGATATATGGTCTGATTTGCCGGTTTTCTAAGTGTCATAAGCGTTCCTATCACAAGACATGATATTATGACTATAAGGAACGCAAATATTTCATGTTCCTGATATATGAGAGATGTCAGGCATGGAATGATCATGAGCAGACCCTCAAGTCTTATGATCTGGCCAAGTATAAATACTATCATGGAATTATTCATAATCTTCTCCTAATCAAACTGCCTTAAGCAAGTATATCTCTTATATCCGTAAATCCTGTCTCAGTGGTGACTATCATGGCCGTATCTCCAACCTGTATAGAATCCTGACCTGTTGGAAGCAGGATCGAACCGTTTCGATTTATAAATGCTATGAGGAGGTTCTTCTTGAGATTGAGATCCTTCAGCGGTATATCCGTCACCTCCGACTTCTCATCCACACGGAACTCTATCGCCTCAGCTCTTGAGTCAAACATGTGGTAGAGTGTCTCTATGCTGTTACTGTTGGAATTCTTCTTCGCACGGACATATGCGACTATGGACTCCGCAGTTATACTGCATGGATATACAACACTTCCCAGATCAAGGCTGTTTATGACCTCTCTGAAATTGCTCCTGTTTATCTTGGTTATCGTCTTGGCATTTGAATGTTTGCGGGCGTGGAGAGTCAAAAGTATATTCTCCTCGTCGATTCCTGTCAGGGACACAAATGATTCAGTCTCCGCAAGACCCTCCTCGTTCAAAGTCTCCTGATCCGTTCCATCACCATTTATGATTATCGCCCTCGGCAGAAGGACTGAAAGCTCCTCACAGCGCTTCTTGTTCTCCTCTATGATCTTGACGGATATTCCCATGTTCACGAGCTGTCCAGCCAAATAATATGCGACATTTCCTCCACCGATTATCATGGTGTTTTTGACTCTCGCAGTCTTGAAGCCTATATGCTCCATGAATTTTCTGGACATAGGCCGTGTTCCCACACATGACATGATGTCACCGGCCTTGAGGACAAAATCACCGGAAGGGATATAGAACTCCCCGGCTCTCTCAACTGCCGCTATAAGTATATTTATCGGCTTCTGTTTATTTGCAAGATCCTTACCGAGATCAGCTATGCTCTTGTTGTCCAGCACATTCTTCTCAGGGATCTTTATCCTGGTCATCTCCGCCTGTCCGTGTGCAAATGAATTTATCTCAAGAGCCGTTGGCAGATACAGTACCCTCGACACCTCGATTGCAGTCTCAAGCTCAGGGTTTATGATCATGGTAAGTCCAAGCTTCTCCCTGAGATAGCTTGCCTCCTTGCTGTAATCCGGGTCTCTGAGTCTCGCTATGGTCGCGCAGTCTCCGACCTGCTTGGCTATGGTACAGCACAGGATGTTGAGCTCATCCGACGACGTGACTGCAGCTATCAAATCTGCGTTCTGTATTCCCGCTTCAAGCTGCACGCTGTGATTTGCTCCGTTTCCAACTATTCCCATAACATCATACTGATTTGCGTATGTTGCGACCTTCTGGGGATCCTTGTCTATGATAGTTATATCATGCCCCTCATTTGCAAGCTGCTTGAGTATGGCCACGCCAACCTTTCCACAGCCCACTATTATGATCTTCAATCCCGTCTTCTTGCTTGATCTGCTACCAAACACGGATTTATCCTCCTTGATTACCTTCAATTAGCTAAGCCAAGTATAGCATGCTAAATATAAAAATCAACACCTGCCACTTTTCTTTACTGAAACCTTACACGAACAGTCTTATTATGCAACACACCAGCACAAATATGACAAATGCTATGCCGACTATCATATTTGTTCTCTTGCTGAAACCTTTGGTGGGTTTTCTGTAGATTCCGTCATCTTCTTTGTTCTTCTTCATAGCCTTTTCTGTCTCCTGTTTTATTGTTATGAGTTTATTTTATATGTGATTTTCCGCAATAGCCTTAAGCCTCTTTATGAGCAGATTCACATTTGTGTGCCTCTTCAAAGAATTTTCCCCACTCTTTATGAAATCCCATGACTCCCCATAAGTCATATCTGTAGTCACAGTCTCATTCTCCTCAAAAAAACGCTCCAGCGATCCCGACGTCTCATGCTTCATCGAGAACTCCGCCGCCCTCCGCACCTTGCCGTGCTCATCTGAATTTGCATCCCGATACAGGAAATGATCCAGGTTGCTCGAAAAATAGTATACGGAGTATTTTATCTTTTTACTTCCTATCTTTATTGATGACAGCGAAGTGAGCACATCCAGATTCGCACTCTTGCAGAGATTGCGCTCCTTCACGTGATCCGGATTTGCCGTCACAATGATATCCGGGTAGTATACCGGCTTGTCTTCATTTCCCCCATCAGTCACGACCAGATTGTCATCTATGTACGCCCCATCCATATCCACAAAATGAATTATCTCCACAATGTCCTTCGGATACAGGCCCGTCCTCTTTAGCAGAGGACTGACCATTATCTCATCTATAAACCGCTCTATGTTGTCAGGATGTATGCCATTCTTTGAGGTTATATCACCGCCAAAGCTTCCGTCATCCTGCATGAGCATGGCAAATTCCAGAACAATATCAGGATCTATATCCTCCAGAAGCTGTCCAAATGGCACCTCAAGAGCATTCCGGTCCGACACTCCCTCGACAAGGAACAGGAAGATCTTCTTCTTAGGTCGTTTCCCCATGATCCATACCTGCCTTTCTGAATGCCGATACAATCTTGAACCTCTTCGTATTCCTATACAGCTCCTCGTCCTGTTCTCCAACCACGATCTCCCTGAAATAAGTATTTCTGAGATTGTTGCTGCTTCCGATTCCCTTCATACGGATATACCTATTTCTCGGATTTGTCGTGGTGAAATATATATAATCCTTGCTTATGACCTCCAGCGGTCTGAGGTTATGCGATGTAAATATAAACTGCCCCTTGCCAGACTCCTGGAACGTCTGCAGCACCTCTCCCAGAAGATACTCAAACACACCGGCATCCAGCTCGTCTATGGCTATCGTGCACGACTGCTCATTGTACGCATCTATTATCAGACTGAGCACCGACACGATCTTGCGGATACCGTCGGACTCGTACCTGAATGGCATGTGCACTCTTCCGTCAGGCGCAGCCTCCTGATTGTGGAACACACTCATGTCCGTCTCATTTCTGCTGGACACTATCTCCACCACATGTCCCATACTGCCATCCTTCATGAGGGCAGGCGACAGCTCGTGAAGATCAACATTAAGTCCCGGAACTATCTGGCTGAGGACTATGTTTATATTCTCAAACTGGCTCTTTATCTCGCTGAAGACTATCTCCGGCATGATGTTCGGCACATCCGTCTTCAGAAGGAATTTACCGCTCTGTGTGTATAGCGGAAGTCCGTAGTTGAGTCTTATATATCCTGTTGATTTCGTGTCTACCACATGAAGATAGAGCTGACTGTAGTACGCCAGCTCCAGTATAACCTGATAAAACTCAGAGTATAACCCGCACTCATCGCACACCTTTGCAGTTCCGAGCGAGAAGATAAACGACGCCGACTTTTCCTGCGCCAGTCTTCTCACCACATTCAGCTCATCCACGAACTTTCTGTCATTTGTTATGAAATATTTCTGCTTCGATACAGGCCCGAACGGCATGTCGTCAGTGCATGTGTCAATCACAGGCTGAAGTATCATCTTCCTGCCCTCAAAATCACCTGACATACTCAGTTTCTCACCCGATATGCGGACTCTGTAGCTCGGCTGGCCACTGTTCTGATCCTCTCCTCCGTACTGTCTGAATCCGTTATTTGTCTCATTCTCCACGGCGGACATGAGGAATTCGTACACAACCTTTCGGATGCGTCCGTCCTCGTACTGAAGGTCAAATGTAAACTCCAGTCTGGCCATCTCCTGACCCTTTGCCACACATTCTGCATACACCGCCGGAACCTCAGCTCCAATCATCAGAAGCTTCAGTATGGCAAGCGCCTCTATAAAACTCGTCTTACCCGAGCCGTTCTGTCCATAAAGTCCCAATATATCTGATTCTGTTCCATACGGAACAAACTTCTTTCCACAGGCAAATACTATCTCTCCATGCTCCACACTCTTGAAGTTGTCAAGCACCGCTTTCTGCAGTCTTATCGTGGGAAGCCTATCCCAGTGGTCTTCTCTAAATTGTCTGATTCTCATTCACGGTCTCCTCAGATGCTCTTAATATAACGTCATAAAACTGTATTACCATTATATTGTTATCTCCAATTTCCGTCAACAGCCATCAAGTTTTTCGAATTTTATATTCTATTTTTTTGATCTTTCACAGCTTTACCATTTCTATATCTTAACGGTGGTTCTCCCACCGCCGCAGAAAATTTCCTGATAAAATAACTTACATTTGGGTAACCTGATTTCATGGCAATCTCGGTAACCGACAGATCTGTGGACTCGAGAAGATGCCTTGCATACTTAAGTCTAACATAGTTCACATACTGTGTGAGCGTCATGTGAAATCTCTCACTGAAGAATCTTGACATGTACTTTTCCGACAGATGAAAATGTTCAGAAAGCTCAGCAAGACTTATGTGCTCATGATAATTATCCTGTATATATATAAGTATCTCCTTTTCCAGTCCACCTGACGCTCTCCCTGTCTTCGCTTCAAGCTGATCGTATTCCACTAAAAGATCTACAACCTGCAACAGTCTGATTCTCACCTGTATCTGTCTGTGTGTTCCAAATTTCCCATTTTCCTCTGACAACTCATCAAGAATAGGTATAAGTTTTTCAAGCAGATTCCGATTCGTCACTTCAGGTCTGAATTCCCGTGTGTGATTCCTAAGAGGAAAAAATATCTCATCCTCCAATTCATCCTTGGTCTGAAATGATATGAATTCCATCGGAAACAGAAATGTAAAATAATCCACTGGTGTTTCCGGGGCGGCCATCATATGCAGCACTCCCGGACTTACTATATATACAGCTCCGTCATCCCCTATAAATTTCTGTCCATCAATCTCAACCATAAGTGGACCTTTCCTTACATATATTATCTCCACCTCATCATGCCAATGAACCGGGATCTGGAATGCATGTGGCCAGTATCTCATATGATACTCACAAAATGGATATTCTCTTGTCCCGTGTGGATGATTTTCCTTTAATTCTGCGTACATCTTAATCTCCTGCCTCCACATTTGTCTCATACTACGTTGTCATACTACCCCATATGTGGAATATGTGCAACTTTTGATTGATATAGTACAAGATTCAGCCTGTAGAAATGCGATATTATACAATTTAGTTACAATATATAATTTGGCACTAGTCTGCAAAGGAGCAACGGTTATATGAAGAAATTATCTGCACTTTTTATACCTATATGTTTTGAAACACTTTTCTATATGTTGTCCGGTATGGTTGACACACTCATGCTATCATCAGTTGGGGACTATGCCGTGGGTGCTGTCGGAACCGCCAACAGTTATATCGGAATGTTCATCATCATGTTCTCCATCATATCATCCGGCATGATGACGGTCATGACTCAGAATATCGGCGCAGGCAGACCTGGGATTGCTTATCAGGCACGCCAGCTTGGTCTTATATTCAACTCAGTCATAGGTATGGGAATGTCTATATTCCTGTTCATTTTCTCCGGAAATATTCTTGATCTGATAGGAATAGCCGGAAACCTCAGGGAACCTGCCATGAGCTATCTTGAGATCGTTGGCGGAGGGTGCTTCCTGAATGCGCTGATTCCAATATTTGCAAGCTACCTCAGGGCATTTGGACATACAAAGCAGCCTCTCATCGCTACCATAATCGGCAACCTTGTAAACTTCGCCTTAAATGCAGTATTTCTCTTTGCGCTGCATAAAGGGGTGCAGGGTGTCGCTACAGCGACAGTCATATCCAAGGTTATCAACCTTGCAATTGTTATCTTTTTCTCCTGCACCCTTGTAAAAGCAGGAAAAAATCCCGAAAGGCTTTCTAACAGAACTGTCCTTTCACAGATCATCAGAGTCGGACTGCCATCTGCATTCGAATCCGTTCTGTACAATGTCGCCATGATGCTGGTGGTCAAGTTCCTGAACCAGATGGATACTGACGGAATAAATGTCACGGCACGATCCTACGCAACCCAGATAAGCAACTTCTCCTACTGCGTCGGCTCAGCGCTCGCCCAGGCAAATGCCATCATGACAGGATGGCATATCGGTTCCGGCGATATAGATGCATGTAAAAGAGATACCAAAAAGGCCGCCATCATCGGTGTGATCGTGGCGACCTGTCTTGAAACTTTATTTGCAGTCACAGCCCCATGGGCCATGAAACTGTTCACCGACAACCCGGACATGGTACATATTGTCACAAGGCTCCTTGCTATTGACATCATCCTCGAGGTTGGCAGAGTTACAAACCTTGTCTACGGCCAGGCCTTAAAGACCAGCGGAGATGCGGTATTCCCGGCCGTCATAGCAGCTGTCTTTATGTACGTGTGTGCTGTCGGCGGTACATGGATGTTCGGCCTGCACCTTGGGCTCCTTGCAACCGGCGCCTACATAGGCCTTACCTGTGACGAATGTGTACGCGCAGTTGGTATGGTCCTGCGCTGGCGAAGCGGAAAGTGGACGGAGAAGAAACTGGTGTGATAATACCCTAGTACCAGACATATTCCAGAATGTATCAGACCAGACATACGCCAGGCATTTATCACAGTATTCCCCCTATCATATGCACCACAAATGCTGCAAGCCACGCCACAACGCACTGCCAGATCACTACCATGACAGCCCAGCGATGTCCCATCTCTCTCTTGATGGAGGCGATGGCTGCTATACAAGGCGAGTAAAGCAGGCTGAATACGAGCAGCGATGCTGCAGCCCTGGTTGTGATAGCTGCGGTCACTGATCCGTTAAACAATATCTCAAGTGTGGATACCACACTCTCCTTCGCCATGATACCACTTATGAGCGACGTACATATTCTCCAGTCGCCAAGTCCAAGAGGCTTAAATATCGGCACCAAAAGTCCGGCTATCGCAGCAAGTATGCTGTCCTGCGAGTCTTTCACCATATTGAGGTGCATATCAAAGCTCTGAAGGAACCAGATACATATAGTTGCAAGAAATATAACTGTGAACGCCTTCTGAAGAAAGTCCTTTGCCTTCTCCCACAGGAGCTGGCCTACGTTCTTCGCACCCGGAAGTCTGTAATTTGGAAGCTCCATGACAAAAGGAACCGCATTGCCCTTAAACAATGTGCTCCGATAAACCATAGCCACAATTATTCCTATCGCAATTCCAAGGAAATAAAGCCCTGCCATAATAAGGCCGCCCTTTCCAGGGAAGAATGCGCTTACAAAGAACGCATATATAGGAAGCTTCGCCGAACAGCTCATGTATGGAGTGAGCAGAATAGTCATCTTTCGGTCTCTCTCACTCGGGAGTGTCCTGGTTGCCATGACAGCCGGAACCGTACAGCCAAAGCCTATCAGCATCGGAACTATGCTCTTGCCGGAAAGTCCGATCTTCCTTAGCAGCTTATCCATGACAAATGCAACTCTGGCGATGTATCCGCTGTCTTCCATGAGCGACAGGAAAAAGAACAGAGTCACTATGATTGGAAGAAAACTGAGCACACTTCCGACACCCGCAAATATTCCATCCATAACAAGGCTCTTGACGACCACATTTACATTTGCTGCGGTGAGAAGCTTTCCCACCTGAACCGTGAGTGCATCTATCCCCATCTCTAAAAGTTTCTGAAGTCCAGCTCCGATCACGTTAAATGTCAGATAGAACACCGCCAGCATGATACCTATAAAGCATGGGATTGCGGTATACTTACCCGTAAGAATGCGATCTATCTTTTCGCTTCTGATCCTCTCCTTGCTCTCCTTTGGCTTGACTACACAGTTTTCACATACCTTTTCTATGAAATTAAATCTCATATCAGCTATGGCTGCACTTCTGTCAAGTCCTCGCTCTTTTTCCATCTGGATTATAAGATGTTCTATCGTCTCTTTCTCGTTCTCATCAAGTCCAAGCCTTTCAAGTATGAGATGATCTCCCTCTATGATCTTGGTCGCAGCGAATCTAAGTGGCAGATCTGCTGCCTTTACATGATCCTCTATAAGATGCGCCACCGCATGTATACATCTGTGAACAGCTCCGCCAAACTCATTCTCATCACAGAAGTCCTGTCTTCCAGGCTTTTCCTGATACTTGGCTATATGTATGGCGTGTCTTACAAGCTCATCCACACCCTCGTTTTTTGCCGCAGATATAGGCACAACCGGGGTTCCAAGCATGGCCTCCATCCCATTTACATCTATGGAGCCTGAATTGCCTGTGACCTCATCCATCATGTTGAGTGCAACGACAACCGGTATCTCCATCTCGAGAAGCTGCATCGTGAGATACATATTTCGCTCTATATTAGTAGCGTCTACTATATTGATGATAGCCTTTGGGTGATCGTCAAGCACGAAGTTTCTGGACACGATCTCCTCGCTGCTATAAGGAGACATCGAATATATTCCGGGAAGATCTGTCACGGAAGTATTTTCCCTGCCCCTTATCGGACCATCCTTTCTGTCGACAGTTACTCCGGGGAAATTGCCTATATGCTGATTTGATCCGGTGAGCTGATTGAACAGTGTCGTCTTTCCACAGTTCTGGTTTCCAACCAGGGCAAATGTAAGTCTTGTTCCTTCCGGAAGCGGATCGCCGTCCCCTTTGACGTGATATTTTCCTTCCTCGCCAAGTCCCGGATGTTCCTTCTCCTCTATTGTCTCAACCCTAGTGTGAGCTCTGGATCTTGTCTCTATCTGCTCTGCATCTATCTGCTCTGCATCTGCCAGTCTGAGTGTAAGTTCATATCCATGGATCTGAAACTCCATAGGATCGCCCATAGGAGCAAGCTTCACAAGGGTGAGCTCCGCACCGGGGATAACACCCATGTCAAGAAAATGCTGTCTTAGCTCTCCTTCACCGCCAACTGCCTTTATTCTGGCACTCTGTCCTACCTTCAAATCTCTCAGTGTCATAATTGATTATCCTTCTTTCATCATTCGTCCAGATTCATCCACGCAGTCTTTCAGTACCACAAAATCGTCTGTCGAATGCCGTCTATTTATGTCTATTGATATTTTTTCTCAATTATAGCACGATGCGTTGTATGCGCAATATATAGATCCTGATTATCGTCTATATTTTCACGGCTTTTTCATGTGCATCTCTGTCTATAGAAGTCAGTTCCTTAAGTTCCCTCACCGTAAACACACCGCAGACAATCGCAGTTATTCCGTCCGCTATCGGTCCCGCATACATGACACCATCGATCCCCATGAATATAGGGAATATGATGATGAGAGGAAGCAGAAATAGTATCTGTCTTGTGAGTGACATGAACACACCAAGTTTCGCCTTTCCTATAGAGTTGAAGAAGTTTGATGTCACCGGCTGGATTCCATTTACGATGGTAAGAAACATATATATCCTGAAGTATCTCTCTGAAAACTGGAAGTACAGCTCGCTTCCCTCTCCAAATGCGCTGATGATCTGTCTTGGGAAAAACTGGAATGCCACAAATGCAACAATTGACAGAGCTGATGCTGCTGCCAGTGCCAGAAGATAAGTCTTTCTCACCCTCCTGTACTTTCCTGCGCCATAGTTGAAGCCTATGATCGGCTGGGTTCCCTGTGATATTCCTATAACGATTGCCATGAATATCATGTTTACCTTGCTTATTATTCCTGAACACGCAAGTGGTATGTCGCCTCCATACACCGACTGTGCTCCGTATCTTGAGAGAGTATTGTTCATGACAACCTGGACTATCGCCATGGCTATCTGATTGAAACACGCCGACGCACCGAATCTGAATATATTGCCGCAGGGCTCTCCTCGCATAACAAAACTTTCCCTGGTAAGATGTATTGTCTTGAAATGGAACATATATCTGAGGCTTATGGCAAATGATATGATCTGTCCTGTGATAGTTGCCAGCGCCGCACCGCGCATACCCATATCGAGCCCGAATATAAGTATCGGATCAAGTATAGTGTTGATGATGGCACCTGTCAGCATGGATATCATTGAATACCTCGGACTTCCATCAGCCATGATCAGCTTGCTCATTCCGGTATTCGCTATCAGGAATGGGAAACCTATCGCTGTTATCCTTGTGTACTCCTGTGCAAATGGCAGAACCTTGTCAGTTGCGCCGAATGCCTTTAGCATAGGTGTCAGGAATATTGTCGTCACAAGGAAAAGTGCCACGCCAAATATCGCCATGAGACAGATTCCATTTCCTGCTGCCTCAGCCGACTTCTTCTCATTTCCGGCACCAAGCTTCAAAGAAAAGCTGGTCGCACTTCCTATGCCAAGAAGAAGCGATATCGCAGTACATGCCGTTGAAAGAGGAAATGCTATATTTGTCGCAGCATTTCCAAGCATTCCCACTCCGTGTCCTATAAATATCTGGTCAACTATATTATAAAGTGCTGTCACCAGCATGGATATGATACACGGTATGGCAAAGGTTGTGAGCAGATGTGCCTCATTCTCATATCCAAGGGGATTGTTCTGATTTTCATTTGTCTTTGTGTTATCAGATGTCATGATTCTGTATTGCCTTTCTGTCTGTATTGCGACTCAGTTTTTCATTCCATATTTCTTCAGGTCTACCCGGTCATTTTCAACCTCTATGCCGTCTGCCCTCAGGCGGTCCGCCTGGACATTTGCTCCACCGAACGCAAATGCTCCCGCAAGCTCACCCTTGGAATTCACCACGCGGTAACACGGTATATTCTCAGGATCAGGATTCTTATGAAGTGCATTGCCCACGGCTCTCGCCATCTTCCTGTCACCTGCCATCTCCGCAACCTGGCCGTATGTTGCAACACATCCCTTCGGAATCTTCTTCACCGCATCGTAGATCCTCTTTGTCGGACTGTAGGTTACTATGTCATAGCTATCTGCTATCATCTGCTTCACCGCATCATCGGGCACACTTCCATCAAGTATGATCGTATTCCAGTGCTCCTTGTTCTGGTGCCATCCAGGTATAACTGATTCAAATGCCTGCCTCCAGAAATCCAGCGACTCTGAATCAGCTTTAACGTTCAGATTGATATATCCATTCCTCTCATAAGTCCATAGAAATGCTTTCTTACTTCCCTTGACTCTCACAAGCTGCCAGTTCTGATCGTGAAATGGAGCCTCCTGGTAAGTGTCCGGAAATGAGAGACCATATGCCAGAACTTCCTCTCTTGTTGTCATGTGTATTTTTCCTTTCCTGTGTTGCGATTATGTAATTATCTGTATCCCTTAAGATATCTCTTCTGCTCATCCGTTATACGGTAACTCTCCACTGCCTTCTGTATCGTCTTTCGGTGAACCCAGTCGGACATGCGGTGTTCTTCTATGTACGGAACGACCGCATCCCACTGCTTTGCCAGGGCTGTAGCCATGTACCACGCTATCATCATGTTGACATAATACTCATCAGACTCAACTCCCGCCACAAGCTTCACATACTCAGGCTCAAAATCCTCGTCAAGATAAAGTCTCATGAGCATTCCTATTCCGTACCTTATAGTATAGGTCTCGCTTGAGGCAATCCAGCACTTGATGACCGGTAGCAGTTCTTCCTTGTGCTTTTCAAAACACTTCGGCGCAGGAAAATCACATGTCGCCCAGTTATCTATATATGGAAGAAATCTTTCTATCTCCGAGATACATCTGTCATAATCCTTTATCCTGGTTATGAGCATCATGTGGAGATTATTTTCCTCGTAATAACGGTGTGGAAGTTCTTTTATAAACTTTTCTGACAGTTCTGTTCCAGCTATACTCTTCGCATACTTTCTGAGCACTGGAACTCTTATGCCTATGACAGTCTCCTTGTCGGTGTCAGGCATAAGCCTGCTGTGAAAATCTCTGTACTTTATATCCTGAAGTTCAAACAGATGCTTTTGAATCTCCTCCATATTTTCACCTTACGCTTTCTAATTTTCTCGTTGTTAGTTTTCCATTTTCTACATTTTTCTATTCTAACTCATAATTGTATACAACTATTATATCTAATACTATCTGAATTTCTTCACATGCTCCGATATAAACCGAAACAGTTCGATATTGACCTTCTCATTCTTCTCCTCCGCCTCAAGATATTCAGGCACTGAAATATCTGTCTGAACCTCTCCGCATACATCAACACCCAATATTCTTGAATGTCTTATACCACCGGCATATCTTTCATCATTACGACAAGCGTCTGTATTTTTTTCTTCACCCTGACCGCCAAGAAAGACACCGAGCAGGTGTTCAAGTCCACCGATTGACATATCCCCCTGACTCCAGTTTGTCTCCGTGTATTCTGTTCCGAGGACGTCTTTGTCTATAGATATGTACAAAGGCAGATCTGTTCTGATATGGTTCAGCTTATCCTCAGGCAGTCCACCATGCAGGTCTTTGGCAGAAAATATCAACAGTCTTCCGCTTGAGATATCCCGGGAAATATCATACGAATCATCGTACTCAGCTTCTTGTACATTATACCCACATTTATAGCTTCCCACATTTTCTTGTCTCCCCTTGGAACCTTTATAACTTTCCAAAGTCTGCTCTATATCTGACTCCGGCGGACCTACAACCACCAGCTGTCTTAGATTTTCATTCTGTATAAGAGTCTGTCCCGCCCAGTCTCCGCAGCTCATCATTTCTGGAACCATAGGTATCTGCATGTCTGTATGATGATCATACATAACCAGCCCAAACGGTTCGGTTATATGATCTGTTATAATCTTCGTTATATAATGATAATTTCCCGAATCTATATAATGTATACCCTGGATTCCGTACGGCTCTATCCTGCCCCATATTTTTTCATACGCATTTTTTGAACAATACATATCTGTCTCTTGTATATCAGAGCAATCTATGTATCTGAATCTATCTATATCTTTTATATCCTCATCACGATATACGTGAGTAAAATCCAAAATCATATTCTCATTTTTCACCTTGCTGTCACCCATATACAACCCCCATATATACAATAACAAGTCAATTTCGCAGCAATATCGATTAACCTGTCAATAATAAAATAATCTTAATATAAAAATCGCCCGACTGTATTCTAACACAACCGGACGATTTTAATCACTATTTGTCTTTCTTTTTCCTTATGTGGATCTCCGGGATTGCCACCGTGTCATATGTCACAGACGAGTCATCCTCACCCACATTATCCTCATTGTCATCATGGCTCTTTGTGTTCACCTCAGGAATAGCCAGATTGTCAAATGACATGTTGAATCTGTGATGCTTTTTATGCTGTTCTTTATTTTTTTCTCTCATAGTTGGTTATACCCCCTAAAGTATGTTTATGAAAAATGTAATTACCAGGCTGTTCAGGAAGTCAGCAAATAAACTTCCTATAAGCGGTATTATCAGATATGCCTTGACCGAAGGAACATAGCGGTCGCATATAGCCTGCATGTTCGCCATGGCATTTGGCGTTGCTCCCATACCGAATCCGCATGTTCCGGCGGACAGAACCGCCGCATCGTAATCCCTGCCCATCACGTTGAACACAACAAAATATGTGAATAGCATCATGAGTATGAGCTGCGCCGAGAGCAGTATGATCAGCGGAAGTGCAAGTTCTGCAAGCTGCCACAGCTTCAGTGTGATCATCGCCATTCCAAGGAACAGTGACAGGCAGATACCACCAAGGTTGTTGATCTCACCCATGTATATATCAAACTTACCGGAATACTCTCCGATATTTCTGATGACCGCAGCCGCGATCATCGCACCTATATATATAGGAAATGTAAGTCCTGTCTTTGTGAGAAGTTCCGATATGATGGTTCCTATTCCTACGGCTATGATGAGCTGGAACACAGCTGCCGCATACATATTGGTATGGCGCTCATGTTTCTTCTCATCCTCAACCAGTATACTGTCGTCCTCGGCAACTGCAGTGTCCAGAAGCTTCTTCCTGTCTATGAGTCTCTTGCCAATAGGTCCACCTATAAGACTTCCTGCGATAAGTCCAAATGTTGCCGCAGCCGTGCATATAGTTGTTGCCCCCTTGACATCAAAATCCTCCAGCACCGGGCCAAACGCTCCTGCAGTTCCATGACCACCTACCATAGGTATAGATCCCGTGCAGAGTCCAACAAGCGGATCAAGATGCAGCAGCTTACTCACCCCGAGCGCCAGAAAATTCTGGGACACTATAAGCACCACAACCAGTCCAAGGAATATGAACAACGACTTTCCTCCGCTCTTTAAAACCTTGAGATTCGCCTGGAATCCAACGGATGTGAAGAAGAATACCATGCACACCTCTCTCAGCGTATCGTCAAATGTAAATTCTGCTATGCCAAGACTGTAACACACACAGGTCAGGACTGCGAAAAGCAGACCTCCTATGACCGGCGCCGGTATGCAGAATTTCTCCAGGAAATTAATTCTTTTCTTCAAAAACTGTCCCAATATAAGTACCAGAACTGACACCGCCAGTGTCTGATACATATCTATCTGTATCTCCATGTAAGACCTCTCTTATCTATATTATATACACATGCAGACATCCGTGATCAGATACCATTTTACCCAATATCATCTGCATATATTCTTTTCCGCATTCAGTATATTTATTATCAGCAGCTGACAACTACTGTTCAGCCGGGATCTCTATTCCTTTTTTCTGATAATAAGCTTTCGCACCATCATGAAATGGAATGGTCACGTTCTTCACAGCCTCACTCTCATCTATCTGGAAGGTGAGTGCTATTGAATACTGGATATCCTGCGCATGTTCAAAGAGAAGTCCTGTGAGCTCCTCCACTATCTTCTCATCCATATCATCCCTGGCGAGGAGCACTGCTCTGACACCGAGTGTCACAACATCCTGAGTCTGTCCCTCGTAGGTTCCCGCTGGTATGGTGTAATCCGTATAGAAGCCGTACACGGATTTTAGTCTGTCCCTGCATTTGTCATCTATTCCGATGAGCTTTACGTCACATTCCTTAGACAGCTCCTCGATCACCGAGGTCTGTATACCTGCTGTACAAAAGAATGCATCTATCTGTCCTGATTTGAGTTCATTTGCCGCATCCACATAATCGAGATTAACCGTGTCCACAAGGGATTCCACAAGGCCGGTCATCTTAAGTATCTGCTCTGCATTTCTCTGGGTACCGGACTCCTCCTCACCCACAGAAATCTTCTTGCCCTGAAGATCATCCAAGCTGTCTATTCCCGAGTCAGATCTCACCACGATCTGACACGCCTCAGTGTACAGGCTGGCAACTGCCGAGTACCCTCTGTACCTCTTCTTGTCCGTGGCGCCTGTTCCGTTGTAGGCCGCATCCACCAGATCCGCCTGGGCTATCGCCATATCCACATATCCGTCGGACAGAAGCCTGATATTCGCCGTGGAGCCTGCAGTAGCCTTTACCTCAAAATCAAGATCCTCATCCTCCGAGGATGCTATCTGCGCAAATGCGTTGGAGAACGCATAGTATCCGCCGCCAACTCCCGCGGCTCCCAGCTTCACGGAATCACTGCCGATGCCACACCCGGCAAGGGAAAGTGTCATCAGAATGGCTGTTCCCACTGCAACCATCCTCTTTATCTTTTTCAGTTTCATTTCATTTTCCTCCTTACGTGACTTGGCGAAAGATCTTTCTCTTCGCTATTACCACCACCATACAACAATCCCGTATAACACGAAATAAAGGGCTTATCGCCCTTTATTATCGCCGTCCATATACCATGTACATCATTATTGTTATTTTACAACTATATTTAACAAAATGATATGGATAATTGTATTTTATATCTATAAAATCATCCTGAATCCGTCTATGAGAGCTATATTATTTACTTTTTTATAATTTTTACGCCCTTATCTGCATCAATAATGCCGCCCTTCGCTGTAAGCTTTTTATTCTTACTCACATCAAGTCTGGTTATCTTGTTGCCTGAACTTGCTGTCCGGGAATGCCTTCTTATCAATCTTGACCTTGGCTGTAGCTGCGCTTGCAGTTACAACTCCATCTCCCCATACACTTCCCATAGATGCTGTCACCATCACCGCAACGACACCCGCAATAACCAATCACTTCAACCCGGTAACAAATGTGTAATTTTTCCTGTCTCTCGTTTTTCTTTATCTCCCTTTATATAAATTTTCAGCATAAAAAGGCACATTTCTATTGTATATAAGTAAACTTAAAAGTCAACTCCGTATTGCTGCTTATTTTTTTTATCATATTTTATTTTCTTGCAAATGCCGGAGCACTCCGGAATATAAACAAAATAAACGGCGGAGTCATTGTCTCCGCCGTTTATTTAAAACACATATATCAAAGTGACTTTACCACTCGTGCACCTCTACTTCTAACCCCCACGTGCTGAACAGTGAATCCGCAGCCTCCTCCACAGTCTGACCATCAGGGAGTGCCATGTAACTTCCACTCACGCTCACTATTCCGTCACCACAGTTACTATAGGCTATCCACAGTGCACATTCCTCCCCAGCTGGGATCACCCACACCTGATCCAGCACCGGTTCACTTACTACATACGCCTGATCATACCTAAGTATTGATGAGGCCGCCAATGCACTCGCTCCCCCAGCGCTGGCGGTCACATAATTTCCAAATGCCAAGCACGCATTTTTTTCAACACGGTCTCTGGCCGTATCGGACAGGGACGTTTCGCCATCAGTCTGCCCCATAATGAATTTTGCCGCTTTATCCGAGATTATCACAACTGCAATCTTGCCACTTGTGTCGGCTATATTATCCCCCCAGTCACTTGCGACTTCAGCAACCTCGTCACTTCCGCCCATTATCTTTATATAAGCTTCATCATTTGCAAGTTCGTTCACCGAAGCCGCCACATCTAGGGCAGTCTCCTTGAACCACTCCTCATCCGGTGTATTGACCTTGAACTTTCCTTGACTCTCTATATCCGATTTGGTTCTATCTGTTTTATCACTGCTTACCACTGATGAACATCCCGCAAGTCCCACCAGTGCCGCAAGCACACATATCACAATTCCTGTCTTTTTCATATTCCATTTACCCATTTTTTCTCGATATAAGCCCATTTTTAATGTCTTATTATATAAAGAAACATTCTCCCATATTTTTCTCAAGTATCCATATCCTCGATTTGTCTATAATACAATAACTCCATACATTTACACAACCGTGTAAAACTTAAATAATCTTTTTTCTGCCCGTAGGGTATTTGTAGTGAGTCCTGCAATAAACAGCGATCTTAACTCCGTGTGTAACTTGAAAACGACAATGACCACCCGTCCGGATATTCAATGGATATTACATCTTAGCTCTACTTGTCACTTAAACACTTCCTGTCCGTACTCTTTAAAGTATACCATCATCTCATGTGTGAGACTCAGGTGCTCCGGATAGTCTGGAATATCATCACGGTTCACCCACTCTCCGGTTGCAAGCTCCTGTCTGTCTATAGTCAGATGTCCGTCTCCGCCCTCCGGTATGTCTGCCTGACAGAAATAACCCATGAGAAGATTGCTGTCATAGCCCCATGGCTGTGACTTGTAATAAGTGATATTCTTAACGCTGATGCCGACCTCTTCCATGACTTCTCGTCTGACTGTCTGCTCAGCGCTCTCTCCTATCTCGGTAAATCCCGCAATCAGGGCATATCTCTTGTATTCTCTTCCAGCATATGTGGTAAGTATTATCCTGTCGCCGTCGATCACACCCACTATAACAGCCGGGGCTATGACAGGAAATATCAGCCTGCCACAGGACGGACATCTGAGCATCCTCTCTTTTTCATCATGTACAGTTCTCTCTCCACAGGCGCCGCAGAACCTGTTGGTTCTGTACCACAGTGACAGATGCCAGCCGGTAGCCGCCGCAAGCACCGCAGCCTTCGGTTGGCACGCCCTTGTCTTATACATGCTTCGGTAATCATATCCCGGAGCTGTCAGTCGGTTATCTACATTCCACAGAAAATATGCAGTATCATCTATTGAAAAGAGATAAACCAGATCCCCTATTTTCCTATCGCATCCGGTTATTTTCTGCAGTTCTCCATACGTCATAAACCCAAGCAGGTTCTCATTATCCATAACTTTCGCAAATATCATTTTCTCAGAAAAAGAGAGAACCATATCGTGATCCTCTGGTTCTCTCCTGTTACTATATTGATTATTAAACCTCTGTGGTTCTATATCCTGTATCATACCTATATTTCCTCCACTATTCCAGATGTCCAAAGATCTCAAAGAGAATGATATCCCTCATTTTCCCTATTATTTTCCTTCAAAGACTTCAACCTGTCAATCCTTAATGTTGGTTACAGCCATGCCATGTAAACATAAAAAATCAGGCAATCGGTATTTCGCCAATCGCCTGATCTTTTTTATGTAGATATTGTATTTAAAATCTTTACGGGGAACCCCCGCTCATCTATTAAGCCTCTGCCTTCTTAGCATTCTCCTTCTTCATATTAACAAGCTTCTTGATACATGTGATAGCCACGATGATACCAAGTACGATAAGGAATACTGCTACAATAAGCTGAAGTCCCTCTACAAGGAATGTTGCTGTTCCAGCCTGGAACTTCTGTACATTGCCTATTACATTGAGCACGATAGCTGTAAATGTAACAGCAAGCATTATCAGCATAGGTGGGTAGAGCATTGCGTGCTTTCTGTTTGTTGCCTTGAGGAATACTGCTACGCCTATAAGTACAAGGGCTGCAAGCATCTGGTTTGCTGATCCGAAGAGTGGCCATACATTTGAATATCCACCCTTGCAGAGAAGATAACCAAAGAACAGTGTTATAACTGTTGCAAAATACTTGTTTGTAAGTATCTTCTGCCATACAGGCATCTTGGATGTATCTGTTGTGTCTCCCATGAAGAGCTCCTGGAATGACATACGTCCGATACGTGCAACTGAGTCAAGTGATGTAAGAGCAAGTGCTGATACACACATTGTCATGAATACATTTGCAACTGAGTTTGGAAGTCCGAACTTCTCGAGGAATCCTGCGATACCCTGTGAGAAGATCTGGAAAGGTGTAAGACCCTCTGGAGCCTTGCCGCCAACTGCGACAGCACCAACTACTATAAGTGAGATAACTCCGAGGAGTGTCTCAAGGATCATTGCGCCGTAACCTACGAAAAGCATATCTTTTTCATTTCTTACTGTCTTAGATGATGTTCCTGATGAAACAAGGCTGTGGAAACCGGAAACCGCACCACAGGCGATCGTTACAAACAGTGTTGGGAACAGATAACTCTTAGCTCCTGTTGATGATACAACTGTGAAACCATTGAATGCATTCAGGTTCATATCAGGATGTCCTACCAGAACTCCGACAAATGCACCAACTAACATACCGATGAGCATGAATGTTGTCATGTAATCTCTTGGCTGCATGAGTAACCACATTGGAAGCACTGATGCAAGGAAAAGGTAAGCCATGATTACGTAATTCCACTGGTCACCATTTAAGTACCAAGGAAGCTTCATACCTACTGCAAACATTGCAACGATGAGGACGATGGCTACTATAGCTTTGAGCCACTCCCTCATATTCCTGCATGTCTTCATAACCACACCAAATACCATGGCAACTACGATGAACAGCATGGAAACTGTAGCTGCTGCAGCGCCGTTGAAGTTCTTTGTCACAGCTCCATCAGCTCCTGCTGTGAAACCGTTAAATGTCGATGAAACCATCGATGTAAATGCTGCTATAACAAGAAGTGTAAAGAGCCAGCAGAATAATGAAAAGAATCTTCTTCCTGCCTTGCCTATGTACTTCTCAATGACAAGTCCTATTGACTTACCCTCATTCTTGACCGATGCGTACAATGAACCAAAATCCTGAACTGCTCCGAAGAACACGCCTCCGACAAGCAGCCAGAGCAGAACCGGCACCCATCCGAACATGGCTGCAATGATAGGTCCCTGTACAGGGCCTGCACCTGCTATCGATGAAAACTGATGTGCAAATACTGTAAGCTTTGACGATGGTACATAATCCTTGCCATCCTCATTTGCAACTGCCGGGGTCTTTGCATTTGGATCTACACCCCATTTCTTGGCAAGCCATCTTCCATAGCCCAGATAGCCAGCACCTAAAACTACTACTGCGATAAGAATGATAACTAAACTATTCATATCTTTCTCCTTTCTCCCGCCTTGCAGCGGCTCCTTTTTTTAGTATATGCCTGCTCATGAATCCGTAATGACCTCAAGCTGGCTGATACATGATTTATTCGTACAAAGAGTTTATACATAAAAAACACATTAAAAAAGGCTTCCGTCTCTATGCAATCTCATAAAGACGAAAGCCTGTATACTTCCGCGTTACCACTTTATTTGCCATCATAAAAGGATGACCTCTCTGATCTCATCTCGCCTGACCACTACTCACTGTCTATTGAAATAAGCTTCTATGTAACGGTAGAAAACCGGTGACACCTAATGTCTCTGGCATCTCATGACCAGGGAATTCAGCGCACTGCTCGCAGAGGATAATCATCAAGGACATACACCGTCTCACACCAACCGGCGGCTCTCTGAAGTATGCGATCTTTGACGACCGTATTCTGTTCTTTGCATTTGCTCTTTGTTCGGTACCTAAACTAGCACTGAAGTATTTTATTGTCAACCCATTTTTTCAAGTAAATAAAAACTTGCATTTTTTTCAAGTGTTTCAGCGATATATGTACGCCTGTTGCATATTTTTTCTTGTGAAAACAAAGTATTTTTATCATCGACTCTCAAGACGTTCATGCCATCTCTTTCTTTTCTCGTCCGACCGGGATCTGTGCCAGAAGTATTGCGGCAAATATCAGCCCGCATCCTGCAAGCTGTCTTACCCCCATACGTTCTCCAAGTATGATCCAACCGGCAATGACAGAGAATACCGACTCAAGGCTCATGATCATTGAAGCAACAGTGGGATTTAGTCCGTTCTGTCCAACTATCTGAAGTGTATATGCCACGCCACACGACAACACTCCTGCATAGAGTATCGGAATCCACGCACTCAATGTACCGAGAGGCTGCACCCATGCCGCAATCCCGGCCACACTGTGATGCATCTCCGAGAAAAACGCCGGGAATATGCTGAGAATCCCGCATACCCAAAACTGTATACATGACATTCTGACTCCATCCACAAGCGGTGAGAAATGGTCTATCACAAGTATATGTACTGCAAAAAGCAATGCACATACAAGCACCATAAGATCACTGCTCTGAAATGACAGTGAGCTGCTCATACAAAGCAGATAAAGCCCCACCACAGCTATAACTATTCCAATCCATATATTCCAGCCACATTTCTTCTTCAAAAACAGACTCAGAATTGGAACCAGCAATATGTAACACGCTGTGAGGAATCCCGCTTTTCCCGCCGGTGTTCCCATATAAAGTCCAAGCTGCTGTGCAGAGCTTGCCAGAAACAGAACAGTTCCACAGCATATACCGCCAATCACAAGTCTCTTTCTATCTGATCTATTACTCGGTTTCCTATCAGATGGTTTTATCCTGTCAATTATAAATATGACCGGTATAAGAACAGCACCGCCAATCAGTGACCTTATTCCGTTGAAAGAGAACGGTCCAACCGCATCTCCTCCCTGTCTCTGCGCAACAAAGGCTACGCCCCATATAAAAGCTGTCAAAACTAGCAACAGTGAATTCCTTACCTGTCTACTCTTCATCTGTGAAACCTCTCGTTCTTTTTAATTCGTGCCACAGCATACAACATACAGGCACTCTATTATGTGTTGAGAATTGAACTGAGAAACGCCTTTGTCCTGTCATTCTGCGGGTTTCCGAACAGCTGCTCCGGGGTTCCATCCTCGACTATGATCCCGTTAGCCATAAATATAACACGGTCAGCCACTTCCCTGGCAAACCCCATCTCAAGCAGCAGTTTTTTCTGTGTTTCTTTATCAATCCTCTCAACAGTTTTATCATTTTCCCGGTGAAGAAACAAGTCCCCATGTATATATATTTTACCGTTTTACTACATACACAAAAAGCGGCAATGGAGTTCATATGGCTCCATTGCCGCTTTTTAATATCCCGATTCCAGCCTTTGCTCAAATTCATCCTTTGGCAGGGGCTTGTCAAACACATATCCCTGTACTATATCACAGCCAAGCTTTTCCAGGTAGCCAAGCTGCTGATGTGTCTCAACGCCCTCCGCAACTGACTTTTTCCCGAGTCTTCCTATGAGGTCTATTATGCTTGCAAACATTACTATATCCTGATGCTTATTATTGTTTACATCGTCAAAAGGTATCAGCGATTTGTCTATCTTGATGGTATCAAGGTCAACCTTTTTGATCATGTTGAGTGAAGAAAATCCTGTACCGAAATCATCTATGGATGTACTTATGCCTCGTTCCTTGAGTCTTCTTATAACGCTGGACATAATCTCATAATTCTGATAATCCTCACTTTCTGTGAGCTCTATCTCAATATAGCTTCTGTCTATCCCAAATCTGTCTATGGTACCGGTTATTCGTTCTACCAGATCGCCTTCTTCCAGATGTCTTCTGGAAAAATTGACTGATACAGGCACAATCTTCAGACCTTTATCCAGTCTGCTCTTCAAAAAACCGCATACCTGCTCAAGCATATAATAGTCAAGTCTGCACACGCTGCCCTCTCTCTCAAGCTGCGGAATAAATCTCGCAGGTGTGACCACCTGTCCATCTCTCACCCAGCGTACAAGTGCCTCCGCACCATATATGCTTTTGTCTGCAATCCTCACCTTGGGCTGATAATATACTACAAACTCACCCGCAGCAAGTGCCTGGGGAAAAGCAGCCAGAATCTCCTGGTCATCCATAAGATGCTTCTGAATCTCTTTTGTATATACAACTATGGAGCCCGCTCCGGTTTTTCTTGCTGCCTGATACGCAATGCTGGTTCTGGCCATAACTTCCCTCGGCTTATCAACGCCTTCCAGGCAGGCTATCCCCGCTGTAACTCCCAGCTGGAATTCTCTTTTGACAGATCTGAACTCATGACTCATATGAACATCTTTAATCTTGCTTATAAAATCAGACACATTCTCATTACGACAGATTACAACGAAATTATCTCCTCCAAGCCTTGCTATCTCCTCATCGCTGTCAAGATATGACTTCACCATCTGCGCATAATTTCTAAGTATCACATCTCCCTGTGAATAATCAAAAACCTTATTCACATACTTGAAATTGTGGATATTAAAAAATATGCCTGTATAATCACCAATCCGTCCGTTTTTTATCAGATTCACCGCATAATACATCAGGGAATCCTGACTGGCAACACCCGTGTTGATATCTGTATTCATGATCTTTTCAAGCATGCACTGAGCCAATGTCCGGTTGTACTGAATAAATATCTCCCTAAATATAAACCTGTGTGTCTGTATCTCCTCTTCTGAATAACCAGGACCATATGGATAATCCTTGATAAACACAGTACCACCGGTTCTGATCTTCATCTCTATATCAACGGGGGTACCCAATTCAGTCACTTCTCTCTCGTATAATACCGCGCTGCTTCTTTCTCCAAGCGGCATAAACCTGTTTTTCGGAATATCAACAGTAATCTCCGCCTTTCCCAGCCTGAGCCTGTCAGCAATAGCAGCAAGACCATTCCTTATACACTGGATTCTCTGTTGCTGTGTATCCGCGTCCCCGCCTATGCACTCGAAGAATTCTTTCATCTGGCTGTCCATTTGTATGCTTTTATCAATTGTATTATCCATTCTCTCTCCTCCAGCCTTCAACACATAGCCTATATCGTCCGGTCTTAAATATCAAAATCGACCCAAGCGCATTAAAAATTAATAAATATAAACTCTTCCTACATTATAGCAGGGGAAAAATGAATGCACAATGTATTATCCTACCCCTGGCGCCTTTTGCCCCAGAAAAACAAGGCAACTGTGCCAGGTCCTGTATGGCTTCCTATGGTAGTTCCTATATAATTGATCTCCACCTTGCCGTCAAGTTTTGGAAATCTCTCCTCAACAAGCCTTGCCACAGCCTCGGCATCCTCCATACATGCAGACTGCGATATATAGCACTTGCCGGAATAATCAAGCCCATCCTGTGCATTCTCCTCCATGCGCTTTACTATCTCCTGAATAACCTTCTTTTTACCTCTTATCTTTGATCTCGGTATCAGCCTTCCCTCATCATCCATGTTGAGAAGTGGACATATTCCAAGTATTGTGCCGACTGTTCCAGCAGTCTTGGATATTCTTCCGCCTCTGATATAAAACGTGAGATCTGTTGAGAAGAACCAGTGGTTCAGGTCCAGCTTATGCTGTTCTATCCAGTCATGCAGCTCGTCTATGGACCTGCCTTCATCTCTCATGCCTGCCAGCGTGTCCATGATCAACCCATAGCCCGAGGAAGCCCCCAGGGAATCTACCACATAGAGTTTCCTGTCAGGGAATTCTTCCTCCAGATCCTCCCTGGCAATATTTGCAGAGTTTATAGACCCACTTATTCCCGATGACAATGTCAGGTGAAGTATGTCATACCCCTGTTCAAGATAAGGTTTCCAGAAATCATAATATTCATCTGAATTCACCTGCGAGGTCTTCGTAGCCGCACCCTCTGTCATCTTTCTGTAAAATTCCTCAAATGGCATGGTCTGTCCCAGGTCATCAGGATGCTCCACACCATCAAGCTCGTAGTGAAAGCATATATATTTTACGTCTATTTTGTCAAAATGCTCCTTTGAAAGATCTGCTGTTGAGCAGCAGCTCAAGATATACTTTGCCATGTTTGTCCACCTCTCCAATATATTTATGATTACTTTTTTACATTCGCGTTTTCTTTTGATCTAGTATTAGCATTTTCTTTCGATTTAACATCCACTTTTTCTTATCATCGTTTCTTGCTTACTATTGTATCATCATCTGTACTTTATTCATAGTCATAAATACGATAAAAAACGGGCAAAAACACCCACAACACGTTGTTTTAAAAACCATGTCATGGGCGTTAATATATATGATCATTTGTCATTTAAAATACAGTTGTTATCGCAAGTCGTTCCTCAATCAGTTTTTTCGCAGTGTTGAACCGGTCAAGATAATCTCCCGATATCGTCTCACAGTGTACCCCATACTTGTCAAACCACGCCTTGAGCAAATCGCTGTAATGCCTTCTCTCCCGCATTATTTTCTCATTCCGGGTCCCATCCTGGACAAAATCCGTTTCATCAGGATCAAGGAACAACACAAGATCCCACTTATTTGTTGCATTTATCGCGCCCGCCATATCTGTAAGCCTGCGTTTTTGTTCATCATCATCCATGAGCAGATCACAATAAAATCCCGTAGTCAGTGCATCGGTATCCACAAACAACAGTCTGTTGCTATGCCTGGCTGCCCTGCGTACCTCGTCCTTCTGTCTGATGAAGTTCTCCACCAGATCATCTTCAACCATGAAATTCTCGCCACCCGCGTACTCACAGGTGTCACGTCCTATCTCCCGTACAAAATTCGTGTTATATGCCAGCGCAAGATTCTCAACCAGTGTGGATTTTCCTGTGGATTCACCGCCGACAACCAGAATCTTTCTGACGTAGTGATCCCTGCACACCTCTGGAATATACTCCCAATGCGCCGTCGCCCACTCACGGATCTCTGTCGAGGATACCGGAACCTCCGCCCTGTCAAAATACACGACCTCACTCTCCGGACAGTACAGGCTCTCAAACCTGCCGGTTCCAAGATAATCCGAACCACAGAACACTGCATCTATAGGCTTTCCTATCGTGTCCTTGATATCCTGTGCTCCCTTTTCCCAATAATAATCCGTATTATATTCTTCTTTTGAAACCGCCTTATCCTCTATCATGATTATCTTCACATTTGGCAGATGTCTTGTGCTGTTGAGTATCCAGCGATATCTCAGTTCCTTAGAGGTAGACTCTCTGCCCTCGCACCAGCTTATCATCACATACAGTTCCTCGCACATCGCCGCAGCACGTATGATGTCATGGATATGTCCTATGTGAAGCGGATCAAACGAACCCCCATACATTCCTACCTTATATCTATACATAACTTGTCAGCCTCCCTTACTCTGTTGCCGTGCCGTCTTCGAAAACGTGTACTTCGTCCAGGCGATTTCTTCTGACCTCACGTTCCCATCTGACACACATAATAACGGCATTTCCAAGGTACACTATCCACATGAGCAGCGTTGCTATGTTGTCATTGCCACTCACAAAGTTTTGTGCCCACATATATATTGTAAACACATCTACCGCAATCCATATCCACCACTGCTCCGCGAACATTCTTACAGATACAACCATCGCCACAACCGATGAAACCGTTGTAAACGCATCCACAAATGGCATGGCATCCCCGAGTCTCTTTAACAGCAGCCCATACAGAAATGTGCCAAGTGCCACCGCCAGCACCATGAATATCCTTCCCACCGCCTTCATGTGTTTCTTTCTGACCTCATGCGTCTCATCATTCATATGCCTTGACCACACATAGAATCCAACAAACTGCATAGGCACATAATATAGCGCATTGAGCATCGTCTCTCCGTACAGTGCAGCCTTATACGATATAACCGCGTAAAGCACAGTATTCACAAGACCGAATATGTACGCTGACAACTTTCCTTTTCCCGTGCACACTACACAGACCACGCCTGTGGTGGACGATATGATCCCCATAACCGTATCATCCCAATATATGGACAGCCCCACGATGACTGCACATGCGATAAGCAGCCAGGTGACCTCCAGCTTCTTCCAGCCCTCTATCTCATTTTTTATAAATTTCTTAAATGTCATCTATTCATTCCTCCCTTTTAAACATCAATCCACTACACTATAGTCTCTACTTCCTTGCATCATTCCTTCGTGTGAACAGTTTGGCAGGTCTGTATCTCTCACCGGACTGATATGCATCAGTCTCCTCAACATATTCCACAATCTTTCTTCTGAAGTTAGGTGTGGTAAGTTCCATGTCCCATATCTGTTCATATACATTCTGAAGCTCAGTGAGTGTAAATCTATCCGGCAGCAGGTCAAATGCCAGCTTCATATCTCTCCTGACATCCTCCCGCAGTCCTAGCACCGCCTCTGTTATGATTCTTGCGTGGTCAAATGCCAGTCCTTCACATTCCTCTATGTCGTAGCTGTCCGAGCTTCGTCCGCATGAGCTCATATCTGTTTTTCGCAGCACTGCCGTAAGTTTTATATCAGAGTCTGCATTCTTGAGAACCAGCCTGTATCTTTTCCCGTTTTGGACTTTATATGAAGCTTCAACTTCATTTTTCGCAATTTCTTCGCCTGTGCCTGACACCTCTGTCAGTTCAACCGTAAACCATCTTGCATCCTGTGCATCATCTCCTGCCTTAAGGCTACAGGCTCCGGCGTTCATAAGTGCCATATAAGTTGATGATATGACCCAGCCTCTCGGGTCTCTGCCCGGCTCGCCATACACTCCAACAAGCTTTACATATGCATCTCCTATACCGGTCTCTTCGCAAAGCTCTCTTCTGGCCGAATCTATGACATCCTCACCTTTTCTGCAGAACCCACCGGGCATAGCCCAGCTTCCTTTATATGGGAATCCACCTCTTCTTATCAGTAGTATCTTGAGCTTCTTCTCCTGAAGTCTTCTTACATCCTCGCACTCGTCATCCTTCATAACTGAAAATACAACCACATCCGCGGCAACAGATGGCCTGTCATATTTTGTCAGGTCATATCCGGCAAGGAATTCCTTCTCTTCGTCACTCATCTCATATGTCTTCATACGTATGCTTCATCCTCCTTTATATTTCCGCCGTTATCTGATTATGTCCACCTGACACATCGACATGGTGGCGAGCGCAGCCTCATGGCTCTCCGGCGTCACTCCTGCACAGCACCTCGCATCAACCTTGACATTTATCTCAGGGTACAGAGCCTTGATGATCAGAGCATTCGACACGACACATATATCCGTACAAAGACCTACCATCTCAACATCCTGAAGATCGAAGTCTCCCCATCCTGTATATCCAAAGCTGGTCTTGTTGATGTATATAGCGCCCGGGACTTCAAGACCTGCTGCGATCTCCCAGCCCTCAGTCTCCTCTATACAGTGCGGAACCGGGAGATGCTTTCCCTCGTTCGTCTCCATGTAATCCTCATAATGCGTATCCCTTGTGAAGATAATCTCATCCCCGCGGTCAGCATACTCCTTTATCTTCTTTTTCACATTCTCCACGATGGCTGCAGCCTCCTTTGTTCCGAGAGCCCCATCAATGAAATCATTTTGCATGTCAACCACTATAAGCGTCTTTTTCCTGTTATCGTCCATAATTCTTCTCCTCCTGCATCTGCATGCGTTCCAACTTATTATCTTTTTGATAATATCTCCCGGTTATTTGTATGATATTATCATTTTGATAATATGTCAACCCATTATTTGAAACTTACTAAAAAACGGCAGTCCTGACATGCCATGTTCCAAGCCGAACCCGCATGCCAGCACTGCCGCGCTATTATATTTCAATTACATTTAATTATATGCAAATACTCTGTCAGTTCACACTCTGTCTCAATTTTCTTAGAAGTACAAATGCAAAGAACAGCACCGATATAACCGCGAACACCGCACCTACAAAACCGATATATGATATCGCGCCCTTGTCGCACACAATTCCGCCGATCCAGCTTCCACCTCCGATACCGAGGTTGAAAAGTCCTGAATATATGGCAGTCGCCACTGCGGAGCTCTTCTCATCAACACTTCTGATGACCTCCGACTGCGTGGTCACATTGAACGCCATGGCTGTTATTCCCCAGAATGCACATAGGAGTACCATGGTCGCCAACGTCTTTGACGCCGGAAGCAGAAGCAGCAGCCACACAAGAAGAGTTGCCATGACTGTACCGATAAATGCAAATCTGTGCTTGTCATAAAGCTTTGAGAACAGATAGCTTCCGAGAAGTCCCATCGCTCCAAATATCAGGAGCACTACAGTGATGACATTGTTCTGGAGCTTTGCAACCTGCTGCATGAACGGCTCTATATAACTGTACACCGTGTAGTATCCAAGCACGAACAGTATCGTCTGAATATACAGGCAGATGAGCACCGGATTCTTCAGAAGAGCAGGGAGATCCTTCACATGGAACTGCTCTCCGCTTGCGATCTTAGGGAATACAAATGCCATGTACACCAGAACCGCAAATGCTATGATTCCAACGATGAGGAATGTAACTCTCCATCCCATATACTGTCCAACAAGTCTTCCAAGCGGAAGTCCGGCTATAGTAGCTATGGATGTTCCAGTCACAACCATGCTCAGTGCAAATGATCTGTGTTCTTCATTTACAAGTCTTATGGCAACCGGTGAAGCGATCGACCAGAATATCGCATGGGTACACGCAACGCCTATACGCGATGCCATGAGCACTCCGTATGTCGGCGCGATCACGGACATGATCTGGCATATTCCAAACAGCGCGATCGTTCCCATGAACAGCTTCCTGAAATCTATCTTCGACACAAGAAGTATGAGCGGCAGGGACAACAGCATGACTATCCACGAATACACTGTGATAAGCATTCCCGCCTTCGACTCCGATATGCTGAACGACTTTGCAATGTCTGTCAGCAAGCCAATTGGCATAAATTCCGATGTGTTGAATATGAACGCCGAGACGGTCATTCCCACAAGCGGAAGCATTTCTTTTCTCGTCAATCTACTCTTCATATTTATTCCTCTTCCTAATAATATGTGGTATATATGATTATTTTTTTGTTCACCAGCCACATATTATAGGAAATGGAATTATGAGTCAATGCACTTTTGAATGGTTATACTGTCCAAATGTTAGATTGTACAAAAAAGAAGGCCGGAAACTCTCCGGCCTTCAGGGTTAAGGGAAAATTTTATGTGAAAAATTGTAGTACACTTACTTTACTGCGAGTCTCTCAAATGTCTCGCTCTCTTCAGGAATCGATCTGAGTCCTCCGCGCTTCTCGACACACAGGCTCGCAACCGCATTTCCGTATCTTGCACACTCTGCAAGCTCATCTATACTGAACTCCTCCAGTCTCTTATCCGCTCTGACAAGCTGTGATACAAATGCTCCCCAGAATGAATCTCCAGCCCCCGTCGTATCTACCACATGGCTGACGAAGCCGGGAACCTTCCGGCTTCCATCCCTGCTGCATATCAGCACACCCTCACTTCCCAGGGTGACCGCAACAAGTCTGACGCCGCTTCCCAGAAGATACTCTGCTGCCTCTTCCGGATCGGAAAATGGTGTGAGTAGCGCTGTTTCCTCGTCCGAAAGCTTCATTATATCTACAAATGGAAGAATACTCTTCATCCTCTCCATCGCATTTTCTCTGCTGTCCCACAGCGGTGCTCTGTAGTTCGGATCATACGATATCACCGCGCCGTATTTCTTTGCCTCCTTCACCGCCTGAAACGTGGTGGTTCTGGCCGGTTCATCCGTGAGAGACAGCGAACCTATATGGAACACCTTTGTGTCTCTTAACAGGTCAGCATCCACTTCCTTGTAACAGAGCATTGTGTCCGCTCCCGGCTTTCTGGCAAATGAGAATTCACGCTCTCCGTTCTCATCCAGAGTGACAAATGCCAAAGTGGTAAATACCGTATTGTCAACCACTATACCTCTGGTATCTATCCCTGCCTGCTTTGCCGTCTCAACAAGGAAATTGCCGTGCATGTCATCTCCAACCTTACCAATGAAGGCAGTTTTAAGCCCGGCTTTACCGACTGCCGTGAGCATGTTTACTGGAGCCCCTCCGGGATTCTGCTCGAAGAGCTTCATCCCGGAATCAGTGCTTCCGGCAGGTGTAAAGTCTATCAGGAACTCACCAAGAGCCACAACATCATATTTCTTTTCCATGTTGGATCCTCCTTGTGAATTTTACTTTCCTGTGATCTCTATGTCATAGAATTCTACTCTTGCATCCTGTGCCAGAAGTCCCGTCTCAAACTCAGGCTTCGCATATATTCTGTATGTAAACGCCACCTGTTCTCCGACAAATACCTCCACCATATCATGGTCAACGATGATCTTCACATCTATCTCGCTGCCCTCTGTTATGTCAAATGTCTTCTCGCACACTCTGACTCCATCAGGGCCCGGCTCCGTTGCAGGAGGCACAGCCTGACAGGACTGAACCCAGAACGGGTCAACTCCCATAGGAAGATTTACCAGTGACACTCTCTGCATAGCCACATCGAACTCAAGGAGAAGGCATCCGCTTGCTTCCTTGTCTGACTTGAGCAGTATACCGAAATGGTCATACACCTCTCTAGGCATGATCTTGCACTTCAGCATGTAGCTCTCCTCGTTGTGTCCAAGGAATCCGTATGTACATGTGCTTACTGAATCCATCTCAACCAGTCTGTCTCCGTGAAGCTCTGCATTTCCAAGTACAGGGATGTAATCCCATGCCACAGGCTTCTCAAATACATGCTCATATTCCTTTGGAAGCTTTACGTCAAGTCCCCCATCCGCTGTGGCAACTACCTCATGCGGCACGCAGAAGGTTCCGCCCCAGTACCATTCACCTCTGTCGCTTCTGTCTGCTCTGTCGTGAGCCCAACCGAAGTAGAAGCGTCTGCCGTCATCATCCTGCATGGACTTGGCTGCGTAGAATCTTCTTCCGCCTATGCCATCCTTCTTTGGCTTTCTCCATGGGCCAAATGGTGACTTTGCAACTCTGTATATTGTATTTACATATTCTGAGAATCTTGAGTATGAGAGATACCAATTGTCTCCCATCTTGTACATCTCAGGGCACTCAGGACAGTTGGTGTGTCCCGGTGAATATATCGGTCCGTAATATTCCCAGTTGACCAGATCCTTTGATCTGTAGAGAACTATACATCCTCTTCTGGTTATCGGCATATCCAACCTTCTCGCTGATATGAGGATCCAGTAACATTTGTCCTCCTCATTGTAGAATACATATGGATCTCTCCAGTCAAGCTTCTCGTAAAGCTCTATCATAGGTGTGATGACCGGATTGGCTGCATCCTTCACCCACGTGATTCCATCGTCGCTTGTAGCGTGGCATATGGTCTGCTGATACTCTGCGGTGAGGCAGTAGCCTGTATAGAATGCATGGTATTTGCCCTCGCCGTATATGACTGATCCAGTCCATACTCCTGATGCATCCGGCTCGTCGCCCTCGCCCGGATAGAGCGCTGTAGGAAGCTCCTCCCAGTGCACCAGATCATCTGATACACTGTGGCTCCATGTTGTTCTGAGTCTTGCCGGGTACACTGTTGTTCCCGGAGGGGAAGTCAGTGAGAATATATGATATTTGCCCTCGTGGTAGAAAGGTATTGCATCTCCCGTGGAATCCGCGAAGGACATCTTTCTAAAAATCTCCATATTATCAGTCCTCTCTTTCTACTAGTTTGCTGCCAGTTTCTTCTTCTTGAGAAGCTCAAGCTTGCCCTTCTGTCCATCAAGGAGTACCGCACATGCGATGATAAGACCCTTGATGATGAGCTGCCAGTATGACGACACTCCGATAAGGTTAAGACCATTTGAGATGATTCCGATAACCATGGCACCAAATACTGTTCCGCTGATTCTTCCCTTACCACCTGTCATGGAAGTTCCTCCAAGTACGCAGGCTGCGATGGCATCAAGCTCGTAGCCGCTTCCAACTGAAGGCTGGCCTGAGTACATTCTTGAACAAAGTACAAGTCCTGCAAATGCTGAGAGAAGTCCAGATATTGTAAATACTATGATCTCTATCTTCTTGATAGGTACACCTGAAAGTCTTGCAGCCTCGCGGTTACCACCTATCGCATATACATATGTTCCAAACTTTGTCTTGCTGAGGATGAAGCTGAACAGTATGATGAGCACTACCATGTACACTACAGGAAGTGGGATCACATTGAACAGGTATCCTGTTCCGATCTCGATGAAGAGCTTGTTAGTGATACGTGTTGACTGTCCACCTGTGTAGACATAAGCTATACCACTTGCTATGTTCATCATGGCCATTGTGATGATGAATGCAGGCACCTTGAAGTTAGCAACTATAAAACCACTTATAAAGCCCGCTGCTGTACCAACCAGAAGTCCTGCAACTATGGCAACGCCGAGAGGGAGTCCCTGGTTAACTATAAATCCTACGGTCAGTGTTCCCGACATGGCTACTATCGATCCAACTGACAAGTCGATGTGTCCAAGTATAATTATCAGTGTCATTCCAAGTGCTATGTATGTGTTGATTGAAATCTGTCTAAGCACTGATATGATGTTGTTGGTCGTGAGAAACTTGTCCGTGGCAAGTGCTACCGCCACACACATGATTATCAGGACCACTATGATTCCTATGTTGCCCTTGACTATGGATGTCAGGGGATTGTTCTTTAATATAGAAGTTGCTTTTGAATTCTTCTTTGTCTCGCCCATATTATTCGATACCTCCTGCAGCGTATTTCATTATCTCTTCCTGTGAGAGCTCGTCCTTTGACAGCTTCTTCACGAGTCTTCCGGCTCTGACCACACATACGTTGTCGCACATGTTGATGATCTCAGGAAGCTCACTGGATACCATGATTATCGCTATGCCTTCCTTTGCCAGTTCATTGATTACTGTGTATATCTCAAATTTTGCATTTACATCCACGCCTCTGGTCGGCTCATCCAGAATAAGTACATCCGGCTTGGTCGCAAGCCATTTGCCCAGAACCACCTTCTGCTGGTTTCCACCTGACAGGCTGCCCGCCTCAATCTCTGGCGATGCCGCCTTTATCCTAAGTCTCTGTGAATAATGGTCTATTACCTCGCCGCGCTTCTTCTCGCTTATTGCGATTCCGTTCATATAGAATCTGAGGGATGAGAGTGTGAGGTTGAATGCCACGCTGTTGCCGAGTACCAGTCCCTGCTTCTTTCTGTCCTCAGGAACCAGCGCTATGCCTGATTTGATAGCCTGCATCGGATTCTTGAAGTGTACCGGCTTTCCTCCGAGTATCACCTCGCCTGATGTAGGCCGTGTTGCACCAAATACCGCCTCCATGATCTCACTTCGTCCGGCACCGACCAGACCTGAGAAGCCCAGGATCTCGCCCTTGTGTACCGAAAAACTTATATCTTCAAAGACACCTGTCTGGGAAAGATTCTTTACCTCCAGAGCAACCTCTGCCTTGTCCATGTCGCAGTAATCTCTTGCATAGAAGCTCTCCAGATCTCTTCCTACCATCATCGCAACCAGCTCATTCGGGCTTGTCTCTGATGTCTTTTTTGTTCCTACGTATGCACCATCCCTGATGACGGTAACTCTGTCAGATATCCTGAAGAGCTCCTCCATTCTGTGGGAGATGTAGATTATACTTACCTGTTTCTTTCTGAGATTCTCAATGATCTCAAATAACTGCTCCACCTCTTCGTTTGAAAGTGATGAGGTAGGCTCATCCATAACTATGATCTTACCATTGAATGAGACCGCCTTGACGATCTCCACCATCTGCTGCTGTGCGATGGTCAGATTCTCTACTATCGTGTCTGCTTTTATATTCACACCGAGGGATGATATCATCTCCTCTGCTCTTCTGTTCATCTCTGCAAAGTCCAATGTTCCAAGCTTTGTCCTTATCTCTCTGCCGAGAAACAGGTTCTGTGCCACCGAAAGATATGGAACAAGTACGATCTCCTGATGTATTATTCCTATACCATTCTCTCTGGCAGCCGGAACTCCGTTGATCTTTACCTCCTTGCCATTTACCTTGATGATTCCGCTGTCGGGCTGGTAAATTCCGCCAAGGACTTTGATCAGTGTGGACTTTCCTGCACCATTCTCGCCGAGCAGTGCGTGTACCTCTCCCAGCTCAAGGGAAAAGTCGATGCCACTTAAAGCATATATTCCGGAGAAGCTTTTCTTTATCCCTATCATTTCCAGAACTGTCTGTCCCATATTAAACCTCCAAGTTTCTAAAATAGATCTTTTGTTATCCTGCTTTTTCGGGATCTCGGCCGGAGATCTAAGATCCCCGGTCTCTCCCGTATTATATACACCTACGTTGTGTCATGTATGTCCAGCCGGGGGGCAGCCCCGTGCTGTTACTGCCGGCTTCGATCCGGCCTTACTGCCAGTCGTTAACTGTCTTTTCAGCCTCATCCTTGAGTACGAGGTGTGAATCAAGATATACCTTCTTCTCGTCGATGGTTGTGTCTCCGCCTACATACTTCTGTGCTGCGTTGAATGCATACTCTGCAATCTGTACAGGAACCTGACATGCAACTGCTGTAAACTCGCCGTCGAGGAGTGCCTTCTTGCCATCTGGTGAAGCATCGATACTGTATACACCAATCTGACCTGTCTTGTTGGCCGCCTTAACTGCTGCTGCAGCGCCAAGTGCTGAAGGATCATTGATACAGAAGAATGCCTGAAGATCTGTGTTTGCTGTGATGATATCCTCTGCAAGGCTCATTGATGCATCAAGTGCTGCCTCGCCATCCTGCTGTGCTACGATGTTGAACTTATCCTTGTTATCACCGAGTCCGTCAAGGAAACCATTTACACGGTCTACACAACTCTCATTTGATGGGAAGTCAAGGATCGCAATGTCTGCTCCGTCCGGATAATCTTTAGCCATCTGCTCACCGACAAGCTGTCCTGCCATGTAAGCATTTGTTCCAACGAACTGTGTTACGAAGTTCTCTATGTCATCCTCGATAACTGCTGTATCTACATTGAAGATTGGGATTCCTGCATCCTTGATCTCTGCAAGACCTGATGTGATACCTGCTGAATCAACCGGGATGATGAACACTGCGTCGTATCCACTATTTGCCACGTCTGATAACTGGCTGAGCTGTGTGTTCAGATCGTAATCAGGGTCAAGACAAGTGTATGAAATTCCATTTGCATCGCAGAGCTCCTTGAGCTTTGCATCGATCGAACTCTGGAATGTGTTGTTGAGTGTGTTTGTACAGAATGCAAATGACAGGTCAGATGACTTTGTGCTCTCCTGTTTTGTACCTGATTCAGATGAACCGTTGCCCGAAGCGTTCCCTGAACCTGATCCACAACCTGCCAGTAAACTGAGTGACATGCACAGACATGCTCCAACTGCTAATAACTTTTTAAATCTTCTCATAATTTTTACCTCCAATATCATGCGTTTTATTTTGCTAACTCGTTGTCGAAAAACTGTTTACAACCGGTTTAATTTACGTAAATTTTAAACTGTTTTTCGTCCCTTGCATGTTTTGATGATATAACCTTTGTCGGTTATTGTCAATATCAAGTGTTTTATTTATTGTTTATTCGTCATTATGCACAAATAACGCTCAATTGCATTATAGGGTTCGCAGGTCTTTTGTCATTTTTTTACGTAAATATTTTACGATATGTCATACTTATGGGATTTGTAGTGTATGATTGACACCCGTAACTTGTCACCTTGTATCTTGTAATCTTGTCCTTTGTCTCCGGTACCACTTCCCCTGGGAATTTTCTCTTTTGGGTGTGGTTACAGCAGCTTGGACACAAAATTGTATCCTTTGGAACTTCTCAGGCGAAAAAGATACAATATTCCGAAGTCTTGTATCTAAACACAAAAAATCCGCCAGAAAGATACAATTTTCTCTCTGACGGATGTCATATCACCTCAATCTGTCCGGCATGGACTCATGGAAGATTTCCTTCCATGCAAGCCTGAGCTGTTTCGGCTCGACCTGATACGGCTGAACTCCCACATACTTTGGAAGCTGTTCTTCACTTACCAGGGACTTGGCAACGACTGCCGCGGCCGCCCTTCCCTGCTCGTATGGTCTCTGTGTGCTGAGTCCTTTGACTATTCCTTCCTCCATGCACCGGGCTATACCATGGTCAAGATCAGTTGTGAACACCGCCACATCCTCCCTGCCAAGCTCCTTGAGTGCCTTTATAGCCAGAAGTGCCGGGCGATCCCAGCTCACATACATTGCCTCAATTTCAGGATTGGCAGTTATCACGTCCTTGGCTACCTGATATGCATTGGATATCTCTCCAAAACTCCTGATCGTAACTATGTCAATATCAGGATAACTGTCCTTGATTATCCTCTCAGCGGCGGTATCCCTGACTCTTGTTCCGTAGAATGCCGCACCATGAATAATGAAGCCTGCCTTTTTTTTCTTATTCTCCTTGCAGTATTCCCCCAGCATTCTTCCAGTGTTCGTTCCGTTCTCCGACTCATTTACTGATACACAGGACACATAGCTGTTCTTGGACATGCCATCCGGAACATTGCTTATGAACACCAGCTTTGACACCTTGGAAAGCTCCTGAAACTTCTCTCTGGTACGACTGTCATCCGCCGGAATAGCTATAACTGCGTCCGGCTTCTGAAGCCTTATTCCATCGAGCTGTGCATTCTGAAGTTCAGAGTCAAAGTGTGCATCCATAACCGACACCACATCTATTCCGAACTGCTCCAGCTCCTCACGTATACCCTTCTCATGAAGCTCCGCCCAGGACGTACCGGTATAATGAAATGATATGGCCACTCTGAAATGTCCAGCCTTCAGCCTCTGTTTTTCCTCCTTCGTCAGCACCACGGAATCCGGGGCAGCTGCCTTATCTCCAAATGGTCCATTATCCAGCATCTTGGTGGATTTCCTGACAACCAGTTCCACATCGGCATAGCAGTCATGGGATATGGCCGCACCTGTGTTGATCTTCTCAAACAACATCCCAACAGCCTTGGCGCTTAGTCCCTTCACATCTCTTCTCAGTATTGTAAGAGGTGGATAAGTAAGTTCAGACCAGCTCTCATCACCAAATCCAACCACAGATATCTCTCCCGGACAGTCGATTCCCATATCTCTCAGTGTCTTCATAAGATAAAGAGTTATTCTGTTGCCCCCCGCAAGTACAGCGGTCGGCCTGTACCTGCGGAGCGCCTTCTGGATGACGAGCATACAGTCATCCTCGCCATTTTCCAGGGTCACATCCACTATATTTGCATCATTTGTATTGATGTTGTACTTCTCTAGCGCATTTAAAAAGCCCCTGGTCCTCTCGTCCTTCGTCGTGCTGTCCGTGCTCTCCCGGAAGAACAATACATTCTTGTGTCCGCTGGACAACAGATAATCCGCCCCTTTGAATATCGCCTCACGATCCCTGAACTCAACGGAATCTATTCCCTCACCGAGTATATTTCTCTCCACACAGACAAATGGAACACCCGACTGTATGAGCTTTGTGTAGTTAGATGCCACATCGCTCACCGGCGCATGTATGATACCCGCAACCTTCTTGTTCACCAGAAGTCCGGCAAGCACCTGCGCCTCCTCCTTGAGATCATTGTCTGTTATCGCCACAAGGAACTGATATCCCTGCACACTGACAAGCTGCTTCACATAAGCTACCACATCTCTGTATATCGTACTTTCAATGTTTGGAATGACTGCAACTATCGTGGACTCCCGGCCAACCAGCAGTTTTCTCTCCTTATCTGCTATCTTATTCTGATATCCGGTCTCTACTATGATCTTCTCTATCTTATCCACAAGCTCAGGTCTTACATACCTTGTCCTGTTTATAACATGTGATACAGTGGCTATGGACACCCCGGCCATATCCGCTATTTCTTTTATCGTAACCTTGCTTTTACTCATACAGCATCCTTTCTCCCTTGTAAGCCATATACATCAGTTCTGCCAATTGATATTCTCCCCCTGGATAAGCGGATATCTGGCAAGCGAACTGCTATCCAGATCCTCTCTGTTCATATCCACTGCATTTATCTGATGACCCTCGTAGGTATTGTAATAGTATATTCCCTTGTCAGCATTGCAGCAGGACGTGTATATGGTTATCTCATATTTGTCAGGCGCAACCTCACAGCAGCCCCTCTGCTGATCAACAGAGCCAAGTATGTGGAAGAACTGGCTTACACTCTCAGCCTCTGAATCCGCAGGCAGACTGTTCTGCTTAACAAATGCCACCCTTGCAAATCTCGACGTGGATGACAGGTCTCCCGGAAGTCCTATGGCCCCCATGCCACGGCTGTAAGTGACAAGTCCCACCTCCGGGGCAAACGTGTTCACCGGCTGCTTTGGTGACAGCCCCATATACTGATTGAGCAGGAACATCTGCTGAGGAAATGGCGGGTTGTTCGTGAGAACCCCAACCGGATTCTCATACACATGCAGACCATCTGCCATACACTCCACTGTTATTGCACCATTTCTGTCTGCAATGATCCAGTGGAGCTGCGCTGTAGGAAGCTGCTCAGAAAATGGTGTGCCGGTCAGGTTCATCCTGTCCAGAGCTACCCTTGCCTCACCCACGCTGGCGCAGCTTCCGAGTATCCACGGGATGAACTCGTACTGGGCTACATTGTCCCTCTCACCACTCTCATCCGCTTCCTGATACACTGCATTTCCGACAAAATTCAGGCCTGCCATTCCAAGCCCCTTCTCATTTATAGCATCGTAGTAGAGAGGATATCCCCCCGCCACATGCGCCATGCCTATCATTGCATAGTGACTGTTTTTCCTTCCCATATATCTGAATTCAAACGGATAATTTCTCGGAGTCACGGTGATCTCATCGCCGTACGAGAATTCATAATCCAGCGTTCTTCCAAAATAGAAATCCTTTGTCTTATATGTCGCTGCTGTACACATATTTTGTCTCCTTTCAAATCTCTGCAGATAATCATATCGTCAGTTCAAAGCCATAACAGCTCTTTTCAAATCCATAGTGTTCATAGAAGCCATGTGCCCCTGTCCGCGGAAGACCGGAATCAAGGGTGATGGCCTTACAGCCCCTCTGCTTTGCAAGCTTCTTTGCATGATCCAGAAGTGCCACACCATATCCCTTGCCGCGGTCCTCCTCTCTTGTTATAAGGCTTGACACATAGCATGTGAGCCCCGACATCCAGAATGTATTGAAATAATCTCCATGGCACATGCCCCTGCAAATGCCTTCATCCCATAATAAAAACGCAAAGCTGCGTTCGTCATCTATGACGTCCATATATACTTTGCGTATTTCTTCCCTGTCATATGTATTATATGTCCATAATTTTTCTATAAAATCAAATACAATATCAAAATCCTCTGCTGCCGCTTTTCTGATCTCCATAATTATATTCTCCTTTCCATTGAACACCAGCCATGCAAAATTTGCCTTCGGCAAATGGCTGGCGCTACATGTCAAGTTTTCACAGAAAACTTGACACATCCATTGAACACCAGCCATGCAAAATTTGCCTTCGGCAAATGGCTGGCGCTACATGTCAAACCTCAGTCCAATTAAACTGACTTTGCACCATCAACTAAATTACAGCCAATGCTTACATTATAAAATATCAAAGTGATTATTAACAGACCGCCACTCATAAATTTATTATAAAATATCCCGGTAAAAAGTGAGGAGGCAGATACGCACAACACTGTATCTGCCTCCTCACTTTTATATCTTTGTCTCCACATCCGGGAATTCAAGTACTATCTCGAATCCATTCTGCCACTTTGAATTTGCCGTCACTGTGATACCCAGATCATGCGCCATCTCACTGACAAGATACAGTCCCATGCCCGTTGCATGCTTCCTGTTCTCACCCGAATCACCCGTGACACCCTTCTCGAATATGTATGGCATGTCACAGCTCTTTACACCTATGCCATTGTCACTCACGGACAGCAGCTTTTTGTCACCCGCCGTCCAGAAGTCAAATGATATCTCCGGCTGCTCATTTGTGTATTTCATGGAATTGCTCACAAGCTGACCGAGTATAAACTGCAATCCCCTGCGGTCACTGTACACCTCTCCATTCTCAAGACACTTTCTGACCCGTATGCCCTTCTCCTCAAGCAGGGATCTGTAGTCAGCTATCACCTCATCCACGCATTCTTCCACATCTATGCTCTCCATGAGATAATCCTTGGAATCGCTTTTCAGTCTGGCGTAGTAGAGCATCTGGTCCACATAGTTCTGCATCTGGCTGGTCACATTGTCCATCTTCATCACAACATTATGAGGCAGCTCATCTCTCCTGTTGTCCACCACAAATGTCAGCAGAGAGATGGGGGTCTTGATCTCATGTGCCCAGTTCTCCACATACTCCTGATAATCCCTGAGCTGTCTGCCACTCTGCATCACTGAATCTCTCAGATCGTGAAGCTCCTCCGACAGCACGCTCACATATTCCTGTTCAGAAGCCCCGCACAGGCTCCTCATTTCTATCTCGCTCTGTTCATCCGGGGCAGTGACAAATCTCCTGAACGCCTCAATCTTCTTCCTGTCCTTTATACACAGCACCGAGCACACCGCCGCGAACAGTATCACAGTGAACATGCCAACCAGCACCCTTATTCTGACAAATGCCTCTGGTGCCACAAGCCACATGAAGAAGCAGAACGCCACGTCCGTCAGAAGCAGCAGACCAAGCCAGACAATATTCTGTTTTATAACAAGTCCAAATCTTTTCATATTTTCTCCACTCTGACAAGTGGGTCAGGCACCTCCGTCCCCAGGGAATATTTTGTATCCAACGCCTCTTACAGCTATGATCTTTGCCTTCATATCCAGTCCCGCCATTTTCTTTTTGAGTCTTGTAAGATTCACCTGCAGGGCATTTTCATCTATATACTCCGATGTGCCCCACACTGCCTCACAAAGTTTCTCCTTAGACACGACATCTCCTCCGCTTGTCATAAGTGTCTCAAATATACGTCCCTGATTCTGTGGAAGCACCGCAGATCTCCCATCTATATACAGAGTGTATGTCTGAGTGTCCAGAAGAAACCCTTCTCCTTCGATCAGGTTCTGTCTGCCCTCGTACCTCTTGAGCACATTTGCCACCCGGGCCAGAAGCCGCTCACGGCGGCATGGCTTCGTGAGGAATTCATCAGCGCCCAGCTCCAGCGCATGGAGCTCGTCCTTTAGCTGGTCCCTCGATGTGAGAACCAGCACCGGGACAGAGCTCCGCCTCTTGATCTCCCGGCATATGTCAAAGCCGCTCCTGCCAGGAAGATTGATATCCAGCAGAAGAATATCCGGAGCCATGTCCAGTATCTGTTCTATTATGTTGTCAAATCCATCTGGCTTAACTGCCCTGTATCCTGCCTTTGTCAGCATATCCAGAAGTTCATCGCACATGAGGACATCGTCCTCAACCACCATCACACACTTCACCGTTTACTCAACCCTTTCCGGTGTCATCATCGCCATGAGATATCTGTTGCTTGAGCGTTTCACCGCTGTCATATAGATATATTCTACCACACACAACAGGATTATCATAACCGCAGCTATGATAAGTATCTGTTTCACACTGCCACGCATGGATTCTGACAGGATTCCCGTGAGCAGAGCACGCACACCGAATATACTGCTGACCGCCGCCACGGCAACCGGGATTCCGAAATACCAGCCCACCTGTCTGTTTGCTGAGCTGCAGAGCATTTCGTATGTCGCGCCAAGCTTCACAAGGGTTCTGTACCTTCTGCCGGACTTTCTCTGTCCCATCAGGAACTGAACACCGATTATGGTATTTGCGATTATGAGGAACACCACCGCCAGATAAAGCGTTATATATCCTGCAGCCACCGTGTAGAACATATTTCTTCCTATGTTCTGCAGATAACTCTCGCAATCAGCGTTTATACTCTCAAAATCTATGCCGTCAAGTTTCTCATTTTCGTCCATTATGGCTTTCATGAGGCCCTTACCGTCCACGATATCCTTTTTGAGAATGGCATTTACATATAACTCGTAATTGTCATTTGTCAATCTGGCAAATGTATCATCGTCCACGATAAGTCCGAACGACAGGGTTATCGATGAATCTGTCACGATCTTCGTGGTCTGGACCTCTCCGATCAGATGATACTCATCTCCTCTTACATCCACCTCCGGCCTCTCTGCCAATACCTCATTCAGTAAACCCCCGCGGTAATCAGTAAAGAAATCCGTATAGAGTGCCAGTTCATTTTCTCCGAGCTCCAAAGGCTCCTTTCCCGCAGCCTCAAGCACCTTGTTGTACGCACTCTCCTGGATCAGGTAAGGGTATGTCATGTAAGACATGTTATTTATAAGCACATCCCTGTCCTCTGAAGCTTTGAGTTTTTCAAGCTCAGATATGACATTCCCCACGTTCACAGCATCATCATGGGACTCATTTTCACCCATCTTTATATAACCAAGCTTCATATCGAATACGTCCGAGAAATCCTCCAACACGCCGGCTTCCTCCAGCTTTGCGCGGATATTCCTGCTGTCCGCCTCAGCGTCATCCCCATATGAGGCAAATGTATAATCGAGCACATGATCCATATTCTGTCTGGATATACATATGCCAACGCCCGAACCGCAGCAGCACAGAGCGCCGAGTATGAGTATCGAGCTTATTGCAAGCGTTCCAGATTTTGTTACTACATTTTCGTGTATCTGCCTGAAACCGAACACAGCAAGTGGTTTTGAGCCATTTGCACGTCTGGCCAGTGCATCAACAAAGAGCCTGAGGCCGAAAAACAGCAGGAACATGCCAACAAATCCCAGTGTTATGGTGACCGCCATATATTTTACGCTGATCCACGAATAGCCGCCTATTCCCTGACAGTATGCAATGACCAGCGCAACAAGACCGAAGACTGCACTCACACCATACACAGGAGCCGGAAGCTGTTTCTTCTCTGTCTCCGGTGTATCTACAAGGAGATCGCCTATCTGCTTTCTTGCAAGCTTACCGCTCAGTATGAGAAATGCTGCAAGCTTTATCGCTACAAATCCAACAGTTGTCAGTATGACTGCCTGCAGTGAAAATGATACGTGATGACCTATAACGCCAAGACCTACCAGTCTGGCTGTGAGAAGGCTGACCACCTCAGACACCAGGATCGCTATAGGAAGTCCGATGAGCAGAGCCACTACGCTGCTGCCCAGATCCTCCGCCATCAGCAGGGCAAAAAGCTTTGATCTTCTCATCCCCATCATTATATACATTCCAAGTTCGTGCCTCCGTCGTTCGAGCTGGTATTTGCTTGCATAGTATATAAGAAAAAACAACATGACCAGTGAAAATACATAGAACACCGCCGCTATCTGAAGAAGACTGTTCACCGCATCGCTTTCAAGACTTCTCAGGAATATCATCACATCCTGATGGGACAGCGCCAATATGATATAAAATGCCACTATGGACACAACCAGCGAAGCGAAGAACAGACCATTCTCTTTCCTGCTTCTCCTGCTGTTCCTCATTGCGAGTTTAAAGAACATTTGCGCTGCCTCCTCCCATCTGCGCCATCAGCTTGAGTATCCTCTCATAAAACTCCTGCTGCGACTCTCTCTCCATATCTCTTCTGAGCTCATGGAATATCCTGCCATCCTGTATGAAGAGTATCCTCTTGCAGAAGCTGGCCGCATTTGAGTCGTGGGTCACCATAAGTATGGTAGTGTTGTCATCCCTGTTCAGTCCCAACAGCTTCTCCATGAGTGACTTTGCATTTCTTGAGTCGAGTGCTCCGGTCGGCTCGTCCGCAAGAATGATCCCCGGATTAAGTATGAGCGCTCTGGCGGCCGCAACCCTCTGTCTCTGACCACCAGACATCTGCGACGGGAATTTGTCAAGCACGTTATCTATCTCCAGATATGATGAAAGCTTTTCCAGTCTGCTTCTGCTCTCATCCTCGGATACACCGTGTATTGACAACGGAACCATAATGTTCTCTCTGCCTGTTAGATTGTCCAGAAGTTCAAAGTTCTGGAACAGATAACCTATCTCCCTGCCTCTGTACTGCGCAAGCTTCGCACCTTTAAGCACCTGTATCTCTTTGCCCTGGAGCTCTATGGTTCCGCTGTCAGGCTTTATGACCGTTGCGATACAGTTCAGCAGTGTGGACTTTCCCGATCCACTGCTACCCATGATGCCAAGGAACTCCCCCGGCATGATCTGAAATGATATGCCGTCCAGAGCCTTAGTCTGGTTTGGCTTTTTGCCATAGTATTTCTTCAGTGATTCTATCTTTAATAAACTATCCATATTGTTCACCTTTCTTATTTTCATGGGGCCGGAGTGCTATCACGGACTTTTGCTCGTTGCCCACGTTAATACAAAAGCAGCGCCGCTCTGATATCATAATATCAGAACGACGCTGTGATTAACACTTACACCTCTTGTAAGTTTTCCTCTCGGATAATCTGTATGTTTTATTGGATCTACTCTGCATCCTCAGTCTTTGGGGTCTCGTGGACATCCATGTTCTTAGGAAGCACAAGATTCAGAATGATGGCAACTATGAATACAACAGCCACACAGTTCTCAGCAAATACCGTCTGCACAATCTTAGGGAAGATCTGGATAAGGGAGCCTATTCCTGCAATTATCATCGCGCTCTGAATTTGCTGTTTTAGCTTGTTCTTTACTCATTTTCTTTCCTGTATTTTTTTGTCCATTTCAACAGAAATGATTCTACCATAGTTCGTGCAATATAGACATGTTTTTTTGTCGCTTTTTCCTAATTTTTTTAGTATAATGTAAATGCTAATTTTAAAAAATGGAGGGATAACTATGGCATGGTATGATGAGGCAGTATTTTATCACATTTATCCATTGGGACTTGCAGGAGCCCCTAAACAGAACGACTACGGTGAGCCTGTTCACCGCTTAAACACCCTGCTTCCATGGGTGGATCATATAAAGGAGATCGGCGGTTCAGCACTGTACATCGGACCACTCTTTGAGTCAGTCGGACACGGCTACGAGACTACAGATTACAAGAAGCTCGACTCCCGTCTCGGAACAAATGAGGACCTGACAGCATTTGTGGCTTACTGCCATGAACAGGGAATAAAGGTCATCTTCGACGGAGTGTTCAACCACACAGGCCGTGACTTCTTCGCATTCAAGGACATCCAGGCAAACAGAGAGAATTCACATTACAAAGACTGGTACTGCAACGTGAATTTCTGGGGCAACAACGAGTACAACGACGGTTTCTCTTACGACAACTGGGGAGGCTATAACCTTCTCGTCAAGCTGAATCAGAAGAATCCTGCTGTCGTTGACTATATATGCGATGTGATTCGTTTCTGGGTGAGTGAGTTCGATGTGGACGGAATCAGACTTGACGCTGCGGACGTCCTTGATTTTGATTTCATGAAGGCACTGCGCCGCACAGCAAATGAAGTGAAGCCGGATTTCTGGCTCATGGGTGAGGTCATCCACGGCGACTACAGCCGCTGGGTAAACGGCGAGACTCTTCACAGTGTCACCAACTACACACTTCACAAGGCTCTGTACAGCGGGCACAACGACCACAACTATTTTGAAATCGCGCACACTGTAAGACGTCTCCAGAACATGGGAACATTAAAGCTCTACAACTTCGTAGACAACCATGATGTGGAGCGTATCTATACAAAGCTTACCAATAAGGCTCATTTTGCACCTGTACATGTATTGCTCTACACTCTTCCGGGTGTGCCTAGCATATACTACGGTTCAGAATTTGGCATTGAGGGACGCAAGGAATATGGCTCGGACGATTCCTTAAGACCAGCTCTCAATATAGAAGATTACAAGGATTCAGTAAAAACTAACCCTTGCACAGCACTCATCGCCGCACTCGGCAAGGTACGTCAGGCCGTTCCTGCACTGTCATATGGCAGCTACGATGAGCTGATGCTCACCAACAGACAGTTCGCATACGCGAGGGATCTTGACGGAACACGTGTCATCGTGTCAGTGAACAACGACGATGCCCCAGCCGGAATGCACCTTGCAGCAGGGAACTGCACAGCATACATCGGCGCCCTGTCAGGCGAAAAGGTATCTGTACATGATGGTCATATCAACATAACCCAGCCTGCAAACAGTGGTGAGATCTGGGTGCCTGAGGGAACAGACCTGGATGTAAAGCCGGTTAAGGTTGTGACGAAGACTGATAGCGAAGCTAAGACCAACACAGAAGATAAAGCAGCATCTGAAACAGCTACCGATGCAAAAGGCAATAAGGAAGCTGAACCAAAGATAGAATCCAAAGACATTGTGACTGCTACAGAATCTGCAGATGCTAAGAAAAACACTACTGATATTGAGAAGAATACTACTGCCGCCAACGAGGTAAAAGATTCAGCCAAGGACGCTTCTGCCCAAGCTGCCGCCGACACCCCGGTTGATCCAGAAACCATCACAGTTGACTGGAGCAAGTCTCCGGAATCCATGACAGTTCCTGAACTTCAGGCTGCAATCCTGGCAAAGCTTGCCGGAAACGGACCTGTTGACGCACAGATGAAAAAGACAGTCGTAGATAATATCTGGCACGACTCTCTCGTCAATTGGCTGAAGAGTTTCAGATAAAATTACGTAGAAACAGCCAGGTGCATATTCTCCAAATTGGAGAACATGCACCTGGCTATTTTTTCACCTAAAAATCAACAAATTGCAGCCTGCGGCCATCAAACCTGATATAACCATCAAAAAAACTGCTGACCATATCGCCTGACTGCTGAATATACCACTGTTTTCCAGATAAAATTCGTACGGATTTTCTGGGTTGATATAAAGATATACCACATCGCCTTTACTTATATTCAGTCCATATACATATGTCTGCTCATACACTTTATACTGCTTATCCCTGTATGTAAATTCAAATACTCCCGCCTCCGGATATCTTCTGCCGGCTCTCATATCCTGTCTCATATCTGCACGTACATCATGGCATACAGCTTTCACAGTAAATGAACATCTTCGCTCAAGCGCTTTTCTCTTACATATCACAGAGAGCAGTGTTATTGCACTGACCACAAAGAATGCACAGGCAAATATCTCTGCATAAAATGCTCCAACATTGCAATTTTCTCTCCCCAATATCCGTTCCGGGAGCAATACTATCTTATCCGCAAAAGAGCCATCTTTCACAGCACACGCCGCCCATATCAGCGCCGATGCAGCACCGGCAAACACAGATATGAACACTATACCGATGATGCTCCCCCGCTTTCGCTTCTTAATCATCGGAATAAGAGTCTTTAGAATTATGACAAGAACTATCCCGGCAAAAAACTGCCCCACAACAAGCATAACAGCATCCGTTCCGATCTCACTTGCAACAAATCCGGCTATAATACTGGCAACAAACCATATGCCAAATATTACGCCTCCAATTTTCTCAGGCATAGAAACATTTTTTTCTTCTAAATTGTTATTTCCCATATACCCCACCTCTCAGCAAATATCCCGCAGCGATCCTACTGCTCCCTGAACTTTATCTCGCCCGTAGCAGCGTCCATGCTGTCCACTATCGCAAGCGACTCAAGATGATATCCGAGATTCCTGATGACCTGACCACCTGTCTGGAAGCCCTTCTCAACTGCGATTCCGATTCCCTCTACGCTGGCGCCTGCTGACTTGACTATGGAGATGAGTCCCTGAAGCGCACATCCATTTGCAAGGAAATCATCTATGATAAGAATCTTGTCCTCCGGATTTATAAATTTTTTGGATACGATAACCTGATTCTTACACTTGTGTGTAAATGACTCAACCTCTGCCACATACACATCGCCCTCTATATTAATGCTCTTTGACTTCTTCGCAAATACAACAGGCACGTCAAAATGTCTGGCAACAACACAGGCAATGCCTATTCCGGATGCCTCTATAGTAAGGATCTTGTTGATCTCTGTTCCCTCAAATCTCTTCTTGAACTCCTCACCGATCTGATCAAACAGACGTATATCCATCTGGTGGTTCAGGAAACTATCCACCTTGAGAACATTGCCCTCCTTTACTATTCCATCCTTAGTTATTCTCTCTTCCAAAAAATTCACGTCGTAATTCCTCCTTGAATACCTGTCAAATACGAATCCGTCCGTACTCGCTCATTCTCTAAGTTCCAAATGCCATCTTCACCAACACTTTTATGCCATACGGAAATTATCCTCATCTCAATCTGACGTTACTGATTCGTATGTAATCATAATTATAGACATAATACAACAACAATCTAAGTTTTTCCACCCTAATTATATACATTCATATACAACTTTTACATGCGGTGTATTCAAGTAAATCACCACCGAACACAAATCTCACAATCACTAGATAAGTCCCCTGTTAGATGCCTCCCTAACCGCCCCGGCCTTATCAGTCACCCCGAGTTTCCTGTACACCTGGTTCAGATGATACTTTACATTCGCCTCCGACATGTTGAGTCTGTCCGCTATCTTCTGTCTGGACAGCCCCTCTGCCTGCAGTTTAAGTATGGCTGTAGCAGTCTCACTGAGTTGAACATCATCCACTCCCGCTTTCATATATCCGGGGTAGTATCTCGTCATACTCTCAGTCTCCTTCTGCAGTTGTCTGAAATATGCCCTTCTTGCGGCTATCTCCTTATCGTCAGCACCATCTTTCTCGACTTTCCATCCACAGGTATTTATAAGAGTATTCACCGCCGCACCTTCTCTGGATATAATCCTTGTGAAGCTATATTCCATCGCAGTATCCATAGCATGGCACATCGCCTTTTTCCAGTCATCATTTTTTAATCGCTGCAAAGCTACAGCCATCAGCACACTACATTCTATCCCTATATACGTACGGGACATCATCTCAGCATAATATCTTAGCTTTGTCAGCAGCGAATATGCCTGTTCATTCCGTCCGCTTTGAAGGTATACTCTCACTTTGGTTAGATAGATAAACCTGTCATATATCCTGAATTCAACATTTTCATCCGGAGCATTTTCCATCCAACCTGTAACACAGGCTCTATCTCCTCTGTACAGGCTGCATCTGGTCTCAAATGCATATATATTGGGAAGGAGATTTTGTCCTTCCTCTTTTTCAGCCTTTCCCTCTATTCCATTCAAAACCTCAAGAGCCTCCTGTGGCTTTCCGTTCTGCAAATGCAGCCACGCCAATATACCATCAGCAACAAAGCACTGCTCTATTTTCCCTCCTGCTTCCGCCTGCATTCTGCCCTTTGCCGCAAGAGTTGCCACTTCATAATTATCTCCGCTCTTTTCAAGAAAACTCTCCGCCAAAGCAAGATTTACAAGGCCTTTTCCATATTTTCCAAGCACAAACTCAACTATCCTGCCAACCTTCGATGCCAGCTCTCTGTCTCTCTTGCTCCACTCACAGAAATCTTTTCCACCGTTCATCATTGAAGGCAGATTGGATGTAACCGACCATTCCTGTATTCTTACCTCCTTATTAAAGACCATTGTGTATGCTGACTTCAAAAGCTTTAATACATCAACACTTCCTCTGTGCGGCAGACCAATATCCAGATACAGCAAAAGCCCCTTTGCATTTTTCCTGGCACTTCCCTGGTTTTCATCTGCATATAATTTTAGTCTGTCGTACCATCTTTCACTCTCATCAGGATTTAGAAGGAGTGACTGCAGCATGCTCATACCACACATAAGCTCAGGACTTTTCTCGATGACATGATCCGGAAGTTCCAGGTAATATTTTTTCAGATCATAGTAATAACCACTGTTCGCCGCATGTCTGGCATTATCGACAAGTATTGAAACTATTCGCTCTGTAACTCCTGCATTTTCATACATCTCTAGAGCTTTCCTTATATCTCCGTTAAGTCTGTAAAACAGTCCGGCATTCTCATACAGGCCTCTTATACGCTCTTTCTCGTACTTCCGCTTAAGACGTCTGCGCATAGAGACCCTCATGTGAAACTGCAGTTGATATTGTGTATTGCCATCCTTATCCATCCGGCTGGTCATAAAGTTTCCAAGCCACTTTGCCCTCTCGATCAAAAGCTCACTGTCACTTCTTCCGGTTATCATCTCAGCCTGTTTTGTTGTAAACTCATCCACCACGGATATTTCCATGAGAAATTCCTGCATTTCCACATCCCAGTTATCATACACATGATACTCAAGGTAATTACACATCTCATCCTCAACGCGTCTCGAAAAATCATTATACATATCATCTGTTATCTCGCTTGTATATGCCATTTCCATGTATTTGATGTGGCACATCTCCACAGCCAGCGGAAGTCCTGTAGTCTCATAGTACATTCTCTGCACTTGTGCCTCATTGATACTAAATCCAGCGTATTCAGCATACTTCTTTATATCCTCCAAACTGAACATAAGCAGCTTGCTGTCCACCACATAAAATCCTTCTTGAAATCTTACAGCAGAAAGCCATGGGGGAACCGGACACCGGCCAACGAGTATAACCCATACGTCTTCTCTTCTAATGAGTTCTATGATCTGCTCCCTCACTGTGTCCACATCCCCCCATGAGAGCTCGTGCAGATTATCTATGACAATTATTTTTCTTGCGTTGCTGCTTTCTACCACAAGGTCATCCGGTCTGATACCGCCGGCATCCACCACCATGTACTTACGTGTTCCAAGATATCTGCTGACAAGAGTCGTCTTTCCCGAACCACTGACCCCGAATATATATGCAGTTACATTCCCTTCATCCGCTGTCTTCAGAAGCCTCCAGGCTTTTTTCGGTTTTATAAAACAGCCTTTATTACCCGAAGCCGTATTCCCCATATGTACAAATCTCCTTTTCTCACTTTTTAATCCCGGTATAGATAATCAACACCCTGTATATATCAGCAAAGGTGCCTGCATCCAGCCCCAACGGGCCGGATATCAAGCACCTCATGCAGCTACTATTTTTATTTTACTATAATCTGCACAGCCTGTGTAGTGCCATTTACAGCAATTACATAGACCGTACACTTTCCTGCGGCCTTTGCCTTTATTCTTCCTTTGGCATCAACTGTAGCAACATTTTTATTTGTACATGCATACAAATACCTTGCACCATGTGTGCCATCAAGCACCTTCTTGCTGGCATCTGCCTTGGTATATCCAGGTTTAAGCTTAATCGTCTGCTTAACTCCCAACACGTAACTCTTCCGTGGAAGCAGAACCTTCTTGATGTTGGTATATTTGCTGCTATTGGTAACTATATGAAGCATGACACTATTGTCTATATACTTCTTCTTACCATTTACCAGCTTATATGCCTTTACTCTCAGCTTGATCGTATCTAACTTAGCAAGTGATTTGCCATTAATGCTGGATATTGTAACTCGGGTTGCCGATGCGCCCTTTACCGATTTAACAAGACTTTTCGAGTTAAAGTTTACATAGCACTCCTGTGCATATATATCATATCCGTCAGCCTTGTTAACCTTACCCCACACAACTGTCACTTTGTTTCCAGATACTACTGCATGGATATTCTTATTGATACCAGCTGTATTTTGTGCCGGTATTTTTGCTACAAACCTGGCATTGATTTTCATATTCTTATTTGCAGCAACCTTTACCGAAGTTTTTGTACTCTTGAAGCTTCCTGTCCAGCTTCCAAGTTTACAGTTATTTGCCGCCTTTGCTGTGCAGATAAGAACCGTTCCCTCGATCACTGATGCACCATTCTTAACTGTTTTGCCTTCCGCAGTCCTGATTGTGATCGATCCGTTTTCAGTCTTTCCAATCGCTACCTTCACATACCTGAACTTGAATGCCGCGCTTATATTCATGTTCTTTGTCACCGTAAGTTTCACTGTAGTACCAGTCTTGCCTTTGGCATCTCCGCCCCAGGCTGACAGATCACAATGCTTTGCAGGAATTGCCTTGCAGATGATATCTGTGCCTTCCTGAACCAGCTGTCCGTTAGATATCTTCTTACCGTCAGCTGTTGTGACAGTTACCGTACCATTCTTCACTGTGGCAATACTTACCTTTGCATATCTTGCCTTGAAGGCTGCTCCCACTGTGATACTTCCGTCAAGGGCTTTTTCAAATGTGCTCTCAGCCTGATCTGCCGCATCCTCTGTCCATGCGTCAAAGTCATAGTACATATCCGGTGTTGCTGTGTATGTAAGAACAGTTTTCTCGTCAATCATTTCACCGTTCTTCACCTCTGTGCCATCTGGCTTTGTCACCTTTATGTTTCCATGCTCTGTATCTGCTATTGTTACAGAGTAAAGCTTAACTGCATCAACTTTAAACTCCATATTCTTTGTGACGTTTACATCACTTACAAGATATGCTCCTGTCTCAGTTCCATCCTCTGCAAGCACTGGCTGGACTGACATGATATTCTCTGACTCCTCTGAATTTTCAGCGTTCTCTGGTTCATCAATGATTATATCTCTGATTCTCCAGCCCTCAGCAGGTGTAATAACAACACTCGCATCTCCGTTCTCTCTTACCATATTATCAAGAACTACGCCATTGTCATTCTTGAATACCACATTGTCTGGTATCTTTGTAAGGTCTGTTATAGTGTAAGCTGTCTCCGGTGTGCTTTCACCACCTGCAGTCTCTATCAGATTATTATCTCTGTCATAATTTCCCTCTACAGGAATGGCATATCCAACTCTGTCAACAAGCTCTGCACTTACCTCTATGCTGTTTGTAACATCATTTAAAAGTATCTCGTTGGTAAATCCAAAGTCAGTGCCAGACTCTTCCTTGACAACCTTTCCGCCTCTGATGTACTTAACTGTCCATGCCTGGATCATATAATCATCAGAAGGTGTTATGGCAAATCTTACATCCTTGCCAGAACCTATTCTCACTAAGTTATTCTCAGCATTTATTGGCTTAAGTCCGCTTATATCTCCATCCTCGCCGACATAACCTGTACTGATGTCTATATTGTCATATTTCTTAACTTCATCCTCATTCTTGAATATTACATTTACAAGAAGTGATGGTGCGATATATGCATATATCTCTGCATCCTTTGTTATGTCTGTCAGCTTGTATGTGAGTTCATCTGAATCAACATCTGCTCCGTCAACTGTCCAGTGCTCAACTGTGTTGTATTCATCCTTCGGTGCAACTGTTATTGTAAGATCCTTATGTCTCTTGAGCTTAACCTCTCCTGATACGATCTCAAGTTCCTCACCGTCAGAAGATGCAGTGATCTTCGCCGATCCGGTTCCTGTTGTACCTACCTTAACTGTATACTCTGGAATCTCCACAAACTTAACATATACTGCCACATCTGTGTAGATAGTCTTCACCTCATAGGTAGTCTGCTCCAGTTCAGTGCCTTCTATAGCCTGTGTACACTCAGGATCAAGATACCAGCCCTCGATCATCTGGCCATCTGCAGGAGCTGCCGTAAATACTGCATCTCCGCCGGATACCTGGCTATCGCCACTTGTGATCTCAGCCTTCTCGTCCAGTCCATATACCGCTGTCACAGTTCCCAGAGCAGTATCATTTGCCTCAAAGGTTATAACTGACTTGAGTTCCTGCTTAGCAAAGTGAGCAACAACATCTATGTCAGATGCCACCTTGTCAACCACAAATACGTTGCTGCCAAGCTCCTCTGCTGTGTAATCCTTTGTTCCCTCTGCTGTCTTTACTGTGTATCCCGTACACTCCATATACAGATCCGGAATAGCCGTAAACTTAAGCATTCTGTCGCCTCTGATATCCGCAGACTCTCCATATAGTGTTTCTCCTGATGTCACGTTCTCTGCCTCTATCTGTCCGGCTCCGTCCGCTGACCATGTTATCTTATACACAGGTCTGTCAAACACAGCCCTCACATCAACTCTCGTATCCTTTGGCACTTTGTATGCAAATATATTCTCTGCCACGCCCTGACTGATTCCATTTACAAGCCAGTCTGCTACTTCATATCCTTCTGCAGCCGCCGCTGTGAATTCCACATATGAAGCAGCACCTATCATATCTCCTGATTCGAGCACCAGCTTTGTAGATGTGATCATGGCGCTCACCTCACCTGTTCCCTCTGTCTCAGGACCAAATGTGAGTACATCACCAACCAGCTCAAGACCAGCCATAACTGTCACATCAGATGAATCTCCGTCAACCGTGATCTTAAGGGTATCATTTACTTTCTTGTCTGAATATAACTTTATATTCTCCGTCTCGCTTGTCAGCTTATGTCCATTTATGATCCATTCTTTTACATTGTATCCATCATCAGGCACAACCTTGAATGTGATGACAGAATCTCTGTATATGTCTGTGATCTGCGCAGATTTGCTCTCCGTCGCATCACTTATGGTATCTCCTATCTGTATGTATGAAGGGAGATTTTTTCTTGACACATCTGCACTTATAGAGCCGTGTGTCTTTCCTGACGCCTCTCCAGCAGAAGCCTTCTCTATCACTTTCAGAGAATACTCAGCCTTCACGGATGGTGCGATCTTTCTGTATGTGGCATTTACTGTCACATCCCCTGTAAATCCATCTGCCGGAGCACTCCACGTAAATGTGTATCTCTCTGTTCCGGACTCAGAATCCGCAGTCTCAGCCAGCTTTCCTTCTCCGCTGTCCTCCGCAAGACTGAATACATCCTCTCCTGCGTAATTTACCTTTATGTCAGCTATCTCATAATTTCTCTTCACTGCAAATGTGAATTTCAGATCATCCTTACTTGCATATGCGATACATCCGCCATTTGCCAGATCAGAATCTCCTGACCTTGCAGTCATCTCTGTGTCATTTCCTGATATCCACGACACAACCGGCTGTTTGTAGAAGTATACGACAACCTTTGTATCCTTGCCGAGATATTCTAGTTCATACCTCTGGGCACCAGCACCTTCTGCCTCAGCATCAACCTTCTCGCCATTTACCTCCCAGTATGCTATCTCGTAGCCTTCATTTGGAGTTGCTGTAAATACTATGTCACTTCCCTGAAGCTGCTTGTCACCGGATACAAGTGCGTCTGTACTTCCGGTAGCCACAGCATCTACCACACCGGCTGCATCATCATCCGCACCATATGTCACCTTGTATCTGTTCGGCGCAGTGTACTTAACTGTATAGTCGAGGTCTGAAGCTATATCATACACTGTCATCGTCCTGAGATCCGCTGATATAGTTCCAAGTTCCTGTCCATCTGCTGCTGACCATCCGTCGAGAAGTAGTCCTGACGGAACGGTAACCTGGATGGTCACATTGTCGCCTCGGCTGACTTCATATATACCGTCTTCACCGCTCTCTATAGTCACTGTGCCGTCAACTCGCTGAGCCTTGACTGTGACATCCACACCTGTTGTCACTGTAGTCTTTCCATCGCTTCCAACAGTTACAGGCGAGACTGATATTTTGAAATTCTGTGCCTCTGCAAAATATGCCGTGATAAGTGTATCCTCGCTGATCTCCTCTGCATCATATGTGAGAGATGTGTTATTTGTCACTCCATCTTCCGCGAGAACGGTCTCTGGAACTCCATCTTCTCCCGTAACAGTCCAATGATCCAGAACATATCCTGCTGCCGGAACCGCAGTGAGTCTTACCTTCTGTTCTATATGAATGTTTGCACCTGAACCAAACGATTTTCCAATTGTTCCATCCGTCACATAGTTTGCTTTGAGTGTTCCGTGAGCCTCATTGTCCGGCTTGTATGTCAGCTTGTGATATACAGGCTCAAAGTTTACTGCTACATTCATGTTTGCTTTCAGCTTAGCCATCTGGATCTGGTCATCGCTGCACGCCTTGCCACCGGATGTTCCACACTGTGGATCCGTAACTGTCTTTCCATTTAGTGACCAGCTCTTAACCTTATATCCCTTATGAGGAGTAGCAGCTAAAGTGATCGTTGAGTTCTCAGGGAGTCTTGTTCCACTGTCAACTGTGAGTCCGTCACTGTTTTCATTTCCAGGCTGCTGGTACTTGATTGAAACTGTACCATGTGTATTTGCCGGCCTGGCAGTAACGGTGTACACGTTTCCTGTCAGTGTGTATGATGCTTTAACCAGGTTTATTATATAGTTCTTCTCAAGTTCATTCATAACCTGTGAATGCTGATCGCCCACCTTGACGTATGCAACATCTATATCATATATACCCGGCAGCAGCCCACTTACTCCATATGATCCGAGCTCGTAATCCCTGTCTCTCTGAGGCATTATGTCGGTATCCCATGCCTTGAGACCTGTTATCACCGCATCCTCGCACTCTCTTACAGAATCATTTACACTTTTCTCTGTATCCTGGGCAGCTATCTCAAGCTGTGCCCTTCCAACATTTATATTCTTCTGAGTCTTGTCTCCGCCATTTGATGCCGTTATCTGGAACATTCCAATAGACTTCGGTATAAACACGCCGTTTGCAAGTTCGTATTTGTCTGTGTCCTCAAATTCTCCTGTCTTATTATTCTTTATCTTGACTGTGTATTCTGAATCGTCCGTGATATCCTGAAGCTTTCCTGTATTGTCGTATGACACTCTCTCCAGAGACATCTTCACTGAATCTCCGTATCTTACATTATCCTGCATGGTCAGATTCATGTTCGTCTTTCCCTCAAATGAGGTATATATAGACATCGAGTCAGATATACTGTCGTTGTACTGTTTATTTCCTGCAAAGTATACATATACGTTGTATATTCCCTGTCCGGATGGCTCCCACTGTGCAGTATAGCAGCCATTTGCTCTGTCGTACTTACCAGCTATGCGCTTGATCTCAGGCCCTGTAATGACAAATTCCACATCTCCCTGTACGTCCTCACCTGACAGTGATTTCGGCTGACAGCTGAGTGTGATCTTGTCTCCTGTATATGTGACCTCTGCCCCTGTGGTCTCAGATCTCACCGTCTTGGTCTGATATACCGATTTGAGATCAGTCTGGACCACCTTGACAGTATCTGACACATTCAGAGTCTTCTTTGAAGTCATCGTAAAACTTCCGCTTTCACTATCTGCCACATAATAGTACACCGTACTGTCTTCACTTCCCGATGTGTTTCCGAGAAGATAGAAGTTCTTGCTGCCATCCTCTGATACCCATTTTGCGAGTATCCTGTCATATGTAACATCATCAGATGCATATGACACCTTTTCACCTGCATAGTCATCTGCATTTACGCTGGCCAGCTTGTAAGTATTGCCATCAATATCTGCGATGAAATCTGATTCACTCACACCATATGCCGTGCCGCCCACATCAGATGCTTTAAATGTCTGTGATTCATCCACGTAACCATCGCTGTCCTTTTTGACGCTTACGCTGCATGGATAGTAATTCTCGTTACTATCTTTCCACATATAGTTTGTTCCGTCGCTGACAAGAATATATTCCCTGACTCCGGATGTTACTGTTATAAGATTTCTCTCCTTAGTCACGTTCTCCACCTTTGTAGTCTCTGAGCCCGATGCCCTGACTACGCTGCCATCCGACAGATCTTTATTCTCGGTATCGTTGTGCGCCAGGAGCATGACCTTGCTGTCCGCCTTATTTACAGTGAGTGTCGCAGTCTTGGTGTAGAGTGTGATGTCGTTGTAATAAACTCTGCATCGATATTCGTTTCCATCCATTTCATCACTTACATCAGTAAGTCTGAGCGTAGGATTGCTGCCTCCTGTCGATACGCTTCTCCATCCATTATCTGTATTAACCTGCCAGTTGTATCCAACGCTCTGGTTTACTCCATCCCCATCATAATAAACCGCATTTGCCGCAAATTCTGCATTTCCACCGGCAAACGTATTTGTATCATCAGGGTTCTTTGTTATATGGAAGTTAGAACTGTCCTGAAGTGTCGTCGCGGTTGCCGGACGGCTGAACAGACTCTTTGAACCATTTGCCTGAAGAGCCCTCACTGCAAATGTGTAAGTCCTGTTGGAATATAGTCCCTTCACTTCATAGTCAGTAACTGTATATGGCACAACTGCCTTGCTGTTGTAATTACCTCCTGCATCAACGATACAGACCTCATAGTAATCTGCATCATTGGACGGTGACCACTCAAGACTGACACTTTTTCTCGTTGTGTCGACAACAGAAAGTCCCATCGGCATACGCGCCGGACGAACAACATTCTTAACATCATAGCCAATGACGAACACTGAATCACTGTCGCTGTTCAGCTTTGCAGTGTTCACTCGCAGCTGCCAGTCAAATGAGAAGCCTGTGCAGTCTGCCGGAACATTGTCCACCGTTCCACTGTATGTAACACCATTCGAGCTTACACGGGTGTGACCAAGACCCGCATGCTGGCTTGATGTTACACCGACGATGACCTTATTACCGAGTCCTCCGCCTCCAGCACCAAGCTTTTCGTTCGCCTCAAGGAACACTTCAGTTGAATACTCATTCTCATCAGTCACAGATATCGTCTGAGTCTGATCTGCACCAGAGCTGGCATTTACAGAAGAATAATTGTTATTTCCACCTGACTGATAGGCGTACTTTAATTTACCTCCAAGAGTCTGGTATGTAGCAGGGTCTCCCGCTGTGTTATTCAGAATATTATTATATATCTCGTTGAGCCCCTTGCTCCTTCTTGCAACCTTGTCGTAATCTGCCACATCTATGATTGAAGTTGAAGGTCCGAGACATACCGGCATAACCACCGGCTCCCATTTTCTCGCAATCGGATCATATATGGAGTATTCGTAATACATATATTTCAAACAGTACAGAACAACCTGATCAGAACCTCCACCTGCGGCATTATATGTTATCTCATATTCCGTTGTCTTTGTATTTGCATATTCAAAGCTTGCTCCATACGAAAGTTCAACCTCTACCTCACCTGCTCCGATGAGCTGGATCTCCGACGACACATACGCGCCAACTGATATTGACAAGTTAGCTGATACCGTGTTCGATGAACCTTTGCTTGTTGAATATGATGTTCCACCGTTATTTACATATTCATATACTTCCTGAACATCATCAAAATACGGACTTGCCTGAAGGATTGCATAGACCTCTGGATTTGTGTATACCGGATACTCTCCCTCGTACTTTAACCGCACACTGTCATTATCAATATCCGGAAGACACAGTGAAACAAATGTTCCATACATATCCTGTCTGCTGTTTGACTGGCATACTACACCCTCCTGACTGCTGTATGGGCTGCCGCCATCCATGGAAAATGTCGCTATGTCCAGCCAGTAATAATCATCTTTATCATTGAGTTTCTTCTCTCTGTGCACTCCCACAACGCACACAAAACTCTGTCTGTAATTGTTCCCCTTGGCATCCTTATCGACACAGCCAACCCTGACATCGCCGATCCACACCTGATCTTTTTTCTTCTTGTCGTTGCCCTGATTGCGCTGGTCGGTACATATACTCATGCTTCCTATCTCCGAACCTGTTATTCCGCCATCTTCCAGTGAGAAAGCATATACCTCTGCGCCAAAAAGCACACTGTCATTTTCATTATTGCCGTTCATGCCCTTAAGGTCTGCACACGCAAGCGCCAGAGGTGCATTCACAGGTCTGTAATATTCGTTACTTTTAACCTCGTGATATTTCACGATTTCTTTACTCTTAGTCCCCAGGCTTCTCGTATGATAATCTGACAACACATAATTATCCGTCAGACTATCGTAGTATACGTATCTGTATGCAGCCTGCGTGGCTTCATATTCCCTCTGCACATATTGAGAATTGCTCGAATAATATCCACCAACTATAAGTCCTGTGACCATGGCTCCTGATCCAGGATACTTAAACCGGCCAAATGCACAATTTGCAGCATACATTCCATAGTTCTGTTTTCCGCCATCTGTGTCTCCAAGTGACACTTCATTCAGACCTTCTATAGGGACAAGTCCGCCGTCTTTATATGTATAGACGGTCATATGACCTGCCTTTGCCATGTTGTAATTCAGAACTGATCCAGATACGGCAACCGCGGCCTCATCCCGGCCATCCTGCTCCAGATCACCGCCGGCCAGAGTTACCACAGGAGCTCTTCCTATTCCATAATCACACCACGATCCATCCGTTCCACTTTCATAATTAGATGCAAGCCCGCCCGGTATGCTTATATTATTTCCCTTTGTGAACCTGCCGTTTCCCTTGCCATAATATACATCGACTATGGCATAGCGTATGTTCTGATCGTTTATATTTCTATCCTCGTAAGTTCCACAGTATACGAGAAGATCTTCAAAGCCATCTCCATTCAGATCGGCCTTTTCGATCTCAAACATCGCATCCAGCTCCTGCTGGTATCTTCTGATAAAATACAAAAGTCCATCGCTATATGTAGAATTCTTGTTTAAAGTAGGGGTAAGCGTAGCAATTGAATATCTTGTACCATCAGCTGCTATCTTGAAAATATTCACATCTATCTTTCCGCGGTACTCCTTGCCGTCTATGACAGTTTTAATACTTTTCCATCCAGCTGGACTGAATACTTTATCTCCATGTACTCTTAGCTCCGCAACGTAGTTGGTTTTTCCGTCGCCTCCATCAAATGCAACGCTTGTCGCATACAGGCCACTAAAACCATTACTGTCCTTTTTTAGAACATTTCCCATGTTGCTACTTATGTTACTGTCTCCCGATCCGCCGTGTTCCACTTTCACATTATCTTCGCCAAGATCATAGAAACCATACGCTCCGTACAGATTGCCAAGGCTGCTGTTTACCTTTGTAGTCCTGTCCTTGAAATCTCCAATCCTGTCAAATCCGTCTCGCACAGTGTACTTGTTTCTGTAATTGCCGTTTGCCGCAACGTATACCTCATTCACCTCTGCAAATGTAGATATATTATCCTTGTCATACGGCACCGCAGCTTTGCTTTTGTCTATATCGGTGCTGAGACCCAGAGCTTTGTATGTACTCTCGTCAATCTCTGTCTCGACCACCGTCTTGCCTGTTTTCTTCGAGCTGTCCGCCGCGTATGCTTTTTGTCCGGGAATAAATCCGGACAGCATAGATAGCACCATACTGGCCGTCAGCGCCCAGCTTATCGCCCTCTTTCTCATAATTTCTTCCTCCCTTTCACTTAAAAAACTAACCATGAGCACCAGCCGTTTTAAGCTGCCACATTCTGATATCAATAATATATTTACAATTATAATTGCTATGTTTTTCCATGTACACTAACCAAAAGGCTAGTAACAGGCGTGAAAACAACTTTTTTGCAAAAAAATCCACAGAACGTACCGTCTATACTGTACGCCCTGTGGATCGTAATAAACATCTAAACTATTCTGTTACATGCCATATATGAAAGGATCATTCCACCGACTTAAGCGATTCCGCCATATTTATCTTATCAAGCTTGACTGACATAACTCTGTTGACAAGGAAATTGAACACAAATGTCAGAACGATACTGTACACATAGCTCATCGGCGCTATATACGTATCAAATGCAACCATATCCACCTTGATCTGGCCTATGACAAATGCATGTAAAAAAACTCCAAGCACAAGTCCCACAGCGATTCCGAATGTCGTCAGGACTCTGTTCTCCCTGAACACATAAGCTGAAGTCTCGTTTTTGAAAAATCCCAGAACCTTTATGGTTGCAATCTCCCTGAGGCGCTCTGTGATATTGATATTTGTCAGGTTGTAGAGAACGATAAATGCAAGTGCACCAGCCGAGAGTATGACTACAATTACTATATAATTCAGACTCTCCATCATCTTGGATATTCTGTTCTTCATATCCTTGTTGATAGTCACTGACGCTGTTGCTGCATCACCCATAAGATCGGCAGATATCTCATGCGAATCTGCGCCTTCCTCAAGATTGAAGTACACCGATTTGTACTGAGGTGCTTCCCCCATCTGATCCTCATATGTTTCAGGTGATATATACACATAGTTGTATACATGATTCCTGAATATGCCTGATACGGAAACTCTTATCTCTTTCATCTCGCTGTCTCTGACCGTTATTACATCGCCTGTTTTGATGTCGTACTGTTCTGCCAGCGCAGTATTGATCACAGCTTCCCCTTTGCCCGGATATTCTATCTTCGCACCATCTTTATCAGCAAACTTCATATACCTGTCAACGTGCTCAGGTTCTTCCATGATGACCATGTTCACGGACTTTACGCCACCATCACACACCAGATCCCAGGTAGATTCACTGACGAGATCATAGCAGGAGGTATCCTCCTCCAGCCGGTCTTTCAGACTACTGAAGCGCTCATCTTCTCTATCACCCGCAATCGATGTATTCAGCGTTATCACTCCATCTCCAACCTGTATCTCCCCATATTGATTGTCCGCAAATCCGCTTATGGAATCGTTTATTCCAAAGCCTGTGAGCAGCAGCGCAGTACAGCCGCTTATTCCTATTATCATCATAAAAAAACGCTTTTTATATCTGAATACATTTCTGACACTTACCTTTCTCAGAAATTTCAGTCTCTTCCATATAAATGGGATATGCTCAAGGAACACCCTCTTGCCCGGCTTCGGAGCCTTAGGTCTCATAAGACTTGCCGCAGTCTCAGAAAGCTCGTATCTACAGGAAAACCAGGTTGTACCTACAGTGCACAAAAGGGATGCTGCCAGCACGCCAATAACCAGCGTCCAGTCTGTGGTTCTCTCAAGTGGCAGATGTATATACATCATATGATATGCATACCAGATAACCTCCGGAAATACATATGTACCTATAAGATATCCACCTGCACATCCTACTACAGCCGCAGTTCCCGAATAGATCATATATTTTCCCATGATCGCCGCCTTGCCATAGCCTAGAGCCTTCAGCATACCTATCATAGAGCGCTGCTCCTCAACCATCCTGTTCATGGTAGTCATACACACGAGCACGGCAACCAATATAAAGAATACCGGAAATACCTTTGCAACTCCATTTACTATGTCTGAATCACTCTCAAAGCAGACATATCCGATATTCGTCTCCCTGCCGAGTATGTAATAGTTCACACCATCTGCATCATCCAGCGTTATGTCCTTCACCATATCCTCCGTCATACCCTTTGCCATGAGGATATCCTTATATCTGTCCAGTACACTGGCCTTACATATTGACTCCCATTCGTCTTTCCTGTCGTCTATATAGTCTTCATACTCATCGGCATACAAATCAAACTTTCTGTCAAATTTCACATATACATCGGTGTAGCATTCGCTGTCAAATGCTTCAGGACTGACATATACAAAGCCCGCGATCTTACCATTTCCAAGGGTTGTGGTTCCTCTTTCAAAATTAATATAAAGAGGGGAGTTGACAGTTCCGACAACAGTGAACTTCTTCACCTTCAGTATATCCTGTGTACTGCCGCCCTCACCTTCTGCTGCATCGTCATCTGCCACCTCTATGACATCACCTATCTTTATACTGTCCATCTTGGCATCTACAACACATTCATCTTCATTTTCCGGCATGCGTCCGTCCACAAGACTCAGTTTATTGATGTTTTCCGGAACTGACATAGTCTTCAACACCCTGTCATTTTCGCCCTGGTTCTCGTATAGGACGTCCAGACTGTAACCACCCTCTGCGTACAGCACATCCTTCTCCCCAGCAAATGAATCCACGTCATCATCCGTATATCCAAGAGTTGACAGAAGATGCAGATCATAGAAATTTCCCTTGTCAAGGAAATTCGATATGGTATTCATCATGTCCGGCTTCGTCATCTTGAGCCCCGAGAAGAAACCCACACCAAGAGCTATGATCGCCATGATGGCTGCAAATCTTCCAAATGTATTTTTTATCTCACGAAATGTCGTGCGTCTCATCATTGATTTCATAGGCCACCTACCATTCCAGATCCTCAACGTTCCTGATGTTATCATTCATAACCACTTTCTCCACAGTTCCGCTCTTAACCGTGATGACTCTGTCCGCCATGGCTGTGAGTGCCTGGTTGTGCGTTATGACTATAACTGTCGTTCCCGTATTTCTGCATGTATCCTGAAGAAGCTTCAACACAGCCTTGCCTGTGTTGTAATCCAGAGCTCCGGTCGGCTCATCACAGAGCAGAAGCTTTGGATTCTTTGCAAGCGCCCTTGCTATGGCAACTCTCTGCTGCTCACCACCTGAGAGCTGTGCCGGGAAGTTCGCCATACGATCCTCAAGTCCCACCTGCTTCAGAACCGTTGCAGCATCCAGCGGTTCCTTGCAGATCTGTGCCGCCAGCTCCACATTCTCAAGTGCTGTAAGGTTCTGTACCAGATTGTAAAACTGGAACACGAATCCCACATCATACCTTCTGTATGCCGTGAGCTGTCTCTTATTCAAAGTTGATATCTCTCTGCCATCCAGCTTCACGCTGCCGCTTGTCAGAGTATCCATACCGCCAAGTATATTCAAGATAGTAGTCTTGCCCGCACCAGAGGCTCCAACTATAACGCAGAACTCTCCCTTTTCTATCTCAAAATCCACATCGCGGAGAGCATTGATCTCCACCTCTCCTGTCTTATATACCTTCTTAACATCTTTAAATTCTACGTAGCTCATCCTGCACCATCCTTTCACTGTTCTTTCTTACAATCTCATCCAGGCTCCACAGCCTTGCCTCGGTCACCCTGTCAAATTTGATCTCTATCCACTCTTCCGTTCCAGGCTTATATATTCCCGCAAAATCATCATTTTGTATTATCTCACAGTCCATCTCCAAAATAAACTTCTCTTCATCATCAGAGAGAACGACAACTGTAAAATCCAGATTTTCTTCCCCCGGCAAAATGTACCGATTTATCAAATGCCCCTCCAGAAGTCCGGGATCGTCAACAAACAAAACTATATGCCTATATCCGCCTACATTCTCGCTATTCACAAAATAATCCAGAGTACCATTTCTTTTCTGAAGCTCATTTGCCAGCATGTCTAACAAGCCCTTCACATCAGCTTCTCCTACGGCAAAAGAGATTTCTCCATTCTTACGATCCGCCAGATAAAGCTCATCATATCCTACCCATTCACCATCACCCGGATCACAGGCAAATGCTAGCTGAATCCTGTCATTTGTCTCATTTATCTCAAGCTGGCCTATGATATTTCTCGCTATATCAAATGCACTCTTTTTATTTCCATCACTTACTATTCCTATAACCCCGGTACGGCTGAGATCCAGCACCACCGGCAAGTCGTGGATAACTGCCGTTTTTATCTTCACCTCATTTGCAACGTCTGTGAGCTGTACCTCTCTCTCCCGCTTTCCGCCAGCCTCCTGAACCACCACATGATCAGATATATCCACACTGCCAAGCCCCAGTCTGACCATAAGATGATTGCAGGCCCTCGATCTATTCAGACATTCAGCCTGCGCCTCCGAAAAAAGGATTTGGACTACAGGATTGAATCTATCTCTCATATTATCCAAAATTTCCGTCTTATCGATCTCGATCAATCTGCACAAATGCTTTGCATAATTATTTCTCCTGATAGATTCAAGCTCTCCACGTTTCTCTTTCCCCGGTCTTGTCGAAAAATCCGCTATAGTACCCGGGATTACCCGCATCACTCCGAGGCCAATACACATAAATATGAGCATAATGAAACCATACAGGTCTATGCCGGCGAATCCTATTGGATGCCAACGCCCTCTATAGTAATACCCTTTCATGTCAGGATTCCTGCCCTTACCATTTACTGCCATAACTATCACGATCACAGCGATCACTGCCACAATGAGAATTTCCACCAGAAGTATCTTCATATTAAGCTTGTTCTGATTTTTGGGCGTAGAGGCTTTAGGCAGTACAAGCTTGTCCGGCGGCAAAAGCTTCTCATCCAGCTTACCCGTTTTTCTGACCTTATCTGTTGTTTCCGTTCCTTCCGCATTCTCCATATTTTTCATATTCCCCATGTGTCCCAAATCTATTATCCCATCAACACTCAATATATTTTAGTTCGAAAATATATCAGTCTGTCAAGTCCGACAATATATCCCATAAATATTTGTTATATATATATTATACATCAGTAACCCCATATTCAGAAATCAAATTTATATATTGCTGTTCCCACGACAAAAAAAGTCCCCCATACCTGCCTGATGCAGATACAGGGGACCTTTGTCTCATATACTATTTATGCTTTTTTGACTTTGGTGTAGCCGGTTCTTCAGCTGCTACAGCGTTGTGATTTGCTGTTGCATATACCTTCTGAACTGCTTTCTTTTTCTTCAATGGATGCTTTGGATTTTTATCCATTTTGAACACTTCCTTTCTGTTTTCCTAAAATGTTATATAACAGAAATCTGCAGTGCATATGTCAAACGGTCATGTGCACCACCGGTTGTGCTATCCTTTTCTTATCTTTGACTATGTTATAGTCCTCTATGCTAGCAATGTCAAGAGGTGAGTGCTAATTTTTTAGATTTTTTTTTGCAAACCTTGATTTTACGGGGTTTGCAACACTTTTTCTTCCTTATAATCATCACTTTTTCTTGATTTGACACCAATTTTTTATTTTTGGTGTCAGCTAATTGCTACGCTTTCCAGCCTTGTGATTTCACTCTCAATTCTGGACATCTCACTTACATGGTTATATACATCCATTGTTACATCTATGTGAGCGGATACCTTTGGTAACAATTCAGCATTTCTATGTTCAGTCTTTGCAATTTGAACTTCTTTCTTGTTATATGCGTCTACAATATTATATAAGATATTGTTTATCGCACTAGGCATGAGCGGTATGCCGGATTTTGCCATGAAAATGAATCCTTTATAACCGTCTATCTCAACATCTTTTCCTTTTTGAAGCATAAAGTTTAATTTCTTTTGTTCTTCAAATGCTCTTTGTACATCTGATGTCATAGGGATAGTTCGGATTCCAGAATCCGTCTTTGGCGTGGAAATATGGAATTTATAGCCATCTCCTAAATCTTTATAAATCAACTGATGGTCAATACTTACCACTTTTGTTCTGACATCTACATCTTCCCAAGTCAATCCAATCAGTTCTCCGCACCCTACACCAGTTCCTAACATGATTCTGAGCATTGGATAGTAGGTGTTTTATACTTGATTATTTTTCGCAAATTCCAGCATTTTTTCCTGTTGTAAAACTGTTAAGGCAATACGTTCTTCTGCCTGTCTACCATAATCACTGATAGAAAACTTTGCCGGATTCTTGCGGATAATATCATCATCAACAGCCATTTCCAATGCCGGACAAATCATATTTTCAATAAATTTTATTGTAGAATATGCATATCCTGCTTTAGAAAGTTTTGAGTAAAATGATTTGATATGTGATGGTAAAATCTGAACAACCTTGATGTTTCCAATTTCATCTTTGACACGATTCTCCCATGTTTTCAGATAATTTGCTCTAGTGGATTCTTTCAGCTCCCTAGTAGACATATATCTTTCAAACAATTTATTAAGAGTAAGTTTTTTGATTGCTCCATCAGTTAAAATGTTATCTTCCAAGTCTTTTGCAATCTGCTTTTCCTTTTCCCTTAATTCCGGTAAATCTCTTGCATATACTGTCAGACGTTTTCCGCTTCTTATATCTGTATAACGGTAACTGTATCTACCATCTTTACGCCAGCTTTCGTCCTCTCTTAATTTTCTTCCTTTATGGTCTTTTCTGCTATTTGCCATGAGAAACATTCCTTTCTGTAATAGCCCCCTTTTGTTCTCATGACGTGGTTATGTCCATAAATATTGTACCATATATCACAAGAAACATAAATGAAAAAGGGTGTTATTCTTCCAGATATGAGAGGTAATTTTTGACTTTTTCTACCGAATAAAGAACCCTACGTCCAATCACAATTTTTGCTCCTGCCTGTTCTCCAATCTTTCTTGCAGTAGCATGACCACAAGATAACATTGCAGACAATTTATCTATATTTACCGTTATCGGCTGTGAGGTTGGTCTTTCTTTTGTTTTGTTCATCTGTCAGCCCTCCTTTTACCGACCTGTATTATCGTCATTTTCTGCACACCCGTAAAAGTATCACTCTCCTTTACCATGTGCTTTTTACAAGCAATCAGACGGCTTAGGCAAGCTCCGCTGGTATCTCAACCATTCCCATTCCTGTGGGCTGAACCGTGTCGTACGGGTGTATCATTATCCTGTGTTGCAGGTCATGGCAGAACGACTTTTCCAACGGTTGCTCCCAGATCATTGCATGAATCGCTATCTCCCGATTGGGAAAGTCACGACGTACAACTTCCGATGGCTCACTGCAAGCACAAACGTATCTGACTGCTTTATTCACTTGTCAAAGAACTGTTAGGCTCTTGTCAGCCTGTATCAATTCATTTTTACAAATGGACTGATACAGAATGATAAGAAAAAGCGGAACAGGAAAGAGGGGAGTTTGTTAAATCATGCTCCGCTCAAATATTACTTAATGTTCGTCTATTTCAAATTCACATATCATTTTTAAAAGGGCTTCTCTGATACGTCCCTTTAATTCCATATCAACCACAATGTATACGTTACCGTATTCATCGTAAAACGGACGTAAACAGCATTTTGATATGTAGGCTTCATAGAACAGCAACAGCTTTTCTATGGCAGTTTCGTTACCGTCCACGGCTGATGATATGAGAAAAAATGATGGAAGTGTGTGTTGCTTATTTTTCATTTGTTTTCTTCTCCTTTAACTGCTTTTTGATTTCTTCAAGTGAATTTCTTCTGTGCCTGTATGATGTGCTTCGGTTGATGTTCAGCTTTTCGCCTATCTCCGAATCGCTCATATCCAAGAAAAAAACATCAATACAATGTTCCGGCTCTGCTCCGGCAACTGTTTCAGTGCTTCTGCAAGTTCTTCGTCAAGTACATGGTTTTCTGTACCGCACACATCGAATGTTGTATATTCACTTTCGTAATCGTCCCATACAATCAATTTCTCAACAACAATCTCTGGAAGCTCACAAAAGGATACTTCCTTTGCCTGTCGTCTGGCTAATTCCTTGCGGTAGTTACGGACAATGCCTTTCACAACCTTTTTGAGCTTACAGTCAAACTGACACTGTATTGTCTTTTGGAAGTCTGATGGTTTCAAAATCACCCCCCCTTTCTCTATAAAGTGAAAAGTATGTATCCCTCTTTCCGCACCATATCTGTACGGCAGGGTGTGATTTGTTGCAGGATTGAAAAAGTTTTTTGTAAATATGAAAACAGCCTATTTGCATCAATAACAAATAGACTGTTTTTAAAACATCTGATATATGAGTTTTTAATACATCCTAATCGCACAACATGAAGTATAAACTCATGCTATGTGATTAAAAATGAGAAAAAATAAAAATACACACAGCTTTGATTTTCGTCCTTTAGGACTGGCAATCAGAGAAGCCAGAGAGAAAGCAGGGCTTTCCAGAAATGATTTAGGCGATAAAGTCTTTTACGGAGAACGTCATATCGCAGATATTGAAAATATCGGAAAACACCCTAGCTTTCAGTTATTCCATGATTTAGTTACAATGTTCAATATATCTGTTGACGAGTATTTCTATCCAGCGAAGAATGTTGAGAAAAACACAGCCCGCCGTCAGATAGATTCATCACTTGATTTATTGATTGATAATGAATTAAAAATCATTCAAGGTACGATTGACGGTATCTTGAACAGCAGAGAGAATAAGAAGTGATTTGCTTCTTGTTTTCTCTGTTTTTCTATACAGATTCTTCAACATTTATTTGTTGATCTGCTCCGCAGGCAACAAATAAGAGCCGACTATCCTTATTTCTTTATCGTAAATTTACTTGTTACACAGTAATGAAAAAAGCCAATAGTTTGTAACTGAACTTTACAAACTATTGACTTTACATTTTGATGTCCACTCTTCAATGAATTATTATACGAATATATCTTCAATACTTTATAATTCAAGAGTAATAATAAGGCTATTGGCATGTACTTTTGCAACAATATTTCCGCCAAGAATGGCAACAAGTGTTTTTACTACCGCAAGTCCCAATCCTGTACTTCCATTATGTCTTGATTTATCGCCTGTATAAAAACGGTCAAAAAGTCGATTGCAATCAATTTCTGAACTGTCACTCATTGGATTTTCAATGGTAAATATAATATTATTATTTTCTTTCTCCATAAGTGTTATTTTTATCGTTCCAACAGAATACTTAATTGCATTTGTCAACAGATTTTGTAAAATTCGTTCTACCATATTTTTATCAGAATATACGTATATTGAATAATCTGGGAGATTTATTTCGGGTAAAATATTCTCCTTTTCTAATGCAACGGCATTTTCCGTAATTAAATTTATTAACATATTAGATATATTAAACTTTTCTTTTTCTGGAACTGTCTGCTGTTCCTCCAAAATAGAAAGGTCATAGAATGTTTCTACCAATTCTTTCATTTTTTCGGCTTTGCTAAAAATCACTTTTACACGCTGTGCTTGACTGGATTCCCAATTTTCTTTTTGCAATAATTGTAAATGACCAAGAATGACTGTAAGAGGTGTACGCAAATCATGTGATATATTAGCAACAGATTCTTTTAAATACTCTTCATTGCGTAATACGCCTGCAACAGCCTGTCGTTGTCTGATATTATATTGATTCAATATACCAGCCAGTCTTTCTAAATCTTTATCAATCAACGAAATGTCTAACATCTGCTGTGAATTTCCAGAATTCAATTCATTAACTTGATCCGCAAGATTACGGATTTGTTTTTTTAATTGAATATATCGAAATAGCAGTATTACTAAAAATATTGTTATGATAATTAAAATCCATTCTATGTTAGACATTTTCTCCACCTATTTAAAATCACATTTACAAAATTTTATCCACGAAAGCAATACCAATATACCAGACCATATACATCCTACTAAAATAGCTATCGGTTGAAAAAAGGTTTTCATGCTGACAACGATTCTGATTTGATAAGTAGGTAAAAAACCGACTGGTAATCTCAACATCATTCCATAGCCAAGATATAAGCTAAGACCAAAAATAATAATTGCTGTAACCGAGGTTGCTTTTACAGCATCCTGTAAATAGCAACAAATAAGTATTGCAATTAGAAATATCGCACTATTAAGCAGACAAGAATAAATGATTGCTTTTATAATATTGTAAAAAAACATTCCCACGTCTGCAACACCAAAGCGTCCAAATTCCCTTATGCACCCTGAAACTGGATAGACAAGAGCCATAAGATTAAAAGCAATTAAATACGATATTATTTTACTTGTAAAAATTTGTTTTCTGGAATGTCCAGCACTGACCTCTAAGTTTATTGTTCTCTTAGAAAATTCCTGTCCTAAAATCAATGCGAGTATAGCCGACATGATGATAAGAAGAAACGTAGAATCATACACCATTCCATTAAAAATATCAGCAAGAGAAGAAGCAATTTCTTCTGTCGGTCCCATGACCTCTGTAACATAAGTATCTGCTGTAAAAAATCCTAAAATAAATATTCCAATCATACCACACCAGTAAATAGAATTATGTAACAACTGATATTTTTCCAGTTTTAATAATTTATCCATAAAAAACACCTCCGGTTATTTCAAGTCTGTATGTAAAAAAGCACTACCTGCAATGAAATATAAAATAAAATTCCATAAAAAATCTACAAACAAGCAAAAGTTTGTCGAATAGACCTTTTGCAATGAAATTAACCTAAGTTGTCCCATTGGTATTATTCTGCTGATTATTTGTGCAGATTCACTGTTCAGCAAAAAAATCATAACAAAAAATAAAACCATTGAAACTGTCAGTGTTTTCCCCATATCACGAAAAATAAAAGCAAAAAACATCGGTAATGCACACAGTGTTATCATGGCAAACAGAGTTAGTAAAACCATAGTATATGTGCTATCATTCCAAAAAAGTTTTTCTCCAATATAAAATTGACTAATAATTCCATGTACAAATAATGGAAATACCAGAATGATAATACAACCTATTTGAGATACAATTAACTTTACTCTAAATATAGAACTTCTTTTATGTCCGGCAGTAATATAAGTATTTAAAGTTCTTCCACTAAAATCACTTCCAATGAACAATGCTATAAACACTATACTCAAAAAATAGAGTAACGGAATATTGTATAATGATGCCATAATTAAGTTTGAAGAGCGTTCTTTACTATCTAACAGCAATATGCTACTTAAAAGGAGATTGAATATTCCAATTCCCCAAAAATACCAACTGTGAAACAACTTATATAACTCAGTTTTTAGGAGATTTGACATCTTTTGTTCCTCCTATTTTGCTCAAAAAATAGTCCTCCAAAGTATCGCCAGATACAGAAAGTCCTGTTACAAGAATGTGCGATTCTGCCAAAGCAGACGCAACTGTCTCTAAATCATTCAAATAATCATACAAACGAATTATGCCATCTGGCATTAGTTTAAAGTTATCTGTATGAAGATTCTCTTCCAAAACCAGAACCGTTTTCTGAACATCTGTTGTTTTAATTGCTATATGTCGTTTACACCGTTCATTTAATTCATAATCAGAAATCTCTTCTATAATGTTTCCATGGTCAATCAGAATAAATTCTGATGCTGTTTGATACAATTCTTCTAAGATATGGCTTGAAACCAAAATGGTCATACCATATTCTTTATTCAAAATTTTTAATAAATTTCTGATTTCTACAATTCCAGCAGGGTCAAGACCATTGATAGGCTCGTCTAAAATCAATAGTTCTGGTGTATTTAAAAGTGCAATCGCTATCCCCAATCGTTGACGCATACCTAATGAAAAATTGCGGACACTCTTTTTACCTGTATCTTGCAATCCAACCATATCTAATGTCCTTTTAATAACTGATTTATCTGGTATGCCTCGTTGAATACGCTGTACTTCCATATTTTGATAGGCAGTCATTGACGGGAATAGAGCAGGCGTTTCAATCATACTTCCAATTCGTTTACGCTGTTTCTGCAATTCTTCTGTTCCAGAATTTCCCCATAAAGAAAGTGTACCACTTGTTGGAAACGCAAGCCCTGTGACTAATCTTAAAAAAGTAGTCTTACCTGCTCCGTTTTGACCAATAAATCCATAAATTTTTCCTTTTTTTATTTGTAAATTTATGTGGTCTAATGCTAATGTTTGTTTATATTCTTTGGTTAAAGACTTTGCTTCTAAAATAATTGAACTCATATCCCAAACCTCCTTTACTTAAACCAGTATAACAGGCAATTTTAAAGAATTTCTTAAATCGTAATGAGAAAAGTTAAAAAAATAATAAAGCTAAGGAACGTTTAATCCTTAGCTTTATGTAGGCGGTAGCCAATGCCCCAAACAGTATCAATAAATTCTGTATCAGAGCATATCGCTTTTAATTTATTGCGTAACTTACTGATATGAACATTAAGTGTATTATCTTCAGCAATATATTCTGTATCCCAAACACTTTGAAAAAGATTCGATTTTGAAAATACTTTATCTGGATATTTCATCAACAATTCTAAAATGCCAAATTCTTTAGCGGTTAAGGATAATTCTATTCCATTCAAAAATGCTGTATTTTTCTCTAGGTCTAAAGTCAGATTGTTATGTTGCAAACATTCTGTCTGGCTATTTTGAAATTGTACTCTTCGCAGATTACTTTCAATTCTGGCAAGCACTTCTTCCATATCAAAAGGTTTTGTGATATAATCGTCTGCTCCCAGACGAAGCAAGTCGATTTTATTTTGTGTAGTTTCTTTCGCTGAAATAATAATAACAGGTATCGTAAATTTCTTGCGTACATCAGATAAAATAATATCACCACTCCGATAAGGAAGCATAATATCAAGTATAATCAAATCAATTTTTTCTTTATTCAAAAAATCCAGAACATGAAGTCCATCATATTGGCAATGCACAGCATATCCTTTTTCTTTTAGAAAATCAGCCAATAACGCATTTATTTCTAAATCATCTTCAATAATCAATATTTTATTCATTATCCTACCTCATTGCTACAATGCTACTTTCCCATTATACATTTAAGGTTGTATTTCCTCAATATCATTGCAACCAATTATATGAGAGGGATTCTTATTTTGTCAATCTAATTGTAAGCAGAATAGTATAGATTGGATAAACAATTACCATACTATTCTGCTGTAACATTTATTCTACAATCTTCCAGTTTTATCCACTGTATGCTTGCTATGAAAGTTTTATCCCTTGTTATTTACTACACCGGAAAGCCCCGCTTTGCCAAAAGAGAGTAAAGAAACCCCCTGTAATTCCTCTCTATTTGTTTTCAGTATTATATTGACAATAATGTGCTTGTTGTTTATAATGTGTATGTAGTTACATCACACCAAAAGAAAGGGGCGAGGGGCTTTGTGAAAATACTAATCTCAAATACTTCTGACACTCCCTTATACCAACAGATAAAAGACCAGATTAAGGACGCCATATTAAAAGAAGAATTGGTTGAAGGGGACGCACTTCCATCTATTCGGGCTTTTGCTAATGATTTGAAAGTGAGCGTCTTAACAATCCGACGGGTATATGAGGAGTTAGAACAGGAGGGATTTATTGTAAGTCAAGTAGGAATTGGGACATTTGTATCTACAAGCAATCTTGAATTACTCCGCGACTCCAAACGACGGCTTGTAGAACAAAAAATGACGGATATGATACAAACAGCAAAATCACTGAAAATCAGTAAGGAAGAACTTAATTCCATGATGGATATTCTTTACGAGGAGGCTTGAAATGAACGATATTTTGACAGTCAACGGTTTAAATAAGTCGTATGACGATTTTTCTTTGAAAGATGTGACATTCTCTTTGCCAGAGGGGTGTATCACAGGTTTTATTGGTGTCAATGGCGCAGGTAAAACAACAACGCTGCGAACGCTTTTAGGTCTGACGAACAAGCTATCCGGCAAAATTCAGTTTTTCGGTCTTGACATGGATAAGAATGAAAGAGAAATCAAAGACCGTATTGGTATAGTTTTAGACGGTGGGGGATTTTACGAAGAACTTTCGCTCGGTGAAATGAAAGGAATTATTTCATCTGCGTACACTTCATGGTCTGAACAGGATTTTAAGCGGTACATGGATATGTTTTCGCTTGACCCGAAGCAAAAAATCAATAGCCTTTCCAAAGGTATGAGAATGAAGTATGCTCTTGCTTTAGCTCTTTCTCATAACGCAGAACTTTTGATTATGGATGAGCCGACAAGCGGACTTGATCCTTTAGTTAGGGGGCAGCTTTTGAAAATCTTAACTGAGTACATGGAAAATGGCGGCAAAGGTGTTTTCTTTTCGACACATATCACCTCTGACCTTGATAAGATTGCCGATATGCTCATTATGATTGATAACGGGCGTATCGTCTTTCGAGAGGAAAAGGATACCTTGCTTGACACATATCGGCTTGTCAAAGGTGATAGCGGGGCTTTAACAACTGATGCTCGCAAGCTCTTTTTATCTATATCGGAAACTGATTTTGGATTTACAGGAATTACAAAGCAAATATCCGAAGTACGGTCTTATATTCCCAACATTATGGTTGAGCGTCCGACGATTGAGGATATTATGCTTGGGAATATCGGAGGTGAAAAATGATGTTGTTCGCCCTACTAAAAAAGGATTTTCTGATTGTAAAAAAATATGTGCTGATTATGCTTGTAGTTATTGCACTTATCCCACCTGTCATGCGTTGGCGGACACCGGAATTTACGGGAGTTTTTGGATTTATTCTTTCTGTCATTTTTGGCATTTTCATGCTGTTGCAATATGTCTCCCTAAAAGAGTATCAATTCCCAAAAGCTGTGACATTACTATGTGCCACACCATTTTCACGGAAAGCAATAGTTTCATCAAAATACATTTTTTGCATAGCTATATATGCAATCTGTTGTATCGTTTTTGAACTTGAAACCTTGTTTATGCCCGGATTAGGAACATCAGATATAAAGCTGTTTGCATTTATGTTTCTTATAGTATCTGTTTTTATTGGTATTTATTTGCCAATACAGTATAAGTTTGGATATGAAAAAACAAAGTTTGCCTTGGGGGTGATTATTATGGCTTCGCCATTTATTCTGCCACTGCTTATGAGAGCGGGAAGTCTAAACTTAAACTTCCTCTCTATGTTTTCGCCATACCTTGTTTATGGCGGTATTGTCCTTATTGGTTTTGCGATTTTAGCATTATCGGCATCTTTGTCTATAAAGATTTACGATAAAGCAGACTTGGCGTGATGAAGAAAGAAGGTGGGACTATGGATAGAGATACTATTTTTCTTTATGTCATTGCTGTGATAGCATCGTGTTTTGGATTGATAAACTGTATTCAATTTTTTTTTAAAGGAAACAACACGGCACAAACCGTCGGTACGATTATTTCTTTCAAAACAATAAATCCAGAAAACTCAAAATTTCGTAATTCAAAATGGGCGACCGTTTCGTATAAAGTGAATGGAAGAACGTATCAGTCCCAAAACTGCATACAAGTACCAATGGCGTCACAGATTGGAACAACCGTTACCGTGCGTTATGACACACAAAATCCGGAAAAATTGTATAGTTTTTCTATTTTACGAATTATTGTATCACTTATCGTTGCTGCCATCTGCATTGCAACGGCTATATTCAATCTTGTATAAGATAAGGAGGATTGAGATTATGCCACATTTTCCAGGTTGGTTTGTAGCTATATGTGTTTTACTTCCTGTTTCCAATGTTATATACAAAATATGGAAGAACAATAAGAAAAACTAATTATCAAAGAGCCTGACACACAGTCACAGAGCCGATGAACTATGAGAAATTGTAGTCCATTGGCTCTTTTGGAATATACTTATAAATAGACAAAAGCCGGACGATCAACGCGGAGCTATGCCATTATTGGAGGTGTAAAGAGTGAATGACAATTGAAAAACTCTCTTTGGATCTATTGCCCGATTTGCGGAGGAAAAACAAAAGTATATGACGATACTATTCTCGTAAAGTTTCCGCTGTACTGTCCGAAGTGTAAGAAAGAAATAAAGATAGATGTAATACAAAGCAACTACAACTGCTCTAGTGTACGATTTATATTTTTCCCTGTCCATCGTCTGCAAATATTCCCATGCCTGCCTGTCCTGTTCATCACAAAGATTTAAACGGATATTTGTATTGATGATTTTCCGTTCTTTTCTCATACAAGCATTCCTCCGTTTCTCTGGATTTTCCTTACGGTCATTGCTTCATAACCTTTCGCTGTGGCACAGATGTCCCGTACAATCGTCACCCGGCTCTTATCATATTCTCCAAAATTCTGGAGCATACAACCGCCACCGCCGACCACGTACAGACGCATCAGTTCTGGATTATATTCCCGTTCTCTCAGCTTATGGAAGATCTCTTTTGTATAATCTCCGGCAGCTTTACGAATGACTGTCAGATATTTCTCACCAATATCTGCTGTCCCAGTACGGATCACCTGCTCAATCACCAGATCATCCACCACTGTTCCCTGTTCTTTCAACAAAGATCCCCTTACAGCAAGCACACACTGATGCGTTCCATATTTCTCTGTAAAACATTTCTTCTCTAATGGACGGGAATTGTTGATATACATGATGTTCATAGTTCCGTTTCCAATATCCACCAGCATGTTGATCCCTTTGAAATCCTGTAAGCGGTAAAAGGCTGCTGCAAATCCCTGTGGGTAAATATCAGCTCCTGCAAACTCTACATGATACTCTTTATTGCGGAATATAAAATCCACGCTTTCATTCTGGAGAAGATATTTCTGGAAATCTTCTTTCTGTGTAGCTACCCAGGTAAGCGGAAGTCCGGCTGCAATGTGTACCTTTGCCCGATTCATTCCTTTCCCATCAAGTTCTCTTGCGATAGCCGCCAGTGTCAGCACATAATAGTCCTCATCCTGCGTTTTCTCTGCACAGAACTCCTTGTGTTCCTCTCCGATCTGGTAATACATGCCATTGTAAACAAGAAGATTATTCTGAAAGATTGGCTCATTGTCATATCTGGCTACACCGGACGGAAAGCATCTGGCAGCTATCTTTGTTATTTCTCCTGCTCCGGTAACATTTCTTTTTGCTTATTTTGCCCTAAATGCCCTTAATTCCCTGATTCATATTTAACTGTAACTGTTTATAATCTGTATCTGTTTCTTCAAAAGGTATTCTTTCTTCTGGATCTACAGGGCAAAAATCTTCTTCCTTAACTGCAATATTCTGATAATAGAACTCACCATTGTATCTCTGAATTGGTTGCCCTGAAAGAAATCTATGATATATCATTTGATGAATTCTTTGGAGGAATCAGCGTCGATTAGCTTCTATCTTATATGTCTCGTATTTTTATGTTTTCATATTTCTCTCGTTATGTTATGATTTTATGGAGTTAGTTCAAGCTAACCCGTAAAATCAACACACTAGATAAATTAACGTTCAATCTAGGCAATTGCAAAACTCAAAATCGGGATATGCACTGGATATGCTAAAGTCATTGCATTTTCTTTCCATAGGTGTTTTGCAATTGCCTAGATGCTCAAAAATTCGAAGGGAGAAACAAATGAAAGTAACAAAGTGGAACGAAGAGGCGGCCAGGGAGATCGGGCACGCATTTGGATATTACGACTATGGGGACGAAGTTGGCATGGGAGTATTCTACCGCAGTAAGGATGCCGTGGCGGATTATATCTATGGATACGTGAAGATGGCATACGAAGGAGACATGCTTTATACAACCAGCGATAATGGCGAGGGATATATCGCTTATACCCTGCCAGGGCAAAAGACGAATTTCAAGGCGGGGATGGCGCTTATCAAAGCCCTTTTCCATTCCATGAGCATCGGAGAAATGATGCGTATGTGGAAAGCGATCGTAAGCGGCGGCAAATCGTTGCAGGACAAAATGAAAAAAGAAAAGAAACCTTTTATATTTGTCGGCATGGTATGTGTCCGGGAGCAGTATCAGGGTCAGGGGTATATGCGAAAAGTGCTGGATATGGCTTTCTCAGAGGGAAATCGTCTGCATGTTCCTGTGATTCTGGAAACGGATGCCCGGTCAAAGTGCGACAAATATATGCACCTCGGCATGGAGCTTTACGGCGTGCGTGACATCAAAGCATACGGTAAGCTGTACGATCTTGTGAAATTTCCTGAATAGAAAAACTTAACACATCTTTTTCTATTTTCTCCATTGATTATAGGATTTTTTTATTGTATAGTAACCGTTGGATAAAATCCATTATATATTATCCAATGGTTACTGCCAATATCATAGGAGGAACGTAAATGTCTGCTCAATTAATTCCAGAACGCTTAAAAAGTGTAAGAGAAAGCATGGGTATTACTATGGCCGAGGCCTCAAGAAGACTTAATCTTTCCAAAATAGGATACTGTAGATATGAATACGGAGAACGTATTCCATCTGTACAAACACTTGAAATTATAGCACAGTGTTTTAACACATCTGTTGAATATTTGACCGGCCTTTCGGATTCTCCAGATGCAACCCAGATTGTAATTGACAAAAACAAGAATCCTGAATTGTTCGAGCTTGTTGAATTCTGCCAGAACAAAGATACTGAAATAATACAAAGAATACTAGCTTATTGCAATTCATCCCCAAAATCTTAACTTAATTTGACTAATTTTAATATACACACGAAAGGATAGAACAAATGTACCAGATAATGACAGCCGACGAGGCAATGGAGCTTATAAATGACGGAGATGTGATCGCGCTCAACTCATTTCTCGGCATAGATATTCCAATCGAGCTTCACGAGGCATTATATAAAAGATACCAGAGGACAGGTTCGCCGAAGCACCTCACAGCTATATCAAGCGCGGGCTTTGGTGCGTGGGATGAGAACAAGGCGGCAGAGGGATACATAAGAGACGGCGCAGTTGACAAGATCATCTGTGGACATTTCGGTGCCATGTACAGCACCAAGAAGCTTGTCCTTGAGGACAGATTTGAGGCATACAATCTCCCACTCGGCTGTATCTCACACGCAATTCGTGCACAGGCCGGCGGACTTCCGGGAGCACTCTCCAAGGTCGGGCTGGATATATTTGTCGATCCGAGACTTGAGGGACCGGGAATCAACAACATATCAAAAGACGACTCACTTGTAAAATACGTTGAGCTTGACGGTGAGGAATTCCTCTACTACAAGCTGCCGCTTATCAACGTGGCTATCATCAAGGGAACTGCTGCCGACCGCAAGGGCAACATCTCATTTGAGGATCTGTTTACCGCAGGAGATGCGCTGTCTATCTGTCAGGCCGTAAAGGCAAATGGCGGAAAGGTCATCGTGCAGGTTGACAGACTTGTGGCAAGGCCATCAAGACCTCACAATACCATCATTCCGGGATGTCTGGTTGACGCTATCGTTGAGATACCGCCGGAGCCAAGACACGCATCATACGAATCCCTGACAGGAAGTTTTGAGATTCCATATTCACAGTGGCAGGACTGGGCTGAAATGCTTTCCGGTCGTACCAAGACAAAGAATGTCGTCAATACAAGCGCAGAGATCATTGGAAGACGGGCCGCTCTGGAATTGAAACCGGACGATATAGTCAACATAGGTGTTGGAATTCCGGAGACTGTATCCAAGTATGCCAGAGAGAACGGTATTCTGGACAAGATAACCCTGACCGTAGAATCCGGAGGTGTAGGAGGATTTCCGGCATCGGGCAAGGTGTTCGGCGCTGTTATCGGCGCGGACTCCATCTATGACATGGCAAACCAGTTTGATCTCTACAACAATGGCGGTCTTGATATCTGTTTCATGGGCGGAATCGAGGTTGACAGGTTCGGGAATGTAAATGCCCACAAGGGTCCTGGCGCATTTGCCGGTGTAGGCGGATTTGCAAATATCACCGCCAAGACAGCAACCGTTGTGTTCTGTCTCACATTTGATACGAAGGGGCTTGCCGTGGAAGACAATGACGGCATCGTGACCATCAAAAACGAGGGAAGCATTCCTAAGTTCGTAAACGATGTCAGAAGCATCAGTTTCTCAGGAAAACGTGCGCTGGCAAACAGGCAGAGGGTTATATACGTCACAGAACGATGCGTATTTGAGCTCACTGAAAAGGGGCTCAAACTCATAGAAGTGTACCCGGGAATTGATCTTGAACATGACATTCTGAACAAGCTTCCTTTCAAGGTTGAGGTGGATGAAAGGCTGCGATAGCTAGAAGTCTGAGAAAAATAAATCCTAATATATTAAAAGGTCGTGAGAAGATCCCTACTCAAAATCTTCCCACGATCTTTTATGTACATCATTTTCTTATCTACATTAACTTTCTCACAATAACTAATGTTTCCCCACCAGCTCCACGCACACAATCTCTGGATAGTTAAACAGCCTCACCGGAATCACACTGTTGCCAAGGCCTCGGCTGACTATCATCTCTGTGCCGTCCATATAGTATTCCCCCGCTGTGTATTCTGGAAAAAATCCCTGATCCGGCGCCACTATCCCGCCGACAAATGGAAGTCTGAACTGTCCGCCGTGGGCATGTCCGGAAAGCACGAGATCAACACCGGTGCCGGCATACCTTGCGAGGTATTGTGGCTCATGTGCAAGAACGACTGTGAATTCTTTTTTCTCAGAGTCCTCATGCGCCACATTCTGAGCGTTATTCAGTAACGTCCCAAGTGTTCCATCCGCAAGACTTTTATCGTCCAGTCCAACCAGCCTGAACTTTGCATCACCCATGGATATCTCCACAACCTGATCATCCAGAATAACCACCCCGGCACCTATAAGCCCATCCATAAGCTCGTCATATTCAGATTTCTCAAGCCAATATTCATGATTGCCTGTGACATAGTATACCGGACATATTTTCACGATTTCATCCACAAATTGGACTGCGCGGTCTACATTTGTGTGATTTGAGTCCACAAGATCTCCGGTCAGGACGATCATATCAGGTTCACATTCTCTTATCCTGTCCACTAGTTTCTGGTTATTCTTGCCAAACTTTGCATTGTGCAGATCCGATATCTGGACTATGCGATATCCCTCAAGATCTGCACCAAGCTGCTCTGCCGCATATGTATAATGTGTGGTTTCAAGGTGTTTGTTCTGAAAATTGCAGAACAATATTATGACAATCACTATACTCAGAGCAATTGCCAATTTTATATATTTTTGCTTTTTCGTATTTCTACTTTTTTGTTTTTTAGATTTTCCTTTCATTCGCAGCCCCACTTTTAAATTCCCCATTTCCCCTGTTTCTGAGTATCAGCCCACATAAAATTTTACACATAATCAGATGCGTCTATAGTTTCATCTGTTTCTTCACCATTTGAAGAACACGCAGCTCCCTCTTTATCATAACCTCATCGAAATAATTCTCACTGTGATACTCGTCATTTACACATATCGCCTCATCGATTGGCAAGACTCTTAGCACAAATCCCGCCTCTCGCTCATATTCATCAAGTTCCTGTCCTATATTCGCAGCTTCAACATCACATATATAATAGAAGTTTTCCTGCTCAAATATAGTATAAGCCGATTTGTCACTCTTCTGTCTGCGGAGTACACTTCCAAATTCTCTTATGCTATCAGGGATGACCACAAGCCCGGTCTCCTCACGGACCTCACGGACAAGAGCTACCTTTTTGTCCTCTCCGCCTTGAATACCGCCACCTGGAAATTTGCAATAGTGCTCCCGCCCACTGTAGACAAGGGCTATCTTGTCTCCCTGCAGGATGATTCCACGTGCCGATGGTCTGCAGTATACCTTGTAGCCCGCTTCGTAGTCCTTTATATCTATGTCAAATAATCTTTTCATCTCTTATTCGACCTCCGCCAAATCTTTCTCTCCTGGGCCTCCTTTATCAGCATATCGCGAAAATCCGGATGAGCTATGGAGATGAGCGCCTCAGCTCTCTCCCATGTGGAGCGTCCCTCAAGGTTGATGACTCCGTACTCTGTCGCAAGGAAATACACCTGACTTCTAGGGGAGGTGATGATATCTCCGTTGAACTGTGGCTTAACCCTGGAGTGTTTCACTCCGTTCCTGTCGGTGTGGGTGGAGCTCATGCATATAAACGCCTTGCCGCCATGGGAGCCAGATGCTCCGATCAGGAAATCAAGCTGTCCGCCGGTTCCGCTGATCTGGCGTGAACCGCTGCTCTCCGCCGCCACCTGTCCGTACAGATCCACAGCCACGCAGCTGTTTATTGATACCATATTATCTATCTGCGATATGACATACGGTCTGTTCACATATTCAAGTGGGTACGCCGCTATCCCAGGATTGTCGTCCAGCCACTCATACAGCTCATTTGAACCAATGGCGCAGCCAAATACGCCTTTTCCACGGTCTATGTTCTTGTATTTATTTGTCAGCTTGCCCGCCTTGTACAGGGCCAGATATGCGTCCGAACAGAGCTCCGTGTGCATGGCAAGATCCTTTAGATCTGACTGGGCCAGCATCTCACCCACCGCATTTGGCATTCCTCCGATACCGAGCTGCAGTGTTGAACCGTCCACAATATACGGAATAAGCAGCTCCGCTATCTTCCGGTCAACCTCCCGCGGTGCCTGTGTTTTCACATCAGCAAATGGTTCATGCTCTCCCTCTACGATCATATCCACATCCGATATGTGAATACATTCGTCATATCCGCCGCGTATCTTAGGCATATGCTCATTCACCTCAACTATCACTATGTCAGCCTTCCTGGCAATAGGGGCAGCCACACCGGTATTCACCGAGAAGTTAAAATAACCATGCTTGTCCATAGGTCCCACCGACACCATGACCACATTTACATGGAGAAAATACTCATAATAAGCCGCATTATTGTGGAACACCATCGGTATATAATAGCATTTGCCCTCATCGCACAGCTTTCTCTCGTACTGCGAACAGTGCCAGCTATGATACACAAAATGCTCCTGACTGTCATCGCACTCTGCAACCTCTATAGGCCCAGCCATCAGATTACCCCTGATCTTCACATCGTGCAGCTCATCTCTCCGCTTTGCCAGTGCCCTGTCAAGTAGTACAGGTTTTCCAAGGGACGATGTGTAATCGACCCAGTCTCCATCCTTGACACACTCCACCGCAGCCTCCGGTGTACGCAGCTTTTCTCTATACATTTGCTGAAAATCGAACATATAAATCCCCCTTTATTGAATAACGTTTCACCGATTGTCCTCCATCACCAGTCTCTATCACCATTATCAAATAAATTAAATATCATTTCAACATTTTTAAAGATATTCCAGCCAAAATAGTCATAATATTTTCCACTTTCACTGGAACAATGCTCATTTGCATCTAATAGCAGAACGCAAAAGAACCCCCCGCATACCTGCACCTTGCAGATACACGGAGGGCTCTACGAATATTAGTCATCTGTTATTGAGTAAATACGCAGTTCTTACATTATTCGATTGCGATGTAATTACTCTTCTCTACTTTCTTCTGCTCTTCCTTCTTAGGAATCGACAGCTTCAGTACGCCATGTTCATACTTTGCATGAATGTCTTCCTGGGTAACTCCTTCACCGACATAAAAGCTTCTGCTCATGCTGCCGGCATAACGCTCACGCCTGATATACTTGCCGCTCTTCTTGTCCTTCTCGTCCTTATCCAGACCCTTTGCAGCCTCAATTGTCAGGTAACCATCAGCAAGCTGAACCTTTACTTCATCTTTCTTGAATCCAGGCAAATCCATATCTACTTCATATGAATCGTCCGTCTCACGGACATCAGTCTTCATCATGTTCTTTGCATGCTTGCCATACAGCGCACGCTCGGTAGGTGCTAACGCTTTACTAAACTCCTTGTCAAAATCCCTTCCAAATGGGAAATAGTCATTCATCCAATCATCAAATAAATCTTCTCCAAAAATACTAGGTAACATAAGTCATTTCTCCTTTCAATCTCAAACAAGTGTCGGAAATTGTGGTTTCTTATGAAACCCCAAGGCACTTAGACTTTTTGTTTACTGTTACTTTCAAAATAATTATCAAGATAAACTTTCGGGATTCTTTCTCTTCTTTCTAATCCCTTTCCTTATCTTTGACTATGTTATACACCCAGTTGTTAGCACTGTCAAGAGGTGAGTGCTAATTTTTTTATGAAGATTATGTGAACGCAAATGGCTCTATCCCTTATAGATACTCTCATTCTTAATTCATTGTAAATGACATTCTCCATAGAATGTGTCACTTCCAGCTGCCTGTAATGAATTCTTGAATTTCTAAGTCCCATATCCATAAAATAGTACTTCATTGGCGTACCGATATAGAACTTTCCCTTAATATCATATCTGTTCGCCTCTTCAATTAAAAAAGCATCCTCCAAATATTCAATATATTTCGTAATCGTTGTTGCTGTAATCTTCGAATTGTTTACGCTTTTAAATGTTTTCTGAAGTTTGTTAGGATTTGTCAACGCGCCAATTGCGGATGCCAAAACATCTAGCAATGATTCCATTTCTCCAACGTTTCTGATTTTGTTTCGTTTCACAATATCACTGATATATGTTTCCTGAAACAGATTATCCAATAGATTCATTTTTTGCTCATCCGTTTCAGCTAATACCACCAACGGAATACCGCCATAAGTAATATATTCGTTCCATCCATCATATTTATTTCCATCATAGCAACTCATAAATTCCGAAAAGCTCAAAGGGTACATATGAACCTCATCCCCTCTGCCGCCAAACTCAGTAGCTATATCTCTGGATAAAAACTATGCATTACTTCCCGTTACGAACACGTCGCAATTCTTCTTATCCGCTAAACCGTTAAGCACACTCACAAACTCATCCAGCAACTGCACTTCATCTAAAAGAAAGTAGTATAAATCAAACGCCATTTCAATGATGTTTTTTTCATCCACTCCATTTTCAAGCAAATGATTTTTAAACAGCGTTCGCAATAAATATGATTTTCCACATCTTCTTATTCCTGTTACAATTTTAATCAGACCATTTCCTTCACAATTTATAAGTTGTTCTAAATAGTAATCTTTTTTAATTTCTTTTAATGATTTTGAAAAGCTGTTTAGATACATAAAAGATAATCAGATTATTTTTAACACATATTTTAAACTTGGCTTTGATGATAACTATAAAATAGTTCAGTTTGATCATAAGCTGGCAGAGCAGCATTTTGGAAATAAATACATAGAATATCATTGTGAATTTTTCAGGGCTGCCATTACAAGTATTATAAAAATGTGGTTAAAAAATGGATGTAAGGAAAGTCCTGCGGAAATTGCTGACATTATAAGGCAGGAGTATAGAGGAAGGATTGAAATCGACCGACTGAATTTAACGTTTCGAAGCTCAATCACTATTCAACCCTGCTTTCTTGCTGTCTACGCTTGTCAAATGCCGTTACCGACATCATCCCAAGACTCGCTATTATCTGATTGGCTAGACCTTGGATAAACCGGCTTCCCACCGGCTTGACTACACACCCTTAGCGGGGCGCACAACTGGAAGTTGTCACAACACAACTTCTTTTTATTTGCTGCAACTCCTTACTTTGCTAAATTCATAATACGTTCTGCCATGTTTTCTGGATATAATGTCGCCATACTGGCGTGTCCCATATTTTTCATTTCTATAAACTTTACATGTAGAAAATGTTCTTTTACATATGCTAAATCTTTTGCTCTTTCTTTACGTTCTTTATCACCGTACCAATATTCTAATTTACCCGAATATTCTATAGTACCTTCCGGCATCCTGTAGTTGTTGCATGATTCAAAAGTTCTCCAGATGGTCTTATAACTGATAAAGCGGAAAACTTTCGCCATATATTCTAAATCTTCCTTGCTATATTCATCTGTTGCAAACACCTTTTCCAGAAGGCTAAACCCGCCTATTTTTCCCATAGAGATCAGCAGAAAATCCTTAACAGCAATGAATCGAGTAAGTAACCATGGTATCTGATATGGTGTGATTCCGCCATCGCATATTGTGTTATTTACGGTAATTTTCTTATCTGCAAGCATTCTTAAAACAATACTACCTCCCATAGAACAGCCATATAGAACATCAATGGTGGTAATCTTATTTTTTACTAACCACTCTGCCAATTCCCCGGCGATATTTTCCACGCTGGTAAAATTTTGCTGTGAATCATTTTCATCATATCCCGGTAATGCCGGAATAATTACATGACAATCCTTTTCCAATAAAGGAATTAGATATTCAAAAAAATCCCACATCACTACAGATGGATGTACCAGAACCACTGTCTTTGCATTACTTTTTCCATATTCATGAATTGTCATTCCTTATCTCCTGTATACTTCCCAATCAATTTGATAACTTCCGATTTGTTACTTTCTATTATACATTATATCGGCAGAATCGAATATCCATTCGATGCCATATTTCTGTAATATAAAAGCCGGATGCGTCAAACCTCAGTGGTTACTGACGAATCCAACCTTTTGTAGTCCGGCAAGCACCTTGTACCACGAACATTATACCGCAATCCACTCATGCAGCGCCGCCGAATGTCTTTTGTCTACGTCCTTTCTTGTAGCCTCACACTCATGCGGATGTTGCTGCAAACGCTGATCCATCCGGCGGACATATTTGCCAGCCTCCCAGAAGCTATCATCATCTGCGCCAATCAAAATTAACTTTTCCTTGATATTTTCAACCTTTATCATTTCTTCTTCCGTATGTTCCCGATCTTTTTCGGAATCTATGAACAGGCATGTGGAACGCTCAATATCACCTGAGCCTTTCGTTTCCTCTTCAACCTTTTTCCAATACGTTGGATGTTCGTAAACAAATGGCATATAAGCAAGCGGCTTCCCATGATAGGAAAGTCCTTTCATCAAATTCCAGTTTGCAGCTGAAAATGCTCAGCCTTTTATTCTTGCGTCTTTACCTCCCAGACAGCCACATCACCAAAAGCCCTACCGGCAAAGCAATCACCGCCTGGCTGAACATTCCTATCACCGCATATTTAATATGATGCCAATAATCATGGTAAGCATCCACCAAATCCTCAGTTCCCGGAATTATCATCTTCTTACTATGGCAAAACCACAGACAATCCACCACCAATGCATCAAACCACATCTCAACTACCCACATGATATATCCGTGAAACCATCCTTCAGAGAAAGTACGTGCACCGCCGATATAGTACGCTAATACAGTCTGCAAAAATATGTATCCGATAAATAATCCCAGTTTTCCTATCGTTGCTTTCTTCTTAAGTTTCCCGGAGCTTTCCTGAATCAATCCAAGCTCTCTGCATCGATCCTGTATCGCCTTGGGGTATTCCTGTATCATGCCAAGCTTTCCCTTCTTTGCTATATTGATACCGCAAATTGTGTAAATGATAACATTAAAAATAACTATTTCTAATAGATAATTCATTTTGCCTCCTCTCCTAACACCAGCCATGCAAAATCGCCTCGATCTATCTGACAGACGCTGCACTGATCGAAACATCGAGATTGAGTTAGTTGTCGCTAACCTAATATTAGCATATTTTCCTGAGAATGTAAATGAGTATAACAGCCTACTATATTTGCAAATGGCTGGATGAAGAATTTGTGTCCTATTACTGTAAAAGCCAATCCGCTATTCCTGCACAGTTCCCAGACCTGTTTTGTTATCATAATAAGATTCAACCAGAGCGCAGTCCATGATCAAAACGTAGAATACATTTCCATAATAACGGTTTTCCACTATTCTTCCGTGATCAAGAACAGGAAGATATGTTCCATCTTTTTTTGCAAAATGGAACCTTACATAGTCATTATTTCCACTGGTCTTTGCATCAATCTGTTCCCAGATGCTGGTCTCAACAGAATCCCGTTCGTCTGGATGGATCAGGTTTCTGAATCTACGGTCTGTGTAATCCAGAAAATCATCAAAATCACTGCATCCAGCCAATTCTATCAGTTCACGATTTGCAAATAAAATATCATCATTTTCAGGATCAGCTATATATATAAGGAAAGCTCCCGGGAGATTCTTTGATACATCCTGGAGTGCAAACCCAAGCTGTCTTCTGTGCTGTATCTTATAATCACCTCGATAACGACTGCAATTATGCTTTCCATGAAGTTTTACCGCATAAAGTGCCATATCCGCACATCTGATAAGCTTCAAAACATCTTCACAATCTTTTGGATATTCTGCATACCCGAGAGAAATGTAAAATGGATGCTCCTCACCATTATACGTTATATGTCGTGGCTGAAGAGTAAAGTGTTCTATTTTCTTTCTTGCCTCTTCCTCTGTTGTGTCAACCAGAATGACAGAAAACTCATCACCGCCATTTCTGCAAAGAATAGAATTATCATTGAAATAGCTCTGCATGTCCTGTGCAAGACTTTTCAGTGCGGCATCTCCAACCACATGACCATACATATCATTTATAAATTTAAAATCATCAATATCCATCTGTATACCCACACAATGAATATGAAGATCGCCCTGCATAACCTTTTTGAGCTGTTCGTCAAAGCCCTTACGATTCAAGAGTCCGGTCAGTGGATCTGTTATCGCTATTTTTTTTAATATATCTCTATGTCTCTCAATCACAAGGATGACAACCGTTAATCCAGTTAAGAGCAAAATAACACATATTCCCAAAAACAGCTGCGGAAATACATTCCACCCATGACTCCAGCCATCAGCAGGCATTACCTCAAAATCAAATAGACAGCCGCAAAATTCAAACTCAAATGTAATCGGATTCTTCATAATATTGCCGGATGATGATACTATCTCTGTATCATCAGACAAAGGGGAAACTGTCTTTGTCAGGGAGTAATCATAACCAAATTTTGTGAGTGACTGAATTGATTCTGTAAATATCTCCGGAACACGTATAATTACTATGGTAAATCCCCAAAATACCGGAGAGCCATCTGCGCCCTCCAGATATACAGGATTTCTAATCGCAATGCCCTGCCCCCCCTGTTTTAAATCAAAAGGGCCCTGCATCGTGACTATATTTTTATCTCTTCCATAACGGCATATCTCTCCGCGACTTTCATCATGAATCAAATCTATCTTTCCAGCTTCATTCCCCGCCTCCGGATATATATCTGTGACAACACCGTCAGGCGCAATCTGTATGCTCTGAATAAAATCTGCCATCAGATTCCGGGCAACTTTTTGAAAATTGTCAATTTCCCCATTTGCGCTGATTGCTATCTCTTCAAGTGTATCTGTAATTGCAACTCCACGGTTCATGTCATTCTGTAGTCGTTCTGCATATGTTGTGGCATTAAGCGCTGTGACATTCCGTACCTGTTTATAATTTGATCTGTATGAATGGTATAAAACTACTGTCAAAACCAGACAGCCAACCAGAAAAATGAGAATCGGCAACATAAGTTTTTTATTATGGTTTTTACGCGAATTCATAGTATGTCATCTCTCCTTATTTTGGATGCTATTTACAAGTTCTCTACAAATTGCACATATTTTATCGCATTCTTTTATTTTTGACAAGCCAGCATTCAGGGGTGTTTTTTTATAGGAATAGTACTATAATACAGAAACGAAAAGAGGTAATCGCTATGCAGATAAGTATAATTTTGCTCGGAAAGCTTATTAACTTTTTTATTATGATCCTGGACACACTGCAGCACAATGCTCTCCGAAAAGCCACACCTGGAATGGAAAAAGATAATATATAACAAAGATGCAACATACTCCAGTCTTTTAAATGTATTTACTACTTTGTTCTGTATCATAACCATGCCTTTGGCTGTCATATTGTTCTCATGGCTGATACTTTAATGGGGACGTTTTTTTACTTTAATGGGGACGTTTCTTTTGTCATGAGGATTGTCCCTGGAACAGACAAGCAAAAGAGCCCCCCGCATACCTGCACCTTGCAGATACACGGAGGGCTCTACGAATATTAGTCATCTGTTATTAAGTAATTACGCATTTCTTACATTATTCGATTGCGATGTAATTACTCTTCTCTACTTTCTTCTGCTCTTCCTTCTTAGGAATCGACAGTTTCAGTACGCCATGTTCATACTTTGCATGAATGTCTTCCTGAGTAACTCCTTCACCGACATAGAAACTTCTGCTCATGCTGCCGGCATAACGCTCACGTCTGATATATTTGCCGCTCTTCTTGTCCTTCTCATCCTTATCCAGACCCTTTGCAGCCTCAATTGTCAGGTAACCATCAGCAAGCTGAACCTTTACTTCATCTTTCTTGAATCCTGGGAGATCCATATCTACTTCATATGAATCATCAGTCTCACGGACATCGGTCTTCATCATGTTCTTTGCATGCTTACCATACAGCGCACGCTCGGTAGGTGCTAACGCTTTACTAAACTCCTTGTCAAAATCCCTTCCAAATGGGAAATAGTCATTCATCCAATCATCAAATAAATCTTCTCCAAAAATACTAGGTAACATAAGTCATTTCTCCTTTCAATCTCAAACAAGTGTCGGAAATTGTGGTTTCTTATGAAACCCCAAGGCACTTAGACTTTTTGTTTACTGTTACTTTCAAAATAATTATCAAGATAAACTTTCGGGATTCTTTCTCTTCTTTCTAATCCCTTTCCTTATCTTTGACTATGTTATACATCTGATTGTTAGCACCGTCAAGAGGTGAGTGCTAATTATTTTGTGAAGATTTTGTGTCCACTCCCAGCCTCAAAGTGGTATTTGGCAATTCCAAGTTCCTGACATCCAAGCACCAGCTTTTCACCGTAGTAGCCGGCCTTTTCCTGGTCGTTCTTCGCGCCAACTATAGCTATATAATTAGAAACATTTGTGAATTTGCCGTAATGCGCCATAAACGAATCAAAACAGTTCGGCTCATCGTAGACCGCCTGCATACTCAGTCCGCTCTCAAAATTTATCTCAGAGATAAGCCTGTCGATCTCCGCACGTTTCTCCTGCTCGATTGGCTTATCTTTATATTGCCGCACACTGTGCCTCTCCTTCATCAACTGTAACATATCCATGCATTTTCCCTCGCTCTCATTCTGATATCTACGCCGAGTATAGTCCATCAAACTTGAAGTTATCCTTCATATTTATTTTCCGCCAGTTTCTCCGGTACCCTGATAATATCAATATATGCTGTCTGATTCGCAGGATGAGATTCTTCCTGTAATACCTGTTCAAACGGTCGGACATAATTCATCTTTTTCTTTGTCTGAATCATTCCAAATCCCACCTGTCATGTGTCCTTCTACACTTGATTTTTCATTCTGACAAACTGGAATTGAGATTTCATGTATTCCAAGGGATTTAATAATTGTTATATTTTATTATCAAATATCTCTGAATCCCTTGAAAACACTAAGTTTGTCGCAGGTGATCTTTCCCTTAGACTTTCCCTTATGTTATATCTTCCCATATGGATTTATGAACCCTGATAAGGGAAAATACAAGGAAAAGAAAATCCTCTAAAACAGTATAACACAAAATAAAAACGACATGGTGAACTGATTGAAATGCTTCTGATTTTTGTAACAAATGATTGATTGAATGATAAGGAGATTTGATACGATGAGAACAATATTTGCAGAATACAATCCACAACGCAACAGCATTGATGTTTATACTTCTGCTGGCTATATGCTCCGCATTGACTGCTGGGAAGCAGAAAAGAATTTAAAAACAACACCCAGATTAGATTGTGCATTAAATGCACTTGCTATTGATGAACCACTTGAATATGCAAGACTATACCTTGATGGAACTATGCAGATGTGGGTTGATGCCGAAGATTCATTTTATTTATGATGATTATACTGTCACTCCTAGTGTCTCCAGAGAGTGACAGTTTCATTGTCATTTTGAGCTCGTCTTTTTTAAGACAAGCCTCGTATATTTATTTGTAAGCTGCGTTCGCTTCTTCTTGAGTGATTTTCCCAGTTTTAACAGCATCAGAAATTGCTTCGTCTAATTTAGTATAAACAGTAGTTGTCACAACTCCGAAGCCGCTGACGAACAGCAGAGCGATCCACAGCCACTCATACTGTTGTCGCCGGTCTGCGGATTCTGAACATCATCCGAAGGCTTGGTGGTATCGTCAGACTTGGTAGGAGCGGCAGGTTTGGTTGCCTTCTGACCTTCTTCGATAGTCTGAGTCGTTACTGCAGAGCCACCGGCAGAATCAAAGGTTACGGTATAGTTTTTATTTCTTTGTTGTAACAGTCTTAGCTTTTGACCAGCCTGAATAAATCCTTATGGATTTGCCGTTAATCTTAACTGTCTTATAGGTGCGAACTCTTACATAATACTTTTTCTTGCCCGAAAGCTTTGAAATTTTCTTTGATACTGTTGTATTCTTGCCTACTGTTACGGTCTTAGCCTTGCTGAATTTACTTGAGGCACTGTACTGTACCTGATAGCCTGTTGTCTGTGTAGCCTGCTTCTTCCACTTTACTGTAAACTTCTTTGAACCTGCTTTAAGTGAGGAAATACTTGTTGCCTTTGGCTTGATTGTGAAATAAAGCGTCTTTGTTCCGCTGTATTTACCCTTAAAGGTAATCTTTACTGCGTACTTGCCAACATACTTTCTGCCTTTTGCATAAGACACAGTATAGTCAGTATTCTTAACAAGTGTCTTTCCTGTTCTGTCCTTAACAATAACCTTAGGTGTTCTAACCTTTCCGTTATATGTTAATGATGTTGCTTTAAGCTTTATGCTTGATGCCTTTGGAATTACTGTCGTTGAAAGAGTTTTCTTACATACCGAACAGTAATTTACTATCTTGCCGTTTGCTGTTGGGGTTGCCTTTGTTACGGTTTGCTTTGTGGTGTGGGCAATCTTAGCAATATTGCCCCAAGATGCAAGGTCGGTTATTTCCTTTGTACCGAGTACATCTTCATAGAACTTGCCACAACCTTCGCACTTGTAGTATGCTTCCTTACCGCCATCTGTGCAGGTGGCAGCTTTCGCAGCAACCAAAGTCAGATTGTGAGTGTGTTCTTCGTTTTTATTTTTGTAATAATATGTAACAACCGTTCCGTCCGAAACAATAGGCTTATTCAAGCCGTCAACCTTTATAAATTCATAATCATAAAGTGTTTTTGCCGGTGTTAAATCAAGCTTTGTGCCGTATGGCACGGTAAATGTTCCGCCGGCAGTGTTTGGAATTTCAGAGCCGTCCTCAAATTTATACTGAATTGAAACGGTTGTGTAGCGCTGTGTTTCCGTATTGTCGTCTGCAAGCACATTTCCGTTTTCATCGAGCACCTGAAATGCCACGGTATCGCCGCTCTTAAGCTGTGCATCAGACGGAATTTGATAAATAAGCGAGCAACTCTTTAAGCCTGAATTAAAGTCGCTTTTGATGTGATCCAAAGCACCGAGCGGCCAGAAATTTGCCTTATCATTCCAAACAGGAATGTCAAAGGTTTGTACTGTTTGAAGCGGATTCCCCGATGAATCGGTCGCAACGCTTCCGTCGGAGTGCTTAATCCACATTTTGAATTTTAATTGTCGTGCATTTTTATCTGAAATGTTTTGAATAACAGTTCTAAGCTCGATTTTTTTACCGTTCATATTAGTATTAAATCTGCTTTTGCTGTTGCCGCTCAAAAGTCGGTCATTGCGATTATATGTGTAATTATAATATGAACTTGTTTCAAGGTCGGTAAAATCAGACGGCTTTGAATAAGCGCCCGTATATTCCTTAACCTCGGGAGTTGCAACATAAAGGTCTACATCCTTAACAAGCTGAGACATTCGCTTGAAGCCCTGCAAACGGCAAACCTCACAGAATTGATAGTTTGTGTCTCTCATTATGCACTCATAACTTGAAACAAGCATTTTTGAGCCGTAAGCATTGCGGCAGGTATATGTGTTTCTAAAACCTAAAAGCTGTCGCCATTTTATCTTTTCCGGGTCTTCAACCGAGGAAAGATTGAGTGATTTAAGTTCCTTATCGTCAAGCAAATATCCGTTACTGTATTCATCACCGAGACCGAGCAAACCGTGTCCAAACTCGTGTGCAAAAGTTTTTGACGCACGATAACTGTCTGATGGCGAAATGAAATAATGGAAGCCGTATTCACGGTTATTATAAGCACCGCCGAAATCTGATTTTGTGTTTACAACCATAGCGAACTGAGCAATATAATCGTGAACATAATAATAAGGCTCATATTCCGAACCGGACGGAATTGTGTTTGGATCACACTTTTTTTTGATATGAGCATCGTGAATTTTCTCGATAAATTCAGGACCGATACATCTCTCAAAAATATGATTTTTCCACTGACTTCCGTGGAGATTATTAGAAATAACAGGCGAATTATATTTGTCGACTATAACATCAAAGAAGGTGCTTCCACCATTGTCAAAAGTCGATTCGGAAGCTGTGCAAAGAGCGTAAACATTGAATCTGTCGGCATAACTGCGATACGGTTCATATTTCATAGCGTCCTGCCAAAGTCGTTTGACATCATTGATGAATTTGCCCTGCTGACTTTTTGTGTATCCCTCGCCGCAAACGACAACAACCATATTTTCCGTGTCGCTGCGTGTTTTTTGGATGGTATAAACAGGGATGGTAGGATTAGAATATTTTCCGTCATTTGAATACCACGGGCCGAGGGTGAGCTGAATGCTTTGCTCGGTGCTGACATTCCAATCGGGATTTGCGTCCTCGGCAGGTTCCGAAATTGTATAATCATCCTCTTGCTTATTTGGAGCAGAGCCGATATAAGGACTGCTTTGTGAGCCGCTGCCGGAAGTTGTAACAAAATATTCGGAATCGAGATAAAATGCAGGTCTTACGCCCAAATCGGAATACCACGGAGCATAACGACCGACCTGACCCGATGAACTGATATAACGCATATCGTGATTGCAATCGGTAACAGGAGTGCGAAGCCAATAAGGCCAAGCCATACCGTCATTATTATACGCAACATAATAACCTTTGAGATTTTTCCACACGGCATTAGCCTGCTTTACATCAAGAAGAAAAACCTTTTCGGTTGTAGTTTCAAAATATGAACTGTCGTAGTTTGCCACCGCTTCCGAAATATCGGTGTAGTATAACAAATCCGAATTTGCGTCTCCATCAACTATGCCCTTGTTGTATTCGGGATGAGAAACGAGAGAACGCTGGGTAACGGTTTTCATTGCCGCAATTTCAGATTTTGAAAAAGCGTTGAGAAAACCCGCTTTTTCGTTGTACGCTCCCACACCGCTTACATATCCGTCTTTCGGAGGGTTGCCGCAAAGCCAATCGACTTTGCCTTCAGCTGCGGTCGAATTTAACCAAGAACGCATATTGCTGTCTTTCCAATAGTTAGAACCGTAATCATCACGCTTATAGCTTCTGCTGTGTGATTTTGAATTGCTGTTGTCATTTGTTTTGGCATCATATGCAAGGGTGTCAACAATTTTGTCTGCAAGCATAAGCGGTCCGTTATTGTCAATGCTTACACATCGCCAAAGAATTGAGGCATTGTTATACGCGCCCATTTTAACATAGTCGCCAACTTTAATATCGGGCTTTGATGCCGCCTGAATGGTCATCGGCAAAACGGAGATTGCCATGCACAATGCCAAGAATATTGCGGTTATTTTTTTCGTCATTAAGGAACCTCCTTTATAAGCTATATATTTGCTTTTATTATATTGTAAGGTGTTATATGCGTCAATGAAAATCCACCTTATTCCGTGAAACTTACCATAGTGTTACATCCCTTTTTTTCAGCAATAATACCTGCTGGAAACTGATTTTCGCAATACATTTTATTTCACCCACTAGGTTAAACAAAATTTTGTTTTTTTACTGTATCATCATGCATTATCCTGTATAATGAAAGTATCAAAAGATAGGCGGAGGCAGTGCAATGAAGAAAATACACATTGAATTCAGCGATGAGCGGCTCATTACTCCCAGTGGTCTGGTATTCGTAGGGCAAATACTTGGAAAAAGCAGTTTTGTTAAAAAAATCAACCGTGCTCCAATTTCAAAAGATTATCTGCAGAAACAGATAAAAAATGGAGACGTGCTCCTCACCTATATTGGTATGCTCTGTCAGGGAAAACCCCAGTATGAGGCTGTCCGTGAAATGATAGATGACCCTGACTACTACAAATACGCATTAGGCATCTCCTATGCGATTCCTTCCGCCGAAACACTCCGTCAGCGTTTTGACATGATCGGGGATTCCCTGCGCAAAGACATCCAGCAGGCAAATGTCGACATGCTGCGTGAAATACACATAGAGCCGACAGCCCTGGATAACGGCTTTGTTCCTGTCGATATTGATGTAACCCCCTTTGACAATTCGAAATCCAATAAGGAAGGCGTATCCCGTACCTACAAGGGTTTTGACGGATATGCACCAATTATGGCATATATCGGCACAGAAGGATACCTCGTCAATCTTGAACTGCGGATTGGGAAACAGCACTGCCAGAAAGAAACTCCTGATTTCCTGAGAGAGACCATTGAACTGTGCAGACAGCTGACGGAAAAACCACTGCTCATCCGGCTGGATTCCGGCAACGATGCATCTGAAAACATAGGCATCTTTATGGAAGAAAGCTATAAATACAACAATGTGTCTTTCATCATAAAACGGAATCCCAGACAGGAAAGTAAAGAAGAATGGCTGGAATCCGTCAGGGAATGCTGCCAGAATATCCAGCATCCACGTGATGGGAAAACTGTTTATATCGGACAGACCTTCCGGAATGTGACATATTCCCTTTCTGATAACGAGGAGAAAACTGTCGGAATACGCACAATCTATGAGATCACGGAAAGAACCATTGACCGATATGGGCAGTATTTTATCGTACCCGATATAGAACTGGGCACATACTGGACAAACACTTCCCTGCCAGACGAAACAGTCATTGATCTTTACCATGCCCACGGAGAAAGTGAGCAGTACTGTCAAAAATCCTCTCCGTCACTTGTGACAAAATAATATGACAGATCAGTAATTGAGGCAGCTACATTCTTTCCCCATGGGGTGTTTTTTTCATATCATCTATATTCCAAACAACTTGATCTATGTATTTATAATCAAGCCATATGGCACGATTAACTTATTCGGTCAATTCCGATTTCTCAGTTTCAAAAACTTGAAGTTGTAGAAATCCTGATCGGACATATTGTCGTTCTTGATCTTCCCGGCGGTTTCCATGACAGCTTCCACCAGCGGGCGAATATCCATAACAGAGGTGTCCTCCTGGTGCTGGGTGCTGATAAGAAATGTGGTGATGCGACCTGTATCATAATCATAGGAAACTTGCGCTTTCGCATCCGACAAGACCAGTGCAAACTTTTCATCAGAATTAACTTCTTTGTTTTCCTAATCGTGTTTAATGTATTTAGTGATAGTATCGATTAATTCCTCCATGTTAATCGGCTTGGAAATATGGTCATTCATGCCTGAATCCAGGGATTCCTGAATATCATCTACAAAAGCATTTGCAGACAAAGCTATAATTGGAATCGTAACTGCATCGGACCGCTCTATACCCAAGGCTCGAATGGCTTTTGTTGCTTGGTATCCATCCATGTTTGGCATCATAATATCCATCAAAATAAGATCGTATGTGTCTCGTGGATGATTTTTAAACAATTCCACAACTTCTTTTCCGTCTGATGCGCGTGTTACGGTCATATCAGCATCTTCCAGTATTATCGTAGCAAGTTCAGCATTTAGATCATTATCCTCAGCCATAAGAACATGAATACCCGTCAAATCTCTATGTGGAGGTTGTTTTTGTTTTGATTGAATAACTTGTTCTGTCAACTCCAGTGGAATCTCCACAGTGAATGTAGTACCTACACCTTTTTTGCTCTCAACAGCAATTGAACCGCCCATCATATCTATATGTTTTTTTGTGATGGCCATGCCAAGACCGGTTCCCTTATATTGGGTTCTGGCATTAGCATCATCTTCTTGTGAAAACGGCTTGAATAATTCTTTCTGGAACTCTTCACTCATGCCAATACCATTATCTTGAACAACATAACGAATTATGATATGTTTCTCATCCGTTCCGGGGTAACTGCTGATATCCAAAGTAATCTTTCCACCGTCCTTTGTGAATTTCACAGCATTGCCAAGAAGATTCACCAAAACTTCTCGAATACGCGTAACATCCGCAAGGACATATGGGTTCTTTGGTCTTTCTCGATGTACTTCGAACTTAAGATCTCGGTTATAAAGAAGTCCATTCATAATCGCCTGGACGTTATCTGTCAATTGAGTAATGTCCACTGGCTCAGGCGAAATGATATCTTTTCCGCTTTCAATGCGACTGAAATCCAAAACGTCATTCAACAAAGAGAGAAGATGATTCGAACTTTTTTGAACTTTCTCCAAGCTATCATGAATATCTGAAACCGTGTTCTGGTGAAGCGCAATGTTTGTAAATCCAATAATGGCATTCATCGGCGTTCTGATGTCATGGCTAATATTAAGCAAAAACGCAGATTTTGCTTTGTTGGCAGCATCTGCTTTCTCAGCGGCGTTCATTAATAATTGTTTTTGTTTTTGCTCTTCTGCCTTGCTTTTCTGGTAAACATAATAGGTATATAGACAAATTAAAAGCAATACAGCTCCTGCGACTAAACCGCAGATGATGGAAATATGATTCGTCTCTTCAACCATTCCATAAGCTGATTGCATATCCATTTCAATGCAAAATGCGCCAATGATTTCTCCTGTCCCATCATGATTTGCTCTTACAGGATAGCAAGCCGTAAAAATCGGTCCCCATGTTGTATCAATGATATCCTGAGAGTACACATTCTCCCCAGAAATAGCCCTATCAATATACGGAACCATTTCTTCCTCAATATAATCTCCAGGGTGTCTTACATCATCCGCATCCGAATCCAAACCATCTACCACATAAACGAGTTTTCCTTCTTCATTTTTTGTAGCGGTGTAAATATATCGAGTAGAATTCAGTGTTCTGATTTCATTGAAATATGAAGAAATATCCTTATATATTTGCTTCTTTTCATCAGATTTATCTTTGATTTGATCAAAATCTTCTTTGCCGATTCTTCCATCCACAAGTTTGTGTACTGCATCTGCACTCGCTGTATCGCGCGCAATTTCTGTTTCAAGGGCAGTCTTAGTGTAAGAACTTTGCAGGATAAATGTGTACAGTGCTATTACAAAAATTATCAAAAGCCCCATAAGCACAAGGATACTACCTGTATTCTTCAGTCTAAGGAATTTCTTTTTCTTCAAATTAACTCCTTCTTTTGTTTTCTTCATGCTGCTCATTCACATCCTCTAAATTCTAATTTTCCAATTTAACAAATTCCGATTTTCTTGATTCTACAAACTGGAATTTGACTTAATATCCATGGTCAACATGCTGCCACTTTCCGCCATCTGTTCTAACTAAAATCCACTTCCAATCACTGTATGTACTATTTGGATTCAAAGACCCGTTTCCACCAGATGAATCAACATCGAATGAAGATAATAAAACAATGACTTCATCTGCATTGTTTCTGTCTGCCCAATCTTTATGATCTTTCGTGCAGTCATCTCCGGCATAGTAAATTTCTGTGAGAGTGCATCCTTTCCAGTCACTCTTAAACTCCTTTTTTATTGTGTCAATAGCGGCTTTAATATCCTCTTCTGAATAGCTCTCAGATTCAACATTATGAGTTTTCTCTTCACTGACATCTCCACCACAAGCACTCAAACCAAATAAAAACATAATACATAGCATTGTACATACGATTTTCTTCATACAAGACCTCCTTAAATCCCGATTCCTCAGTTTCAAAAACTGAAATTTTCGAGTGTGTCGCTAAATTAGATTTTTTCATCAATTATCATTACTAAAATACTCATTTCTAAGTATGGAATAATAAACTACATCCACAATACCTTGATTACAGGTTCCCGACTGCCTAATTATTCCTTCTTTTTTCATTCCCATTTTCTGCATTACACTTCCTGAGTTTGGATTACCTGCAGCATGCTTTGCATATACACGTTTGACTTTTACTTCTTCAAAAAAGAATTTTACCAATGCCCTTCCTGCTTCTGCAGTTATACCTTTTCCCCACCATCTGCTTCCAATACCATACCCGAGCTCCACACTTTCTGTTGCCTCATCGAGACTTACTACTGATATATCTCCAACCAGTTCATGCGAATCTTTTAACTCAATTGTCCAAAAATAGAAATCCTGCTTATCATACGATTCTATCCAATCAATTAGTAATTGCTTTGTCTCGTCGACATTTTTATGCGGTTGCCAACTTAAAAACTTTGTTACATCTTTTTCTGTTACCCAGTTTTTAAACATGATTTCTGCATCATCTAATACATGTCGTTTAAGAACTAATCTATCTGTTTCTATTCTAATTGTGCCCTTATGTTCCATACGCATCCTCCATCATCAAGAAAATTCCGATTTTCCAGTTTCAAAAAAGGATTTTTCAAATTAGTCTTTGCAAATAACCTTTGAACCTTCACCATCAATTACAATTCCCTGATGGTTGTTAATAGGGCATAGATTCAAATCCGAAAACTCAGTCATTATTTTCTCGGTAACTTTCTTAAATGGTGCTGTAAGATAATGCGGAAGAACATAGAAATCAATCAAATCAAGCCCTGCATCATCTTCTTGTGAGTAGTCCTCCGGCTTTTCATCCATTTGCTCGATATATTGGATGCTTGGAGCGCATATAATTGCGCCTGCCGACTCGCCGATCATCAATTTTCCATTTGCCAATTCCTTTTTTAGCAACCCATCAGTTCTTGTTTTACGGAGTTGGTCCATAAGAAAGAAAGAATTTCCGCCGGTAAAATATATCACATCTGCATCTTCAAAAACAGACTGTATCGTTGAATAAGCCTCCGTTGAAATATCAATTTCAGTTACGATTGCTCCCAACTTTTTGAATAATTTTCGAGCCGAGCCGACATAACCGGTGTAGCCTTCACGCAACGAAGCTGTTGGAATAAATGCGACTTTCTTATTTTCAATTTCTTCCTTTATCAGACTTCCTACACTTGAAAAGTGCGAACATAAAAATAGTTTCATCAATATTCTCCTTTATAAATCCCGATTTCTCAGTTTCAAAAACTGAAGTTTATTTACTTTTCTTCACAACCGAATTCTTAGAAAACATATCTTTTATTCATAATCCAATTATAAACACTCCGAAAAGTGACCATATAATAAACCCTGTCATATTGTTTCTCCTTACAAATCGAATTAAAAGCCACCATAATGAGACAATGTCTCTGTTGCAAATTCTGTACCAACTCTCATAGCCTCGTAAATATCACCAATTAACATATGAGAACACACAAAGCCTGCATGGTAGCTATCTCCGCAACCAGTAGTATCAACTATTTCTAAAGCTTCATCAGCCGGGACAAAATACTTTTCACCATTATAATATGTAACACTTCCTTTATCAGCTAAAGATGCATTAAATAGTCCTTTATACTTCTTGGAAAATGCTTCAAATATCGGAAGAATTGATTCCTCTCCACTAATCAGGAAATAATCTATATATGGTGCATATTTCTCCATCTCCTTAAAATTACGATATTCTACAAAATCCACAGCCAATCTGAAGTTATTATTCTTTTTTAAATCTATAATTTGTTCAAAACAGCCTGCCCAGAAATGTATAAATACAACCTCTGATTTTTTTATAAAGTCCAATTCGTCTTGATTCAATATCATTTTATCAACAATATCACCCGTCCATGAATCATCTTTGTAATATCTGTCACCGTCAGCCGTAAGATATGTACGATTATTTGCAGTTACTTTATCCTCTTCAACTCTTACATGGCTTACATCTATTCTCTTATCAGAAACAGAATCCATAATAAATTTTGCGTAGGAATCCTGTCCAACCGCACCCAATATTGAAACATTAAACTCCTCAAATTTTGATGCATGAACTGCAAAATTAAGGGCTTCACCACCTGCACGCAATTCATCTGTTCCATCAAAAACATCTACACAGAGGCACGGAAGTGCCACTAAATTTATCATTCTTGTACCTCCCTAAATTCCGATTTCTCAGTTTCAAAAACTGGAATTGTTCGAGTTTTTCAAATACTAACGTCCTTAATTTTGTTCAATAATTGATTTATAGTAGTTACCAAAGTCAGCAAGTGAATTAACAATTGGAAGCATTTTTGTTCCGAGTTCCGTTAAGCCGTATTCAACTCTCGGTGGCTGCTCATGGTAATCGTGGCGATATGCCAGCCCATCACTCATCATTTGTCTTAAACTATCTGTCAAAACCTTTTGTGAAATACCATCTATACTTCGTAGTAGCTCATTGAATCTCCATGGACGCTCTTTCAAGTTACGCAAAATCAGCAATTTCCATTTTCCTCCGATGAGAGATACTGCTGTTGCAACTGGGCATTCCGGTAATTCTTCTTTTGCTCGCATAATTCTCACCTCCGAGTCTATTGTAACACATTCATTTTTGAGTGCACAGTTACAAAAAGGTGCGTACTTGTTTTTGTATGTGTCTCACACTATACTAATACCAAGCAACCAGAAACTACAAATTAACTATGGAGGTTATTATGGCAAATTACACAAAAACAACTATTGGAAAGGAAAACCGAATTGAGCTGCATGAAAAGTTGTCTTTAACAGGTGCAGAAATCAGTTTAAACGAACTACCTGCAGGAGCAAATGTCCCATTTGTTCATTCTCATAAAGAAAATGAAGAAATCTATGGAATTCTTTCAGGTAACGGCAAGGCCATAATTGATGGAGAAGAAATCAGCCTTTCAACTGGAGACTGGATAAAAATCGCACCTGCTGCAAAGCGTCAGTTTTTTGCATCCGATATTTCCGGAATTACTTATATCTGCATTCAGGTAAAAGAAAATTCTCTGAAACATTTTACAGCAGAGGATGCCGTAATAGGCTAATTAAAAGTATTTATTTACAAAAATGCACAGTTCCCGATAAGCTAAGAACTGTGCATTCCTTTTTTTTTCAATTTTACGATTTCTCAATTTTTCAAACAAGAACTTCTCGATTTCAAATTGCGATAAATAAATCTCTCCACCATCATCAGTTTAATTTTCGTTTAGATTAACGATTTCTTTTTCCGGTATTCTCTGTCCCACGGATTTCCTCATGATAGAAATAATCTACGATCACCGGATGTCCCTGCGGGACTCTGCCATAAGGCATTTCATTATCCACAAAGGCACAATCATACTTCTTAGCCATTTTCTCAGCTTTTACTTCAAGTGCTTCAAAGTAGCTGCGGTTATGCTTGTTATAGATCTCGTCGTAAAGTGGTACAAGATCAGGATATTTTTCGGCGATATAATCCATAATTGTCTTTTTGAAACCGCCTCGAAGATTGAGATTTTCGAGCCAGAACAGATCGCACTGATCCTTTACCCGCTCAAAGATTGCTTCAAAATCCGTGATACCAGGGAATACCGGGGATACGAAACAAACTGTACGGATACCTGCTTCATACACCTGCTTCATAGCAGCGATACGGCGCTCAATGCTCGAAGCAAAGTCCATATCGTTCTTGAAATTTTCATCTAGTGTGTTGATCGACCATGAAACGGTTACACGTCCAAGCTTCTTCAGCAGATCAATATCCCGTACCACAAGATCCGACTTTGTGCAGATCAGAATATCTGCGTCACTGCCGATCAGCTGCTCCAGAAGTTTTCTGGTATTCCCGAATTGCTCCTCCTGTGGATTGTAGCCATCTGTCACAGAACCGATGACCACCCGCTGTCCGGCATATTTCTTCGGATTTTTAATTTCCGGCCAATGCTTCACATCAAGGAAAGTGCCCCATTCCTCCTTGTGCCCGGTAAAGCGCTTCATAAAAGAAGCATAGCAATACTTGCAGGCATGTGTACAGCCTACATAGGGATTGACCGAGTAACCGCCTACCGGCAGACTAGACTTAGTCATGATGTTCTTTGTTTCCACCTCACGAATGAGGATTCCATTTATTACTTCTTCCATGATTTCTGTTCCTCTAACACTTTATTAAATTCTTCCGGCATTTCCTGAATCATAATTTCATCCCCTATGATAGGGACAAGGTCTTCCTTCATAAACACCGGAATGCCGAGCTTATGTGCCTGGTCCGCCAGAGACCATGCCCATTCCGGCTCCGTATGAATCTTCCTGCTCTGAGCTCCGGTCATGGTGCCGACAACGATCCAATTGATTCCGGAAAGGTCAACTGTGCCGGGATCGTCGAATAACGGCTCAAAGGTAACATGGTAATGTTTTGCTCTGACATTTTTCCGAAGGGCGTCGATACGCCACAGTTCTGCTTTCCTCGTCACCGTAACGCCAAACCATGCGTTTTCCAGATCGGTATCAAAATCCAGCAAATCAGGTCGCTTGGTAAGGAACAGGAACTGATGCTGTGGGTTTTCACAGATCTTTGCAAATACCTCGTCTCTCCATTCCGGCTTCCATCCGGAGAGATCGCTCATCCCGGTAAGAAGAAAGTTCTTCGGACGTTTCTTTTCCATCATCTTGAGCTTACCCGGAAAGAATTCAGGGTCAGAGAAGTCATCAATCATATGCCAGCGTTTCACGTTGTTGCGGGCATAGCAATATGTACACCCCACTGTGCAGCCAATGACGATATTCATGTTCTGAATCTGATCTTTGATACAAATACTCATGACTTCTGCCACTCCTCAAGATTCTTTCTGATGCGGTCTAGGCATTCCTCAAACTGGGTAATTTCTTCCTCTGAAAAACCTTTGTAGTAAATACTGCCCATCTCATCAGATACAGAATCGTACTCGCCCTTCAAGGCATGTGCTTTCTCAGTCAGAAACAGGAGTGTTTTCCTTTTGTCCGTTTCAGACTGAACACGGCTTATCAGCCCTTGATTTTCCATTCTTTCCAACATCGTAGTAAGAGATGTTATCGCTAATCCGCATTTAGTCGAGAGTGACCTGATTGAGATACCATCCTCCTGCCACAGCACATAAAGAATACGCCCCTGAGCTCCATTAAATGCATCAATATTCTTTTCACTGAGAATCTTCTCGAAAATCCGGTCTCCAAGCTGTTTTATTTTGGTGACAAGAAATCCTCCATTCATTTCCATGCAAAAGCTCCTATATAGTAGTTTATTAAAAACATACTATATAGGAGCTTTATTGTCAACAGTTTATATGTCTTAATAGGTAAATTCCATTTTTTTCAATTCTCCAAACTGGAAGTTACCTTCTGCTCATATAAAATATATCAATAGCTTTACTTGCAAACTCTGCTGTGCCAACTCCTCCAACATCATCAATATTTTCCGTAAGTTCTCCTCCACCGTCATACATTCTTCCAAGACCGCATAAAATCTTATCAGAACATATATAAAAATGATCTGTAATGTAATCCTGAAGTTTCCTTACCTGCAACTGCACCTGTTCATCTTCTGGATCCATTTCTTTCATTTGTCCGAATTCAACAAATAATTGCATAAACTCATTTGCAACAGTAGCTTCATCGTCTTTCGTCCAGTTCTTTGTTTTCTCTTCAAACTCCTTATACTCAGAGGTTTGTCCCCATTGTTCTTTTGCTCGTTTAGAATACTCATCAATCTTTGTTGTATCAAATACTTTAAAATCCATATATTTCACTCCTATTCCTTTTATTCCTCGAGCGAAACTAATAAGATTTTCAAGATGCTCTTTTTTCATAGTTAGCAATTCAATCTGCTGCTCTAATGCTTTGTTCCTGTCAAAGTTAGGGGCATCAATTATCTTTTTAATCTCCTTAAGCGGAAATTTCAATTCTTTAAACAGTAAAATTTGTTGCAGCCTTTCCAAGGATGTATCGTCATACAACCTATAACCTGACTCTGTATATTCAATAGGTTTTAAGAGACCAATGGTATCATAATACTGCAGAGTGCGTATACTCACTCCTGTTAATTTACTTACCTCATTCACTGTCATCATTGTCATTTCCTCCTCTCGATAAACACATCGTAAACTATTACGTTGCGTAGGAGTCAATAGTTTTTCAAAGAAATTTTCAAAATTAGCAGCTTGATAAATTCCGATTTTCACGTTAGGTTTCATCCAAATATATTTCTATTTTGCTGAATACCTTATCTTTACAGAAATTAAACTCAGGAGTCTTTTTGATATAGCTGAATATATCTTCTTCAATGTCCTCATTCCATATAGTTCGTTGAAAATCTTTATTTTCTTCCGTTGGAATATATAACACATCCACGTGAATTTGATAATACTCTTCCTCATCATTAGGAAATTGTCTAACAAAAGAAAAGTTAAACATAGGTTTTCCTGTAAAAGAATAGGTTCCTGTTTCAAATAAAATCATATCTTCTTTAAGTGGCATATTACACATCTCTTCAAACACGCTTACTATGTGTTCCAGACTAGAATTATCTGAAATGCTATTTTGCAAATATCCTAATAAACTTTCCTTTGATGTCCTCTTAAATCTATCAAATAATCCCATTTGAACCCTCCTGTAATTTATACTTATAGGCTCAGCATAAGCTCCCAATATCATGTATGATATATTATTACAACCAAACTCTAACCCATGTTGTAATATCGTTCTGATTCCATAAAAGACTCAATAACCGCTTTGCCTATTTCCTCAGCATCTGCATCAGCAAATAGTATAAATTCTTTGATGATTTCATCATATGCATATTGTCTTTTATGTGATTTTTTCATCGAATGTATTATATACTGATTATCTTCAGTGATTTTAACACGAACATAATGATTATTTTTCCAAAAAGCTACTCGGCTTCTATATTTCGTATTTTTCTTCCATGCAGCATTTTCTTTTCGCTCATTAGGCGTCAGCGAAGATAAAGGACTGTTTCTTATGTAATCAATAGCACTTTTTACACCTTCACCGACAGAAACAGCATTGTCCAAATCTGATAAATTTATGAACCAATCTGAATCAATCGAATATCCTGCAATATGGTCAATAAGCGGAACAATTAACATTCGTCCCTCTCCCTTATATATAGATATTAATAACGGATATGAATGTAACATCATAAATTCACCTCATTTACAAATTCCGATTTCTCAGTTTCAAAAACTGGAAGTTATCGAGTTATTTTACAACTTTCCACCTAAAACAGGAAATAACCCAAACTTATTCAAGCATCTCTATAAGAGACTCCAATGCTTCTTGTCCATCATCGCTTCCAAGTATTGAGTAGGAATCTTCATATTCATCATCTGTAGCGACAACTTGGAAAAACGGTTTTATTGTGACTCCTTTTATAATATATTCATATATTTTCTTTAAATCTTTAGTAAAACCATGCTTCTTTATAAATCTATTAAATTCCCTATTATAATCTGAATCACGAGGTTCTTCATATTCCTCTATAAATGCATCCACAGATTTTAATATATCAGCATTACAGAAATCATCTATATATCCTCTCTGTACCGCAACAATATTCATGAACTCATTTATATTGCGGGCTATGATTCCACATTCGCCCTCTGTACCGATATATCCGATCATTTCATCATCTAACACTACCCATAATCCACCTAAGCCGTCACGTGCAAACGGTTTAATATTCTTATAACTGGATTCTCCCGATCCCATAAGATCTTCAAACCACGAATCATCCTCCTCAAGATCCTTAACCCATGCCTCATCATAGATTTCAATATCACAATCGAAAAATGCATCTTTCAAGTCTTCATCATTATATATTTCTTCCAGAAAGTCTTGGACATCCTTCGGTAAATCAGTATTATTGAATTTTTCATGCCCATCTAATATATATGCAAACTCCTTATTATTTACAGATATCTCAATATCACTATACAGTTTCTTAAGATCCGTTCTCGTAGCTTCGACAACTCTTGCATCCGCAATATCATTGATTCGCATTTCTTCCATGTGTTTTCTCAACAAAACATCTCTGACTATCGCATAATTAATCATGTCATAGCTATAATGTTTAAATATCTTTGTATAAATGTTTTTCCCCTTTTCTACTATTCTTACGACATATCCATTTTCATCCACTTCGACAAAAACCTTACCATCCTCAGGATTTTCAACATTAATGTATTCTGCTTCTATTTTATCTGCATTTGTATAATCGTGATAAAGCTTATTGACCTGTATAGGCACCCTTTCTTTTATACTATCTATTGCATCAAATCTATAGATAGTCTTTGCTTTTTCAAATAAATCTGACAGATCGGGATATTCCTTTGACAAAACATCCATATTTCTCGCAAGTGGCAATGCGCTGTTAGATTTAATACTGATTGCATAATCAACAAGCTCATTGAACAGCTTAATCGTTTCTTCCCTTCTATGCATGCTTTGCGAAATCAATGCAATCGAGTAATAATAGCCCATGATATCCGGTATAAAATCTGTGTTTTTAAAAGGATATTTCATATCCTGTAATGTATCCAGAACTACATCGACAATTGCATCATCCTCAGCGAACACCGCCATTTTCTTAAAATCTGACATAGCGCCCGGTACACGAGCATAAGACGCTAACTTTTTAACAAGCTTCCATACAGGTTCCTTCATTTCTTCAGAAGCATGTTCCATCAATGGCAATGTCATCTTCTTATGGCTATAATTCTTTATTTCATCATCGCTTGGAGTATTTTTCTTCATTTCTTTCCCTCACAAATTCCGATTTCTCAGTTTCAAAAACTGGAATTTATAGATATCCATTATCCGCAACATAACGCATATTAGACCTATTTAGCATCCAAGTCTTGTCCTTAGCACCCTTTTTATAATCAGCTATTTGTTGCTTGTCGAATTCGCTTAATTGTTCCATAAATTCATTTATTCGATACATTACCTTTTCTTCCCCAAGAACATCTACAAGGAAATCAAAAAACACATTGTATTCTTTGAACTTTTCTTCGAGAAGGTACTGGCACGCAGCAGTGAAATCTTTATCAAATCTATCAGACAAATCGACAGCTGTTGTTTGTAGTTCTGTTTCAAAATATTTCATTACCTCATCAAACTTACTTTCATTTGAAATATCATACCAATATTCCTTATTATTTTCAAAACTTTTACTTGCTACAACACTATATGCTGTTGATGCAGCACCGTATTTTTTGTATGAAACCCGAAAATCAACATTTATCTCAATATTATTATCATCATTCCATTTTGATGAAAAAAACAAAACTTCAAATACAATCTGACCAATCGTTTTCTTTAATGATCTTCTGCTCTTCAAATACTTATATCCTGTAGTCTCCGATAGTTTACTTATAAACAATGCTATTGTATCATTTACTTTCTCGCTCATCATTTCTCCCTTCCTACAACTTCAAATAAACGCGTGCTTTTATAGCTCGCCTCTCAAACGTGCTTCTATATCAGATGCCATGTATAACACATCCGTTACAATTACCCTTTCGTCACGGATTGTGTAAAACACTGAATAATTATCGACGAGCATTCTACGCAACTCCATCTCTTTTCCGGCTCAGAATCCATAATCCTAAATCGTTCCGGGAAAGTGTCTAATGTAAGTATTTCATCAGCAATGCGATTATATTGCCCCATTGCATTATCCGGAGCAAGCAAATCTATAGCAATATAATTGTATATATCTTCCATATCCTGCAAAGCTTCTTTTGTAATCTCTACCTTATATTGCTTCATTAATGCCTCTCTCTAAATGCCACAAACGCACTAGCTGCATCCTCAACATTTCCTTTCTCTATATCGGCATATCCTTTTTCTAACTTTTGATGAATCTGTGTAACAGACATCATATCTGCATTCACTGAATTAGCTGCTTTGGGTAATACAATAGAAAAGGGAATTCCTCCTACTAATGATATTTGTTTTAAATACATATCTATAGCAGTAGCCATTGGTATCCCTAATTGTGCCAATACACTTTCTGCATTTTCTTTTACATCTGGATTTACTCTTATATTTAATGTTGCTGTTTTTCCCATAGAATACACCTCCATCTTTCTTTTATTGTAACGTCTTTTGCGTTACAGTCAATCTATGAAATATATTTTCAATGCGATAGCTTCACATTGTTTTGATTAACCATTGCATATCTGAGCGTTGTATATATTTGCTCATGTCCCAGAATTTTCTGTACCTGTTCAATCGGCATACCTTTCTCAATTGCTCTGGTGGCCATAGTCCTTCTGACCTTATGTGGGTGTACCTTTTCTACACCTAACTTCTTCCCCATTTCTCGTAATCGTAACTCCACACCGCTTTCAGTAAGTCTAGTCAAGTTGGAATGCGCTGATTATCAGAATGACCTTGATTCGTGAAGCAGTTATTCAATTAACCAGGAAAAATATCTCAGAAGATTTGTGGATGACGGAGAGATTCCGATAGATAATAATGCCGCAGAACAAAGTATCAGAAGTTTCTGTATCGGCAAAAAGAACTGGGTAATGTGTGACACTAAGAACAATGATTTCTGCGAGAAGCTTCTGCCCTGGTCAGCTGAACTCCCTGCAGAATGCAGGAAATAATACTGAAATAAAGCCGCTCAGACGAGCGGCTAATTATAGTGGGGGTACCCACAGTGGAGCGTTTACCACATTTCTATGACTCCCGCCTTTCTCTGCACTTATTTACTTTACTGTGATCTCTGCAAAAAAGTTCCGATTTACAGTTCCAATTCGCTACGCACTGCGTATCCTTTTAGAACTTGCATTTAAACATAAATAGGACATTCGCAATCACGCTTGCCGTCCCCAAATGGCTCTATACCTTATAGATACTGCTTAAGATTCTCTAAAACACATCTATACGCATTTGCATACATATGTACGCCTTCTATCGTATACTCCTCTTTTAAATTTCCATTTACATCTGTCAATCCATTATTCACATCAATATACGTATAGCCCAATTTATCGGCCAGTTTTTTGACTTCTTCATTAGCTATCGGTATATTTGTATTATTTCGATTTTTAAACGTTGTTCTGTCCCATTCCCCCTCTGGCAACGGAGCATCCTCTTTAACAGGATAATATGCCATCATATACACCTGTGTTTCCGGCAATTTTTCTTTAATTTGCATCAGAATCTTCTCATAATTTGTTATGGTATGTTTAAGTGCTTCCTCAAAAGAAATCGACGGATTACTAATATCATTTGTTCCAATATTAATAAAAATCTTAGACGGCTCTGTGCCAAACACCTGAACATCCATGTTTTCTAACATATCATCTGTTGTGAACCCGCCAACTCCGCGGTTGTAAATAATACAATCCATTTTCTCAGACATTAACAATTCATTTATCGGAAATTGTTCCATCAACGATGACCCTGTAAAAAGGATTTGTCCCTTTACAACCACTTCATTTAAAATACGATATTTATCAATTTTTTCTTTCCGATCCTTCTCATAAAACTCCTGAATCGCATCTAACTTACTCATAATTTTCCTCCTTCATTCTCTTTAACTCCGGCATCACAATCGCCAGCATTGTAATAAAACACAAACTTCCTCCAATTACATTTGATATCGGTTCTGCTAAAAACACACCTCTTGTTCCCATGTGAAATGTATATGGAAACAAATATGTTAATGGCACAACTATAAATACTTTTCTAAGTAATGAAAAGAAGATTGCCTGTTTCTTTTTATTTAATGATTTAAATACCGTCTGTCCAATATATTGCAGATCCATAAATATAAATGCTGCAAAATACAACGTCAATGCTTCTACTGCATCTACCAGTAGTTCTTTATCCGAACTGAAAATTCCGATTAAAAATTCCGGTGCAAAAATGATCACACTCCACATGATTGCCGTATAAATAAGAATCATGCAAGTCATTACTCTAATTGCTTTTCTAACACGCTTGGGACGCTGTGCTCCATAATTGTAGCTTAAAATTGGAGAAGTTCCTTCATTCATAGCATAAATCGGTGTCTCTACCATCTGCCGGATGCTTGATACAATTGTCATCACTGATATATAAACATCTCCTCCGATACCTGCCAGCACACTGTTGCAGCATATTGTTACTAAACTATTTGTCAGCTGCATAATAAATCCTGCACTACCAAGACTCACGATATTTTTTGCATCTGCTCCACATACTTTCCATTCTGCCTTGGAGAGCATTCGAACTTTTAGCTCCGATTTCTTTCTTAAAAAATAAAATACATATGCTGCTGATAAAGTCTGTGAAATAATCGTTGCAATTGCAGCTCCTTTTATTCCTAAATGCAATCCAAATATAAATAATGGATCCAAAATTAAATTGGCAACTGCTCCAATTGTTACAGACAGCATGCCTGATGTAGCATAACCTTGTGCATTAATAAATGGATTCATTCCTGTTGCGATCATGGATGGCACTGTTCCTATCAGATAAATCATCATATATGAATACGCATAAGATAACCCTTCCTCTGATGCACCAAATAATACCAGTATCGGACTTGCAAACAACATGCCGATTACCATCAATACCACTCCACAAATGCACATCATTGAAAATGATGTATTCATAATTGTTTCAGCTTTTTTTGTATTTCCTTTTCCTCTATTAATGGAAAATAAAGGGGCACCGCCACTTCCGAACAAGTTGCTGAATGCTGTGATAATCACAATAATTGGAAAGCATAAGCCCACCGCTCCAAGTACTGTTGTTCCGACTTCTGGAATTCTGGCAATGTAAATTCGATCCACGATATTATACAAAAGACTCAATATCTGTGCCACCAACATCGGTAATGCCGCGCCTAAAATATTTCCTGTAATTGTTCCGTGTTCAAAATCAATTCGTTTCATGCTCTCATTCCTTTTTTGCTTTCTTTCCCTTGACTCCAAGTATAACACGAATTAAAATATATAAAAAATATTGTTTTTATACAATAATGCAACAATATTTATATATCTTTTTCAATAGGAGAAAATCATATGGAGATCAAACAATTAGAATACTTTCGTGCAATTGTAGACGAGGGAAATGTCAGTGCTGCCGCCAGAGCTCTGCACATGACACAACCACCATTAAGCTACCAGATGAAAATGCTGGAAGAAGAATTACAAGTACAGCTTTTTATCAGAGGTACAAAAAGAATTACTCTAACCGAAGCCGGTAAAGTGCTCTATGCCAGAGCCACCAGTCTGCTTACTATGACGGATATCACCAAACGTGAAGTAATTAAGGCAAGCCAGTCTGCCACTCTCCATATTGGTCTGACACCTTCCAGTGTTTCCATTATGTCTGATTACTTAGTTCGATTTGCTTCAAAATATCCTGATATTCACTTTGATATACATGAAGGTTCTACATTTGCTTTAAAAAATGAATTAGAAAATGGCCTGGTAGATATTACAATACTTAGAACACCGATTGTATTAAACGAATGCAACACCAGCGTTTTATTACAGGAGAATTTAGTAGCAATGGCAATCCCTGGCTTTTTTGATATTGGATATACAAATATTTCATTAAAAGAACTATCACAAAAATCCTTGATACTTTCTCATCGCTATCGCAAGTATATTATATCTGCTTTTGAAGATAATGGATTAACTTGTGACATATACTGCGAATGTGAAGATGCCAGAACCGCCATAACTTTGGCCGAACATGGTTTAGGGGTTGCCATCCTCCCTTCTTCCATGAGAGAACTCAAGCCCTGTCTTCATGCCTATTCTATTAAGGATACGAACCTCTCGACAGAAATTCTCCTTGCCTGGAGAGATGAGCGAATTCCGGTTGAGGTAGAAAAATTTTTATCTGAATTAAAATAGCACTCCCAGGGACGTTCCTTTTGTCACAACGAGCGTCCCCCGGTCTTATTTATAACATATCATAGGGACACTCCTCGTGCCAAAAGGAACGTCCCTAAATCTCATACTGTTCAAGCATAGTCGGTGCCATATCCATGAATACAAAAAACTCTTCTGGCAACGTGCAAAGTTCTCGGCTTATAAAATCTTCCGCATTAATATACTTATGATCATTTTCCGGATTGTAACATTTCTCGTGATTCGCCAAAATAACTATTCCCTTAAAACTCTTCTCAATCTCATAAACAGCCTCTCCCGGTACATCATAATTTAGGATAGCGACATGTAATCTATCCTTTGCATCAAGACTGTCAGCAATATAAAATTCATCACAAAATGGCAACTTATTCTCGACAGCAAAATTAATTGTATGCTGGAGATATTCCCTTAAAATCTCTCTGTCTAGCTTATACTTAAAGCACGAAAAAAATTTTTTCATTTTATTAAATAAACCCATATATCAAATCTGCTCCTTCCTATAGTTTCAAGCCCTAAATCATTGATTTTGGAACTTTTTCTTTAAAACTTCCCTCTGCCGTTGTTACAAGGTAATATCCTTCATATTTATTTTCCGCCAGTTTCTCCGGTACCCGGATAATATCAATATATGCTGTCTGATTCGCAGGATGAGATTCCTCCTGTAATACCTGTTCAAACGGTCGGACATAATCCATCTTTCTCTTTGTCTGAAGCATTCCAAATCCCACCTGTCATGTGTCCTTCTACACTTGATTTTTCATTCTGACAAACTATGTGACAAACTGAAATTTGTCTGTCTATACATAATCTGATATTTCAAATACACATTCAGAAGCTCCATTGACAATTGTATCAACAATAGTAACTGTTACACTCTTTTCAAAAACCTCAGAGAACAATCGCATATACCAACCAGCAGAACATTCACAATACTTTTTATTCATATTCTCAACTTTTTTAGGTATATTACAATAACATTTTTTGTATACAGCAATAATCTTTCCATCAAAAATATGTAAGTTCCTTCCGCCAATATCTGCTTCATTCAGAAGATTCAAAAATTCTGCTATATCGTTAGATTTAGCGTATAATTTTTTTTGCTATTTTTATAGCATTGGTTGACAAGCAGCACCCACCACATTTTCGCATAGTATCAGTCATATATATCTTCATACTCTCAGTGGTATTTAAAAGCTCATTAATATATCTTGCCTGCTTAAGCGGTGTTGCATTTTCATCAATAATTCCAATCTCCGAACAAACCGCAAATGCATTTTCAGAATCCATATTATCTACTATTCTTTTGGCCTTATTCATATCATATCCTCGCAAGAATTTAACTAATTATTCTAAAATCTACTGTTCTTTTGATTTCACCGGCATCCAAATTTCGCAATAATAATTCTCATCCTGATTTCCTTTCGGATAATCACAAGGTGCGGTGTAGTATTCTATATTATACATTCCTGCAATTTCATAATCACTATTCCCAGGAAGCCATTCCTTAAAAATCTCTGTATTCACTTTTTGTAACGCTTCCGGCATAGATCCTTTACATGGAAATACTGCCCATGTATTTTCAGGAATAACTACCGTTTCAAATTCTTCCGGTATGTCTTTTGAAGGGATATAATCATCAGCAATCATGTACTTGAAGAATCCTTCCGGTGCTCCATCATCTAAACAGATTCCATACATACCACAAATATACTTACCGTTTCCCTTTTCATAATGCTCTGTCCAAAATTGTGGGCATTCTTTATACCCTTCTTCATTTTTAATAATTTTGGCACTTCCGACAACAGTAAATGCCGGTTTTTTAACAATTTTACATTCCATTTCAAATCCACCTTTCATAGATACATGTATTTTTAGAGGAAGGTAGTTTTTGAGTTCACCGTCTCCGGACTTCGCCTGTGCAGGCGTAATACCGTGAAATCTGGTGAAGGCTTTCGTAAAGCTGTCTGGAGAATCATAGCCATATTTCATTGCTACATCTATAACCTTAACACCATCTGTTTGCAAATCTCTGCCGGCAAGTGATAATCTTCTATTTCTTATATATTCGGATACCGTAATTCCACAAAGAATCGAAAACCCTTTTTGAAAATAAAATGGCGAAAGATTAATCTTTGCAGCAATTTTTTCCAGAGTAAGTTCATCTGTAAGATGTCCTTCAATATATTTGATTGATGAAGTGATATCTTCCAACCAGCTCATGCTTATTTACTCCTTCCTACAAAACACATCTTATCTCCAAAGCATATTTTTGTCCCGACATATTTTGCTCTCTTTTGTCCAATTACACAACTATCGCAGATATAATCACAAGGCATTCCTTTACATAAACAATTAGTAAAAATCAAATTCGTCTCTCGGTTAAACACACCAGCTTACTGGAATTTATCGCAATATTTCATTCTTGGATTATACTCGCTTATAGATAATTGGTTCATCATATCCAAAAGTTTTCTTTCCATTAACTTCCATGCTTTCAGATACCTCCAGACAACTATCAGAAAACTTTTCCCAAAGCTTAAATGTCATTACCGGTGAAAACTGGCTTGTACTGCCTCCTTCCCAGATTCCATCTTTCTCATGATAGAGCGCCGGAGTGAATTTTTCAGATTTTTTCAATTCAGTGTAGTCAGCATTTTTCATAGAATCATATGAAAACGTACTTTTATCTTCTCCTTCTGGTATTTCATAAGAATACAACACAATTCCGTCTTCTTTCTCTGTAATAAGGAAAAGATGTGGGGAAGCATGGCGTTTACCATTTGTCTCATAGTAGCTTTCTTCAACAACAAATTTACCATTAAAATCTTTAGGAAGGTTTAAAATTTTCTCATTACAGATTGTATTAATGTGTTCTGCATAAGGATATGTTTTCCCTTCTCTCTGCATATTATCAAACTGCTCTTTGTTATTAAAGTGTCCCGTCATCATATTAATAAAATTATCGAGCTTCATCATGCTTTTTACCTCCAAATTCCGATTTAACTTTCCATCAATTTAATTGCTTCATCAACAGATACACATGTAGCAAATCTCTTTGGCCACATCATATCATTGTAATATTTATATGTTTCTTCTCCAGTCATATAGTCGTTATCAAATGTTGAATTTGCACCTTGTGGAACAATTACTTTATATCCTCTCTCAAAAGCAGATTTCACAGTTGCATCTATACAGAAGTTTGTCTGTAGTCCCACTATCATTAATGTATTATCATCTTTAACATAATCTGTGAAATCTTTATTTCCAAAACAACTATTGATATTTTTTATAAATATCTTTTCCCCTTCCTTGGGAATCACTTGTTCTGCAATTTCGAAGTCTTCATCACCGATTGAAAATCCCGTTCCTGGTCCATCATCATGTTGAAAATAGATAACCTCTATTTGATTATCTCTAGCTGCTTTTATAATTCTTATAGTATCATCAATAAACGCTTCAAAATTAAAAAGTCTACTATCTGTTATTCCTTTTTGTATATCTATCACAAGTAGTTTCATTCCTTTTTCCACAGATTTGCCTCCTCAAATTAAAACTTACTGCACTTTTTCACTTAGTTTTAATTCCCTATGGTTTCATATCAAACACTGAACCATGTTCCGGGAATGTTAATTATCATAAAATCTCTGCAACACGATTGCCAACTCTTCCGGAGCTTCTATGTTTGCTTCATGACCTGTTTTCGCAAGTTCATGGAAACAGGCGTTGTTCAAATATTGGCAAAGTTCTTTTGAATTTTTTTTGTTTGCAGTGTCCTTTTCCCCACAAATGAGCAATACCGGACAAGACACCTTATGCAGGGAGTCACTGAAATCCAATTCAGCCATCGTCCCGCACAGGCTGATAACATCCGCTTTTTTGAAACCCATTTTACTGAATGCCGAATTCGGCATAAGATGAAACAACATATTCTGAACTTTCAATAATTTTTGAGGCATTTTATACTGTGCTGCAATTAATACGAGCGACTTTACTTTATCTGGGTGGTCTATCGCATAATTAAGTGCCAAAACAGCGCCTAGAGAAAGCCCACATAAGACAATTTCATCGTTCACCTTGTCACATTCTGATGAGAATGCCGAATATAATTCCTTATATGTAGCAGATTTTCCTTCTAACATCTCTGCCAAACTAAATTTGACACTACTTTCCGATACCTTCGTTTCTTTTATTACTCTATTCCAACTGTCTGGTTTTTGCCCTAGTCCATGCAAATATAAATACTTCATATATTGTCACTCCTTCAAACCAAAATTTACAAATTACATACCGCATATAGTGGTATATTTACCATCCATTCCTGATCCATATACTTTAGAGTTGAAAAACGTACAGCTTTCTCAGGATGGAATTTATCGCAATATGCTTTTAGACTCTGCGACCTTATATTCGTTTCTGCCTTTACTTCAATAGGTATAATTGCTCTGTAAGCGCACCCTTAAATTCTATAAAAATATCATTTTCTTCCAATATGGATGTCGCTAGCAACTCACTTAATGCCCCCAGCAAACCAACATAATGGAATAGTCTTTTGTCTTTAATTCATCTGCCAGTTTTTTCTCGCCCATAGCATATAAAAACTCTCTAAAGTTAAGAGGATATAGATCCAACAGGTCAACTTTACCAACCGGATACGACACGCCCTCATGAATTGTCACCCCAAGCAGCGAACCAGCAGCTATAATATGGTATTCTGGTACTTCTTCGCCGAAATATTTCAAGGATTCTAAGGCTTTTGGTGCGTTCTGGATCTCATCAAGAATAATCAATGTATTCCCTGGAGTAATTGTTACTCCTCCTCATGTGGGGACGTTCCTTCTCAATAGAATTCCAGCCTGTGCTCCACTAGCTCGCTTCCCTCATATACGAGCTTGAGTGAGAAAAATCTCTCCTCCCCTTCAAGCAACAGTTTCAGGAATATCGCATCCCCGCTCCACGTCGGAAGTGTTGGCACGATCTCTTTATCTATCCACTGAAGGTCCCCCTCATCGCATATCTGAACTTCCCCATCAAATCCATCTGCAGTGAACAGGCACATAAGCTCATTCTCACACTCATTGCTGATAAATGTCACCAGCCCTCTGAATCTGTACGATGTAAGCGTAAGTCCCGTCTCCTCCTTTATCTCCCTCAGAAGGCAGTCCTCAGGGCTCTCACCCTCCTCGGCATGTCCACCTACACCGATCCATTTGCCTTTATTAATGTCCTTCTCCTTCTTTGTCCTGTGGAGCATCAGGTATCTTCCATCTTTCTCTATGTAACAAAGTGTTGTCATCTTCATATTAACCTCCCAGGAACGTCCCTTCTTATTCAATATCCAAAAGTATATTTTTATACACGGGAAAAGTCAATTTCTTTTCCAGGAGGGACGGAGGGGACAGGTACCTCCGTCCCCAGTGTCTCCACCACATAAAAAGTTCCATGCATCTGCACCGTGCAGACACATGGAACTTTCTTATTACTCTATATTAACTTCAACCTACAGCATACCCTCTTTGATGATGTCGTGGTCTCTCAGCACCTTCTCGATCACCGTGCCCTGGATCTTCTTAAGTATAGGTCTCTTGAGCTTGTTCAGAGGTCCAAGATTTATCTCAAGCGGAGATTTGCCATCCATGAGCTTCACGCTGCTGTCCAGCAGTTCACGGATATCGTACACACTTCCCCACACCTCAGGAACACCTCTGTCCACGCCGAGAAGTCCATACACAGCCTCCATGGCAGTTCTCACCGAATACTCTGTGGTGAACACTGTGTCACGAGGAGTGTCGGCGAACTGTCCGAGGAATGCAAAGTTGGTGCATCCGTCCGGAATTACGTCTGGTCTGTCGCCCTTTGCTCTAGGCATGAAGAACGCGGTGATATATGGCATCATAGTTGGCACACAGACTGCACTGTTTGTGGCCAACTCCTCGATCTCATCTTCTGGCACACCCAGATGGTAGAGCCACTCCTCCGTGATCTCCTTACCGGTACAATTCTTCATAGGTTTCTTGATATAATCGCCCGGAACATCTGTGAACAGGCCATATACCCATACACACACCTTATCCTTGTCCTGGGTCTTGAACTGTCCCTGTCTGTTGATGGTCCAGCTCATCAGCCAGCTTGAATCCTGACAGCTCACAATACCACCCGTGACAACCTTTCCGGTTCTAGGGTCACGCTTGCAGATATCCACGATGTATGGGATGATTTTGTCGTCAAGCGTTGTAACTGTGGCTGACTCCCAGTTTGTCTTTGATATATCAGAGCAGAACTTCTCCGGATGGCCAAATGAAGGATCCTGCGCGGCTATGTTCTTCCACAGGCTCCAGCAGCCGCTTGTTCTCACCTCTGCATCACCATTTGGCGCATGGTTCTGATCGCCGTAGATAGTCCCCTCCGTGCAGCTTCCATTTGTGACAAATACAAGATCGTTCTCAGTGAGTGGAATACCCTTCTCAGCTCCGTTTACCCTGCACTCTATGGTCTTTGCTATCTTCTTGCCGTCTCTCATGTCAAATATGACATTTGTGACCTCCGTGTTGTACTGGAATGTCACGCCCGCCGCCTCAAGATACTTCACCATCGGAAGGATCAGCGACTCATACTGGTTGTACTTCGTGAACTTGAGGGCCGAGAAATCCGGAAGTCCTGAGATGTGATGTATGAATCTCTGGAAGTAAAGTTTCATCTCCAGCGCACTGTGCCAGTTCTCAAATGCGAACATCGTCCTCCAGTACAGCCAGAATGTCGAATCAAATACCTCATCATCGAATACATCCTCTATCGTCTTGTCATACAGATCCTCGTCCTTTGTCATGAAGAGCTTCATGATCTCCATACAGCCCTTCTGGCTCAGATTGAATTTGCCATCTGTGTGGGCATCCTTGCCTCTGTTCACTGTTGCTCTGCACAGTGAATAATTTGGATCCTCCTTGTTCAGCCAGTAATACTCGTCAAGAACCGATACCCCCGGTGTCTCTATGGAAGGTATACTTCTGAACAGATCCCACAGGCACTCGAAATGGTTCTCCATCTCACGTCCACCTCTCATGACGTAGCCTCTGGCAGGATCAAATATTCCATCGCACGCACCGCCCGCTATATCCATGGCCTCAAGAATATGGATATGTGAACCCGGCATCTGTCCGTCACGTACAAGGAAGCAAGCTGCTGCCAGTGATGCAAGACCACTTCCCACTATATATGCGTTCTTGTCATCCACGCCCTCCGGCTTTCTCGGTCTGGCAAATGCCTCATAGTTTCCATTTGTATAATAGATTCCCTTACTGTTCTTCTCATGCTTTCCGCGCTCCGTATTGCGGTACTCAGCATGTTCAGCCGCAGCCTTCTCCTTCTGAACTTTTGCCTTATTACGATTTTTAACTGTGAGAGCTGCTGCTCCTGCGCCGGCTGCTGCCACCGCTGCTATCCCGATTCCCAATTTCTTCTTTGACATAAGCAATTCTCCTTTCAGTCTGCCGTCTATTTCCATCTCATGTCCCTATAATAGCTTACCCAATTTTTATTTCATATTTACAAAAAAAGTGGAATGATAAAAATTTTATCATTCCACCCGTTTTGTATAACCCTATATTGCATATGTACTCTAGTGATACCTCCTGTCGACGCCCTTCTGCCTGTAATATGCCGCCTTATTCTCGTACATTCTCTCATCTGCAGCCTTTACTATCTCGTCAAATGACTCCCAGTCCTTCTCATCACTTGACACATAGCCACATGATATCGATACGGATTTCACCAGCTGTCCAGACCATCCACGCACAACGTCATCAAACTCCTGCTGCACTCTCTTCAGCCTTCTGGTATTTACAAAGATGATGGCTACAAATTCATCACCGCCCATCCTGTACACCTTACCATAGTTTCCAAAACACTGCTCCATACACTTGGCAGCACCCTGAAGCAGTTCATCTCCAGCCGCATGTCCCAGGGTATCATTCACTGGCTTAAGCCCATTTACATCCATGGACACATACACATATACAGAATCTCCCGGCAGCTCCCTGACATCATCTATATATGCGCTCCTGTTATAACATTTTGTGAGCTCATCTGTATAAGACCGTCTTATCAGCTTCTGCTCCCGTTTCTTATCTTCATCTATGTTTCTGGTGGTAAATATGACTTTTAAAGGGCGTCCGTCCTCGTCAACATCTATCGATATAAATGACAGTCTGAACCATCCAAGATCCTTCACCATGAACTCACCTGATACAATCTTTTTCTTGATCAGTCTGTCCCCCAGACTATCCAGATCCATGAATTCCTGGGCACTTGCCTGATGTTCATCCACAACCACCTTATGAACGATCTTCCTCATAAGTTCCTTCGCCCCTGCTGCCCGCTCACCAGCCCTCAATATCAGGTCTCCTGCGGTATAGAGGGCAAATGTATCATGCCTAAGATCAAGCATATGCATGCTGTAATACATCCCCGACATGGATGTTAATATTGACAGCTGTTCATTTCTCTCCCGATTCGCATGTATCACCTTCATCACCATGCTTACCACCAGGCCGGCGGCAAAACACAGATACAGTGCCATGATAACCATGATTGCCATATTACTCCGGCTATTCACATCCATTCTATATATGACCCCGATCACATACTCTCCGGATCTTCGGAATACACATCTGTTTCTAAATCCATTAATCCTTCTTATGCCTGTAAAACTGTCTTCATCGTCCGGCAGCATATCATCAGTCACCGAAATGCCGATCTCATCAAGAGTAAGCCCTACTACCGGTTCATATGAACATCCATATATTTCTCCCGATTCGCCATCTGCCACTACAACACTCAGTCCATCATACATAGGCATATTGGCAACCACCGTGGATATCTCATTCTGTTTTACTTCATTCAGAAGTCTTCTCGGCTCGATTCCAACCTGTATCATCTTGGTTCCATCGTCGTTCCATGTTATTGCATACATCATCTTCTTACCCTTTGATGTGTTCGGAGTGACATCCTGACACATGGTGAGATTCTTATCATCCAGCATAGGCTTAAAATACGCCATCTGCTCCCCGGAATCAAAGCTATATCCAAAATATTCGGGATTGGTACCAGCATATATCACGCCATCCGTATTAAACAAATGCACCTCATCAACAGATATAAGTGCAGCAATCTTGCGGAGCTCCTCCACATCATTTGCCACCTCAGGCTTTGCATCAACTATATACGCCACAGCCTTAGCCCTGACCATATAATCTTCCTTGAGGGAGTCTATCAGATCTTCCTCACTTGCCTTATTCTTCTCGATTATATTGCTGACCTGATCCAACAGCACCTGCGAGGTCCTGTCAAAACCCCTGTTATTGATAAAGCTGAGTATGACCGCCTGGATGACCATCGCAACCAGCACGATTCCCCCCGTTATCAATATTATCCCTGGCAATCTCTTTTTCATATCTGATGTTTGACTCATAAGCGCTCTCCCCGCATATCTCACAGTAATAGATTTCTTTATCCTGATCCGTCCTCTGCTTTTACATCTCGATTTCAAAATTATGAATAGAATTTGCTATATTTCCACGAAGCGTGGTGCTAAGCTGCTCCACTATTTTATGATAATCGTCCTTCATCCCCTTGTCTACCCAGTCAAGCATAATCCCCACAAATCCATACTTGTAAAAGTCTGCTATGAACTGCTTATCAGCCTCCGAGAGGTTATCCCCTTCGCATTTCTCTTCTACTACATCCGCTATGAGCTGATACGACAGCTTATACAGATAGTTTTCTATCTTAGCCTTATCCACCGACCTGTATATATTTGCGATAAATGGCTTGTTCTCCAGCACAGCCTCAAACACCTGTATCATGCCCTCCTGCCAGGTATCGTAGGTCTTCTTATCCTTCAGTGCCTGCTTGCCATCCTCTATGCACACCCACTCGGCAAGCTCATATATGTCCTGAAAATGATAATAGAATGTCATCCTGCTTATCCCGCAGTCTCCGGTGAGATCCGCTATTGTTATCTTGTCAAATGGCTTGTCCTTAAGAAGCTTTTTCAGAGATACCTCAAGTGCTTTTTTAGTTGAATTTGCCATGCTTACCTCCTGTTATCCAAGTTGTACATATCATCCTTATAAACAAACATACTCATAAAAAACAATATTGCTTCTTATGAGTATATCTTAATATTTATTATATTCTTTTTTCGACAATTCTCTACTTAAAAATGTTATATTTCCTTATCTTTCTTCTGAGCTTACGTCTGTTCTTCTCGTCTCCAAAGAAGCTGCTGAGCTTTTCAACAAACAATGTCAAATACCTGAACATAGATTCCGCCGCAAATGCAAATACAACCATGAGCAGGAAACATATGTTGGATATCGACTCTATGGCAAACAGCCTGCCGAGGAAAAGGCCACAGAACAGCAGTCCGATTATGTTGATAAGAAGTACACCATACTTCATCTTGTTGAACGGATGGCTGATCTTGATTATTATCATGAATCCGACAACCGCAAGAAGCATTGTGCCGGCTGTGGCTATGTCCTCACTCGGGAGGTTGAAGACCTGTCCGCAGATTACAAGTGCTCCGACCGACAACACATCCGTGAGTCCTGCAGGCAATGCTTTTAACATGACATTTACCATAAAGTTTCCCTCTATACGATTCCTGTTCGGCTCAAGTGCCAGCAGGAATCCCGGCAATCCTATGGTGAACATGCTTATGAGCGATATCTGTGATGGCTCCAGCGGATATGTGATCGCAAATATCGCTGAGAATATGGCCATCAGCAGTGAGAATATATTCTTAACAAGGAAGAGGCTTGCTGATCTCTGTATATTGTTGACCACCTGTCTTCCCTCAAACACCACATATGGCATACGTCCGAAATCCGAATCCAGAAGCACCGTCTGTGCCGCCTGCGCAGCCGCTTCACTTCCAGATGCCATTGCAATACTGCAATCAGCATCCTTCATTGCGAGTATATCATTTACACCATCACCAGTCATGGCAACCGTGTGTTTCTGTTTCTGGAGCGCCCTGACTATGAGCTGCTTCTGTTTAGGCGTAACTCTTCCAAATACTGTATATTTATCCACAGCCTCAGTTATATCCTTCTCAGACGCCAAAGTGGAAGCATCCACATAGTTCTCCGCTCCATCTATGCCTGCCCGCTTTGCCACCTCTGATACTGTGGCAGGGTTATCTCCGGATATGACTTTTATGGCAACGCCCTGCTCTTTGAAATATGTAAATGTGCTCTCCGCATTTTCCCTTATCGGATTAGAGAGAACTATGTATCCTATCGGGCTCACCATACCAGCACGGCTCGATGCCATATCTGCTGCCCCTTTCACACCCGGGGCCTGCTGGCCTGACTTGTCTGTATCTGCCGCATTTTCTGTATCAGCCATAGCACTGCTACCTGACTGCTCCGCCATAAGAAGGACTCTGTATCCCTTGCTCTGGTACTCCTCTATCTCTTCGGATATCTCCTCATACCTATCCTTCATTATAAACTCCGGAGCACCAAGCATATAGTCTCCCTCGACAAATGACACCTTACTGTATTTGTTCGCCGATGTGAAAGGCTGTGTCTTGAGCAGTGTCCTGCTGCCCTTCTCTATCTCATTCTTAGCCACATAGGCTCTGATTGCCTCCATTGTGGCATTGTTGTCCTCAATGACCGCCGAGTAATCCGCCAACAAGTGCGCAAATGCTCTCTTGTCCATCTCGGTATCGCCGCATCTGCCGCTTATCACCAGCTCTGTAACCTGCATACCCGGCTCAGTAATGGTTCCGGTCTTATCCACACAGAGTACATCGACTCTCGCGAGTGTCTCTATACTCTTCATGTCATGCAGTAACACTTGTTTCTTTGCAAGTCTTATTGTGCTGAGCGCAAGCGCAACAGTTGTGAGCAGATAAAGTCCTTCAGGGATCATTCCGAGAACCGCCGCAACCATCGATACAACACTCTTCTTGAATGTCTCTCCATTCATGATATACGCCTGGCAGAACAATATGATTCCCACTGGTATGATGATGATTCCAACCCATTTTACAAGCTTGTTGATGTACCTGATCATCTCTGACTGTTCGCCGTCACCCATGGCCTTCGCCTGGGCTGTGAGCTGTGATATGTATGACTCATTGCCCACCTTATCAAGCTTGGCATAGCACTGTCCGGACACCACAAAGCTTCCGGACATGAGTCGATCACCTGATTTCTTCTTGATCTCATCCGACTCACCGGTGAGCAGGGCTTCATTTACCGATATACTGCCGCTGAGCACCGTAGCGTCAGCACATATCTGATTGCCTGCCGACAGAATGATGATATCGTCCTTAACCAGTTCCTCTGATTGTATCTGCTGCTGTTCTCCGTCTCTCACAACTATCGAATGCGGCGCATTTAACATACTCATCTTGTCAAGAGTCTTTTTGGCACGCAGCTCCTGAAATATTCCTATAACCGTGTTGCCTATGATGACCGGCAGGAAAGTCAGATTCCTGAATGAGCCAACGATACATAGCAGCACCGTAAGTATGAGGAATATAAGATTGAAGTATGTGAGCAGATTGGACTTGACTATCTGCCCCACTGTCTTCTGCGTACTTATATCCGTGTGATTGGTAAGTCCCTTGTCGATCCGTTCCCTTACTTCCTCCGATGTAAGGCCAATGATCGGGACTCCCCGTGTATCCAGATTGTTTTCTGAGTTTGTATCCAAATAAAACACCTCTTCCTGTGTATATGGTCGGCAAATGTTATGTATCGAGCAGTATTTTGCACCGACTGCCCATGACATCTCATGATTTCTTTAACAAAGTTCTATTATAAGTACTCCAAGTAAGGTTATTCAAGGATGATGGCAGATATTTCATATTTTTTTAAGAAACCTTGTGTCTTATTAACGACAAGCGGACAACCATCTGTTTTGAGATATAGTTGATGACTGAGTCAGCTAAACAAAATGAGCATAACACATTTCCCATCTGGGTATTATTGTGTTACGCTCATTTTTTATGCAAGCCGCGAATCAGGATCCGCATCTACGTCATATTCTATTATCATAGCATAAGCCATATTTGATATATTGACTGCACTATGGTCTCTGTCCCATTGCGCCCTCAAGTGTGATCGTCTCACCACTCATGTACTTGAAATCCGGTGATGCGAGTGCCACGCATGCACGTCCGATCTCCTTCTCTACGTCTCCGAAGTGTCCCATAGGCGGCATCTTTACATTTGCCTTGAACGCATCCGGATATGCCTTCTCAAAGTTCTCAAGCTGTGATGTCCATGCGAGAGGACATACTATATTGACATTTATTCCATCAGCTGCCCACTCTGTAGCTGCAACTCTTGTAAGGCCCCTAATGCCTTCCTTCGCTGCCGCATATGCGCACTGTCCGTAATTTCCAAAGAGGCCTGCGCCTGATGCAAAGTTGATGACTGAACCCTTTGTCTCCTTCAGATATGGATAGCATGCCTGCATATAGTAAAATGCAGCGTAAAGACCTGAATATATGGCAAGGTCAAACTGTGCTGTTGTGTGATCTGCGATGGTAACGCCTGATGCAGATGCCTGCGCATTGTTGATGAGCACATCTATTCTTCCAAATTCCTTAACTGCCTGCTCCACAACGTTCTTGACGACGCTCTCGTTGTCCGCACCTGCGTTTACATCAGCCTGGACTGCAAGAACCTTGATCCCATATTTGCTCTCAAGCTCTGCCTTTGCATCCTCAAGCTTCTGGACATTACGTCCTGTAAGCACCAGATTGGCACCTTCCTTGGCATATGCTGTCGCTATTCCGTATCCGATGGATCCACAGCTTCCATCGCTGAGAACTGCACGTCCGCCTCCTGTTATTATCGCTGTCTTACCTGTTAAAAACCCCATAAGTGTACACTCCTTTCCTGGCCATGACTACTTTATTCACACCGCATAGATTTCTGTCAACCATAACATATATCTATAATTTCATAGCCCATGTCTATTATTATAGCCACACGGCCGCCCCAAAACAACTCCTTCACATACCTTTAAATGAAAATATTTATGCATATCTTTCCTCAGAACACTGGTGATACAGCTTGCAGCGGTGTTGATGCTGCCTATGGTGTTTGACATCAATGGAATCTGGTGTGCAGCTATCGCACTGCTCTCTATATCACCTTATTCACTATATTTCGAAGCTCCGCATAATTGCATGCAGCCAGTACATCCTCGTCCGTCTTGTTCTGCAGCGACAGATACCACACTGGTGTCATTCCGGCATTTTTCGCTCCCATGACATCCTTCTTGTAGCTATCGCCCACATAGATGACCTCATCGTTCTTTACGCCCAGCTTTGTAGCTATCATATCAAACATCCTGCGGTTCGGCTTTTCTATACCAGCCTCCTCGCTTGTTATCATTGCGTCAAGTCTGCCCGTAAGTCCAAGTCTGTCTATCTTCCTAAACTGGATATGCGCAGTCATATCTGTACAGATACCAATCTTTATTCCTCTGGCTTTCATATCATCTATAAACTCCAATACCCCGGGGAATATGGATATCTTGTTCAGGAAATTGTTCCAGAAATAGTTGTACACCTGCAGGTCATATCTAAATGGTGATACCCCCAGGATCTCCAGCATCTTCTGGAAGTACAGCACCCTATTGTGCTGCGCCGCCATATCCCAGGCAGAGAGCTGATCCTTTACCATGTCTCTGCCTTCTTCAAAGGCTTTCATCACTGTCACTTCATCTATATGAAGAAGTTCATTTGCCACATATCTCACAGTGTCTTCCACTGCCTTATCATTCTCGTGAAGGCAGTCGTATAATGTATCATCTAAATCAAATACTATTGCTCTTATCATATCTACTGGCACTCCCTTCGAACTTCCTTGGTGATCGTTGTTCCACCGGTCTTGTACCAATTGTCCACAAAACTGTCAAATTCATCCAGATCTGCTTCACCTGTAACTATCTTCAGGTAAGTATTGCTCTCCAGATTCTCAAGGTGCCACCAGTCTGACACCATGGTCTCAGTCTCACCGAAGTACAGAGATTCGACTTTATTTGTACGCGCATCATTGAGGATCTTGCATGCAGTTATACGGGATGTATATGCCGCCCAGTCCTCCGATGACGCATTATCTTCATTCTTGAGATATGACTCACACGCCTCATAATAAGACTGTTCCAGCAGATTCAGATCATCCGGCTGCCTTATGCCAGAGAACACGTGGTTCAGCTCGCCATAGCATATCTGAAGTGCATTGTTGTAGTCCACGTTCATCGCAAGTGGTCTTGCGGTAGGATCCACATTGAGTTTGTAGTAATCCTTTATAGCCTGATTGTCTTTGTCCTCATATCTTACATAGTCGAACAGCACACTTATTATCTTGCACACTATCTCCGGGTGCTCATATCCCTTTCTGACTACCACGAAGTTGCCATATGGAACCTGAGTGTGATAACTCGTTGAGCCGTTTTCCTCTGTGGCAAGCAGATATGGTTCCCACTTTGCTGTTGGATCGGCCGCTACAGCGTCCATAAGAGGATTATTTGGCGCCCACCATGGTCCAAAGAATGAACCACACTGTCCATTCACTATGAGTTCTATTATGTTGCTGCTTGTCCGCATGAGGAAATTCCGATCCAGAATCCCTTCCTCGTACATCTCATGTATATGCTCCAGAGCCTTCTTTGCCTCCGGCTGTACAGAACCATACACGACATTTCCGTCCTCATCCTTTATCCACTGTTTCGGAAATGCCCCATATGCGGCAAATACAATGTCGAGCGTGTACTCGCTGCTATAACCACAACCGCCGCAGAGACTTGTGTCTGCCACCAGCCCTACGGTACTTCCTACACCATTATTTCCCGGATCTTTCTCAATAAACTGCCTGATGATCTCCTCCGCATCCGAAAGTGTTCTCGGAGCCTCAAGTCCCAGCTTATCCATCCAGTCTTTTCTAAGCCATATCAGATTTGGTCCATCTGATATATTTGTCTCAGGTATGGCCATGATACGGTCATCAAATGTGACCACATCCATGATACTGCTGCCATAACTCTTATATATGTTCTTTACCGTTTCACTCATGCAGTTGTTATAACTGTCTGTGAGATCCTCGATCATGTCATTTTCCACCAGATACTGCAGCTCATCCATATCTTGGACGATCATCACATCCGGAAGATCCTTCTGTGCTATCACCATGGATACATTGTCATCATACTGATCATCAGCAGCCTCAAATATATCCTGGTTCTGCACATTTAAGATTTCATTTAATATCTGTGTGTATGCGTTATTTTCATACGTTTCTCCCTGTGGGAGATTTGAATTATTTGCACCGGACAGCTTGCCCAGGGTATAGGTGAGCTGTTCCGGATACCTTCCAAGCGGCGTTGTCTCCGCAATATGCATGGCAGACTCATATTCTGCATCTGTGGTCGCCTTAGACGGGTTGGAGGGGGTGTTATTGTCCTGGCAGCCACATATTATTATAAGGGTAATTGTTAGCACACATGTTATTATTTTTTTCAGATACTTCATTGCTGGCATATGCTTTCCTCATTCCACTTAGGTTTTGCAAATAATTTCATATATTATCCTTAACCCTTTACGCCTCCAGACATGCTATCCTTGTAGCACTTCTGCATTAACATAAAGAGAATGATAATCGGTACGGATATCAGCACTGCACCAGCCGCAAATGAGTTGAACCAGTTGTACACATACTCTTTCTCGAGCATGTTCCAAAGTCCGATGGATACTGTGTAATAGTCCTTGTTGGCTCTGCATATAACCTTGGCAAACACGAAATCAATCCATGGTGCAAGGAACGAATTCAGAACCGTATAAACTATGATCGGACGGCTGAGTGGTATGATTATCCTTGTAAATGACTGCCATCTTGTAGCACCATCAAGGTATGCTGCTTCTTCCAGCGACTTTGGTATAGTATCAAAGAATCCTTTGGCGATATAGAATCCAAGTCCTGAACCGCCTGAATATACGAGTACCAGAGCAACCCTGATGAGTGAGCCTTCTGAAAGTCCCAGAACCTTAAGGATGTAATACACTGCTATCATAGCCATGAATCCCGGGAACATTCCAAGTATAAGTGCCACATTCATAAATGGCTTTCTCAGTCTGAAACGCATTCTTGACATACAGTATGAAACTGCAAGCACGAACGCTGTTGATATTATACATGAGAAAATTGCTATTATCAAAGTATTCTTGAACATCTGCATAAAGTTCAGGATACCTGTGTCTGTAAAAAGCTTTGTGTAGTTCGCCAGAGTCAAAGACTTTGGCAACAGAGTTGAAACATACTGTCCTTTCTCTCCTCTGAAGCTTATCATGATTATCCATGCGATCGGCAGTACCCAGATAACCGAAAGGATTACCAGTATGATATGAACCACGATGTCTCCCAGTGTCCATTTGCTTCTTGCTTTAATCTCATTATTATTTGATTTAGCCATTACTGAAATCCCTCCTCATCTTTATATGATGCGGTGTTGTGGTAAGTTACCAGTGACACAACAGCGAGAACTATGAATGTCATGATACCTATAACAGCACCTAAGTTATAGTACTGGTTATCAACCGTCAGCTTATAGAGCCATGTGACAAGAAGGTCTGTCTTTCCGGCAGTCTTTCCAACCGGAGTAGGCGCTCCATTTGACAGAAGGTAGATAACGTTGAAGTTGTTGATATTTCCCGCAAATGTTGTTATCAGATATGGTGCTGTGACAAACAACATATAAGGAAGAGTGATCTTGAAGAAGATCTTTACCGGGCCTGCGCCGTCAACTCTCGCAGCCTCGTATATCTCCTCCGGTATGCTCTGGAGAATTCCTGTGACCTGCATGACGGTAAATGGAATTCCTATCCAGATATTGATGACAATTACCATGACTCTGGCAAGTGTTGCATTGCTCCAGAATGGAATAGCATTGTCGATTATTCCGTTATTTATAAGTAATGTATTGACGATACCATTCTGACTGAAGATAGTCCTCATCAGAAGAAGTGATACAAACTGCGGAACCGCTGCTGAGAGCATGAAAATCGCTCTCCACATACCTTTTGCCCTGGTTCCCTTTCTGTTGATCACCATTGCGAGTATCATTCCAAGGAAGTAGTTACTGAATGTGGCTGCCACAGCCCAAACAAGCGTCCAGCCAAGCACTGACCAGAATGTACTTCCTATTGCATCACTAAAGTTCAATATCTTTGCAAAATTCTTCAGTCCAACCCAGTTGAATATAACTGTATGTGAATCAAGCTTGCTGTAATTCGTAAATGCCATAAAGATCATGAAAACCAATGGCAATATCGTAAATATAACAACTCCAAGTACAGGAAGAGGAAGAAGAAAAGCATGAAGATTGCTGTCAAACAGACTCTTCACATCGTCCTTGAACTTTGGAACCTTTTTGCCTTTATCCCACAGGCAATACGCTTTGTATGCGCTCTCTATACTTACTACCCAAAGGCAGATGAATGCGAAAATTATAAACAGTGTTGCCACACCGTACAGGAGCATGAGCAGAGAGTTGTCACCCTGTGTATATTCAAATACACCCTTTGCATCATTCCAGACCTTCTGCTGTTCCTGACCACCCAGATGGAAGAGATCCACCAGGAGTGATGCTCCGTGCTTTATCATAAACCATATAAACAGTACCTCAAGTACCAGGTACGAAAATCCCTTTACAAACTGTTTTCTGACTATGCTTCCAAACCCCAAGATCAGAAATGAAATTCTGGTAGCTATGTCTCCATTTGCCACTGCCTGTGCAACGGTATATGGGTAATCAGATCTTCGTATTTTCTTCATTTTACTTTTTTTATTTGTTATAGCCTGAGCCATCCTAACACCTCCGTCTCAAAGTAAATCATTATCTCTTCTTATTACAAGTGCCCCATCACCTGTAGATGAATGGAGCACCTGTTTTTGAAATATATAACTAGTATTTTTTACTGTGCTACATCAGTGTTAAGTGATGTGTTGAATGACTCTGTCATATCTGCTGCGTTGTCATGTGTAACCTCACCATTTACGAGAGACTTACCAAAGTTCTCTGCTGGTGTCCAGTAGTTGCCCATCTTAGGAACAAATGGCTGGATGAATGCTGTTGTATCGAATGTTGCATTCTGAGCTGCTACAAGTGCATCGCCCTTAACTGTATCGCTCTCAAGAAGGCTTGTGTTACATGGAACGATGTTTCTTGCTGTGTAGTGTGACTCCTGTGATGCCTCATTTCCAAGGTAGAGTGCAAGCGCAACGGCAACCTGTGGATACTCACAGTTAGGATTTACAGCGATTGCCTTTGATCCTGCAAATGAGAGGAGCTGCTTGTCCGCACCGCCGATCTTGGCTGTTGGCATAACTGCGATTCCGAGATCATCTCCAAGTGCATCGTGTAATGCTGCGTAGTCCCATGAGCCTGAGAACATTGCTGATACTGAACCATCTGTCATACCTGAGATACCAACACCTGACTCATCGTTTACAAAGTTCTTGTTGTTTACAAGATCTACAAGGTAGTCTGTAACAGCCTTGCCGTTGTCGCCACCGAAGTTGATTCCTGCATCATTGTCTGTACCATCACCGAATAATGTTCCGCCATTTGCAAGGTAGAATGCTGCGATGTACCATGAGTTTGTGAGTGGGAATGAAACCTTACCCTTCTCAAGCATTGTGTCAAGGCTCTTTACATCATCCTCTGTAAATGTCTTCTTGTTGTAGTACATAAACCATGTATTTGTTGTAAATGGCACACCATAGATACCGCCATCAACTGTGATAGAATCTACGATTGCCTGTGAATTTGTTGACTTAACATAATCTGCTGTGCTTCCGCCGAGCTCTGAGATAGCACCTGCATCGATCAGAGTCTGTAACTGGTCATTTGCAAACATGTATACATCTGCTGACGCTGAAACATCCTGTGTAACAGTCTTTCCTGCATCACCCTCACTACATGTACCATACTCAAATGTGATATCCCAGTTTGGATGCTCTTTCTTGAATGCCTCACATGTTGTCTGTAACCACTCGCCGTAATCAGGTGACTGATCCTCAGCTGGTCCCCATACTGTAAGTGTTGTCTTGATTGCCTCTTCCTCTGAAGCTGCCTCTGTTGCATCTGTAGCCTCTGTTGCATCACTCTTTGCTGCTGTTGTTGACTCATCCTTTCCTGAATCTCCACATCCTGCCAGCATTGACATTCCCATTACACCCGCAAGTGCAACTGCTGCAAATCTCTTAACTCTCATAATCGTTCCTCCTTAAAAATATAGTTTTGACTGAATGTTTTTAACACCTTTGCAGTACCTTTACCTTATGTCATTATTATAGGAAAACGTTTCCAATCCGTATATATCAATGATTTTAGAATCATGTTGGATTTTTTAGATATGTTGTTTTTTTGATGGGCGGGCGTGTGCCGCGGAGATCCGCCACTGTATATGCTGCCGTAGCACGCTTGTCTGCCCGCCCTTCGACTGGCTTCTATCTGCACTGCGCTCTGCCCGCGATAAGGGCGCTGCGGGCGCCGCTCCGGCAAGAAACCAGTCGAATGGCAGTCAACTGCGCTACCGCCCCGACCGCATATACAGTGGCGGATCTCCTATATCACACAAGGCGGCTATATAAGATATACTCTGGTTTCGTCAAAAGAATATTAGCAATGTTATTATGTCTCTCATATATAGATTTTATTACATATATAGATTCTGTTTTATTTTTCGCCGATAACTGGTTTTGTTATTATAAAGTATAAAAAAATGTACCTCTTGAGCTTTAATAAGCTTCAAAAGGTACATCCACTCTTCGTATTTTTTATAATTTTTCTAGTTTTCTACTCTCTTTGGGAAGTGGAGCATTACTTTCGTGCCGGCTCCCGGGGTGCTTTCGATCTTCACCGCGTACTTCTCTCCATAATATAGCTTGATCCTCTCGTTTACATTTGACACACCGTAGCCATTGGACGACTTGGACAGGATCAGGGCGGCCTGGGCCTTTGTCATTCCAACTCCGTTGTCTGACACAGTGAAATCAAGAAAATCTCCATTCTCCTTTCCCTCTATGCGTATCTCTCCTCTGCCATCAGTCTTAACGTCAATTCCATGCCCTATCGCGTTTTCAAGCAGCGGCTGGAGTATCAGATTCAATGTTTCATACTTCAGAATACTGTCATCTATGTCGTACACCACATCAAAGCTGTTGTCATGCATGGCAAGCTGGATATCAAGATACGACTTGATATTTGCTATCTCATCTTTGACAAGCAGGATGTTTTTTCCTTTGTTCAGGGCTGTCCTGTAGAATGTGGACAGAGACAGGGTGATCCGGCTTATGTCTTCCTGCTCCGCCTCAAGGGCTTTCCAATTAATCATAGACAGAGAATTATACAGGAAATGCGGATTGATCTGCGCCTGAAGTGCCCTCATCTCGTATTCTTTTTCCTTGATCTTGCTCTGATATACCTCATTGACAGTCTCATCAAGGCGCTTACTCATGCTGTTATAGCCGTTTATAAGATCTCCAATCTCATCTGTACTGTCATTTCCTATAACCATGCCCAGATTTCCTGTCTCGGTGGCCTTCATAGTCTTCTGAAGATTTTTGATTCGCTTCGTTATAAATTCTGATACCATATGTATACATAATATACATGCAAGCATACTTACCAAGAGTGCCACCACCGCTATTATAAGTATCGGTCGAACCGATGAGATTATAAGTTTGTTCGGCTTGTATACACATATGTTCCAGCCGGTCGCCTTGGATGTCTTATCTATAAATTGATACCCTGAATTATCCATCTCTCTCAGAACATCGAATTTATCCACATCCAATTCATATGCTGACTGCTCATCGGCAAATGTATTCTTGTTGAATATCATATGTCCATACTCATCCTCTATGATAAGCCCATAATTATCAAACATTGTCTCTGTATAAAACGGTTGAAATACACTGTCATAATCCACGCCTACATACAAAACGCCCTTGGCACCTTTCTGCTCCAGCATAGCCATCCGGCTGACTGAAAATGCAGTTCGGCTTTCCAGATCAATATGCCAGTGTATATTGTTATCCAGATCATCATATGCATGCGTTCCATCCGCCAGATCTTTTAATGGTGCAACTGTTGACCCATGTTTCACATCACTGGCATCAGTATATATCGTGACCTGGTTTACATCCTCATGGAAATACATGATTGATGCCAGCAGAGGATCGATCACCGTACTGAACTGCTCATAATTCTGATATGCCGATTGATCTGCGCTCAGTATCTTTGCAATCGACTGGTTATACGATATATATTTAGAGAGGTTGTTGTATATCTCCAATTCATTGTCCATGGAATCCGTGGTCTGGCTGACATAAGATTCCAAGATTGTTGTCTCCCGGGCCCACAGGATCTTTTTCATCTCCATATATGTTATACCCAGTATTATCATAACAGGCACAAGTCCGGCCAGCAGATAAATAACAACCATTTTGCCAGTCAGCTTCATATCACGAAATCTCTTCTTGACTCCACCTTTGTTCATCTACGATCCCCCTGCTTAACGAATTCTGCAATCGTCCTTTTCCAAGTCTGCTGTATGTCTACTCACCGCCTGCAACACCGCTCTCCCTGAATTTCTGAGGGCTCACTCCATAAAACTCCCTGAAACTCGAGCAAAAGTAGGATACATTCTGATAACCACACATCGCACCTATATCTACAATCTTCGCCATACTATTCTCAAGCATATCCCTTGCCCGCTCCATTCTGTATGACTTGATAAATTTGCTCAGGTTCTGTCCTGTCTCTTTCTTAAACACTGTGCTGAGATAACTTGGGGCAAGATATACCATATCCGCAAGCATATCTATGCCTAGCTCGCTCCCGTAATTCCTGTAAATATACTGCTTTACCATCTCCACTTCCTTATGTCCGGTCTGACTCTTGTCCTCAAAGCAGGCCGCCAGTCTGTCTATCGCAACCTCAACGAGACCTGTAAGACTCTGAAAATCCGTCGTCATATACATCTTTTCAACATCCTTGTTTAGATCCGCCTCACCGGTCCCATCTATACTGCCGTATATGTCCTTCAAAAGATTTGAGTAGAGAAACTTTATATATATCTGTGAACACTCATTCTTGTGCCTGTACTTTTCACAGAATTTGTCAAAATGTTCCCTGAGTGCCTCCACATCCTTCATCTTGATGTCCTGTTTCATCTGTTTCATGAGAGTGTCATCATCAAACTGGATCATTCCTGACGAATCGCTCTCCATATTTGGGTAGAACACCTTTATCTCCGGATGATAAAACTTATTGTCCATAAGCTCATCAAGCTCATCTACCTTCTGCTTCATATCTTCCGGCCTGTCTATATCAGATGAAACGGCTATATAACAATCCTCATCGTAATCACTCTTGATGATCTTCACCAGTTCATGGGCAGCCTGCACAACATCAACGCCCCCTCCCAGGAATATAAGCTCCTGCTGCTGATTGAGATTGAGATATCTTTCTATTCCCAGTGCCGTTATCTTCTCATTTTTCTTGAAATCAACATCTCTCCTGCCAAAGAAATCATGGTTAAATTCAACGAGAAGTATCCTTCTGAATTTTGCAAAATTGAGTTCCAGCCCGTTATACTCTTTTCTAATACTGTCTATATCCTCGCCGTTTACAAGCATATACAACGCATGCTCATAAAGAAATTCCATACTCTTGCTCTTGAGCTCATCCGAGGCTTTAGCCGCCTCCAGCTCATCCACAACCTTCTCCAGCGTCTCCTTAAACTCCTTCGGATCGACCGGTTTCAGTATATAATCCACAACTCCCAGCCTTATTGCTCTCTTAGCATAATCAAATTCATTGCAGCCGCTGAATATCACGCATCTCATTTTCTTCTTCTCATTTACCACATTGTCAATGAGTTCTATACCGTCCATGAAAGGCATCTTCACATCGGTGAGGAGGATATCATAATCCGCCTGACGTATCTTCTCCAATGCATCAAGCCCGTTTACTGCCTCGTCGATATCAAATTCCATATTCAGCTTTTTCAGAAGGAATCTTATTCCATTTCTCTCTATTCTCTCATCATCAACGATCAGTATTCTATACATCTCTCCACTGCCTTTCTTTTTCTTGATGTGAACTGATTTCGTATCACATTCCAACTTTAGTATATTTAATTATAACCGACTTACTTCCTGTTCGCCACCAAAACCTAAATCAAAAGGGGACGGAGGTGCCTGACCCCTCCGTCCCCTGCTGTGAAATAAACTAAGTTTTATATTATAATCTCCAAATGTCCTTGTTGTACTCAGCGATGGTTCTGTCTGATGAGAAGAATCCAGCCTTGCTGATGTTGACAAGTGCCTTCTTTGCCCAAGTCTTACGGTCCTCGTAGTCTACAAGTACGCCTTCCTTGGTCTTGATATAATCCTCAACATCCAGGAGTGTCATGAACCAATCCTTTACGATAAGTTCGTTGTGAAGTCTCTCAAGGCTTTCCTTCTGTCCGATCTCAAGGAGTTCATCGCTCACGATAAAATCAACAAGCTTCTTGATCTCAGGCTGCTCGTAGTAATCCTTTGACACATAATCAGCCTTTGCATAGTGGTCGATGACTGCCTCGCTTGACTCGCCGAAGAAGTAAATGTTGTCCTCGCCGACAAGCTCTCCAATCTCAACATTTGCACCATCTCTTGTTCCGAGTGTAAGCGCGCCGTTCAGCATGAACTTCATGTTTCCGGTACCTGATGCCTCCTTTGATGCAAGTGAGATCTGCTCTGAAATGTCACATGCAGGTATGATCTTTGCTGCCTTTGACACATTGTAGTTCTCGATCATGACAACCTTGAGGTATGGGCTCACCTCTGGGTCATTATCGATGAGCTGCTGCAGGCAGAGGATGAGATGAATGATATCCTTTGCGATGGTGTATGCAGGAGCTGCCTTTGCACCAAATATTACAGTCACAGGAGTCTTTGGAAGATTTCCTGCCTTGATATCGAAGTACTTGTGGATAACCCAGAGTGCGTTCATCTGCTGACGCTTGTACTCATGAAGTCTCTTAACCTGTATATCAAAGATAGAATTCTCATCTATGTCAATGTTCTGTGTCTCCTTAAGGTAATCCTTGAGAACGACCTTGTTCTGCTTCTTGATATCCATGATCCTGCCAAGGACTGCGTCATCATCATAGAACTTAGCCAGGTCATTCAGTTTCTCTGCATCCTTCTTGTAGCCGTCACCGATAAGCTCTGTGATATAAGCTGCAAGCTGCTCGTTGCAGTGGAGAAGCCATCTTCTGAATGTGATACCATTTGTCTTGTTGTTGAACTTCTCAGGATAGATCTTGTAGAAGTTGTTCAGCTCAGAATCCTTGAGGATCTCTGTGTGAAGGTATGCAACACCGTTTACACTGTGGCTATAATGTATATCGATGTGTGCCATGTGCACTCTCTGATCCTTGTCAATGATATATACGCTCTCATCCTTGTATCTGTTACGAACCTTCTCGTCCAGCTTCTTGATGATAGGAACAAGCTGTGGAACAACCTTCTCAAGGTAAGCAAGCGGCCACTTCTCAAGAGCCTCTGCAAGGATAGTGTGGTTGGTGTATGCGCACACCTCTGTCACGATCTCTGTAGCCTCGTCAAATGATATTCCCTCAGCGGTAAGAAGTCTGATGAACTCAGGAATCACCATTGAAGGATGTGTATCATTGATCTGAACTGCTGCATAATCAGCCAGGTCGTGAAGATTTGAGCCCTTTGCCTTAGCCTCATCAAGGATGAGCTTTGCGCCATTTGCCACCATGAAATACTGCTGGTAGATACGGAGAAGATTTCCAGCCTCATCGCTGTCGTCCGGGTACAGGCAGAGTGTCAGGTTCTTTGCAATGTCTGTCTTGTCGAAGCTAATTCCGTCCGGCTCCATGATGGACTCGTCAACGCTCTCGATATCAAAGAGGTGGAGCTTATTTGTTCTGTTCTCGTATCCGGTTACATCTATATCGTACATTCTTGACTGGACTTTCAGGTTGCCAAATGTAATCGTGTTGGTAACGTCTGTCTTCTCAAGCCAGCTGTCTGCCTCAATCCAAGGATTTGCAGTCTCCTTCTGGTAGTTGTTCTCAAATACCTGCTTGAACAGGCCCATGTGGTAGTTAAGTCCGATTCCATCTCCGTGAAGTCCAAGGGTTGCCATGGAGTCGAGGAAACATGCTGCAAGTCTTCCAAGTCCGCCATTTCCAAGTGATGGTTCCGGCTCAACCTCCTCTATGTCATAGATGCTCTTGCCATTCTCAGCAAGCACCTGTTTAACCTCGTCAAATACACCAAGGTTGATGAGATTGTTCGAGAGAAGCTTTCCGATGAGGAACTCTGCTGAGATGTAATAAACCTTCTTCTGTCCCTCCTCTGAAACCTTTCCGTCTGCGAGCTTCTTTGTCATATCAAGGAGTGCGAAATATATCTCCTCATTTGTACAATCCTTGATCTCCTTGTTGTATTTCTTCATGCAAATATCCTTTAACATAATATCCTCCTTACAAATATACGTCTTCACCCTGTTTCTTCCATACAGTCTGGTGAGATCCCTTAATTTATCTATATGTTTCTGTGTAAATTCCCATGTTGCTCCCTTGGTAAGCCGCCACTTCCAGTTGCCGCCAAGCGTTGATGGATAGTTCATTCTGGCACTGTTGTCCTTGCCAAGAATATCCTGCATCTGAAGTATGACCGTGTCCGCTGAACTCATGTAAAGCGCGTGTATCATCTTCTCCGCCACATCATCCAGACTGTCAGCCATGAGGTATTTCATCATATATTCCTGAAGATCTTCACTCTGTCCGCTGATGTAGCTTTTCAACATGTCATTGTCGTGGGTTCCGATATACGCTACGTAGTTCTTTGCGTGATTGTGCGGCAGATATTCATTTGCCGTATTGCCGTCAAATGCAAATTCCAACACCTTCATTCCCGGATAACCGGATTCCTTCACAAGTTTCTGAACCTCTGGCACGACCACGCCGAGGTCCTCAGCTATAACCTTGGATGAACCTATGGCACTGTCTATAGCATCGATGAGTTTCTTTCCCGGTCCCTGTCTGTAGTAGCCATCCTTCGGCTCGCCATTTGCCGGGATGCTGTAATATCTGACTATTCCGATAAAGTGATCTATACGGATCACATCGTAGAGCTTTGCCGATGCAGCAATCCTCTTCTTCCACCATGCGAAATCATCCTTCTCCATGACATCCCAGTCATAGATCGGGTTGCCCCACTTCTGTCCGTAGCTTGAGAACATGTCCGGTGGGCATCCTGCCACAACCGCCGGTGCAAGGCTTCCGGACAGCTGGAACTGGCCCGTGTTCGCCCACACATCAGCACTGTCCAGTGCCACATAGATCGGAATATCTCCAATGATGCTTATGCCGTTTCTGTTGGCATACTCTTTTAATGGCATCCACTGCTCGTAGAACTTGAACTGAAGGAATTTGTAGAATTCCACGTCTTCACCAAGCTTTTCTCTGTAAGCTGCCATAGCCTCCGGCTTTCTCTTCTTGATCGCCGGTTCCCACGCAAGCCATTCTCTGTTGTTATGATCAGCTTTGATCGCCATATACAGCGCATAGTCATCTATCCACTGTTCATTTTCCTTTATGAAATCTGCGTAACCCCTGCTGTCTTTGTGCTCTGATCTGCCAAATGCTTTTCTGAGTACTTCAAATCTCTGTCTGTACAGTCTGGCATAGTCGATCTCGTCATCACTGTCAGCCCATTTGTAGGATTCTACCTCCTCCTTTGTGAGAAGTCCTTCCTCTATCAATGTATCCAGATCGATAAAATACGGATTGCCCGCAAATGCTGAAAATGACTGATATGGACTGTCACCAAAGCTTGTAGGTCCTATCGGAAGAACCTGCCAGTATTTCTGGCCTGCACATTTCAACATATCGACAAACTCGTAAGCATCTTTTCCCATGGTTCCTATTCCGTACGGTGATGGGAGACTGCTTATCGGCAGGAGTATTCCTGCGCCACGCTCCAACGCTTTATTCATCTCTGATACCTCCTAAACAGTTCCTGTTATGGCTTGTATTTTATTAGCATTTCCCCTTTTATGCTTGCATTATATAAGCAATTAATTGTACAATTCTATCATATTGATAATGTACAATATGTAAAAGCTGTAAAAAATCGTCGAATTTATGAACAAAAAGGAGGCACATGGTTATATGAACAGTCTTGAATACGAAAATCTTCTGGAGAATAAGACCCATGCGGACCCGATGTTTCCGTACAATACTTACCTGTGCTCCATACCACTTGACTTCAATTCTGTGTCTCTGCACTGGCATGAATTTATGGAGATTATCTATATCAAAAAAGGCAAGGGAAATGTGACTGTGGACTTCACAACTCACTATGTTGAGGAGGGTGACATAGTCATTATCCTGCCAGGACACATTCACGGAATCTCCCAGCACGAAGGCTATTCAATGGAATATGAGAATATTCTTTTCTCCGTCGACATGTTCAGATCCAGAAATCACGACTCACTGGACAGCGAGTTTTTCCTGCCTCTGCTGGCGGGCGACTTGGATATCAAGAGTATTTATGACAGGGACGATCCATTATATCCGTCTCTTTCCGCGTGTCTTAACAGGGTAGACAAGCTCTGCTCAGAGACGCCAAAGGGATACCACCTTGCACTTAAGGGATGCTATTTTGAATTCTTCTACATTCTCTATGCCAACTCCACCGCAAGGGATGAGGCAGACAGGAAGAACCGAGCCAGGGATCTGGAGAGAACAAAACTCATCCTCTCCTACATAGACGAAAATTACAAAGAGGCCATATCCATAACGGATATAGCCTCCTACTGTGGATTCTCTGAATCCCATTTTATGCGATTTTTCAAGAACACCATGGGGGTGTCATTTGTGTCATACCTGAACGACTTCAGGCTGAATGTCGCCGCAAGACTTCTCTCCTCCAATGACGAGAGTATACTCTCCGTTGCGGAGAACTGCGGATTCTTCAACCTTTCCTACTTCAACAGAATGTTTAAGAAGAAATACGGCGTGACTCCGGGTAAATACAGGGATAATCATAACCTGTAAGCGGCCACTCATTGCCTACTACGCATCAGATCTTGAATACGAGTTCTTCATCTGATTGCTGAGTTCATAGAGAACCCTGCCAAGGGTTGCATTTGCCTCACGTCTCACCATGTCTGTGGTCTCCTGGTTGGCCTGCTGGCGGAGTTTCTCGCCCAATGGCTGTTCATTCATAATATCATCATATCTGTATATTATCTCATGTGCCTTGGACATGACTTTCTCCTCGTACCTTTCGATATGGAACACCGACTTCGCATAAGATGCATCCGCCATCGCCGCGATCATACGGCTGGTCCAGTAGAAGTTGTCCGTGGAAGCATCCGCCCCTGTATTTGCCAGATACTCAGGAGTCGTGTCTACATTTGCATAGAAAGGAACCATGACATTGAATGCATTCGATGCAAATGCTATCCACTGTACAGCGCAGATATCCTCTCCAACATATGGTCTCATCTGGATCGCCGACATGAAATCCGTCCTGTTCACACCTATCGATCTATATGCCCCGCGCATCTTATTGTCGCCGTAATTGCCGTACGGATCATACGGAGTTCCCTGATAATGCGAAGAAAGCACATACTTCACATCCTCCATGGTTATCTTCTTCTCTGGTATCATGCACCATGGAATGTCATCCGAAACCGGCGTAAAGTCCGCATCCGGTCCGTCCCAGACTGCCGAATTCGGGTTGAGCGTCCGCTCCATGAACCATGCCCTCGGGGTGTTGTACACGTGATCCGCATCGTCGTGACTGCCGAATATATCCCGTGGACAGATCGTGTCCTCCATATTCTCCACGTTCAGATGATACTTCTCTATAAATGCTGGAAGATCTGCCGAGCACATGAACTCGCTCTGCGCTCCCATTGCATCTGCCATATCAAATTCGTCCATACCAAACTGGTTTGGCATGACAACATACACATCATCAGGAACTTTTCTCGCGATCCAATGATGTCCTCCGATGGTCTCAAGCCACCAGATCTCGTCTACATCCTGAAATGCAATTCCGTTCATCTCATAGGTTCCATATCGTTCAAGCAGGCTGCCAAGCCTCTTCACGCCCTCTCTTGCGCTCTTTATATATGGAAGTGTAATGCTGACTATATCCTCCTCGCCGATACCTCCAGTCTTCTCAGGCTTATCTCCCTCCGCAGGCTCATAGCACACCAGTGGATCCGCGCCGAGCACTCTTGGATTTGAGGTTATAGTCTCCGTCGCCGTCATAGCCACATTTGCAGAATTCACTCCGCTTGCCGCCCAGATTCCTTCGCCCGCCAGCGCATTTGGAACACAGGTGTAACGCATCGGATCATCCGGAAGTTCAATCTCCACATGGGATATCTCCGACTTGTATATTCTTGGCTGCTCCTCCGGCTTCACAACCACATATTTCTTCGGCGTGTACGAACCGGCACCCGAATCGTCATTTCTCGCTATTATTGTTGAACCGTCATAAGACGCATTTTTTCCTACCAATATTGTTGTACATGGCATGATCTATTCCTCCATTTTTTTAATATTTTTCATCTTTTTTATAATTAAAAATATAATATATCCCGCAAGGCTTCCGAGGGTATTCATAACTACATCATCGAGCTGGCAGTAACCGCGCTCCGTTATAAGCTGAACCGTCTCTATGCAGACACTGCACAAAAATCCAAACAGTACAGTGCATTTGGACAACCTGTCTACCGCCCTGCCATCGCCATTCTTACTTCCAGCCACCGCCAGCGGGAAAAGCACGCCGAACGGCACAAAGAGCAATATATTTTCTATGACAAATGCGTGCTCCTGGGGCGTCACTCCCCACGTCTGAAACAGCGTCATGTCAATGCCTTGCCTTGAGCCCGGCTCTCTGGACAGGAACACAGTAACTGCCATCACCGCCAGATACACCACCAGCAGGAACCACACTATTGACTTCTTCACACGTCCGCCGGCACTAACCTTTTTCCCCGCATGGATCACTGTATACACGAGATAGACCACGACTGCTATGCATCCGCATAGAATCCCTATCGGAAGGTAGCCCGCGACCTCCATTATATCTTTTATAATAAGTTCAAACATAAATTCCCCTCAGTAATTTTATATTTATTCTATTGAAACCAAATACGATTTCTCGACAGTGTACTTTTCCAACTTCATTGGTTTTCCACCATTTATCCATTCCATATAATTCTTTGCATATGCATAATATGTATATTTCCCTAACTCGAATATAGCCGGCATACACTTTTCACATGGAGCCCATCTTGAATATATCGTTATACCATTAAAATCCGATAAATATGACATTATCTTTCTTTCGCAGCATCCATATGTAAGTCCAATCTTTCTCAAATAATCATCTTTCCTTTTATCGATTCTTCTCGTCTTCAGATCGTCCCCCAGCTTCTCTTTTTTACTCACATACTTTATCTTGCTGTTACTATCAGGCTCTATTACCTCTGTATAACGCATAGTTTTCTTCCTAATAGGACAGTATCTGATGCCATGATTTTTTGTATAAATATTGGTAACATGATGCAATCCAAACGTGTTATCAAATATGTATTTTACCAGCATCTCCATCTGCAATCTTTTGTTTCTATCCCACGAATCTGTCCCACTCAATGCCCAATACTTTTCTCCATTTGGCAATACAAATATTGTATAACAGCCTTGTTTTTTACCCGAATATTTATTAACCAGATTAAAATCCTTTTTTAATTTCAACGCTGACTTTATTTTTGCAATCTCTTCCGTAAACTGTTTTGTCATACTTTCAAAATTGTTTGATCCCGTTGACACTAATTCATCATTTGTATTTATTTGAGACAGAGAAATAAAAAAATGTCTATATATTTCTGTTAATTTATCTTTCCAAATACAAGCTTCAAAAATAGCACTGTCATCTTTTGGCATATCATGTGTTTCGATGTTAAACGCATGGGCTATATTAGAAATAAACCTAATATATCTCTTTTTTAACGTCACTTTCTCTCCGCTACTTTTCAAAATTTCTTTTTTTATAATATTAAGCGTCTTTGTATAGTAGCCTATTTTCTCTTCCTGTCCAATATCTGAGACCATACTTTTCATTATGGAATCCGCTCTTTCCAGTACAAACTCTAAATTTTCATTCCAGCTCGTAGCAGTAAATTTATTATAACTTGTTAGGAACTTCTCGTGTATATCATCTATTTCTCCTATATCATGCACCTTACATTTGCTCGCCCTATCTATCAATCTGTATATATCTGTCAATATAGTTTTTTTATTTTCACTAAAATCTACGTAGTCTTCATGCACATATCTCTCTGTATAAATCATAATAGAGATTGCGATACGCCTGTAATCATATTTTATCCTGCTGGCAAATGTCTGCAGTGCTTCCATATTTAGTGCCTCAACGCTATCACTATTATCCTGCATGACCGTATCATTAATAAGTGTCACATCTGCCAGATAATCCCACATATTATTTTCACTTAAATTGTACTCATCATTTATCCAGACACCTTCATCCTCCACTGATTCCAAATTTAAGTCAAGCGCTTCTAATGATTTCGATTTCGCATACTCTTCAAAACTACCATATTTACTTGCCACTATATCCAATTCTTCACTTACCAATTTACTTTTAACAATTTTCTGTAAGACATCAGGTTTATATGGCACGAAATATTCTGCTATCGGATAATCTGAATTTCGCAACCTATGTGTTATTCTAATAGATTTCTTCATATGTATCACCCACTCCCAAAACAATTCTCCCGCCCCTGCGGTAATTACGTTACGTTCCACTAATTATTATATCACAGTTGCAACTGACAGTCATTTTACACATTGTTTACACCCACCGCGTCTGATATACTTTACATGTCAGTCCAACTAACCATTTGGACGGGCTGAACAAATATAGAACAGGAAATATCCAACATGATAATAGCAAAAAAGATTCTAAAAATAACTTGTATCGTCCTCGGCGTAATCCTTGCGGCCGCCATAATATTTGTAGGAGTTCTCACTATAACAGAATACAAGCCAGACGATTCCGAATCCCTTGAGGTCACATCCGGAAGCACATTTGGCAAAAATGCAACCGACTCAGCCAAGCTTTCACCATCTGTCGGCGACTCCATATCCATCGTGACATGGAATCTCGGCTACGGATCCCTCGGTGCAAATGCTGACTTTTTCATGGACGGAGGAGACAGTGTGTACACTTCCACCGCAAAGCAGGTAAATGACAATATGGAGGCCATCACATCAGAGCTGAATTCACTTGCCGCTGACATCTTTCTTCTCCAGGAGGTCGATGAACGATCATCCAGAAGCCACAAGATAAACGAAGCCGATATTTTGAGGGAAAAGCTGCCGTCATACACAAGCTCATACGCCTACAACTACAAAACACTCATGGTTCCATATCCACTTCCACCGATCGGCAGAGTGACATCGGGGATAATGACTCTCAGCACATTTGAAGTATCGGATGCAGAAAGAATACAACTTCCATGTCCATTTACCTATCCGATCAGACTGTGCAACCTGAAAAGATGCCTGATCGTGTCCAGAATACCGATCGCCGGAAGTGAACACGAACTCGTCATAGTAAATCTACACCTGGAGGCTTATGACTCAGGCGAGGGCAAAGCCGCCCAGACCAGGATGCTCGCCGACATTCTCCAAAATGAGGCGGCAGCAGGGAACTACGTTATCGCAGGAGGCGACTTCAACCAGACTTTTTCAAATGTGGATCTGTCCGCATACCCTCAGCAATCCGCTGACCTGTGGGCACCAGGAAGTATAGATGTATCTGAATTTGGAGATTCCTTCACCTGCATCACCGATTCCTCAGCTCCGACATGCCGATCCCTGGACAAACCATACGAAGGACATGACCACGAGAGTTTCCAATATTATGTCATCGACGGATTCATAGTATCGAGCAATTTGCAGATCAACTCCACAGAGACCATAGATCTGGATTTTAAAAACAGCGATCACAATCCGATAAGACTCGATGTTGCGTTGAAATAAACTATATTTTCAGTTGTTTTATGCATGTTATTTTAATTAACATTAATTGTGTATGGCTTTATGTTTAAAATACATTTTTCTCTTGATTTATGCCGTTTTTACATGTATTATGGCATTGTAAATGTTATAAATATTAACATTTGTTGCTAGTTTTGAATAATACTTCTAAGAATAATAGAGAATACTCATCAGAGAAAGGAATTTTGATCATGAAGAAATTATCACAGTCACGTCTCGCCGACACTGTCATGAACGGAAGAAAAGAAAAGGGTATGACCCAGGCTCAGCTCGCCGATGCAACCGGTATCAACAGAGCACTCATTTCCAGAATAGAGCAGAAGGATTTTGTTCCTTCTATAGAGCAGCTCGAAAGTTTGTCAGAGGTTTTGAACTTCGACCTCACAGAAATGTTCATCAATGCTGGCGCACACAAGCTCGAGTCTCCATCCCCACTGAACATTGCAGTGGCAGGAACCGGTTACGTTGGTCTGTCCATTGCGACCCTGCTGGCACAGCACAACCATGTAACGGCAGTTGACATCATCCCTGAAAAGGTTGATCTCATCAACAACAAGAAATCCCCTATACAGGACGACTATATTGAGAAATATCTCGCCGAGAAGGAGCTTGATCTCACAGCAACTCTCGATGGCAAATCAGCATACAAGGATGCAGATTTCGTAATCATAGCTGCTCCGACAAACTACGACAGCAACAAGAACTATTTCGACACATCAGCCGTTGAGGCCGTTATCGAGCTCGTCCTCATGGTCAACCCGGATGCCATCATGGTCATCAAATCAACTATACCAGTTGGATATACCGAGTCCGTAAGGAAGAAATACAACACGTCAAATATCATTTTCAGCCCAGAGTTTCTTCGTGAATCCAAGGCACTGTACGACAACCTCTATCCATCAAGGATAATTGTCAGCACAGACAAGAATGACGAGAAGATAGTTAAGGCATCCCATACATTTGCCGCACTGCTTCAGGAGGGCGCCCTCAAGGAAGATATAGACACTCTGTTCATGGGATTCACCGAAGCTGAGGCTGTAAAGTTATTTGCAAATACCTATCTCGCACTCCGCGTGTCCTACTTCAACGAGCTTGACACATACGCAGAGATGAAGGGACTTAACACACAGGACATCATAAACGGCGTATGTCTCGACCCAAGAATCGGAACACACTACAACAACCCATCATTTGGATACGGCGGATACTGTCTGCCAAAGGATACAAAGCAGCTCCTTGCCAACTACAACGACGTGCCTCAGAATATGATGAGCGCCATCGTTGAGAGCAACAGAACGAGAAAGGACTTCATCGCAGACCGCGTTCTCTCCATCGCAGGCTACTACGACTACAACAATAACGGTGATTACTCAGCAGCCCAGGAGAAGGAATGTGTCATAGGTGTATACAGACTGACGATGAAGAGCAACTCCGACAACTTCCGCCAGAGCAGTATACAGGGTGTCATGAAGCGTATCAAAGCCAAGGGCGCAACCGTCGTTGTATACGAGCCAACCCTTGAAGACGGAACCACATTCTTCGGAAGCAAAGTTGTAAATGACCTAGACAAATTCAAATCCATGTCCGACGCTGTCATCGCCAACAGGTACAATTCATGCCTCGACGACATCAAAGACAAGGTATACACAAGAGATCTGTTCCAGAGAGACTAATCTTCAAGAAGACCTTTAAGAACATTTTTATAACATAAAAAATAACCGAATGATACGAATTAAAACTTGTATCATTCGGTTATTTTTTGTCAATATTTCTTATGAATTAGCCTGAGCCTTGAGCTCCTCAAGCATCTGAGGAAGTCTTGTATCCATCTCGTCATCCTTGAACTGACATGTACCAACCTTCCTGTGTCCACCGCCACCATACTTGAGCATAAGGCTTCCAACATCCATGGTCGCTGTGCGGTTCAGGATACTGTATCCAACTGCTGCCGAACATCCCTGTCCACCACGTCCGCTTACTATCCACGCTGACACATTCTGTTCAGGATACATACTGTATATCATGAAACGATTGCCGGTGTATATCGGATCCACTCCGCGAAGATCGCTTATGATAAGATTACCGTCCACTATGGTATGTGCCTTGACCATCTCCTTGAACTTCTCTGTCTGCTCATTATACAGAACTATTCTCTCCTGTATGTCCGGCATGGCAAGTATCTCATCAGTGGTCATGGTACGACATGCATCTATAAGCTTCTCCATGAGCTGATAGTTTGATATGGTGAAATTTCTGAATCTTCCAAGTCCGGTTCTAGGGTCCATAAGGAATCCAATAAGTATCCATCCCTTTGGATTCTGTACCTCATCGATGGTAAGATTACCTGAATCAACCTTATCAACAGCCTCCATCATATCATCAAACTGTGGGAATCTCTCTCTGCCTCCATAATACTCATAGATTATTCTAGCGCACGATGGAGTTATACGACTCTCCCCCTTGTATTTACCCTCAAGTGCCAATCTCTCATGCTCACTTGAATGATGATCGAACCAAAGTCCACAGCCCTCAACAAATGGCACATTTGCAAGGCAGTCATCCTCCGTAACCTCGATCAATCCGTCCTGAAGATCCTTCGGATGCGCAAACTTCCAATGATCAATAATTCCCGCTTCCTTCAGCAGTGCGCCACACGCAAGTCCATCAAAATCCGATCTTGTAACCAACCTCATAGTAAATCCTCCCTGGTATTGAACTTAAGCCCTGTAAAACCGGGCTGAATAGTTCATTTTCCGCAATAAATAATATATTTTAATTATATAGAAGCGGGTGGGGTATTTCAAGGTTGTATTTTCCATAAGTATTTTCATTATGCATCCTTTAATGTTATAACCTGCGTATTCAATCCATATTTTTTAAATTTATATCTTACAAAATTTGAAAAGCTCTCTTCATGTGTAGACAAAATTATCTGGCATTCCGAAAATTCTCTTCGCAATAATTCAACAAAAGAAATCATATTAATATCATCCATACATTGAATAGGATCATCAATTAAAATAGTCTTTATTCCCCGTCCTGAGTATATTTTATTTAATGCAAGAGAAAATGACAATAACACTGCAGACAGTTGACCAGAACTCATCGTATATAAAACATCATGCTCATTTCCAGGAGACGTAAATCTTATTGATTCGCCATCATTTTTTAGTAAAACTCCTTGCCCTCCTTGATACGATTGAAGCAATCTTGATGAATAAACAAAAAATGGGATTTCGATTTCATCAATTATTTGTTTTTTATATGCTTCAATAGAGTTTCCCAATGCATTCTCGTATTCTTTTAATTGTGACTTTATTACTTCTATTGTATCCTTCTTTGTTTCTAAATTATGAATTTCTTCTTTAAGTTTATCAAATGATCTATAAAACTGCTCTTGTAAATATTGTCTTTTAAGAGCGAATTTTTCCTTACTCAATTTACTAGCATCAAGTAAATCTAATGCGTACTTTTTTCTTATTTCAGCAAATGAATATTTCATATTAGCTGCTAAATATTCTGCTGGAATCGAATTCCCAATATTTAAACACATTTCTAATAGCTGTACCCAATATTCATTAATATCTTCTGCACTAAAACCGCTGTCGACCATACTATTAAAGCAAATGTTATATAAAGGTCTTGCGCTTTCTAATGCATTCGCAAATTTTGCTTTGGAGTCAAACTCAGAATAAACCATTAAAATATCATTATTCGATAATTCGGTTATCTTACATTTTAATCCATCTATAATTTTTTCATCTATTTGGGATTTGACAATCTCCAATTGTTTGGCATACAACTCCCCGTCCTGAGCCAAGAGATTGTAAAGTATATTTTTAGTGGAAACAAACTGTGTTTCCAACTCTTTGGAAGTATTCCAATCATGACCACAATATGGACAAACACCGTTTTCCAATATCTGCGAATGGTTATTATGAAGATTCTCCCTAATCTGAAGTACATTGTTAACTGCTTTTTGTAGTTCGCTCTGATTTCTTGATATATTACTTAATACATCAATTGCAGATAATAAATTTTCATCCTCTGATACTCCTATAATATTACATACTTTAGAAAAATTAACAGAACTATACTCCTGCAAATCAATCTTTTCTTGTTGTTGTTTTAAGAAAATCAAATTCTGATAATATATATCAATATCATCTATTGATAACGAATCTTTTTGAAGCAACAGCAACGCTAATAGTGCATTGCTTCTCATCTTCTCAGAAATACTCATAAATTTTTCATACGAGAAGTAATTCTCATGATAATCATTATGCTTTACATAAGATTCTAATTTCTCAAGTTCAAAAAGATATTGAGATAACACTTTATCTTGATTATAATCTCCAAAATAAATTACCTCCCGATCCCACATCTGTTTACCGTCTATAAGTGATTCATATTCTACTGTCTGCTCATTTGGAGTATCTGCTTTGATCAAGCGCTTCCTTTTTCTCTGAATCTCTTCATCAAGCTGTTTGAATAGCTTCTCCACCGCTCTTCTTTTTTCTTTTATGTTTTTCTGCTTTTCTCTCTCTGCTGCAACGCCTAGAAGATCCTCAATAGTCGTTGATCTTGACGTTTCGCTCTGTTTAAAATATGCCAGTCTATCTTCTTGTCTAATATAATGAAACAATGTAAATTGTTCTATATTATGCTTTCCAAACTCACGGTTTCTAATTGTAGCTATTGCATCGTTACTTTGAATGTATTCATCCCACGCCTCAAATGGAATATCATAAGAAGGTAAATATCCAAACTCTATACATTCAAATATGTTCTTAGGATTAGCAAATTTTCCACTTATATTAGCAGGTCTCACCCTAGCACCCAACACAAAATACCTATCAACCTCATCATCTTCAAATTCCGCCTTTATAATTACATCTTTTTCACTATTTTGGGCAAAGAAAATAGTTTGATATGCCAGTTTCCCATCAATTGACTCACAATCTTTTACCCTACTTATCTTCCCAGTAACCAATAATTCAACAGCATCGAAAATACTTGTTTTTCCATAACCATTAGGTCCATCAAATACAGAAAGAAGTGCATTACTAAAATCAATTTCCTTCCTGGAAAATAACTTGTAATTCTCAACATATAATCTCTTAATTATAATCATATTTAGCTCTCACTCCCTTCTTCCAACAGCAAATTCCACTTTTGACACACATCGTCCACACTCGTGATATCCATCTTCAATTCTATGAAAGATTCTACTCTTTTTGAATCAATATCAACGGGCCTTCTCGGTTTATTTCTAAGATCATCTAACTCCTTCTTTAGATAATCGTTAACAGTTTTTATGTTTTTCGATTCTGCTGCCTTCATAGGAAAACAATGAAGTTTTGTAACAAGTTCAATAAAAAAAGCATAGATTGGCTCATTTAAATAATTTTCTTTATATTTCGAAAAATTGCTCGTATCCGTAATGTAATCCTGAACCAAAGAGATTATAGAGCCTTTTCCTTCATTCTGCTTCAACCAACAAGCAGCACTCTCTAATTCCTTCTCGTTATACGAAAATACATATTTTTTAAAATAATATGGATCATCTTCAATTATAATCTTTGAAGAAGTGTCTACCATATCATCCTGATACTTACAAACCAGAAGTAAAGATGTATTCTTATCCATATCTGCCCTATGACATTCCCTCTTTCTAAATTTAGATGCGATTTGTTTTATGATTTCGCCATCTACATAATCCGCCAATTGAGAGTTATCACAATTTATAACCAGAAATGTCTGAGTATTGTTTTTGTTTGAAATCAACAAATTCACACTAACTGTCATTTTCCTATCATCACTAAGATTACAATACACATTGAATTTTTCTCTAAAATCAAAATTCAATTCTTTTAAAACTTTTAATAAAATTTCCATTTCTCATCCTCTTCTATCAAATTATCTGCTCAAACTCACCCAATTTAATAATGCTTACATCTTTCAGGTGTGCAATATGTTCCTTACTCAGCTCTTCTGAATCAATATCTTCATACATACTCTTTCCCAGTTTCTTTGCCTCGCCCTGAATTGAAGAACATTTTATATTTTTACTAATAAAACAATCATAATCCATCAACATCTCATATAATTCTTTATTTCTTAAAATATCAGTACATATGTCTCCATTATCCTCCTCATCATCCTTTTCAAGTGTTGTCAAAATATATTGTTGCGTTTCACCATCAATATATGTAATTGCTTGCTTATCCTCTTCAAACGGAATTTTAATTTCCTTCAATCCCGCAAAAAAAGGATTCTGTATTCTACGTTTACTTAAATAAGTGGGAATAGTTTCCATGGAAATTCCTTTATAATTACTAGGACAGGTAAGAATAAGAAATTCTTTCATCTCTTGTTTAGTCAATTGACCTATTTTATTTATCGCTGACAAAAGCAGACAAGTATCGCATTCCCCCAATCTACATTTTTGACAATAATCAAGCGCATACATAAAAAAATTATTTTTTAAATGATATTGATAAAACTCTTCATCCACTGTCTCAATTTCATCGCTTGTAAGCCAGTCAAATATTTCGCTCAACAAAATCTTTCTATCCATTTCATTATTATTATAAAGTGGATAGTTCAAATTTCTATCTATAATATGTTCATCCAACTTACCAAGGAGATACAAATACCGATTATTTACATATCTATCTTGCCCCCATAACTTTGGTAAATTAAAAACATTAATACTATGCTTTATTTCACTCTTAATTAATTCTTCAATTTGATCCACCTTACAAAAATACTGTTCACATCCATGAATATTATACAAAAACAGATTTATTTTCCTTATTTTATAGTCATCTAAATGCCGAATATCATCTAATCGTTTTTTTGTTTGTACCTCCAAAGCATCAAGCGCTAAATCTATATTATTTGTATTTAAAGTTCTCTCATTATCATCCACTTTTCTTAATGCTTTTTTTAATTCCACAATAAAACTTTCTGGTCGTCCTACCTTTTTCTCATATAACGCCTTTTTTTCGTCTTCATTTTCTCTAACCCGTTCTATCCCGGCTAATATATTAGCCAAGTCTTTGGGTGAATTGATCAATTCTTTCACATAATCATGAAAGTCTTTTTCTTTGAAATCTATGTTAGTTGTAACATGCAAATAGGCACCTTTTAAATCAGGCATATTTTTTACATGATAAGCAAGTCCGAGTAATGCGCTATCATAATCCTTGGGACTACATTTAACCTGATTCTTCACTTGATGAACAAAATAATATTTCTCTTTGCCATTTACTATTTCCCCTAGTGAAAAATCTTCCAGATACTCTATTTCAATAAAATATTTTTTTAAAATATCTTTATTTTCTTGCTCTGAAATCGAATTATTATATACTTGTAATATTTGTTTAACAGCGATCCAAATAGCCAACTTTCCTTGATGGTTATATCCGTTCCAACTATTGGATGCATCAAAAATTACTCCAGGATTATCTTTTGACATATTTCCACTCCTTTAATCAATCCCTAATACACTTAAAATATATTGTCTTTTTTCAAATTATTTATCCGCTCAAGGTGACCAAAACCATCATTATTTTATTATTTACATTTTTACATAGCATTATATCATCTTATTATATTTAGGTCTATATATTATAGTTTTTCATTATATTTCTAATTTGTGTATCATGTACGGCAGGCGTTATATTGCTTCGGTCATATTTAATTGCATATATAGTTTATGTAATCCGGATATTTTCAATAGCCCCCCCCATATTAAAAACGTCTGCTCACAAATGTAAGCAGATGCATCATTTTCAATGATATTACTAAAGAAAACCTCTTATTTTTTCTTATTCTAACCCAATTTTTTCTATATATCGATCAACTGCTGATGTCGATTTCTAAGAACCACATAAACACTGTATTATAATAATTCCATATTTTATATTTAAGACACCGGGGCAACACAAAAGGACTTTTGTATCCAATCCCTGAAATTATATTGTGATAAAAACAGCCTTACATCACCACAAATATATTTTTACCGATAATTATTAGTTATCTATCACTTATATTGTAGTATTGGGGGTGGGAGAATAATTCTATGGATAAACTGGCTATAGATAGGTTTATACGTAAATTTGGAATTGCAATTGGCCAAGGAAATGCAGCCGTATTTGGAGGTGCTGGATTATCTCGAGAATCAGGCTTTGTTAATTGGAAAGAATTATTACGTGATTTTGCAACTGATATCAGACTTGATATTGATAAAGAAACGGATCTTATTTCAGTTGCACAATATTATAAAAATGAAATGGGAGGAAATCGAAATGGATTAAATCAAGAAATATTAAATCAATTTACTAAAAATATAAACTATAATTCAACATTAAACGTACTTTCTCAATTACCTATTTCTACTTATTGGACAACTAACTACGATCATTTAATCGAAGATACATTAGAGCAAAAAGCAAAATATAAAGTAGATTGTAAAAGAAATGAAGAAAGTCTTACCATTAATAGGCAAGATAGTGATGTTATTGTGTATAAAATACATGGTGATATTGACGAACCCAATAAGGCTATAATCACAAAAGACGACTATGAATTGTTTGAAAAAACTCACAAACTATTCACTACGGCATTACAAGCTGATTTGATTTCTAAAACATTTGTTTTTATAGGTTATAGCTTTAATGATCCTAATTTATGGCAAATTCTTAGTAGAATTCGTATACTAATTGGAGAAAACCAAAGAGAACATTTTTGTTTTATAAAAGAACTAAAAGAAGATGATTATGTTACAAATAAAGGAAAGCGAAAGAGAAGAAATACCGAAGATTTTTTATATGACAAAATTCATCAAGAACTCATGATTAAAGATTTGAGAAGGTATGGAATACAAACTGTATTAGTTGATAGCTATAGTGATATTCCACTCATTTTATCAAAAATTAAAAAAAACTATATCACGAGTCGAATTTTTGTTGCAGGAAGTTGCCGGAATTATGGTATATGGAAAAAGGAAGTGGCATACCAGTTTTTATCGCAATTAGGTTATCAATTAATAAAAAATGGATATCATATATCTTCTGGATTTGTTGAGGGTGTTGGTCCCCAAGTTATAAATGGTGCATTAAATGCAATTAATGATTATAATTTAAATATTGAAAAAACTATTGTTATAAAACCATTGCCCTTAATTGAAGGTAGCGATAAATATATGAATGCATCTTCAAAAAAAATGTTTCAAAATAATATGATAGAGAATGCTGGAATAATTATTTTCCTTTTTGGCAACAATTATTATAATGGTGAATTAAAGTTATCTCAGGGGGTTTTGCATGATTTCCAACGTGCTCAACAGCAACATAAGTATATAATTCCCGTTGGTTCAACAGGTTATTGTGCTGAATATATTCTTTCTGAAATAGAAAAAAATATTAACGAGTATACATATTTAAAACCCTATTTGCACCAATTAAAGATTGAAAGAAATCCTAAAAAATTGGTAGAATTGATAATTGCTATTATTAAATACATTAAATCTTTGTAAAATAATTATCACCGTACATAATTATGAGTTTATTAGTAGCATTACATACTAATGAAATATCGTAGTTACTAATACATGATGTCTTATAATAAGCTAGTAGTTTAGAATGAATAATAGTGATTAATACTTGGGTAAAGTTATCAATATATAAATTGTTATTTTGATGCCATATTTTAATATAGAGTCCAATATTGTCTGCAGATAAGACAACCATTTCATTTGTCTTATCTGCATAGTAATAGTTTCTAATAAGTGCTTCAAAAATAGTTGTCTGAATAGTAACTTTTTTATAGTCTTTTCGTTGTATATATATATCTAATATTTTGCTAATTGCATTCTCGATATCTAGTTTTTCATCTCTAATTGTTACCATATTGTAATTTCTTAAATATTTGTATTTTTCAGGTATATTAGTCTTTTCCATATGAAACAGTATTGGGAAAAAACTTATTTTATTTTGCTTGATATATTCGAGTTCCGTAATACACCACTTTTTTTTAAAAAAAGTTGAATCGAAAATAATAATTACCCCATAGTTTATTTTTTTAAATGAATCAAGTACATTAAATAAATTGCTTAATATTTCATCTCCTAAATGAACATTTATTTGATCTAACCATAAATTGATTCCATAGCTTTTAATTTTTTTTACAAAATTCTTTACAAAATTGTTGTAAATACTTTTAGAATATGAAATAAAAAAATCATCCTGTGGCATAACACTCTCCATTTACTTCTTGTCTGATTAGACTATAAGTGATAGATAACTAATAATTATCATCCATTCGTATTTTCTTGTTACTCGTATACTAAATACTATACTATATACACATATATTTCAACATTTATTTTAGTTTTTCTTATCATTGTCCATATAATCTATATCTCTATATATAAACAATAATAAATGCAGAGAAACTTTTATAGTCCTCTGCATTTGTTACAAACTTTTTTACATTGTTGTTCTTTACAATGTTATATATGTACTCCTTTTTTTATCACAATCTCGTCAATTCTAATCGCGTGGTTTATTACCCATTTTAACAATTATATGGTAAAGAGTAGTAACACTACTATTTCTATTATGAAAAGTTTTCATTATTCGTATATCCGAATACTCAAGATCTTCAACTTTAATTTTATCTTCGACTTTAATTAATTGATAAATATAATCACGCTCTTTTATATATTGCAAATAACGATAGCAAAATCCATCCAGATCTACTACATTTGCATACACTAATACTATATTAAACGTATTTCCTGCTGTATCATACAAAAAAATCTTATCTATATGTCTACTCAAATATTCTTTTTTCAAACTATCAAGATTCAAAGCTTCGATTATTGTACCTGGCATCCCCTCTATTTTGATGAGCAAGTCAACTTCTCCAGCCTCCTTTCCAGCTAATGCCAATCCTCGCCTAGTCTGATCAAGCACTTCATAATTTGATCTTTCAAGCATATCTCTTATATAATCATTCCTGTTGTTCTCCTTTGCTAAATAGTACATAGGGTTCGCCTGCAGCTTTACACACACTGCCAACAGGTCATAGATTATACTATCCTCACAATCCTTTTTTTGACATGTTTCAATTACTTTAATTTCAGCTGTCATACTATCCCAGATTTGGTTTAACATTTTCTCTGCATTTTTTTCTGCTTCTTTCAGTTCTAAATACTTTTTTCTATCTGAAGAATCATTGTAAAACCTATCAAAATATTGCCTTCTCCATTGTCCTATTCTTTTTAGATTTCTTTTTACAGTTGGATCAGCAATATCATTTTTTAAACTTTTAAATAGATCCATATTCTGAAGAATCTTACAAATTGCTATTGATTGTGCGGAATCGTCTTTATGTGCTTCGTCATCCAATTTTCTATATAATGTATAATATCTGTCAATATCACTATATCTCTCTAGCTCAGCATCAATAGCCATTTTCTTTTTCCTATACTCAGAAATTCTAACAACAATATTCTTGATCATAGCGTAAATGTCCGCATCATGTCTCACCGGTATTATCATATATCTATCCCGAATCAAATCGTATATAAATAAACACGGAATATCTTTCTCAGGAATACCATATTCTGCTGCAAATTCGCCAATAGTTTGTGCATATTTTTTCTTCCAATCTATCTTTTTATAATCATAGTATACATATTCAAACTCCCCCCTATTATCTTCGACCCCTTTTCCATCTAACAGTTCAACAAACGGGCACATTCCACCTACATATGCAGGCTGTCCCGGTATATGCAGAAAGGAAGCTCTTTTTTTTACTTTAGGAGTTGAAAATAAAAATAATATATTGTTCCCTGTAAGATCATTCAAGGCGGCCCAATCGTGCTCCAATTTCCTATATGCCTTTTCTGCATCCGAATATCTTGCAACTAATGAAACAATCAATATATATCCCCTATCTTTCGCCCTTGGAATACAGCCTTGAAAATATTCTAATAATCCCATATATGTTACTTCCATAATTCTTCCCCCCAGCGAACTATATCATCGCATTCTTGAAACTAATTTCGCAAGCTTCAATGTACACCATATAAAATATACTAATCCCAATATCATAAATAATGTTTGAGCATATATAATATATTTTTTCAATTCATAAGATAAATTAAAACCAACTATAACAAAAACAAATATAACGTCAATTATATTTGAAAATATCCCCAATATAGAGCAATAATACAAATTATCTAAATAATGATGGTCCCATAATCTTCTGATTCGCTCCTTATCAATAGCCGAAATTAAAATACCTATCCCCGTAAACATAAATCCAGCTATCACCCCAGAGAAACTCAATACATTAAATTGAAAATCATTTCCAAGTGCCAAAATATCTGAACTATTTAATATCGGACTTACAAATAGAACTATTGTGACTATTATTGTAATAACAGTCACTGTAACTAGTTTACATATATTTTTTTTAGAAACCTTACTAATGTTTTCTACCACACATTTTTTTGTTTTATCCATCATAAATAGATTACTTACACACTCTCTGCCATTATGTCAGTTCCAAAATTTCTTTATTACATTCATCAATAATATATTGTGGCACGGTATCATATTCACACGGATTTAACTGAAACAAATAATCATTCTCAATGTGAAATGTCTCATTTACAAACTTCCTAATCACACTATTTGAATTATTATCATTAAACATAATACGATATATTTGTAGCTTTTCATAATTACTTGCACTATTATGATATAATTCCTTCATTAATGTCGTATTTTGTGTCTTCTGATATACTGCATCATAGTCAAAATTGGAAATATAGTTTGTTCTTATTTCATCAGTTGCTTCCTGTATTTCTTCTGGAGTCATCAAGCGATCCGGCGTATCATCTGGATAATGATATTCTGGAATTTCTCTTTTATGAAATACATTCGACAATAACTGCCATGCTAAACTATCCTTATTTTCAAGCTCTAATAGTCTTCGCAAATATACTAGCTTATTTAACAAATCCATATCTGATCTTATATTAGTACGAGCAATATCTCCAAATGATTTTATATCAGCCTTTGTAATTTGTTTTTCACTCAATACACCTTGCTTAGTTGTTAAAAATGCCGCCGTGGGTTTTGGGTTAAATTTACTTGGGAGATTGTATATCGCATCAATCACAGTATTAAATTCATGTGTCAGCAACAATACAGTACGGTTCTTCAAACTATGTTTCCCCATAAAAAGCATATTAATAATGGCAAACTTTTTATTTCCATCAAATGAAGAAATAGGATCATCCAAAACGATTAAATCCGGATTATCCTTCAAGACGCTATACATAAATAGGACTAATGCAAATGCGTTTTTTTCTCCATAACTTAGATGTTCATTTGCCATTTGAATATTATTATCACCTTCAATATGTTTTAATACTAAATGATAATCTGTTTTATTTTCTTCTTCCTGTATATCAACGCAATATTTATAACCTGCATAATATAAAAAATCATTTATTTCTGTACTATACATTTCAATGGTTTTCTTAATCAGTTTTTTCTGCTGAGCAATTTCGCCTTGCAATTTTCCTGCCTTTTCCAAGACCTCATCTAGCGTTTTGTTAATCAGTTTTACTTTTTCATTAGACAGAGCTGAATTCAAATGTGAATAATATGATAAATCTATTTTATACTTTTTTATTTCGTCAGCAATCTTTTCTGCATTTTTTAATGAGTGAAAACTCATCCCCTTCAAACCATATAATTGCTGCATGCAACTATCTACCTGAGCTTTTATCTCTAACAAAAAAGTTTTTTGAGCACTCGTAATTCCCGAAACATTATTTATTATTTCTTTTATCTTATTTGCAGTATCAATCGTAAAATATGGCATCAAGTCTTTAAATACATCCAGCATCTTTGTTAACTGCTCTACTGCTCTTGCATCATATTCCTCACCCACTTTCAAAATTATATCTTTCGTTTTCTCTATTGAGCCCGTACAATATGGACACTGTTCTGCCATGTCCAAATATTGTCTTCCTTCCAATTGCCATTTAATCCACTTTACATTTTCAGTATTTTTCAAGTATGGTTCATACACTTCCAATCCAACAGGAATGTTAGTAATTTTATTGCCTTTAGCTATTCCCTTTCCTATAGCGCCCGCCGCTGAATAACCACTTTTTGCCTTTCCAAATCCATCGATAAATAGCTGGAATTTTTTTATCAGTTCCTCTAATTCTGGATGATTTTGAAATGTAATATTTATCCCTTCCAGCAATTTTTCTATTTCATTCAAATGCTTATCATAATCTGGAGATTTTACAAATATCTCAAAGCTATTCTTAATCAGCTCATCACTTTGATACACATAATCTTCAATATACTTCTCATTAAAAATAGCAACCTTTGTAAATTGATCATATCCTTCTAATTTAGGAGAATTCTCCTCCCCATTAGTATAATATTTAAAAGGCAACAACGAATGCTTTTTTTCTTGATCATTTGTTACAAAAGCTTCTATTGTTTTTGAAATTGTTGACTTTCCCGTTCCATTTATAGCATATTTAATATTAAGCCGACCTTCAACAATATCAAATTCACCATTATCAATATTATTACAATTACTAATCTTTAACCGCATCTTTTATCCTCTCAATTGTAAAATCAATCATCTCTCATAATCATATTTAACATTTTTATTTATAAATGAATTTAGACCATAACCTTGTCTGGCAAGTTTTTTCATTTGCTCAACATTCTCTACACCTGCACTTTTATAAGAATACGTATACACCTTTGTACTTTTATTAAATGAAACTTTTATATATGTGTCTCCTATAGAATATGACTTAACATTTGAGCCGCCCCCATAATTTCTATATTGTTCCATATCTTTCTCCTCCCATAAAATCTAAACTAGATAATCCTCTTTACTGAATGTATTTTACATAATTACATATTATTGCATTTTCGTTCTCTGTTTTCTGTATATAATAGTAAATCTATATTATCATCTCCTGATATATATTTCAATATTTTATAATCATCTATAAAACATTTCATATTATCACTTACGCTAATGTTCTTATTTCACAAAAAGCCACCTATACCTAAATGTGATATGACATGTGTATTGCATTGTATTATCTGGGTTTCTATCCCGATATCCCAGAAGGGCTGATTCCAAATTTCCTCAAAAGCCATATACGAGAATGATTGATTTACATAGCCCAGAATTTTTTAAACGTAACAAGAAGAAATGCTTGAACTGGTTTCAAAGGTTATTGCAGGTATACCGAGAACGATAGTTGCCGAACGTAATCAAAAAACTAAAAGAAATAAAAAGTATCTTTAATGAGACTTACAGGAACATTTCATTATATAATCCATGTCACGAGAATGTAATTGTTATGGTAAATATTATGGATGCAGAAAAGACTATTCTCCTTTAGAAGAATTCAGAAAAAAACTGGATGCCACCTGAATAATACAGGATAACATCCATGTGCCCAACTTAGTTCATAAATATATGTCCAGGATTCTGGATACATATTAAATCTCTATACATCTTTCAATTTCCTATACTTATTTGGAATTATACATGGCCATAGCCCCCTGTGAGGCCACTGTAGTCGGCTATACGGCCAAATTCTATTGGTGCTCCTATGATATCGGCTTCCAGTTCCTCTTGGATCTCACGGCGTACATCTTCAACCGATGTACAATTTGGATCAGAAAAACCACGAGGGCATGCATACTGGTCTCTTCTGATTGCATGTCTAAACTGTTTCAACAAAATATATTTTCCATTGCGCTTCACCAGAATCATTACACCATCTTTTCCATTTGGCAAGACTCTCGCATATCCATAAACCCATTATCACCTTTGCGTATCGGGTCTACCACCATCATGTTATATACATTTCTGTAGACAACGCCATATTTTCAATTATATAGCTCCTCGTCATGAGCGAAGTAACGATCTCTGTAATGAGCAGCATAACCATTGTCTGAACACCCGAAGGAACTGAATTCAAAAATGCTACATTAGGTTTTATCCAGCTATTTTGCATAGCTTTTGCGATTCAATAATCACCTGTCAATTCGTAACTTATCACTATTAGAAAGCACAGTCATCCATTCACTCTCCCTTAACCTACATTCCCCTCAACCTATCTGCGTACCACCTGATAGTTCTCCGTATTCCATCATCAAAATTCACTTCCGGCCGCCAGCCAAGAGTCTGTTCAATCTTAGTTGAATCGATAGCATACCGCAGATCATGGCCTTTCCTATCGGCGACAAATGTTATGAGTGACTCGGGCTTACACAATTCCCTGCAAATCATCCTTACAATTTCAATATTTGTCCGTTCACAATGACCGCCCACATTGTATATCTCACCAACTTTTCCCTGAGTCAATATCGCATCTATGGCACGGCAATGGTCATCCACATGTATCCAATCCCTGACATTTATCCCCTGTCCATAAACAGGCAGCGGTCTGTCTGACAATGCATTTGTCACCATCAAAGGGATAAGTTTCTCAGGGTACTGGTATGGTCCATAATTATTTGAACACCTGCTGATGGTAACCGGTAAGCCATACGTTCTATGATAAGCCATAACCAAAAGATCTGCTGCCGCCTTCGAGCTGCTATACGGCGAGCTCGGACAAATCGGCGATTCTTCAGTGAATAACAGATCCGACCTGTCAAGGGGCAGATCTCCATACACCTCATCCGTACTAATCTGATGAAATCTGCCGACATCATATCGCATACATGCATCCATCAACACGGACACACCCTTGATATTAGAATCAAGGAACACCTCCGGGTTATCTATAGATCTGTCTACATGCGACTCTGCTGCAAAATTCACGACCACATCCGGCCTCTCCGCCTCAAATATACGATACATCTCACCTCTATCGCATATATCCGCCTTATAAAAAACAAAATTAGACCTGTCCAAGACAGGTCTAATCGTATCCAGACTTCCCGCATATGTAAGTTTGTCCACGCACACAAACTCATACTCAGGATATCTGTCCATCATATAAAAAATAAAATTACTACCAATAAAACCAGCTCCGCCGGTGATAAGAATCTTCATATGTTATACCTCTTTATGCAAAACAAGTTGTGTTTGGTATAAGTATAACATAAAGATGGATAAAGGGTACTTTTTCAAGTAAATTATGTTAATTTCCAAATAGATTTATAACACGCATCAATAATTATATTTTGGAACAGCAGACGCACATATTCATCAAACGTTCACACGCGACTGTTTCTAACTAAACCTTCCTTCTATGGATGATCAGGTATACGCATTTTTATGTACTGTATATTATTTATTTTTCTCTTTATATTTATACTTTTTATAAGTATGAGCTATACCTTTCTTTGTATGTCTATTATATTTGTTCTTTCCAGTTTTCTCCGGTTCTGGTTCAGATAACGAAAACGATATTTCATATTCATCTATTATTTTATCTATCTTGTTCTTAATAACATCTGAATCAAATTCTATTCGACCTTCAAAAGTTGTAATTGGTCTATCAAAAACTTTTTCCGTCTTCTCTACAAACTCAACCAGAATATTAGGATAGAAGCATATAAATTGCTCACTTATTCTCTCTTTTTCCGATACAGACACTTCTCTTTTCTTTATTTTATCTCCAAAATTTTGTTCAAGAATTTTATTTACATTATATTCTTTTGGATCATATAACAACCAAATTCTTTTCTTAGATATTGCATTTAATGCAGAAACAATCTCTGGATTTAGCAATTTTTTCAATCTTTCACAAGAAATAACTATTCCTTGATAATCAAATTCTTGATTACATGAAAATATAGTTTCTAATTCTGTCTCATCAATTAATGCTCGGGTGTGTATGTATTGGTCTACTAATTCATCTGAAATAATTTCACTTACATTTAATTTTTCAATTAAACTCTTTGTATATTGCCTATCTTCCTGAGTGACAAATCCTTTATCACAGTGATTCTTCGAAAAATCCCAATCTCTTTCAAAAAAGTTTTCCATCCCTGAATATACCACGTCACGTACTTGACGATAAAAGCTATTCTGGTATCTTTCCCCAATGTCACCTTTAATAATAAACTCATAATCTTCTGAATTATCATTTTTATAAATAAAAAGTTCATCTTTCACATAATACAGTTTCTCATAAGCAATATCTAATATCTTATACAACTCTCTCTGTAAAATTTTCGTGTTAAAAATATTTGATTCAATCTGATTTCGCTGATATATCTCATTTATAATTGCATAATTGCTTTCTAAATAATCTTTTGTAATTGTTTGTTCTTCACTTAAACAAAGATCCCTCTTAGAAGGCTTTACAAATGCATTTTTTCCACTTTCTTCAATATTACCCGTAATCATATTTACAGAAAGTTCATTTATATTTCTTTTACGAATAGTAACCTGTTTTCTATCCGCTAAAGCTTTTCGCCCCCTAGGTGTCATAATCAATTTATTCTGTGAAGTAATAATATACTTCTGTTCAATCATATCTACTATGGTTTCTTTTAATAATTTAAACTCCACCCCCATAATTGCAGATATCTCATATACATCAACCACTTCAATATCAATTAATTTTAATATTGTTTCAAAAAACAAATTTATTTCTGTTACTTCCTTTGTTAAACAGGTAATACCTATTTCACAATAAGGAATAAATATACTCTGTCTTTTAATTAAATGAAAATTTTTTAACTCCCGGGGGAGTTTTCTCGATACTGCTGCTACTAATTGTTTCATTTCTTTTCTCCTACTTTTCTATAATGCGACACCCTTCAGATTCTGTAATATATTTGATGATTTCAGGGAATTTGTTTCCTCTGATTTTATAATTATCAAGGAATTTCATATCTCCAACAATAATCAACAAGCATCTCGCTCTAGAAAATGCAACATTAATTCTAGCTTCTGATTTCAAAAAGCCAATACCATATTTGTTTCCACTACTTCTAACAGTAGAATACAGAATAATATCTTTTTGGCTACCTTGAAATGCATCTACTGTATCTACGTCAACCTCAATATGCTTAAAGGAATGTTGTTTTACCATTGTTTGCAAAATGTACTTTTGCGATCCATATCCTGTAATTACTGCAACCTTAGTCTTTTTGACAAGTTTAGAATCTAATTCCAATAGTTTTCGTTCAATAATATTTCGCTCAAGATAATTTTGATATGATTTTTTTCCATTATTATCAAATTCCTTTTCATACCGCTCTTTTGTCGAATACTTCGATGTACTAATCCACTCGATTGCAATTCCCTCATATCCTTCTATACACAACTCTCTATCCTGCGCTTCTACCCCATTTTGGATCTCATCATTATAAAACACATGACTAATCAACGTACCAATAGTTGGGTGCATTCTATATTGTATAGTAAGACGATGCTTATTATCCTCTGGAAACATATTATACATTCTTTCAAAAATACCTTGCGCCAAACCCTCTTCATCAAGTTTTTCCTTATTATTTCTAATTATTTCAGTATCTAAAACAGGTGGTAGTTGTTGATGATCACCTACCAATATAATTTTATATGCCTTATTTAACGAAACTGCTAATTCAGGAAACGTTGCCTTAGCTGCTTCATCTACAATAACATAGTCAAATTCAACATCACGTATGATCCTGTTTGACACAAATCCTGTACATGTACCAGCAATAATTACCGTACTTTTAATGATATAAAGTTCTACTTCATCACATTTTTTTAATTGTTCTGTCCATTCTCTCTGAATCTCCAGTATTTTTCTTGTCCTTTCTGACTTTACCCCTTTTGTTTTTTTTATAAAATTTTCAACAAACAATTTGTCTTCTACAGAAAAATCCGTGTTTTCCACCTTTGAATTTTCCAATTTCAAAAAATATTTGTCAAACTCCTCTTCTGGAATTCCAATTTCCTCAAGTGCATTTTTAGTATAATTATTACATATTCTTCTAACATTTTGATACCATTTTTCTTTCACATCATTAATAGAATACTCTTCTCTTATTTCCTCATTTAATTTTTCATCTCTTCCAATACGAAGCAAATCAGGTCTTTCAGCACTTTCCCTAATTAAATCTTCTAACATTTTATCTACTGCCGGATGCGATTGAGAAACTAGTAACACTTTCTTAGGTTCAACATCTGGATTCCTTTTATTTGCTTTCAGTATTTGTAAAATAATTTCTATAATAACATTCGTTTTTCCTGTTCCTGGAGGGCCTTGAATAATTGCTATAGAATCTGCATCTAATGCTTTTTTTATCGCAGTCCTTTGTGGAAAATCTAATTTCTCATTAAACATATGTATCGGTTTCGAAATAACATTTACAGACGGGGGCTCCACACCTGAAATTATTCTCTTCAAATTAAAAGAGCACTGATAATCTTCTTTTTCCAGAATATTTAAAGCATCTATCTGTCTTTCAACATTAATTTTATCTTTCCTATAATCTAAACAAATAAAACCGCTCGCTGGCAATCCTATTGTTCCCTGCTTATTTATTTCTAAAACTACATGATTTTTCTCATAAATATCATTTTCATAAGTACCTACTGTCACAGGCTTTATTTTATCTTTCTTCTTTCCGACTTTTTTTTCATAAACAAATACTTGTTCTTTATTCAAACGTTCTTCATCTATAAAAGTGCCTTTTTTTAGCTTAAATCTTAAAAGATTATTCTTTACTTCATAAGAATCATATGGTAATCTTATAACATTTTTCTCGATATCTTCTCTTATTAATTCTAATAAATCTCTCCACACTCCATACTTTTCCTTATATTCACAATCAACATTATTGTTCGACATATAATTTTCGTAATAATCATAGATAATGTTTTTCATTTCGAAACTATCGTTTTTCAATTCTCTATGTGCAATTCTTTTATCTACAAATCTTATTTCACCCTCAATTTTAGCAAATCTTTTCTTAAGTCTATCACGATCAATTGGAGGAATCTTTCTAAATTTTACAACGTCAAACACGCTTTGCTCATCATCAAACACACATTCTGCCTGGAAATTAAATCCTAAAAAGATGTAAATCATCGTTTCTTCATTCTCATTTGATTCTTCTTTTCTACAAAATGCATACAAATCTAAAAAGTTCTCTGGCATATACGTTTCGGTTGCCATTTTAATGTTTATTGACTGTGGTAATAATTTAAGGTTTCTCAATTCCTTTATTCGTTCGTATGCCGCTGTCAAAATAATTGTTTTATCTAAATTCAAAAAGCGTGTAAATAGCTTTGAAAAATCAGCTCTCAGTTCAAAAATATTTTCATATCTGTCATCAGGATTTTCTGCAATTAATTTTTTTAATATCGGCTTTAATGAAACATCCATTCCACTAGTTCTATTCAATACATCCTGAAACTGTACTGCTAATGGAGGTTGCTGACCGGTAAAAAGGAAATAAATTACCGCACCAAGCGAATATAAATCACTTTTTTCAGTTGCATTTTCACTATGTTGATGAACTTCAGGAGCTGAGTATGCATTAGTCCCCAGTTTATATACTGTTGCTGAATTGATCATATCATTGATTTTACATATGCCAAAATCAATTAACTTGACCTGTTTATCGTCGGTAAGCATGATATTATTAGGATTAATATCTCGATGGATAATCCCATTTGAATGTGATATTTCAATGGCATCTAATAATTGTTTTATTATTGAAAATCGCTCTTTTGCAGAAAAATTTTCAATAGATGATTTTCCTAATTCTATTCCGTTTATATATTCTAAATATATTACTCCAACCTTTTCCTTGGTTGTTGATACAGCTAAATAATCATCTCCCAATATATTAACAATATTCGAACATTTATTCAGTTTATACAAAGCACGCATTTCCCTTGTAAATACAGCTTGATACAAAGGCTGTTCGATTCCATATATTATTTTCCTAACAATTAAATCCCCTGTGCTATTATTTTTCAATACATCCACTACAGAATTTGTATCCGCTCGATCCTTTAATCTCTTATATACTTTCCAATCTCTAAATGTACTCATCGTTACGCTCCTTAAAAGAAAAATTATGAACATATATATATTATATCACTCTCACTTATAATATCATATATTATAAAAGCTGAACATTTCAGATTAGTCTCTGCACCTGTCCAGCTCTTGTTGTTATCTGTAAATCAATTCTTCCAACACCATCTCTTCCGCAGCATTCAGATGTTATGTCAGTATTCCAACATATACAGTGAATACATTGCCGGGCAATGCTCTTTCAGATATGTTTTCCGCATCATTCCATATTTCCCATAGTGCGGTTCTTCATCTGTACTGACAAGATTTGGATAGTAAATTCCGTCTGCGCAAAGCGTGTAGGCCCACCCATTTTTCAAATGTGCTTTTCATGTTGTAAATGTCAATGAAAAATTTTACCAGTGAGGGTGCGGACAAAATCCTGTACCACTATGTACACTCTTGAACAAAAACAAGAAGCAATTGATGTATACTTACAAGTGAATAGTATGAGAAAGACTATTCAACTACTAGGATATCCTGGTGTTAGACTTTTAACTTCGCTTGCATTGCGCGGCCACTGAAATGAACCATTTGCAAGTTTCTTGTACAGGAGGAGAAATCCATCACCTTCCCATACAAGCCCCTTGATCCTGTCAGATCTTCTTCCGCAGAATAGATAAAGCGTACCCGCTGTTGCAGGGTTTTCTATACCAAGGGATCTGAGAACTCCAACAAGACTGTCTATACCATACCTCAGATCTGTTCTGCCACATACTATGTATATTTCAGAAAACCCAATTGTGTCATTCAGCATCTACAAGGACCTCCACGATGGAGCGGATCACTGCGGGAGAAGCACCGCCAGCGATCTCTATGTGTTTGCTACCACGGTCTATCCTTATCTTTGAACTGCTGCACGAATCAAGGTCATTCTGATAATCAGCGCATTCCAACTTGACTATCTGTGGCTTCTCCGATTCAACTGGCAATTCTGGTTGAGAACCTGATGCCTGCATGCACGCCGCAGGTCTCAGCTGCTTGAACCAGTAGTAATACTGATCCTTTGATATGTTATTTTCAGCAAGCCAGTCCTTTGTTTTCATGCCACTGTTCCTACATTCCTGAATAATCGTGGTCCAAGTCGCAAGCTGCTTTTCCCGAATAGCAAGGCGTGTTGCCATAATCTACCTCCCGAATATTTGGATTTTTCGCTCTTATTTTCCAACTAGTTGAGGTAATTATCGCAAAATTCGGGTAATATGGGTAGGTACCGGCTATGGAGCGTTTACATCACAACTTGTTAATATTGACCAAAAAATCAAAATAAAATTATTGAATTGTTATAAAAAGTTTGCTATAACGGATAGGTTGTTTGCAAATAAAAAGGAAAGAGGGAGCAAATATGAAAAACAACTATTTAAAGAAGATAATGCGAATTTTTCCAGCGTTATTTTTAATCATGTCATGCATAGTGCCGGTAAAAGCGTATGCATCAACTTGCCCACATGCAGGTAGTGTAAGTATTAGTACAATAAAAGCGACTTGTACGAAAAAGGGGAAAAAAGTTGTAAAATGTTCTAGGTGTGGAAAGGTATTAAGTACTCAAACTACTGGTAATGCGTTAGGGCACAAGTGGAAAGTAGAACAGAAATCGGCTACAGAAAGTGAAAGAGGATATTACACAAAGTCTTGTACAAGATGTAATAAGATTGATACAAACATCATATATCCAAAAATATGTAGACATGTTAATAATGGACAGTTCACATATAATCCAAAACCAACATGTACTAGCAGTGGATATAAAATTCAGAAATGCACAAAATGTGGTAAAATCTTGTCACGAACAGCAGTGAAAAAGCTGGGACACGTTTGGACAGAAACTAAGAAAAATCCTACAAAAACTAAAGAGGGCTGCCATAAGAAATATTGTAAAAGATGCAAGAAAAAATTAATTGACAAGACTTATCCTAAGTTAGAGTTCAAATATAATGGGAAATATAAGTGTGATGGTTTTGAGTTTAATGCAGCAGGTATTCTTGTGACAAATCAGAATCTCTGGGGCACAACTTGTAACAGTATTTCAGGAATGAAAGACAAATTTGTTGCAGCATATCCAATGAGTTGTAATTATAAATTAGTTGTTGAGTGTACTGGTAATTATGTATACTTGGTTAACCAGACAAAAGATGGAAAAATCTACAAGGCAACAAAGAAGATTACTTTAGGGACAAATTCCTTGGGCTTGATGGTTTATTGTGCGAAAGTACCTTTGAATTCAAAGGCGCCTAATCGTAAATGCACAATTACTATCAAGGACGAGTTTGGGCGTGTTTTAAAGACTCTTAATGTTAAACAGAGAAATGACTATACATTTAATGGTTACAATAAGACAGACTATATAAAGGTTATTAATCCAATAGTAAAAAAACTTTGTGTTTCAAGTAAAGATAGAAATCCAGTGAGGGGCGATGTTGCAGCAAGTTATATGAAGCAAGTCCTGAATGGTGACGTAATTTCAAATAATGTAGTTACATGTTATGGTGCTACAGAAGCATATAAGAACCTGCTGTTTGCTGCATGTACATATATTGTAGATGATGTTAATGTAAGAATTAATTATATGACAGTTAGAACTGCAACTATGCTTGATCCAAGTTCAACTTTCTATAAAACGGTTGGGGTGGAAGTTGAGGATGTTAATGGCATGTCGATTGAAACAGACCCATCTACAGCAATCATCAAGATTTCAGAGCAAATGACAAAGCATGATGCAAATACAATTAATAAGAAGAAAGATGCTCAAGCATTTATAATTAATACAACAAGTGCTGGACTTAAAATGGGAATAGGTGCATTTTTCAAAAAAATAGGTGCCGGAGTGGTAGGTAAGGGTATTCTTGCTGCTGGAAATAAATTGGCGAAATTGTATTGTGTAAAAGTTAAGAGTGATAAAACAAAAGTAAAATACAATAATGAGCTCAGATTAAAAAAAGGAACGAAACTTAAGAATAAAGACAATAAGGTTATTGTTTATTCTCTTGCCGACGCATTAAGCTATACTTATAATCTTAAGTTTGTCTCAGGAGATTATTCAAAAAAATATACAAAGACATGGACTAAATCAGGAAAATTTTAACTTGGTTATATATTATTTATGTGGAGGGGTTGTGAAATAAGTTCCTAAAAAAATAGGACCATTTGCGTAAGCGAATGGTCCTATTTGTGTGGTAAAATTAACTTGCGATGAAAACTTTACACAATAGTTATTCTGTAAACGCTCCATATCCAGTACCTACCCATCTTATCCGAATTTTGCGATGATTACCTCAACTAGTTGGAAAATAAGAGCGAAAAATCCAAATATTCGGGAGGTAGATTATGGCAACACGCCTTGCTATTCGGGAACAGCAGCTAGCGACATGGACCGCCATTATTCAGGAATGCAGAAACAGCAGTATGAAAACAAAGTGAATAATCTGCGTCCAAATGAGCCATCTGTCCGGCGGGCGTGAGCCACTATTCCGTTTTACTATGAGCCATCATTCCGGTCACAATGAGCCACTTGTTTTATAATAGATTTATGCACATCTACTGTGTAAATCTATTATGAAGGAGGTCATCATTATGATCAAATATCGTGAAATCCTAAGATTATCAAGCTTGGGATTTAGTAATCGGAACATAGCATTGAGTGTTCCGTGTTCAAGAACTACCGTAGCAAAGGTCTTAAAACGAGCACAAGAATTAGATATCTCTTGGCCACTAGAAGACAATCAAACGGATGAAGTTCTTGAAAGTTTGTTTTATCCAAAACAAAACGACCACTCTCAAAAGTGTATGCCCGACTATGATTACATCCGTAAGGAGTTGCTCCGCAATGGAGTCAGTAAGAAACTCCTGTGGACTGAATACATGGAGGACTGCCGCGCCAACGGCGATGAGCCACTTATGTATTCCCAGTTCTGCTACCACATCCAACAGGATGAGCAGAAACGACGTGCTGCAATGCACATCAGCCGCAAACCCAGTGAGCAGGTCGAGGTTGACTGGGCAGGTGATCCTGCAACAATCATTGACCCGGATAACAGCAGCACTCCGGAATGAACAGTTCTTTTCCCTTGCCGAATTAAACCATGCAATCAGAGAAAAGCTGGAACAATTCAATCGGAGGCTCTTTCAAAAGAAAGAGGGCAGCCGGTTGGACTTATTTCTTGAAGATGAAAAGCCATTACTTTCTCCATTACCTGCTACCCGCTTTGAACTGAGTGACTGGAAGACAGCCACTGTCCAGTTCAATTATCACATATCTGTGGATGGAATGCTATACTCAGTTCCATATGAATACATCAAAAAGAAAGTTGATGTAAAGGTAACAGATACCACCATTGAAATTTTTTACAACCATAACCGCATTGCTTCCCACCGTCGTCTGAAAGGCCGCCTTGGGCAGTACAGCACCATTACAGAACATATGCCGGAACCACAACTGAGAACACACCCTATACGCAAAGCACCTTTATCACTTCACCACTACACCATCAGGCAACCGGCACTGTCGAAGCAATAATCTCCATACATCCTTCAAATTCAGCAGTATCATATCTACAAGGCAGAATAAAATGATCGCCCTTAGTAAGAACGTGTCCATCAATGCTTCCCTCACCTGAAACCACCGACATGATTGTAAATGGGTTATCCGATATGTCTATAGTTGCCTTACCTTCAACATCCAATTTGTACACATCATAATACTTACAACTGATCAGCTTTGATAGTTCATTAGCCTTTCCTGCACTAACGTTGACGACACTATCTGAAACTGGCTTTGCAGGAACCGTTATAACATCCATGCTCTGCTTTACATGCAATTCTCTTGGCTTACCACCAGAAAGTCTGTCATAATCGTATACTCTGTATGTGATATCACTATTCTGCTGTGTCTCAAGAAGCGTTATGCCGCCCTTTATAGCGTGAACTGTGCCAGGGTCAATCTGAATGAAATCCCCCTTCTTGACCGGAATCTCTCTGATAAAATCACTCCAGCGCTTTCCTTGTATCATATCTACAAGTTCCTCATGAGTTCTGGCATTATGGCCTACCACAAGTGATGCATCTTCCTTACAATCAAGAATATACCAGCACTCCATCTTACCCAGAGAGCCATTCTCATGTGAGGCCGCATATGCATCATCCGGATGAACCTGAATACTAAGATCCGCCTTGGCATCAATGATTTTCACAAGCAGAGGGAATCTGTCTCCATAAATATTGCCAAATAAATCTCTATGTTCAGACCAGAGTCCCGCCAGCGTCTCTCCTTTGTACATACCTTCTTTTACGGTACAGTTACCATTCTCATGAGCCGCTATTCCCCAGCACTCACCTATATCATCACCTTCAATGTCGTATCCGTATTCATCTCTAAGTTTCGTTCCTCCCCAGATATTATGCGTAAATACTGGATTCAAGAAAACAATCTCTTTTTTCAATTATACGATCCCTCACCTTTCATTATATTCCCATAGCAACAAAACTACGCAAGCATATCTTTTACTGTATCCTGCATCTCAGCAATCCTATCCTGTGCAGCATGAAGAGAATCCTCATTAACTCCAAAGTAGAACTTGATCTTTGGTTCATTACCAGATGGACGGGCAGCGAACCATGCATGATTTTCAAGCTCATAATACATGACATTAGACTTCGGAAGTCCCATGTTAGTCTGTGCCTGTGTTCCAGACTGACCGGTGCCTGAACAGCTGGCATCCTCTGAAGCATCTGGTTCTGTACTGATCAACGAAGTTCTTATTCCTGACTCATAGTCACGAACTGCCTCAACCTTAAGTCCTGCAAATTCCTTCATATCTGAAGTTCTGAACTGAGTCATTATTGCCTTTATCTGTGCGGCACCGTCAACACCCTTGAGCGTCATGCCATATGCACCCTCAAAATAATAACCATACTTCTTATATACCTCTTCCATGGCATCACAGAGAGTCTTGTTCTGCTTCTTGTAGAATGCTGCTATCTCACAGAGGATAACTACAGCACCACAGGCATCCTTATCTCTTGTGTAATCCCCTACCAGACAGCCAAAGCTCTCCTCCATGCCATATACAAACTTATATGTATGATTCTCCTCAAAAAGCTTGATCTGTTCACCTATATACTTAAAGCCAGTGAGTGTCTCTATATACTTCAAGTTATATTCAGCAGCAATAGCTTCAGGAAGAGTCGAGCTGACTATCGTGTTACAAATGGCTCCATTTGCCGGAAGAGTACCCATAGCAAGTTTTTCTCTACATACATACTCAGCCATGAGTGAACCTGTCATATTAGCATTGAAACGCACATATGGATACGCCGGATCCTGTCCAAATGAAGTATCCTTCCACACGCCTGTTGTATCCTTAACATATATACCAAGCCTGTCAGCGTCAGGATCTGTAGCCATGATGACATCTGCATCCACCTGCTTTGCAAGTTCAATACCCATTGCAAATGCTGACGGTTCCTCTGGATTTGGATATTTGACAGTCGGGAAATTGCCATCCGGCACTGTCTGAGGCTCAACCACATAAACCTTCTTAAAGCCGAGTCGCTTTAAAACTTCTCTCACAGGCACATTTCCAGTTCCATGAAGCGGAGTGTAAACAATCGTGATATCATCCGCTACTTCCGGTATGATCTCTCCATGTATAGTCTGCTTGATAAGCTCCTCATAGTAATGCTCGTCCACACTAGCAGGAACCATATTGAACAATCCATCTGCAACTGCTTTTTCCTTTGATATTGTTCGAACAGCATCAAACCCTGGAACGGCTGCCACATGAGCAAGTATATTCTTATCATGAGGGGCAACTATCTGACTACCGTCCTCCCAATATACCTTATAGCCATTGTACTCAGGTGGATTGTGACTTGCTGTTATTACAATACCTGCTATACATCCAAGCTCTCTTACCGCAAATGAAAGCTCTGGAGTTGGACGAAGCGAATCAAATACATATGTCTTGATACCATTTGCGTTCAGGCAGAGTGCTGTAGCCTCACAGAATTCTGGAGACATAATTCTTGAATCATGTGCAATAACAACACCCATCTCACAAGCCTTAGATCCAACCTCAAGAATATAGTTTGCAAGTCCCTGAGTAACCTTTGTAATCGTATATATATTCATACGATTTGTGCCGGCACCGATGATTCCACGCATACCACCAGTTCCGAACTTGAGATTCTTGTAGAATCTATCCTCTATTTCCTTCTCGTCTGTAATTACCCTTAATTCCGTCTTGGTCTCCTCGTTAAAACAATCAGACTGAAGCCAGAACTCATACTCTTTTCTATAATCCATAATTAATTTCTCCTCATTTGCCAATCTATATTATAGCTTTTGATCCCTGTCTGAATACGCCAATCTACTCAAACATGCCCTTAACGAGATCACCAAGCTCAGACAGTTTATCTGCGGAATCAGAAGCAGATAAACCTTTAACACCGTAATAAAACTTTATCTTTGGCTCAGTTCCTGATGGTCTTACAAGGAACCATGCGCCATCCGAAAGCTGGTAATAGATCATATTCGACTTAGGAAGTCCACCCTCGACAACCGCGCCAGTCGACATATCAGTTGTAGTTCCAAGCTTGTAGTCATATATTTCTGTGACAGTGTAATCGCCCACAGAAGAAACCGGATTCTCTCTAAGATTCTGGATCATAGAAGAAATCTTTTCGGTGCCCTCTTTACCGGCAAATTTCACAGAAGTGATCTTCTCTTTGTAGTATCCAAAGTCTTCAAAAAGCTGGCACATACGATCCCATAAAGTCATTCCCCTGTTTGCATAGTATGCTGCCGCCTCACAGAGAAGCATGACAGTACCAACTGCATCTTTATCTCTCGAATATGTTCCAGGGAGGCAGCCAAAGCTGTCTTCAAGTCCAAATTCATATGTATGACTGCCATCAGCCTCATAATTTCTTATCTTTGTCGCTATATATTTGAAACCTATAAGATTGTTATAGTCGCATAACACACCATACTTGTGACAAATATCCTTTACCATATCGGTTATTACAACCGTCGTTGTAACCGCAGGATTCTCTGAAAGAATGCCCTTTTCTTTCTTCTGCATAAGCACATAATCACAGACAAGTGCCCCAAACATATTGCCGGTAAACTCTTTGTATTCACCTGACTTCTTATCAAGGCTGTACATTCCCAGCCTATCCCCATCAGGATCAGTAACAAGCACAAGCTCAGCTCCGACTTTCTTTGCCAGTTCTACGCCCAGAATATAGGCTTCTGGAGACTCTGGATTTGGTGATCTGAGTGTTGGGAAATCTCCATCCTGAACAGCCTGCTCCTCTACGATATATACATTTGAGAATCCCATCTCTGAAAGCATTCTCTTAACCGGCTTAAGTCCGGTTCCGTGAAGAGGCGAATAAACGATCTTAATATCTTTTGCTGCTTCTATCTCTTCCGGAGCCATGATGAGCTTATGAAGAGTTGCTGCATATGCGTCGTCTACATCGCTTCCAATATATGAAAGCAAGCCCGATTCTAATGCTTCATTCTCACTCATAGTCTTAATTGAAGTATAATCAGATATTGCGTTTACCTCAGCTATGATCTCCTTATCCTGTGGAGATACGATCTGTGCGCCATCACTCCAATAAACTTTGTATCCATTGTATTCCTTTGGGTTATGACTTGCTGTGATATTCACTCCCGCAAGGCAATTCAGATAACGAACTGCAAATGAAAGCTCCGGCGTTGGTCTTAGTTCATCAAATAAATACACCTTTATCCCTGATGCACAAAGGCACAGTGCTGTCTCAAGTGCAAATCTCGAAGAATTATTTCTATTGTCATATGAAATCACAACAGATGGTCTCTCCACACCTGTCTTTGATATATAATTTGCAAGTCCCTGCGTAGCCTTGCGCACAGTATATATATTCATCCTGTTGCTGCCCGCGCCCATAACGCCACGCAAGCCGCCTGTTCCGAACTCAAGGCCTTTGTAGAATCTGTCTTCAATCTCCTTCTCGTCCGTAAGTCCGCGAAGCTCTGCCCGTGTAGCTTCGTCGAAATAATCCGAACTGAGCCAATAGTTATATTCATCCTTATAGCTCATATTAATTGCCCCTCTCTTTATGAATTGTATTATTTTCTCTTCCAGTAATTATCAACCATGAATAGCACAGCCATAATTGCCCTGTTATAATTGCCCTATTTATAACTCATGCTTCACCTTATCATGAACTGTGATTTCAGAACCAAGCTGAACCTCTATAAGCTTAAGCTCTGTATCCGCACTCACTGTATGACGGCAACCAGCCTTCATCGAAATCACATCACCAACTGAGATATTGCTCTCATCGCCATCTATAATGGTCTTTCCAGTTCCATCAATTACTACCCATACCTCATCACGGTTTTTGTGACTATGGTAGTTCATGGAGTGTCCCGGATTGAGCGTTACCTTTATAGTAAGGCTCTTGTTCTCAACATCTATTACCTTAAAACTTCCCCAGGATTTCTCCGCATACATGACCTGCTGTTCAAAGCCATCAACATAAGGCTTGATATATGAACTCTGTTCCTTGTCGGATACAAGTATTCCATCAGGAGATGCCGAGATAACCACATCATGTAAGCCCATCGCAAGAATAGGTACATCCATCTCATTTACGATATGTACTCCATTACATGTGTCATTCAAAACTCCCTTTCCAACGACGCTGTCTTCCATCGCCTCGGTAAGAGTGTTCCAAGTTCCCAAGTCTTTCCAATCACCGGCAAATCTCTGCACCTGAATCTTGTCCTCATGCTCAACCACCGCATAATCAAATGATATCTTGTTCAAGGTCTCATACTTATCGTAAAGATCCTGATAATCGACAAAATCCATAAGTTCATGTGCCTTGTCAAGCACATACTTCAGTTTGTAAGCAAACACTCCACCATTCCAGAGTGCTCCCTGATCGATATACTGCTGTGCAATCTCCGCAGTTGGTTTTTCCTTAAATGTCATAACAGAAGACGTCTGCTCCTCACTCTCAGGAATGATATATCCATACTTTTCTGATGGATACGTCGGCTCAATGCCCATAAGTACCAGATTCGCCTCACCTTTATCAGCCTGATCTGAAAGCCTCTTAAGAGCCTCGAAATAATCATCATTTACATATGGATCCACCGGACATACAACAACAGACTCCTCGGGATCAATATTCATCACATCCACAAGATATGCCGTAGCCAAAGCTATAGCAGGAAATGTATCTCTTCTTGCCGGCTCCACTGATATTCCAACATCTTCACCAAGCTGATTGTGGATAGCTGACACCTGTGTTCTCGATGTTGCTATGGTCACTGTAGCATCTGAATCAACCTTCTTGATCTGTCTGTACACTCTCTGTACCATCGACTCAAGCTCACCATCAGCATCCTTGAAAATCTTAATAAACTGCTTAGACCTGATGTCATTTGAAAGTGGCCAGAGACGCTTTCCTGAGCCACCTGATAACAATACTATATTCATTTATTTTATCCTCCTCTTATTGAACATCAGCCCATGAAAATTGCCTTCGGCAAGGGCTGACGCTACATGCCAAGTTTTCACAGAAAACTTGACACTTCACATTCAAATAAAGGTCGTTTCATGCAGTGTCCGGCTATGAAACGACCCATTTTAATTTATACAATAATTTATCTTTCAGCTCTCATAGGGTTGTTTAAGAAATCCTCATAAGAAAGACGAAGTCCTTCCTCAAGCTCTGTCTTGTATGCCCAACCAAGTTTTGTTGCCTTGGATACATCAAGCAGCTTTCTCGGTGTACCATTTGGTCTTGTCGTATCCCACTTGATCTCACCTGTATAACCGACAACCTTTGCCACAAGCTCAGTAAGTTCCTTGATCGTAAGCTCCTTGCCTGTACCTGCATTCACTGTCTCATTTCCTGAATAGTTGTTCATCAGGAAAACACAGAGATTAGCAAGGTCATCAACATATAAAAACTCACGAAGCGGTGAACCATCTCCCCAACATGTAACTGACTCAAGTCCAGCTTCCTTTGCCTCATGGAAACGTCTGATAAGAGCCGGCACAACATGACTGTGTGTTGGATGATAGTTATCATTTGGTCCATACAGATTTGTAGGCATAACACTTATGTAATCTGTTCCATACTGCTTGTTGAGGAACTCACAGTACTTAAGGCCGGAAATCTTGGCAAGGGCATATGCCTCATTTGTCTTTTCCAGCTCGCTTGTGAGCAGGCAGCTCTCAGGCATAGGCTGAGGTGCCATACGTGGATATATACATGAACTTCCAAGGAACTCAAGCTTCTTACATCCATTCTTCCATGCAGAGTTTATAACATTCATCTCAAGTGTCATATTGAACCACATAAAATCTGCAAGAGCCTCCTGGTTTGCAACGATGCCTCCTACTTTTGCGGCTGCCAGAAATACATACTCAGGTTTCTCTTCCGCAAAGAACTTCTCCACATCAGTCTGACGACAAAGGTCAAGCTCCGCATGGGTACGTGTGATTATATTGGTATAGCCCTGTCTCTCAAGTTCACGAACTATAGCAGAACCAACCATTCCTCTATGTCCTGCCACATAAATCTTTGCATTTTTTTCCATCATGATAAATTGCCTTCTTCCTATATAATAAAAATTATGATCTATAACACAAATGCTTAAATCAGCTTACTGAACAGATTTCATTGCCTTCTCGCGCTTTGCAAGTTCACGGTCATGCTTTGCCATGATCTCTACAAGTTCTGCATAGCTTGTCTTCTGTGGATTCCAGCCAAGAACCGTCTTTGCCTTTGTAGGATCACCCCAAAGATTATCAACATCTGTAGGACGGAACCACTGTGGATTAACTGATACGAGGAGCTTACCTGTCTCAGCATCATATCCCTTCTCGTCAATTCCTGTTCCTTCCCAACGAACTGTGATTCCATTTGCTGCAAATGCCTTCTCTGTGAAATCACGAACTGTATGCTGCTCGCCAGTAGCAATAACGAAATCCTCTGGCTTATCCTGCTGCATGATGAGCCACATACACTCAACATAATCCTTTGCATATCCCCAGTCACGGAGTGAATCCATGTTGCCAAGCTCAAGATGATCCTGAAGTCCCTCTGCAATTCTGCCAGCAGCAAGTGTGATCTTACGTGTTACAAAATTCTCTCCCCTTCTCTCTGACTCGTGATTGAACAGAATACCATTTACAGCAAACATATCGTATGCCTCTCTGTACTCCTTTACGATCCAGAAACCATACTGCTTAGCAACAGCATATGGGCTATATGGATGGAATGGTGTGGTCTCTCTCTGAGGAACCTCCTCAACCTTTCCGAAAAGCTCAGATGTCGATGCCTGATATACCTTTGTCTTCTTGGTAAGTCCAAGGATACGGCATGCCTCAAGAATACGAAGAACACCAAGCGCATCTACATCACCTGAATACTCAGGAACATCAAATGAAACCTGAACATGTGACTGTGCTGCAAGGTTGTATATCTCATCCGGCTGAACCAAACCTATTATTCTGATAAGTGAAGATGAATCTGAAAGATCCCCATCGTGAAGTGTAATTGAATTATCCGCAATAAGATGGTCAATACGAGCTGTGTTTGATATAGACGCTCTCCTTGTTATACCGTGAACCTCATATCCCTTCTCAAGAAGAAACTCAGCAAGATATGAACCATCCTGTCCTGTGATACCTGTAATAAGTGCAACTTTTGACATTATTTTTACCTCTTTCCTTTTGTACTCTGTATTGTAAAGTTATCATTGTTATCCGCATTCTAACACCTGTCACTTCAAAAAGGAATTACATATATTGCTATAAATTAGCACAATATTGACTTGTAACACATAAAAAATAGAGAGCTTCCTACTCTCTATTTTTTACTATTCCCCACCTACCATCTCTTCCTATACTCACTCGGTCTTATCCCCTCAACCTTCTGGAATATCCGGCTAAAATAATTGGCACCATCCATTCCCACTGCCCTGCCGATCTCGTCCACACTCATATCAGTAAATCTAAGCATCTGTTTCGCATGAGTGATTCTCACCGACTGAACATAACTGGTAATCGTAGTTCCGTACGTCTCCTTAAAAATTCTCGTAAGGTAATATTTATTTATAAAAAAGCGCTCTGCAAGATCATCCAACACTATCTTATCCGCATAATATTCATCAAGATATGCCTTGATCTCACTTAGATTGACACGCTTTCTGGAAAGCATTCCATTCTCAGGATGCCACGACTCCTCCATCAAAAGCGTAAGCAATGAATTTAGTCGCTCATTAATCTTCATATCTCTGACATGATCACTGGAGGCTGCTATATCCTGTATATTGCTGAGTATTGAAATGTAATTATCCAGATTATCCGGATGAAATACCGAAGTCCCTCCTCGTTCCTTATATTTCTCATAAATAGCAGGGAGCGATGCGGCGTAAAAGTGGCACCATCTGAGCGCCCACAGCTGTTCTCCTGTAGAATGGCTATATGATTTCCTGCAATCTATAAAAACGCAATCCCCCGCCGCCAGCTCATATGTAACGCCTTCATAGTCCAAACGGCCCTTGCCAGACAATACTACAAAAAACAGATACGACACAAGATTCGATCTGGAAGATGTATGCGGATGAACAGCCTGCAGATAGCCCGCCTCCTGCAAATGGCAAAGTGACATTCTCGCAAATGCTGACGGTGTATAAAGTATTCTGTTCGATTCCACCGATGGGGTATGACTATAAAACAGCTCATCCATATATGGTCGCTCCTTCCAAATAAAACTGCTACATACAAATATCCTTCAAAGACATAGCATTCCTATCCTTGTCCGACATTATATAATCTCCTTTAGGCCAGCTCTCACCATTCCAGATCATATCCGGATCATCATACCGGACTGCGCGTGCTGCCTCCGCACAAAAATCATTATCCACACACCACTGCATAAGAGTATCATCCTCAAGTGTAAGGTATCCATGGGCAAATCCTCTCGGCACAAACATCATCTTCCTATTCTCCCATGAAAGAACCTCACTATAAGTCTGTCCTCTGGTATCGCCAAATCTCAAATCCACCGCCACACTGAATATGGAACCTCTCAAACAGGAAACCAGTTTTGCCTGCGCAGCATCTCCAGCCTGATAATGAAGTCCTCGAAGTGTAAAGGCCTTCTTGCTATAGCCCTGATTGATCTGCTTTACCTGAAAGTCCACTCCCATAGATTGGTCATATGGTACTGACAGATAACCTCGGAAGTCTTCAAAAGATGTCATAATCATTACTATTGGTTTTGAATCTAATGCTTGTATCATACCCAACCTCTCTCTTTAATCCGTATTACTCTAAATAGTAAATTATAACAAACTCACTGCTTAAGTTCTATTCTCAATCTATGCTCGCCATCTTCTGTAACATCAAAAACTGTCCATTGTGGCAAACTTCTAACATTGTTATAACAGCTATTTAACCTTTCAAATAGTATATCTACCTGTTCCTGTTTTTTATCTCTATGAATTTTTTTGTATAGATTAACATAATCAAGTATTATACCATTATTGCATACTTCTATGCCTATTCCCTGTAACACTGTTTTTGTTTCCAAATAATTATGACTATCCTCTCCTTTACCCATCTTTTTTACGCACTCAACAGTATCAACCAAACACAAGAGTAACAACAACTGCGTTGTATCATTCTGTCCAATTCTAAATTTGGAATCATGAGACAATTTTTCTAATAATATATGCGGATACTTACTATCAGTATCTTCATCTGGAGACTTAAATATATTATGCTGAGCTATTGTGTACCCCGATTTCATTATCAATAAAAGTTCCTTAGATGAACAATTGTTTTTCATATACTCATTTTTCCCATAATAAAATATTAACAAGCCACCTAAAATTCCATGATCTTGTTTCTCATCATCATTTATTTGCTCTGCATGAAACGAAATTGCATATTCTGCATAAGCTTCTATTTCAGGCACTGTATATGCCAAATATTCAGAATGCTTTTTTTGAAAGTCATTAAACTGACTCAATCTACTATCAGTGTATTTCTGGCAAAATAAGTTGTCTTTCTCAAAATCTTTTTTACTTTTTTGTGGGTTATTCAGCTGCTTAGAAAAATAACCTCGATCATGATTTATTGAAGTAAGCATCCATAATCGACTATATTCATCTTTATCATTTTTTATTTTATCTATATGTCCACTAACTCTACATAACGCTCGCCCCATTAAAAACGTGATAATACTATGACTAGCTCTGTTCTGAGCAACATGATATGGCACAGTAATTTCATTATTCACATCCCAATACTGTCCTGCTAATGTATCTATGAATTTTGCGCATGCAGCTCTATCTGATAAAAAATCCAAATTACTATAATTATCCAAACCCAAAGAAATAATCTCTTTATTCAATAACTCATATAAAGAATTCATTATCATTCACCTCTTTTGTATATATACAATCTCAAACTCTTAATCTTATATTTCTCCATTCCACGCCATAATTCTCTTTCCAATCTCCAGCACCTGTTTGCGAACATCCAACATATCATCCATATTCCCACATGTCATATGCCCTACAACCATTCTTGCAAACTTTACCTTCTTCCATGTAAAACCATGATAATAGGACTCAATATAATCCTGGAACAACTCATACCGTCCACACTGAGACTCAAGTTCAATTCCAATAGCAGTTTCAATAACCTCCATCGGAATATAATTCTCTATCTCCTTGCCCTTAGTGACCCAGTACATCATACCAAGATTATCAAACTCCTCTATCATTCTCTTTTTTGTCTCATTAAGACGAGCACTACTACTTTTCTTATCACTATCCATAACAATGATTGCGTTCCTATTCGTCTTAATAACACTTATTAAATCCGTTACTTCTTGTGCAGAATACTGTGCCAAAATCCGCCCACCATAATATAAAAATTGATAATGTACCCCTTCAATAAACTGATCAGGATAATACAATTCAAGCCATCTCTGTATGTACACTCTATCCGAAGGACCTTCAACCCAGATAATACCATTTGACTGAAGCAAATCACTGGCCTTCACATCTAGATCATCAAGTATCTGAGCCTTATCAATATACGACTCAATACGCTTAATATGAGCCTTCCCATTCTGCTTATACACATGGAATATTCCCGCTTCATCCTTATCATAAAAAGCATTGATAGCCACATGTGAATGCGTGGTAATAAATACTTTAACATTATGTTTTATTGCAAAGTTATATATGTACTCAAATAGTTTTCTCTGCAAGGCTGGATGTAGATTATTCTCAAGTTCCTCAAAACCATACACCAAATATTTATCCTTGTAACCACGTAATTCAGGTATAACTAAAAGATTGAGGAGCACTAATATAATTGTCTTTAGACCACTTCCCATCCGTGACAATGGCCGTCTGTCCATGCCCTCCTCTTTAAGAAACACTTCCCAATTGTCATCATTCACCTGCTGAATTCGAATACTCTCAAACACAGCCTCCGGAGCCATAATTTCATTAACTGCCTTTAAAAGCTTATCCTCTATTATCGTTTCATCATATTTACTATCAGTAATAAATACCCTTATGAGATTACTTGCCCCCTCTCCAGTACTTGTTAGATTCTCTGAATTTTCCCCTAGTTTTCTCCCTTGCTCAGGAATTATGTTTCGTTCAGCAGCAACATGTCTAAATACATAATCTTCTCTTTCAGAATGAATCATTTTCTCCACATAAATTCCATATTCGGTATTAAAAATAGGTAATTTATCACCCCACACTACTACATCGCCTTCCACATCATTTAAAGAAATTTTATAACCTATATATCTTTCCTTAGTGATATTCCACAATGTACCACTTGTATATCCTCCAACTGTTTGATTTTTACCAATCAGTCTTTCACACATATCTCTAGTAACCGGTATCTTAACAATAACCTCATTTGCTGAATTTTCAATTTGCTCCCTTTTAACATAGGTTTTATCATAAGTCATTCCCAAAACATCAATTACGCTAGACTTACCGCTATTGTTTTTACCAATTATCACCGACACTCTCGGCAAATCATCAAGTTCCGTATACTCGTCTGAGGCAAATGCCTTATATCCCTTAAATCTTATTCCTGCGAACATATACAATCCCCCCTCATTTCTTTCAAACAACTCCCTTTTTTCATCCGTGATCGCTCATGGAAACTATCTATCCAGTAATTTTTCTTTGCTATACCAATAAGTCTCCTCTTTTAATCCTCTCCTACCAAATGTATTTTAACACCACCAATCCATACCAAACTATGTAGCCGAAGGCTACTCTGGCATATGAAGTGTCTCATACATTGTATTATCATCTCCTGGCACAAAAGGAATTTTAATTGGGTCTCCAATCTCTAACGCATCAAGTTTTTTCCTAAACTTTTCAAAATCAGCAATTAACGGACTTCTATATACACTTAGAAACTTGTATTCTATAGGCACATTAAATAATACCAGCTTACATGTATCTTCACACGCAAGTGGAGGCAACGGATTTTCCAGTTTACATAACAACTCTTTAAATTCTGGGTCAAGCACTCCTTTCATTTCCAATTTATCCCATGTTGATTCTACAGATTCATTTCTTATCAATTCTGAAAGATGAAATACTGTGTCAAAGTCTTTCTTATATATATCCCCATCGACATTCAGCTTTACATTAAAATACCGTTCTATATCACAAATTCTTTCAAAGAAATCAATTTCTTCTTTTATTGATTCAAATCCCGTTTCTATCCTGAAATCACTTACATTACCAGCCATCATGTCCTGTTGAGAGCTTAATACAAATAAATGAATATCTTTCTTCTTGCTTAATGCTTCTTTGAATAACGCATTTTGTAACTTTTCTTCACTACTAATACATTGTGTATGAAACAAAAAGTCTATACTACTGGTGTTCTTAAAATTCAAATGTATTTCAACATATATTTTTGCATTCTCTTGCTCTTTATTTCCAAGTATGTATGTGCCATCATCTAATATCTCCTGCGTACGAATTAATATATAATTATAAAAAGTTTCTTTCCCAACTTTTAAAGAGCACGCAAAAGATTCTGGAAACTTTGGTGGTACTGCAACAATCTCTTTACCAATAAGATCTTTAGCTTCACCTTGAATTGGATCTTTACTATTTCCCAATAACTTAATCGCCTCTTCAACTTTCATCGTCAATCTTAATTGATGTCTATACGCATAATTCAATGGATCCATGTTTTTATCCTTTGAATATTCACCATTTATTAAAATAGAACCTTTTATATAATAATTTTCAGGATATTTATCACGACTTTCATCTGTAAGCGGAACGCTAACTATTCTCTTACCATTATAACTGTATCCAAAGTATGGGTATAATGGATGTTTTGTAGATCTGACATCAAGTACATTTTTAATTGTGCTTTCCACCATCCCCAGATCTTCTCCAAACATTAACATCTCTTTAAAGCGTAATTCCTCTAATATTCCAGACTGATAATCATCTATTTTTTTTGATAATACATCTGTTTGTTCATTTGTAACAGCAACAGTATTTTCATTAACTGAATCGACTATATCCGCAGCCAAAATATAATCTTTTAATTTCAGATTTTTTTTGAAAAAATTACGTATGATTTCAAGGCTTACTGCAATACACCTCGACACTCTTTTCTTCGATTCATCTGATGTCGCATTAAAATTATGTATAGCCTTTTTTATTATTTCTTCATGCGCTCTTTTTCGTTCAGTTGTTTTTGCAGAAAAGAATCGAATATAAGCCTCTTGAATCAAATCATTCTTTATATATTCAAGCACCCCCTCAAAATCACATTCATCTTTAGCCAAGCACAAATCATTGTATTTTCTTTGTCGAATCACAAATTCATTTAGTTCTTTTTTCAGTTTTGATTCGTCCAACTTAACTTCTGAATATTGTTTTGCTGCCTCATAGCCAATATTTGTCAAACAATCACTTATTATTCCCATTATACCTCACCCTTTCACTCCCTCAAAAAACTCATCCATAGGATGCCTGTCCCAAGAATTAATCAACGTCTTACCTCTGTCCCGCATTTTTGCATCATCAATATAACTACTCAGATTATCGACTGATATATTCATCATGCACATAATCTCCTGAAGACTTACATTCATATCCAGCAAATGCAAAAACAACCATCTTCTTAATCCTGCCGGAGTTATCATGTTAATCCCATTTTGATTTTTAATTGTTTTGTTTATTCGATCAAGCATTCCATTGATACTGCCCTCCTTCAACGGGGTCATATATTTAGTTGTGCAGTTACCAAATACATATACCGCATCCTCAGGCTCCTCCATCCGAAGTTCCTTAAGGGATTGTTCCAATATCCTTGGCAGCTTTACAGATAGAGCATCCATCTGTATATGCGTCATATCCTTCGCTATCTCATAATCCCATCTAAGTGAACATAGCTTTCGACGTTCTATCCCCATTCCCATGATCATCAAAAATAAGGTTATGTTTCTTGTTCCATTCCTATCCTTAGCCAGCGCATCTATGAGCTCTCGAACCTGTGCTGCTGTAATATCCACAAACTCATCATTCTTCTTTCGCAATATATCCTGGCAACGTCCCAGCAATTCGTCACGCCCTCTTGCAAATTCCCCATCGGGACCTGTCTTACTTATCATAAATCCCTTTATATAAGAAAACTGATTCTTTGCACTGGTTTCGGAATTTATGTTACTGCTTGCTTTGACATATTCCTCAAAATCACTAAATGTAATATTCATATAAGTTACTTGTGAATAATTGTACCTATTCTCTGCATAGTAATTAAAAAATCTCTTAAGAGCACCACTATATGCCGCCCAACTCGCCTTATTCGTGCTGCTAAAGTTTCTATTCTTATATTCTGTTATATCCGCAAAGTACTTGGCATTCCTTGATTCTCCAACCAAGTTATCATATGACAGATATTTAAAATAGTTATTATCCTTACTGCCTGTAAATGACATTGCAAATACTATTCTGTCACAAGTAAATGACTCATCTCCCCGGTATATATCTCTATTTAATAACCATATACCTTTCCTGTGCAATAGAATTCCCCACTCATACCCCTTGCTATCGAGAATCCCATCAAGTTCACTGAGAGCCTTCTTTTCACCCTCATTCCTGTAAAACCTTACTATAATCTTGGTATCAATAATACAATCACAGACTTTACCGTTTCGCTTATTTATATTTATTCTCTTATCTGTGTAATGTAAGCTGTTGAGAAATAGTGGCAAAATATTGTGTTCATAACAATCCAAATCTATATCTTTTTTAGTTACCAGTTCCGACTTCAATTTTGCTAATGGCTTATCCTGCCGCCCTGTCGTTTCCAAACGAAATATCCCTTTCTTTTGATTTTAAACAATAAATATATAAAGGTTCAATTCATAACCTTTATATATTTATACTAACACTGAGTTATCGTTATTTCAAGGAAATAATAATATCAACAAGTAGTCTTTTTTGTTCATACCTCATTTATGTGGATCTGGGTTCCCTTATGCATCATACCCCTAGCTAATTTCAAGTGCCTTGGTTAACCATATTCTACTTTTTTCTCGTTCATTATTCAAAATCAAGTCAACATTTTCATAATCAATATCTGATTCATTATCAATTGTATAACTAGTTATGTATCTATCTTGCATCTGCATCTGATTTACTAAATCAAAAACTTTATATTCATCACGTCTTGGAAACGCGTAAAAGTTTACATGATATTGTATACTCACACAACAAGCGTGAAATGAATTAGTCATCACAATATCTGCATATTTTATTTCAGAGATAAACTCTTCAACCCCAATATTGTATGTTTTTCTATCGAATTTGAATATATTCTCTTTTGTTATTCTAGATGTTGCCTCAATATATTGCAATCCGTGCATTTTTGCATATTTCTTAGCAAAATGAATCAATCGTTTATCATAATCTATATAATAGCAATATAAATACTTTGACCTTCTGCGACGTGGAGTACAAATCTTATCATAATCTGAGGTATTTAATAAAAGTGTTGGATCAATCAATGACACAACGTTTTTATCTGTATATTGTTTTAAGAAAACTTCCGAATGTTTACCCCTACATGAAATATGTTCTACACTACTAAGTAACTCTATAAATTCCGACTCTTCTGCCTGTGTTCCTATTTCCAAATTACCAATATCTGTAGCATATGCAATTCTAGTGGTATTTTTCATACAAGGAAGACTTAAGAAAAATACACGGTTAAACTCCCCGTTATGTTTCGCCCATACCACATCGCTTTCAACAATAAGGCTTTGATATTTTCTTTCTATCCCTTCCCAACCATCATAACTATCAAACTTTTCTTTTCCCACACACATCTGAGTTTCAACAAAGCTGTTAAACTTGTTGAATCTGTGCAAATAAACTCTCCTGTATACTAAACTTTTAATTGCATTTTTTAAATCTTTTTGTTTAAGATACTGTTTGAATAAATCTGATCCTATTCTCCCCTTTACATGTTGCGGAACATAATCAATAATATCTACATCCTTAATCCCATTAAATCGCTGAATATACTTTTGGAAAGCCCATGCATGAAGTACAGCACCAGGATTCAGATCTACAGTGTGTATATTAATTCCAATAATTCCAATATTCATTTTTCTCCTTCCCTAACACTCTGTTTCTTTAATGTACTCAATCAATCTTCGATAAGATGTTTCAAGGTCAATACGAGGTTTCCATCCTAGACTGCAAAGTTTATCTGAATTTAACTTTAATTTAGTATCTGCAGCATATCCATACTGATTGTCTTCAGGAATATCATATATCACATTTATTGATCCACTAGCTATTTTATCACAAACCATTTTTGCCATATCAGAAATCGTTGTATGAGTGGCGGGATTAACAATATTATAAGCCTCTCCATTTTCACCAGAAACCAATATATCCATCAATCCCAAAACTGCATCACTAATATAGCAGTAATTTCCCTCTGACTTTCCAAGCGTATGTAGAACAATATCTTTATTATCAATAACACTTCTTGCAAATTGGGCAAATACTCTGTTTTCACCTGGTAGTATACCTGCACCAAAAGTCTGTGCTAATCTTGCAATTTTGATAGGAACACTATATTCACTATTATAGGCTACACACATATTTTCACAAAGCCGTTTACTCTCTGGATAATTACTTCGAACTTTAAGCGGATCAATATAGCCCAACTTTTTTTCTGTAATGTCCTCAGCTCCATTAACAAAAGAACCATACATCTCCATTGAAGAAACATATAAAAAAGATTTTACTTTATTCTTCACTGCCAAGTCGAGCAAATTTCTGGTGCCTTCTATAGCGGTAAAAATGGTTTCTACAGGTTTTTCTATCATCATTTTTGAAGCTGTCACACTGGCACAATGTATTATGTAATCAATCTTATTTGATACGGCAAATTGCTCTGTAACATCACTCACAATCAATGATAAATCAGTTTTATCAAGGAGGTCCTCGTAAATTAACTTAGCCTTGTCCAAATTGCGAACCAATGCTACCACCTGGATTTTGGTTCCATATTTTTCATTCATATATAAAAACGCCCTTGTTATTGAAACTCCAATCAATCCTGTAGCACCTGTTATCAAAACAGTGCTGTTTTTCAGTTCGTCTTTTTTGCTAAATGTATCAACCAGGTAGTCCAAGTCTTCCAATAAAACTCTACTTTTTAAAAAACTGTTCACGCCGTTTCTCCTATTCATCAAAACCATAAATCTGAGCATTTTCTTTAGCTTCCAAAATTGCTCGCATTGTATAAAAATCCTCTGGAGTTGTTATTTTGATATTCTCCCCCGGACCATCTACTAAAAATAAATTAAATCCGTAATGTTGCATCATTGTACACGAATCAATATAATCTGTTATCTCTTCCGAAATTGCTTTTTCGTGTGCCGCTAAAATGTCATCAAGCCAAAAACTCTGTGGAGCTCTTGCCACTCTAGAGTTCTTTCTACTCGGAACATAATCTATTGTTGATGTTCCATCATTTACTACAAGAATTGTTTCCTTTACAACTGCAGTTGTTATTGCAGAACCGTTTTCTTCTACACTATTAATATTATCCGTAATTACCTTATCATTTATCAAAGGTCTAACGCCATCATGAATTAACACTATGCTTTTCTCGTCTCCAGAAATTATTTTAGCTGCCTTTAATCCACTATAAATGGACATCTGACCTGTTACCCCTCCTGGAACAACAGCTTTAACCTTTTCGATACGGAATTTATAAAGTAGTGATTTACAATAATCAATCCAATCTTCAACACAAACTACTACAATTGCATCAACCATTGGATGATTTTCAAAATGTTCTATAGTATGTATAATAATCGGTTTATTATACATCTCAAGAAATTGTTTTGGTCTCTCTTTGCTATGCATTCTACTGCCAACACCGCCTGCAAAAATAACTGCTATATTCATACGTCTCCTCCTTTTTATGCCTACAAACAATAAAACAAAGTGTATTCTTTACCTTCCTATCAATATTTTAACATACGGGATCACGCTATATTTAATTGCAAAAAGCACATTATAGTTCTTTTTCAAAAAATGCCACCACTCACCAAATGGACTTCCTTTTGGTGACTCTTTCTTCTTTAATCTCTGAATACGAGTTAGATTTGGATTTCTCCATGTATTTTCGAATCCATTATCTTCACAATGGCCAACATATTCTGCACTAGAGATCAAATTAAAACCACTTCTGCGAATAGTAAATCCATAATCATAATCTCCTAACGAATGGCTGTATGCTACATCCATATTTCCAATTTTATGCATAACCTTATATGGAATTAAAACACAATTAGCATTCATTGTGTCACCATTTATGTTATCACTATTAGGTAATATCGGATTTAACCAGATACTATTATTATCTCTATGTTTTCGCAACCCATATGTAAATTTACCATGACTATCACATGTAGCACCAACAATCACTGTATCTGTTCTTCCTGCCTGAATACTCACCAGTTTTTCAATTGCAGAATCGTAAAAATCAACATCATCATTGATTAACAAACAATCTGTTCCATCATCGCTTTCCAAATATCGTGAAATACCGACTCTCATTCCACCACACCAGAACAAACTTCCATTCCCTTCAATTAACTCTGTATTGTAGTTCAAAGCCTTGATTGCTTCTGCTGTTCCATCAGAACTTTTATCGTCTACAATGATAAACTTCCAGTCCAATTTTTTATTTTTTTCAACAAGGCTTTTCATAGCCCTAACTGTATACTTTCGTCTATTAAAACATGTAAAAATCACAGTCAACTTTTTTTTCATTTTTCTTTTTCCCCCCTTTTATATTTTAATAATTTTTGAAAACCTGCCTCCAGCAAGCAGTCTAATTCCTTCCCTGTATTCTTCACTCCGCGAAAAAACAATCACAATCAATACGTTCGGAATAATCAGACAAATTACTCCTTTTACCAACAAATTTATAATACTAATAGAAAGATTTACAATACTGGCTGCTTTGTAGGTCGCAATAGCACAGATAGCAAAAATTATGTGATAAACTAATTGCTTGCCAAAATATGTACGAACACTTTCCTGAAAGAACTTAAACAAGCAAAAGGGCTCATACCACACATGTGTAAGCAATCTTGCGATAATTGTAGCTAGTAGAATCCCCATCAATCCAAACTGTCTTCCCAATATAACAGAAAAAATAACATTTAGAATTGATGCAAGTAAATAAACATATTTCGTCTGTCTAAAAACACCTGTTGTTTCTCGGAATACCTCTACAATTTTTACCGATCCCTGTACATAGAAACAAATACAGATGGCAAGCATTGTACAAAAAGGCAATAAATACTTTTCTCCAACCCAAAATTTGATAAACGGCTGGAACATAACTATAAAAGCAATTGTACAAAAGCTGTAACACCACCATGTCAGGAAATTCATAGTATAGAACATTTTAACCTGTTTTTCTCTTTTTTCTTTAACGACTAGATTTCCAACAGAAGCTGTTAATCCATTAAAAATAATGGAGACAAAACCCTTTATGCTATTCTCAATTAAAACATAATTAGAATACAGTCCAACCCAAATAGTACCTACAATTGTTGATATTAAAATATTGTCAATATTCGTAAGTAGGACTGAACCTATCTTAAAACACATAAGGGATTTTACGTTGTCACCTATTTCTCTCTTTTTACTAATCGATAATACCCCTTGTTGTTTTATAAAAGGATACCTTTTTTCTGCTAAGTGAGCCCCCACTATATTTACCAAAAGTGTACCAATTGTCTGAACTATTAAATATAATGTATAATTTGAGAATACAAGCAATACAATAATTTGTACTGTATACCGGATTACTGTAATCACAGCCTGGACAACATTCAGAACATAAGCTTCCTGATTTGCCCTAAGAATCGAAGTTTTATAAACACATAAATATGATACCACTGCATTTGAGAGATAAAGCAGATAATAAAAAATTACGTTCTGTATTTCTGTTTCCAGATTAATAATTTTATCCAAAAATGGAATCAGACTCAAGCCGATTACAAGAATCACTCCAGCAATAACCCGGTAGACTTTCTTGTAAAATGTCATCAATGCCACGATTTCTTCTTCATTTTTTTCTACTACAGGTTTATACAAGCTATATATCATAGCAGTTGAAAAGCCTAAGTCAGCCATATTGAATACATTCAATATATTCGTAAATAATCCACCCAATCCCAAATAACTGGCACCAAGTGAATAAACAAATACAGTCCTGCATATAAAGCTTAATACTACATTAATAACTTGCGAAATAATCCCCGCATTAATGTTGCGTTTGGCGTAAACAGTTCTTGATTTTTCCATCATATTTTCCTTTTCTATCCAGATTATCCATGGTTTCAACGATATAACTGGTTACCATTTCTGTTGCTTTTCCGCACTCATATCCTTCTAACATATCAATATGGCGCTTTCCGCATCCGACACCTGCTCTCATACTCACATATTCTTGAAGTTTTTCCTCATTGACAGCTACCGGGAATCCCCACTCATGTATTTCTTTATAGAAACTTCTTGTAGCGACAAACTGATCCAAATCCGGCGTATATAAGTAAATTTCCTTATTCCTAATTGAATAGTCCCAAATTACAGAAGAATAATCTGTAATCAAAATATCAGCAACACTCAACAACTCCTGCATATCAGGATAATTAGATACATCAATTAAACTCAAATCTAAAGAATTGTACGTCGATTTCATATAGTGATGCGCTCTGCACAGAAAATAGTAATCCTTTTTATCTCTATCTTTTAACAACTCTAGTATCTTTTTATAATCAAATATAAGATTATCAACAGAGTTAAACTCACTCAATTCACGAAAGCTAGGAGCATATAATATAATCTTTCTATCGTAATCTTTCAGCCCAAGTCTTTTTAATATTTCATCACGTTTTTTCTTGCTAATTTCATTTGTTAAAATATCATTTCTCGGCATCCCAGTTTCCAATATTTTTCCATGGAATCTAAATCCTCCAACTATAACATGCTGTGAAAAAAACTTTGATGAGGAAACCCATGTATTTATTAGTCCATATGAATGCCTTAAACGGTCTTCATTAGCTCCAACCTTCAAAGTATCATATCCTGCTAGCTTATAACAGCCTCCACCATGCCATGTGTTCAAACGAAGTTGTTTATTTCCTCTGTACATAACACAAGGAGAAAGTTCCACATTTGTAATGATACACATTGCAGTCATTGACTCGTATACGAATTTCAAACTGTTATATTTTATAACTTTTGTATTATCGCTCACCAAAAACTGATATTTATCTGGATCATTGAATGCCCATACATATTCGTAATTAGGATAATGAAGTTTCATGTACTCATATATATATTTGGGATTACACGAAAACTGTTTCCCACTATACGAAGTAAATAATATACGCTTATTATTTATTGGTACAATATCGAACACCTTACTGCCTGTTCTAATAATCTTCGTTAATAATTTTTTTCTATTCATGATTCAACTCTCCAATTACAATCTTTTTCCTCATAGGAAATCTCCTTATCTGCCATATAAGAAACCAACATTAACACAGGAGCAAAAAAATTCGGCTGTGAAAAAAACATAATTAGCAAACAAACACAATAACTTACTGAAAAAGATTTATTCTTATTTCGAAACACATTGCAATAATAGGAAATCGTATATATGATTGGAATAAAACCAAATACTGCAAGATTTTTTGTAAGCCCCACGCAAGATGCTGTATCTGGAATATTCTTCTTAATTGCGTTCCACATAGGAATATATTTAAGATATCCTACGCCGAACGGATGGGTCAAAGCAAGTTTCATATCCGCTCTTATTGATTCTATTCTGGATGCCCCTGTAGAAACAGACAAGTCAATTATACCTTTATTAACATCATATATCTTCTTTAGTATATTTTTATATATAAAGCTGTCTAACCCTTGAGAAATAGAAACAACCGCAACAACAACTCCAGCTAAAATCAAAATTATTTTAACATTCCCCATATCCGCTCTATTTATGAACAGTAAATAGAGCAATATCACGCCTAAACACATGAGTCCCATCGTTGACTGCGTAGATATCATCGTTATGATAAACACAAACAAATATCTGTTAAACTTTTTTGCTGGCATTTTTTTCTTATTATAAATCAATAAAAATAAAGCTGCAGTCACCACCATAGCATATACTCCTGGCTCGGTGTATATACCACAGTTTCTCAGTCTCTGGGCATACGGACTAAAAGAAAAAAGGAAGTTGAAATAGATAATAAGGTCAACTCGCTTTCCATTTACCCAGTATGCATCTCCTGATGCAAATGTATATGGAATAGAAATACTTTTTAGCAGGCTAGGATTTATCATTTGTATAGCATAAAACACTAAACTAATTATAGACAAGCCATAAATCAGCTTGATTATTCTATCGGACACTTTATCTGGGCAAATTTTATATACACAGGCTACTAGAAGGAAGGTATTGATTAATGTTATAGATGAAGCAATCGTTAAACTTCCATGGGTTAATATATATGTAATAAACAGACTTATTACCAGTACAGTTATATGAATAAATTTCTTTTTTGATAGAAACTGTTTTACACAATAAACTATTCCTATAACAAAAATAGCAGCTTGAAATAGATCGTGATATGTATTTTCAAATGCAGTACCTTGTACTAATAGCATAACATATATAACTATGTATTGTAATAAAGCGGATTTATTGATCATTTGCAAATATTCTCCCTGTTTCTTTTTTTCTAAGAAACTAAATCATTTTAAGTATTTCGTGAAATCTAAATTTGATTTTTCCAATATTGTAAACCATTACGTTATATGTATTTTACTCAGCCCTAAATATGCGCAACATTTTTTCTAACGCAAAACAACTACTTTAAATATCATTTCTACTAAATAGCAAACTCTACTTTCACTCTGTTCCATTAACTTGATTTAAACACATTAGTACTTGCTTACTCAACGTCTTGGTAACTTCCCCCCATGAAAAAACTTGATTTGCAAGTCTCTTCGCATTAATTCCTTTTTGTCTGTAACCTTTCTCGTTCAAAATCTCCTCAAGAGTAGCATTTATACACTCTGCAGAATTATTCTCAAGAACCCACCCCGCATCATATTGATTCACATACCCAGCCATATTCGTTTCCTTCGTCACTAGTACTGGTATACCATAACTCAATGCCTCAAGCACAGAAAGTGGTAATCCCTCCCAACGTGAAGTATGAATAAACAAGTCCGTCTCTTTCATCAAAAAGTTTTCTTTTTCTTTTCCAAACAACGGACCAATTATTTTTACATAATTTTCAAGGTTATTAGTTTGAATGAGTTTTTCCAACTGTTCAATATCCTCGTAATTACCAGGTCCAACTATTTTTACCTGAATACGTTTTCCTCCATGCCTCACATATTCAGACATCCCATTCATAAATAAATCTAGTCCCTTATGATAAACAGCTACTCTACCAATAAACCCAATTCGCAATGTTTTAGAATTACTGATTTCAGCCTGATATAAAACATCTGGCGTACCATTTGGAATAGTGTAAGTTTGATTTTCTAGTTCAGGGAAAATCGACAGCAATTCCCTCTTTTCAAAGTCACTTAGCGTTTGAATCATCAGAGCATTACGAAGATAGTTTCTCTCTGAAACAATCTCATAAATTGCCTTCTTTATTTTTGTAAAAAAACTTCTGTTTCTGTTGATGAGAGCATATCCACCATGAGGTGTTACAATGTAAGGCATACTGCAATATTCTGCAGCAACCACATTCATCCGCATATACACTGAGTGAAAATGAAAATAGTCAAGTTTATCAGGGTTCTCTCTCAAATATCGCAAAAACATTGTAGATAGGAAGCCGTTCTTTTTACTTCCTCGAGGAAAATATTTAAGAATGACTCCTTCTGGTCGGTGAATAGTATCAACTTCAAATATTCCCTCTTTAAAACCATAAACATATACGATATGTCCCTGTTTAACTTGCTCTCTGGTCAAATCATAAACTACTTTTACAACCCCATTAGCCGCTTTATCATCATACGCACTTAAATGCCCTATAACCATTTCTCCCGCTCCTTTGAAACTGCCTTTATTTTACACATGATGAAATACGAAAGTCTTCATCTCATTTTTCAAAAACGCGCCATAAGCTATTACATAAAAGCATACCCGTTCTTTAATACTAATCCGAAACTTTTTTATAATATTTATCTTAGTTTTCAATTGTATTTTGTAATTTACAGATGATAATCCACCCGCTTTGTGTCTGTATGCTGTGCCATAACCACCCGAATATACAAAATTTGTAAAATGCAATAATTTAAGATTTAATTCCCAGTCTTCATACAATGCCAAATCTTTTGTATAACCACCACATAAATCATAGTAATCTCTTGGAAAACAAAAGTCTCTAGGCATATAGTTGCTATATTTTCTCGTAATAATTTTGAATCTTTCATTACCACTAAGATCCACTGGTTTTAACTCCGTAAGTGCAGATCCGTCCTCGTCTACATCAACTGTTTGCGAAAAAACGATGACTTTCTTTCCTGTCTGTTCAAATATTTTCTGAGCTTTCTTCATTTCTTTCTCGATTTTTGTGCTGCAATAGAAGAAATCGTCAGCATCTAACATACATACATAATCAGATGTTGTTGCTTTAATAGCTCTATCTCTTGCAACAGATACACCTACATTCGATTCACCATAAATAACCCGAATACGACTATCCTTTAACTCGTACCTCTTCAAAATATCTATTGATCCATCCGTAGAACAGTCATCATATAAGATTACTTCCTCTATAGGGAATGTCTGTTTCAACACACTGTTGATACATTGGCTCAAATACTTTTCATTATTATAATTTGGAATAATAACCGACACTGTCAGCATATCTTATCCTCCATCTAATTACTTTCCATATAGCACTTTCTCATGCTCACTAATCTGCTCACTATTAAAACGGTATCCTTTAATTTGTGCTGGATTTCCTGCAACGATTGCATATGGCGGAACATCCTTTGTAACAATACTACCAGCAGCAATAATAGCACCCCTGTGAACATGTATCCCAGTAAACACAATAGAACCAAATCCAATCCACACATCGTCTTCGATGATAATCTTTTGATTTTTTCCTTTGAAATCATAAGACTCATCCCCAATCCAAGGAGCATCTTTTATATTGACTCCAATTTTTGAATAATCGTGGTCATACTTTCCAATCAAACCAACACTATTTGCTATGTCAATATTATTACCAATCTCGATATCAGCTTGAAGTGTGCAATACTTTCCAATATACACATTATTTCCAATAGACATTCTATTCGGTGCCCAAAATACAGTTCCCCTACCAAATGTGGTGTTATTTCCAATAGATATATTTCTATGGAGGGCAAGGAGTAATTTACAGCGAAGAACTTTAAGTTGTCTTATCAAACTCATTACCAGTAACTTCCTCCCTCCACCTTTTCACTTCTATTTGGTTTCTCATTTTCAGCAGGTCTAACCCAATATTCATTAAATAACTTAGCTACTTCTGGAATATTCTCCCAACGTTTTCCTTTAATTCCAAATAAAATTTGCGTAGCCCCAGACATCTGGATTGCTACTTTTCCCATTTGTTTCACAAATGCTGCTAATGGTAAGCTATATGCACCAGCACCAATTATTGCAACATCAAAATCAATTGCCTTAATCTGGCTCTTCATGTAATCAAGTGCATCAAACCATGTCCCAAATTCCGTTTTCTGCCCCGCAATAGACTGTACCGCTCGGATACATGTAAGTGATGCAAAATCTGGCAGAACCAATGAATTTAAAAACAACTTTTCCTTTTTTTCATATTGTTTTTTTATGCTCTCATCAAATGGATGTATAACTAACACCTTTTTATTTTTTAACGCTGACGACCAAGGATTATCGAAATAATACGGTTCTAATGCGGTTAATTTAGTATACCTAGTTTTATCACAACATTTTTCCTTTACTACTTTACATTCTGCGCCTACCCCCCAAAGTGCCAAAATATCGGACTGAGCAACACAATCCATATAATATTCACAGAATTGTTTTAAAAAACCATCTGTAGTCGGAAACACTCCCGAAAGCATAGATATTTCTTTCTTAATCGTTTCTGAAAAGATTCCCGTCGATAAAAACTCTCCAACACAACGCATCTCTGTTGCGCCACAGCGCGCTATCATGGTTGGATTATTTTGCAACACTATTTCTTTTATAATTTCATTTCCTGTTGAGGGATCCATAATATGATACCCACGATAGTCTATGTGAAATTTTAAATTTTTTACTACATTTTTTAGCTCTCTTATAATCTTGCTATCGTTATCCATTAGATCACTTTCCTCTAATCATTGCATTCCAAATAAATTTAGTATTAGTACTCCAATATCTTTTAAATAACCTTTTAGGATCTTGCATCAAACGGTACATCCACTCTAGATTGTGTTTTTGCATCCACTTTGGCGCTCTCTCAATATTTCCTGCATAATAATCAAAACCAGCTCCAACACCTATCATCAGGCCATCTATTTTACCTTGATGTGTTGCCATCCAGCTCTCCTGTTTTGGAGCACCCAAGCCAATCCACACAAAATCCGCTTTAGCATCATTAATCATCTTAACCACCTCAGCATCCTCTTCTTCAGTAAGTGGTCTGAACGGAGGACTATACAAACCAGCGATTTGAATTCCCGGATATGATGCATTCAACTTCTCTTCAAGCAAATCAAGTGTCTCCTGCTTGCTGCCATAAAAATAATGGCGATATCCTTTCTTTGCAGAAATTTCAAAAATCTCTCCCATCAGACTTGGACCTGTTGTGCGCTCCATATTCTTATGACCGCGTTTCTGACCAACAGTAGAAAGAGGACCGCCATCTGGAATTGCCATCAAACCGCCATTTTGAATCGCACAGTAATCCGCATCTTCAAAACTGGTTACAGTTGTATGCACATTTGAGACACATATATAATCACCTTTTATGTCCGGAAGGTTTTTTTCAATATAATTTATCAGCCATTTCATATTTATCGCTGCAATATTAACACCCATAATGTTGCAAGTCGGAATTAACTTTTTATCTACTTTTCTGTTATATGCCATAGATTGTTCCTTCCCGCTTTATAGCGCAAGTATCCATAAATCCTACTTCGACCCTTCCCTACCAAGCACTACCTTGATAGTCTTCAGCACTATCTTCACATCAAGCCCAAAGCTCCAGTTCTCTATATACTCCGTATCCAGTCTCACGACCTCCTCGAAGTCCGTGATGTCACTTCGACCGCTCACCTGCCACATACCGGTGATTCCAGGTTTCGTAGCAAGGCGGCTCTTGTGGTGCATCTCATACTGCTCCACCTCAGAGATCAGCGGCGGTCTTGTGCCCACCAGTGACAGATCCCCTTTAAGCACATTGAAGAACTGTGGGAACTCGTCTATGGAGAAGTCTCTGATATACTGACCTATTCCCTTCTTCTTGGTGCCGTCCGGCAGTATCTTGTTGCCTATGACTCTCGGATCAAAGTCCATCTTGAACATCTTCGAATCGCTCATGGTGTTCTGCGCCATGAGTTCCTTCTTGCGCTCCTCAGCGTCCATGTACATGCTTCGGAACTTGTACATCTTGAATATCTTGCCGTTCAGTCCCACTCTCTCCTGCTTGAAGAAGATCGGTCCCGGGGACTTGATGTATATGATAGGTCCTATGAATATGGTGAGGATGAGCGTGAATACGCTACCTACCAGACCACCTATTATATCTGCCGTTCTCTTGAGCAACATCTGCTTTGGTGTTGCGTAGTTCATCATGGTCGTGACCACGGTCTCACCATTTATCTTCTGGATGAGCTGCTTGTCGCCGTGGGTCCTCACGATGGATGATATGCACATGTGAACTGTGATGCCGCCCTCGATAAATGCGTCTATCAGGGTGTTCGCATATCCGTATGCTCCACGCACATCCACGTATATCTCGTCCACCCATGCGGTTCTCACATAATCAACTGCACTGTTGTAATCCGCCACCACCGGCACTCCCTGGATCTCCTGACCGATGAGATTGGCATCTATCACCATGACTCCTACTATATCAAACCCGGAGTAGTTCTTCTCCTTGAGGCCTGCCACCACTTCATCTGCTACATGTCTGGTGGTCATGACCAGGAGCTTCTTGCCCTTGCCATGCTCTGCATATTTCGCAAGATGCTTCTTCCACAGGCTCCTCACTGCAAATGTAGCATATACGTATATGGCCCACATGAGCAGTATAGTAGTTCTGGAATATATAGATGTATCCTTGAGGACAAACACATACAGAAGGAGCAGTGCAACTATCACGAAACCGTTCTTGAAGCTGGATATGAATTCCTTGAAGTATCCTCTTCTGATGACGCCCTCATATGTATTCAGAAATATCATGGCTACTATATCCGCCAGCTCCGTGATGATAGCCAGCGCGAGATAGTCTCTGTTCGCATACGGATTTACCATGCCGTGTCTGATCTGGAATGCCGCAAGAAATGATAATTGAAGTACTATAAGATCCAGCAGCATGAAGTCAAAGTGCTTCAGCCACCCTTTTGCGCCTTTCTGATACATAATTTTCTCTCCTCATTCTCTGTCGTCAGGGTCATATTTGTGCCCGCATGACCCGGTCTGTTGATTCATACATGAAATGACTCAGCCCGTGTGATTGTCGGCTGAACCTTTTCATCTGTAAACCATGATACGCATTAAATTGCCTGTTATTTATCACCCACACTGGCGGCGCAGAACGTCCTGTGGCATGGACATTCGTTTTGCGCCACCGGCTAGGGCTTGGAACTATTTAACATAGCAGGATGATTATTTAACCTTGTAAATAATTGACTTGCTGTATGCCTTGTAGTTCTTTGTTGCAGCAACCTTAACAGTGATTCTTACCTTTGTGCCCTTCTTGACACCCTTACCAACAGTAATCTTGCCATTCTTAACCTTGACCTTCTTATTGGCTGACTTGTAAGTAACCTTTGCCTTTGCCTTAACACCAGATACAGTGATCTTCTTCTTAGAAGCATTTACCTTAACCTTAACAGACTTCTGAGCAGCCTTGTTAATTGTGTAGTAAATTGTCTTTGTACCCTTGTAGTTGTTGATACCCTTTACGGTAATCTTATACTTGCCAGCGTTCTTAGCCTTAGTTACACCAGTAATCTTGTAATCAGTACCTCTCTTGAGAACTGTGTTACCATACTTAACTGTAACCTTGGTTGTCTGATTCTTAGCATTGTATGTCTTTGCAGCAGCAGTAGCCTTGTAGCTCTGCTGTGCGTTAACTGTGTACTTAACTGTTGTATCGCCTGAATAGTTACCTATTCCCTTGATCTTAACTGTGTATGTACCAGCCTTTGTTGCCTTAAGGCTTCCTGAAACGACTTTGAAATCCTTGTTCAGGGTAAGTGTCTTACCGTTAACAACAATTGTTGTTGTCTGGCTCTTTGCATTGTATGTAAGCGACTTTGCTGTAGCAGACTTAACGTTTACCTTAGTTGGTGATGATGTAGCTGCAAATGCAACTGTTGGCACCATCATTGCGATACATACAACTATAGCCAAAAGCTTCTTTAAATTCTTCACAATAAATTCCTCCTTCCAAAAAAGTTCTATTGTATTGAATATATGATAAAACGCCCTGCACGCCACTATACATGGCGTTATATCCAAAGTGAATTATTTTGACGGGGTGCTGTCGCTGGAGGCTGCAGCCTCTTTGCCGTAAGTGCCATAACCATAGCCGTACTGGCTATAGTATTTGCCATACTTTCCGTAGTATTTCTTGTATGCTCTCCCCGTTGTCTGGGCTCTGTTGAGTATGACTCCAAGCAGCGTACAACCTACCTGGTCAAGCTGCTGGAATGACTGTTTGATGAGACTTCTTGATGTCTCACCTGCTCTGACTACCAGAGCTGCGCCATCGCACAGTGATGCGATCTGAGCGGCATCCGCCACACTGCCAAGCGGTGGCGAGTCTATAATGACATACCTATATGTCCCTGCCAGCTTGTCAAGAAGCTCTGCAAATCTAGCATCCTCCAGAAGAGCCGATGGATTCTCCAGAAGGTTCATACAAGGTACGATGTATGCATTTTCTACCTGTGTTTCATAGATGACATCCTCCATCTCGGACTGTCCCGAAAGGAAATATCCAAGATCCGGAAGCTTGTCAGCATCCTTTATGTGATGTCTGTCCTTTATGACTGACTTACGAAGATCCACATCCACCAGCACTGCAGGGAATCCTGCCTCGGCGAGCATCTTCCACAGGTTGATCGCCACGCTGCTCTTGCCCTCATTTGGCATGCTGCTGGTTATGAGTATCTTTCTTGTGTTCTTGCCACAGAACTTTATGTTGATCCTGAGACGGTTCATCGCCTCCTCCACTGCATATGGGAGTTCCTGAAACTCTATGTTAAGCTTCTTCATGCTCTGACCCTCTCTTTCCTGTTGTGTTTCTTTCCAGGCTCTTCATCTGAATCGTCTGTTCTGAACTGGTCGCTCTCAGGTATTGTCGTGAGCGGTACTATTCCGAAATACTTCTCCATGTCGTCTGCTGAGTGGATCGTGTCATCCATCAGGTATCCCACAATGACGATCAGGCAGTAGATGAGTGCTCCAAGCAATGCACCTATGGCGGTGTACTTAAGGTAGCTTGGTCCGACCTTCTGGTCTGCTACCCTTGCAACCTGGGCTATGTTAGGTGCGCTTGTGCTCATGGTATCCGGTAGATACTCTATCGACACGTTTGCCAGTGTATTTGCAATGTCACATGCCTGCTGCTTGTCAGTGCTTGTGACCGTGATCTTCAGGACTCGTGTGTCTGAAGGATTCTCAAGGGTTATCATCTTGGCAAGCCCCTCTGAGTCCATATCAAGGCCGAGCTTTTCGATGACCTGGTCGAGAACCGGATAGCTGAGTATCAGGTCTTCGTAATCCTTGGTCAGGGATGAACCGATGTTCAGATCCTGGAGATTTACTATGGAATCATCTGATGCTGATACCACGTACAGCTTGGCTGTCGACTGGTATGTCGGCTTGATCAGGAAGTATGCAAATGCGTTGAACAGCACCGCACCGATCAGGAAGCACAGTATGATGTATGGGAGCTTCTCAAGAAGCGCCATTCCCATGTCCAGGAGATCGATCTCGTTTTCATCATCCTCTGTATTCTTGTATGTGTTCACTGCGGCTATCTGTGTGGTCTTATCCTGCACAGCAGCCATTTTCTTGTTGGAATTCATATATTCCCTCCATCCGTTTTTTGTATCTATATCCCCTGCATCAAATGTGTGATGCTAGTTATATTCCTTGTAGAACAGCTCTACGATTGCCTGCTGAAGGCTATCCGCATCTGGCTCCACCTCGACAAATCCGAGATCATCTACGGTCTCTGTTCCAGCTATCGACACCGTTCCGGCGTCCTTTTCCTTGAGAACAAGGAGTGCCAGCTTGGAGAACTTCTGTGAGCTGATGTCAGTCACCATGTAATCTCCCAGGGCGTCATATATGGTCAGTGGATATGTGTTATCCTCGCTGCACTTTGCCGCCAAATTCTCCTTGAGTCCTGCCTTGTACACCTCCTGACGCTTCATTCGCTGGGTGTTGGATTCATCTCCCACATCGAATCTGTCATGGATAAAATGTACTGCCTGCTCATCGGTCAGTGTGATGGTCTCTCCCTGCTTCATGGTCTTATCCACCTTGGAGAAATCATCCTCTATGGTAACCGTGACTCCGCCAGCCAGATTGTTGATGGTTCCTATGGCCCCCATATTCACCGCTGCGTATCCGTCTATCTTCTGGCCGCCAAGGAAGTTTGACACCGCCTTGACCACGTTCTCGCAGCTTATCTCCATTCCGTCACCATTCTCATGTGCCAGAGCAAGCTGTGCCGGGCTCGTTGCAACGTAAGTTCCGTCGGGATCCAGTGTATCCTGCTCCACTATGGTATTTCTGTCTATGCTCAGCGTCTTGTATGTTCCATCTGTCAGGTCTCTGACCATCAGCATGACCACATCGCATCGGCCTGCCCCCTCATAATCGGTGACTTTCTGAACCTTGCCCATGTTGTCGATTCCCATAAAAAGATATGTTTCTATATTCTTCTTGGGAACGTATTTAACTCCGTCCGCCTCGATCATGCCTTCGACCGCCTGTGTGCCCGATGCATTGTGTGATGCATTTCCTTTTGTCGGTCTGAGTGCTATCGCCAGTGCAATGCATACGACCAGTATGGCTGCAATCACAAGTCCAAGCTTCTTGTATATTCTCTTTTTTTCTGATAGTGTTCTGTTCCTGTATGACATATGTATCACCTCGTCGGAATGTAATGTGCTATCTCAGAACGTTCAGCATAAGCAGGTCTGTTCCCGCTGTAGGCCACTTCTTCTCGCACACAATAAGACCACACAGTATTATGAACAGCACAATACTGATGATTATCGCTGTCTTCTTAGACATGTTGTTGTCCTCCATCTATCTGTTTATCTTGTACATGTTTCGTTGTTATTGCTGATTATGGGTGTATCTGATGTTCTTTCAGGAGCTTTGTTCCGTAGCTGTCCATGTTCTCTAGGAATTCATGTCCCAGCTTCTTCTCCAGCACCTCGCGGCCAAGCCACAAGTTCGGCACCCTGTGATGCATACCATGGCAGTCGCTTCCTATGATGTGTACCTGTCCTTTCTTGAACATCTTGAGCATTTTGCCCTTCTGTCTGAAATCCAGAAGTGTCGCCGCATTCACCTGCACCGTAACTGGCAGTTCAAGGATCTGTCTCACATATGGCTTGTTGCCTGGTATCTGTAAGAATCGCTCTATATGAGCTAGTATGATATGGAAATGTCTCTTCTCAATTAAGTCTCGTACTTCCTGCACTACCGAATCACTCCATGTCACAAACGGCATCTCCAGCAACATGATATCAGTTCCTTCTACTTTTAGTGCGTCCGTTTTCTCCGCTCTGCTTATTCCTGCAAAAAACGCGACCTCTGCCCCCATTATAATCTGCGGTATGTCCATATTCTCAGCCATGACTTTATCATATGCTTTCTGTCTTGAATCAATGAACCTCTCCACAGTATTTGAATCAGCATAAAAGTGCGGCGTCGCTATCATAATATCAACGCCGTGCTCTTTGCACATCCGAAGCATGCCTATAGATGTCTCGACATTCCTGCTGCCGTCGTCTATACCCGGCAGTATGTGTGAATGAAAATCTATAACACCCATGTTTTCCTCCTGTTTTCTTTATAAAAAACTATAAATATTTATATAGGAAAATTCTTTATACATGCTCACCCCCTAATTTAACAGTTTCTTCACAATTTTTCAATTCCATTTGCGATTTAAAATCGACAAAAATCCTCGTTGATTTTTTGCTTAACTATACAATTTGTATAAACCACTTTATTTTCTTAATCCAATTTCTTCCATAATAAAAAAGCGGAATATGATATTTCATATCCCGCCGTGTCAATCTCTTCTTTATTCTATTATACATACATCTCCGAGCCGTTGCCCAGGCAGTATATTCCAAGCTGTCCGCCCTTGCCGCACCCGCAGTCGATGGCAACGTTGTTGTTCTTCTTAACGATCTTGCCCTCACCGCCGAGCTCTGTGGTTGGCACATGTCCAACGACGAGTGTTCTGTTCTTGTAATATGTCTTGTCCAGGTCTGCTGGCTCTGTGATGAAGTCCTCTGTGTCGTACTCATCCAGTTCCTTCTTCGGATCGAAGTTTCTTATTCCGGCGTGAACCAGCACAAATTTCTTTCTCGTCATCATCACTTCGAGGAACGCTTCCTCAGAAATCTCATCTATATACTCTATGACATCCTCACGCTCTTCATCGTCAAGCTGCAGGAACTCCTCCACCGCACCTGAGAGCTCTTCTCCAAGCATGGATGTTATCTTGTCTACCAGCATCTGTGGTGGCACCTCACCTGTGGACTGGATATGGTCATTCAGTGCCTTGAGTGCCTGTGTGATCTTGTACTCGTTCTCACCGACAACTGCGATGACATTATCTCTGCTCATCATATCCTGAAGTATCTTCATGGATCCGCCACCTGCTCCGATTATATTGCCAAGGACATACAGGACATCCTCGCCCTCAAGGGTGCTGATGACTGCCTCCTCGTTCATGATGTCCTCTTCCTTTATATCGTCAAGGTTCTGAAACTTGAGTTTCTTGAGTGCTCTCTTGTATGCCTCATAATCCCCGTTAATTCCTGAAATAGCATAAAACATGTCTATCATCCTCCTAAGTCTTTTCCTTCTGCCGACTGTGAGCCTGTCCGTTCACGTCCTGACTATTATAACATATTTTCCATATCCTGTAGATATGTATGCGTATTTTTTGAGGGAGGTTTTTCGACGTTTTACGAGCGTCTGCCAAGTTCCCAGAATGCCACGGCACTGGCTGCAGCCACATTCAGGCTGTCCACTCCGTGATACATTGGTATCTTCACTGTGTAGTCGCTGGAATCTATGGTCTCTGTCTTGAGGCCTTCTCCCTCGGTTCCCAGTATTACTGCAAGTCTGTCGATCTGCTTCAGCTCCGGGTCGTGTATGTCTATCGTGTCATTTCTTAGCGCCATGGATGCCGTCCTGAAGCCCATACTGTGAAGTTGTTCCATCCCAAACTCCGGCCATATGCCATGATCTGCTTTATTGTGTGCAAGACCCAGGGTGTCAAATGTAATATATGTCCACGGTATCTGGAACACCGTTCCCATGCTGACCCTTGCCGCCCTCCTGTAGAGCGGGTCACTGCAGCCCGGCGTGAGCAGTACAGCATCCATCCCAAGTGCCGCCGCACTTCTAAATATCGCTCCCACATTTGTCGGGTTCATCACTTCCTCAAGCACCGCTATTCTGGCTGCATGTTCACACACGCTCTCAACAGACGGCAGCTCTGCCCTCCTCATGGCGCACAGCATCCCCCTTGTCAGGGCAAATCCCGTGAGCTTCGTGAGGACATCAAATGGTGCTGTGTATATCGGTATATCTCCGCACCGCTTTATTATATCCGCGCACTGTCCTTCCACGTGCCTGTCTTCCAATAGAATGGACACTGGCTCGTAACCCGAATCCAGTGCCCTCTCTATGACCTTTGGACTCTCAGCTATGAACAGCCCGGAAGCCGGTTCATATATGTGCGCCAGTTGATTCTCTGACATGCGCGCATATATATCAAGCTCGGGTGCCGAAAGGTCGGTTATATTTATTATTCTCATATCTGTACCTTATCCAGTGCATTTTCAAGATCTGCTATTATGTCTTTTACATTCTCAATGCCCACCGACAGTCTCACAAGATCAGGACTTACTCCTGCCGCCAGAAGCTCCTCGTCATTCATCTGTCTGTGTGTAGCTGATGCAGGATGAAGAACGCATGTATGTGCATCCGCCACATGTGTTGCTATCATCGCAACCTTGAGTTCCTTCATGAAGGCCTCCGCAGCAGCTCTTCCTCCCTTGACGCCAAATGACACAACTCCACATGTGCCGTCCGGCATATACTTCTTAGCACGCTCGTAATACTTGCTGCTCTCAAGTCCAGGATAATTTACCCAAGCTATCTTATCGTGTGCCTCGAGGAACTTCGCAACCGCCAGTGCGTTCTCACAGTGACGTGGCATACGCACGTGAAGCGACTCCAGTCCAAGATTGAGCATGTACGAATTCATAGGTGCAGGTATCGGGCCAAGATCTCTCATAAGCTGTGCCACGATCTTGTTGATATATGCGCCGCCCTGGCCGAACTTCTCTGCGTATACCACTCCGTGATATGACTCATCAGGTGTGGTGAGTCCTGGGAACTTGTCTGCGTGTGCCATCCAGTCGAATTTGCCTGAATCCACGATCGCCCCACCCACGGTTGCATCATGTCCGTCCATGTACTTCGTGGTGGAGTGTGTGACTATGTCTGCGCCCCACTCTATAGGTCTGCAGTTGATCGGTGTGGCAAATGTGTTGTCCACGATGAGTGGTACTCCGTGTGCATGTGCCGCATTTGCAAATCTCTCTATATCGAATACTATGAGTGCCGGATTGGCTATGGTCTCGCCAAACACGGCCTTGGTGTTCGGTCTGAACGCTGCCTCAAGTTCCTCGTCCGAGCAGTCAGGATCCACAAATGTGAATTCCACACCCATTCTCTTCATGGTCACGGCAAAAAGGTTGAAGCTTCCTCCGTATATGGTGGATGATGCCACAACGTGATCTCCCACTCCGGCAATGTTGAATACCGAGAAGAATGTTGCTGCCTGTCCTGACGATGTGAGCACTGCTGCCGATCCCCCCTCCAGGGCACATATCTTGGCTGCCACATAGTCATTTGTCGGATTTGCAAGTCTGGTGTAGAAATATCCGCTCTCCTCAAGGTCAAACAGCTTACCCATATCCTCGCTCGTGTCGTACTTGAACGTTGTGCTCTGTACGATCGGTATCATTCTTGACTCCCCATTCTTAGGCTGGTATCCAGCCTGTATACACATAGTCTCTCTTTCCATTATCCTTTATACTCCTTTGAATTAATAGCGCTCTACTACCTTGCGCTCTATATTCTCATTGTTCAAAATGAACATGTATCTTCCATTCACCAGACGTATGTCCTGCTCTGCCGCGGATATATCTATGTTCAGTGAATTCCTGACAACCACATTCAGATCTGCATTATTGCTGGACAGCATGCCTGTGCCGTCTCTGCTTCCAAGTGCGAAGCACGCCTCGCCCTGAACCGCCAGCCTTGAGTTGGCGTCCGTCATGCGTATGTCTGCTATTCCATGGTCAGATCCCATGGCTATGCACGAATTGCCCTTAAGGTTCATGTCCACATGTGCTCTGCTTATATCTACGCTGCATCCATCTCCGTCCAGGGTTCCGACCGCCACGTATCTGTTGCCCGATCCTCTGAGCGATATGGATGTGTTCTTTATCGCGATATCTGCGTGCTGGCTCACCGAGCCGATGGCGACTCCATTTGCAGCCTCATAGGTTATGTCTATGTCCGCCTGCAGGAGATTCAGATTCACCGGGGTGCTTATGCTTCCAATAGCAACTCCGTTCTCGCCGTTGATATACAGGTCGTATCGGCCCTTCTCTATACGTATATCTCCTCCGAGTCCGGCGCCTATTGCCACTCCGTTCACACCGTTTGTTTCTATATTAATGGCGCCCTCCTGCTTGAACTTCATGACTCCATGCTTTGAATGAATGTCATTGCCTATTCCGTAATAGCTGTTACCGTTGACGCGGACCATTATATCACCATCTCCGATAAATGTCACTCTGGACGACTCCGGTATCTTTATTCCGCCATTCCTGCAGAAATTCTTACCCTCAAGCACGATGTGCAGATCCGTATTCTCACCGCAGTCTATACAAGGCTTGTCGCGGTCGCCCGAGAAGCTTACGTTCTGCAGCACTATGGTTCCGGTGAAACCATCCTTTATCTTGAGTGTCATATTTGACTTGAAGCCCTGTGCGCCGACTATGCGGACATTGTTGTCGCCACCGGCTCTCTGTGCCACAACTATCTCCCTGATTCCCTGGGATGCGAGCTTCAGAAGTGATGCATTTCTCTCATGCTCCATGACAAATATGCTGCTGTTCTCAGCCACCTCTTCCTGTTGGTTGTACTGAACTATCTCATTCACAACCTGTGGGGATATGAGCTGTACTACCTCCGCGTTCGGATGGGCGGTATAGTATCCCTGAATGAGATCCGCACCGAGCTGGATGACGGTCTTCATCTCCTTCGTGGTCTCAACGCCCTCCGCCAGCGCCTTGATGTCGTTGGTCGAGGTGAATTCTATTATATCCTTGACGAAATGCTGTCTGTGTGGGTCTGCATCGATCCCTGTCAGAAGCATTCTGTCTATCTTCACATACTCAGGCATATACCTGAGAAGATTGTTTACATTTGAATAGCCTGCGCCGTAGTCGTCTATAGCGATCTCCATGCCATTTCCTCTGAGGAATGCCTCGAGATCATTCAGTTCCGCATCCGACAGCTCTGCTCCCTCGGTAAATTCTATGACTATGCCTGCACACTGGAGCATCTTCACCTTTGAAAGGAATTCTTTTCTGTCCTGTGCGTTGAGCATATGCCCCGGCATGCTGTTGATAAATACCTTCTTGCCCCTGAACATCTCAGGATTCGATGCCACGATCTCCACGACGTTGAACAGTGTGAGTTTTTCCACATCGTACAGTCTGTTCAGTCTCTCTGCACTCTCCAGAAGCTCAGGGGGTGACATTCTCATAGGAACCAGTATCCTCATAAGTGCCTCGTATGCAAATATGCCTCCGTCACGGGCACTTACTATAGGCTGGAAATGATATGTGAGCATGTTGTTGTCCAGTATCATAGCTACTATCTCATCTCTCTCCAGATCCCTGTTCGTTATCGTCGCTTTGTTGCGTCCCTTGGCATTGTTCTGTTCTTTTATGCGGTTCTTCTGGTTGACCGTATCGTTGATGAGGGTCTCCAGCTCGGCAGATGACTTGACCAGAGCCTTCTTACATCCGTAATATATACCGAGCTCGTAATCGTCCTTTCCGCCACTGTTTGCCGCCTCAAGCTTCTTCTTGAGTTCCTCGGCTATATATTCTCCCCTTGAGATATCGCCACTCTTTGCCACTGTGGCTATGACGAACTCGTCATTTCCCATCCTCATGGATATCTCGTATGGGGTAAGTATCTCATTTATCGACTGGGCAACATAGCTTAGGACTCTGTCACCCTCTGTTCTTCCGTAATTGCTGTTTATCTGGCGTGTATTCTTCAGATCCACCGCCAACACAAGTATCTCAGACTTCTCTTCAGCGGCCTGGATTATCATGTCATTTGCCCTGCCTATGAAGCCTCTGTAGTTGTACATTCCGGTGAGACCGTCTCTTATCTGATCCGCCTCAAGCTTGTTTAGAAGTACATTGAGTCCCTGATGTCTTGCAAATGACTCCATGTCCCTGGCAACCGTCTTGATCCAGGATCTGTATACATCTTCGTACACCCTCGGCTCTGCACCGTAGTTCACCACTGCATAGCCAAAGCTTCTGTCCTGGAAGAACAATGGTGTAAATATGAACGCTGTAGGATAATCCCTGTCCTCGTACAGCTCCGGCAACAGCTTCGCAGACTCGAATACGTCGTCGTAGCGTATGTGTCTCTCTTCTTTTTCATCCGGGCCGCACTTTATCAGTCTGTATACATGATCTGTGTAACCATGGCGAAGTGCCTCATCACCGGTCATGACCTCCGGATTTCTCCAGTAGTCGTTCAGGCACAGATGGAAGCTCTCAAATGGTCTTATCTGGTACACGTATTCCGACACGGTGTCAAAGAATGACTCCACGCTCGTCTGCGCCACAAGGTCATCCGCCATGTTGTTGAAGCAAGAGTAGAAGCCGGTCTCTGAGAGGTCTGTCTCCCATTTGTCTCTTCTGATCCTGACTGTCTCTCGTTCCCAGCCCTCACAGCCACAGGTTCCACCTATGTACAGCTCCACATTGGACTTGAATTCCGGTACGTCATGTCCGTTGAGCTTTGCATCTATATATTTCATACAGTAGTGCCCGCAGTCATCCGCCGGTATGTCCGCAGATGTGATCGGAACAGGACTGTTTCTTCCGTCTTCTATGGAGTCATAGCCCACCACGGCTATGTCCTCGGGAACTCTTATTCCATATCTGTCAAATGCGGTGCACACTCCGATGGCCATACAGTCATTTGCACATACGATGGCATCCGGCAGATGCTCCATATCCTTCACAAGCTCGTCCACCATGTAGTCGCCGCTGTCGTACCAGTATGTTCCATAATATATCATGTCGTCCGTAACCGGCAGGTTGTGCGCCTTCATGCTGTCTATGTAACCGGCGAGTCGCTGCTTGGAGTGTATGTGCTCCTTGAGTCCGCCCAGGAAATATATGTTCTTGTGGCCGTGAACCTCTATAAGGTGATCCACGAGTTTTACTATAGGGGTATAATGATCCATCATGACCGTTGGGAATATGTTATTCTCTTTGTCGACTACCACTACCACACCATTTGCAAATTCTGACTGCAGGCGCTTCTCCAGCTTTTCTACGACTCCCGGAGTCTGTATGGTGTCCTGACACAATACCACAGCATCAAAAAGGTTAAAATTAATAAGGTTGTAGATGTTTGAATCTCCAACCTCCCTGTCTGTTGAATCCTGGTACTTCAAAAACATGGAAAATATGCAGACATCGTAATTCATATCATATGCCTGCTTCAGAAATCCCTGCATGAAGCGATTCTGTGTACTCTCTTCAACCTGTGCTGTTATAACGCATATTCTCTTCCTGTTGCTCATCTGATCATCCCCAACTGCATTTTTTAAACATTCTTTATGCAATTATATCATGTTTGCAGGCTAAAAAAAACCTTATTTATGCAATTTGACAAATGCCATAGTTTCTATCTACATTTTTAGTCTATTTTTCACCTCAAGCGCCGTGCGAGTGGTTGCAAGGCCTCCACGCGCAGTCTCCTTCAGTGTATCGGACATGTCTGCACCGATACACACCTTCACCCCCTGCCGTGTGTGAGCTCGACGGTCCAACCATTACAGGCCCCATTATGTCAAATATATTCATACTGTGTTTTCTCCTCCGATTTACGCAGGCACATCTTAACTGCCTTTTTTCTTTTTCTGCCCGAAAAAGCAGGAAAGCGTACAAAATCCAAAAATCTTGTACGCTTTCTATTATTTTGGACTATATCCAGGAAATTTTTTTCGCAAACCCGCTTACTCTGCCTTGAGCACATAGAGTCTGGAATCATAGTCTCCGCAAGGCATATCCTCTCCGACTATCTCTCCCGCCGATGTGTCGCTGGTGATGAGTCCGAGGTTCATCAGCTCATCGCCATAGCATGAAGGGCCTGCGATGACATTGACTGCAGAATCCTCTCCTTTGTCTCCTGACACTTTCTCATATATCAGCTTTCCATCCGGTGTCTTGCTCACTGTGAGTGCCTGTCCTCCGAGCACATTGCAGCTATATAACGCATCCGGATCAAGACCGTGAAGCTTCATTCTTGTGAAACATTTGTTAGGTGTGTAGAGCGTTCTGAACCACGCAACTATGGCGGTCTTCTTATCGTCTGACACGACCATCCAGCCGCACTCCTCATCTTCAAATGGACTTGCAAGTCTGTAGAATGTTCCGTACTGGATCAGCTCACGGTATACCTTCATGAACCTGACCTGCTCCTTGACTTCCTCTATCTCATCAGCGGTAAGCTTGCCTAGATCCAGCTCATAGCCAAATGTTCCGAAGTATGCAGCATTTGCACGGGTTCTCAGCGGAGCCTCTCGCCTTGTCTGGTGATTTGGCACAACCGACACGTGGCTTCCCATGCTGCTGATCGGGTAACACATGGACGTTCCATACTGGATCTTGACTCTCTCTATGGCATCCGTGTCATCGCTTGTCCAGCCCTGTGGTGCATAGTAGAGGATACCCGGATCAAAACGTCCGCCGCCGCTGGCACATGACTCAAAGAGTACATGTGGAAATGTGCTCGTAAGTCTCTCATACAGATCGTACACACCAAGTATGTATCTGTGGAACACCTCGCCCTGTCTGTCAGCCGGAAGAGCCGCACTATAACACTCGGTGATACTTCTGTTCATATCCCACTTCACATATGACACCTTTGCCGTGCTGAGTATCTTTGCCATCATCTCATATATTCTGTCAACGACCTCTTTTCTGGAGAAATCCAGAACGTACTGGAATCTTCCGTGTGAGTCATGTCTTCCTGGAACTGAAAGTATCCAGTCTGGGTGCTCTCTGTAGAGGTCTGAGTCTTTATTTGTCATCTCAGGCTCGAACCACAGTCCGAACTTCAGACCTACCTTCTCTATATCCTCTGCAATTCCTGTGATTCCCTCCGGGAGTCTGTCTGGATTTGCAACCCAGTCTCCAAGACCTGCATGGTCTGTGGTTCTGGCTCCAAACCAGCCGTCGTCAAGGACAAACAGCTCAACTCCGCACTCCTTTGCCTTCTGTGCGATGGCTATGAGCTTCTCTCTGGTGAAATCAAAATATGTAGCCTCCCAGTTGTTGATGAGAATCGGTCTTGGCTTGTCTCTCCACTCGCCTCTCGCAAGTCTCTTCTGGTACAGCTTGTGGAATGTCTGGCTCATCTTGTTGAGTCCCTGGTCTGAATACACAATAACTGCCTCAGGAGTCTGGAAATGCTCTCCTACATCGAGCTTCCAGTCAAATGTATCCGGATTTATTCCGGCCAGAATACGGGCTGTATTTCTCGTGTCAACCTCAGCCTGTATCTTAAAATTGCCGCTATATACAAGGCTTATTCCAATCGCCTCTCCCTGGTTCTCGTCCGTTGTCTCTCTCTTCAATGCGATGAACGGATTGTGCTCATGGGATGAATGACCACGGTTGCTGCCTATCGACTGTAAGCCCTGCTCGAGGTCTCTTGTTATTATGTGGCGCTCCCTTGCCCATGCGCCCGAGAGCTGCATCCACTGGTAATCAGGATCAGGGAGATCCAGGCACATGCTGTAAGCAGTGGTGAGATGTACCGCCTCTGTGCCTTCATTTACATACTCTACGCTCTTTGCTATGACTGGTCTGTCGCTCCATATTGTATAAAGCATTCTCGCCTTTATGCCTGTGAGTGAATCCTTCAATGTGACGATCAATGTCTCTGCCTCGTCATCATTCTCTGTGTATGTTGCCGGCAGTGCCTCAAGCTTTGGCTTGCCCGCATTTACCTCATGTGATACATATACAAAATCTGATATCCTGCTGCCATTTGACTGAAGTACCTCAACCATCGGTGCTCTGTAGTCTGTGGTTCCGTACACAGGAAGCTCCTGCTTCACTGACTCAAGTGAGAACAGTCTGTCATCGTCATATACATACTGGAACATAGGTCTCTGGACGAGCTCCAACAGATGTGAGAAATCCTCTCTGTCCCTTATCGCCTTACCATAGTACAGATTTCCCAGATGTCCGTTCGGGAGCACCGTCATGATGTAGCTTATCTCACCATTTGTAAGGTGAAATGTCTGTGTCTCTTCGTGAAATATAATACCCATAAGTGTATCTCCTTTTCTCCATTTATTTGTCTGAGCAGACAACTTCACAACGTCCCCCTGCTCTAAAATCACTTTTCAACTTGCTTTTATTACCGTTATTTTAATATTTAGAGATTCGTTTTTATATGGAAAAAAGTTGACCAAATATGGTACCGATGATGGTTAAGTGGGGGGATTATTCTGAACTGTGAATACGCTTTGAACATTAAGACATATCTTGCATTTAATGATCCATTCACTTTGTCTATAGATTTGAGCAAAGTATCCCAAAAGTATACAGGCAATGAAAAAAGCCTGAATACTGATACCAGACCAACTGTAATTTTCAATCAGTCTCCACCAATATTCAGGCTTTTTCTGCCAGCTCCGGCCTACACCGCGTACACCACAGTCTCATAAGGTCTGAGCGTACCATCATAATCCGCATAATTACCCATAAGCACATCCGCAGTCTCAGGAATTGCATAGCCCACATCCTTACCGGTCATGTTGACAACAACATATACCGATCTGTCTGCGCTTTCTGCATTTGCTCCAGTTCCACATGCACACTCAATCTGAACCGGCTTGCGCCTGTACACTATGATTCCTGCATTATCCGTCTCCACATCCTCCAGGTCTCCGTAGATGAGAGTCTGTGTGTACTCTGAGTGATTTCTGAGCTGTATCATCGCCTTATAAAAGTTAAGCACAGAATCCTTATCAACGCTCTCAAGCTCCACCGTCTGGAGGTCACACTGATTGTTGCATGCCAGCCATGGCTCATGCGCTGAAAATCCAAAGTTTTTTTCGCTGTTCCACTGCATTGGAAGTCTTGACTGGTCGCGGCTCCTTATATTTACGGATTTCATCGCCTCAGTCTCACTGTATCCGGCTTCAAGGCATCTCGCATACTGTCCCTTGGAATTGATATCGTCGAGCTCATCTATATTGTCAAAATGAGTGTTGATCATTCCAAGCTCCTGTCCCTGATATACAAATGGCGTACCCTTCAGGAAGAAGAACAACGCACCAAGCGCCTTTGCCATTTGTGTTCTGTATTCAGGAATATCACCGGCTGGGAAGTACTTGCCTATACTTCTAGGCTGATCGTGGTTTTCCAGGTAGTTTGCTGCCCATCCGATCTTTTTCACAAGTCTCTGATTGGTGAACAGCTTGTCCTTGAACTCCTCTATCGTCCAGTCTCTCTGGTGCAGCCAGAGATCGCCCGGATTGATATCTATGTCTGTGTAACTAAAGTCAAATATCATGGAGAAATGTCCATCTCTCCCAATGTATCTGTCCAAATCCTCATTTGGAACTCCAGGAGTCTCTGCGACAGTCACAAAGTCTCCTCTGCCATATGTGTTGAGTTTTAACTCGTGAAGAAACTCATCTATTCCCGGCCTGTTGAGGCAGCATTTTCCAACATCGCATCTGCCGTCCTCGCCGTCTGACGGCATAGGCGGGAATGAGAGGTCTTTCTTGATAAATGTGATGGCATCCATTCGGAATCCTGAAACTCCCTTGTCAAGCCACCAATTCATCATGTCGTAGAGCTCTTGTCTCATCTCCTCACATTCCCAGTTGAGATCCGGCTGCTCCTTCGCAAATGAATGGAAATACCAGCTGCCATCCTCAATCTGTGTCCATGTGCTTCCACCGAAGTTGGATCTGAGATCTGCAAGTCCATCTATGTTGTCCTTAAATATATAGTAATTTCTGTATTTGCTGTGTCTGTCCCGGCACGCCTCCTGGAACCATCTGTGCTGGTCTGATGTGTGATTGATGACCATGTCCATGATGATCTTGATGCCATTTTCATTTGCACATCTTATAAGTTCATCCGCATCCTCTATGGTTCCAAACTCAGGATTCACATCGTAGTAATCCGATATGTCATATCCGTTGTCCTTCATAGGCGACTTGAAGAATGGACATATCCACACAGCGGTCACACCAAGTTCTTTGAGGTACGGCAATTTCTCGGTTATTCCCTTCAGATCTCCTATGCCATCTCCGTTGCTGTCATAGAAACTTCTAGGGTATATCTGGTAAAATACCGCCTCTTTCCACCATTTTCTGTCCATATTTTATGTTTATCCTTTCACAGCTCCGGCTGAAATTCCCTCGATGATATTCTTCTGAAGTATGATGAATATGATCACGATAGGGATGATGCAAAGAAGTACCGCAGGGAAAATGAGCTCCCAAGGATTTCCGTACTGTCCTGACAGACTCTTTGCATAGTATAAGCTCAGCGTGAGCGTCTTTTTGTCGTTATTTCCTATTACGAGGAATGGAAGAAGGTAATCGTTCCATATCCACACTGCATTTGTGATGACAACTGTCATGGTCGTCGGCTTTAAGAGCGGCATGACCACATATCTGTATATCTGGAATATATTTGCTCCATCGAGCATTGCTGCCTCCTCGAGTGACAGTGGGATGCTCTTGATGAAGCCTCTGTACAGCAGAACCGACATACTGATTCCAAATCCTCCATACATGAGGATCAGACCTGGTGTATTCTTGAGTCCCAGCTTGTCCATCAGTGATACAAGTGGGTACATAACTGACTGGAAAGGTATGAGCATGGCTGCTGTGTACGCGATGAAGAGTATATTTGCCATTTTGGAATCTGCTCTGGCAATTGCCCATGCGGCAAATGAAGATATGACCACGATAAGTGCCACAGCCGCAACTGTTATGAGTACTGTCTGAAGCAGGCTGCTGCCGAGATTTATCTGCTCAGCCGCATTCTTCAGATAGTCCAGATTCCATGACTTCGGGAGAGCTATTGGAGATGCTACTATCTCCTGCTGTCCCTTGAATGAATTGACGATCAGGAACCATATTGGGAATATGGTCACGATTGCCAATACAGCGAGTATAACCACTATGACTGCTCTTTTGATCTTGCCTCTTACTCCCATTATGATTCGATCTCCTTTCTCTTAGTGATCATTACCTGAGCTATAGATATAACTGCAATGATTACGAAGAATATAACTGCCTGTGCCTGTGCCTCTCCGTATGCTGGAGGAGAGCTCTCTCTTACTGTTTTCAGTATCATGTAGGATATCATGGTCGTTCCGAAATTGCCCTCTGTCAGTGAAACATTGAGGTCGAGCATCTTGAAGCTGTTTGCCAGTGACATGAAGAGAACTATCGTAAATGAAGGCATGAGAAGCGGAAGTGTGATCTTCCTGAAGCTTGTCCAGCCTGTGGCTCCATCTATTCTGGCAGCCTCATAAATATCCTCAGAAATATTGTTGAGTCCGTTGAGGTAGATTATCAGATAGTAACCTGCAACCTGCCACACACCAACGATTGCATATGCCAGAAGTGCTTTCCACTGATTTTGAAGCATGTTGTTGAGCACCTCTACGTGTACCACACCGTCTGTTCCGAACAGTGTCTGTGAAAATACATTTTCAAATATGAAACGCCATACATAACCCATGGCAAGCATTCCAAGTACATATGGAAGGAACAGTACCGTTCTGAAAAGTCCCTTGCCCTTGGTAAGCTTCTTGATCATCAGTGCCAGAAGAAGACTGACAACATTCTGTGCTATTACTGCGAGTACAGCATATATGGCCGTGTATCCAAGTGACTGAAGAAAATCCTTCGACTTGAATATGCTTGTATAATTCTTAAGTCCCACCAGTGCATTCCACCAGTGCTCCCCACCTACGAAGTATGAACCTCTCCACTCAGTGAAGGAGTAAATCACACCCTCTATAAAAGGAACTATGATAATCAGCAGAAACAACACTATAGAAGGCAGAACCATCAGCCAGAATTTTCTCTTGTAAAATCTTTTCATAGTTTTTCCTTTCCTACATTGAACACCAGCCATACAAAATTTGCCTTCGGCAAATGGCTGGCGCTACATGTCAGGTTTTCATAGAAAACCTGACACATCCCATTGAACACCGATTACTCCTTGATGCTGTCCTTCCACTTTGTCAGTGCATCTTCCACGCCTGTTCTTATAGTGTTCTCATCCCACTGATCAGGATTTGTAAACAACTGCTCCTGAATAGTTGCACCGATGGTATTGAGTCCCCATGACTCAGGGAATGCATCGAAGTCATTGCCCATTACAAGGTCATTGCTCATATAGTATACAAGTGAATTGCTGAGAGGATTCTCAAGCTTCTCGCTCTCGTCTGCGTTGAATGGGACAAATGCAAATTTGTTGGTGATGTAATCTTTTCCTGTATCTGATGTGTAGAGCCATACAAGGAAGTCCTCAGCGGCTTTCTGCTCCTCTTCGGAATCCTTCTTGTTGATAACGTAATACTGTGAAACGAACTCAGGGATTGAGCTGTTCATCTTGTCAACTGTAACGCCCTCAGCTGAGATGTCACTCTGCTCAAGGTTAACCTTCATTGGGAGCATTGTGAGTCTTGATGCCTTGTCTGCATCCACACCTGCGATGGTTCCGTATACCCAGTTACCCTGCTTGATGAACATTGCCTTACCCTCGGCAAATGTCTGAACTGCCTGATCATATCCTGTCACTGTTGAGTTGATGTACTCTGATCCACGCTCTACCTTGCCGCTTGGTCCTGCTGTGTAGCTTGAAAGCATGTCAAGCTCCTGAACCATCTTTACAAGTGGCTCCTCAAGCTTATCAACATCTTCCTTTGTAGCTGCTGCCGTTGTATTGTAGTTAGGGAACACTGCATTCAGTGCGTAGTTTGTATAGTGGTTTGCATATGTCCACTTCTCAGCGCCTGCGATTGCAAACACTCCGTTCATGTTCTCTGTTGTGGCTGTCTTGTCCTTTGCCGTGGTGTATGCATTGCCTGAAAGTGTAACCTTCTCGCCACCCTTGCCGTTTATGTAATCATCAATTGCCTTGATCATGCCTGTGAACTCTTCATAATTGGCACTTCTGTAATCAGCGACAAATGCGTCTGCGTTGTCAAGTCCAAATACATCACATATCATCTGTGTATCTGCGATAAGTCCGTAACCCTCTACGTTGTAAGGGATTCCGCAGCTTGCTCCGCTCTCATCTGCGAGCTGCATGCTCTCTGGAATTGAATCGTAGATTGACTTTAACTCCTCATTCTTTACTGATGTTGATGGAAGTACAAATCCGCCCTCATTCCACTCTGTGAACTGTGCCTGGTTTATCGCGTACAGTGTAGGATAGTTCTTGGAATTCATCTCTGATCTGAGTGTCTCCATGGCCTCCTGTGTACCACATGTGTAAACCTTAACCTTAACTCCTGTCTCTGTCTCATAATCCTTGCACAGATCCTGGATGCTGTCTGCAATCTCAGACTTTGTGTTGTAAATATACAGATCGTAATCCTTCTTTGCTGAACCACATCCTGTCATAGATGCAAGTCCCAGCATCATAGCTGCTGAAAGCGCACATGCTACTAATTTCTTTGCTCTCATAACCTTTTCTCCTTTTCTTGCTTTGAATTTTCCCTCTTGTTAATTCTCGCTATCATTCATATTGTTCCGATAAAACACATTTCATAAGCGCTTAAATGAAACATGTTTCATTTGTCCTAAGATTATCATATGAAACATGTTTCGTCAATAGGGGATTTATAGATTTTTGTATTTTGTGCTCTTAGTAAGTTTCTTATGTTTTGTATCCACATAAAAAGAAGTTCATGATTTTTGAGTGGCACCTCATTTTCTCTTCATGAACTTCTTTTCGTAATCATACTATAAAGTTGTATCGCCTTTTTCTACGCTCACCGGAAGTAGTATAAGATTTCCGTCTATATGTGTGTTTCTCTCTTTTGCGCTGTCTATCTGATCTGCGGTTGCACTTTCAACCTGTCCTTCGGCATCATCTTCCTCCTCCGGTCCGTCGATCATCTCCATAAGCTGGCGTACTGCCTCCTGGGCGATCTCCTTGTACGGCTGATGTATCGATGTGAGCCTTGTCGTGCTGGCGTTGGTTATGTACGTTCCGTCGTATGCCACGATCGCCAGGTCATCAGGAATCTTTTTGCCTATGGCAAGTGCCGCCTTGAGGAATGCTATCGCCGGCATGTCTGCGGCAAATATTCCGTCCACGTCAGGATACTCCTCCAGTATGCATTTTGCCATCTCAAAGTATCCCTGGAAATCAAAGTCATTCCACTGAACAGGAACCCTTCTGGATTTTATCCCATTCTCGGCAAGGACTCTATCTAGTTCCTCATGGCACTCAAATGACATGATATTCTTGTCAGTCCTGATTCCGGATATATGGATGACGTATTTGCATCCACTGTTTATGAATTCCCGGGCAGCAAGCTGTCCACCCATCTTATGGTCAGACACTACGACAGGGAATTTGTTTCCCACCATGTAATCCAGCATGACCATAGGCTTGTCTATCCTCTGATATTCCTTTGCTGTGCTTGTGGTTGTTCCGCATATGATTCCGTCCACGATATTGGACTTTAACAGCTTGAAACACTCCTTCTCCCTCTGCTTGTCATCGGATGTGGAAAAAAGCATGAATTTATACTTTTTCTCATAAAGTATCTTTTCAATCTCCGATGCCAGTGATGAGAACCATGGGTGCTGTATATTTGGAACCAACATCGCAATGGAATTGGACCTGCCCTTGAACATGCCGCGCGCAAGCTCATTTGGAACATAATCCAGTTTCTTCATCGCATCTTCTATCTTCTTCTGAGTCTCGGGTTCAACTTTTGCCGTGCCGTTGATAAGTCTTGACACTGTACATATTGCAACCCCGGCCTCCTTTGCAACATCTCTTATACTTGCCATTTATAAATATACTCTCCTTATGAATTTCAGACTGTAGTCCATGAAACTTGTTTCATAAGAAGAGTATACCATAATACTTTCTGTAATGTAAATTGTGTAATATGACGATAATCAGCTCAAAAGCTCCTCTATCATAGCTCCGTCAAATGTCACGCTCTGAACGTGATTTACCTCGATCTGGTAAAGCGCATGTGCAACTATGTGCTCTGCAGCCTGCTCTATATCTCTGATTCCAGTCACACCATCGCACTTCCTGATGACCGCATCCACGCCGTCTGGAAGGATGATGCACTCGCTCCCTTCAAGTCCGATGCGCTTGAGCACCTTCGGCAGAACAAATTTGTTGAATATCTCCTTCTTCTCATCCGGGGTGTAATCCGGTATGTCTATAACAGCAAATCTCGACATGATTGGCTTGCTGATGTTCTCCTTGTCATTTGCCGTTGCTATAGGATACACGCCATTTGTCGGGATCATGCACTCCATGTAGTTGTCGGTGAATCCCAGGTTATCCAGGAGTGTCAGCAGTACATCGGCAGGATTGCCGTTGCCCTTGCCGGAATTTGCCTTGTCCAGCTCGTTGATGATGAATACGAGGTTAGATTCTCCAGCCTGTGAAAATGCCTCCATGATGATTCCCGGCTTGGCATTGGAATATACTCTTGAACTTCCTGTAAGCTGCTCCGGATCGTTGATGGAACTCATGTCGAGGGTCGTCCATGGAAGTCTGAGTATTCTCGCAACCGCATAGGCTATCTGTGACTTTCCTGTTCCGGCAGGTCCGCAGAGCAGAAGTCCGTATGCAGGAAGTGTATGTGTACGGTTGATCTGGATGATTGTCTCGATGATCCTCTGCTTTACCTTCTCCATTCCGTAGAGTTCCTCGTCCAGTATCCTTCTGGCCTCTTCCGGATCTATCGCCTCAAAGTAATTGCTCTTCCATCTGATGTTCATCGCCATGGAAAGTGCTCTCTGGGCGTGGCGTCTCTCCTCCGGTGATACCTCGCTGGATCTGGCAACCGCAAGATTTCTTCTGGCCCACAGCCTTATATTGTCAGGAAGTGTTCTTCCGGCGCAGTGCATGAAGTCAATGATGCTCTGCATGCTCGTGAGCTTCATGTCATCGCCAAGTGCCTCCTCCTCTTCTTCCTCCTCGGATTTCTCTTCCTCCGAAGGGGCATCGCTGGCAAGAAGTCTCTCTATCATAAACTGCAGGAATCCATCATTTGCCGAGAGCTTTGATCCGCCGCCAAACTCAGTCTCCCTTATCTTGTACACTGCGTAGCCCTCCGGTCTGTTCTCTCCCGACAGACGGACGTTGATGTGATTCTCGCCGAGCCATTTGAGAAGGCTTACAAATCTCGCATCTATCTTCATTATGTCGGCGGACTGAACTCCGTCCACCTCGTCAAATTCAAATGCTGTTCTCTTGATCGGATTGGTGAACTTTCCGCTGGAGTGGTGAGCCCACTTCCTGGCCGTGTTCTCAAGGATCATGATCGGCTTCTCCGCTGTTGCTGTAGACTCCGAAGACTGGAACGTCTCATATGTAACTATGTTCTTATTCTTGTTGTCACTTCCGCTGAAATCAAATACTGGCATATTTCCCTCCCTAATATAATGATGCTTTATTGCAAGTTTAATCATACCTTGCAATTATAAAACATCATATTTTATTTTTCTTCAAACACCCGCATCCATCTTTCCCGTTTAAGCCTTGTGGTGAACAGGATTCCTCTGAAACAGAGCTCCACGCACATGGCGATCCATACACCGTAGAGACCGACTCTCGGCGCAAGTATGGCTGCAAGCGGTATCCGCACACACCACATACTGGCAAAGTTCATGCAGCTGGGAACCAGCGTGTCCCCGGCTCCCCTGAGTGCTCCCGATGCAACTATGGATGCGGCATAAAATGGTTCGGCAAATGCTTCTATCCTCAGCACTGCCGCACCTAAATTTCTTATCTCTTCGTTCGGTGTCAGCACACCTATCATGGCCGGAGCTGCTATGTACATGAGGACTCCGCCAATGGTCATAACCGACACACCTAATCCCATTGTAATCCATGCCATTCTTCTGGACAACTGTTTTTGTCCGGCTCCCACGCATTGTCCCACAAGTGTGGTTGATGCCGCCTGTACTCCGTAGCCCGGCATGTAGCAGAAGCTCTCCGCAGTAACTGCAAATGAGTTGGCTGCGATGGCTATCGTTCCGAGCGGTGACACGATCTTTGTAGACATGACGTACGCTGAGCACATGACCATCTGCTCAAGCCCCACCGGCGCTCCTATCTTTACTGCTTTGACAAGTATATCCCTGTGAAATCTTAAGTGTTCGCCCTTTCTTAAGTGAAGTGTCCTGTTCTTCCACAGAAGTGCAGTGACCATGATGGCACAGGTGACCGCCTCAGCCGTGATGGTTCCGAGCGCCGCACCTGCAACGCCAAGTCCAAGTCCCGGCATGGTAAATGTCAGTCCATTCATCGAGGTTTCAGACTGCACAAGTGTTGACAAATGGGAACCAAAGGCTCCTGCCTGAACCGTTTCTGCCATCTGAGAACCAACCAGCCTTACGCTGGATAAAAACGGAATACTTAAATTTACAATTCTTGTCGGAAATATAAAGAACAAATTAAAAATCACATCCATCACACAGCACATGACATTCAGTATACCTGGTAGTCTCATATTTCCGGAGCTCTGGTGCATGCCGCCCGCTATGCTGTTCATCTGCAGAGCGGGAAGTCCCAACATATACACAAGGAAATACTGGCTTGCCATCTTCTGTATAGCAGCTTCACCGCCGAGCCAGCTCGGAAGCGGTGTACTTATCACTGCTGCAATGAGTGCAAGTATGACGCTTATGCACATGGCTATTATGAGTCCCTGTTTCATGATATTTCTGGCAGATTTATCCTCACCGGCGCCCACAGCCTGGGCTATCTGCACAGTAAATCCTGTAGTCACTGCAATGCACAGCCCACCAAACAGCCATGTCGTGGACGAGACAAGTCCGATGGCTCCCGATGCATTTGCACCGAGACGCCCCACCATGGATGCATCGATGTACTGCATGACAATGGACGAGATCTGGGCAAGGATCGCCGGAATACTGAGCCTGACCGTAAGTCCTATCTGCTGGGATGCGGTCATGGACTTTCCAGATATCATGTCCTTCAGCAAGTTTTCACTGCTACTCATCTATATCTCCTTTTTTAGCCGCATTGTCTATGTTTACCGTCTCTGCGTTCATTTTTCTGAATGCCGTGGTTCCCTCGGCAAGTCTCTTCATGCCCTCTTCCACGATCGACCTTGGACATGCGATGTTAAGTCTGATAAATGCCTTTCCGTTCTTACCATATGAAAGTCCCGGCGACATATAGAGTCCGGTGTTCTTCCTGATAAATGCTGAAAGCTGTTTTGCGTTGTCAGTTATCTTACTGCAGTCAAGCCAGAGAAGGTATGTGGCCTCCGAATACACCACCTTTATACCCGGCACTTTTTCATCTATAAACTTCCTGACATACTGCTTGTTCTCATACAGATACTGCCTGAGACTGTCCAGCCACTCGCCACCATTTGTAAATGCTGCTATCGCCGCATCCACCGCAAATGCATTTGGCTCGGCTACTTCATCTGTGTTCAGGCCTCTCCACATCTTGTGTCTCAGGAATTTATCCGGAACCACAATGGCCGCAGTCTGGATTCCGGCTATGTTGAAGGTCTTTGTCGGCGCAATACAGGTCACGCTTATATCCCTGCATGTGTCAGATGCCGTGGCAAATGGCACATACTCCTTTCCAGGATCGGTGAGATCGCAGTGTATCTCATCCGAGATGACCGTCACACCATACTTTGCGCATAGCTCTCCCACATGGGCAAGTGTCTCCTTATCCCAGATCTTCCCCGCAGGATTCTGTGGATTGCAGAGTATCATGAGGCTGGTCTGTGGATCTGCAAGCTTTGCCTCAAGATCCTCAAAGTCCATGGCATATCCCTCGCCGTCGTATTTCAGAGGGCTTTCCAATATATTTCGCCCATTGTTGTATATAGAATTAAAGAAAATATTGTAGACAGGGGTCTGCACTACAACATTCTCTGCAGGTGTAGTGAGCTTTCTCACCGCCGTTGATATGGCTGGGATGACTCCGGAGCAGAACACCAGCCAATCCCTGTCTATCGCAAATCCGTGTCTGCTGCCCCACCAGTTCACGTAGGCATCTGCCCACTCGTCCGGGATGATGGAATATCCGAATATTCCGTGCTCAACCCGGGCTGCCAGTGCCTCCCTGATGCACGGAGCCGTCTGAAAGTCCATGTCTGCCACCCACATTGGCAGTTCATTTTTCGGCACGTCCCACTTCAGGGAGCCTGTGCCGCGTCTGTCTATAACCTTGTCAAAATCAAACTTCATGTTTATCCCTCCACTTCATGGAGAGATTCCGCGGCTGCTGTGGCAAACGGCTGGCACATATAGAGTGCTCCATCACGTTCGTCTTCCCTCGCCTTGCTTTGCTTCTATCTGCACTGCGCTCTGCAAGCGATAAGTGCGTTGCTTGCGCCGCTCCGGCAAGAAGCAGCAATGCTCAGTCGACTTCACTACCAATTGAGCAATCTATATGTGCCAACTCGTATCACCACAGCAGCCGCGGAATCTCATTTACGTTATGATATATCACCAAATCTTAAACTCGTTTAGTCCTGTACTATTATTTTCGTCTTTGACGGATCTACTTTGTCTTTTTCTATTATCAGGTTGTCGATGTGTTGGGCTTTGATGGTTCCTGATGTCGGGTTCATGACACTGTCTATCTTGCTGCAGATATCAGCATCCACTGTTGAGTATTCGAAGGCAAGTGTTGTGTTGATGAGCTTGCAGTTTTTCATCACAAGGTTGTCGATGTAGCACATGCCCTGAAGGCTCTCGATGGTGCAGTTCACCAGGGTGAGGTTCTTTGCGTTCCAGCCAAGATACTCGCCCGATATGAATGAATCATATACGGTCACATTCTCTGTGTTCCAGAATGCATCCTTTGAAAGCAGATTGGAGTTTCTTATCTCCACATTCCTGCATCCGTCAAATGAATAGTTTCCGTCAAGCTTCAGGTCGTCTATCTTCATATTATTGCTGTTCATGGCAAAATAGTCGCCCTTTGCTGTCACGTGGTCCATTGTCACGTCATCGCAGCTCCACAGTGTCTCCTCCGCATGGGTGAATGTCACATCCGTAAGCTCCAGACCTTTACATCTGCGGAAGTTCTTTGGCGCCTGGATGAGTGCCCGCCTCACCGCGATATTATCAGTGTACCAGACTCCGGCTCTCGCCATCTCAAACCAGTGGCAATCCTCCGCAACAATGTTCTTGCTGTACCACAGCGGATACTTCCATTTGAACATGCTGCCGTACAGATTTATGCCGCGGCTCTCCTTAAGCGGAGACTCGCCGTCGTCAAATATCGTATCATATATATCGAGATTTTTTCCCATGAAAAGAGCTCTCTCACCTGTCAGAAACTCCTGTCTTATGATTTTCTTTTCTTCTTTCTTATCCATCTCGTTCATCTTCCTTTTGTATATTCTCTATTATATTATTGGCCTATTATCACCATGTTATCACTTCTGGCAAATGCGAATATGACTGAGCTTATGACCACCATGAGTGGCAGTGCATACAGTAATATATTTATTACCTGAGATTTGCTATATTAACAGACTTATCCTCTTAAATTAAGGGATTCTCAACCAGTCTTCTTTATATTATAATTTACACATACAAGTCCGGCATGTAAATAGGGATCTCATGTCTGACATTTTGGGGAAACAACAATTTCAGGAGGTACATTATGATTTTAACATCGGGGGATTCTATCAGTATTTTTTTCAGACTATTACCTTATACGACTTACATTATTCCAATAGCATCATTCATCATAGCTGTGGTCATCGGTCTTTCCATACGGGGTAAGGCATGCCGTATCGAGCGGGACTATACCAGAACGTCCGCCAATATCACATCTGTCAGAAGAGTCAGTAAAAGAACCCATATCAACTATGAATACCGCGACCAATCCGGAGTATTGCACAATGGTTTTCTTTCCGTCCGCGGTCTAACAAATTACAACTCCATGTCGTCCATCGCAATATATTACAACCCGGAGAATCCATCTGCATCTTATACGGAAAAAACTATGAACAGCGACAAAAATGCACCATTCATCTATGGTGGTGCTGTTCTGCTTGGAACTTTGGTATTTTTATGGAGAAGGCGCTGATTTCTCAGCGTCTTCTTTTTTATACCCTGATGAGATCCTTTGCCACCTCACCGGCTATGATAAGCCCTGCGACTGATGGCACAAATGCCACGCTGCCCGGGATGTCTCTGCGCTCTGTACATTTGTGCTCTGCTCCTGGAGGACAGATGCAGTTGTTTCTGCAACTTATCGCCATATCTTCGATCGGCCTTGTCGGAATCTCTTCAGAGTATACGACCTTGAGTTTCCTGATGCCTCTCTTCTTCAGTTCTCTTCTCATGACCTTCGCAAGCGGGCACACCTTTGTCTTGTATATATCTGCAACCTTGAACTGGCTTCCGTCAAGCTTGTTTCCCGCACCCATGCTGCTGATGATCGGAATGTTCTTCTCCTTACACTTCATGACAAGAGCGATCTTGGCTGTCACTGTGTCAACCGCATCGACCACGTAGTCGTAGCTGTCCCAAGGAAAGTCGTCCGCATTCTCCGGAAGAAAGAAACATTTGTGTACCTCAACCTCCACATTTGGATTGATGTCAAGCATCCTGTCCCTCATAACATCGGTCTTATACTTTCCAACTGTGCTCCTTGTCGCTATGATCTGTCTGTTGAGATTTGTCAGACACACCTTGTCGTCATCTATCAGGTCAAATGCTCCGACACCGCTTCTGACCAGCGCCTCGCATACATAACCGCCAACTCCGCCTATTCCAAATACCGCTACCTTAGAGCCTGCCAGCTTGTCCATGGCTTCCTTGCCAAATAGCAGCTCTGTTCTCGAAAACTGTGTTAACATCTCTTATTCTCCTAATATGATATATATCCCACTACAACTATATACAAAATAAGTTTTTTTTCAACTGAAATCTTATTGACATCTGGCCCCTCCGTACCGATTTATATCGAATACATGTATCCAATCCGGTCACTGTACTCCCGGGTGAGATCGGCGATGGTTTTGTTATCAAGGACATTGTTGATGGCAGTCTCAAGGGCATCCCACACATCTCCGATGACATCGTTCATGACCATGTTGGTGTCGCCGTCCTCATCAACTCTGTTATCTATCGGTGATATCCTGCCCTCTATCGCCCTTAGCACCATTCCAACCGTGATCTCCTCCGCCGGCATGTTCAGACGGTAACCGCCCCTCGGCCCTCTCACGCTCCTTAAATATCCTGCCTTTAGCAGAGAAGATGTAACCTGCTCAAGATATTTGTCAGACAATCCACATCTTCTGGCTACGGCTTTGACAGTAACCGTACTGCCGCTATTTATAGATATATCTACCATGAGTCTCAGTGCATATTGTCCCTTTGATGATATTAACATTTTTCTGCCTCCTGTTCATTGTTATATTTTACCTATAGAATTACTATGAATTAGTTTTATTTTTTTTGGCAAGGAGAAAAAGCAGTTATAATGTTCTTACCTTATCTCCGTGCCAATTATTTTCCGTTTAATTCACTTGATTTTTATGATTATGTTTCTATGCTGCCTACCATATGTTGCTGATCAGATACTCAAGTTATACCTTCTTTTTTAATCCGTTCAGGTATTCCTCAACATAATGGATAACTGCTGCACCATCTCCGACGGCTGTCGCCACCTGGCGCACTGCCTTGGTCCTCACATCTCCCGCGGCAAATATTCCCGGTGTGCTGGTCAGTCCGGTCTCACCCGCTGCAACATAACCAGCACCATCAAGCTCCACAACGTCACCGAGTAAGTCTGTGATAGGGCTTGTTCCTATGGCAATGAATACACCGGCTACCGGAAGTGTGAAATTGCTGTCTGTCTGTCCGTCCACTGTTTTCGGTGTCTTAACAGCGACCTTTAGTTCCAGCTTGCCCGGCGTTCCGCCTATCTCCGTCACCTGCGCAAATGGGTGGAATTCTATATTCTCAGTCTCAAGCACCTGCGCTCCGAGTATTTTCTCGCCTCTGAACTCATCTCTTCTGTGGATCAGATGTACCTTGCTGCACATCTTTGACAGATACAGGGCATCCTCAAGAGCTATATTACCTCCGCCCACAACTGCGACTTCTTTGTTCTTGAAGAACGCTCCGTCACATGTGGCACAGTAAGAAACTCCTGCCCCTGTGAATTCCTCCTCACCGGGAACGCCAAGCTTTCTGTGCTTTGCACCCGTGGCTATCAGAACCGCCTTTGTCTCTATGCTGCTGCCATCCTCCAGGCTGACCTTCTTGTGATCGCCGTGATCCTCGATGGCTGTCACCTCTCTGTCATCAAACTCCACGCCAAATGTATCCGCGTGTTCTCTGAACTTCATACCCATGTCAAAGCCGCTTATGCCCGGCAGCCCAAGGTAGTTGTCCACCTGCTCTGTATTTACGATCTGCCCGCCGGAGAATGCCTCCTTCTCCAGTACCACCACGTCCATCATCGCCCTCTTGGCGTAGACTGCGGCGGACAGACCCGCAGGGCCGCTGCCCACAATAACCAAATCTCTCATATTTCCTCCTTGTCGAAGAAGGTCGCTGTCATGTTTATGTGATGCTCCAAGGCTACGCACGACTCTGTCACCTTGTCTTAGCTCCTGACTACATTCGCTCCCGCCCCCCTATAAGGGCAAGGGGGCTCCCGCTCAGCAAGGAGCGACAAGCTTCCGTCGTCTATGTGCTACCCGCCTTTGGAGCATCACATAAACATGACAGCTTACTCTTCGATAACCGTTAGTTTTATTATGTTATTTCCAAACCACTCTTTTAATACTTATCTAATTATTTCTACAATATAGGAATATAAATTCCTTTTTAATGAGACATCTTCTGACCTACTAAGTCTCTCTAGTTCTCTTTGTATTTCTTTATCAGCTCACAGGTTTTGGATACGTCTTCCTTGCTGTGTGCGTAAGATACGAACATTGCCTCGAACTGTGATGGTGCAAGGTAGATTCCGTTGTCCAGCATGTATGAGAAATACTTTGCATACCTTGCGGTGTCGCTGGATGTTGATGTATCCATGTCTACTACTTCCTGATCTGTGAAGAATACGCTCATCAGTGAGCCTATCTGGTTGACATGGACTGTGTCGCCAAATGTGCTTCTGACTGTGTCGGCTATCTGCCTTGTGCTCTTTTCTATCGCCGGATATATTGTATCCTTTTCCTTCTGGAGTATGCGGAGCGTTGTGAGTCCGGCTGTCATGGCTATCGGATTGCCCGACAGAGTTCCCGCCTGGTATACTCCGCCAAGTGGTGCCACCATGCTCATGACATCGCGGCGTCCGCCGTATGCTCCCACCGGCATTCCGCCTCCGACTATCTTGCCAAGTGTTGTGAGATCAGGCTTTACCCCGAAGTATTCCTGGGCACCGCCAAGGCTGAGCCTGAAACCTGTGATGACCTCATCAAATATAAGAAGTGCGCCGTATTCATTTGTTATGTCCCTGAGGAACTGAAGGAATCCATCATGCGGTGGGACAACTCCCATATTTGCGGCAACCGGCTCGACCACGATTGCGGCAATGTCTTTGCCCTCCGCCTCAAATAACTTCTTTACGCTGTCCTCGTTGTTATACTCTGCTATGAGTGTATGCTGTGTATACGACTTTGGAACTCCCAGGCTGTCCGGAACTGACTGTGTAAGTGCCGCCGAGCCTGCCTTGACCAGAAGTCCATCACTGTGTCCGTGATAGCAGCCGCGGAACTTTACAATCTTGTCTCTGCCTGTAAATCCTCTCGCCACTCTGAGCGCACTCATCACTGCCTCTGTTCCCGAGTTGACCATTCTGGTCAGCTCCATTGAAGGCATAAGCTCATTTATCAGCTCTGCGATCTCGAGCTCTTTCCTTGTCGGTGCGCCAAATGTAAGTCCGTCATCACAAGCCGCCTTCACCGCATCTATGACTCTGTCATCGGCATGCCCCAGAATTCCCGGGCCCCAGGAACAAACATAATCCACGTAGGAATTGCCATCCTCGTCAAATATATGTGAACCTTTTGCTTTCTTCATAAATACAGGTGTCCGTCCCACCGAGCCAAATGCCCTGACCGGTGAATTGACGCCGCCCGGAATTACCTTCTGTGATTTCTCAAATAGATCCTGTGAATTTGTCATTGCCATTCTTCTTTCTATAATTTATCGTCCTATGTGACTTTTTTCTTTGTTTCATTTTGTTTTTCGCAAAGCTATGTTATTTTAGCCGTTTAGATACAATATTATATCTTTTTCTATTTTATATTCCAAATAGATAAAAACGTCTCGTTATACATAGCAACTATTGTCCTACTCAGCTCTATCTTCTTTTAAGTGTTGATGTCGCATTCTCCTCATCTTTGGAAACGCCCCTCTCTCCTCCGTCGAGCGGGGCAGATCGTCGGAATCATTCCCAAATATGACTCCGTCATATTGATTCCGACTCTAACCATTTTGCCACGTCTATGGCGTGATAGGTTATGATGATCCCTGCTCCGGCACGTTTCATGGCTGTCATGTTTTCCATGACAATCCTCTTCTCGTCTATCCAGCCATTTGCCGCAGCTGCCTTGACCATGGAGTATTCGCCGCTGACATTGTACACCGCTATCGGATAGTCCGTGTGGTTTCTCACATCCTTGACTACATCCAGATAAGCAAGTGCCGGCTTGACCATGATTATGTCTGCTCCCTCGGCGATATCCGCCTCGCACTCTCTCAGAGCCTCCCTGCCATTTGCGGGATCCATCTGGTATGTCCTTCTGTCTCCAAACTGTGGTGCAGAATGTGCCGCATCGCGAAATGGTGCATAGTAACCAGATGCAAATTTCGCACTGTAACCCATGATCAGTACATCCGTCAGCCCGTTGTCGTCAAGTGCCTTTCTGATGTAAGCGGTATGTCCATCCATCATATCTGATGGAGCCACCATGTCCGCGCCGGCCTTTGCAAGGGATACAGCCATCTTGCCCAGATATGGAAGAGTCTCATCGTTGAGTATCTTGCCGTCATGGATAATTCCGCAGTGACCGTGTGATGTGTACTCGCACAGACAAATGTCCGCTATGACTATCATGTCCGGATACAGCTCTTTTATCCTCCTGACCGCTTTCTGCATGATTCCCTGGTCGTCGTACGCGCTGCTGCCCACCTCATCCTTGTGAGCCGGTATGCCGAACAGGAGAACCGCGCTGATTCCGGCGTCCGCCACTCTGCGAAGCTCCTCCTCAAATGTGTCGAGTGAATACTGGTATATTCCCGGCATGGAGTCTACCGGATTCTTGATCCCTGTGCCCTCAGCCACAAACATCGGATATACAAGATCCTCCTTGTTAACCCTGTTCTCTCTAACCATATTTCTGATGGCCTCGCTGCCGCGAAGTCTTCTGAGTCTTATCATGTTACTGCCTCTTTTCTCTAAAATAATAATCACCGATGGCTGATATAAGGTGCTCGATATCACCAACCTCCGGAACTATATCCGCATGATAACCAGCCTTCTCCAAAGCCTTCTCGGTCACATTTCCAAGTGCCGCTATGCGGATATTCTTCATTATATCATGTATTTTAAAACTGCCGTCTGTATTGTCCGTATGATCCCCACATGAATCTATATCATTCAACATATGAGCCAAACCGCAGTTTTTTTTCTCTGCATCAAGAACATCTAGAAATCCTCTGACTCCTGATGCGCTGACAAATGTTATCACATCCAGATCCTTCAGATACTGTATGCTCTCCATCCTGCGTCCAACCACGTCATAAACTGGGATCTCCTCATATACCACACCGCCCTGATCAAGTATGTCAAGCATCGTCTCGCTGCCCTGGACTGCCCTCGGAAGGAGAAGTTTCTCTCCGTCATTCATCACATTTGCAAGTCCCCTAGCAAGGGCGCTTGTAGTGTACTCGTCCGGCACGTAATCCGCTATATAGCCCTCAGCCTTAAGTGCGTCCCTTGTTCCGGCGCCGACCACTGCAAGTTTCAGATGAGCCAGTTTTCTGACATCTATATTCCATTCTCTGAGCCATTTAAAAAACAAGGTTATGGTGTTCTGACTGGTAAATGCCAGCCAGCTGTAATCTTCTATATGTCCCAGAGCCACGCGCAGCCTGTTCTTCTCCTCTGTCTGCTCCACGCTCATATCCACTATGCTGTAGGATTGGCCGCCAAGTGCATCTATTGCAACTCTCATCTTCTCGCGAAGCTTTGGCGTTCCAACAAGTCCAACGTGGACATTCTGAAGCGGTCCTCTGTTTGGTGCTGTAAAATCCAACGCTGCATTTTCACCCACAACTATGATCGCAGGAGATTCAAGCTTTGCCTCGTTCACCTTGTCCGCAATTGTCTGTATATCGCCGCGGACCATCCTCTGCCCTGGCATGGTTCCTTTGGAAATGACCGCGACCGGAGTATGTTCCTCCGCCCCAGTCTGAACAAGTCTCTCCATGATCTTTGGAAGCCTGTTAAGTCCCATGAGGAACACGCTTGTCCCTTCCTGATTTCTGATGTAATCATAATCATTTGAAACACCTTCATCAGATCTGTGTATGTCCGCCCGCTTGTGTCCTGTTATCACGTGAAAGCTTCTACTCGTTCCGCGGTGGGTCACCGGTATGCCGCACACCTCCGGAACCGCCACGGCGGACGTTATTCCCGGTATCACCTGAAATGGGATCCCCGCTTCTAGAAGTGCGGTCACTTCCTCGCCGCCTCTTCCAAATACAAATGGATCGCCACCTTTGAGGCGCACCACCATGTTGCCTCTGCGGCCTTCCTCAACAAGTATCTCGTTTATCTCAGGCTGCTTCTTGTAGTGGCTGCCCGCCTGTTTGCCGACGTATATCCTGCGGCAGTCCGGCTTCACCATCTCCAGAAGCTGGTAGGTTCCGAGTCTGTCATATATGATTGTATCGCATTGTTTTATGAATTCCAGGCCCTTCACCGTGATTAGTCCCGGATCGCCGGGGCCTGCGCCTATCAAATATACCATTTTTTTGCTCTCCATTCGCCGTGTGAGTTGGATGGGTGTCTCTCGGCTACGCACAGCTCAGTCACCTTGTCTTGCTCCTATTTGCACTCACTCCCGCCTCCGATAAGGGCGTTTGAGGCTCCCGTTCGGCAAGGAGCGACAAGCTTCCATCGCTTATGTGCTACCCGCCGTAGAGACACCCATCCAACTCACACGGCTTACGCATCGAAAAAATTTACTTCTTTACTTTTCTTTTATCTTCAATACATACTACTTCAAAACAATCTACATTTTATGTTTTTATTTATCTTTTAAATATACTGTTGCAAAACAACTTACTCTACTTTATTAAATTCTCTACCAGCTGCTCCCATTCTGCGGTGTTTCCTTCTACCGTCTTTCTGTGTATCTGGATTTCTTCATCTTTCTCTTTGTCCGATGAAGCCGCATCTGCTTTCATCAGGCTTAGCTTCATGTGGTCGCCATGAAGTTCTGAGTACACGCCTATCGGTTCGTGACAGCCGGCGTTCATGCGATTCAGAACTGCGCGCTCGCATGTGAGCTGTGTGTATGCCTCTGTGTCATTTATCGCTCTGACCATGTCGTATACCTCGCCAGAGGTTCGTGTCTCTATGGCTATGATTCCCTGACATGCTGCCGGAAGCATGGACTCTGTGCTGATGTATCTGAATGTAAGTTCGTCCTTGTGCACTTCAAAGCATTCTGTGCTGTCATTGCCTTTGTCTTCAATAACTCCCAGGCGCTCAAGCCCTGCCGCTGCAAGAATGATGGCATCGTATTCGCCATCTTCCAGCTTCTGTATGCGGGTGCCGACATTTCCTCTCAGGTTCTTGCACACAGCATTTCGATACATGTCTTTTATCTGGTATTGCCTTCTCAGGCTGCTGGTTCCCACCACAAATCTGTCGTTTCTGTCAAATATTCTGCCGCTCTTATATATGAGAACGTCCTGCGGACAGGCCCTCGGAAGTGTACCCGCTATCGTAAGTCCATCCATGATCTCCATCGGCATATCCTTGGCACTATGCACCGCTATGTCTATGTCACCTTTAAGTATAGCTTCCTCGAACTCCTCGACAAATACAGCCTTACCGCCAAATTCCAGAAGCGCTCTGCTAGTGTCCCGGTCCCCCCGGGTACTCATTGTAACCATCTGAAAATCAATCTGGGGAAATCTCTCCTTGAGTGCCTTTATCACCAGTTCAGTCTGAGCAAGAGCAAGCATGCTGCCACGGGTTCCAACTTTTACTGTTTTTTTCTGTCCTCCGCTTTCGCAATCCAAACCGTCACTATTGAATCCATCTGCCATGTCATTCTCCGCAAATTTACGAATATTCGGTTTATTTTTACCATGTCCATTCTCAACTCTCATCTAACAGACTCCTAACCATTTGCTGAAATGCTTTCTTTCGCTCTTCCTCGCCGTCTATCTGTGCTTTGATCTGCTCGCGGAGCTCACCCATACGCTCTGCTATATCGCCATAACTCCTACCTAAATGGCTCTCTATATTTCTCTTGATCGTGCCCGCAAGCACTGGACTCTGTCCACCGGTGGAAACGCTTATAACAACCTCTTTATCCTTTATGATCGCTGGAAAGTAGAATCCACAATCCGATTTCACATCCACCACATTTACCAGTATGCGCTGCTGCCTGCAAAGCTCCGCCATTTCGTGGTTGACTTTCCCATCGTCCGTCGCCATTATGACGACAAATGCACCGTCAATATCCTGCGGCTGCACGCATCTTTTCACAAGTGTGAGATGTCCTGAACTATATTTATCCGATACACACAATCGCTCCGCCAGTTCTAAAAGCTCCGGGCAGAACTCCGGTGACACCACCGTGACCACCGCGCCAAATTCCAGCATGCTGCACACCTTTCTGTATGCAACAGTTCCGCCTCCTGCGATCAGGCATCTCTCATTATTCAATTCTATCATAAATGGGAAATACGACATCACTACCTCTAATTTCTATTATTGAGTCTCTATTAAAAAGCACCAAAAGTTGTTCCAATTATCTGACATCTGACAAGAGCCTAGTCAGCCGATGATACTGCATAACCTCAGGCAAACAAGCAGTATTCAGTTCTCACATCCGGCAGTCACAATACTGTCCAGCATTTTCTCAAATGCCTCATACTCAAGCTGCCCTTTGAGTTTATATACCATCTTTGCGCCATCTATAGTCTTAAGCTTCGCCATCACGTCTCCGTGCTCCCTGTTGAACCTCGAAAATGCTATGTTCTTCATGATCTCGTCAACCTGTGATATGAGCCACGGCTCCATCTCTGTGATTGTCTTTGCCCTGTTTTCATTGTTCTCTCTGGAAAGTGTCCTGATATAGTCTATGTCACGCAATACACATCCGTCCACCTCTGAGACTGACGGGTCAATGTCCTTCGGCATTGCCAGATCCAGGAACAACCTCCGCTTATGATGCATTTTCACGGCTTCTGCCAGTTCATCTCTGACAAATGTATAATGAGGGCTTGCTGTCGCGCTGATGATGACATCCGCCCAGGCTGCCAGCTCATATCTTCTGCTGTAGTCCTCTATCCTGATCTGCTGATGTCTGCCAAATACCTCATCTGCACTGTGGTGGCTTCTGCTTGTGCCTGTTATCTCTATGTCTGGCGCAAGATCTGCAATATCCTTGACAACTATGCTGCCTATCTTGCCTGTGGCCCCTACGACTAGGATATGCCCGGTATTTGCCTTTTCAGCATCCACACTCTCAAATTGACTGCTGCTTACCACATCACTTCGAATATCTCTGCACGTGTTTTCAATACCGCCATTTCTTGTAAAATTCACTGCCTCCCGTGCTGACAAGGTTCCGACGGATACCGGAAGTCTCGTGGCATCACTCTCCGTTGCCACCGCCTTTGCCGCCGCAAGTGCTCCCTGAAATGCTATATTCAGCTCGCCGTCACAGGCTCCAAGTTTCTTTGCCACAAGATATGCGCTCTTCACCTGATGTATGATCTCCACCTCGCCGAGCACCATGGAATCCATACCACACGCCACTCTGCACAGATGTAACATACACTGGAATCCCTCATAATTCATGCTATATCTTCTTATGAGGCTGACAGGGACATCCCTATCATTAGCCAGAAGCATTTCTACCTGTTCAAGCAGGCCACCTCGCCCACCGGAAGCTTCACCGCTGCTCATTTTTCCTGTTATAACAGGCCCACATGGCTCACATTTATCCGTAAAGTATATTTCCATCCTATTGCAGGTCGACAACACGACACATCCACCCACCGCAGCCTTTAGCCGCTCGGTGAACTGTCTCTGTCCTTTTGTCGAAAATGCAAAGCTCTCCCTGACATCGGCCGGTGTATTTTTATGATTTATACTTATGCAAAACATATCTTCAGTAACTCCAAATGAAAATTAATGACAAGCCCACGTAAAGAACAAGGGCGGGTATCAAAGCCCGCCCTGTTCTTTCAAATGCCTGCTATCTATCATGATTCTATAACAAGCTCCTCTATCGTCACATTCTTTTCCTCATCTATGTTGAAGGCCTTGAGTACCGGATTGTCTATCTCCATGAGGGAGAGAATCAGATAATTCACCTTGGAATCATATGCAAGTCTCTTATCCTCCTCCGAAGGTCTGGATGGAGACTCTGGATGGGAATGGAAGTTGCCAAGAAGCTCGTATCCATTTGCACGCATATCCTTAACTGCCGCAAGCTGCTCTCTTGGGGCCATGGAGAAATGCTCGTTGCTGGCGTCAATATTTGTCAGGAGATACACCTTCCTGATGTACTTCTTATCGCCCTCTCTAACACCGCCGATCAGACCACAGGACTCATTTGGAAGGCCTTCCTTGCAGTGTGCAAGTATCTTCTCGTAATCAGACTTTGTCATGTACAACATCTTACTTCATATCCTCCTTATTATCAACTGTAACAGGATCTGTGCTTGAGGATACATTGTTTGTCGTATGCCCACCCCCGACTGACAATACCATATCCGGGGTTGCTCTCGCTTAACTTGGTCTGCAGCGGTACTAAGGTGCTGCTTAAAGCACCACCTAAGTACCGGCGACCGCGTATTCCCCTGATATGGTATATGTCATCAGGGGCGGCATAATAACAACCGTACAGGCATTCCTCAAGCACAGATACCTGCCTTGATCTTCTACTTACCGTCGCACTCCACCTGCTCGTAGTCGATGAGCTTGGTGATGGTTGGATTTGGTCCACATACAGCACAGCCACAGCCCTTCTTGTGAGGAAGCTTTACTGTGTGGAATTCCATCTTAAGTGCGTCAAATGTAAGGAGTCTTCCTGTCAGAAGATCGCCAACTCCAATGAGATATTTGATTGCCTCCATAGCCTGAAGACTTCCGATAACACCGCCCATTGCTCCGATGACTCCGGCCTGCTTACATGTAGGAACTGCATCCTTTGGAGGTGGATCCTTGAATACACATCTGTAGCATGGTCCCTCATCTGGAACATATGTCATGAGCTGACCCTTGAATCTGATTATTCCTGCATGTGAAAATGGCTTCTTAGCCATAACACACGCATCGTTGATAAGAAACTTTGCAGGGAAGTTGTCTGTTCCATCGATGATGAAATCATAGTCCTTGATGAGATCCATGATGTTCTCTGATGTAACGAACTCTCTGTATGTGATCACATTTACATCAGGGTTCATGGCGTTCATGGTCTCCTTTGCGGATTTGACCTTTGCCTTGCCCACATCTGCTGTTCCGTGAATGATCTGTCTCTGAAGATTTGACAGATCTACCTCATCGGCATCAACTATACCGATGGTTCCTACTCCGGCTGCTGCCAGGTACATAGCGGCTGGTGCTCCAAGTCCACCTGCGCCTATGATCAGCACCTTGCCATTTAACAATTTCTTCTGTCCCTTCACGCCAACTTCCTGAAGGATGATGTGACGTGAGTAACGTTCCATCTGTTCGTTTGTGAATGCCATTAGAAGCTGCCACCTCCCATGAAGTAGAGGAACTCTACTGTATCGCCGTCCTTGAGCTCTGTTGTTGCAAATGCATCTGAGTCAACAAACTCATCATTGACTGTTACTGTGACATAGTCCGGATTCTCAACGTTCTCTGACACGATGATCTGAGCTATTGTTGTCTTCTCTGCTATCTCTTTCTTCTTTCCTGCTATTGTGACTGTCATTTTTCTTTCCTCCTGACGATTCATTTGCCTGTCCGGCGTTGCCAGACTGACATAAAATGTGATTATATACTTTATAATTTTAATTATATAGTTTCATTCTTCTGTACACCGGAAGTAATTGACTACAGTCAAATACTCCATTGTGTCACTTTACCAACGAATTTCTACAATAATTTGCCAACTTCCTCCTCCAGCTCATTTCTCTTCACAAGGCCACGGATACGGGAAACCTCCTCGCCTCCCTTGAAGAAGAGTATGGTTGGTGACGCCATGACTGCGTACTTCTCAGCAAGCTCTGCGTCGAAGTTTACATTTACCTTGTATACATTTACCTTGTCCTCGTAGTCATCCTCGATGCCGCCAAGGATAGGTGAGAGCTGCTTGCATGGTATGCAGCTGTCCGAATAGAATTCCACGATGACCGGAAGCTCCGACTGAAGAACCTTCACATCGAAATTCTCTGCACTGACTCTTACTGCCATTCATTTTCTCCTTTCCTGCCGGATGTTTTCACTGCTTGGGTTATATATTTATCACATGTTCTGCTTAACATTACCATATCATGGGAATACGAAGTCGCCGGTACTCAGCGAGCTTGCGAGCGATAGTACCGCTGCAGACTGAGTTAAGTGGAAACGACCCATGATAGGTATGTTAAGACAGAACATGTAAGCATAGTATGAATTATTGCAGTGAAACATCCGGCTTACCTTATCTGATCAATCCTCCAGTTTTTTAACTATAAGATCATAAGTACCGTTCTCGTTGTCGATGAGCTTCAGGATCTGCTGTCCTTCCTCCTTGAAGCTTCTTGGTACGTTCTGTACAGGCTCGCCGTCGTTCATGGTAACCGCAAGCACCTGTCCTATCTCAAGCTCCTCCATGGCTACCTTCGCCTTGACAAATGTCATCGGGCACACCACATCAGTTATATCTACTCTGTCATTGATTTCATAATCAGCCATTGTAAGCCTCCTTTAATACTTCTTTGAATTTGTCTAAGCCCACACGCTCCAGGGTGAACTGGAAACGCTCGCTTGGCTTTGCATTGTCTGCAAAGAACTGTATTGCTGCATCTGTGATACGGAAAAGCTGCTCCTCAGATGTAACAACCGGAAGTAACTCCTCGCCGCGGTGGATCGTATTTCCAAATAATCCTCCGAATGAGACAAGGTATCCTGTCTCGCCCTTCCATGCATCTGTAGGACATGCCTTTGCGCATCGACCGCAGTAGTTACATTTGTCTGTGTCGAGGATGATCTTGCCGTCCGCCATGGTGATCGCACCCTCACGACACGCCTTGACGCACACGCCACACATGATACATGATGGCTCATCCCACTCTACTACCATTGCGCCCTTGATTCCCACGTCGTTCTCCTCTGCCTTCAGACAGTTGTTCTGGCATCCTGTGACACCGAACTTGAACTTGTGAGGAAGCTCCCTTGCGTAATATCTCGCATCAAGCTTCTTTGCTATATCATAAGTGTCTATATTGCCGCTCGGACAGATCTGATTTCCCTGGCACGCTGTGACTGTTCTTACTCTTGGGCCACACACACCCGGCTTACAGCCTCCCTTTGCCAGTTCTTCCTTTACCTCTTCCACATCGTCAAGCTTAACAAATGGGATCTCGACGCTCTGTCTCGATGTGAGATGTACATGTCCATCTCCGTATTTCTCGGCAACCTCTGCTATCTTCTTGAGATTCTCTGCGGTAAGATTTCCTCCCACCACCTGAAGTCTCAGAGAAAAGTTATTCTTCTGCTTCTGTCTCATGAATCCGCCCTTTTTCAGAGCCGCGTAATCTACTGCCATATGTAGTTCCTCCAAATCATTTGTGTATTAGTCGGCAAGGGCTTTCTGGAAATCTTCTATCAGATCCTCCACGTCCTCGATTCCGACACTAATACGAATCATATCATCATATACGTTGGCGTCAAGCTTCTCCTGCTCTGTGCTGTGCGCATTCAGTGTTGATTCAGGATGCACGATGAGCGTCTTTGTGTCTCCTATGTTCGACACTATCTGCGGTATTGTGAGCTTGTTCATCACCGCAAATGCCTTCTCCTTGCTGCCGACTCTGATGGTGATTATGGCACCATAACCACCGTGGAGCTGTTCATTTGCGATGTCATACCAAGGACTGGATTCAAGTCCCGGATAGTTGACCTTTACACCCTCCTGACTTTCCAGGAACTGAGCAAGGGCAAGTGCATTGTGTGAGCATCGCTCCATTCGAAGCCCCAATGTCTCCATGCCCAGCATATTGTAAAATGCCGTCTGCGGAGCTATGCAGGCTCCTGTATTTCTAAAAAGTCCGTTTCTGAGCTTTGCTATATAGGCGAACTTTCCGAACATCTTGTACTGCTGCAGAAGCGGATAACGCTCTGCGTCCCATTTGAAATTGCCGCTGTCGGTGATGACTCCGCTTATGGCATCGCTGTTGCCATTGATGTACTTGGATGTGGAATTGATGACTATATCCGCTCCAAATGTCAGTGGTGTGACCAGATATGCAGTTGCCACTGTATTGTCTATTAGGAGCGGAAGCCTGTGTGAATGTGCCAGCTCCGAAAGCGCCTTTATATCCACCACATCAAGCTTCGGATTGCCGATCGTCTCAGCAAATATCACTCTGGTGTTCTCATTTATCGCTGCCTCAACCGCTTCCTTATCCGATATCTCCACAAATGTCGTCTTGATTCCAAATGCCTCCAGATCGTGAAACAGATCTATCGTTCCCCCGTAGAGTCCTGTGCTGGAGACTATCTCTCCGCCGGCTCCTACTATATTTAAGAGTGCATTTGTGAGTGCCGCCATTCCAGAAGAACACGCTACCGAACCCACTCCCTTTTCAAGATTCGTCATCCGCTCCTCAAATGCAACTATCGTCGGGTTGTTGATCCTCGTATAAGAATAACCCGTCGCCTTGTTGTGGAAGAGCTTCTCATGCTGCTCCGCTGAAGGCTGATAGAATGCACTGGATTGATAGATCGGTGTAAGTGTGGCGCCTGTATTCTCATCACCAAGCTTTGCGCTGTGTAATAATGCTGTGTTAAATCTCATGATCTTCTATGCCTCACTAAATAATAAATCCTATAATTCCTACGAACATGATAGGATTATAGCTCTTATACCCTACTATGTCAATAGGAATTATAAAATAAGCAATGCAGATAATAAAAAAATGCCAGTTGATGGGAGCTTGCTCACAATCAACTGGTGTTTTTTTGTTATCTATATGGCGCATGCCATTCCACGAGCCGCGTTAGCAGCGAGGGGAGCATTGCTTATTTTATAATTCCGTACGGTATACACGGCGTATGCCATTCTCTGGTAATGCCATTCCACAGGTAATGCCCCCTCGCCTTCGCCAGACGGCAGGTCGTCGGGGCTGATTAAATATGAACTTCGTTCATGCAGCCCCTCCTCACGAGCCACATCAGTGGCGAGGGAAAGCATTGCTTATTTTAATTCAGATGAGCCTATTCTTATACGACATTTCTATCTTCTTAAACAACAGCAAATAAAAACGTATGGATCACCCCCATTTCTCTGGCAGTTTCCCCATACGTTTTCGCTCATTTCCTATTTGCAATTTTCTTATACAGCATCTTCCTCACATAGAAATAACATACTATCTGCATGGCGAGGGTTATGATCCAGGATGCCGGATATGAGATGAACAGAACCGCCAGGGATCTGTGTCTCGGGAAAATCCAGTATATCCACACGATTCTGGTTCCAACCGTTCCTATGATCGAGAGGAGCATCGGAACTCCGGAATGTCCCATCCCACGAAGCGCCCCTGGGAACAAGTCCATAAATCCGCACAGGAAATATGTGACCGTCGTATATAACAGTATCTCCATTCCGCATTTTATAACCGCATCGCTGCTCGTATATATGTGCAGCAGCTGCGGACCAAAGAAATACGCTCCATTGCCCAGAACCATCATTGCCGCAAATGACAATATTAGGCAGTCGATCAGAACTCTCTCCATACGTTTCCATTTGCCGACACCGTAGTTCTGGCTCGTAAAACTCATGCACGCCTGCGTTACAGCATTCACCGTCACATACAGAAATCCAAATATATTATTTGCCGCCGTGTAGCCCGCCATGGCAACCGAGCCAAATGAGTTGACTGACGACTGAAGCAGCACATTCGAAAAGTTGATGACTGTGCTCTGAATTCCCGCCGGAACTCCGACCGAAAAGATCTGCTTTACATATACCCCCTTGATGGTAAGCTTTGAAAATCTCAGCTGATAGCTCGTTTCTGACCTGCACAGGCAGCGGAGGACGAGCACGCAGGATATCAGCTGTGAGATGACTGTTCCGATTGCGACCCCCGCAACTCCAAGCTTGAAAATGATCACAAAACACAGATTAAGGCCTGTATTTGCAATTCCGGATATAACCAGAAAAAGGAGTGGTCTTTTGGTATCTCCCACCGCCCTGAGTATGGCAGCGCCGTAATTGTACAGCATGAAAAATGGCATTCCCAGGAAATATATCCTCATATATAAAGAAGAAAGTCCGATGACATCCCCCGGAGTATCCATAAGCTCAAGCGCCGGTTTTGCGCAAACCCACCCGACAAAGGCCATAATAATACCGCTGACCAGCGCTAACGTTATCGCGGTATGTACTGTCTCTGACATTTCTTTATCTTTTCCTGCGGCATAAAATCTTGCCGCAAGCACATTTGCCCCAAGGGATATCCCTATGAACAAATTGGTGAATACATTGATAAGTGCTGTGGTTGAACCGACCGCCGCCAGCGACTCGTTACCACTGAACTTCCCTACAACAATGATATCCACCGCATTGAACATCAGCTGCAGAATACCCGAGAGCATAAGCGGGAGCGAAAATGAGATCAGCTTATCCATGATTGTCCCGTTGCACATATCAATTTCATATTTATTTTGTTTTAATGTAGAACTCATTTCTTTCCTCACCAACTAGTAGCATATATGTTCTGATAAATCACACACAGCAATGCTTATGTTCGCTCTTCTGCCTGTACATATATTCATCAGCCCGCTTCATGGCGGTCTCCCAGTCGCAGCACCTCGTACCATTGGTGCCTAGTCCCATGAACAATTTTAACACAGAGTATGTTGGGGCACAATGGAGGATGTGAAGCAAACAAAACAAGAGCAAAACATATTCCCTCGTCTACTATACAAATAGTAAAATCACCTCCCATTTCCCCCTTATTTTTCCACTCACAGCGTCACTCTGCGCTTTATAAACGCATTTGCCAAAACCTATTGACACAGCGATTTGAATGGTCTAAAGTGTGCCTACCGGCCGGATAATATACTAAGGAGGAACACTCTTGCCAACAACAAGAAAACTTTATGACAGCATCTTCAAGAAGATTCTCACGCTGTCCTCGAAAGCTGTGATCAACATGATTAACGGCCTGTTCAACATGTTTTACGATCTGGAAAACTCAACAGTATCTTATCACTGGACTGAAAATGTTCACGATAATCAGAATTCTATGACCACAACTCTGGCCGACACCATACTCGTAATCAACAATTCCGATGCATATCATTTGGAAGCGCAGATGAAAAAGGATGATTCTATTGTATTCCGTGTATTTTCATATGGAGCGGGATATGCAGATCAGACTAAGGAGATACTGCAGGACGAAGAGGGCTGTCAGGTATATCGAATTCATTTTCCTGAACCCTGTGTGATATATCTGAGCAATGTACCAAAATCAGTACCTGATACATATTCGTTGCAGGTGGGATTCGGGCATACCCAGAACATAACCTACAACGTCCCTGTTACAAAACTCACGTCCTGCTCCGTAAAGGAAATAAACGACAGGAAAATGATCATCCTGATTCCATTCTACATTCTGAAACTCCGCGAAAAGCTGAGGAATAAGAAAGCACGTACACCAGAGAATATAGCCTCATTGAAAAGCCTCATCAAAACAGATATAATGGGTAGCATAGACAAGAACGTGGAACTTGGGAATATAACAGCTGAGGATGGAGCACAACTATACAGATTTACTCAGATGCTTTATACTCGCCTATATTCCCAGTTTGAAGAGACCGAGGAGGTTACGGATATGGTGGAACAGTCGATTATTACATTTGTGGATGTTTTTCGGGAAGAGAAAGCCAGGATGGAAAAACGTATGGCTGAGATGGATAAGGAGATTGCCGACAAAGACAAGAAGCTCGCCGACAAGGACTACGAGCTTGCCGAATTAAGGGCAGAAATAGCCAGACTTAAAGGTTCTGACAAATAAATATTTCATATTACTACTTTCTATACAAAAGCGAAGGACGAAGGCATAAAACACCTCCATCCTTCGCTTTATTATTATATTACTACGTGATCTTTTTTAGATGTAGTTTCCATCGTGAACCTGAGCCGCATCGTATACAGACTCCTTGCGGATCTCATCTGCAATCTCGTCTGCGTCGAGCTCGCCGTCAGCATTCCAATCGCCGCTGTAGACCTCGGCGCCTTCTACCTTGATTCCTGCGATCTGCTGCTCGCTTGCGAAGAGAAGCACGATGATTCCGGCATGATGAAGATGCTTTAATACAGCATTTACATCCTCACGGATATCTGGAGCGTACAGGTATGTATGACGTCCATCGATGCTGAGCTTCTTCTCTACAGACTCAACGAAATCTCTTGTGACATTGCCTGATGCAAATGGAACTATGACAGCCTTCTGTCCCTTGATCGCTGCACGCACATTTCTGTCTATGCGTCCCTCATATAATCCGGTCTCCTCAGTGTGAACTTCCTCGACAACACCGCAGGCACTTGTCATGTCTGTTACACGGTCGATGAGTATGAGTTCTCCAAGAGTCTTATGCTTCTTGAACTCGTCTACCACGATCCTGTCGGCAAATGCGATCCTGCAGACTGCGATACCATTCTTTGCAAGAGTGTCCGCTGATTTCTGCTCACCTGTATTTACATCTATGGTGTAATCGATGTGTGTAACTGTACCAGGGATCATCTTGGTTCCGAGCTTCACGAAGAAGTTCTTGCCATTGTACAGCTCATCGTCATCCATCCAGAGAAGTGTTGCGGTGATCGAAGATGCAACCTTTGCACCTGAATCAACTGTGAGCACACATCCTCTTGACACATCAACCTCACGGTCAAGCTGTATTGTTACAGGCTGTCCCTTCTGTGCTGAGTCAACTGTGTCAAATCCCACATGGATGCTCTTGACCTTTGCAGTCTCGTTGCTTGGGAGTGTGTTGATCTCGTCTCCAACGTGGATCTCACCGTCCTCTATCTGACCCTGGAAACCTCTGAAGGTGTGGTCAGGACGGCACACTCTCTGAACAGGCATATAGAAGCCTGCCTCTGTGTTATCCTCCGCGATATCTATATCCTCAAGGTATGTGAGAAGTGCTGGTCCCTTATACCAAGGAATGTTCTCTGACTTCTTTGTCACGTTGTCACCTTCTGTAGCTGACACTGGGATGATCGTGATATTTGGCAGACTGAGCTCGGATGACAGCTCATTTATCTGCTCAACTATCTCGTTGAAACGCTTCTCATCGTATCCGACAAGATCCATCTTATTTACTGCAAATACAAAGTATCTGATTCCCATCAGCGCGCAGATCCTTGCGTGCCTTCTCGTCTGCACCAGCACGCCCTGCTTTGCGTCGATGAGGATGACTGCCAGATCGGCAAATGATGCTCCAACCGCCATGTTTCTTGTGTACTCCTCATGGCCCGGTGTATCCGCAACGATGAAACTTCTCTTGTCAGTTGTAAAATATCTGTATGCAACGTCAATGGTGATACCCTGCTCACGCTCTGCCATCAGTCCGTCCAGAAGAAGTGAATAGTCGATGGCACCGCCACGGCTTCCTACCTTAGAATCAAGCTCCAGAGCCTTCTCCTGATCTGCATATAAAAGCTTTGAATCGTATAATATATGTCCTATAAGTGTTGACTTTCCGTCATCTACACTTCCGCATGTTATAAATTTAAGTAATCCGCTCATCTTAGAAGTATCCCTCCCTCTTTCTACGCTCCATGCTGCCTGCTGCCTCGTTGTCAATAACTCTGGTGGTTCTCTCTGAGGATACCGCACTGAGCGTCTCCTCGATAATCTCAGGGAGTGTGTCCGCTGTGGACTCCACGCCGCCTGTCAGTGGATAGCATCCGAGAGTTCTGAAACGAACACTCTTCATCTCTATCTTCTCACCAGGTCTGAGTTTCATTCTGTCATCATCGACCATGATGATATTGCCGTCACGGTATACAACAGGTCTCTCCTTTGCAAAGTACAGTGATGGGATCTCTATGTTCTCACGCTCTATATACTCCCATATATCAGCCTCTGTCCAGTTGGAAAGTGGGAATACTCTGACCTCCTCGCCCTTCTGGATCTTGGTGTTGAACAGCTTCCACATCTCCGGTCTCTGGTTTTTTGGATCCCAGGCATGCTGTGCATTTCTGAATGAGAGTATCCTCTCCTTCGCACGGGACTTCTCCTCGTCTCTGCGTCCGCCGCCAAATGCTGCTGTGAAACCGTATTTGTCAAGAGCCTGCTTGAGCGCCTGTGTCTTCATGATATCTGTGTATGCTGAGCCGTGGTCAAATGGGTTGATGCCCTTCTTGACACCCTCCTCGTTGATGTACTCGATCATGTCCAGTCCATATTTCTTCGCTGTCTTGTCTCTGAACTCGATCATTTCCTTGAACTTCCATGTTGTATTTACATGTAAAAATGGAAATGGCGGCTTCTCAGGATAGAATGCCTTGAGTGCCAGATGAAGCATTACCGAGCTGTCCTTTCCTATGGAATAAAGCATAACCGGCTTCTCACACTCCGCAGCAACTTCGCGGATGATGTATATCGCCTCTGCCTCCAGTTCGTCAAGATGTGATAATGTACCCATATCTATACCAACCTTTCTTCTTTTATCTTTTAATATTTATTAGCTTCCTTCTTGTCTATCACTATCTGGTCTGTGGTGCCATCCATCTTGCGGATATTCCACAGAAGCAGATCTCCCTTGTTCTCCACCGACATCTGGCTTCCCATTCCGCCGATGTCTGCTCCGAGATACAGTGAGATGGCGTCAAATGCACACTCCTTGATACAGGATGAGCATCCCCAGCAATCCTTTGGGTATTTCATGAATATCTGTCCATCCTCATCTCTCTTTATGAGGGAACCCGGGCAGACATTTGCACATTTGCCGCAGTTTTTGCAAAGCTCTTTATTTATCACTATGCTCATATGCTTCCCCCTTTCCTTGGAACATCAGCCCATTTGAAGTCGCCTCCGGCGAGGGGCTGACGCTGCATGCCATATTCCCTGCGGGAACCTGGCACAAATTAACCAGCTCTCTGTGTATCATCTTAAGTTCGCCGTCCACCATCTTTGAATTGACAAATATCTCCCAGTCTTTACTCTTCTCCGGATAGTCCAGGTTCTCCGCAAAGCTGTGCCATCTCGTCTCCTTCCTGTCCTTCAGGTGTGCGATTACGGAGAGTGCAACTGTAAGTCTCTCCTTCACCTCATACACAAACATGAGCTCATGCATGTCGTGGGCACTTATGTGCCATACAAGCTTCTGAAGCTGCTCTATCTTCTCCTTTGCCAGCTCAAGCTGTTTCTCATTGAACTGGTAGTGGGTGGATATTCCTCCGGCGTAGTTGTCCATGACCTTCTGCATGGCTTCCTCTATCGCCTCGTATGTGAACATCTTCTCGTCTGTGTCGAGGAAATGGTCATACTCTTCTATCTTTCTGTCAAATGCAGCCTCCTCGTCAAGCTCAGGATCTAGGTATCCCTCGTCAAGCTGCTTTACCATGGCTATGGCTGCTATCTCTCCCTCAACCATCGCACCGGTCACATACTTCTGTGGACATCCGCCCGCCACATCTCCGGCTGCGAACAGTCCGCGTATTGTGGACTCTCTGTCGTTGTCCACCCAGTAACCGCTCGCCGTGTGGCCGCCGACTATATAAGGCTCTGTGCCCTCTATCTCCACATTCTGCTCACTCGGATTCTTGCCGGACTCAAGCCATTTGAGAGTCTGGCTCGGAGCCATGTTGAGGTATGCCCTCTTCAGTGAGTCATCCTGCTCAGGGGTGATGCCCTCTGTTCTCAGGTAACATGGACCTCTTCCCTCTATATTCTCTCTCACCGTTCCGTACACTCTCTGGGATGTGGTGAGTCCGTATTTGTTCTCGTATACCTCGCCGAGTGAGTTGACCTGCTTGGCGCCGACACCCTGGGCTATGGTTCCCGTAGGTGCTATGGTGTCCTTACATCTGAGTGCTATGAATCTCATCTCAAATGTCGTCATCTCCGCTCCGGCATTTATTCCCATTGCATATCCCGCTCCGGTGTTGAACGGCGGATACCACATCTTATGCCTCGAAAATCCCGGATTGTTCGGTCTGTAAAGTCCCGCCGCACCACCTGTAGCACAGAGCACTTTCTTTGCTCTGATCTCGTAGGCTGTATTATCCTCTATGGAGAATCCAAATGCCCCGAGGATCTGATTATTTTCAACTATATAATCCGTGATGTTGACTCTGTTCAGTATCTGACAGTTGTCAAGCTCCTCCACCGCCTTTGCCAGCAGCGGCTTCATGTTCTCGCCATTTATCTTGATATTTCTGTTGCCTCTTGCAACATACTCACCATTCTCATCCTTTAAGATTACCAGCCCCAGCTTCTCCATCTTGTCTGTGACACGGTTCAGTCCCTGTGACATAGAAAGCAAAAGATCTTCTCTGACGATCCCGTCAGCGTCTGTCCTGCAGTAATCCACATAGTCCTCAGGCTTTCTGCCCTTCACTATGTATGCGTTGATGGCGTTCACTCCCGCCGCCAGACATCCACTTCTCTTTATATTTGCCTTCTCGGCGATGATGATGGAATAATCAGAATGCTCTCTGACAGTCAGCGCTGCATAGCAGCCCGCCGTACCACCACCGATTATCAAAATGTCCGTATGAAGTATTTTCCTGTTTGCAATACCCATATTTTCTCTCCAATCACTTTTATAATTAGATGTAGAATACATCGTTATCCTGCATTGCCTTGTTCTCCAGCAGATATGTCTGATTCTCATCAAATACATACAGCCTGTAGATGAGAACGTGGACCTGCTCACCCGGCTTTACGACATCCTTCTCCATGGATCTCTCGGCGACGATCTCCACTCCGTTGACATCCACCGTGACGTCCAGATGGCTTCCGCGGAACAGCACATCCTTGACTATCCCCGACTCCGCCGCACTCTGGTACTGATCCAGTCTGCCGCTCTTGGATATCTTGACGAACTCCGGTCTGATGACTGCCTTGTCTGCTCCCGGCACTCTGTCAAAGCCCTTGAGCTTCTCGTAGTCCTCCACAACGGTTGACCTTCCGATGAACTGTGCCACAAACGGTGTGGACGGCGTCTTGTATATCTCCATCGGCGATCCCATCTGCTCTATCTGTCCGTGGTTGGTGATGATGATCTCATCCGCAACCTCCACAGCCTCATCCTGATCGTGAGTGACAAATATGCTCGTTATGCCAAGCTTTTCAACCATCTCCTTGAGCCAGGTTCTAAGCTCCGTCCTGACCTTTGCATCTATCGCGGCAAATGGCTCGTCCAGCAGCAACACCTGTGGATTCGGTGCCAGCGCCCTGGCAAATGCCACTCTCTGCCGTTGTCCGCCTGAGAGCTGATTCGGATATCTCTTCTCCATACCTGACAGCCCTGTAAGCTCCAGAAGCTCCATAACTCTCTTCTTGATCTCCTTCTTTGGAACCTTCATAAGTTCAAGTCCAAATGCCACATTGTCAAATACCGTCATGTAACGGAACAGTGCATAATTCTGGAATACAAATCCTATTCCTCTCTTCGCAGCTGGTATATCATTTACACGCCTGCCGTCTATGTATATGTCACCGGAATTTGGATTTTCAAGTCCGGCTATCATTCGGAGAAGTGTCGTTTTTCCGCTTCCCGACGGTCCCAGAAGCGCCACCAGCTTGCCCTTCTCCACACCAAAGCTGACATTGTTGGACGCCAGGAAATCTCCATATTTCTTATATATATTTTTCATCTCGACGTACATGTCGTCAGCCTCCTTTTTGTTCTCTTATTCTTCCGCACCTGATCTATCTCTCGAAACTCCTGCAAGCCATCCCATATGCAGAATATCTCACTTCGCCCTTATCGGATATCACCCTTTTTCGGGTATCGCCCCCTCGCCTCCGCTCAGCGGCAGGTCGTCACGCGCATGAGAGTTATGAACTTCGTTCATAAGCGCGTTTCCTCTTCGCTCTGTACTCAAGCAGATTTCTCAGAAACAATATGATGACCGCTATGATCACCAGTATGGATGATACTGCAAATGCCGCTGTGATGGATTCCTCCGTTCCCGACATGTACAGCGCATCGATCTCAAGTGGAAGTGTAAATGTCCCGCCCCTTGTCTTGGACAGTGCATTTACCGCACCGAACTCGCCGAGTGCTCTGGCGGTACAGAGAATTATTCCGTATATGAGTCCCCATTTCATCTGGGGAAGTGTTATCCTTCTGAATATCGTGAAGCCTTTCGCTCCCATGAGCGCCGCAGCCTCCTCCTCGTCCTTACCCTGCGCGTTCAGCACCGGGATAAGCTCCCTTGACACAAATGGGAATGTCACGAATATGGTAGCAAGCACAACGCCCGGAACTGCAAATGTTATCCTGATGTTTGTCCCCAGCATATCATTGATCCATCTGATCGCCGGATACGTCCATCCGAGTCTTCCAAATGTCATGAGGTAGGCAAGACCTACGATGACCGGTGATATGGAAAAAGGAATGTCTATCAATGTTGCCAGCACCTGCTTGCCTTTGAAGGAGAACTTCGTCAGCAGCCATGCCGCACATATTCCGAAAAATGTGTTTACCACCACAGCTATGACTGTGGCAATAAGTGTGACTCCAAGCGCGCTTATCACGTACTCTGTCGTGATGGACTGCAGGTAGAACTTAAAGCCCTCCTTCAGCGCACTTGTTATCACCGATATAAGTGGAACAACAAGCATGAGCACTATGAAAAGCACCGTCACGGTTATCAGTATTATCTTTGTCCTGCGCTTGCCGCGCTGCAGCTTTTCCTGCTCGCTCATTTTCCGTGTCTCCTCCTTATTGAGCAGACGCATTAAAATGCGCTTCGCGCGGCGTCTGCGTGCTTCACAAGGATTCCTCCCGCTTAACGCGGGCCCCTCCTTATGAAAAGTTATAATAAATTTGTTCTTCTGGACTGCTTCAGCTGTACTATGTTGATCGCAAATAACAATACAAATGATATGACCAGCATCACCAGTGCTATCGCTGTTGCGCTGGCATAGTCTATGTAGCTGAGCTTCTGCATGATCACGTATGATATGACCTGTGTCTGCTCCTTCGCGCTGTTGCCTGATATGTAGATGACGCTTCCGTACTCTCCGATTCCTCTGGCAAATGCCAATCCAAATCCGGTCAGCAGTGCCGGTCTGAGCTCTGGAAGTATGACCTTGAAGAATGTTCTTCTCGGTGTGGCTCCCAGCATGTAGGCCGCCTCCTCGTACTGGTTGTCCATCTTCTCAAGTATCGGCTGCACCGCCCTTATGACAAATGGTATCCCCACAAATACAAGGGCGATGGTAAGTCCGATCTTTGTGTATGCAACATCTATTCCAATAGCCGCAAGCGGCTTTCCAAGGAATCCATCCTCACTGTAAAGTCTCGACAGTGTGATACCGGCAACCGCCGTTGGCAGACAGAACGGAAGCTCTATGAATCCGTCCAGTATCTTCTTGCCGGGAAAATCGTATTTGACCAGTGTCCACGCTATTATCAGACCAAACACCGTGTTGACTATCGCCGCTATGAACGAACAGCCGATGCTGGTCTTAAATGCATTCAGCACGTTCTTCTTCAGAAGCAGATGCCAGAATTCACCCGGCGAAAGCTTCAGCGATGACACCAGCACCGATGCCAACGGGATCAGAACTATCAGCGACAGCATGGCAATGACTATTCCAAGCGTCAGATGATATCCCGGGATAACTCTGGTCTTCTTTGCGTTATTAAGTTTATCCTTCTTGCCATTTTCCTCTGCTGCCATCTCGTCTTCCAATCCATTTTAATAATCGTAAATTTCATCAAACTTTGCTCCGTCGTCGAAGAAATCCTCATAGGCTTTGTCCCAGCCTCCGAAATCATCTATGGTCCACAGCTTGATGTCCAGATCAAACACATCCGCATACTCTGCGAGTATCTTCTCATTTGTCGGGCGGTATCCACTCTCGGCCTCAAGCCTCTGAGCGTCATCGCTGTACAGGTACTTCAGATACTCTGTGCTGACCTCCTCTGTTCCACCCAGCTTTGCGTTGTCATCGACAACCGCCACACTCGGCTGAGCCAGTATACTCACCGACGGATTAACTATCTCGTAATCCTCCGGATATTCCTTCAGGGTTGCTATCGCCTCATTCTCCCAGGCTATAAGCACATCACCCTTGCCATTCTCCACAAATGTGGTGGTTGAACCTCTGGCTCCCGAATCCATGACCGACACATTCTGATAAAGCATCTTCATGAACTGCCATATATCATTTTCATCACTGTACGTCTCCCTCGCATATGCAAGAGCTGCAAGGAAATTCCAGCAGGCACCGCCACTGCTCTTCGGATCGGGTGTTATGACTTCCACATCGTCCTTCACCAGATCGTTCCAGTCCTGTATGTTCTTGTCATTTCCCTTTCTAACCAGAAAGACGATCGTGGATGTGTACGGCGCTGAATCCTTGTCAAATTCATCCATCCAGCCCTTATCTATCAGGCCATTTGCCGATATGAGGTCAATGTCATGCTCAAGTGCCAGTGTGACAACATCCGCATTACAGCCCTCCACAACCGACCTCGCCTGTGAGCCGGAGCCTCCATGAGACTGGATGACCTTGATGTCCTGTCCGTACTGCTCTTTGCAATACTGTTCGAACATGTCATTGTATCGCTCATACAGCTCCCTCGTCGGGTCATACGAAACATTTGTAATTGTGATAACATCGTCCTTCTTCCCGCCACAGCTGGCAGCACCTATCGCCAGCACCGCCACCATGGACAGAAGCATTATTTTCTTCCAAAGTCTCATGTCTAAGTTCTCCTAAAAGTCCACCGTCATTTTTCGCGCTCTGCGGCTCCTCAGCAACGTTCATATGTGATTCAAATTTTGTATATCAAGTAGGGACATACGAAGCCGCCGGTCCTTAGGTGGCGCCTTAAGCGGCACCTTAGTACCGCTGCAGGCTAAGTTGAGCGGAAGCGATCCCAGCTTGGTATACAAAATCTTGAATCGCATTTGACACATTTACGAACCGCAGATGTGAATCACAGGTTAAACAGTGATGTTGAGAGGTATCTCTCTCCTGTGTCAGGGAAAAGTACCACGATGGTCTTGCCCTCGTACTCAGGTCTCTTTGCAAGCTCAGTTGCCGCATATAGTGCCGCACCTGCGGATATTCCAACCAGCACACCGTCTGTCTTTGCTATTTTTCTTGATGTGTCAAATGCATCATCGTTCTGGATCCTGATGATCTCATCCACGATGCTCAGATCCATAACGCCAGGTACGAATCCTGCTCCGATTCCCTGAATCTTGTGTGGGCCAGGTGCACCGCCTGAGAGAACAGGTGAATCAGCAGGCTCAACTGCTATCAGCTTGACCTTCGGGTTGTGCTCCTTAAGTCCGCTTCCTGTTCCTGTGGCTGTTCCGCCTGTTCCTACTGCTGATACAAATGCATCAACCTTTCCGTCTGTATCTCTCCAGATCTCCTCTGCTGTTGTCTTCTTGTGGATAGCAGGATTTGCCTTGTTCTCAAACTGCTGTGGGATGAATGCATTTCCATACTGCTCCTTGAGCTCATTTGCCTTGGCGATGGCTCCCTTCATTCCCTCTCTGCCCGGTGTTAACACGATCTCAGCACCGAGAGCTGACACGATCTTTCTACGCTCAACGCTCATGGTGTCCGGCATGGTGAGTATCAGGTGAAGGCCCTTTGCTGCTGATACAAATGCAAGTCCGATTCCTGTATTTCCTGATGTAGGCTCGATGATGACTGTATCCTGATTGATGAGGCCATCCTTTATTCCCTGCTCGATCATGGCTGCTGCCACACGATCCTTCACTGAGCCAAGCGGGTTGAAATACTCAAGCTTTGCAACGATGTGTGCCTTGAGTCCAAGCTCCTTCTCATAATTTGTGAGCTCCAGAAGTGGAGTGTTTCCTATAAGTTCTGTTAACTGTGATGCTATCTTTGCCATGATTTTGTTTCCTTTCTTTTTTTACTTTTTTCAAGTCTCTATGTTCTTTCTTGATTCTTTACTATCTTTATATACTGTACATTATTTTCTATATAATTCTTAACAGGCCATCTGATAAATCTTTTCCTCTATCGCTCCTGCCAGTGCTGCATGGCCCTCAGGATTCATGTGTTCCTGATCTGCCTCGCTGCTGTCCGCCACGGATGATGCCGCCAGGAATTCCACGCCAAACTCATCGGCTATCTTCCTGTACACATCTGTGAGTTTCCTTGACACCTCAACGGACTCCGGTGAGAACTCAGGATCAAATTCATCCTTCCACACCTGCTCGCCCAAATGTATCGGTGATACGAGAAGTATCCTGCTGTCCGCTGAATACTGCTTTGCCTGAATGAGCAGTCTCCGTATTCCCTTGCCTATCACATCCGGTGATGCCGAGAACACTGTCTTACAGTCATTTGTTCCAAGCATGATCACTATATTCTCCGGTTTGTGTGTCTCCAGCAGAGTAGGGAACAGCGACACGCCCTTTCTTCCCTGTCTCAGTGGATCCTCGAACACTGTTGTTCTTCCACAGAGACCTTCCTCTATGATCCTTATATCTTTATTTGCCAGCTTCTGCTGCAATATACTGGTCCATCTGATCCCCCAGGGAAATCTCTCCCCATTCTCAGGATTGTATCCCCATGTATTGGAATCTCCAAAGCACAACACCTGTTGCATTTATCCACCTCCTGTCTATTGAACCTCGCTCTGTTCAATGGATTTCATCATCAATCCACATATATCCTATCTGATATGTAGTAATTATCTGTCAACATGTTGGAGTATACAACTTATTTCCTACTATGTCAATAGGGATTATGTGTTTTTGTATACAAAAAGGCTGTCACCCGACTTAATCTATAAGTCAGGCGACAGCCTGTCCATATTTTTAAATTAACTTATTCACCTGATCACGGAGAAACGGAAGATATATACAGTGTACATGGCAACAAATGCCATATCTTTCTGTACCTTTTCATACAGTCCCCCTATTTTAACTTACCCCCAATAGTTAATTACCCGATTTCGGATTAGTAGTCGATATATATACATCACATGCGGATCTGATTACGGATATATAATATGTCTTGCCCGCAACACATTTATAACTCATGCAAAAATCATTTTTATTAGTTGACAGGTCGTGCTTTACATCATCCACTGCTGCCAGAATTTTTCTGTTCTCATCATACAGATATCCATACGGATCTCCTGTCGAAATTGAATAGAAGTAATATGTGCCCGTGGTTTTTGGAACAAATTTGTATAACTCTTCTTTTTCTGCATAAAATGAGGTTTTATCGCCAATCTCGATCACATCCTCAGACATTTTTGCTGTGACTGAAACTGCCTTTCTGTCTACCTTTGCAGTTATCACTCCCCGCTTACCCATTCCTTTGGCCTTAAGTGTATATGATGTTCCTGGGACAAGATAAACATACCCATTTGTACCGCATTGTCTGTCATATTCATCATACCATACTCCGATATCATCAACAGAATACTTGGCATTGTCAGGATTTACAGTAAGTTTTAATACATCTGATACAAAGTTTCTGCCAGTCTCAGACTTGTCAAATTTCTGATTATACAGATATGTGCTGTCATCTCTTATGGATATTACCACTTCGTATGTACCAGGGAACAGATCCATCGAATATGAGCCATCATTTCTTGATGTAGCACCATTCCACGCAAGCTTATAAGGAGTTGCTTTATCCTGATTGTAGAACTTGATCGATACCCCGTTCAGGTTATTTCCATTTATATCCTTGACATACCCCTCAACCTTGATTGCCTTTTTAACATTTATCTCACAGTTAACTGTGGTGCTGATCTTCGTATCGTTGTCATCCGTTATCTTTACCTTCAGGTTATATGTTCCCTCCTGATAAATTTTTCCTGTGACCCTTCCTGTTATATCAACACTCAAGCCATAGTCATCCCCGTCTATGCTATAAGTGTATTTCCCTGAACCGCCTGCGACAGATGCAGGCTTCACACTTACTGAATAATATTTATCATCCGTGCCTATCATGCCGTATTGAGGTATATAATACGCCGCGATCACCGACGAACTGCTGACATTCCATGTGATTATGTATGTAACTATATCCCCCAGCTCATCAACAGACTTAATTGTTGTTTTCGTTGTTCCTGTCTTTCTCACTGTTCCACTGAAACTGATCGCGTTACTTCCATCCGTTTTTATTGCATATTTCATACCATCAGGGAGCTTGTCTACAGTAATTTTACATATTCCTCTTGCGCGATCCACTGTAAATTCTCTGCTGAATGACTCATTCTGTTCAAGTTCATAAGTCATATAAACCCTTCTATTTGAATGATCCTTGGAATAATATGTCTCAATACTTGACTTACCTGTGCCATACAGTCCATCTACATAGACACAGACTCTCACATAATCGCTTAATGAGCATCCTCTTCTCAGCGCTATGGTGTAGGTTTTATTGTCCTTTGTCGTCACGCCGTCCAATGGAATGGTATAGTTATATGTTCCATTCAGTACCGTGCTCGCCTTTACAACAAAACTGGAAGCCGGAAGTTTCTGACTTCCCGATAATGTAACCTGCACAGTTTGTGGGTCACTGACAGTTGCAGATGCTATGGTGTTCGCTTTCGTAACTGTGACTTTGTATGTCGCCTTCTTACCTGTGCCATCTGTAGCCTTTGCTGTTATCACTGCTGTTCCTGCAGCAACCGCATATACTTTTCCTTCAGAATTTACCATGGCTACCTTATCATTTGAAGAACTCCATGCACATTTCTTATTGGTTGCATCTGTCGGCTTTATAACTGGGCTGAGCTGCATCGTTTTGCCTACATACAGCCTTCCACTTATTTTGCTGAATTTTAATGATGTTATCGGTGCCTTTACTGTTACCTTGCAGACTGCTTTCTTTCCTGAACCGTCAGCAGCCACTGCTGTGATAGTCACTTTTCCGCCTTTTACCGCTGTGACCCTGCCTGTAGCACTTACCTTTGCGATCTTGGAATTGCTACTCTTCCAGATAACCTTCTTATTGCTGGTTGTGTTAGGTCCTACTGTCGCCTTTATCACTGCCGACCTGCCCTTCTTGATCGTCAACGCAGATTTGTTCACCTTGACTCTTGTGGCCGGCTGTCCGACTGTGACCTTCACCACCTTCTTGATCTTCGCATTTGACTTGAGAGAGATCGTGATATTTGCACTACCCTTTTTCACTGCTTTTATCTTGCCTGCAGAAGATACTGTCACGATCTTTTTATTGCTTGTTGAGAATTTCAGATTGCCTGAAGTCGTATTTGTCTTCAGTGTAAATGTTTTCCCCGCCTTGAGTGTAAGAGTATTACTTGGAAGATTCTTCACCGTGATACTCTTGACGGTTGATGTGGCCGCCGCATTTGCCGGAATGCTGACACCTGTAAATGTCAATGCAAATGCAAGGATCACCGCAATGACCGCCATAAACCTGTTCCCTTTTTTCATAAATTTCCTCCTTTTTTATGTAACATTACCTTTTAATACACCATATCATATATTATAAATTATATATTATGCTTGTCAATCTCGCACATGCTATTGAGCATTATTCATACCCACATAAAAAGACGTACGGGTATCCTCTTAATTTCCAGGATACTCTGTGGTTATATATACCATACTGCTGTTTCGTGTAACATTAATATAGTAGACTTTTCCTGCTTCACAGTTATATGACATATAGAAATCGTGGTCATTTCCTGTGCTGATATGCTCCTGCTTGTCATCATCATTAATTGTAAGCACTTCTCCATCTGCATCATAAAGATGTCCATATGGATTATTATCCGATCCAGAACTTGAATAGATATAGTATGCTGCCGTCATCTTTGGAACAAATCTATAGTATGTTCCCACTGATGCATTTATAGAGGTTCTATCACCAATCTCCTCATAGTCTGTCTTAATATCTGCTACAACATATGAAGTCTTGCGGTTTATCGTTGCGGTTATAGTTCCGGCTAAAGCAACCCCGCGACCTGTAAGTCTGTAAGTACCAGGCGCCAGATAAACGTATGCACCAGCTCCAACGCTGTTGCCATCCTCGTCATACCATGTGCCGATATTCTCTATATTATATCCGTTATTTTTTGATCTAACGGATATCTTTTTTACATCCGACGAATAATTTCTTCCCGAAATGTTTCCGGTAAACCGCTGTGAATATATGTATGTTGTGTCCGAACCCGAATATATAGCTATATCATATGTCCCAGGAACAATATCTACAGAATACGATCCATCTCTTTTTACATCAGAATAACAGTAATATGTATACTCTGTGGATTTGTCCCTATTCGTAAATATAATATATGCATTTGACAATACTTCTCCTGCCACATCCCTGATATATCCCGATACTGTAATTCCCTGTGCAACATTTATCACACAGTCTACAGTTGTGCTGACTCCGGCATTATCGGAATCCGTTATCCTGACTTTTATATTATAAGTACCAGCCTTATTGATGTAACCCTCCAATTTACCATTACTATAAATATCAAGACCATAAGTATTGCCAACTATATCATAGATATAATTTCCTGAGCCACCAGCTACAGAATTTATATCAGCAGCTACATGCACAGCCGCTCCACTTTCACCACGAGTGCGATAATACCTTGGGCTGTAATAAGCTGATATCACGGAGCTGTTGTATACACACCATGTTACGATAGTTGTCATTGTATTACCATACTCATCAACTGCTGTAATTGTCGTGACTGATGTGCCAGACTTGGTTATTTTCCCTGTGAAAGTAATACAGTTGGAACGCATTCCACCTATTGTATACCTCATTCCAGCCGGAACGTCCTTTACAGAAACCTTGAGGTAGCCACTGCCAGATAAATTAACGTCTGTATTCACATTCGCATTCTGCTCAATTGCTCTGGCTTCATAATATGTCTTATTATACTTTCCGTCAGAATAATATGTCTCCACCTTACCGGTTCCTGTTCCTATAAGTCCACTTACGTACACACATATTCTGTCCGAAGATGAAAGCCTGTTCTCCTTGTTTAACCTGATCGTGTATTTTTTATTGTCTCCTGTAGACACACTTTCAATCGGAATGCTCTTGTTGTATATGCCGCCATTTAATGTGGTCTTTACTTTAACAGCAAAATTTGATGCTGTCAGCTTCTGTGCAGATGACAATGTAACATTTATTGTCTGCCTGTTATCCACCTGCGCCGAAGCAATCTTCACAGCATTTAGAACTGTCAGCTTATATTTTACTGTCTTTTTTGTTCCGTCTGTAGTTGTTGCTGTAATCACTGTGGTTCCAGCGCCAACAGCCACAACGAGTCCGGATGAACTTACCATAGCGACCTTATCATTCGAAGACTTCCAGGTACACTTCTTGTTTGTTGCATCTGCCGGTGCAATGACTGGGTTTAACTGTTCTGTTTTTCCCACATACATCTTACCGCTGCCCTTTTTGAACTTTATAGAAGTTACATACGCCTTGACTGATACCTTACAGCTCGCCTTCTTGCCGGAACCATCTGCAGCTACTGCTGTGATGACTGCCGAACCGCCTCCGGCTGCTGTTATCCGTCCTCTGGAATTAACCTTAGCAACCTTTATATTGCTGCTCTTCCATACGACCTTCTTATTGCTTGCCTTGCTTGTTCCAACAGAAGCCTTTACCACAGCACTTTTTCCTTTTACCAGCGTCAGCTTGCTTTTAGTAAGCTTTACACTCGTGACAGGCCGTCCTGCAGTTACCGTAATAACCTTCTTTACCTTAGGATCAGCCTTCAGCGACATTGTAATCTTAGCTGTCCCATTTTTTACATTTCCTGCTTTGATCACTCCCGCAGTTGTCACGGTTGCTATCCTTCTGTTGCTGGTTACGAATTTCAGCTCTTTCGCCGCCACATTTGTCTTAAGAGCAAATGACTTTCCCGCCTTGAGCGTAAGTGTGCCGGCTGGCAGATTGCTCACAGTGATGCTCTTTACAACCGTGTTTTTTGCCGTAGCCGCCGTTGTAGCTGCCAGCGCAGTTCCCGGAACATTCATACCTGAAAATATCAGTGCAAATGCAAGAATGACCGCCACAGCCTTCATGATTTTTCTGTACCCTTTCATAACACTCCTCCTGATTTAATAATAAAATCCGCTATACTTCATAAAATCAGTATAGCGGACTTTATTTTATTAATCTACAATCAAATACTATCAATGAGTTTTTCGCTGTCATCGCACATCCTGTACCCGACTCCCAGCTCGTTGATGATAAAGCTCTTCTTGCCCGGCTTCACTCCGAACTTCTTTCTTATATTCGCCATATTTACCTGAAGTCTCTTGGTGCTTCCCATGTCATTGTAGCCCCATACCTCTTTTACGATGAAACTGTATGTAAGCATCTTGCCCGGATGTCTGGACAGAAGATCGACTATGTTGTACTCAGTCTGAGTCAGCTTGATCTCCTCATCCCCTATGAACACTCGTCTGGCTTCGTAGTCTATGAGCAAATCCCCAGTCTGGAATTTCCCTGTCGGCAGTTCACTGTCATGTGCTTGGTAAAGCACTGTGCGGAGTGCAGATCTGACCCTGGCAACCAGCTCCTCAGAGCCAAACGGCTTGGTCACATAATCATTTGCCCCCAGGTTGAGCGCCTCCACCTTATCCTTCTCATCAGATCTCGCCGAGAGCACTATGACCGGCGTGAAATCCGTCTTTCTTATCTCCGTGAGAAATGCTATTCCATCCTTATCTGGAAGTCCCAGATCAAGTATCACTATGTCAGGTCTGTGGGACGCATACATCATAAGACCGCTTCCGCAGGATGTGGCTATGATCGTCTGATAGCCATTTGCCTGCATTAAAGTATCCAGCAGATTATTGATATTCTGCTCATCTTCTATTATCAGGACTTTATATTTGTTATTGCTCATCCGTAACCTCCTCTATCTTCAATGTAAATCTGAATACTGCACCGCCTTCCACGGAATTGTATGCGCTTATATCTCCGCCATGTGCTTTTATGATAGTCGCACATACCGACAGACCTATTCCGGCATTCTTTCTCTGCCTGCAGTCCGCGGACACCTCATTGGAGCTGTCTCCTAAAAGACTGCCATCAAACAGGTGTTTCAACCTATCCTCCGGTATTCCATCGCCATCATCCTGGATCTCAAACACAACCCTGTCGCCATCGCATTTCACATTCAATGCCAGATTCTTCATTCCCTCCGCATGCTGTACTGCATTCTCGAGGATATTTATGATAACCTGTTCTATGAGAATGGCATCCATCGGTATGATGACCAGCTCATCGGGCAGATTGACTTCCACCTCCTGATCAGGATATCTCTTTGCAAATTTGATGAGCACAGAATCTATAAGTTCATCCAGTGCTATGGGCGTCTTTATAAGTTTGATATCACCATCCAGTCTGGTGATGGACAACAGATTCTCAACCATACGGTAAAGCCACTGGGAGTCCTGTTGTATTCCCCTGAGCATCTTCTCCCTCTGTTCATCCGTGAACTCCCTTCCGTTCTCTATGAGGGCCGAGCTCGCACCATATATAGTTGTGAGCGGAGTCCTGAAATCGTGGGATACCGCCCTGAGCAGGTTCGCTCTCATTTTCTCCATCTCACTCTCTTTCTTGAGCATTTCCTGATACTTTATCTTGCTTGTAAATCCACAGGTGATAAACGCTATGGCTATCATGATTATCGCCGATGTGATATTTTCAGGTATAAGGAAATCTATCTTGAAATACGGAAATGTAAATGCAAAATTCACTATTATCACACTGACTATAGATGCCAGTATTCCATATACATACCCGTCAGTAAACACCGATATCAAAAATACCGAAAACACCATAACGGCCGGTATCAATATGTCTGTAGTAAATGTTGTCTTTATTATCAGACACAGTCCAACCCCTATGGCTATCACAACCAGCATCAACAGCACATTTTTTATAACATCCTTACATTTACACTCCGTATTATTTATGCTTTTTTGTATATTTATTTTTTTCATATGTATCAATCCCTTTGGATTATTTTAAAGAAAGCGCCACCAGTACACCTCATGTCACAAACGACATAGATCTTACCAGCGGCGCCCGCTTTCACACATTCAAGTGAAGTATATCATGCCTATAGTTAAGATGCAGATAAAGAATATATCATAAGGAATCCCCCCTTATGATATATTCTTCAAAGCTTCCTCAAGGGTGTGCCATCCGAGAACAGCACATTTTACCCTTGCCGGCATGTGTGCGATATCCTTGAGCGCAGACGCCTCCTCAAGCTGGTCTATCTCCTCATCTGTCGCCTCTCCCTGTATCATCTTCAGAAAGAGCTGCCCAAGCTTCAAGGCCTCCTCCTTGGTCTTTCCTATGATCATTCCAAGCATTATATCTGCCGACGCCTGGGATATAGCACATCCGTCTCCCACGAATGATCCATCCTCGATGACTCCGTTCTCAACCTTCAGTTTAAGCCAGATGTCATCACCGCAGTTGGGATTTACACCCTCCAGCACAACATTTGCTGCAGGAAGATCATATTTGAATTCAGGTCTCATATTGTGCTCTGTAAGGATCTCATTATAAAAATTCCTGTTTTGAATATTATTCTGCATATCCCATTCTCCTTCTCACATTTGCGACACTCTCCACAAATGCATCTACCTCTTCATCTGTATTGTAGAACATAAAACTTGCCCTTGTCGTATTGTACACACCCAGATGTACAAGCAGTGGCTGTGCGCAGTGATGTCCAGCCCTCACATCTATTCCATCCGCAGCCATGATCTCGCTGACATCATGCGGATGTACATTGTCTATGGTGAACGCCACTATTCCGGTGTGGTTCTCCGGCTTATCTGAACCGATGACATGTACGTGAGGAAGCTTTGCAAGTCCCTCCATGGCACGGGTCGTGAGCTCCAGCTCTCTCTTTTCTATATAGTCAAACCCAACCTCTTTGATGTAGCCTATAGCAGCCGCAAGTCCCGCAGCTCCTGCCGCATTGACTGTACCAGCCTCAAACTTGTGAGGCAATTCCGCATATACCGCACCATCTCTTGAAACCGAATCTATCATCTCTCCACCTGACATAAATGGAGGCATCGCGTCAAGCAGTTCCTGTCTTCCGTATAACACTCCTATTCCCATAGGTCCCATCAGCTTGTGGCCTGAAAATGCAAAGAAATCAGCGCCAAGCTCATGCACATCTATAGCCATATGCGGTGTACTCTGTGCGCCATCGACAACGACAACCGCGCCAAAGCTGTGCGCCCTGTCAGCCATCTTTCTGACCGGATTCACACATCCGAGGACATTTGACACATGTCCGACAGCAAGCAGCTTTGTGTGCTCGTTGATTCCCGCATTGATGGTCTCGTCAGTCAGCGTTCCATCCTTCTCGCAGTCGAGATATCTGAGAGTTGCACCTGTGACTCTGGCCGCCATCTGCCATGGAAGCATGTTGCTGTGGTGCTCCATGATGGTGACTGCTATCTCGTCCCCGGCTTTCAGATTGTTCAATGCGTAGCTGTATGCCACAAGGTTAAGGCTCTCTGTGGTATTCCTGGTGAAGATTATCTCCTTCTCAGAGTCAGCGTGAATGAAGTCCCTGACTACCTTCCTGGCACTCTCATAACACTCTGTAGCCTCAAGGCTGAGCGGATAGAATCCTCTGAGTGGATTCGCATTGCTCTTCTCATAGAACTCTCTCTCAGCGTCTATGACCACCTGTGGCTTCTGCGCTGTGGCCGCATTGTCTATATAAGCTGTGTCATTGTTTCTCAACAGAGGAAAATCCTCTCTATAATTCCTGTCTGTCATATTCCATTACCTCCGCAAGCTGCTTCTCCACCAGCTTCTCTGTGTTCTCGTCCTGGATCTTGCGGTAGAGGACCTCCATCTTGCCCTTGGTCATCATGTCCTCGGCTGTCTCCATGTCTATTCCCCTTGACGCGAAGTAGAATAAAGTGTCCTCGTCAAGCTCACCGATGGTCGCTCCATGTGAGCCCTCCACGTTCTCCTCTGCACAGAGGATGAGTGGTATAGTCTTGTTCACCACATCATCGCCGAGCAGCAGTACATTCTCAGTCTCAGCGCCCTTCGAATCCGATGAACCTGTCTTGAAATCTATCGAACCTCTGAATATCTTCTCCGCAGCATCCTTAAGTGTTCCATCCACCTGTATGTTGCAGTTGGTCTTCTTGCCTATATGGTTAACCACAAGGTTGATATCTATGACCTGCTTCTTCTGGCCAAGGTAACCTATATCCATGTTGGTTGAAGCACGCTTACCAATGAGCTCAGTTCTCACGCCGTTGTACAGATTGCCCTTGCCGATAAATATCTGAAGCACATCTAGCTGCCCATTCTCCGCACACTCACTTCCCACGTCGTTGAGTATGGTCGTGTTCTCATCCTGCATAAATATCTGTACAAGACGTATGTGTGCGTCCTTCTCTATATTAAAACGCGTACGGAATGCCAGGCTGCCACCCTCCGCATTCTCGCCAAATGTCTCTATGACTGTCATGTCTGAACCTGCATCTGCCTGCACGTAAGCATAACCGCTGCTGCCATTTGCCCCGGTTCCATTTATCAGCACGTGCACTGTCTGACCTTTATTGGTCTCGTCCGCAACGAGTACACTTCCTGCTGCCTGCTGTGCGAAGAGTATGTCCGCATCTCTTCCCGCACCAGTCTCTATTCCATCGAAATCAGAAGCCTGCTTATCAGCTTCCTTGCCGCCATCTATCTTCACACTGCATCCCGCCATGTCCGGATTCCAGTTAAGTGCTGTGTCGTTCATGCGAAGCCAGTACCATGTCTTTGCCGGGAGCTTGTTGATCTTCATCTCGTTATTGTTCTCCATGTCACCGCACCTCCTTAACCTATGCTGCCCTTCATCTCAAGACGGATGAGGTTGTTCATCTCAAGAGCATACTCAAGCGGCAGCTCCTTCGATACATTGTCTGCAAATCCACTGACGATACATGCTCTCGCGTCTTCTTCACTCATTCCTCTGGACATCAGGTAGAACACAGCCTCGTCACTGATGCTTCCTATCTGTGCCTCATGTCCCACATTTACCTTCTTGGTTCTGATATCCATGGCCGGTATGGTGTCCGAACGTGATATCGAATCAAGCATAAGTGACTGGCAGGAAACTGCTGCCTTGGAGTCCTCAGCCTCCTTTGTCACTACAACTGATGAACGGAATGTGCTTATACCCCCGTCCTTGGAGATAGACTTTGTGTTGATATATGAGCTTGTGTCAGGTGCCGCATGAACTACCTTCGCTCCTGTGTCAAGGTTCTGTCCCTTACCGGCAAATGTAACTCCGGTGAACTCCATCCTGGCGCCCTTGCCCTTGAGCACGCTCATCGGGTAAAGGTATGACACATGTGATCCAAATGAACCCGATACCCACTCGATGGTTCCACCCTCTTCAACTCGAGCTCTCTTGGTGTTCAGGTTGTACATGTTCTTGGACCAGTTCTCTATGGTTGAATATCTGAGCTTTGCGTTCTTGCCGACAAACAACTCCACACAGCCTGCGTGAAGGTTCGCCACATTGTACTTCGGTGCCGAACATCCCTCTATAAAATGGAGGTCTGCTCCCTCATCTACTATGATGAGTGTGTGCTCAAACTGACCCGCGCCCGCTGCATTAAGTCTGAAGTATGACTGAAGTGGGATCTCAACCTTTACTCCAGGTGGCACATATACAAATGAACCGCCTGACCACACAGCTCCGTGAAGTGCTGCAAATTTGTGATCATGAGGGGTGACAAGCTTCATGAAATGCTTCTGCACCATGTCTGCATACTCACCTGTGAGTGCACTCTCCATATCAGTGTACACAACGCCCATGTCCGCAACCTCCTGACGGACATTGTGATATACGAGCTCTGAGTCGTACTGTGCACCAACTCCCGCAAGGGATTTTCTCTCAGCCTGAGGGATTCCAAGTCTCTCAAATGTATCCTTGATATCCTCAGGAACTTCATCCCAGCTGCCCTTCATCTTGGTATTTGGTCTTACGTAAGTAACTATATTGTCAATATCCAGTCCCTCGATGGATGGGCCCCAGTCAGGCACCTGCATATTGTTGTATATCTGTAAAGACTCAAGTCTGAAATTCTGCATCCATGCCGGATCATGTTTCTCCTTTGAAAGCTGCTCAACTATCTCAGGTGTGAGACCAGCTTTAAGCTTATAGGCATCTTTGTCATCATACTTGAAGTCATATATATTTCTGTCTATGTCCTCTACATATGTCTTTTCCTTCATCTTCTATATCCTTTCATACTCTGCAAATCCAGACTCGTTGATCTTGTCCACAAGTGATGCGTCACCAGTCTCTATGATCTTGCCCTCAACCATGACATGTGTGTAGTCAACGGTGAGTGACTCAAGGATCTTGGTGCTGTGTGTGATGATAAGCAGACTTCCCTTGCAGTTCTTCTGGTATTCCTCGATACCTGCTGATACTGTACGGACTGCATCAACGTCAAGTCCTGAATCTGTCTCGTCAAGGATTGCCAGTGATGGCTTGAGCATCAGAAGCTGAAGTATCTCTGCCTTCTTCTTCTCACCACCTGAAAATCCCACATTCAGGTCTCTCTCCGCATAAGATGGATCCATCTGAAGGATCTCCATGGTTCTCTCAAGCTCCTTCTTGAAATCCCAGAGACGGATTCTCTTGCCGGTCTTCTGCTCAAGGGCATTTCTTATAAATGAGCTGAGTGTCACACCAGGCACCTCTAGAGGATTCTGGAATGAGAGGAATATTCCTGCCTTTGCACGCTCATTGACAGCCTCTTCTGTGATGTTCTTACCATCAAACCATATCTCGCCCTCTCTGACTGTATATCTAGGATTGCCCATAAGTGCATATCCAAGGGTTGACTTTCCGGTTCCATTAGGTCCCATAAGTACATGTGTCTCACCCTTGCCGATCTCCAGGTTCACACCGTGAAGGATCTGTTTATCCTCAACATCAACATGTAAATTCTTAACTTCCAATAATTTTTTATCTGACATCAGTCTGCCTCCTTTTATACCAAGCCCGGCAATTGCTTTATCACTTCTATATCCGGCGATTCAATTGTCCCGCTTTAATTATCTTTTTGCTTGTATCAAATTACTCTGCTCATTCCACATTTCTGGCTATATCCGCCAGTGTCTTACCCTGGAAATAATCCTGTATCAACTCCGCCAGTCCCTGCCATATCGGCAAAGTGTAGCACTGTCCGGATCTGTCACAGGTCATTGCGCTATTCTTCATGCATGCCACCGGAGCAAGTCCACCTTCCGTGAGTTCAAGTATCTCCCACAGTGTATATTCCTCAGGGGCTTTTTTGAGTCTGTAGCCGCCACCATGTCCACTGGCTGCCTCTATCAGATTTGCCTTGGACAGCATGCGCATTATACTCTCCAGATACTTCTGGGACAGTTCCTCTTTCTGAACTATTTCTTTTAACGGAATGAATCTGCCGTCGTGGTTTATGGCAAGGTCTGCCATGACCCTCAGGGCATATTCTCCCTTTGAAGAAATCACCATATCTGTAAATCCTCCTTACATATGAGTGTGATCACATTCCAGCCGCAAATACACGGTCATTCCAGTCATCACCCTCATCCGCCATTTTTTTGGCGTAATAAGTCAATATCTGACTCGCAAAAATAGGATATTCCCATTTACCTACTATGTCAATAGGTTAATACACAAAAAATAATAGAAGGTGCGGCAGCCTTCCATTATTTTTCATTATTTTGTCTATTTCAAGCATTTTATATTATTTATCCGTGCAGCAGTCTACTCATGATATGTTATTATCATCCCGCCTTTTCCCATATAATAGCTGCACAGTCCGCTTGCAGGTACGACGCTCACATCCGTGTCAAGCCATTCAGCCTTGATAAGATGCCCCAGTTTCTCTGCTCCATCCTCATTCATACAGTGGCTTATGACCAGCTCTCCCCCTGCAAATCCCGTCTCACGGAGAGTGTCTATCAGCTTATCATATGTCTTCTTCATACCTCTGAATTTGTGTCTGAGTTCAATTCGTCCACCAGGTGATGCCACACCTATTGCGGATATATTAAATCTATGAGCCGCATAACCCACAAGCTTATTTAATCTGCCCGCCTTTATCAGGTTGTCCAGACTCCCCAAGGCAAACATGACATTTGTGTTTCTCGCTATATTTTCTGCAGTCTTCGCTATGACATCAAACGAATCCCCATCATCCACACCGTCACTTACAGCCTGCATCAGACACCCAGGCATAGTTCCGGCACCACAAGTATTTATAACTGCAATATTCCTGCCGGGATTCTTCTCAAGTGCCATGTGTCTTGCAGCTATGGCACTGTTGTAACTTCCCGATAATGCAGCTGACAACGTAAATGCTATAACATTTTCCGCATCCCCCCACGCCTCAAGCCACGCATGCGGCGAAGGGCAGCTAGTTCTTCCGCCTGACCGGCAATTTGCAATATGTTCAAGCATCTTCTCTATATCTATACCCGGTTCGTCTATATAATCTGTGTTATCAACAGATATTACAAACGGAACCTCAGCATGATCTATATCTATATCTATTCCAGCCAGTCCATCCGGTCCATCCGGCACAAGCAGACTGCAGCCGGAATCCGAAACCAGCTTCCATCCATGATCATTTCTTTTCATCTCAACAACACCTCCATGCGCAATATGCATCACACAAGTATTATTAGATATTTTTTCTGTATTTATACATTTTAGACATTTTTTCTGGGAGCATAGATTTTACAAAAAAAGGTATGATCAAGCTGCACTCAACGCAACCTGATCATACCTTTTATTTAATATATAAATTATCAATTCTTAACCTTAACAACATCCTTCTTCCTGTACTTCTTCACCTCATACAGCTTCTCATCTGCCATAGTCATGGCATTCTGAAGGCCTTTCTTGTTATATTCTACGATCTGACAGTTTCCAAGCGATACACTCACTTTATAAGGCTTATCACAATGCTCATTAAACTTCTCAAATGAACTGTATACTTCCTCAGCAAATGCATCTGCAGCGTCAGAGTCCTTAAGGCCGAGTACAAGACAGCAATACTCGTCGCCGCCTATTCTGCCTACGATTCCATTATCGCCTACAGATTCAATCAGAATATCTCCTATAGTCTTAAGAGAGAAATCACCCTCATCATGTCCATATCTGTCATTGATAATCTTGAGACTGTTCATATCAGCGTAGAATACCGTAGCCGTCCTTTTCTGCTCCTCACATTCCTTGAGCAGCTGTAATGATCTGTCAAAGAAACCTCGTCTATTCATGATTCCTGTAAGGGGATCCTGTTTTGACAGATTGTCAAGCATAATGTTGTTTTTCTGCAGGATCGCCATACTCTCCTCAAGGCGCTTCATGATCTCCTCGTTCGTCTTGAGCAGATTGATCATCTTGACAGCAGCTGAGACCTGGTTTCCAAGAAACTCCCCATTCACCAGAACTCCTTCCGTGAGATCACACAGAAGAACTCCATAGAGTATTTCGTTGGAATACAGCGGCAAGAGTACATATATTCCAGCTCCTTCCACACCGAGGCTCTCAAAATCATAGAGATTTGATGATGACACCTTCTGGTTCACAGTGATCACACTGCTGACCTTCTCTTTAAGATCCTTAGTCTTGAGATATAACTGGTCAGGCAGTTCAAATGGCTCACCGATCAGATGTATTATTGGCTCTTTATATAAGAATATAAATGCATTCTCTATGTCCAGCCAGTCCATGGTGCCAAGAATCTCTCCATAACTTCTGTCGTTGCCTCTGTCAAAGCTCAAGACCTTCTGGATAAATGTTTTCATCTTGAACTGAGTCTTATTCCGCTCTTCCCACTGCTCTGAGAGCATATGGTTCATTGAGAGATATCCCTCAATGACATTCTTATTACGTTTTCTTGATCCGCCTTTTTTACAAAATGAATCTCTTCTGATAAACTCAGTAGGAAGTATCTTACTCTCAACCTGCTTGCCATCAATGAGCCTGACCATAAGATTTACAGCCTCTGAGCCAAGTTTTCCCGCGTCTGCGCGCACAGTCGAGAGCGTCGGATATATCTGTGTAGCCCACTCAATATCATCGTAACCCATGACTGATATATCTCTTCCCGGCAGAATATCCCTCGCCTTAAGTTCTTCATAAAAACCAGATGCACAGGAATCATTCACGCAGAACACTCCCTGCATATCTGGATTTCTGTCCAGAATATCTCTGAAAACCTCTTTTGATTCCGATGTAAGATTGCCCTCCACATAAAGCTCCGGATCAAACTCTATTCCATGAGCCTCAAGCGCCTCAATGTAGGTTCTCCTTCTCTCCTTTGCATCATAATTGGAGTCCGGACCGCCTATCATACCTATTCTTGTATAACCAAGTTCCTCAATCATGTAATTGAGTCCTTCTCTTATGCCTGCTCCATTGTCATATCTGACACAAATCTGATCCGGCTCATCTGCAGCCACTATCACACACGGCATCTGCAGATATCTTTTCATAAATTCTCTGATACGCTCCTTGGTTGCAAAGCAGCCAATACAACTCGATGCAACAATAACGCCGTCCAGATTCTCCTTTGTAACATAGGAGAACAGTGTCTGGTACTGATATTCATAATATATATCTGACGTTTCTGAGTATTCCCGGTCAAGGAACTTACCCGGAATAACAACTATATTGACATCAAGTGTCTTTGCTCTCTCTATAACCCCATGACAGAGCAGCCTCGTAAAATCATCCGTGATTCCGCCTACCAGAACACCTATCGTCTTTCTCTTCATAACTATCCCCCTTGACATTCTCTTCCAAAGGCGGGATCTTACTTGCTGACTGTGGATGCCACGATCTCCATATTGCCCTCAAATACTGGATTGCTGTATCCGTTTGGCAGGATAAAGTGATCACCCTTCTTTATAGCGTTTCCATCCACTGTTCCACTTCCAGAGGTTACAGACATGATAAGGAATGGCTTGTCGCCCACATTCAGCTCTGCCTTTCCCTCAACATCCAGCTTGTATACTGTGTAATACTTACATCTTATAAGCTCACAGAGTTCATTTGCCTTATCTGCCCTTACACTTATAATGCTGTCCTCAACCGGTTTTGCAGGAACTGTTATAACGTCTATGCTCTGCTTTACATGCAGATCTCTAGGCTTCCCATTGCTCAGTCTGTCATAATCATAAACTCTGTATGTGATGTCACTGTTCTGCTGTGTCTCAAGAAGTGTGATTCCGCCTTTGATCGCGTGTACTGTACCGGGATCTATCTGAATGAAATCACCCTTCTTAACAGGGATTTCTCTGATAAATTCCTTCCATTTCTTACCTTCGATCATATCACATAATTCTTCCTTTGTCCTTGCATTATGACCGATTACAAGTGTTGAATCTTCCTTGCAGTCAAGAATATACCAGCACTCCATCTTACCAAATGAACCATTCTCATGTTCTGCTGCGTATGCATCGTCCGGATGCACCTGAATACTCAGATCATCTTTTGCATCGATTATCTTTATAAGCAGTGGGAATCTGACACCATCTATGCCGCCAAACAACTCTCTGTGGCTGTCCCATAAGTCGGCAAGCGTATGACCTGCAAACTCGCCATTTTTCACTGTACAGTTGCCATTCTCATGTGCCGCAACTCCCCAGCACTCGCCTATATCATCGCCCTCAACATCATATCCGTATTCTTCTCTGAGCTTTGTACCGCCCCAGATATTGTGCGTAAACACGGGATTTAAAAAAAGTATTTCCTTGTTCATTGTCATTCTCCTCCTTTTGACGTACGGCAATTGTGTGCATATCCGTACGGTGTACACCTGTTACTGATTACACCATTCCCCAATTGCCTGTTCTATATAAGACGGTGAAGAAATCACATTTTTACACTGACCATGACTTCTTCACTCGTCATTTCCATGATAATGTATGTAACTGCTATTTTATTGCATCTGTTGCCTTTTTCTACATATTACAGTCTTTTTTCTGCCTTTTTAGTTTTTATGATTGCCAAAACCCTCAGAATCAAATTCAGCCCGGCTTACTGCCAGGCTGTCATAGTCTAAAAGTTTTGGCAATCACCTGCCATTACATTTCTTTTTAGAGGGGCCCCGAAGGCGGCGGGCACCGCCTTGGGAAATGAGAAAAAATTAATACAATTGCCGCGTATGAGTAGGGGCTCATAGCGATCTATAACTAACTATCTTCTACCGATCTCGGTATCAGAAGTTGTTACCACACTGTGTGACTTGATATAATCTACGATCTCATCAAGCTTTGTGAATGCAAGGCCAACATAGCTGTCAGCTGCACCGTAGTAAATGGCGATCTTTCCAGACTCGCTGTCGTGAATAGTAGCACATGGGAAGCATACATTAGGAACAAATCCACGCTCCTCGTACCACTCTTCTGGTGTGAGAAGGAAGTTCTCACAACGATACTTAACGATCGATGGGTTGTCGATATCAAGGATTGCTCCACCGATCGAGTATACATAACCGTTACATGTTCCCGCTACTCCATGGTAGAATAACAGCCATCCTTCAGAAGTCTCGATAGGGGCTGCACCGCCGCCAATCTTGAGTGACTCCCACCACTCGCTGCTCTTGCCCATGACATGTCTGTGCTTACCCCAGTAAACCATGTCTGGGCTCTCACTTACGAATATATCACCAAATGGTGTGTGTCCACTGTCACTTGGGCGTGACAGCATCACGAAATTACCGTTGATCTTTCTTGGGAAGAGAACTGCATTTCTGTTAAATGGAAGGAATGGGTTCTCGATTCTCACAAATGTCTTGAGATCCTTTGACTTTGCTATACCTATCGCTGCGCCATAGAAATCCTGGCACCAGATTGCATAATATGTATCCTCTACCTTTACAAGTCTTGGATCATATGCGTATATAGGCATGAACTCTTCACCGTTCTCATCAACAAACTTGATCTTCTCCTCGCTGATATTCCAGTGGATAGCATCCTCGCTCTCTCCGAGGTAGATGTATGGAATTCCATTCACCTGCTCGCCTCTAAATACTCCGACAAATTTTCCCTCAAATGGAACTACCGCACTGTTGAATATTCTTGCAACACCCTTTGCCGGGTTTCTTCCTATTATAGGATTCTCTGTATATCTCCAGATTGGAGCGTCATGATTGTCATTTGCCGGTCTGTCCTGCCATGGCACGTTTGGCACAGGCTCGCTGAACATTTTTACTTCTGACATAAGTACCTCTTTCTTCCGGCATCTTAGCCGGATTTTTTATTTTATTATCACGTTATATGGTATCTGCACAGGCAAAGGGCATACTAACCAACGTGCTGTTTCATCTGGCAGCCCATATATTATACTTTCTTACTTGTCGGCATTCTTAAGGAACTCCAGGTTCTTCTTGATAAGCTCACATCTCTGTGCTACGCACTCTACACTTCTTCCCGGATCAGATGGTGTGTTGAATACATAATCGATAAGTCTGTCAACTGTTGTTGTTGCAACATGCATTCTTGTATCGCTTGATGCGTAGTAGATGAACACCTCGTTGTTCTCGTTTACGATGGCGCCATTTGTGAATACAACGTTGGATACATCGCCGACTCTCTCCTCGCCGCGAGGTCCGATAAGCATTCCTGATGGCTCAGCGATAACCTTTGAAGGATCATTGAGATCTGTCGCAAATGCATAAAGCACGTATCTGAGACCGGCAGCTGTGTTTCTCACACCATGTGCGATGTGGATCCAGCCCTTGTCTGTCTTTATTGGAGGTGCACCTGCACCGTTCTTTGCCTCTGTTATAGTGTGGTACTTACGAAGACTTGTCATCTTCTCCTCGTCTATAACCGCATGCTCTATATCATCACAGAGACCGAATCCGATTCCGCCGCCGCTTCCTGTCTCGATGAAATCATCCATTGGACGTGTGTAGAATGCATACTTGCCATCTACAAACTCAGGATGAAGCACTACATTTCTCTGCTGTGGGGAACGAAGAGTCTTGAGGTTGTCAAGGCGCTCCCAGTGCTTTAAATCCTTTGTTCTCACGATACCCGCTGCTGCAACAGCTGCCGAGAGATCATTCACAGTTGTATCCTTGCTCTCTGAACAGAACACACCGTAGATCCATCCATCCTCGTGCTGTGTCAGTCTCATATCATATACATTTGTTTCCTCAGGACATACATCATCCAGAAGGATTGGATAATCCCAGAAACGGAATCCATCGATACCGTTGTCACTCTCAGCTACTCCGAAGAATGACTTTCTGTCATTTCCCTCTATTCTTGCGACAAGATAATACTTGCCGTTCAGGTAGATTGCACCTGAGTTCATGACAGCGTTAACTCCGAGACGCTCAATGAAGTATGGATTTGTCTCAGGGTTTAAGTCATATCTCCATGTGAGAGGTATCATCTCTCTTGTGAGTACAGGGTACTCATATCTGTCATAGATTCCATTATAGAAATCTGTCTTCTTATTCTTTCTCTCAAGAAGCTTGTTCAGTTTGTCAAGCTCTACATAATATTTCTCATTCATCATTTAGGCATTCTCCTTATAATTTGAAAGCAATTGAATGCTATTTATTTGCCGTCAGCGAGTCTGTTCATAATCTCAAGGCACATTCTGCCGTTGTGGTATGGGCACTTCCATGGCTCAACTATAGGACGTCCGACTCTTGGTGTTCCATCCGCATTCAGATCCCAGAACCACTCTGATCCCGGTCTCTTGTCTATGAAGTATTCCTTTATGTACTCCCACACCTTCTCAGCAGCCTCGTAATACTTCTTATCACCCGACTTTTGATAAGCATTTATAAATCCTACTATTGATTCTGCCTGAACCCACCATACTCTTACCGTGTATGGCACGCCCTTTTCACATTCTGTCAGAACTGAATGTCCATCGAAAGCAAGCTCATATATCTGCTCCGCAAGGATATCTGTTATCTTTGTAATCTTCTCTGTATACTCTGCCTCTCCAAGCACCTCGGTCGCCCTATCCAGAAGCCATGATGTCTCAATGTCATGTCCGTATGAGTACAGATCGATCAGAGAGTTATAATCCTTATCAAAGAACACTTCCTGTCTCTTAAGCTCCGGATTGTATACCTTATCAGCAAATACATCGAGCAGCCATTCCAGGCGCTCTTTTACCTTGGAATCCTTGGATACCTTATAAAGTTCTGTGTAAGCCTCAAGTGCATGGAGCAGTGTGTTCATTGTTCTCTCTGCGAGAACACCATTCTCAGAAAGCTTATCATTTGACTCTGGCTTGAACTCTCTTGTAAATGCCTCGAGATAGCCACCTTCGTCAGTACATTTCTCTTCTATTGTATGGAAAAGCTGCAGGGCCAGGTCCAAAGCTTCCGAATCACCGGAAGCTTCGTAATAGGCGGATAAGGCATATATACTAAATGCCTGATTGTAGGTGTGTTTTGTCGTATCTTTGGGTGAACCATCGTAATTCATGGACCAATATATTCCGCCATATTCCCTGTCTATACAATATTCTTTCAGAAATTCATATCCATGAGCAGCTTCATCTAGAAGCTTCGGGTCCTTGAGTGCCTTATACGCACTTGCGAAGAACCAGGTAATTCTACTGTTAAGAATACAACCCTTCTCAGCCTTTTTATCAAGGTTGAGGTCATAATCCATATACCCATAAAATCCGCCGTACTCATCATCCCTCAGGGCCTCCCAGAATGGGATGATAGCATCTATTAATTCTTTTTGAATTTCATTTCTCATATTCATGAACTCTCTTCTTCTAATAAATTATTAACCCTTTACAGCACCCTGTGTAATACCACTGTAAATCTGTTTCTGACAGCAGATGAATACTATAAGTGCCGGTATGATCGATATGATAACACCTGCACAGATCAGGTTGTACTGACTTCCCATAGGTCCTACGAACTTGTAGAGTGAGATAGCCATTGTCTTGATCTCCGGGCTTATGAGGTAAAGGTTTGCAGCGTAGTACTCGTTGTAGATTACAACGCCCTTCAATATACAAGCTGTAACGATAGCTGGCTTAAGAAGTGGAAGTATGATCTTCCAGTAGATAGTCCAGTATGATGCACCATCCACGATAGCTGACTCGTCAAGAGATACTGATATGTTCTCCATAAACTGTATAAAGATGTAGATTGAGATAACATCTGTACCACAGCTCATGATGATGTAACCATATAAGTGATCTATGAATCTCAGATCACCCATGATGTTGTAGACTGTAACCTGCATAGCAACTGCAGGAAGCAATGATGCCACAAGGAAAAGTGTTCTGATAAAGCCGTTTCCCGGGAACTTGAATCTGTTAAGCACATATGCAAGCTGTGTTCCTATTACTACTGACACAAGGAGTACACATATCATAACTATGACCGAATTGATGAACGCACGTCCCATGTTGGCAGTCGCGAATGCCTTTACAAAGTTGCTGAAGTTCAGAAAGCTTTCAGGAAGTTTCATTACTGAAGTAGCCTTATACTCATCTGTTGTCTTGAAGGCTGTTGTAACACATGATATAAGAGGTACAACCGCACACAGTGAGAATAATATGAGTACAAAGTACTTGAGGAAACCTCTTACATAATATCCAACGGTTCGTTTTTCTTTTATTGGTGCTATGCTTGGCACATCTGTCTTTCCTCTTGCCATGTTACTTGCCTCCCTTCGCAGAAGCAGCCATCTGCTTCATGTATTTCTTGGTATCCCTCTCCTGTTTCTTGCGAAGCTTCTTTGCCTTATAACTCTCATCATCTGAGCTTGAATCCTTGAAGACGTACTCAAAGAACAGCTTCTGAAGCGCAGCACATATAAGTATGATAAGGAGAAGTACAACGGCCATTGCTGAAGCGAGACCGACCTTCTGGCTTGTATGTGCTATCTTGTTCATGATGATGAAGTAAGTACCTGTTCCGTTTGCACCTGTTGTGATAACGAAAGGCTGCTCGAAAGCACTGAGTGATCCTGTTATTGCTAAAATTACATTTAATGTAACGATTGTCTTGATACTTGGCAGTATGATATATCTAAACTGCTGGAATTTATTTGCACCATCAAGCTCTGCCGCCTCATAAAGTTCTGCATCTACCGACATGATAGCTCCAATGAAGAGAACCATCATCTGTCCAAGGTATCTCCAGACCGAGGTTGAAACCAGTGTCCAGTTGTTGACACTCTGGTCTTTGAGCCAGTATGGAAGGTTGTCTAAGCTAAATCCACACAACTGAAGGATTGAGTCAAACACGAATCCTCTTGTGAAGAAGAATTTGAAAATGAAACCTACAGCGATACCGCTGATAAGGTAAGGGAAGAAAATAAATCCCTTGAAAAGGTTACCACCTTTTACTCTGAAACTCAGAAGAGTTGCAAGGAAAAGTGCAAGCACTAACTGTACAAGTGCTCCTACGATGTAATACAAACTGAGCTTTAATGCACCGAAACAGTCTTTTCTTGTGAACACATCGATATAATTTGCTAATCCTACGAATTCTCTCTTTTCTACAGGCGTCGTATATTTCATCTTGTAGAAACTAAATTTAACCATCTCTCCGAATGGTATATATGTAAATACTAATAGCAAAAGCAATGGGATAATTGCGAAGGCTGCGCATATTATAACCTGCTGCCCCTTCCTGCTTGATGCCCATTTACCAAAGCCGGATTGTTTTTTGTTAGCCATACTCATTCCACCGCCTTTTTTAATAAACCGGGGCGGGCAATCCCCCCCCCGGTCTGTAGCTTATTCTTACTTGTTATAATAGAGTCTTTATTACTTCTCAGTAACTTCGATTCCTAATGACTCCTGAGCATCTGACCACTTCTGGTTCCACTCAGCCATGATATCATCGAATGACATGTCGCCGTTTGCAGCATGCTCGATGATGGCCTGGATCTTGTCATTACCACCATTGCTTACGTTAAGCTCTGACTCTGAGTTGAGCTGGTTGAGGTAATCCTCCTCGCCCTCAAGAGCTGCCTCGTCTGCAACGAAGTCAACACCATCGAATGAGATCTTTGACTCTGAACCAGGAACAAGTGCAAGTGAATCCTCGTTGTAAGCATATCCTGACTTCTCTGTCATCCACTTAACAAATACAAGAGCTGCCTGCTTCTCATCATCTGAAGCGTTTACGTTGATACCGTAGCAGTAATCTGCACCTGATGAAGCGTACTGCTTACCATTTACTGAGATAGGGAAAGGAATGTATCCTATATCGTCTGCGTTAGGTCCACCTGCTTCCATCTGTGGGTATGACCATGAACCAAGTACCATACATCCGATCTCGCCGTTGTTGAGCTTTCCCTTACTTGACTCCCAATCTGTTGTTGAGTAATCATCCTCTGTAAGTCCCTGTGATACTGCATCGTAAAGGATCTTATATACTGCATAAGCATGTGTATCGTCGCCATAGTTCTTGAATGGATCCTTTGTATGGGCTAACTTCTGGTTCTTGTATGTAGCATCGCCTGTTGCTGTGATCGAGATATAATCATCCCAAGCTCCCATTGTCCAGCCTGCTGCATAGTTTGTGTAAAGTGGAATACAATCCGGATTCTTATCCTTGATTGCCTTGAGAGCTGCGATGAACTCCTCTGGTGTCTTAGGTACATCTGTTACACCTGCATCAGCAAATACCTTCTTGTTGTATACGATACCCTGTGTTGTAGCTGTAAGAGGTACACCATATACCTGACCCTGATACAGCCATCTGTTTGAGTAATTTACAAGACTGCTCATTGTATCATAATCGCCAAATGACATGAAATATGTTGAAAGGTCTGCCATGTCAACTGCCGGGATACACATTACTGTCTCGTAGTTTCCTGACTGAAGATGTGTAAGAGCATCTTCTGCATAGTTTGTATCTGTGATAACATCAACCTTGATGTTTGGATACTCCTTGTTGAAGTCCTCAAGATACTGCTTCCAGTTCTTTCCGCCGTAATCATCTGAGTCCATATCAGTTCTGTTGTTGTAGAACTTGATCTCCGCTGAAAGATCTGTGAAGTCTGTTCCTAACTGGATGTCTGCATATGACTTGATTCCCTCAGCATCAGCTGTTGTGTCATCTGCTGAATCACTTCCTGCTGCCTCTGTGGCAGCCTTTGTTGCCTCTGTTGTGTCCTTGTTATCGCTGTCTGAGCCTCCACAACCTGCAAGTGATGCTGCCATAAGACCAGCCATTGCGATACATGCAATACGCTTTGATTTCATAGTTTTGTCCTCCTTAAAACCTTCTTTGTTTTTAACTTTATATTAAGTATACATTAATTTACTTTTTAGTCATCACTCAATTTTGTTTTTAATCACAGTATTTTGTACTTTTCGTTAATTTTACCATTATCATTATTTTTTTTCAATATCATATAGACATTTTATCTATATATTTTTATCTTTAATTAGTATTTTATTGTTTTTTTAGCTAATTAGCCACTAATTTATATCGCTTTTAGCTTGTGATGATTGTTTAATAATTGTATTATTATGGATAGGAGGTGGTTTGCATGTTAGCTAAAGAATTAATTTCCTGCACTGTACTGTCAGGTTACAATATTCAGAAAGATATTGAGAACGCAAGATTCCACAGTGCGTTCTTTACATATGAAGAATCAATGATTAACGATGGTCTGATTCATCTTCTGGCCAACGGCGATATTTCTTTTGCTTATTCATGCAGTTATACCTTCTCTTTCATTCCGTGCTACCATTTCTTCTATATATATGAAGGAACTCTTACAGTAACATCGGGCAGCAGCAAATCATCATATTCCAAGAATACAGCCGCGCTTTTTGAGGCAGGATCAGAAATAACATACGCCACGAACGGCAAGTGTCGTTTCTACGAGGCATTCATCCTCGGAGCTCCGCTTCGCCTGTATCACGAGTTTCTCCCCGAATCCATATATTATAAAAAGGACTCTGCCGGAGCCTCTGTACTCTGGAGCCATCTTTCACTGATAAGCAGACTCCAGGGGGAGTTGTCTGCCACCGATATTTTCAGAATTTCCAAATGGTTTAATGATATCCTGACCGAATTATGTGTATTTATTGAAAACTCATCCAAGAAGATGGATTGTGTGCCTTCTTATCTTTTATCGGTAAAGAATCAGATGGATACAAACTACGCCGAACCGATGTCGCTTGATGACCTCGAGGCAACTTACAGGATCAGCAGATACAGGATATGCAGAGAATTTTCATTTCACTTCGGTGAATCACCTATGCGCTATCTCAACAGTCGCAGGATCGATGCTGCCAAAAGGCTCCTTCTCACAACAGATCTGTCCGTCCACGAGGTCGGATCCCAGGTTGGAATCGAGAACACAAACCATTTTATAAATCTGTTCAAAAAAGACACCGGTACAACTCCGCTGTCTTTCAAGCAGGCTGCACCGGTGTCTATTTCCGATTTGCATTACAATTGATATGTAGTTTTATTATCGTTCTATTCTGGCAACGCTATCCTTTACCACGATTCGTCCATCCACGACAAATATGCCATCAGTATATTTTTCGTTGGATATCTTTTTTATAATCTTATGCATGGTTCTCTCTGCCATCTCCTGCATATTGATCTCGTATGTGGTCACGCCTATATCGCAGCTTCCAGGATACATGTAATTATCAAACCCCACAACGGACACATCCTCAGGAACTCTGTAGCCCGCAGCATTGAGTATCTTTATGAGCGTAGCTGCCGCAAGATCGCAGTTGCACACAAACGCTGTAGGCATATTCTTTGGAAGTTTAAAACAGTTCTCCTCGTCAAACTGACCCGTCTTCACATCTCTGTCCGGAATAACCCAGTCTTCTCTGAACGGAATATCATGCTCCAACAAAGACTTTATATAGCCCAAATATCTGTCAGTTATACTGTTCGTTGAACCTATCGTGCCAACATATGCAATATCTCTATGTCCCATATCATACAGATAATTAGTCAGCATATAGCTTCCATAGAAACTGTTTGCTATAACCGTGTCTATCGGTCTCGAATTATCGTAGTAATCCACATACTCTATAGGAACCTTGGCTGTCTTCTCCAGCTTTTCCAGGTATTCCTTACCCATGGAACCTACAACAACTATTCCATCAACCTTGTCATCCTCCAAGAGCATAGGCATCTCAGCGTTCAATACACTATCTCTGGAAACAAACTCCAGCATAGTAAAGCAGCCTCTTGCCACCGCCTTTTTGTTAAGCACCTGATATAACTGCCAATAGAACGACGGATACTTTCCAAGGTATATCTCTTGAATGAGAACACCAATATTATACTTTTTCTTTGCCGTCTTCTTTCTGATCTCAGATGGTGACTGGTATCCCATCTCATCTGCCAACTGTTTGATCTGTGCTCTGAGTTCCTCGCTGACACCCTTCTGATCTGAAAGTGCCTTTGAGACCGTAACGGTACTCACGCCAACAATGGCAGCTATGTCTCCCAATTTTACTGATTTTGCCATAACTAGTCCTTCTCACTTTATTTTTTCACGTGGTTAAATAACTTAATTTTTATTTTATTTTTAAGTTAAACTATTGTCAAGTACAAAGTGATACAGTCTGCTCATATAATCTCCACGCATAGTTTCAATGAGCATTCCGGCATTCATGAGGAGATCTCCCCCATACACATTCTCCGTTCCGTCAAGTCTGTAACCAGCAGTCACGTCAAGCCCTAAAAGTTTTATCTTTCTACTGTGTACGTTAGGTCTTCCAAGCACCTGAACGTAAGTCACCAATGCCTCACTCTTATCCTTTGCAACAACCATCCAGCAATCATACAGTCCATTTTCCCTGTACGATGCAACCCTATAATAATCACCCTCCCTTACAAGATCATTATATTTATGATACATAGACACCTGCTCAGGGATCATCGCACGTTCTTCTTCACTTATTTTTGTGATATCGAGCTCATAGCCAAATGTTCCCGCCAGAGCCACATGTGCCCTGGTCATAAAAGGTGTACTCCTTCCAACTGTGTGATTAGGGCAATCCGACACATGGGCGCCCATGGTCGAAAGCGGATATATCAGTTCCGTTCCCTCCTGTATAGAAAGTCTCTCTATGGCATCCGTGTCATCGGAGCACCATATCTGCGGACTGTAGTAAAGCATGCCAGGGTCAAATCTTGCACCACCGCCCGAGCAGTTCTCAAGCAAAAGATCTGGGAAATCGTTAACAAGGCGCTCTTGCAACTCATATACTCCAAGCACATACCTGTGAGCCAATTCTCCCTGCCTGTCTCCGGTGAATTCTACGCTGCCGATATCCGTGAGCTGTCTGTTCATATCCCACTTAACATACTCAATATTTGCGGATGATATCACGTTATGCACACATTCATACACGTAGTCTCTAACTTCTTTTCTCGAGAGATCAAGCACGTACTGATTTCGCGATAATGTAGCCGTTCTCTCCGGAACCGCAAACGCCCAGTCAGGATGCTTTCTGTAAAGTTCAGAATCAGGAGAAATCATTTCAGGCTCCATCCATATTCCAAATTTCAGCCCCAGCCTATTCACCTCATCAACAAGATGTTTCAAACCGCCCTTGATCTTGTTTTCATTTACAAACCAGTCTCCAAGACTTGTGGCGTCATCATTTCTATGTCCAAACCAGCCATCATCCATGACCAGCATCTCTATTCCATGTTCTGCCGCACTCTTCGCTATCGCAAGGAGCTTATCGGTATCAAAGTCAAAATATGTAGCCTCCCAGTTGTTGATGAGGACAGGTCTCTTCTGATGAAGATATCTGCTCCTTATCATGTGGCATCTGTAAAAATCATGAAGATTTCTAGTCATCTGTCCAAGTCCATCATGGCTGTATGTAAGCACAACCTCAGGCGCTGTAAACGTCTCTCCAGGCGTGAGCCACCACTCAAATCCCTCTGAATGTATGCCCATGACTGCGCGTATGGAATCAAACTGTGATTTCTCTATCTGTGCGATGAAGTTACCCGAGTACACAAAATGCATTCCATATACATCACCCGTAGTCTGATCTGTACCCTTTGTCATCCATGCCATAAACGGATGGTCCTGGTGGGATGACTCACCACGGAGAGAGCTTACACTCTGCTTGCCATAAGCTATCGGGCGTCTCTCGATCTGTCTCTCCCTGGCCCATGAGCCGTGGAGAGTGAGCATCTCAAAATCCTCATCATCCATATCTATACATGCAGAATATACCTTTGTGAGCCTGATATCCCTATCACCTGCATTTTTCACGCTCACACTTCTGGTTATAACATCCTCATCCTCAAACACAGAATATATCAGGTCAACATCAATGCCACATCCCCCATCCATCATATGGACAACGAGAGTCTGAACCTCCTCTTCTCCCGCAAATGATGCCGGAAGGCCACTAATCCCCGGCTTTCCATTTACAATATCGTAATCCACAAATTTCAGATCAACGGTTCTGCTGCCATTTGCAGTCTTTACCGCAATACAACTCTCCCTGTAGTCTCCTATTCCATTTCCGGAATACTCTGTCGGAAATGTGTCCATAAATGAACATCTCTCCCTGTTATTCTTGGACGGAACAAAAGGAGCCTCACACGTTCTCAAAAACTGATCACATTTCTGCGGACGGATCTTCTGTCCATAATATATATGTCCGACAAACCCCTCTTCATCGGCGATTCCGATACGATAACTCGTGTTTCTCGTATCAAGTTCAAATATTCTGTTTGCCTCATCATATCTTATGCTCATATGTATCTATAGTCTCCTCGTTTTATTTATGGGTATCACTCTCTGCTTATGTATTCAAGAAATTCAAGTGCAAGATCCATATTCTTGGCATTCTCGCCAAATCCCACTGCAGCATCCATTTCATACCAGCCGGTATCCTTCACCCAGGAATTATCACCGATCTTTATTCCGACAGGTATCTTCTCACCCGTTTCAATAACCGTTGCATACACAAACGAATCTTTATACTTTTCTTTCAGTTCATCAGTCAGCACCTTATCAAGATCCTGCATATATCCGAACTCTCCAAAACTCATGACAAGGTCTGTGTCGGCAAAGAACACGTCCACCGCATTCGCCATAAATTTGTTCTGTATAAGCTGTAGACTATCCTGACTCATGGCATCATTCGGATCAGTTGACACGCCGATTCCTGTACTTATACTGACATATTCCTTCTCCGCATCAAGACCATTTTCACTGAGGAATTCCTCATAATACGCCTTGTCATTCGCCGCGGATTCCTGTTGTGTAGTGTTGACCGCAAGGATGTTGAGTGCCGCAGATTCCGCCGTAAAATGTTTTACAACAAGGAATACAACTATGCCCACAACAACAAGTGCAAATAGAGCCTTCGGAGCATAATACTCCAGTATGTATTCCTTTTTCTGCTGTTTGTTCATAAGGCTGAGTTTCTGTTTCTCAGACATATGCTCATCCACATCCAAGACGCTCTCCGGCTCTCGTTTCTCTTTTTCATCGGTTTTCTCATCGATGATATGTCCAGCGATACTTTTTATATTTTTCTTTTCTATTTCTCTCTCTTTTTTTATTTCTTTTTCTGGCATATAATCTCCTATACTACTCCTGTACGCGTTTGCCACACACTGCCGTTACTTTATATATTATAACATTTTTTAGTTAATTCTTAAACAGTTTTTAGTATTTTTAACTATATTTTACTTTGTGACATATAACAGCGTTCAGTTATCTAGTCCCCTGAAGCTCCTGATTCCCTGCCTTCTTTTTATACAAAAGGGACCTCAGCATCAAGGCCGAGATCCCCCTTGTTCAGCGCATTGGCTGGAAAGTGCATTTACATGTTTAATTTTGTAGTATATGGAAGGAATGTTTTTCTTTTTCGGCAGTAAATTCTGCCATATTTTGTGTTTGTTTATTTAGCAAGCTCCTGCACACATGCTTTCATCTCATCTATCTTTGACATGGCATTTTTTAGGCTGATTTCATTCACGCCAAAGTAGAATTTGATCTTTGGTTCATTTCCAGAAGGCCTAACCGCGAACCACGCATTATTTTCCAGCTCATAGTACAGCACGTTTGATTTTGGAAGACCCATGTGCTCCTCTTCGCCATCAAGCGGCTTGCGGATTCCGCTCACATAATCCCTCATGCCGGTAACTTTGATACCTGCAAAGTTCGTAAGTGGATGGTTCCTGAAGTTCTCCATCATCTCCTTAATCTGTGCTGCACCATCTACACCCTTTAGAGTTATCCCAAACGCACCTTCAAAGTAATAGCCATATTTGTGATAAACCTCTTCCATGGCATTACAGATGGTTTCTCCCTGCAGCTTATAAAATGCTGCTATTTCACATAAAATGACAACGGCTGCGCAAGCGTCCTTGTCACGAGTGTAGTCTCCTACTAAACATCCAAAGCTCTCCTCCATTCCGAAGATGAACTTGTATGTGTTGTTCTTCTCAAAGAGAAGGATCTGCTCACCTATGTACTTGAATCCGGTGAGTGTCTCTATATATTTCAGATTGTAATTCTCTGCTATCGCCTTTGTAAGATTGGTGCTGACTACTGTATTACAGATAGCACCATTTTCCGGCAGTTTGCCGACTGCCTTCTGTTCACGGCAGACATACTCTGCGATCAAGGCTCCTGTCATATTGGCATTAAAGCGGACATATGGATATGCAGGATCATCTGCAAATTCCGTGTCTTTCCAAATTCCCGTACTGTCCTTGACGTATATTCCAAGTCTGTCTGCATCAGGATCTGTGGCCATGATAACGTCCGCATCCACCTTCTTTGCCAGGTCTATTCCCATGGCAAATGCTGATGGTTCCTCTGGATTTGGTGACTTGACCGTGCTGAAGTCTCCGTCAGGAACAGTCTGCTCCTCTACAACATATACGTGCTTGAAGCCAAGTCTCTTTAGCACTTCCCTTACAGGTACATTTCCTGTTCCGTGAAGTGGTGTGTATACTATCTTGATATCGTCTGCAACCTTCGGAATGATATCGCCGTGGATGGTCTGTTTTATGAGTGCCTGATAGTAATTCTCATCAACACTCGTAGGAACCATACAGAACAGGCCGTCTGCGATAGCCTTGTCCTTATCCATGGTCTTGACATCCTCGTATCTCTCTACATTCGCCACATGTTTCAGGATATCCTGATCCTGAGGAGATACGATCTGACTGCCGTCCTCCCAGTACACCTTGTAGCCGTTGTACTCAGGTGGATTGTGGCTTGCTGTTACCACGATTCCGGCTATACATCCAAGCTCTCTCACTGCAAATGAAAGCTCCGGTGTAGGGCGGAGTGCATCAAACACATAAGTCTTTATGCCATTTGCATTGAGGCACAGAGCTGATGCCTCTGTGAACTCTGCTGACATATTTCGGCAGTCATGTGCTATAACAACACCTCTCCCCGCAGCATCCGCGCCGACCTCAAGTATGTAATCTGCAAGACCCTGTGTAGCCTTTGTAACTGTGTATATATTCATTCTGTTGGTTCCGGCACCCATGATTCCGCGCATTCCGCCGGTTCCAAATTTCAGATTCTTGTAGAATCTGTCCTGGATCTCTTTGTCATCATCTGCGATACTTCTAAGTTCTTCCTTTGTCTTCTCATCAAAGCAGTCTGACTCAAGCCAGAACTTGTATTCGTCCATGTAACCCATCTTTTTTACCTCCACTTTGTAATTATTTTTAGTCGCTACCGCGATCTTCTAGCCTATTTTCTGCTGACATTTATTTGCCAGCCATTCCGTTTCTTACCAGTCATCCCGTTTTACGAGAACATCGCCTTCACATTTACCGCAAGCTCGTCAAGCTGCTCTGCCGCATCCTCCTGAGAGCTTCCCTTTACCCCGAGGTAGAACTTGATCTTCGGCTCTGTGCCTGAAGGTCTCACAAGGAACCATGCGCCATCCGCAAGCTGATAATATATCATGTTGGACTTTGGAAGCACCGCCGCCTCGGACTTGCCTGTCGCTGCGTCTGTCTCTGTTCCAAGCTTGTAGTCGTAGATTTTCTCCACGCTGTAAGTTCCGACCTTCTGCACCGGATTATCTCTCAGCGTCTGTATCATAGACTGTATCTTTGCAGCACCCTCGCGTCCATCAAACTTCATGGTCTGAACCTTCTCTTTGTAGTAACCATATTCCTGCCACAATTCAACCATTCTGTCCCACAGAGTCATGCCACGGTTCTTGTAGTATGCCGCAGCCTCACAGAGAAGCATCAGCGTTCCAACCGAGTCCTTGTCCCTTGCATATGTACCAGGCAGACATCCAAATGTATCTTCAAGCCCGAACACATAATTGTGTTCACCAGTCTGCTCATAAGCCCTCATTCTAGATGCTATATTCTTAAATCCGATCAGGTTGTTGCAGTCACAGAAAGTGTCGTACTTCTTACATATCTCCTTGACCATATTGGTGATAACAACCGTAGTTACAATCGCCGGATTCTCAGGCAGTCTTCCGCTCTGGGATCTCTGCATCAGCACGTAATCACAGAGGATCGCACCGAACATATTGCCCGTAAATTCTTTATACTCATTATTCTTGCTGTCATATCCATACATTCCAAGCCTATCCGCATCAGGATCTGTGACAAGAATCAGCTCTCCGCCGACCTTCTTCGCCAGCTCAAGACTCAGGGCATACGCCTCTGCGCCCTCAGGATTTGGGGACTTTACAGTTGGGAAATTACCATCTTGAACAGCCTGTTCCTCAACGACATGTACATCCTTGAAACCAAGTTCGCTGAGAACTCTTGTAACAGGCTTAAGGCCTGTTCCGTGAAGCGGAGAATATACGATCTTCAGATCTCCCGCCTTCTGAATCTCCTCCGGATTCATGACAAGCTTGTGAAGCTCTCCTATATATGCGTCATCGATCTCCTGACCGATCACATTCAACAGTCCTGCATCTATTGCAGCGTCCTTGTCCATAGTCTTAACCATGGAGAAATCTTCTATATTGTTGACCTCTGCAATGCTCTCCTTATCCTGAGGAGATACGATCTGGGCTCCATCATCCCAGTAAACCTTATATCCGTTGTATTCCTTTGGATTGTGGCTTGCCGTTATATTCACGCCGATATTGCAGTGCAGATGTCTCACTACAAATGAAAGCTCCGGTGTCGGGCGGAGCGCATCAAACAGATACACCTTCACGCCATTTGCACACAGGCAGAGAGCAGTTTCAAGCGCATACAGCGAAGCATTGTTTCTATTGTCAAATGCTATAGCTGCCGACGGCTCTGATATTCCGATCTTCGCCAGGTAGTTAGCAATTCCCTGTGTTGCCATGCGAACCGTGTAAATGTTCATGCGGTTCGTTCCCGCTCCCATCACGCCTCGAAGTCCACCTGTTCCAAACTCAAGGTTTGTGTAAAATCTATCTTCAATCTCCGCTTCATTATCCTTTATGTTTACGAGCTCCTGCTTCGTAACATCATCTACCTGATCGCTGCCAAGCCACATCTCGTATCTCTGCTTTGCGTCCATCTTCTACCCCTTTCCTGACCTCACAGGCCACACAGATTTTTCCTTTTTATCTATCCACAATTTATCTTCCGTTCATTTTATTAGGCTATTTTTAGCTAATTTATTGTTATTTGTATAATATATTAAGTAATTTTTAAATTCAATATTTAATCTTGCAATTTATATCACTTTGTTGCGCAGATGTATAGTGCAGCCGTTTTATTATGGTGGTATTAACTAAAATAATTATATTTTCTGCAATTGACTTGTAATATAACCGACCTTTTTTTATTCCTTTACAGAAGCCATTTGTGATCTGCTCAAGATCAACCTGAGCGTTGTAGCCGGATTTGTGTACAGCAAGATCACGGAGGCACAGAAGGATCAGAAGGAGCTCGTAGTCCAGGTGGCATCCAGGGATCTGAAGAGCCGAATGCCGGAGTATGAACTGATCAGGATCATCGGTATACTGATCGATAATGCGCTTGAATCGACCGCCCCATTTGGTACTGCATATCTGTACCTGGACAGCAGGCAGAACCAAATAGAAATAAGAACAAGAAACAAGGGTTCCGTCAAAACCAACGAATTCCGCCAGAATATGTTCTCACCGGGATATACCACCAAAACCGGAGACAGACATGGCCAAGGTTACGGCCTCTACAACCTGAAAAAACTGACCGACAAGTACAATGGTAAAATATATCTCGACACGGTAAATACCGACCAGGGAGACTACATACAGTTCGACGTCATCGTATAAGGACAGCAAAGCGCCGTCCGGTCACCAGACCAGACGGCGCTTTTTTGTATTTGCTATATATTATACTTATGCTACTCTGCCAGCTTGTTGAGCTTCTCAACAAGTGCTGTCTGGAGAGCTTCAAGCTTTGCATCTGCATCATCAAGGCTTGTTCCCTTGATTCCGTAGTACAGCTTAATCTTTGGCTCTGTTCCTGATGGACGTACACATGCCCATGCGCCATCCTCAAGGTCGTAGTAGAGAACGTTGGACTGTGGAAGTCCTGACTCTGTGACCTCTCCGGTGGCAAGATCTGTGATCGTGTTCTTCTCGTAATCACGAACCTTGAGAACTTTGAGTGTATCGATCTGAGTAAGTGACTCAGCTCTGAGTGAGGACATGATCTTGCGGATCTTCTCTGCTCCTGTAACACCCTTGAGCGTTATTGTGTAGAGGCCTTCCTTGTAATATCCGTACTTCTCATAGAGATCAAGCATGTGATCCCACAGAGTGATTCCCTGGCTCTTGCAGTATGCAGCAGCCTCGCAGAGACACATAACTGCAACCGGAGCATCCTTGTCTCTTGCGTATGTTCCAACGAGACATCCGTAGCTCTCCTCCATACCCATTACGAAATTGTATGAATTATTCTGCTCGAAAAACTTGATCTGCTCACCGATGAACTTGAAGCCTGTTAGAACCTCGATGAGGTTGACATTGTAATCTGCAGCCAGTGGATCAGCCATATTTGTGGTTACAATAGTCTTGACCATGGCCGGATTCTTTGGCATGAGACCGCATTTTGTTCTCTCTCTGAACTGGTATTCAGCGATTATAAGTCCTGACATATTTCCTGTAAATGGCATATACTTGCCTGTCTTTGTATCGAGTGCGTATATTCCAAGACGGTCTGCATCAGGATCTGTAGCGAGAACTATGTCCGCATTCTTCTCCTTTGCCAGCTTGAGGGCAAGCTCAAATGCCTTTGGATCCTCTGGGTTTGGATACTCAAGCGTTGTGAACTCAGGGTCTGGAAGTTCCTGCTCAGGAACAATGTATACGTTTTTGAAACCAAGCTCGGACAGGACTCTCTTTACAGGTACAAGACCGGTTCCGTGGAACGGTGTGTATACGATCTTGATGTTCTCTGACTGCTCCTTGATGATCTCAGGATGAATGATCTGCTTCTTGAGTTCCTCCATATACGCGTCATCTATCTCGGCACCTATGATAGTGAGAAGGCCCTTGTCAAGCGCCTCCTGCTTATCCATGGTCTTTACTGTATGGAAATCTGTTACAGCCTTAACCTCTGCGATGATCTCTCTGTCCTTTGGAGCTGTGATCTGCGCGCCATCCTCCCAGTATACCTTGTAACCGTTGTACTCTGGTGGATTGTGGCTGGCTGTTATAACTATACCTGCTGTACATCCAAGCTTTCTGACTGCATATGAAAGCTCAGGTGTAGGTCTGAGTGACTCAAAGAGATATGACTTGATTCCATTTGCACACAGGCAGAGAGCTGCTTCTGCTGCAAACTCTGGAGAATACTTTCTTGAATCGTATGCTATTGCCACGCCCTTGTCCTGCGCATTCTGCTTCACAATGAAGTTTGCAAGACCCTGTGTAGCCTTGCGGACGGTGTAGAAGTTCATTCTGTTGGTTCCCGCGCCTATCACACCTCTGAGTCCACCAGTTCCAAATACAAGATCACGATAGAATCTGTCCTCGATCTCAGCCTCATCATCAGCTATGGCTGCAAGCTCCTTCCTGGTGTCCTCATCGAAATAATCATCTGTCATCCAAAAATCATATGTGTCTCTGTAACTCATCTTTCTACTTCTCCTTCTTTTTTCTCATTTAGTATGCCCTTTTATGAACGTTCTGCTGTTTGAGCAATCACTGCTCAGCGCTTCCTATTTTTTCAGGAATTCTAGTGGATCTCCCTCAGCCAGAAAATGTGTCATGAGGTATGCTCCTCTGAGCGACACCTGTTCCTCTGACAGGATTCTTCTGACCTCACCTCGGTCTGCGAGTATGACCTGTATGTCCTCTGTGCTCTCCTTGCTGTCGAGATTTGGTGTTCCTGTAACTGTTCCAAATACAGCACTGCTCATCTCATCCGTAAATCCCGGGCCCATATAGAATGGCCTTCTGTAGAGTTCTTCTCCGCCCTCATATACATCAAGGGTAAGCCCTGTCTCTTCCTTCATCTCCCTGACTGCTGCCTGCGCCGGAGTCTCATCTCCATCCACCAGTCCTGCAGGAAGTTCATATATATATGTATCGAGTGGGTATCTGTACTGCCTTATGAGCACCAGCTTCGGCTCATCTTCCAGCTTAACTCCATATATAACTATTCCTTCCGGTTTTATATCGTGGGTCTTTATCTTGATGTCGTTCTCTTTATTCCTTGAAGCAAAGTAATAATTGAAGTCTTTTCCAGCCGTGTCAACCGCATCTATATGATAGAGGTTGAGGAACGGATTGTCTGTGAGTTTTTGTACACCTTTGTATTTCTCTTTCACTTAATCACATCCCTTCTGTGTATTTTAATGTATTCAGCCGACCATACATTCGCAAAACCGCACGGTTCCCGTGCTCTTTCGCTGCTGCGCTGAATATTTACCTTTATTCAGCCGGCCATACATTCGCAAAACCGCACGGTTCCCGTGCTCTTTCGCTGCTGCGCAGCTATTTTGCTCATTGTATGGGGCGGTGACTCTATTCGAGTCACCACAGGATAAGAACACCTGATTCTTACATGCAAGCATGTCGAATCCGCTGTTCTTATCCTGCACGGCTGAATATTTACCTTTATTCAAAATTAGCATAGTTTTTACAATATATCAAATTCTTTTTTAAGTAATTTTATCATTTTTTAGCTATTTTTAATGCTTTTTAGTATATTTGCGTCATTTTGCCATATTTTTCTATGTGATTCCTGGTTTTGATGCAGCTATGTGCCTCCTGATTCTGAATATTTTTTACTCAAAAAATCCGGGCACTTTAATCTGCCCGGATTCCAAAAATGTTATGCAATTTATACTCTACTGATTCTCTGTCGATACCAGTTGATATTCTGCATCTCTCAACCTGCAGTAATAAAATGTCTGTCCAGCCTCCTCTGTGTAGGTTTCAAATACTCCCGTAACGATCACCTCACTCTGGTCCGCCGGGTAATCGCCTGGATATACTGCACCTCCACCAAGTTCAAATTCAAGCCCCTGACTGCAGCATGCCAGAGCGTCGGCTATGAGACAATAATTATAATATTTGTCGGTTATTGGATAATAGGATGCATAATACTTTCCTTCTATCCTTATCGTCTTGCCCTCATATTCCTCAGGTTTTGACATCATCTGATATACCGTCGCATATACAAGATCGCTTCCCATAAGTGTGAGATCCACATCCACACCCTCAGACTTGTATTGCGCTATAACTGAGCTGTCTCCATTCACGACCTGCCCATATGTTGGTTCTGATGTCGCCTCAGTTACAGATGCGGATTCTGTCTCTGTCGTGGTTTGCATCTCTGTTGTGATCGTCGTATCTGTTGTGGCTCCCGCCGACGACTTGCTTTCCACATCACCATCGCCTGTTTTCTGATTAAGCACCTTATCCACTGCATTCTGTGTGTTCAAACGACTGCCCGCAGTCTGAGATGCTCCACCACAGCCTGTGACAGTCAGCAACATACTCAGCACCAATATTGACATAATCAATCGCTTAAATCTGTGTCTGCATCCATGCATTCTTCTATTTCTATTCATATACATATTCTTATCTCCTCATCACTTTCCCTGCTATACTGTTAAATGCAAATATAACCATATCGCATGCAACGATCGTAGATCCTACCGGTGTTGAAAATAATATGGATACCAGCATGCCGGTCAAAGTTCCCACAACTGACAATACAGCCGAATATAATACCACTGACCTGAAACTATACATAACTCTCATTGCCGAAAGTGCAGGGAATACCAGAAGCGCCGTGATGAGCAGGGAGCCCACCAGATTCATTGCAAGCACTATTATCACAGCGATTATCACCGCCAGCGCCAGATTATATGCCCCTGCATTTTTCCCGATTGCCCTGGTAAAACTCTCGTCAAATGTGACTGCAAATATCCTGTTGTAGAACAAACAGAAAAACGCTATTACACATATTGACATAACTATACACAGCCACACTTCTCCCATTGTCAATGTCAGTATGGATGTTGAACCAAACAACGTTGAGCACACATCGCCAGATACATTTGCTGACGTGGAAAATACATTCATTATCAGATAACCTACGGCTAAAGCACCGACAGACATCATAGCTATCGCGGCATCCCCCTTAAGCTTCGCATTTTGTCCCGACATAAGTATGAGAATTGCAGCAGCCACAGTCACCGGCATCACTATAATCGTGTTGTTTGTCAGTTTCAGAACAGATCCTACCGCCATTGCTCCAAATGCAACATGCGAAAGTCCATCGCCGATAAATGAAAATCTTTTCAAAACCAATGTTGCACCGAAAAGTGACGAACACAATGCTATAAGAATACCAACCACAAGAGCATACTTAACAAATGGATACTGCATATAGTAAATTAACTTATCAACAAGCTGCACTCTGTCCACCACCTTTCTCATATTCTACCGAAATGATGTTCCAATATCTGCTGTTCTTATATTCCTCTCTGCTGCCCCAGAACGAGCCCCCATGATTCATATGAAGCACATGTCTGGCGCAATCTATTGCCCTCAGATCATGTGATATCATGATCACTGCCACACCATTTTCATTTAACTGCTGTATCATCTGATAGAACTGTGCCGTTGCGACAGGATCAAGGCCAGTTACCGGTTCATCAAGCAGAAGAAGGTTCTCAGTTGCACACAGGGCTCTCGCCAGAAGGACGCGCTGCTGCTGTCCTCCCGACAAATGCCTGTAACATTTCCTGCGTATATCCCACATTCCAAGTCGTTCAAGCTGAGATTGCGCAAGCTGCTTTTCCTTTCTGCCATAAAAAGGACGTGCTCCGCACTTAGGCAGCGTTCCCGACAAAGCCACCTCCCATACAGTCGCAGGGAAATCCTTCTGCACAGGTGTCTGCTGCGGCAGATAGCCTATATCACGCGATGTCAGATCATCGCCAAACTTTATCTCTCCTGAAACCGGTTTCAACAGGCCAAGCAGAGTTTTTACCAAGGTACTCTTTCCCGCTCCATTCTCTCCAACTATACAGAGATAGTCTCCCTTGTCTATACTGAAATTAAGGCCTGACGCAACTGCTCTTCCGTCGTACCCGACTGCCAGGTCTTTGCACGTTATATATGACATTTGTTTTCTCCTAAAAATTTAAATTTGTTTTATTGTTCAGCAATTAATTCAATGCCTGAGAAAGTACGTTCAGGTTATCTTCCATCACGTTCAGATACGTCTCACCATCAGCTACAGCCTTTGCAGTCACAGACTGCATCGAATTCATCGTCAGGATCTCCTGATTTTTCGAATCTGTTGTCTTCTTTATCGACTCTGCTATACTGTGATCTGCACCCTCTATCGTCAGAATAACCGGAAGCTTTAACTCATCCACCTTCTGCGCAAGGAATGTTATCGTCTCAAAACTTGCCTCCGACTCAGCACTGCATCCCACAAATGCAGCATAGTAAGTAAGGCCATAATCATCCGCCATATATCGGAAAGGGAATCTGTCGCCAAACAGAATTGCCTGACGTTTTCCCTTAGAAACTGTTAGTTCGTACCTTCCATCAAGATCATTGAGTTCATCAACGTACTTGCCTGCATTCTCCATGTAATCAGATTTATTATCTGGATCAAGTGCCTGGATATTATCCGCCAACACATTCGTCAATGCCACTGCGTTCTTGAGTGAAAGCCATACATGTTCATCATACTCCGGGCCTTCCTCTCCTTCCTCTTCTTCCTCTGCCTGCATGCCTGGAACTACCTCTTCCTCTTTGACTGCAGTTCCCAAAGCGTCAAGCATATTTACAACCTTCATATCCTTATTAGTCGCTTCTTTCAGGGCACTATCCACCCAGCCATCAGACTCACCGCCAACATACACAAACATATCTGCGTCAGCTATCTTTGCTATATCCTCTGCAGTTGGTTGATAACTGTGAAGATCCATCCCCTGATCGAGCAGCATAGTAAGCTGAAACTTGTCGGAATCACCGCCTATAATATTGCGGATCCAGTCATACTGAGGAAAAGTCGTACATACAATGCTGTACGCCGCAGCATTTGCCGCATTTTCAGGCACACTGCCCCCTTTCTGATCAGAATCTGCTGCCGTCATTGATGCTCCGCAGCCACAAAATGCTGAAACAGTAAGTACCGATGCCATAACAAGGCCAAATATTCTATTTTTCATAATGATCAATAAACCTCCGAATTGATTGATAAAATTGACAGGCATATTTTGATGCCTATAATTGGGTAAATTTAATAAACTGCCTCTAGATCAAAAACACCAATAATAAGTATTCGCCCTTATCTTTAGATGTATTTCCAGACGCAATTCTCAGTCAATATCCGTACTTTAAATCAATTCAGCAATTCCACCTTCAGGGAAATGAGCGTATCGGTACAATACTCGTGGGTATACACCAATACAACTCCAAGTGTGAACACACTTAAGAACGCCAGGAACACTGGCGTAGTTGACATTGTCTTTATATTTGAAAGGAACTGTGCAGCCTGCTGCAAATGCATACATATAGGACATTCCTGCCCCGTACAGTCATGCTCCACATTGCGCGCAATATAGCCGTAAGAGAAAAGTACTCCCGATACAAAGAACACTATAAGAATCCATGACATTATTCTCTTTTTACTCATTCTGCACACCTCCTTTTCATTGTAGGAATTTGGGGATATATAGTTTTCGTTGTGACCGTAACGATACAATCCCATCTGTAACAATCACGTTTAGTTTAGACTACAGCGACTCCACAACGCCTCTGACAATCTTTGCAAATACCACATATCGACGATCTGTCACAGTCGATCATAAATCCATACCTCTCCTGAACTCCTTTAGCTATGTGATTCATGGTATCGCGGTCAATATGTATGACTCTTCCGCACTTAACACACTGCATATGAAGGTGTTCGTGACAACTATGATCAGCCTTTTCCATTCTATACATACTTGAACCACCATCAGCACTCTGATACTTTATCAATTTGTCCTGGGTAACCATGCGGTCAAGATTGCGATATACAGTTGTTGTATTCGCATCTATGCCATTCTCATCCAAATACACACTTACATCAGCCGCGCAAAACCCTCTGTCCTGCCTCTCTGCAGCAAATGCCTCTATAGCCTGACTTATTCTCGTTTTATACTCCCTCGCCATAATATTCCTCTTTTTTGAATTTGCAAGTCATTTGCATTTTACTGTATCATAAATGGCTTTTAACTTTATGTCAACACTTTTTTATCACTTTTCCAGCACTACTATCTTGTTAGATATATTGCTGACAAATGGTATTTTGCCAATGACTTTATATACCGGTATGAACTCAGCCATTCCTTCTACAAGACTGTGCTGTTCTATGTATCTGTATTTCGGTATGATCTCCGCCAGCTTCTTTCCATTTGGCACGCCCCAGGAAAACCTGGCATGGCTTCCATGGATGGATTTCTCCTTAATATGCTTTGCCATGAACGGAGCCATAGTCTCTACGAGCACCGTAGCATGAGTAAATTTCCTGTCTATTATGTCGAATATTTTCTTCACATCAGCTTCTGTGAGATACATCGTAAGCCCCTCTATGATGACCAGCACAGGTTCACCTGCATACTCTACCAGGTCTGCCCATTTGCCGTCCATGGCGGATTCCGCTATCTGGTACACCGGTCCGTCCTCCTGCAGAAACTTTGCCCTTACAGTCATGGTCTCCGGGAGATCAATGTTGTACCAGCCTTTATATTTACCCTCATTTCTATAGCAACGGGTGTCAAGACCACAGGCGATATTCACAACCACAGCACCCTTGTGCTTTTTCAGGTATTCTGATACAAGCTTATCAAGAACTATAGTTCGCGCTATAACTCCGCTTCCCATTGCCAGATCCTTGTCCGCCAGTGAAAAGTCATAATCCAGGCTGTCAACTATCTCTATAGCCTTGCCATCGTATATGACATGATCCGGCTTTCTTGATTCTTTCGCCCTGGCATAGAGTGTCTGGAGCATCGTCTCCGGGACTCCCGTTATGTCTACCTTTGATCTGCTTACTGTATTGTTCTGTGTGCTAACCATTTTCTCATTTCCTCCTGCTTTTTAATTGTGCAAACGTATGAGACGTTTGCGTGCTTCACAACATGTCGTCAAGCGCAGCTTGATGACCTGCGCGCACATCAGTGCGCTTCCTCTGCCGGAATCCTCCCACTTACGTGGGCCCCTCCTTATGAAATATAACATTTGTCATGTTTTGTTATGTTCATAAAAATAAGAGGTTCATCATCGATGAACCTCTTTCTTTAAACTCTCTATCAACTTTTCTGTACCGCCTGTGGCATGAATGCCGATCTTTTCTGTCAGATACATTTTCTTCTCCACGTCTACATCCTCGTTCAGTATCGCCATGGCTCCCTCAAGCCGCATCTTAGCCAGCACGCGAACCAAAGTCTCATCCGGCTCGCATCCAAGCTGCGATCTGTAATATGCCGCAAATGAATGTCTCATGAACTCCTCAACCCTCTGGTGATAATTCTCATAGCAGCTGCCGTCAGCGCCATGCATGATGATCATTACCTCTTCCCTATGTGTCAGAAGGAATTGCATCATGATCTTGTCTGCATCCACGCCCGTGCCGGGGTTCTCAATCTCCCCCTTCATAAGTTTTCCAAGCATAGCTTCATATTGGTTCACAAGCGGTTCAAGTATCGCCTTGAACAATGCCTCCTTACTCTCAAATGAAAAGTAGAAGGCTCCGGTGGTAACTCCCGCACTATTGCATATCATTCTAAGACTTGCCCTCTGGTAACCATTTTTAAGGAATTCCTCTTTACCTGCTTTTTTCAGTTTTTCTATCGTTTCACTGCGCTTGTCGTTTTCCATAACATATGTTATGTTAGCACAAGCTAACTAGTCTGGCAACATATTTTTGAAAGTTATCTCTATTTGCCATCCAGGTATCTTCGCACCGTCTCAAGGCCGCCGAGTGGCACGCAGAACTTCTGGTCATGATTCTTACATGCCTCATAAGTGTCCTCAAGATCAAACCAGCACACGCCGTCAAGCTCTTCCTTCTGTATTATCAGATCTGCTATGTCCACCTGTTTCTGATACACGAACACAAATGCCACCTCGTTGTCCCTGAACATTTTGCCATGAAATTCCTTCTCATACTGTATTCTAAATGTTCCCGCAAAATCGAGGTCTTCATTTTGGGCATTTATGCCCAGCTCCTCACCCAGTTCTCTGAGTGCCGACTCCATCGGTTCATCGCCTGCCTGTATATGTCCGGCAGAGGAAGTGTCATACCTTCCGGGAAAAGAATCCTTATCCATCGACCTCTTCTGCAGAAGAACCTTATACCTTCCATTCTCTTGCTTCGCTATCCAGATATGGGCAGTCCTGTGACATATGCCTTTTGCATGTGCCTCGCTCCTCTCCACTTTGTCTCCGGTAGGGTTGCCCTGTTCGTCGCATATATCAAAAAGTTCCATTATAGTGTACCGTCCTTATTCATTCATACATGAACCATTATTGTTTATCAATTCCGATTTGTAAAGCAAACAGCTAACATTTTTCTACTATTCTACACTTTGTATACTTTTATAAACGTTTTATAAAATATCAGTAATTGCACTTGATATTGATCACTTTTTAGAATATTCTCAGATCACTATAAGTTACTAAATAAGTCAGCTCTAATTGACACTAACATTATTGAATGTTAGAATTCTTGTATGATATGATTATGGTAACCTTACCATGCGAAATGGGAACTTTAAGAGATGGGTGTTCTACCATATAAAACAAATGAACAATTTTAATATGGATGTTCTACCATACAAAATGGAACAATTTTATGGGAGCCCTACCATGCAAAAAGGTTTTTAAGAGCTGTGCATTTTAGCACAGCTCTTTTATATTCTCAGAAAGGCGATAATGGATATCCTTAATTTTTACTATATTGATTTAAAATACATAAGAAATCTGTCTCGTGCAGATGACAACGTAATGTCAGTCTCCCCTCAGGTAGGTAAGGAGAAACGACCATTTCTTGGAATAATCATTCTTATAGGTGGTCAGAAATATTGCATCCCCCTTACCTCACCCAAAAAGAAATTTGAAAATATGAAAAGCCAGATTGATTTCATCAAAGTATTTGACCACAACAGCAAGTATCCTGAGTATTCTTCTAAAATCATAGGAATTCTCAATCTAAACAATATGATTCCAGTTAACAACTCAGTTATATCTAAGGTCAATCTGAAATTAAACCCTCACGATACCCCAGATAAAACAAAACGAAAGATTCTTATTCAGAAACAATTATCCTGGTGTCGGGATCATTCCATGTGTAGACTTTAATAAACTTGAGCACATTTTAGCCCAATACTCGGATGACTAAAATTCCTACACCACCAGCCTCGCCTTCGCCCTGCCGGTTCTGTCCTTTTCCACCACGATCTGCTTGTCAATCTTCTCCTTGAGTTCAGTCACGTGTGATATTATTCCCACCAGCTTTCGTCCCTCGGTCACGCTGACCAGCGCTTTGTATGCCTGTGGCAGAGTCTTTTCTGTGTCCAGTGAGCCAAAGCCCTCATCCACAAACATCGTATCTATCTGTATGCCGCCAGCCGAAGCCTGCACCTCATCAGAGAGTCCAAGGGCAAGGGAGAGTGATGCCATAAATGACTCGCCCCCAGAAAGAGACTTAACGTCTCGTCTGCTGCCGTTGTAATGATCCACAACACAGAGGTCAAGGCCGATCTGGCTCCTCTTGTCACTGCTGTCCGTCACACGCCCCAGCTCATACTGACCATCTGACATCTTCAAGAATCTCAGATTTGCACGCTGAATTATCCTGTCAAAATACGACATCTGTATATATGCCTCAAGGTTTATCTTATTCTTGCCGGATACATTTCCTGAGGCAGTGTCATAGAGCGACTTCACGCTTACATATTTCTTTTCTTTTGCCGAAAGCTCATCGGACTTTATGCTTATATTCGCCATCGCCGTTTCATTTGCACGGATGCGGCTGTTTCCATCCTGCATGAGAAGCCTGATCCTTCCCAGCTCATCTCTCACTGCGGTTTTATCTTCCTCAAGCTTAGCAAGTTCGAGCTTCTCTGCTGATTCCAGAGTGTCTGTCAGAGCCTTTATCTGCCCCTCCAGCGTCTTAATATCCTGGATCACAGCATTATATCTCTTCTCAGCGGCGTCAAATGAATCCTGCAGTTTCTTTGCTCTGCCAAGAATCTCGTTCATCTGCGTTTCCGCCTCACTCCGATTCCTGAATCTGAGCCCCGCGGCCAGTTCTGTCGCCTGTTCTCTGTCTGAGACAACCTTTGCCGTGAGCGCCGATATATTTCTCTCAAGCTCCGCCAGCTTCACCTGCATCCCGGCAAATGCTTCTTCCTCCTGAGGAAGTTTTGTAGCAATCTCATTCCTTCTGCTAACCCTTTTGCGTTCAGCCTCGATCTGTCTGTCTGTATCGGCAATCTTCTCATTATAGTATCCAATATTCTTCTCAACCTTTTCCGGCAGACCGTCTATATCCTCCGGATCGTCAAATTTCCTTCCAGCCTGCTCAATAATGCTGTTTCTGATCTCCATGACACTGGCAAGCTTTACCTTTGCATCCGTAGCACTGGCATTTGCCCTGTCGCGGGCTTTGTCAGCATCCTTCTTCGCGTCCTCTAACTGTGCATCTGTCGGAGCCTCCTTTGGCAGCGATGCAAGGAGTTTGTGCTCCGTCGCACCACACACAGGGCACGCCTGTCCCTCCTTCAGATCCTTTGCAAGGATTCCCGCCTGGGCATTCCTGTAGAGCGTGCTCATATGCTCATACATATCCTGCTTTCTGGTATACATCTCATTATCAAACAGATACTGCTTCTGTGCTTTGTCCACCGCCTGCTTTCTTCTGCTGTATTCCATGAGCAGTCTGCTTATGCCATTCAGATAGTCAACAGCGTCAGCCATCTTCTCCCTCGATGCCGTGATTGCAACTATTTTCTCCCCCGCATCCGCAAGCTGTGTCTGTTCCAGTCTCAGCTTTTCTATGCCCTTCTGTTTGTCTGTCACAATCATTCTGCCCTTCTCTGCCTGTTCATTTTGCCTTTGTAGGAGCTGTTCCTCGTCTGCAATATTTTTTCGCTTCTCGTCCAGTTTCTCATAGTTTGGAAGCTCGTTATTTATAACTGCTGCCTGCCTTTGGAGCTCTTCCGTTTCTGGGCGCGCTTCCTTTGTCCTGTTTAACTCTGCCTCAGCAGCAGTTCTGTCATTCTGTACATTTGCAAGCTCCAAATGTGCCTTTTCAAGCTGCACTCTGGCTTTCTCTGTCTGCTGTGCCTTGCCTATCAGCGTGTCAAGTTCCCCGACCCGGGTCTCAAGTGTACCGATCTGCTTTTCATATGAATCTGTTCTTGCCTTCTCCGTTACAATAAGCTTTCCGATGAGTGTGATCACCTCATCAATCGGCATCTGGCCGTCCTTTGCTTTCTGGACACCGATCCCCAGCGGGTCATCCTCTCCGAAGACTATCCCGGATATATACTGCTCTATACTCTTCTTCATATCGTCCCGTTCACTCTGAAGCTTTCTCGTCTCATCCTGAAGACGCTTCTGCAGAACAAAATACCTTGATGTGTGAAAAAGCTTGCTGAATATCTTCTGTCTGTCCCCGGACTCCGCCACCAACAGTTCCTTGAACTCACCCTGGGCAAGCATGGATATCTGTGAAAACTGCTCTCTGTCCACACCCAACAATTCCTGAAGATATGAATTTACCTTCGTTCTGTTGGCAATGACCAAGTCATCCGGCAGATACAGTTCTGCAGCCGCATCCTGCAGGGTAGTTCCCTCACCTTTTTTCTTACGTCTCTCATAGGAAGGATTTCTTTTAACTCTGTAAGTCTTCCCCATATGATCAAATGTCAGTTCAACGTAGGTATCTGTGTCCACATCGGCATACGTTGATCTCATCATCCTCGCATCACGGCTCGCTCCGCTCGGCTCATCATACAGCGCATAACAGATGGCATCGAATATCGTGGTCTTTCCCGCACCTGTATCCCCAGTCACAAGATACAAGCCTTCAGCCCCAAGCTGGGCCATGTCAAGCATCTGGACTCCCGCATATGGTCCAAATGCCGACATAGTAAGATTTATGGGTCTCATCACCAGGCCTCCTTCCATACAGAGTCTATAATATTCTGAACAAAACTCCTCTGTTCATCGCTCATTTCCTGGTTGTTCTGCTTCTCATACAACTCTCCAAACAGATCTATAGGCTTTTTCCCTTCAAGCACAGCACCATCGTCTATCGTCTGTGTCACACGGGTTCTGGTGTTGTCGTATCCAAGCTTCATCACATTTGGATAGACCGTTCTGAGTTTTCCCAAAGCATCCGGCACGTCATCCTCGTCCGTGAGAACCACATACAGATAATCATCCACAGCCGTCCCCTCATAGTTTCGCCTGTCCATCAGCTCGTCAAATGTTCCCTTTACCTCGCGCAGCTCATGCATCGGAACAAGCGGAACAGTCCTTATCTCTATTTTCTTGTTCTCAGGGATGTCAACAACTGTCACCGATTTGGTGTGGTTAGCCTCCGAAAGTGAATACTTAAGCGGTGTTCCACAGTATCTGACAGTCTCTCTGCCCACCTTCTGCGGCCCATGTATATGCCCCAGCGCCACATAGTCAAATGAGTCAAATACCGACACATCCACATTGTCCAGACCGCCCACATTCTCCTCCGACTCCGAGCGCACAGCCCCGGTCACGAACTGGTGGGCCACAAGGATATTTGTAACCTTCTCATCAACATCCATGTGCTCCACCGCCACACGACAGGCATCCGTGTAATCCTTTATATCATCCGCCTCATCAGGGAACACCGCTCTGACCATTGCCGGCTTCACAAATGGCAGCATGTATATGTTCACCATCTGTCCTTTTCCATCCTCCAGCTTATATGGTCTGACCACCCCATCTCCCATCATGGCTATCTGTGCCGAATCATATACCGGCGATATATGGATTCCACTGAGATCAATCAGACTTGATGCAAATGCCAGCTTGGCCGCCGAATCATGGTTGCCGCTGATGATATATACTTGCAGCTTTCTCTTTGCAAGCGAAGTCAGGAAGCTGTCCAGCAGTTTCACCGCCTCCTCGCTCGGCACAGACTTATCATATACATCCCCGGCTATGATGACTCCATCCGGCTGCTCATCATCGATGGTGCCCAGTATTTCTTTTAATATATACTCCTGATCCTCCAACATAGAAAATTCATTTACACGCTTTCCTATGTGAAGATCAGATAAATGGATCAAACGCATATACACTTCCCCTTTAAACAAAACATTCGTTGAAATAATTATAACATCACCGACAATATATCCCAATTATGTTTATCTTAATTTCGTTGATTTCGGTTTCTCCGCTACATGAAATACCATATTCGTCATATACTATGTAATATAGCACTTGTTTTCATCGGAGAATCCTTAATGCAAATAAAATCCAAACTCAACCTTTTCCGCTTCATCTTCATATCGATCCTCGGCGTCCTGCTCCACTTCACATACGAATGGTCGGGCGACAATCCTGCTGTCGGCCTGTTCTCAGCCGTGAACGAGTCGACCTGGGAGCACCTGAAACTCATATTCTTTCCCATGCTCCTCCTGACTCTGACCGAATCTCTTTGGGCGCATATACAAGAAAAGCCCCTGCCGGAAAATTTTCTTCCGGCAAGGACTATCGGTATCCTATCAGGTATGGCATTCATTGTTGTCGTGTTTTACACACTAAACGGTGTACTGGGCAGGAATTATGAAATTCTGAACATCGCACTTTATTTCGCCGGGGTTATATATGCACTGCGAACCGAGAACAGATCAAAATCCAGACAAATGTGCATAAACGACTACGTTTCCATGACTATCCTGGCAATTCTCGCGGTTGCATTCTTTGCATTTACCAACTATCCGCCTGAACTGGGGATATTTGCGGATCCTACAGCAGATTAACCACACACATCAAAAGCACCACCTGCATTACAAGTATAAGTGGCACTCCAACCGAGAAATAATTCTTCCTTATCTTATGCCTGAACACCACCATTCCAAGCAGAGCACCGATACTTCCACCGGCAAATGCCATACCGAGAAGGACCGCTATGGGGATCCTGTATCCTCCCTTGACCGCTCTGTATTTGTCAATTCCGAACATGACAAATGTTATAACACTCACTGCCGCAACGAACCACAATGTCCATCTGTATTCCACAAACACATTCCAGAATGCAAAGTTCCATTTGCCCGCAGGTCTAAGATTCCAAGTCATGAACACCGCAAGCTCTATCACACACACGCACACTGTGAACACTCTCAGCATCATATTTGTCTTGGATGCAGTCCTGTCACACAACGCAAATGCTATTATCATGCCAGGGGCACCACCGGCAATGGCTATGATCCCCAGCAGAACACTGAGCGCCTTATGGCTTGTTCTCCTGCGTCTCGCAGCCGTCACTCCATCAAGGACAGCTCCCAGTATATTTATACATATCAGATATATGATCAACTTATCCATTATATATACCCACCTTGTCTACTGACATTGTATACATAGTTCCACTCTCCTATATACTTCTACTGATCTGCGATGAGCACCTGCGGCTGAACCTTTCTGATGTTCCCCGCTCTGATAAATGCTACCACAGAGAATAACACGCTCATAAATACCAATGGTATAACCAGTGATATCACGCTTGTACTTAAATTAAAACTGTATATTCCAAATGATTCAAATCCTGCCTTGAAGAATGGCTTGCTGACGATAAGTGCCAGAACTATACCAAGCAGCGAACCCACAACTGCCGTCACGATAAAGCGGACCGCAAGCTGGCATCTGAGTCTGAAGGATGTAAATCCAAGTGCCTTATATATTCCGATATCCTTCTGCTCACGCATGAGAACCTTGCCACAGACGATTATGATCGTGACTATCACGAATACAGCCCCCAACATATATGTGAGCAATGTGAGTCCCTGTATTGCAATGTTGACTGTACCCGCCACTCCTTCAAAATCATCCTTTGCTGAATGTATTGAATACGTGATGCCCTGATTATCGCCATATCTCTTATCTATCTCCTGGATTATCGCATCACATTCATCAGTATTGTCAAGATCATAACATATTCCTTTGCCGCTCCATTCCTCTTCATCTGAACTGCTTTTGGCAGCTCCACTGACACCAGACTCACTTACGGTCTCTTCGTGGGCAAACTTACTATATGCAGCCTTACTAATTGCAAAGTTCTTGCCCATATCATTTGCCGAATCGTATATGCCGGATATCACCATCTTCCTTGCCACGCCGCCGCGCTTGACTGTGACTGTGTCACCTACGTTCATGTGAAATCCATCAGCCACATACTGGGTTATCAGCACTTCATTGTCATATGTGCAGGTTCTTCCCTTTCTTATCGTGTTGATCATATCAGGGTCCTCCACTATATAACAATACATCTGCACATCATCGAACAGAAGGTACTCGCTGAACATTTGATATTTTCTATACGCTGTGTGTTCTGATATAACATTCTCTATATCCTTCTGCGTATCCTCATCGACAAACGAAGCAGTCAGGTCATACTTCGTGACTGAAAACATATCCACCAGCATATTCTGTGAATTAAACCAGCGCATCATATCATTCATAAGTATCATGAACATGGCAAGTATAGCAGTCACTATGATGGCTGCGGCATACTGTTTCTTCTCAGATATAAACTGTCTGTATGCAAGACTCACACCAAGTTTCTTGCCTGAGACCGGAAGCTTAAGAACGCTTGAGAAATGCACACTGTCCCGTCCACCTCTTATCGCCTTTATAGGTGTGGCCTCGGATATTCTCCTTGTCTTCAACATGATAAATGCTGCTACCAGAAGCAGTATCGCCAATATGACACACAGCACAAGTCCTACATTAATATCAGACGGAACTTCAAGTCCTGAAGAAGATCTTGTGGCACTATTTATAATTTTTAGTATCGGAATGGCCAGTGGTATTCCAGCAAACAGTCCAGCCGCCACAGTGCACATATACCCGGCAAGCAACGCCAGCTTCACCGATGCATTTGTCATTCCGACCGCTTTGAGTATTCCTATGTTAACAAAATCCATCTCTATGCTGCTGCCGATGTTGTGTCCTAGGACTATCATAGCCGCCACCAGAAGCAGCACAACAAATATAAGCAGCACCGCGGAGAATACCTTTGTCATAAGAAGCATGTAACTTCCCGCCTGCTCCTTTGATAAAGTTATCCAGCAATATGACGCGAAATCACTCACATTATTCAGTTCTCTCTCAAACTCCATCTCCGTAAGGTCCAGGCCCGGCTTTTTATCTATTATGATAAGCTTTGACAATTCAAAGGATCTCTTGTCATCTTCCAGTCCGCTTCTATTATCTTCCGCAGCCTTTGCCTTGAGATCCGCAAAATCCTCATCTGAGATCAATATCGTCTTTATTCCCATGACCGAAGATCCCATATATGGATCCTCGAAAAATGACGCAACTTTGAAGGTATAAGAACCATTATCATTGCCCAGCTCGACTGTATCACCAATCTTGCAGTCATACATACCTATGAAACTGAACGGCACACTTACCTCACCTTTTTCAAGCCGGCGATCTGTCATTTTGTTATCCACATCATACTGATCATATGTGAGCACGCTGTCTGTATCATTCAAAACGAAGCTGCTGTTTCCGCCTTTTCCATTGCAGTCCTTAAGCAGCAGATATACAACATCTGCTGCTTTCACTTCCTGCACCGCATCACATTTGCCAATATTCTTTATTATCTTGTCTGCACTTGTTCCATAGGCATCCAGCCTGTTCTCCCCATAAAGTGCGGCAAGCATACCTCCATAACCAACCTCTTCCATAGCTTCCGAATCATGTCTTATGGAATTCGTGTAATAAGAAAGCACTGAACAGAATGCCAGAGAAATGATAAGCATGAGCACGAACACACTTATATGCACGCCCTTGTTCCTTCTCATATTTCCTCGAAGCACCATCATGATATATCTCATCCTTTACCTCCTACCACTGCATGGAACCAAGCCATGCATCTATCTGGCTCTCACGTCTCTTGCGGTCTTCTTCAATATATTGTGACAGCTTCAGCTCACCTATGATCCTTCCGTCCTCTATGTAGATGATCCTGTTCGCCCTGATGGCAGCTCTCACATCGTGGGTAACCATGAGTATGCTCTGTCCCTCCACGTTGAGCTCGGTTAGAAGATCCAGCACATCCTGGGTATTTCTACGATTTAATGCGCCTGTCGGTTCATCCGCGAAAAGGATACCCGGACTGTTGATGACCGCTCTGGCAATAGCTCCCCTCTGTGCCTCTCCGCCAGACACCTGTGCAGGAAGTCTGTCAGCAGCACTTTCTATATTCATATTCTTTATGAGTTCATCAGCCCTGTTCTCAGTCTCTTTTGTGCTCGTATTCTTATTCATATAACCCGGCACAAGTATGTTCTCTCTAATGCTGAGGTTGCTCACAAGATGTATCTGCTGGAACACAAATCCAAACTCATACACCCTGAGTTCTGCCATGCGTTTCTCTTTGTATTCTGTTATATCCTCGCCATCATATATGACCTTTCCCGAAGTCGGTCTGTCCATCCCCGACAAACTGTAAAGCAGTGTGGATTTTCCTGAGCCTGACGCTCCCATGATGACTGTAAAATCTCCCTTATAAATATCCAGATCCATGTTGTTGAGCACATGGTTCTGCACGCCCTCACTGGAAAAGCTTTTGCAAAGATCTCTTGCCTGAAGTATTATATCTCCCATTTTTCTCTCCTTTTATAGTTGTAGCACGGTGGGGCGTTCAGACATCCTCTACGGATCTTCACTTCGCCACCGTGCTACAACCATACCACCCTATTTATTAACAAGTCCTTAACAAACTTTTCTTGCTGCAAAATATAACACTGCTTCCAGGCCATCGGAATGATTTACAAGTTCCACATATCCGCCCATTCTCTCCATGAGATAGCGGACAATAAACAGTCCCAGGCCCGCTCCAGGCTCATCACCGGAGTTTTCCCCTCGATAAAACTTCTCATATATGAACGGCATATCCTTATCCGGGATTCCTGTTCCTTGATCCTTTATCGACAATCGATATACTGCATCCGAACCACTTACATGCACATTTTTTGGAAGTTCTTCTGGATCTATATATCCAGTGGTAATACTTATCTCCGTGTCTCTGGCATACTTAGAGGCATTTGACAGTATATTTTCTATCACCTGAACCACTCTTCCCGAATCTGAATGCTCAAGCACTGCCTCGGTTATATCTCCATTCACCACGATATTCATACCAAGTCCTATATCTGACAGGATCTGTTCCATCAGAGGTTTTATCTCAACCTCATCACTCTTCACCACCAGTCTGTCCAGATCATGCAAGGAATGAATAAACATGTCATTCGTTATGGATGTCACCTCATCACATTTCTTCATGATGACCGACGCATATCTCTCCCGGCGCTCCTGCGTGGCATCCATGTTCATAACCAACGCCTCCGCATATCCCCTTATGGATGCGATCGGAGTCTTTATATCATGTGACAATGTGGCTATAACAGTCTTGTTGTTCTCTATCGCTTCCTGCTCCCTCCGCCTGGCATGCATTATCTCAGTTCTCATATGGTCAAATGCCCACGTGAAGCTTCCGAACATATTTACCCGTCTGTACTTAAGCTCGGTGTCCATATCACCTGCTGCCAGATGTGATGCATAATCCTCCAGCTCGTCAAATGGCCTGAGAACACACACGTATATGTACAGGAATAATACAATCACAACACACAGGACAACGATATACATGATCACTATATTCCTAAGTCCTGACTTGCCGGTATCTAGCTTTTGTTCCCTGAGTTCATTCATTACAGCGTCAAGCTTTTCGTCAGCATCTGTGGATCCCGAATCATACAGTTGTTTCACTTCATTCAGTTCCACTATATACTGCCCATATTCATCATCTTTTATCCGCCGTGTCTCGTCCTGCTTCTCCCTGTAGAACAGCCAGGCAAAAACTATGGTTATGGCGCACATGAACACGATCAGCATTTTTATTATATTGCTTCTTACTGAATGTCGTTTCATATAAACTCCCTATAGCTGCCAAGTGGACATCCACCTTACAAGCTCATATTATTCTCACTGTCTTTGTCTATTCACTATCTCCCAGCACATATCCCGTTCCCCATACCGTACGGATAAGCTGCGGATGTGAAGGATCTGTCTCAAGCTTTTCCCTGAGCCACCTTACATGCACCGCAACCGTGGATGGCTCCACATCGCTGTACAGCCCCCACACGGCACTCATGATCTGTTCCTTGGTCAATACCCTGCCTCTGTTCTCCGCCATGTATACAAGCAGGTCAAATTCCTTCGGCTTCATATCCACATTACTTTTGTTTCTGTTCACAGTCCGTGCGTGCCTGTTGATCTCTATCTCGTTCCCGTCTGTGTTCAGGGTCAACATCTCAGACTTATTGTCATCAACACCATAAGTTCTCCTGAGTATCGAACGGATACGAGACATAAGCTCTTTCAGTGAATACGGCTTTGCGATATAGTCATCTCCACCCATATCAAGGCCATTCACCTTGTCATCCTCACTCGTCCTTGCACTTGCAAATATGATTGGCACCTGCGAAGTATGCCTGAGTTCTTTACAGAATGAGAAACCTGTACCATCAGGAAGATTGATATCCAGAAGTATGAGATCACATTTGTTATCTGTCAGCACTTCATATGCATCGTCTATGCTGGCTGCGTACAGAAAAGCATAGCCGTTGTCCTCCAGCATATCCTGTATCAGCATAGACAGATCAGCGTCATCATCCACTATAAGTATTGTTCTCTTGTCTGTATGCTTTTCTGTCATCCTATACCCTCCAATATCTTCACTGTAGACAATTCATATTATATGACTCTAAACTGCCCACATATCGTCTGTAATATCATCCACAAGCAGTGCATACAGCCAACTATTTTTCTTTATTCACCAGCATGTCATATGTAACACCATATTTCTCCGCTATGTCACTGGCATATGATCTGCCAGCGGGTGGCGCTATCTCGATCTTGTAAGATCTTTGTGAGCCCTCGTTGTGTACGATCAGCGAATATACCTTGCCCTCTGTACGCCCTTCATTCATCTCATCCACATCAAAGCCCAGTTTATGCATATGGGTGTTGTATATCGTTCTCGTTCCCTTTGTCAGAATAGCTCTCACGGAATCTCTGGCTATATAATAGCCCTCCTCAAATGACGTAGTTGAAAACGTCTCATTGAGAAGTATGAGACTGCGATCATTTGCACCGTCAAATATCTCCCTGAATCTCTTGCACTCCTCACCAAGTCTTCCAAGATCAAGGGTCTTGTCTTCGTCAGCAGGGAAATGCGTGAATACGCAGTCCACAGGAGCAAATTCAAATTCATCACCCGGGATATATATACCACCCTGAGCCAGTACAAAAAGCTGACCTATCGTCTGGGTTATGGTCGTCTTTCCACCCCTATTTGCTCCTGTCAGAATATACACTCTGTGCTCGCTGTCAAAGTCCAGATCATTGGTCACTATGTGCTCCGACTCCTCCGTATCAAATGCTGCAAGCTTGATATTATATACGCCACGAGCCTTCATATAATATCTGCTCTTGGAATTGGCTTCCTTAGATGTACCTGCGTCCGGCTGATATGCAGAGTTCACAACCCTTGCCTTGGAAAATACCGCACCTCTGCTTTGCAATTTTTCTATATACTCAGCCCATCTTATATAGTATGTAAGCTCCGGGATGAGATCCGTCATGTCAGTTATGGTAATCGACACATACTTATTTAACGTCTCCCTCATTCTCTTTACAATTCTTGTTATAAGCTTAGTGACTACCCTGTCTGTATACCTTGTAATGTCTTTAGATTTGTCAGAATCAGGGATTCCCACCATACCTGCCGCCAGATTATTTGCGCCCCCGGTTACGACTCTTCCCTGCAGCTCCTGCTGAAATTTTGACAGTGCTTCATTTACCGCATCTAACGGCTGGAATTTATAGTCGTTCTTTGCCTCAATGTTATCATTTATTTTGTCTCTGGACATAAGATGTCCGTAGAAATTACTCAGCACGCCGCCCCTTGTAAACTGCTTGCTGTTGACTGATATCAAGCCGACACCATCTGCCTCATATCTGTTATTCAGATTGATTCCTATGGTTATACTCCTAACCTCACCGCTCACCTTCTTAAGTTCTGCTATATCCTTCTTAAGTTCACTAAAACCATTATCTTCATATATGTTCTGAACATACGCCTTAAGGCCTGTAAATCCCTCAGAATGCAGATTCCTATCTTTCAGGCTGGAATATAATGAATCCACACACTCTATATAATCTCCAATTTCATCAAGTCTGTGCATAAGATCCCATATACCTGAGTTCTCATCATAGTCACGCTTAAAGCTGCCATAGTCCTTGAGAAAGCTTATCTTCCCAAGGATCTCCATCATATCGTCCCGAAGCTGCTTATTCCCTATGACATCGTCAAACACGCCACATCTGTAATTTGTAACAGACGGCTCTGCATATATCCGTGACATAACGCCCATTATATAATTTTGCTCGGACTCATTTGCAGACAACTGCCTGCATATCATGTCCAATCCCAGATCATGCATGGTCACAGGGCTCAGTGTTTTAAACGAATACTTCCCTTCCGGAACCAAAAGGCTGTATTTTCCTGTTGCTTTTTCTCCCATATCTATACCTTTCAAATCATAATGTCAGAAACCTCTCTGACTAACTCACACTATCCGGCTTCTATCTGCCTGCCATCTGTCTCAATTCTACTTGCCAATTACCTTCATATACGCCGCGACCATCTCCACTACGCCGTCCACGCCGAGCTTCGCCTCATCAAGGCACAGGTCATAATGTCCTGAATATCCCCAGTTCTCTCCTGAGTAATAGTCATGATAGCTTCTTCGCTTGGCATCAGTCTCCTCCACAATACTCTTTGCCTTTGATTCTGATATGCCATGCTTGTCCATTATCCTCTTTATTCTGCTGTCTTTATCTCCGCACAGGAATATTCTCACTGCATCGTTCCTGTTCTTGAATGCAAAGTCCGAGGCTCTTCCCACTACAACGCCATCCTGTCCGTCAAGCAATCTCTCAAGTACCTCCTCCGGGGTCTTTCTTCTCTTCACGACAAAGTCATCTGACACCGACTGCATCATAGAATCTATAGCCTTCTCTCCAAAGAAAAACGGATATTTGTCATACACACCCTTCTCCTTTGCCAGCCTTATTATCTCTTTCTTTGTGTAACAGGCTATACCATATTTTGAGGCAAGTCTTGCTGCCACCTCATCGCCGTCACATCCACACTCTCTGCCTATTGTAATTATCATTCTGTGCACCTCCGCTCATCATTCTTATATAATAGAAATGTCTCATCTCTATAACTCATCAAACAATACACCACCATTATATTACAATATAGCTGCAGCTGCATCCTATAACTTGCAATATCTACCTCTTTAGAATCCCCGTTCCATACATACGAAATGCTTATCAAAAAGATCACACTCTCCAACCGTTTCAAAACCAATCTTGGCGTATGTCGAAAGCGCCACCACATGTCCCTCTCTGACAAGTATATGAACGCCCTTCATGCCTCTGCTTTTCAGGACATCACAGGCATAGTTCATCATAGTCTTCGCAATTCCCTGTCCCTGCATATCCTTCCTGACGCACAGCCTTGAAAGTTCTCCCGATGGAGCCAGATCTGCTCTCCAGCACGTAAGTGCCTCAACAGCATCGTCGTGATCTATGGATATTGTGGCTACAATCTCTTCCTTGTCATTCTTCATAACAAACAGATCCTCGTTCTTCAGGTCAAATGCTATGGTATTCTCGTCAGGATAATTCTCGCTCCACTCACACGGTCCGCCTATCATGGCGTGATAGAGCGAGAGCAGTTCTTCTTTGTCTTTTGGTGTTGCATTTATTATCTTCATATGTCTGATCCTCTTTCTAAAAATGATTACAACAAATCAAGCAGTTCTTTATTGTATATACTATCATCCAGTTCTGGTTCATTCCAATCTGACGCACACATCTCTGAGAATCTTAGAACTGCATTAGCTATCTTAAAATCATCCTCATCTGTACTAAGCAATAGTTTTAACATCGTATATATTTTATTACAAACATCAATATTAATTGCTTTCATACAACTATCCGGTATACCTCTAAAATAGTCTTCCCCTTCGCATTCCCCCGCATGTACATCCTCTATCTTTCCATTTCTGTATACAGCCACACTTAATGCTTTTGCCAACCTTTTCAACACAATATCTCGTATAATTCCTTTTCTTTCAATAAATTTTATTTCTTCATCCGTTTTTAATTTCTTAATCTCGTTTACTACTTCTTTTTCATACAAACTGTATATAGTTTCAAATACCATTATCTTCATACCTCATTATTGTCAATCTATTGTTAATCATAAAGTAATCTATCACTTTCTTTTTAAACGTATCGATTTCGGTCCCTTTAAGATGAATAATATTTTTCTCACTCCACTATTCCCTCACCGTATCCTGTGAAAAAATACTCCTTAAGCAGAGTTATTATCACCTTCTGGCTCTCCCTGCTATGTGTGATTGCATAGTATCTTCTGCCAAACTTCGCTTTCCGCTCTTCCTCACGAATTCCAATCTCCGCCCCTTTTGAGGTAACCCGCTTCGTCTTGCTGCCATCATCCATGTCCAGTTCTTCAATGTAGCCATTTTGCTGTAGCAGACCATTGATAAATGCCGCTGTCAGCTTTTTCATGCCTGTGATTCCCTGTTTCTGATTCAGTTCATTTATACGATTCGCCAGCTCAGAAACAATACATTCATCGACGATCTCCACATCATCAAGCATGTTCGGATCAATATAGAACTCTTTCTTCCTGACTGTTTTCTCTTTTCTGCGCTGCTTTTCCGATTCCACACCTTGTGTCCCTAAGTCACCAGGATTGTCAGAATCCAAAGCTTCCGCTTTCATGCTCTCCACATATTCCGTATGTGCAAGGCAGAATTCGTCTATAATCTCTGCAAATGTCTCTCCATAACTCTCCGTCTTCTGCACTCCCATACCATATACGTTCTTCATATCCTCACTGTTTCTCGGCAACTTAATGCACATATCCTTGAGAGTCTTATCCGAACAAATGATAAATGGCGGCACATTCTGCTTCCTTGCGAGCTCCAGGCGTCCAGCCCGGAGAAGTTCAAACAGTTCCATTCCCTCATCTGTCAGATCAGCCATCACCGCCATCTTTTTCACAGCACGTTTGTCAGTTATGTATGACTGCTCAGTCTCTTCCTCCGTCACAACACAATTACTGCATTTGTCACATGTGCAAGGGCTTTCATCTCCAAAATACCTCAGTATATACTGTCTCAGGCACTGATCCGTTTCACAATAACGTATCATTTGATTCAGCTTCCGCTGGTCATTTGCCCGCAGTTCATCATCGTCTATGCCTGCATTTGCAGAACTGACCTTATGTTCCAGCAAACGCTTGTTTATCATGATATCCTGCTTTGAGAAGAACAGTACGCACTCCGCTTCCTCACCATCACGTCCGGCTCTTCCAGCCTCCTGATAGTAATACTCAAGGCTCTGCGGCATATTATAATGAAGCACATACCTCACATTTGACTTATCAATACCCATGCCAAATGCATTTGTCGCCACCATCACACTGAGCCTGTCATATGTAAAATCCTCCTGACTCCTCTTGCGCTCCTCCATCGATAATCCGGCATGATACCGACCGGCAGATATTCCATGTGCCACCAACAATTCGTGTACCTTCTCCACATTCTTCTTGGTAGCACAATATATGATCCCGCTCTCTCCCTCATGTCTCTTGACATAGTTCAATACACTGTTGTCCGTCTCACGTCCGCCTTTCCTGTTCACAACCTTGAAGAACAGATTCGGTCTGTCAAATCCTGTGACAATCGTGACAGGAGATTCAAGTCTAAGATTCTGGACGATATCCCGCCTTACTATATCTGTTGCTGTAGCGGTAAACGCACTCACAACAGGGCGCACTGGCAGCTTATCTATAAAATCCGCTATTTCCAGATAGCTTGGTCTGAAATCCTGTCCCCACTGGGATATGCAATGAGCCTCATCAACTGTCACCATTGCAAGACTTGCCTTGCCGGCAAAATCCAGAAACTGCGCAGTGCCAAGTCTCTCCGGGGTAACATACATGAGTGTATATCTGTCCTGTCCGGCATATTCCAAAGCTTTTCTGATCTGTCCTTCTGTCAATGTACTATTGATATACGCAGCGTGAACTCCCGCCTGATTCAGTGCCTTAACCTGATCTACCATAAGTGATATTAGCGGTGAGATAACTATCGTTATGCCCTTACCGGAAGCACCCATCATGAGTGCAGGGAGCTGATAACACAGCGACTTACCCGCTCCGGTTGGCATGATTCCAAGTACATCCCTGCCTGCAAGTATTCCATCTATAAGCTCCTGCTGCCCTGCTCTCAGACTGTCATATCCAAAATAGTGTTTTAATGTCTCCTGTAAATTCAATCTATGTCCTTTCCAGCCTCTTCAAGCTAAAATAAATAATATTTACAAATCCGAAACCTCCGCCTCAAATGTCTGTTGACTTTTTCTTTAGCATGATTTATTCTTTACTTATTAAGAAATGGGTTTTCTACTGGGTAGGGTTTTACACCTGACAAGGCTTGCTCGTTTCTTTTTTTATTTCTAAAACATCGTACAGATACATTTTCCCAGAAGCGGCATGTCTGATCAATAATCTTGCACTAAACACATTGTATCGCTCAACCTCACCACTTTCATCGTAAACCGGTAACGCAAATCTGGTATCATATCTATACCATCCATTTTTAGCATTACGGCTATGTTTCTCTTTTTTATTTTCTTCCACTGTTTTGGATGTTGCTATTTCAATGATCTCCGGAATTGCCTGAGCCGCATTTGCCTTTGCTTTTGCCACTGTCCCTTTAATATGTTTTGTGTAATTAGATCCTGTATACTCATCTGGCAGATCCGTACCAATATAAACTATATCTCCAGTCTCTGCTATAGAATAAAACTCTCCCACATACCGGCGCAGATATTTCTCAACATCAGACCATGTTATGGATCGTTTTCCTTTAAAAATAATATCATTGATAACTACAATATTATTCCCATCCACATCCTGTATAACGGCAACATTCCTCTGTGGTGTCTTCATCTCATTTGGCTCAACATTGTCAATGAGCTCCATATATCTAAGCATATGTTTTCTCACCTGGTCATCCGACCTGCGATAACACTCGATCAGATATCTCTCCTCGGCACTATAATCAACACTGCTGTTCTCCGTCTCATCATCGCCAAGCAGCTCTGCCAGCGACATATCAAATGCCCTACAGATAGCAACCAGCTTATCCGCCTGTGGATTGATCTTCTTCTTTTTCCAGTCATTTATCGTGCTGGTGGAAATCCCCGTTCTTCTCGAAAGCTCTGATTGGCTCATATTCAGTTCGTCAAGCCTTGCAAATATCTTCTCATATACCTTCACAATGTACCCCCGTTTCACTTCCGACTTTTCGGATATTGTAGTACATATCCACCTTTACTGCAATATCTTAGATTCGATTTTCACTCCCGCCGTGCTATATTGTTCTCAGCAAATGAATGTACAAAGGCGCACAAGCTCCCAACGGAACTGTGCGCCTTTGTATTTTAAGGGAAAGGACTAAGTAGTAAATGGTTGTACAAGCCATTCACCAGACTCTGTGACTTTGTAATATTTGTCCTCATCAGTATCAACTAGAAGGACCGGAATTATGCCGCTGTCCAGCACGGCTCCATCTATATAATAGTGCGATTCGCCATCATAGTAAATATCATGAAATCTGGAATCCCCGGAGATCTCTGCTGTGCCAACATGTCCGGCTACGACCTTCATATCAAGTCCTTCTATCTTCCCGGTCTCCGCCGGATACTTGTTGACATAAGTGTCCTCGCTGGTCATCCATTCCCACATGTCACCGGCTTCCTCATCAATGCCAGCATGGACAAATATCGTGTTGCCCTCTGTAAAATACCTCGGAAGATTCTCGATCCATCTTATATATCTGTCATCATCACATTCCCGGGCATCATCTGCATCGTCATCAAAGACACCGATCAGCCGGTTTATACTCGAGTCTCCCAGAAGAACAAATTCCTCATGGTTACCCATAAGAGCAACTACCTTATCAGGACCATATTTCTTCTGCAGATTCATTATCTTATCCAGGACTGCATAACCATCTGCACCTCCATGAATATAGTCCCCAAGCAGGCAAAGCATAGTATCAGGCTCATCCAGGTGATCCCACACCAAAGCTAAAGCATCCACGAATTCAGCTATGCAGCCATGAATATCACTCATACAATATATCCTCATAAGCACTCCTCCCTGTTCTCTTGAACATCAGTCTCCTGTGTAAAATTCTTTGCCGTCATCAAGCCTTATCGCCGCAAGCCGCCCGCTTCTTCTCACCGCACCGCAGTCGATGGCGATATGATTATTCTGTCTGTATATGTATCCAGGTCTGGGATTACCCGGTATTCCCTGTGTTGGGGTATGGCCTGTAACAACATAAGTGTCATCAAAATACTGAATATCATACTCCGCCCTTGCCCAGATAAGTTCCTCGATCGTGTAATCCTCGATAGGTTTGCCCGGATAAAAGTCCCCAAGTCCGCCGTGCACAAGTAGATATTTCTGTCCAGCTACCGATATCTCCTCTATCTCTGGCATATCCTCTATGAAGTCAATGACCTCTTGCTGCTTCGCTCTGTCCAGTGCCCGAAACCCGTCTATAGTCGTCTTGCTGCCATTATACTGCCAGGTTACCAGATTCTCCAGCATCTCCTCAGATACTCCAGCCAACGACTGCTCCGTTATCTCAGTAGTCATAAAAAACTTAAGACAGTCAAGCGCCATATCCTCATGATTGCCAAGCATGCTGATCACATTTGGCATGCTCATTATCTTGAGCAATGTTTTGATCGGATCTGGCCCCCTATCCAGAACATCGCCCAGAATATACAGAGTGTCCGTATCCTTCAGCTTGATCTTATTCAAAAGCTCGATAAATTTACTGTACATTCCGTGTATATCTGAAATAACATATGTAGCCACTTAAATCGCCTCCCCAATATTTATAATATTAATCCCACCATATATGAAGCTCGCCTTTTTCTCTTATTATTTTTTGCATTTCTTCATATCCGCCACTACAAGCCGCATCTGCCTGAATATCCTCACATTCTTTGATCAAATCCTCTATTTCTATATCAGATAGCTTTCGGTTCAATGCAAAATCAACGCTGTTATATGATAATCCAACTATCTCCGTGCCAAATCGCTCTTCCCATTCCTTAGCTCTATTATACATCTCTGCTGCTGTCGGCGTAGAGTTCCATCCTCCCCAATAATTTCCAAGTACTGCAAATACTTCATAAGTGTGATCAATATTTTTAAAATCAACAACTACTCCCGGATTAGGGTTACTGATATCAACAACCCTGTTATCACAATAAAATTCGTTCTTGTCTGTCTGGTGTATATACTTTTTAAAGAACTGGAACATACAAGGTTCATCACTCGCTTCGATATTTATCTTTTTTCCCATATGTATTTCCTCATTTATTATTAACCTCTTGACTGCCCAATTCATGCATAGAATCTCTCATCTGTTTCCAAACATATGCAGGCCAGCCTCCCATTTGGCAAGCCACATCCGCAATCCAGCATGTACACATTTTCCAAATCATTCGTCCAAATTGAATGTTGTCCATCAAGATATCTACCATGTGAATTGTTATACTGGTAGCTTGAATCTGTATGGCCTACAAGTGATACATACCCTTTCACGCCCTGGCGCCAATACTCTTCCATGTCATAAAGACCTTCCAGATACAACGTATCATCCTGTTCTACAAGTGCTGGATCAAATGTCATGGCATGCGCAAGAAGATATTTCTTTGATCCAATATTGATCTCTATCTGCAGGGGCAGCCCCTTTATCAAATCAGCCAAGTCCAGCATGTCCACTGGAGCAAGTCTATCCTTCATCAGATCAAACGAGTTGTATTGATATGGTGGTATATTGCATCTCTTCTTTCCACCATAGTAAGAATAAATATACTCCGCGAGCATGTGATCGTGATTGCCTCGAACCCACTTCACGTTTACATTCATGCTTAGCCGCAAAATGCTAAAGTAAACGCCAACCGGATCTGAATTCTCCCCTCCGCGATCAAAGACATCCCCAAGCAGGACGATTTCATCCTGTCTTGAGGGGGCTATCTGGTCTATTATACTATTAAACTCTTTTATCGAATTGTGTATATCAGCAATAATATAATGATACATGTATATGCCCCCTACCACTATAATAATCTTCCAGCAATCTTTCCTTCATATCATCATACCAGGCTCTCAATGTAGATTGGGGGTAGTATAGTTCGTCTCTGCCATTTTTATCTATCTCTATAATGTTTCCAGTCTTTACACCCATGTGAAAGATGTCCTTTTCTTCAGCGTCACCAGAATACTCGATTATTAAACAGGCATCAGCATCTTTGGCAAATCTTCATTTGTTCCCATAATTATTTTCTCATTTATTCTTTATCTCTAATCTATTTTTACGTAGTTCTTCGTTGGTCATAGGTCTGTGATGTGATTGTACAAATGCCACTGTCCTCTTTATTCCTTTCACCATTTGGATTGCCTGTTCTGAATATTCACCATAGTCCGTTACGATATCTACATGTTCCGGATCTTGCAAAACCATAGCTAACACGCTATCGAATCCATGGACGTGATCCATCTCGCCATTATACATCAAATGATATATTAACCCCATTCCAGAGAACTCCGTTGCAATATAATTTACATCTCCACTTTCAAAACCATATCCCATCTGCACACACCATTTACCAGTAGCCTCATCTTGAACCGGGATATAATTGCCAAGATATCTTTGCTCTAATAAATCATCAGAACCACCCGCATATTCAGGCTTACTATTATCGGTTTCACCCATAGCATCCTTTTTGCTATATAAATTCGTAAGGTAATTGAGATATGCCCTTCTTTCATCTTTTTCATTTAAAGTTATACGCTCAATGTATATTGGATTAATGTGCTCGTGTTCAAACTCTCCCTGATAAGCTGCTCCGTCAAATTTAATATCTACACAAACCTGAACATCTGAATAATCCCCTTTAACACTTTTATAGAACTCATATTCTTTATCAGAATAATTGAGAATTATTCCTACTTTTTCACAAAACTCAGTTGTATTCCAGTCACCATAGAGGCATCTTACAATATCCCCATGTCGAAAGTCATGTGGAATAAATACAAAGTCAAAAAAAGATTCATTATAAGATAAATTCTCTAATGCCTTTGATATTCTATCTGTTAACGCGTCATCAGATATTTGGTGCATAAAATTATTTAGCCATTTTACTTTTTCTTCATATGAAATCATAATATGGTTTGCAACAATCGTTGCCTTCTCCAAATCCGTGAATTCATAATGAATGCTATTCAGGTAAGCTCTTGTATCTTTTGACGGTATAAATTCATCGATAAAATCTTTCCCCATTCTCTTATTCTCCTTTCGCACGTACAATATAAAAGTTCCTCCCTCTATTACTTGTGTGTCCAATTACAGCCAGCAGTATCCCATTATTTCTAGAAAAAGTCTCCCCGCCTTAATGTAATCTTCCTCGACCTCATGCTCCTTTTCTTCAGACCAATCATAATCCTCTAAATATTTTCTGATAGATGGATTTAACCTGCAAAGCATTTTCCCTTTAAACGGATGTCGGGCTACATAGTCAAAATGTGTATCCAAATAGTACTTATACCGCAAATATTCACCGGTCTTTTGTATGATCCAATCTATAGCTTCCCCGATAGAAAATTCATTTCCCTCAAATATAACAGTATGCAATTCTTCATCATGAATACTATTCTCTCTGTACATGCGCATATGTGAATAGAGCCATTCAGCAAAAGATGCATCTAGGTTAAAAATATCTCGGTAATCAAATCCATATTTATATCGTTGATACATTCTATATCTTTTTTTCTCAGTAACAAAATTCCCAGCATATATCGCTCTTGAAATGCCTAATTCAGAAAGATATAAATTTTTTCTCATCTAACGCTTCCTTTCATCTCTCGTTCATCTGCACCTGACACTTTGTGATTGTTATGCTATATTTCTTTATACTATGTTTCCGCCCTCCTCGATTAAATCTGTCAATCACTCCATACCAAATTTCTCCCGAACAAGCTGCATTGCGGTCTCAACGTCTATCTTGCCCAGCACCAAAAGAAATATAGGAGCGCTAAGCTCATTCAATATCTGTGGCATCGACACCGTAACCGCATCCATAACCTCCAGCGGTGCCATATCGCATATATTATAATCGATCATCGCTGTCGCAGTTATATCATAGCTGTCATCCTCTGTAACATAGATACGCGGACATATCAGGCAATTTGCACTATATAATGTTCCATCTGCTCCATCGTGACTCTGAGGCCAGACCCTGGCATTGATAAAGTTCATAAGCCTGTATAGGGCATCCTTATTAGTTGATTTCTCCACCCAGGAAGCTGCGTTCTGACTATAGAAAACTCTCGCCTCAATGCATGAATCGTAAAAAGACAGCTCCGCCTCAAGCCTTTTGTCCGGACAATCATAGCAATGTGGCAGTGCCACTACTATACATGTACTACCATTATCTGTATTTAAGCACTCATGAAATTCCAGTGTGTGCTGTTTCATATAATCCACACACATCTTCTTCGCCTTTGATTTATTCATATTCATAGCCAATTTCTCCTTTTCAAATGTATTACTCAATGCTTATTCTAGCTTACTGCATTTCAATGTGTTTGTCTGTACACATCTTTTGACACATTTTTATCACTTTTCTTATTATTAATGTATTATATTTGTGTCACTAGTGATATAATCTATAAAAAGCTAATTTAAATGCATCGACATTACACCAAGAATAATCAAAATCAAGGGAGGAAATTATATATATGGGGAAGCACAGTCTGAGTGACACACATGCCAACAATTTTATCGAATTTAAGAATCGTTTAAGTAAATCAAGAAAAGGTATAGGTATGACACAGGAGAAGGTATGTGAATCCATAAACCTCGGCAGTCGTTCCACCATGTCCAATTTCGAAAGTAAAAAGATGGAAAGGCTCCCTTCACTTGATGAATTTGTGGATCTATGTGATCTATACAATGTGGATCCCAACTACCTGCTCGGATTTGATGAGGTAAGAAATTTTACAGTAAAGACGTGCTGCGACGAACTAAAGCTTGATGAGAATGCTGTTATAACTATCATGAAGAACAAGATGGCTCCCATCCTGGTAAACGAGCTTTTTTCTGGTGATTCCTATGCAGAGATAGAACAATATATAACATGGCTGAATTATTACAACAAACTGAGGGATGTGATCACGACAGCTTTCACCAGCTCTTTTATATCCAGACTGGAGCTGCTCTTCAGCAGATATTACACGTCCACTTTTCCACTGGACTACTCAGAACATACATTTACCCGTTTTCTGAAATCAGAAAAAATATTTAACAAATACACGGATATATACGAATTTATAGACAAATGTTTTCTCACAGAAGCAAGAAATAACCTCGCCTTTTCCTATCCAGACTTTGATAATCTGAATGAATCAGAACAACACGATGCAGTGCTTTCTATCATTGCATTGCATTCATATGCCTATCTCATGAGCAGGGTTCATTTCGAAGATGTAGAAAGAAGGCTTATGGAGCAACTGGCAGGTGTGATCCGCAGAGTCTCACACGAATACCCTTTTAGGACGGTCTAAGTTTTTTCATATGTTGCTTTTCAATCCTTAACTGCTTCCAGAAAAAGCATAGCCTCAATCGCCGGTGTCTTTGATGCATATTCGGCATTTTCTATGCCATTGGTAAACAACAGCCGTTCCCAAAGCTTAGGATAATTGGAGAAATCAAATGTGTTGTCATCCAGTATCACGTATTCATCTATCCCAGGATGTTCCGCCAGATAGCTCTGGATGCCCTCACCTCTGCCAACCCAGACATCGGTTGTCTTTCCAGACAGGCTTAGTCCAAATTTGCCCAACATAGATACAAGATATGAGAAGTCGTCCCCGTCTTCTCTCATAAGCTTCCAATCCGAAGTCAGAACGATCTCCGCCTTGCCAAACTGTTTTAACGCCTTTTTCAGCAGTCTCACTCTGGACTCGTCTATCCCAGTTCTTCCACTAGGAGCCCCCACAACTGTCGTCCGGGTATTCAATACACCATCTATGTCCAGAAACAATGCAAAACTCATCATTTACCCCCTATAACATTTTCTCTGTCCACTCTTTTTCCTTAAATCCGGTCAATACAAATCCTTCACTAACGACAAGCGGTCTCTTCACCAGCATGCCATTTGTCGCAAGAAGCTGTAACTGCTCATCCTCGCTCATGTCAGGAAGCTTGTCCTTCAATTTCATCTCCTTATACAGCATGCCGCTCGTATTGAAGAATCTCTTGAGCGGAAGTCCACTCCTACCATACCATTTCTTAAGCTCATCATATGTAGGATTATCATCCACAATGTGGCGCTCCGTGTATTCGATCTTATTCTCGTCCAGCCATTTCTTTGCCTTCTGGCAGGTTGAACACTTTGGGTAACATATAAATTCCATCGCCTTTTCTCCTTTTCTATTTGGCTTATTGCTGCAAGCCTCAATTTCATCATATCAGGTTGCTTAATGATTTTCTTCCCTATATTTTTGACAAATGTCGCACATCCCCATGTCATTTACTCTCAACGGAGAAAAATACTTCTTTATGTTTCTTGAAAATACAGTATTATATTCCCCATTGCCATCTCTCGAAGTAATCTTGTCTGGCATATCCGGATTGTAACCCATGGAACCGCAACAAATGCAGGTATTCATCCATTTTGCCATCTTGGGGTATTGTTTCAGGTAGTTCAGGGCTTCGGTTTTTCTGTCCACTTAGTCTCCTTAGTAATCTTTCTTTTTATTCTCATCAACTATAATTCAACGTCCACTTCTGTTGCTTCCTTCTCTCTCGAGAATATGTATCTCTTGTAATTTCTTCATATACTGTTGAACTTTGTTCCCTTTCGGCACCCTTTTGGGGGCTCCTTTTCTGTTATCGTTTATTTTTTTGTTTGTTTTTTCGCGAATTCAAACATTAAACAGGTTCTATCTGGATTGTAGCTTTCCTTAACCAAATAGTATATCATAATCTACCCCAATTATCACATTCTTCATATTTACAGATTTTTATTCACACACTCGTTTTGAGAGAAGTTAATTATTGCGCTTTGAACTGATTATCATTTAGTGTTTTTTGATTAATGTATTCGAGTATTATTGAACGTATCTTTTCAGTATACTCTCTGCTCAATTTTTTATCCCTATTATTCATGTTGGTTTGACCAAATAGCATCTCTGTGAATGTTGTTAGTAATTGGACGTCTGATATATTAGTAATATTAACATTTTTAGAAGGCATCATAATCTCTGATTTTAAAACACATCCGCGATAAAAATGCTCTTCTAGGATATTTTCGGTATCTATAGCAATCATGGATCTAGATAATGCAGTCAAAGCTCTTGAAGGAATAACTTCAGAATCTGATATTAGTTGTACTGATATATGTGAAGAATCAATTAACTCACCTATTTTGAAAAATCTTCCTTTTCTCAAAGCATTTGTTTTTGAGTTTGCTTTATCTGCAGATTTTTTTATTATATCAATTATTTTATCGTTAAGAGTAGAATTATCAGATAGACTGACAGATAAATTATATTCGAACATTTAATAACCTCGCTTTCGTCTCTTTTCTATATAATATCACAGGCATATCAATTCTGCAATAAATTTTGCAATAAGTGCATATTCGTTTATTGACACATCGAAAATGGTGTGCTAGAGTAGAATGCGATAGAAGCAAAAATAAGATTATTCGGAAGGAGTAAAAAAATGGACCTAAAGATCGTAGAGACGTCATTGAACTTAAGAGTAGAGAGGAAATTAGGGAAGGTGCTCAAAGACTATTCCTTGAGTAAGAACGTTGCAATAGAACAGCTAAAATTAGAAGCAGATGTATACTGTAATCTCGAGTACATGGAATGCAATACTTCTGAATATATGGAAGCTTTTTCTACAGCTGGATATATTCCATATAAAGGCCTGGATGCGTCTCAGAGGGGTATCATGTGTATGGTAAAGAAGGAATATCCAGTGAAGATACTGCATATATTAACTGAGCCACACATGCTTCATTTACAAATAGAAAAAGAGGGGCTAATATTGGATATCATCTCGATCAAAATACTGGTTGCTGGTAGCGACGATACGGACTATATTGGTAGAAAAGAGCAGTGGGATCGTGTATTGGATTATCTAGACTCTATTAAAACTAAGAATCTATGTATAGTAGGTAATCTAAACCACGGCGTAATTAGCCAGAACTATGGAGAGCAAAACGCTAGGCGCTTCTTTAATTATCAGATACTTCTCGAATCGCTCAAGAAGAAAGAGATTAAGGTAGTACCTATTAATGGAACTAGTTATAGAGGCTATCTAAAGATTGATCATTTGTGTATTTCAGACAACTTAAGGGTGGTAAAAGCAGAGTATCTGAATCTATTTGGTAAACATAGGATAATAGGGGTACCTAACCATAGTTTGTTAGTAGCCAATTTGAGAGTGTGTAAATAAAAGTCTGTAAATGTGATCTTCTATGATAATAACTGGGCTGAAGGCTCTAGACAGAGCGTTCAGCCCTTGTAGTTCAAATGTTGACTTTATGAATTACCGATTTTTGCATTTGTGTCTGGAATCATATTCACGAACTTTTTAACGATAGGTCTGAGCTATCGTTAAAAAGTGTAATGTTTTGTAACTGAAAGTTACTCATCCGAACCCATCCACATCATCACTGGTTTCATGCTACTTCTTCGCATTCTCTTCCAATTCCAACATGTACTTATCAAAATCAGACATGAACAGCCTATCCTGAATAACACGATATTTTTCAAATTCAGTTTCAGCTTTTGCTTTGGCAATCTCTGCTGTGATTTTACCCGCATCCTGAAGAATCTCTCTGTCATCGTAAACGCTCCATAGCTGGTACCTATCCATCTTACCCGAATTTTTTTATAATTACCTCAACTAGTTGGAAAATAAGAGCGAAAAATCCAGATATTCTGGAGGTAGATTATGGCAACACGACTTGCTATTCGGGAAAAGCAGTTAGAGACCTGGACTGCGATTATTCAGGAGTGCAGGAACAGCGGTATGAAAACAAAGGACTGGCTTGCTGAAAATAACATATCAAAGGATCAGTATTACTACTGGTTCAAGCAGCTGAGACTTGCAGCATTCATGCGGTCCTCTGGCCCTCAACCAGAATTGCCAGTTGAATCGGAGAAGCCACAGATAGTCAAACTGGAATGCGCTGATTATCAGAATGACCTTGATTCGTGCAGCAGTTCAAAGATA